>CAWJWP010000042.1:0-20544 GCA_963846495.1 Thermoanaerobaculia bacterium | reverse complement strand
AGGTTGACCCGCTTGGCGCGAGCGCGGTTCAGGATCGTCCCCGCCAATCTCCCCCCGCGTGCCGCCGGGCCGTGTGCAGCGCAGGTCGAGCGTGCGCTGGGTGACTGCCATCGGCGGGTGACCGTGTGAGCGACCCGATCTCGAGCCCGCCTCCGCGCGTCAGCATCCTCGTGCCGGCGTTCAACGACGGCAAGTACCTGGGAGAGGCACTCGCCTCTCTGGCGGCGCAGACCTGGCAGACTTCGAGGTGGTGATCTCCGACGACGCCAGCGCCGACGACACATCGAACGTTGGCGCCCGCTTGGCTGCGCGGGACCAGCGTTTCCGGGTCTTGCGCGACCCCGAGAACCGCGCATGACGGAGAACTCGACCTCGCGCTGCGCGCAGCCCGCGGCGAGCTCGTCACCAAGCTCGACGCCGATGACGCTGCGACCCCAGACTTCCTGGCCGCGATGGTCGCGGAGCTGGACGGTCCGCGGTCATCGCGGTTTCTGCAAGACGGTCGAGTGCGACGAGGACGCTGAGGCCGATCCACCCCTGGGACGGCGAGAAGGCCTTTGCTACGACCATCTCGATCCCGCCACGCGCATCGTGCGCCCCGGCGACGAGTGATTGTCCATGAGCTTCGACGACCACCAGCCTGGCACTCGAACGCCTTCCTCGTGCGCCGGCACCGAGCCCTCGCGCTCGGCGGCTGGGACGAGCGCTGGAACTGCGCCCCGATACCGACTTCATCCTCCGTCTGCTCGAGCGCGGGCGTCCGGTGATCCACCTGCGATGTTCGGGATCTCCTATCGCCGCCGGCAGCGTCGGTCAGCGGTCGCGCAGCCACGGAGGGCTGGAAGCAGGCCGAGGCGGTGCTGGTCGCCCTGCACGACTCGCGAGGGCGGGCAGGAGCGCTGGCTCGATGTTCGACTGCGACGAGGCAGAACTGGTCGCGACTCTGGCGCGCCGCAAGGCTCCCGATCCGACGCCACGGGGGACGCGGCCCTTCCCCCGAGTCAGGCGCAGGCTGGCACCGCTGTTCGCGGTCGCACCGCCACCCAGGCGGTCCGGGTCGAGGGGGAGCTTCGACTGCTGGGCTGGCGCACCCGGCGCGCTCTGGCAGCTGCCGCGAACTCCAAGCGCGTGTCATGAGCGCCCGACGTCTCCACCCCGCGCATGCGGAGGTTCCCGACGTTTCCGTGGCATCGGCGTTCGCAACGGGGAGGCGCGGGTCGAGGCCGCGATCCGGAGCGTCCTCGTGGACGTGGCGCCCGGTTCGAGCTGGTGGTCGTCGACGACGGCTCCAGCGATCGGACGGCGGAGATCGTCGCCGCTCTCGCGGATCATGACCCCCGTGTGCGGATCTTTCACCAGGAGGCGCGCGGCCTCACCGCCGCGCTCGCCCGGGGCTGCTCTGAAGCACGGGGACGGTACATCGCGCGCCAGGACGCGACGAGTTCTCCATCCCGACCGCCTGCACCGGCAACTCGATGCCTTCGCCACCACCCCCAGCTCGCGCTGTCTCCTGCTGGACCGAGCAACTGGCTCCCCGGGGCGAGCCTTTCGAGTCGAGCGCGGTCGCAGCCCGGTCGCGGATCGACCGGGTCGCCCTGTTCGAGAAAGATGCCGATGGCGGCATCCGCATCGTCGCCGGGCCTAGCCACCATGGCTCGGCGATGTTCCCAACCGAGCTCTACCGCCGAGTAGGCGGTTATCGGCCGGCATTCCGCGTTGCTCAGGATTGGGACCCGGTTGCGACTAGCGGAGCATGGCCCGTCCTGATGGTCGGTCCGTGCTGCTGACCACCAACCTCGTCGTTCGTTCCCTCTCCTTCGCCGTGCGCGACATGCAGATGGCGCTCGGTGCGACTCAGCGACGGAGGCGCTGGCACGCCCATTCGCGGCGCCTCGAGGCCGGGTGCCTGGCGCGAGCGGAGACGCTGTCGCGGCAGCGGAGACCGCGCGGCAGCGTCCGAGCCGACGGACGGAAGCGCTGGGTCTCTACCCCACGGAGAAGGCTTCCGGCGGCAGCGGCCCCCGGCGTCTCTCTCCTACCTGGGCGCGGCGCTGCGCCGCAATCCCTCCTTTCCTGCTCCGCGCCTCAATCCGCGCCGGGCAGGCTCTCCTGGCGACCTCGGCCGGATCGCGATGACCCTGGCCAATGACCAGTTGCTTTCACCCGTCGCCGCGGTCACCGGCGTTTCCACGCCGTGGCCGCGAGATCTCATCTTGCTCGCTGCGGCCTTCCTGCCGATCCTCGCCTCCGCCGTGTTCAAGGTATTCATCCGACCCACGCCCGTTCTGGGTCTACTTCTACGACCCTGAGACCTTCTACTTCCACGATGGGCTCCGCATCCTCTCCGGGCACGCTCCGCTCGATTTTACGAACCCGGCAACGCCCCTCCAACTCGTCAGCGCGGCCATCGCATCCTTGACGGGGAGGGTCGCCCGACGATCTCGATCGCTTCCGCGTCACCGGCTACTGCCTCGCCTGGGGCGTTCAACTGGTGGCAGGTTGGGGCCTGCTGAGGACGGTGCTGGCGAGGCTGTCGGCGCCGCTACGGATCGCCGCGCTGGCCACCTACTTCGTTTGCGCGCAGACTCTCGAGTACCAGAACGTCTGGAGCCCGGACTCTGGTTCCTGCCGGTGGGGGCGCTGGTCGCCGTCGCGGTCTGGAAGGGGGCGTGCCGATCTTTCGACGACCGATCGGCCCTCATCGCGGGCGCGACGGTAGGGCTCGCCTGCGCGCTCAAGCTCGTCTTCATGCCCTGGATCGCGGCCCTGCTCGTGGCGGCCTGGGTCTGTACGCAGGGACCCGTTCGAGCGCGGGCGATCGTTCTGTGCCTCGCCGGGGTCGCAGCGGCCTTCCTCGTCTCGACCCTGCCGGCCGCCGCGAACTACCCCGAGATTGCGGGCTGGATCGGCCGGCTCGCGACTCGCTCGGGCGCCTATGGCGAGACGGCGCAACTCCTCCCCGACGCCGCGACCCTCGCGGCGTCGGCCCTGTCGATGTTGGCCGCGGCCAAGGCGTGGTACGGCCTCGTCCTGCTTTCAGCGGTCGGGGCGGTGATGGCGATTCGCCACGCGCGAGCAACGCTGGATCGGCGGCAACTGGCCGGGCTCGGCCTGTTTGCGATCACGGCATTCGTCGTCCAGCACTTGATGGTCATCCGCACGCCCTCGCTTCGCTACCTCGTTCCGACCGCGGTCTGCGGAGTGCTGCTGGTAGCCATCGCCAGCCAGGGCCCGGCCTTGCAGCGACGCCCGGCGGCCCAATGGGCTGCCCTCCTGGTCATCGCTCTGCTCCTCGGCAAACACATCTGGCGAGACCTCACCACGCACCAGGACCGGATACGCGTGACAACCGCCGCCCGAACGGAGCTCGTCGCAGCGGTCCGAGCGGCCAGTCACGAGGCTTGTCCCGTCGTCGTCTACGGCCATCGCGCTCCTGTCCCTTCCCTTGCATTGCGCTACTTCGCGACCGACCCCGTTTTCCTCGCGCAGGTGGAGCGGCAGTACCCCGGTGAGGGCCATCTTGGACCGGGAGGTCGCGCGTTCCTTCCCGGGCACGAGACGCAATGGGACGTCCTCGTCCTGAACCCACGCAACACCCAGGATGCGACCCGCGCCGCCGGAGCTCGACTCGTCAATCGCGTCGGCGAGCTCGTCGTTCTCGTGCCTGACGGTCGGCGGCCCGCGCCGGGCGGAGCGACCCACTCTGGGCGCTAGCACTCTCGCGGTCGTCATTCCCACGTTCGAGCGTCATCAAACGCTCGTCGAGACCATCGAACAGGTCTTGCGGCTGGAGCCGCCTGCCGACGAAGTTGTCGTGGTGGACCAATCGCCCAAACATCCATCCGATGTCGAGCGGCGGCTCGTCGACCTGGCGACGAGCGGACGTCTTCGCTGGCTGCGCATGGCGGAGCCGTCGATACCTCGCGCGATGAACCTCGGTTTGCAGACGGCCTCGTCGGAACTCGTCCTCTTCCTGGACGACGACGTGATTCCGGTCGGCGACCTCATCGCGCGCCATTCCGAGGCCCACCGGCAACCCGGAGTCCTCGTCGTCGCCGGGCAGGTCTTGCAGCCTGGAGAAGAACCCGAGCCCCTCGCCGGCCCCCGGTTCGCCTTCCGTTCCTCATTGCGCCAGAACGTCGAGGAGGTCATCGGCTGCAACTTCTCGGTCCTCCGCACAGCCGCGCTCGCCTGCGGTGGGTTTGACGAGAACTTCGTGCAGGTCGCCTACCGCTTCGAGGCCGACTTCTGCCGCCGGATCCGGAGCCATGGAGTGGTTGCGTTCGAGCCCACTGCCTCGATTCGACACCTGCGCGCCGGTGCCGGGGGAACGCGCTCGTATGGAAGCCACTTGAGGACCGCGCGTCCCGCCCACTCGGTGGGCGAGTACTACTACCTGCTTAGCGCCAGCTCCCTACCGGGTCGCTGGCGTGCCTTCCTCGGAAGACCCTGGCGGGCGATCGCCACCCGCCACCACCTGACCCACCCGTGGTGGATCCTCCCCACCCTCTGCGCAGAGCTCGCCGGCATGTTCTGGGCGCTGGCCCTCAGGGCCCGCGGCCCGCGGCTCGTCTCATCATGACCCTCGTCCTCGCGGGAATCGTCGCCGTCGCGGTGCTCGTCTCGATCCAGAACTGGCGGCACGGGCTGCTGCTCTGCATCGTCGTCGGCTTCATCCAAGACCCGCTGCGCAAGCTCACCCCCGGGCAGCCGGTCGCGCTGGTGGTGTTCGTCGCCGCCGTCTTCTCCGCCAGCATCGTCGGCGCCTTCATCCGCGGTCAACGTCTCGACGGCTCGCAGCTCCTCCGCTGGTTCCCCTCGCTGCGCAACTCGATGTCCTGCTTCGCCGCGCTGGTCGTCCTGCAGAGCATCGCCACGGTGCTGCGCTACCACAGCCTCACGCTGGCCGGCATCGGCTTGCTCGGCTATCTGAGCCCGCTCGCCGCGATCATCGCTTTCTTCCAGTACCCCCGCTCTTGGGCCGACACGCACCGGTGGCTCCGCTTCTACATTGGCGCCACCGTCGTCATGTCGATCACGATCTTCCTCCAGTTCCTCGGCTTCGCACCCGCCGTCTTCGAGTCGATCGCTCTCGACACCGTCTACGGCATCGGCGGCCGCATCGTCATGCTCTGCGGCATCATGCGCAGCTCGGAGATGGCGGCGTTTCACGCCAGCGCCGCCGCGTGCCTGGCGTTGACACTGGCCTGCATCGTGCGATCGCCTCGCGCGAAGGTTCTCTACGCCTCGCTGGTGCCGCTGTTCCTGCTCGCGGTGGTCCTCGGTGGCCGCCGCAAGATGCTCGCCCAATTCACTCTCTACACGCTCACCTTCCTCTTCCTGCTGGTGCGCTCCCGGCGCGCGCACTCGCGCGTGACTTCGGTGATCTCCTCCCTGGTCTTCGTAGTGGTGCTGTTCGCCGCCTCGCTCCTGCTGACCGATCCTCAGCAGAGCGCCCTCACGCCCTATCTCGATCGCAGCTTGTCGGTGTTCGGGGAGGCCGCCGAAAGGCTGCAGACGATGACAACCGGCACCATGGGCGTGGTGTTTTCGATCACCGGCGTCCTCGGTACCGGCGCCGGTACGACCGGCCAGGGCTCGCAATATTTCGGCGGCTCGCAGAACATCATCGCGCAGGCACCGGCCGAGGGCGGGCTCGGCCGCGTGCTCGCCGAGCTCGGGTTGCCCGGGCTGCTGTGTATTTTCTGGCTGGGCATAAGGCTGCTGCGAATCATCCGCGCCATCGTGCATGAAGCACGCGGCCGGCCGACCTCGGAGGCCGTCCTCATCTACGGCCTGGTCTCTTTCATTCCGTCCCACGCGGCCGTCTTCGTGACCGCCCATCAGGTCTATGGCGACCCCTTCGTCTTGCTCGTGCTCGGCGCCTTCTTCGGTTTCGCCATGAGCGCGCGGCGACTCGCGGTGCTGGAGGCCGCCCGCGCCCGGCGCGCGGCGGCCGCACCCGCGACCAGACCGCAGCCTGGACGAGGGCGCCCGACGCCGGTGCTGCAGCCTGCCGTCGCGCCTGACAGCTCCCCTATCTGACCTGCACGAGGCCATGGCGGCACCGAGCCAAGAGGTCCGCTTGGGCGTCGTCTCCACCCACCCCATCCAGTACCAAGTGCCGTGGTTCACCGCCCTCGCCGCCGATCCTCGGCTCGACCTGCGGGTCGGGTACGGCTGGTTGCCTGACCCCGGCGCTCAGGGCGTGGGGTTCGACCGTCCGTTCACCTGGGACCTGCCGCTGCTCGACAGCTACCGCTGGAGCGAGCTGGCGCGCCGCGATGGCCGCCCGCAGCTGTCGCGCTTCTTCGGCATCCGTCTGCGCGGGGTGGGCCGCTGGCTCCGCGAGCAGCGGCTCGACGCGCTCGTCACCACCGGCTGGAACTCCTACGCGCTGGTGCAAACGGCGATCGCGGCGCGGCGGCTCGGCCTGCCGCTGCTCGTCCGCGGCGACTCGCATGACCTACGGCGACGTGGAGCGCCGACGCGTCTGCTCCACCGCGCCTTCCTGAAGCTGTTCGACGGCTTTCTCGTGGTCGGCAAGGCGAATCGTCGCTTCTATCGGCGCCGCGGCGTCGCGGGCTCGCGGCTCTTCGATTGTCCGCACTTCGTCGACAACGAGCGCTTCGCCGCGCAACACGCCGAAGCGCTGCTGCAGCGCCGTGAGCTGCGCGCGCGCTGGGGCGTCCCCGAGGCGGCTGTGTGCGCGCTCTTCGCCGGCAAGCTGGTAGAGGTCAAGAACCTTCCCGAGGCGCTCGACGCATTGCGCGTCGCCGCCGCGGCGGCGCCGCGCCTCCACCTGCTCGTCGCCGGCGACGGTCCGCTGGGGGAGGAGCTGCGCGCCCGCGTCGAGCGCGAGCAATTGCCCGTGAGCTTCGCCGGCTTTCTCAATCAAGGCGAGATCGCGCAGGCCTACGCCGCGGCGGACTTCCTGCTGCTGCCGTCGCGGTCGGAGACCTGGGGCCTCGTCGTCAACGAGGCGATGGCGTGTGGGCTACCCGCCGTCGTGAGCGACGGCGTCGGCTGCGCCGAGGACCTCGTGCAGCCGGGTGTGACCGGCTTCGTCTATCACTCCGGCGGCCCCGAGGAGCTCGCCGCGCGGCTCATCGCCATGGCGGGCGACGGCGAGGGACGCCGGCGTATGGGCCAGGCGGCACGCGCCCGCGTCACCACCGACTACACGGTCGAGCGCGCCGTCGACGGCACACTGGCGGCGCTGCGCGCGCTCGGGGCGTTGAATTGAACGTCCTCCACGTCATCCCCACCTACGTTCCGGCGTGGCGCTACGGCGGACCGATGCGCTCGGTGCACGGGCTCGCGAGCGCCCAGGCGGCGGCGGGCGATCGCGTCAGCGTCTACACCACGAACGTCGACGGGCCCGACGTGCTCGACGTGCCGGTCGCGGAACCGGTGCGCCGCGACGGCGTCGAGGTGTGGTACTTCCCCGCCGCCTTCCCGCGGCGGCTCGCCCGCTCGCCGGCGATGGCGCGAGCGCTGCACGATTCGATCAGCGGCTTCGACGTCGTCCACCTGCACTCGGTGTTTCTGTGGCCGACGGTCGCCGCGGCGCGAGTGTGCCACCGCATCGGCTTGCCCTACGTGCTGTCGCCGCGCGGCATGCTGGTGGGCGACCTCATCGCCGCGCGAGGACGGCTGCGCAAAGCGCTCTGGCTGGCGCTCTTCGAGCGCCGGACGGTGCGCGAGGCGGCGGCCATCGTCGTCTCGAGCGAGCTCGAAGCGCGCGAGCTCGCGGCCCTCGACCTCGAGGCGGCCTACGTGGAGGTCGTGCCCAACGGGCTGTCGGCGGACGAGCCCGCGGCGAACGACGAGGCCGGCACGGCCACGCCTTCAGCGCTGCCTGCCGATGAACGTCCTCTCGTGCTCTACCTCGGGCGGCTGAGCTGGAAGAAGGGCGTCGACGTCGCGATCCGCGCCCTCGTTCAGCTGCCCGACGCGCGTCTCGCGGTCGCGGGCAACGACGACGAAGGCCTGCGTCCGCGTCTCGAAGCGCTGGCCGCCGAGCTGGGCGTTGCCGAGCGCGTGACCTTCCTCGGCGAGGTCCGGGGGCCCGCCAAGCAGGCCCTGCTCGCCGCGGCGCGCGTGCTGGTGATGCCGTCGATGTCCGAGAACTTCGGCATGGCTGCCCTCGAGGCGATGGCCGCCGGCGTGCCGGCGGTGCTCAGCCGCGGCGTCGGGCTCGCCGAGGCGGTTGCGAAGGCCGGAGCCGGCGTCGTCTGCGCGCGCACGCCGGAAGCCTTCGCCGTCGCCGTGAGGCACCTCCTCGCGCACCCCGAGATCGCGCGCGAGATGGGCGAGCGCGGCCGTCGTCTCGCCGCCGACCGCTACTCCTGGCCCGCTATCGCCACCTCGATGCGTCTCGTCTACGACTGCGCCATCGCCGCGGCGCGCGCCACCGCGCCGGCCCCCCCGGGTGCGCGGGGCCCGCCGCGCCTGGTGACGACCCCGATGAGCCGCGTTCCGCTCACCGTGCTGATCACCACTCGCGACGAGGAGGCGAACCTGCCGCGCACCCTCGCCGCGATCGCCGGCTGGGCGGACCAGGTGTGCGTGATCGATTCCGAGAGCAGCGACGCCACGGTCGAGATCGCGCGGCGCCACGGCGCCGAGGTGACGTCGCTCGCCTACGAGCACGGGCGCATCATCCCGTGGATCTTCCAGTGGGGGCTCGACAACCTGCCGCTGCGCCACGAGTGGGTGCTGCTGCTCGAAGCCGATCAGCTGGTGACGCCGGAGCTGCGCGAGGAGATCGCGCGCGTGGTGGCGCGCGGCGACGACGTGCGCGAAGCCGGCTTCTACCTGCGGCGGCGCCAGATCTTCCGCGGCAAGCCGATCCGCTTCGGCGGCTACGGCGGCAAGCGCATGCTCAAGCTCTTCCGCCGCGGCACCGGCGAGCTCGACCCTGTCGAGCAGGACACGCGCGTCTACGTGCGCGGTGAGGTCGGTACGCTGCGCGGCGTCATCGAGGAGCACAACCGCAAGGAGGACGCGATCCTCTTCTACCTCGGCAAGCACCTACGCTACGCCGAGGCGTTCGCGCGCGAGGAGCAGCGCCGGCGCAGCGAGGGCATCGACTTCAAGATCGCCGGCCGGCTGCTGGGCACGCCCGACGAGCGCATCGTCTGGCAGAAGCGGCTCTGGTACCGACTGCCGCTCTACTGGCGACCCTTCCTCTATTTCTTCTACCGCTACTTCGTGTTGCTCGGCATCCTGGACGGCGCGAACGGTTTTCTCTTCCACTTCCTGCAGGCGTTCTGGTTCCGGTTGACCGTCGACGCGCGGCTGTCCGAGCTGCGCGCCGAGGCCGGCGCCGCCAACGCCGGAGAGACGATCTGAGCCTGCGCATCCTCGGTCTCTCCACGTATCACGCCGACGCCGCGGTGGCCGCCGTCGCCGACGGCCGCTTCGTCGCCGGCGCCGAGGAGGAGCGCTTCCGCCGTATCAAGCACTGGGCGGGCTTTCCCGCCGAAGCGTTGCGCTGGGCCGCCGACGAGCTCGCGGCCGGCGACGGCGCTGGTATCGACGCCGTAGCGGTGGCGCGACAACCGCGCGCCTATTTGTCGAAGAGTCTGGCTGGCGCTGACGCACCCGAAGAGCCTCGGCCGCGCCGCCAGCCGTGCGCGCAATCTCGTGCAGGTCAGCAACCTTCAACAGCGCGTGCGGCTCGAGCTGCCACGCGCGGGCGGCACGCCGCTCGTTCCCGTCGAGCACCACCTCGCGCACCTCGCCTCCGCCTTCTTCTGCTCGCCGTTCGAGGAGGCGGCGCTGCTCTCCGTCGACGGCTTCGGCGACTTCGTGTCGACGATGCTGGCGCGCGGCAGCGGCAATCGCATCGAGGTGCTCGACCGCGTCCTCTTCCCGCACTCGCTGGGGGTTTTCTACACCGCCATCACGCAGTACCTCGGCTTCCTCGGCTTCGGCGACGAATACAAGGTGATGGGGCTCGCGGCCTACGGCGAGCCCCGCTTCGTCCGCGAGCTGGGCGAGGTCGTGCGCGCGATGGACGACGGCTCGTTCCGTCTCGACCTGCGTTACTTCCGCCACCTCGACGCCGGCGTGCAGATGACGTGGGAGGACGGCGCGCCAGAGCTGGGCGTTCTGTTCACGCCCGAGCTCGAGGCGCTGCTCGGGCCGCGCCGGCAGCCGGGCGACGAGCTCGAGCAGCGGCACCGCGACGTGGCGGCGTCGCTGCAGCAGGTCTACGAGGAGCGCTTCTTCGCCCTCGTCCGCCGCGCGCTGGCGGCGTGCGGCAGCCGGCGGCTGGCGCTCGCGGGCGGCTGCGCCTTGAACTCGCTCGCCAACGGCAAGCTCTTCGAGCGCACCAACGTCGAGGAGGTCTTCATCCAGGCCGCCGCGGGCGACGCCGGCACGTCGCTGGGCGCCGCGCTCTACGCGCATCACGTCGACGTTCGGGCGGCCGCGCAACGGCTTCGTCATGGAGCACAGCGCGTGGGGTCCGGCTTTCGACGCGGCGGCGGTCCGAGCGGCGATCGCCGCAGGGCTGCCTGGCTCGAACGGCGACGACGGCACCTACGGCGAAATCGCCGTGTCGACGGCGGCCGACGAAGGCGAGCTCGTGCGCTCGACGGCGGCGGGGATCGCGGCCGGCGAGGTCGTCGGCTGGTACCAGGGGCGCTCGGAGTGGGGACCGCGGGCGCTCGGCAACCGCTCCATCCTCGCCGACCCGCGACGCGACGACATGAAGGAGCTGCTCAACCGCAAGATCAAGCGCCGCGAATCCTTCCGCCCCTTCGCGCCGTCGATCCTCGAGGAACGCACCGGTGACTGGTTCACCATCAGCTACCCCGACCCGTTCATGCTCAAGGTCTACCCGATCCGGCCGGAGAAGCGCGCCGCGATACCGGCCGTCACCCACGTCGACGGCACCGGCCGACTGCAGACGGTGTCCGAGCGCTCGAACCCGCGCTATTGGCGCCTGATCCGAGCTTTCGAAGAGCGCACCGGCGTGCCGGTCGTGCTCAACACGTCGTTCAACGAGAACGAGCCAATCGTCAATACGCCTGGGGAGGCGCTCGACTGCTTCCTGCGTACGGGTATGGACCGGCTCGTCCTGGATCGGGTCGTGCTGAGGCGAACGGGTGCGGGCGACCGAGGAATGCCGCCGGGCCACCATGCTTGACGTCTCGGTTTGGTGGTGGCGAGCGCGATGGGCGGCGAGCCGAGCCTGGCGACGGTGGGTCCTGCCGGAAGCCGCTCTCGCGTTCGGCTACCTGGCGGAAGACGTGATCGCGGCACGGCTCCTCGAGTCCCACCTGCACCAGGGCTTCTATGTCGACGTCGGCTGCAACGACCCGGTGAGGCTCTCGAATACGTTGACCCTCCATGCGGCGGGTTGGCGCGGCATCAACATCGATGCAAACCCTGAAGTCGTCGAGCGCATGCGGCGGCAGCGGCCCGACGACGTCAGCGTGTGCTCGCTGGTCGGGCACCCGGGCCAGGACCGCGAGCTCGTGGTCTTCGCGGACGACGCGTTCAGCACCGCCGATCCGCTCTATGCGCAGCGGTGGGCGCAGAGCACCGAAGTCGTCCGGCGCGTTGCGTTGCGCTCGCGCTCGCTCACCGACATTCTGCGCGAGCAGTCGGCGCCACCGCGATTCGAGTTTCTGAACGTCGACGTCGAGGGAATGGAGCTCGAGGTGCTGGAGTCGCTCGACTTCGAGCAGTTCCGCCCCCGGCTCATCGCCCTGGAAATCCATGGTTTCGATACCGCCGAGCCCCGCCGCTCGGCGGTGGTTCGCTTCCTCGAGGAGAAGGGTTATCGCCTGCGCGCCTACAACGGTCTCACCGCATTCCTGGAGCATGAGCCAGCGACCGATGCCGCCCGCATCGGGAGCGACGCTTGAGCGCCGAGGCGGCGCCCCGCGGTTCCCAGGCCGCTCTCCTCGGCGTCCGCGGCTCTCCGGGAACCTAGAGACGTCACGCCTGATGAAGCTGGCGCGCGTGCTGCCCCTCGCATCGCTCGCCGGTGGCGCGCTCCTGGTGGCGCTCTTTGTCCTCAGGACCGACGCCCGCATCGAGTACGACGACGCCGCCTACCTACACCGCGGCCTCTATCACGCCGCGCAGGTGAGCGAGCGCGGCAACCTCCTGCTGCCGCGGCTGGTGTGGAGCCTGAGCTTCGAGTCGCCTAAGCCGCCGCTGTTCCACGGCGTCATCGCGCTGGCGGCGTTGGCGTTCGGGCGCGATAACCTCGGCGCGGTCCTCGTCACCGCCACGCTGGTGCCGCTGCTGGCGCTCAGCCCGGCGATCTACGCGCTGGCGCGCGAGGCTGCGATCCCGCGCGCCGGACTGCTGGCGCTGGCGACCTATCTTGCCATGCCCGCGGCGCTCGCGTTGGGCACCCGGCTTCTCACCGAGACGACGCTGGCTGCCACCGTCGTCGGCGCCACCTTCTTCTTCTTCCGGCGTGCGCGAGGCGGCGGGCTCGGCGACGAGATCGGCGCCGGCGTCTGCAGCGGATTGAGCCTGCTGGCGAAGCTCCTCGGGCCGCTCTTCCTCGCTCCGGTCGGCGCGCTCGCGTTGTGGGAGTGTTGGCGTACGGAAGGCTGGCGCCGTGCCGTTCGTTTCTTCGCCGTCGCTGCCGGTATCACGGTGCTCATCGCCGGGCCCTGGTATCTGCAGCAATGGCGACGCGGCGCTCGCCTTCGGGCAGCTACGCCCGCGGTCACCTCGCGTCGTCTGTACGGCTCTCCCGCCTGGATGCGGCCCTTCGATTTCGTGCGCGGCACCGTGGGCTGGTGGTGGTGGCGCTGATCTTCTCCTTCCTTGTCCGCCAGCCCGCTGCGAGCCGGCGGCCCAAGGCTGCTCCGGCGGATGGCCCTCTGCAGCGCGGCGCTCTCGGCGCTCGTCATCGGGATGCAGCCCATGTTCGACCCCCGTTTCTGGTTGCCGGCGGCGGCCTTGCTCGCGGCCTGGTCGGGTGTGGCTCTCGACATGGCGTGGCGTGACCGACCCTCCCGGCGATGGATCATCGCTGTGCCGAGCGCGGCGCTGCTCGCGGTCGCGATCGTCTCGCTCGTCACCGCTCCGCGGCCGGAGACCCCCTGGACCACCTCCCGCGCGATCGAGCGCCTGGCGATGACGACGCGGGGCCAGCGCGGCTCTGCACGCTCGGCAACAATCCGGACTGGAACGTCGAGAAGCTGCGGCTGGCGGTCGAGCTCTCGACGGTACGCCCCGCCCGGCAGCGACCGACCTGCTCGCGGATGGCAAGGCCAGCGAGCAGCGAGCTGGCTCGTGGCGTGCGATGTCGTCTTCGCCTTGCCGCCCAGACGGATCCCGAGCACCCGCAATCAGCAAGTCTCTCTACGCTCGAGCTGGCACAGGGCTGGGCCGAGCTCGACGAGGGAACGCGCCTTCGGGCCGAGCCCCTCGCTGGCGGCCATTCTCGGCTCGCGCGCCCGGCCGCAAGTCTTCGTTCGACGCCATCGCACTTGGCCACTCGTCGCAAGTCCTGAGATTCCGATGTGGTTGCAGCAGAAGTCGGCGCCTATGAGCTGGCTCGCGCGGTTGATTCGATTGCCGTTGCGGCTGGTTCCGGGGGACCGCCCGCTTGCGCAGTCCTGTCGGGACCTCTGCGCGGCGCGGCCTGGCTGCCACGATCTGCCACTCACGGCTGCTGGCTGGGCATCTACGAGCTGCGCAACCAGCGGCTTTTCAGCCGGCAGATCTCCCCTGGCGACGTGGTCTTCGACGTCGGCGCGCATGTCGGCTTCTACAGCCTGCTCGCCTCCCGGTCTCGCCGGGCCCGAGGGACGGGTGATCGCCTTCGAGCCTCTGGCGCGCAATGTCGACTCTCCTCGAGCGCCATCTCACCTACAACGGCACCGAACGTCGTGGTGATGAAGGCGGCCGTCGCCGAGCGAAGCGGCCAGGGGCGTTTCGACGCCAACGGCGATCCCTCGATGGGAGCGCTCGCTGAGGAAGGAGATCCGGTCGATCTCGTCTGCATCGACGACCTGGTGGCCTGCGGCAACTTCCCCTCCTCGACTGGTCAAGATCGACGTGGAGGGCGCGGAATCGAGGGTCCTCCAGGGAGCGGCTGCGACGCTGGCGAAGTATCGGCCGGCCATCCCGCTCGCCGCCCATGGCTGGAGACAGTGGAGCGAGTGCTCGCGGCGACTCGCGGAGCTCGGCTACGCGGTCCGCCTCGTCCGCGACGGCGCGGCAGACGGCAACTACTCGCTCTTCGCGTCGCCCGCCTGCACTGAGCGGCGTCGCCGGAGACGGAGAAAGCCTGCGCGCTGCTGCCACCGCTTGGACCGTCATCCAACCCGCGCGCGGTTGGGAGCTGCTCGACCTCCGCGAGCTGTGGGCCTACCGCGAGCTGCTGTGGGTGCTGGTCGAGCCGCGACGTGCGGGTGCGCTACAAGCAGACGGTCCTCGGCGCCGCGTGGGCGGTGATCCGCCCGTTGCTGGCGATGGCGGTGTTCACCGTCGTCTTCGGCCGGCTGGCGAAGATGCCCTCCGAAGGCGCGCCCTACTCGGTCTTCGTGCTCGCCGGCCTGCTGCCCTGGACGTTCTTCTCCACCGCGGTCGACGGGGGCCGCCGAGTCGCTGGTCGGCTCGCAGGGCATGATCTCCAAGGTCTACTTCCCGCGCCTGCTCGTTCCGTTGTCGACGCTCGGCGTGGCGCTTGTCGACGCTCGCGTCGGTCTCGCCGTCCTCGCCGGCATGGCGGCCTGGTACCGGACTGCCGTCGGCCTCTCGCTCGCTCTGGCTGCCGGCGGCGCTGCTGCTCCTGCTGCTCGCCACGCTGGCCGTCGGCACGCTGCTGTCGGCGCTCGTCGTCTCCTTCCGCGACTTCCGCCACCTCGTGCCGTTCCTGCTGCAGCTCTGGCTCTACGCCACGCCGGTCGTCTATCCCGGCCTCGCTTTTCCCGCCGCGCTGGCGCTGGCTGCTCTACCTGAACCCGATGGCGGGCCCCGTCGACGGCTTCCGCGCCGCCTTCCTCGGCCGGCCGGTCGACCCGCTCGGCCTGCTGACTCTCGCTCGCGGTCTCCGCCGCGCTCCTGCTCGCCGCGCATCCTCTACTTCAGCCGCGTCGAGCGGCGGCTGGCGGACGTGCTGTGATGCACGACGACCTAGCGCTGCGCGTCGAAGGGCTCGGCAAGGAGTACGAGCTGGGCGAGCAGCCGCTTCGGCGCCGAGTCGCTCTACGACACGCTGGCGAGCTGGCTGCCGGGCGCGCGGCGCGAGGCCGCGCGGCCGACGCGCCGCGACCGCTTCTGGGCCCTGCGCGACGTCAGCTTCGAGGTGGCGCGCGGCGAGGTGATCGGCATCGTCGGCAGGAACGGCGCCGGCAAGTCGACGCTGCTCAAGATCCTCTCGCGCATCACCGCGCCCACCGAGGGCGCGCGTGCTCCTGCACGGCAAGCTGGCGAGCCTGCTCGAGGTGGGCACCGGGCTTCCATCCCGAGCTGACCGGCCGCGAGAACGTCTACCTGAACGGCGACCATCCTCGGCATGCGCCGGCGCGAGATCGACCGCAAGTTCGCCGACATCGCGGCTTTCGCCGAGGTCGAGCGTTTCCTCGACACGCCGGTGAAGCGCTACAGCAGCGGCATGTACGTGCGGCTGGCGTTCGCCGTGGCGGCGCACCTCGACGCCGACGTCCTGGTGGTCGACGAGGTGCTGGCGGTCGGCGACCTCGCCTTCCAGCGCAAGTCGCTCGGCAAGATGGAGGACGTGGCGAAGAGCGGCCGCACGGTGCTCTTCGTCAGCCACAACCTCGGCGCCGTGCGCGCGCTGTGCTCGTCGGTATTGCTGCTCGAGCATGGGCGCGTGGCGTTCCGCGGCGCCACCGAGGAGGGCCTGGCGCGTTACGAGGCGAGCCTCACCGAGGGCGGCGCGGCCATCGCCGCGATGCGCTTCACGGGTCCTCTCAGCGACCGCGTGCGGTTCGCCTCGTTAGCGCTGCGTCAGGGTGGTGAGGAGGTGGCGGTCATCGATCCGACGACGCCCGTCGAGATCGAGCTGGACGGCGAGGCGGGCGAAGACCTCGGCACGCTGGAGCTCAACCTCGGCGTCTTCCGCGACGGCGTGCGCCTCTTCTCGTGTCACGACTCGCCCTCAGGCGCGGCGATGCGTAGCGGAGCGTTCCGCTCGCGGTTCGAGGTCGCCGCCGGCGCGCTCCGCCCGGGCCGCTATGTCATCGGCGTCGGTGCCTACCAGCCCGGCGGCGGCGACTGGACCTGGTGCCCCGACGTGGCGGTGGCGGAGGTCTCGGAACGGTGGAGCCCGCTCGTGCAGTCGCGCGACATCGGGCTCATCTCGGTGCCCTACCGGGCGGAGCGCCGGCAGTGAGCGACCGCGAGGTCACGCTCGGCATCGGCGGCTTCCTCGGCCACGACGCGAACGCGGCGCTGGTCGTCGACGGCCGGATCGTCGCCGCCGCGCAGGAGGAGCGCTACTCGCGGCGCAAGCACGACGGCGGCTTCCCGCAGCCGCGCCATCGCCGACTGCCTGTCGATCGGCGGCTCTGCGGCCGGCGGACGTCACCACCGTCGTCTTCGCCGAGAAGCACCTGCAGTCGCGCTTCTTCGACCGCACGGGGCGCAACGCCTCGCGGCTGTCGCTGCTGCTCGCGCGCGTCGCTGCCGTCGCGCTGGGAGGCCGACTACCTGGCGCCGGCGCGGGCGCTCTTCCCCGGTCGCCCGCATCCGCTCCGCCTGGCATCACCTCTCGCACGTCGCCGGCGCCTTCTACACCTCGGGCTGCGAATCGGCGGCGTTCCTCTGCGTCGACGGCAAGGGTGAGGACTACAACGCCAGCATCGGCCGCATCGACGGCGAGCGGCTCGAGATCCTCGGCGAGCTGCCGTGGGAGGCGGGGCTCGGCCTCTTCTACACGCTGGTCACCTACTACCTCGGCTTCGCCACCTTCGGCTCCGAGTACAAGGTGATGGGGCTCGCGCCCTATGGCGAGCCGCGCTTCGCTGGCCGCCTGCGCTCGATCCTCGAGACCGACGACCGCGGCGCCGTACGCCTGCTGGCGCCGGTGCGCTTCGTGGCGCCGCGAGCTGGACGCCGGCATCGCCGTGGTCGAGGGCGCGCTCGGCATGCCGCGGCGCCGCGACGGCGATCCGCTCGGCCAGGAGCACGCCGACGTCGCCGCCTCGCTGCAGCAGGTCTTCGAGGAAGAAGTCTTCAAGCAGGCCGCGCACGTGCGCGCGCTCACCGGCGAGCGCGAGCTGCTCTTCACCGGCGGCTGCGCGCAGAACTGCGTGGTGGCCGGCAAGCTGCGCTCGGCCGGCCTCTTCGCCGACGTGCACAACTCGCCGGTGGCCGGCGACATGGGCTCGGGGCTCGGCGCCGCGCTCCTCCACCAGCGGGCGTCTGGGCGTGCTCGACGGCAGCGGCGTCGACGTCGCGCGGCTACTACCTCGGCTCCGAGCCCGGCGAGCCGCCGGCGGTGGCGCTGCCGTTCGAGGAGCGGGTGACCGGCGACTTCTTCGACCACCTCGCGCGCGAGCTGGCGGCGGGCCGGATCGTCGCGTGGTGTCGCGACCGCATGGAGCTCGGAGCGCGCGCGCTCGGCGCCCGCTCCATCCTCGCCGACGCGCGCGTCAGCCCGGCATGCAGTCGCGGCTCAACCAGGCGGTCAAGTTCCGGGAGGGCTTCCGCCCTTTTGCGCCCATCGTCCTCGAGGAGAGGGTAGGCGACTGGTTCGACTCCGCGCGGCCGAGCCGCTACATGCAGTTCGTCGCCAGCCTGCGTCCCGACCGCCGCTACCCGGCGCCCGCGGGTCTGCTGGCGATGCGCGAACGGCTGGACGCGCCGCGCAGCGAGATCGGGAGCGTCGTCCACGTCGACTACTCGGCGCGGCTGCAGACCGTGGAGCGCAACACGCACCCCGGTTTCCATGCGCTGCTCACGGCGTTCGAAGCGCAGCACCGGCGTGCCGATCCTCATCAACACCAGCTTCAACGTCGCCGGCCAGCCGATCGTGCGCACGGCGGCGGAAGCGTGGGAGTGTTTCGTCCACACCGACGTCGACCTGCTGGCGATCGGCGATCGCCTGTTTCGCAACCCCAACGAGCTCTCGCGCGACGAGAAGATCGCATGGGCACACGGCTTTACCGCCTACTCCTGAGCCTCTACGCGCTGTTGGCACCCAAGCCGCGCACCGGCGGCTGGGTGCGCACGGGGCGTCGCAACGAGCTCGACACCCGGTGAGCCGGCCGGCCGTTCTACCCGACGTGCATCGGGGAGCCGCAGCTCACCGGCAGCTGCACGCCGGTGATGCCGTCGGCGAGTGGGCTGGCGAGAAACACCACCGCTCCGGCGACGTCGCGCGGCGTCGGCAGCCGGCCGAGCGCGTTGCGCGAGCGATGGGCGCCCTCGAAGTCGGCGGGAGGCGGGCCGTCGCCGGTCCACACCAGGCTCGGGCTCACCATGTTGACGGTGATGCCGTCTGCACCCAGGTCGCGCGCCAACCCACGCGTCAACGCGAGCATGGCGCCCTTGGCCGCGATGTAGGGAGTATGGCGCTGGTTGAGCTCGTACATCGAGGTGCTGCCGAGCAGGACGATGCGGCCCCAGCGCGCAGCGCGCATCGGCGCCAACGCGGCGCGCGTGAGCTCGACCGCCGGCCGCAGCATCTGGTCGACGTACCACTGGAAAGTGGCCCACGGCACGTCGTCGATCGCGCCGCCCTTCCACCCCGGCCAAGCGTTGTGCACGAGGATGTTCGACCGGCCCGAGGCCTCGGCCGACGCTCGGCGAGCGCCTTGACGGCGTGCTTCGGTCGGTGACGTCCGCCGGCGCGACGACTGCCGATCCTCCGGCGGCGGCGATCTCGGCGACCAGCGCCTCGGCCAGCGCCCGGCTCCGGCGATAGTTCACGGCCACCGCCGCGCCGTTGGCAGCCAGCCGCCGACAGATCGCCGCACCGATCCCGCGAGAGCCGCCGGTGACGAAGGCGACGTTCGACCGGCGAGCAACCGGCTTTCCATCCGTCTCCTTTCGGTCGTTCCGCATCATAGGACCGCGACGCAGAGGGCGCCCGCAGCGACGCTGACCGCCTCGGCCGAACCGACGCGTCGCTGCGTTCTTGGCGGCGCCGTATCGAAAAGACGGACCCGCTTCCTCGAGCCGGCAGGGGGAGCTGATCTGGCCGTGAGACTCCGTCTGGGACATCCGCGCCGCGCCGCGCCGGATCATCCCTGTGCTCCCCTCGGGCTCATGCAGCCGAGTTCGGCAACCCGCGGTCGAGACGCGCGAGGCGATCGAGGAACGCCGCGGGGTCACCGGCGGGCGATCGGGTGTGCGGCCATTCGTCGCCGGGACCCGAGGCCGGCGATCGCCGCCCCAGGGCTTCACGCAAGGCATCGGCGATGCGTGGACCGCAGATCCGGTCCAGTTGGCCGGCGCGCGGAAGTGGTTCGGGGTCGACGAGAACCGGCCGCAAGGGACGCTCGGCGATGTCGCGCAAGGCCTGGTCCCAAGCCGCGGCGGAGCGTGAGGGCGAATAGTGCTCGCCGACCATACGTCGTCCCTGGAGGGCCAGCCGCGTACGCAGCTCGGGGTCGTGCAGCGACGCAAGACATCCAGCCGCCCGGTCGAGATCGCCTACCTCGAAGAGGAGCAGTTGACGCCGTCCACCAGGGCACCCTCGCGGCCGCTACCGACGTACCGCGAGCTCACCGCCCCCATGCCTCGTGCCATCGCCTGGAAGAGCACCAGGGGGCCGTTCTCCCAGGTCGAAGTGACGAGCAGGATTCGACCCGGCCGCAGCTCGTTGCTGAGCAGGTCGGCGGGTGGCACCGGGCCGCGGAAGACGAATCGATCGCCGACGGCGCTTGCTTTCGACGGTGCTCCGCAACATCCCTCATCCGGCCCGTCGCCGATCACCTCGACGTGGAAATCCACCTCACGAGCCGCCAGCCGTTCGCCGATCCCGGGAAGGTCGAGGAGCCGCTTCTGACGCTGCTCGAGACGGGCGCAGATAAACAATGTCGAGCGGCCCATCTGGACGCATCTCTCCGGCGTCGATTCCTGCCGGCACTTCGATCCCGTACGGGGCATAGGCGATGCGCTCTTGCGGGTAGCCGGCGATCTCAGCCGCAGCAGCTTCGACGAGCCGATTCGGCGCCACGAACCCGTCGATGACGTGGGCGTACCGCGCCAGGTCGCCGAAGATCCCTTCGTCATTCGAGTGCGTGCACATTCCCACCCGCGGCGTCCAGGCGCCGGCGTAGCGCCGCCGCTCGACGAGGTCGTAGACGCTGACGATGTTCGCCACCAGAGCGACGTCGGGGCGAACGCTCGCCAGCGCCCGTTCGATCGCCTTCAGCCCGCCCAGCCGCGTGCCCGTCCGGTTATCGAGGAAAACAACACGCGGCCAGGGATAGTTCTCCAGATAGGCCCGAGCGTCGTTGAACGGGCCATCCGGCAGGGCGAGCCAGCACTCCCAGCCCCGCTCCTCGAGGTCGGGCATGAGGGCTTCCAGCCATGCCTGCATGCCGCCGATGGCGTAGAGCCCCGGGTTCACGAACAGTA
>CAWJWP010000041.1:0-22548 GCA_963846495.1 Thermoanaerobaculia bacterium | reverse complement strand
GATGATCAGGTTGCCTTTGTTGAGGCCGTGGGTCATGCGGTCGAGGTCGGTGAAGCCGGTGGGGATGCCGAAGAGCGTGCTGCCGGGACGCTCCTCGAGGTCCTCCATCGTGCGGTCGAGGACGCGGCCGAGCGAGACGAAGCCTCGCGGCAACGGCTTCCTCGCCGAGGCCGAGGATCGCTTGCTCTGCTTTGCCTAGCGCCTCGTTGGCTTCGAGGCCGCCGTCGAGCGCCGAGCGGGTGACGTCGCTGCACGCCTGGATGAGGCGGCGGCGCAGCGAGCGCTCCTTGACGATCTCGACGTAGGAGTCGATGCGGCCGAGGTCGGGCAGGTCGCGACGTCGAGGCCGGCGAGGTAGGCGAGACCGCCGACGGCGTCGATCTGCGCCTGCTGCTCGAGCCGCACCTCGAGCGTGCGCAGGTCGACGTCGGTGCCCGCCGCCTGCAGGTCGAGCATGGCGCGGTAGATGCGCTGGTGACGCTCGAAGTAGAAATCCCCCTCGACGAGGCGGGCGGCGACGGTGGCGAGCACCTGCGGCTCGAGCAGGATGCCGGCGAGCACCGCCCGCTCGGACTCCTCGCTGTGCGGCAGAGTGCGCGGGGCCTGCAGGGCGTCGAGAACGGCCATGGAGCGGCCGGCAGTCTAGCAGGGGCGCAGGCGGCAGCAAAGGCGCGTAAAACCTTGCTGTCAAACGTCCACAGTCGGTGCAATAGAAAGGTTAAATATCGGGACCGACTACGACGTTAAGGTATGATCCTCGAGCAAGCCGGAGTGGCGGAACTGGTAGACGCAGGAGACTTAAAATCTCCCGCCTTCGGGCGTGTGGGTTCGAGCCCCACCTCCGGCATCGCGTCCCGTTCAGGAGGTGCTCGTGATCGGAGCGTGGCTGGCGATCCGCGGCGTGCGCCGCACCTATGAGCATCTGAACCAGCGAGATCTCGAGTCGTTTCTCGCGGCCTGGAAGTCGGATGCGGTGTTCGAGTTTCCCGGCGACATCTCGGCAAGCGGCCGCGTCATGGGGGCGACCGACCTCTACGCATGGTTCGAGCGCTTCCTGTCGACGTTCCCCGGCCTCCACTTCACCCTCCTGCACGTGGCCGTGGCGCGGCCCTGGACGCTCGGCGCCAACAACGAGGTGACGGTCGAGTGGACGATCGACCTCGAAAACCGGACCGGCGAGCGCCAGCGCAACCGGGGCGTCACCACCATCGCGATCCGCGGCGCCAAGGTGGCGGCCGCACGCGACTACATCTTCGACACCGGCCCGAGCTTCCGCCGCATCTGGGGTGAGCCTGCACGCGCCGATGAGTGAGCCGCTCCGCCGCGTCGGCGTCTTCGGTTGGGGCATCGTCGCCCCGCGCTCGCCGGACGTGGAGGCGTTCGCGCGCAACCTACATTCGCCGGAGAGCTGGCTCGCACCCTTCGACGGCTACGGACCCAGCAACTTCCTCGTCGGCATGCCGGCCTTCCGCTTCGGCGACTACGAGCCGTGGGTCGACGCGCGCTTCCCCGCCGGCCGCTTCCCGCAGCTCGCCGAGAAGATGGACATGCCGACGCAGTATTCGATCGGCGCCTTCATCCAAGCGCTCGGCCAAAACGACGGCATCGAGCAGGAGCTGCAGCGCCTCCGCAGCGAGGCGCATGTCTACGTCGGCACCAGCATCGGCGCCGTCGCCACCATCGGCCGCGAGACCGTCGCCGTCGAGCGCGCGCAGCGGCGGTGGGACCGCTTCTGGTCGGAGCCCGAGCGCAACGCCGCGCTACGCGCGTCGCTCGCGCTGCCCGAGAGCGAACGCGGGGCCGCCGCGCCTGACGCGCCGCCCGAGCCCGCTACCGTTCCCGATGCCGATCGCGCCGACGCGGAGGACACCTTCCGCCGTTACTGGGCGGCGCGCTCGCCGGAGATCCACGAGTACCTCGCGGCGCTGCGCGAGATCGAGTCGCTCGCCGTCGAGGGCGACGTCGCCGAGGGCGCCTCCACGTGCTCAAGGAGAAGCAGCGGCGCCGCCAGCGCCTGCAGCGGCGAGTGGGGCGCGCCGCCGCCGCCATGGCCGAGGTGCGCGCCGAGCCGCTGTGGAACATCCCCAACATCCCGGCCGCGCAGATCTCGATGCTCGGCAGCATCACCGGCCCGACTTCGCGCCGGTCGCCGCATGCGCCACTTTCGGCGTCGCGCTAAGATGCGCGCTCGACGCCATCCACCGCGGCGACGCGACGGCGGTCGTCATCGGCACCACCGATCCGCCGCCGCATGCCGATCTCGGTGGGCGCTTCTACAGCGCGCGTCGTCGCCGCGGACGGGGATGTCTCGAGGCCGCTCACGGGCCTGAGGGGCACACACGTCTCGGGCGGCGCGTCGTCTGGATCGTCGGCGACGCGGAGGGTGACGGCGCACGGCTTCCGCCCGCTGGGCATGGAGATCGTCGCCGTCGGCACCAGCTCCGACGCGGATCACATCATCTCGCCGTCGAAGGGCCGCCCGCAGCCATCCGCCAGGCGCTCGCGCTCGCGGCGACGGCCCGCGGACGTCGCGACGTGGGACATGCACGCGACCGCCACGCCCGGCGACCATCGGAGATCGTCACCCTGCGCAGCGTCTTCCCGAGACGCGTTCTTCACCGCGCGCAAGGGAACGTTCGGCCACGGCATGGGCGTCAGCGGCGGCTGGGAGCTCACCGCGCAGTACCTCGGCTAGAGGCCGGCAAACTCTTCCCCACTCCGCTGACGCGCGAGGAGCTGCACACCGCCATTGACGCCTTCACGGAAAACTTCATCTTCGACCAAGCGGTGGCGGCGCCGTCGGGGCTCGCCGGCAAGCTGTCGATGGGCATCGGCGGCGTCAACGCCTGCGTCATCTCGCGCGCATTCGCCACGCCTTAGAACTCCGCCGCTCGAAGCTCGAGCCCCATCTCCGGCAGCCGTCTACTGCGGCGTCACCGATTCGAGCCTGAGCGAGCGGCCCACGAGCAAGTCGGGCGCCGCGGTGGCGCGGTCGGTCTGCAGCACGAGGTCGATGACCGCATCGGGCGCGAGGTCCGCCGGCAGCTCGACGCTGACGGTGAGCTGCTCCGGTCCGTCGGCGGGAACGGTCACCACTTTGCGCGTGCCGCCGCCAGGCGACGGCACTGAGAGCGTCAGCTCCAGCGGATAGAGATAAGGAGCCTCTGGCAGCCTCGCCACGGTGACCGCGAGCTGCCCGCTGTCGGGCGTGCGGCGCACGAGTGCCGTGGTGGCGCGACCGAAGGTGCGCGTGCGCCCTTCGAACGGTCCCACCATCTGCCGTGCGGCGGGTTCCGAGCGGCTGATGGACGTCGGGATCCCCATCGCCGACGTCTCCGCGGCGGCGCGCTTTTCGGCGGCCAACCAGTCTCCTGCCGGCGGCCGCTGGTGGACGGGAACATTGGTCCGCGGATCACCCGCCGGCAATGGCTGCCAGCCCACCATGCCGGCGAGACCGCGGTAGACCATACGCGCGTAGAGCGCGTGGCCCTCGGCGTTGGCGTGGCCCCACTTCGGGGCGGCCCACGAGCCGCGGGTGAGGTCGCTCGGCACCACGATGTAGGGCGCCTCGACGTGGTTGTTGGCCATCATCGCGTGGGCGTCTTTCTCTTCCCACCGGGCGAGGAAGACGACCAGGAAGGGGACGTTCAGGCGGCGCAGACGCGCCCCGGTGTCGCGCACGGCGCCGAGGGCACGTCGCCAGCGTTCCTGGTAGCGGAAAGAGCTGACGCGCCGCATGTGGTAGGCCGTGACGTGGGGGTCGCCGAAATCGTCGGTCTGCACCGCCTGCTCGGTGGTCGCGCCGTTGGGCAGGACGGGGAGCGTGCTGTGGTTGTCGTTGCCGGCCAGGCAGATGACCACCGCGTCCGGCTGCAGGCGGCCGTAGTAGAACCAGAGCGCCGCCGTCTCCTGCAGGGGGTTGTAGCCGGGGAGCGCCAGCGTCCAGGCCTCCACGCGCTCATTCATCCCCGCGTGCTCGTTAGCGAGCCGAGCGGTCACCTCGGCAAATGTCTCCTCGCGTTTGACGCCCATGCCGAAGGTCCAGGAATCGCCGATGAACACGACGCGGAACGTGCCCGGCTGCTTGGCCGCCGGACCGGTGCGATAACCGAGCTCGTTGCTGGTGAAGCGGTCGCCCCAGGCCGAGAGCTCGGTGTTGGGCCGCAACGTGTAGCCAATGCGGGGCTCGAAGTAGGCCCACTGATAAATGCCGGGGCTGGCCTCGATCAAGTCGGCGACGAGTTGCTGGCGCTGCGCCGAGGAAAGGTTTTCGATCGACGGGCGGGTCCGCGCCATCCACCAGCCGGCGGCGCAGATCACGAGGCCGCAGAACGACGTCGCTGCCACCGCCAACAGGGCACGGCCCAGGCGGGGGCTCTGCTCCATGGCGGCGCGGATGGTAACACGCACTTTTGCGCCGTCCGCGGCACGGCGAGAGAGAGGTGCGGCGACGCTCGGTCAGCGCCGCGTTAGTAATCCGCGGGAGGCGCCTCGGCCGCCTCTTCTCCTCGCTTCCACAGCAACATGCGAACGCGCGGGGCGACGCCCGCGTCAGCGCCTCTCCCGAGCCGCAGGCGCACCTGCGAAGGTGGCGAGGGAACCGCGAAACGGTCGCTCGACCAACCGACTCTCTTGGCGCCCAAGTGACGCAGCACGAGCTCGCGCCCGTCGATCTCGAGGCGAGGATCGGCGCCCAGGCCGGTGCGCGGACCCAACGTCAGCGATACGCAATCGCCGGCAGCGTAGGGAGCCTGCGGCCGCGCCTCCAGCGCGCCATCGACCGGCGACAGCTCCAGCATGTCTGTTGCGGCGAGTCGCAACGGGTGCAGCACGAGCGACACCGGCGGGCCGGTGACGCCGCGCAGCAGCGATGGCCCGAAAGACCAGATGGGGGCGGAGCCGAAACGCTCCCGGCGCCAGTCGCCCGCCGCGGCGGGTGACGCGTCGGCGAACAGCGCGCCGTCGCTGCAGTCCAAGGCGGCGCTCGCCCCGGCCAGGCTCGGGACCGGCGTGACCGCCACTCCCTTCGCCGGCGCTCGGCGGCCGCTACCCTCCACGACCACGGACACCGGCGAGCCGAGGCGCGCCGCCTCTTTTGCCGCGTGCGCGAGCGCCACGTCCCAGGTGGATTCCAAGACTTCGTCGCGCACGTAGCCGTAGGTCGGTGCCGCGGCGATGACCACCACGGCGACGGCACATACCGCCGCCACCGGCCTGCGGGCGGCGACCGGCAGGCGCTTGCCGACCCACTCCCAGCCGCGCGCCCCGAGCCAGGCAGCGCCGAGCGCGGTGAACGGCAGCACGAGCAGGAAGTTGTTCGGCTTGAAGAGGTCGGTGGCGAGGCAGTAGAGCAGCGTGTAGGAGAGGGGGAAGAGGAAGATCGCCGCCACCGGCCAGGTCGTCTCCTGGCGGCGACGCAGCCACGCCCACGCGCACAGCGCAGCGATGCCGGCCAGCGCCAAGGTTCCGACGATCGCTCCGTGCCCGCCCGGCGAGAGCAGCCACACCAGCAGCTCGTAGACGACCGAGCCCTGGCGACCGTGAGCCTGGATGGCGACCTTCCCCTCGTACGCCTCGAGGTTGTTGGAGTAGGCCTTCAGGTAGCTGACGACGCCGCCGTTGATGGCGACGAACGTGATCGCGGCGAGCACGCCCGCGCCCACCAGCCAGAGCAAGGCGGCACGGTGACGCCGGACGCGCGCGAGCGTCACCACGCCGAGCGGCAGCAGGGCGACGCCGCCGGTGAGCTTGGCCGACGCGGCCAGCCCGCCCGCCACTCCCGCCGCCAGATACCAGCCCAGCTTCCTCCTCTCCAAGGCGATGTTCGCCACCCAGACAGCGACGAGCACCAGGAGCAGCACCAACATGTCGGGCTTGAAGTTGACGGACAGCCGGAAGTGCACGCGCGTCGCCGCCAGCAAGACGGCGGCGAAAAAAGCGACCGTCGGCGAGAACCAGCGCAGCACCAACAGGAAGAGCACGAGCAGAGAGCCCAGCGCGTAGATCACCACCCACAGACGGCAGATCAGCTGCGCACGCGGGCTGAGCTGGTGCGCGGAAATCGACGGCGTCGGCTCCTTCCCCATCGCCCGCTCGGCGCCGCGAACGAGAAGGAGAGTGGCGCCTTGCGGCAGGTAGGAGAGACGCGTGTAGTAGGCGTTCTGCCGCGCGCTTTGGCTGCCGTCCAACATCGCTTCGAGGTTGGCGATCGAGTAGCGCTCGTCGAAGAACGGCAGCGCCTTGGCGGCGTACCAGACGCGCGGCGCGCCGGCGACCACCAGCAGGAGCACGACGGCGAGGCGCCACGCCGGCGACAGGCTCCGCCAGCCCGATGACGGCGGCGTCGGCGCCGCGAGGTCGGCTGCGGTCACCGCTCCCACACGAAAGCCCTCACGCGCCGGATCCGCTCGGGCGCCACGCCCTCGACCCGCAGCGGCGCGGTGCCGGGGCCGACTCGCATGGTGACGAAGTGTTGCGCCGCGTCCTTGCGCCCCACCCAGGCGAGCGGCAACCCGACGTCGCCCCGGCTCATGCGGACGCGTACGCGATCCTTCCGCGGCAGCTCGAGCACGAAGGAGACGAGCTGAGAGTCGGCGATCTGCGGCGGCAGGAACGTGTCGCCGTCACGGGTGAGCTTCACCGGCGGACCGGCCAGTCGCCAGGGATGCGAGATCAACAGCAGCGGCGGCCCCTGGCTCTGAAAGAGCCGCGGCTCCACCAGCGTACGCGCACCCGCCGCCTCCGCTCCGTCAGGCGCCGGCGGATCGAACCGCCCCTGGCGGTAGACCTCGAAGTCGCTCCAGTCGCGCGGCAGCTTGCGCGCCTCCCACTGCTCGCTCGACAGCTCCACCACCCAGCGCGGCCGGTTCGTCCTCGCCCGCGTCATCGGGATGTCGCCGGAGACCACCACGTAACGCGGCTGGTTGCCGGCGACAGCCGCCTGCAGCACCGGCTCGACGCCACCCCACGTCGACGGGACCATCGCCCGATAGACCCACGTCGTCCCGATCACGAGCCCCCACGCGCCGAGCGCCGCCGCGGCGACGGCGGTGAGGGTCCGCTTGGGGATCGCGGGGAGGCGAGCGGTCGCCCAGCGCCACCCCTCGACCAGCGCGAAAGCGGCGCACAGCGCCGAGAAGGGCAACAGCGGCAACCAGTTGTGGGGGCTGGGGTTCGTGGTGACGAGAGCGTACAGAACGACGTATACGGGCGGGAACGCGAGCAACGTCGCCAGCACGGCGCGCCGGCGTTCCTCGGCGCGCACGGCGCGCACGACGATCCACACCGCACCGAGCAGCGCGAGACTGGCGATCACCGGACCGTGGTAGTCGGGCCCCGCGAGCACCTGCCCGGCGTGCAGGAGGATCGCCGGTTTGCTGGTGCGCGCGCCCTTGCGCGAGTAGTCGCGCAGGGTGGCGCCGAAGTCGCGCCGGAACATCTCCGACTGCGTCATCAGGTGCGGATTCAGCGCCAGGAACAAGCCGACGCAGACGGCGCCCGCTCCGAACAGCCACAGCAAGCGGCGGCGCCAGTCGGGCTGGCGCCGCAGCAGCGCCCCGACGGCGAGAGCGACACCCAGCGGTGCGGCGTTGTACTTGCTCGCCATCGCCAGGCCGACGCCGACACCGGCGACGGCGAACCGGCGCGCCGACGGCGCCGCCACCGCCTCGACGGCCCAGGCGACGGCGAGAATCGACAGCAGCATGAGCAGGATGTCGGGCTTGTAGATGACGGACTGGCGAAGGTGCCAGTGCGTGACGGCGAACAGCAAGGCCGCCGTCAAGCCGACCGCGCGATCGAACACGCGTTCGCCGAGCCGCGCCAGCGCCAGCAGCGAAAGGACGCCAAAGACCGCCTGCGATAAGCGGCAGAGCAAGTAGCCGAGTGGTGCGATGCCGCCGCCTTGCAACACGGCGAAGCGTGGGTCGCCGGTGACGCGGTGCAGCAGCTCCGCCGCACCCAGCAGCAGCGCTTGCGGGAGATAAGCGAGCGTCGGGTGGAAGGCGTTGACGGGCCACAGGCTGCCGGTGCGCAGGAAGGACTCGATGTTGGCGAGCCCGAAGCGCTCGTCCCAGAAGCGGCCGGCGTGGAGGCCGGCGCTGCCGAACCACACGCGCAGCGCGAACGCCCAAATCAACAGCCCCCACAGCCACGGTGAACGGAGGAGGCGGCGCCGCCGCAGCACCGATTCCTCTCCATTCGGCAGCGGCTCGCCGCCGGCGTCAGCGCCGGTCGGCAGAGTTACAGCTGGCATGGACGTAGGGAGAGAGCTCATCGAGATGGGCTGGCTATGCTAGTCGACGGCCGCGGCGACGGCTGCGGAGAAGGGAGACGATGGCGCTAAAGGAGCGAAGCAAGCGCGGGGCGCAGGGGATGATCGACCAGATCCTGACGCTCTCGCACCGGCAACTGCCGCAAGAGCGGCTCGCGGTGACCCATCGCAGCGACACCGCCAACACGCGGTTCATGCGGCAGGCGGCGTTCTACGCCCGCTGCGTCCTCGAGAAACAGCAGGAACCGGCGGCGCGCGAGGCTGCGCTGTCGGTGTTCGCCGCCCAGGCGAAGGCCGGCCACATGTCCTGGCCCGGCGACGATCCCGATGCGCTCGGCTACAAGCATCGCGTCGAGCAGATGGCGGCCGACCCTCACTACGGGTTCCACGTCGGCGCCGTGGGGCTGATCACTTTGGCAGCGAGCTGGTGGCGCCACGCCGACGTCTACGCCAAGGGCGAGGACTGGCTGCGCCGCCACCTTGCCGTGCTGCAACGCTGCTCGGCGCCCGATGGTCAAACGGCGTTCCCCTGCACGCGCGCCAAGACCAACCCGCCGCTGTGGGACGTCGCCACCGGCGTGCTGCGCGAGGTGATGCGGCTGCCGCACCAGGGCCCGCTCGCGCGCAAGCCCTGGCTGCCCGACCGCCAGGGCTGGTGGGTGCCGATCCGCCTGATGCGGCTGCTCGCCGAAGCCGGCGCCGACCTGCGACCGCGAGAGGGCGAGCTGCCGTACCTGCGCATCCCCTTGCAGGTCGTCCGTCACGGCTGGGGGCACCTGGCGACCATGGGCCCGGTGCCGCACGTACGGTGGATCGGCGAACCCGTCGATTGGGTGCTGATGCGCTACGACGCCAAGCGGATCGACTACGGCCGCTCGTGGACGAAGGCGCCGCCGCGGGTGACGGAGCGCGGTCCCATCGAGACGTAGTGCCGTGTCGAAGCCGCGGCACGGCGACGCTGCACGCGCAACTTGCACGGCGCGCGCGACAACGGCGAGACTCTTGGCGTGGCGAAGTCGCAGGAGATCGTGATCGAAGCCGCCGGGCGCGAGGTGACGATCACCAACCCGGGCAAGGTCTTCTTCCCCGAGACCGGCTACACCAAGCTCGACCTCGCCAACTACTACCTCGCCGTCGCCGAAGGCGCGCTGCGCGGCATCGCGGGGCGCCCGATCGTGCTCAAGCGCTACGTCGACGGCGCCGCCGCCGAGCCGTTCTTCCAGAAGCGCGCGCCGGAAAACCATCCCGATTGGATCGAGACCGTCGAGCTGCGCTTCCCCTCCGGCCGCACGGCGCGCGAGGTGGTGGTGCGCGACGCGGCGCAGCTCCTCTGGATCGTCAACCTCGGCTGCATCGACCTGAACCCGCACCCGGTGCGCGCCGACGACCTCGACCACCCTGACGAGTTGCGCATCGACCTCGACCCGGGGCCGGGCGTCGGTTGGGAGCAGGTGCGCGGCGTGGCGATGGTGGTGCGCGATGTGCTCGCCGAGCACGGCCTCGCCGGCTGGCCCAAAACGTCAGGCTCGCGCGGCATCCACGTCAACGTGCGCGTCGAGCGGCGCTGGACTTTCGAGCAGGTGCGGCGCGCCGCGCTCGCCGTGGCACGCGAGGTCGAGCGTCGCATCCCCGACCAGGCGACGAGCAGCTGGTGGAAGGAAGAGCGCCACGGCGTCTTCCTCGACTACAACCAGAACGCCAAGGACCGCACCGTCGCCTCCGCCTGGTCGGTGCGGCCGACGCCCGACGCACGGGTATCGATGCCGCTCGCATGGGAGGAAGTGCCGAGCGTCGAGCCGGCGGCGTTCACGCTGGTGACGGCGCCGGCTCGGTTCGCGGAGCACGGCGATGCCGCGGCGGGGATCGATCACGCGGCGGGCTCGCTCGACAGCCTGCTCGAGCTGTCGGCGCGCCACGAAGCGGCCGGACTCGGCGACGCGCCCTGGCCGCCGCACTACCGCAAACAGCGCGGCGAGCCGCCGCGCGTGCAGCCGTCGAAGCGCCGGCGCGGCGATAGTGAAAGCGAAGGCGAGGGCGACGGCGAGAAGGCGCGCGCGGGTCGCCGTGGCGGCGGCGCCGGCGACGGCAGCAGTGCGACAGGCCGGCGCAAGTCGAGCCAGCCGCTCATCGTCGTCGCCAAGGCGGCGCACCGCGACGAGGCGCTCGCCGGGCTCGAGCGCTGGAAGGCACGCCACCCGGCGGCGGCGGCGCTGCTGCAGGAGGACGACGTGCTCGTCGACGCCATGCGCGGCCGTTCGAGCACCTGGACCCGCATCCGCCTCAACCTGCGCCACGTGCCGGAGGCCGAGCGCCCCGCCGAGGAGCCGCCCGATCCCGACTACGACCCCTGGCGCGGCTTCCGTCCGCCGCCGCGGGCCGCACGAGAAGCGGCTGCGCGCGACGCCGACGCCGATGCGCGCGACGATGCCGAAGCAGCGGACGCCCCGGCGTCATCGCCTCGCGTGCCCTCGCGCCCATCACGCGCGCCGAAGACGCGCTCGAGCTCGTAGGCCGGCGTCACCTCGAGCTGGTCGTAGCGGCACTCCTCCGGCGGCTTGTCCGGCCGCCAGCGCACGAACTGCGCGCCGTGGCGGAAGCGGTCGCCCTGCATGTGGTCGTAGGCGACCTCGCAGACGCGCTCGGGGCGCAGCGGCACCCAGCTCAAGTCCTTGCCGCGGTTCCAGCGGCTGCTGGCGCCGGGCATCCGCTGGCCGCGCGCGCTCGCCTCCGACTGCGCCTCGGCCCAATGGCGCCACGGGTGGCCCTCGACGGCGTTCTCGCGCAGCGGCGCCAGCTCCTCGACGAGCTGGCGGCGCACGGCGTTGGGGAACGCAGCCGTGACGCCGACGTGGTGCAGCGTGCCGCGCTCGTCGTAGAGGCCGAGCAGCAGCGAGCCCACCATCGTGCCCTGCCCGTTCTTGTGCCAGCGGAAGCCGGCGACGACGCAGTCCGCCGTGCGCGTGTGCTTGACCTTGATCATCGTGCGCTCGCCGGGGCGGTAGGGCTCGTCGAGCCGCTTCGCCATCACCCCGTCGAGGCCGGCGCCCTCGAAGCGCTGGAACCAGTCCTCGGCGAGCGCGCGGTCGCGCGTCGCCGGCGAGAGGTGCACTGGCGGCGACGCGTTGCCGAACACGCGCTCGAGACGCGCGCGACGCTCCGCCAGCGGCACCTCGCGCAGGTCCTCGTCGCCGAGCGCCAGCAGGTCCCAGGCGACGAACGACGCCGGCATGTGCTCGGCGAGCATCTTCACCCGCGACTCGGCGGGATGGATGCGCAGCAGCAGCGCCTCGAAATCGAGACCGTGCGGGCCGACGATGACCACCTCGCCGTCGACGACGCAGCGCTCGGGCAGCGCGGCGGCGAGCGGCGCGACGAGCTCGGGGAAGTAGCGGTTCATCGGCTTGCTGTCGCGGCTCTGCAGCATCACCTCGTCGCCGTCGCGGAAGACGAGCGTGCGGAAGCCGTCCCACTTCGGCTCGAAGAGCCATCCTTCGCCCTCGGGCAACGAATCGGCGGCGGTCGAGAGCATGGGATCGAGCGGCGGGGCGAACGGCAGGCGCATCGGCCGATCCTAGAGCGGTGCGGGCGGCGATGCGAAACGAGCCGTGCGCAGCACGCCACCGCGGCCTCACGCGGCTCACGCGGCTCACGCGGCTCACGTCACGCGCTCACGCGGCTCACGCGGCTCACGCGGCTCACGCGGCTCACGCGGCTCACGCGGCTCACGCGGCTCACGCGGCTCACGCGGCTCACGCGGCGAAGGTACGCTGCGCCTCGTGCGCCGCTTCCGCCGCCTGCGCCGCGGCCTGGCCGTCGCCGGCTGCTGCCTCGTCCTCGCCCTCGTCGGCCTCGTCCTCTACCTTCGCCGCGATGCGACGGCGACGTTCTACGAAGTCCGCGGCGAGTACGCCGGCGCGCGCCTGCTCGAGCAGTGGCAGGACGGCGACGCTCGCTGCCGCCTCGTCGAGCTGCGCAACACGCGTGGCGAAGCGGTGGCCACGGCCTACGTGCGCAGCCCGCGAGTCGTGCCGCCACGGCCGCGCATCCTGCTCACCTACACGGGCGAGAAAACCGGGCGGCAGATCCTCGAGCTGATCCCGCAGCGGCCGGATCTCGTGCTGGTGGCCGTGCAGTACCCGTACGAGCGGCCGCGCGGGCTGCTCCGCACGCTGCGCTGGCCCTACGACGTGCGCCGCGCCGTCTTCCGCACCGTCGCCGGCGGCATGTTGGCAGTGAGCTTCCTCGTCGAGCACGACCGGCTGGCCACCGACCGCCTGACCGTGCTCGGGGCGAGCCTCGGCACCTCGTTCGCCGTGATCCACGGCGCCCTCGACCCACGCGTCGCGAGCGTGATGGTGGTCCACGGCGGCGGCGATCTCACCGGCGTGTTGTGGGAGATCGAGCGCCGCGCCGGCCGCAGCTGGCGGGCGCCGCTCGTCGCCGGTCTCGGCGCCGTCCTCGTCGAGAGCTTCGAACCGATGCGCTACGTCGACCGCATCGCGCCGCGCCCGCTCTGGCTCCTCGCCAGCCGCAACGACCGCTACTTCCCGCCGAGCAGCGTCCAGTCGCTCTACGACCGCGCCGGCGAGCCGAAGCGCCTGCAGTGGACCGACACCGAGCACGTCGGCGCCAAGAAGGCCTCGCTCGTCGCCGAGATCGTGCGGCAGGTCGAAGTCCACCTCGACGAGCTGCCGGCGGGCGCGCCAACGGCGCCGCCGCGGCGCGAATGAAAACGCGGCGCGGACCGCTCCAACCGGGCAGACGCCGACGCCCACTCGTCGAACTGGAGACACACATCCGTGCACGTGCCTGCGATCCGTCTACGCGTCCTTGGCCTCTTCGCAATCCTCCTGCTCGCGTTCGTCGCCTCGCCTGCCGCGCCCGCCGGTGCGCGCACGTTGGACTCGGCGCCAGCTCCACCGCCCGCTGCCGTAGGCGATCCGATCTCTCCCGGCATCTGGCGTCTCATCGGCAACGAGCCCACCGGCCCGCTCGACGACCTCGAACCGCTGAAGCAGCTCATCGGCAATGCCACCGTCGTCGGCCTCGGCGAGACCATCCACACTTCCGGCGGCTACTACCGGATGAAGCACCGCCTCTTCCGCTTCCTCGTCGAGCGCGCCGGCTTCCGCGTCTTCGCCTTCGAGACGCCGTGGACGAACGCCGAGCAGGTCGCCGACTACGTCAGGACCTGCAACGGCGATCCCGTCGAGGCGATCACCGGCCTCTTCGGCGTCTGGCAGAGCACCGAGACCGCCGACCTCGTGCGCTGGATGTGCGAGTGGAACCGCACGCACCCGAAGGCGAAGGACAAGCTCGTCTTCACCGGCTTCGACATCCAGCAGCCCGAGATCGACGGCCCGCGACTCATCGGCTTTCTGCAGCGGATCGGCGTCGCGGCCGATTCGCCGTGGATCGCCGCCGTCGAAGCCTGCGAGGCGGTGACGGTCGACCACTACCCCACCCCGGTGCCCGAGACGCCGCACCAGCAGTGCCTGGCGGGACTCGGCGAGATCGAAGCGCACCTGCAGCGCAACGCGCGCGCGATCCAGCGCCGCACCTCGAAGGTCGACTACCAGATCGCCCTGCTGCGCCTCGTCGGACTGCGCGCGTGGGAGAACGAGGCCTACAACTTCACGCGCAGCGGCGCGGACTCGTACACCGCGCGCGACGAAGGCATGGCCTACGCCTTCCGCACCCTGCGCGCGCTGCGTTTCCCCAAAGCGAAGGTCGCGATCTGGGCCCACAACTCCCACATCTCGCGCGCCCCGCACCCGCTCAACCGCGGCTTGCCGATGGGCAGCTTCCTCGCCGCCGCGCTCGGCGAGAGCTACTTCAACGTCGGTCTCGATGCTCGCGAGGTGGGAACCGACTGGCCCGGCGTCGCATGCGGATGGGAGAACATTCCCGGACAGGGCTCGGTCGAGGCGGTGCTCCACGGCACCGGCGAGGACGCGCTGCTGCTCGACCTCGACTTCCCCGGCGCCGCCGAGCCGCTCCTCACGCCGGGTGTCGTCTACGAGCTGGGCGCGCGGAGGATGGTGCCGCGCGAGCACTTCGACGCGCTCGTCTACGTCGAGACCTCGCCGGCGATGACGCCGACGCGCTGGGAGCCTTGCCAGTGAGCAGTGAGCCGGCGGACGCGGGCTAGCGGCCGAGTCGCTACCGCGCCGCGCTCGTCGAGCTCGGCGGCTGCTGAGCCGGCGTGGAATCAGCGAGCCGCGTGAGGCGGACGGAATCGATCCACGGCAGCCCCTCCTGCTCCCTCCAGAACGCCAGCCGATTGGTGCCGGCGTGCAGCTCGATCGTGCCCTGGCGGACCCACTGCGGCTTCCACCGATCGCCGGTCGTGCGGCCGAGGCCGGTGAAGAGCGTTTGCTCGTCGAGCCGGATCTCCGCTGGACGGCTCGTCTCCGCCGAGTAGCGCACGTCGAGGTGATAGCGCCCCGCCTTGACGACGTAAATCCTCCAGCCGACGCCGTATGGCGGCCCGCCGGCCGGCGCCCACATCGAGCCGCCCACCCGGTAACGCATCATGTGGCGAACGCTCGCCTGGTCGTACATGCCACCGGGCAGGCGGCCGGCGACGTAGTCCTTCGACGCGTCGATGAGGATGACCTTGGCATCCGTCGTCGGCAGCGGCGGCGGCAGCGCCGCGTAAGACGCGCCGACGAAGACGCCGAAGCCGACGAGCCCGATCGCCAGCAGCTTAAGCCTGAGCCTACGGTCTTCCTTGTCGGCGAGCAGCAACGCGAGCGCGGCAACGGCGATGAGACCGAGGCCCATCACCCCGAAGCCGGTGCGAGAGCCAGCGCGGACTGCGGCAGCGACGAGCTCGATCATCGCGTCTATTTGGCGGCAGGTCGCCGCCGCAGGTCAAGACCGCTCTGGTACATCCTTAGCCCGCTCACGGTCCGACGCTCCAAGTCGGCGCGAACCTCCGACCACGCTCGGCCCTTTGCGTCACCGCGCTTGATGCGCTCGACTCGGCTTGCAATCTCGATAGCCCAAGCTGCTTCAACAGCCTCTTGACGCGACATTAGAGAATCCTCGACTTGAGCGGATACTTCTCTGGGTTCTCGATGGATTCCAACGCGAGGTCTACGTCGAGCTCTGGCCAATAGAGATGGTGCGGTTGCGGCCGCTCCACTCTAAGGATTGCCCGAACCGGTGCATCCGCAAACCACGGGAACTCGTCGAACGACATGAAGAGCTCGCGATCATCGACGAGCAGCCACACGCCGTTCGCGGAAATGTTCGTGACCTCAGCTGTCGTATGCGTCGCGAAGGTCCTTCTCGGTCAGTCCGTAGTTGACGGCGAGCTCAACCGCGGGGCGCAGTCAGAACTTTGCCTCTCCCTCCGCGGAGGCGACGTGCACATGCGGCCCAGGGTTCCTCGCGAGAAAAGAAGTAGAACCGGAATCGGCCTTCTCTGAAAACGGTGAGACTCACCGATCGGCGACCGCCGGCAGCTTAGGAAGGGTCTACGCGGTGGAGGCCACGCCCGGATTTGAACCGGGGAATGAGGGTTTTGCAGACCCTTGCCTTACCACTTGGCTACGTGGCCCGCCGGGGAGGAGAGGCGGACTGGAGCGGGAAACGGGATTTGAACCCGCGACCCCAACCTTGGCAAGGTTGTGCTCTACCACTGAGCTATTCCCGCTCGGCCGCGAAGGATAGTGGCTGACCCCCTGCCTGTCAAGGCGAGCGGCGGTCCGCCGCGAAGCCGCTACCCTCGCGGCGTCAGGGGTTCCGCCTGACCTGCCTATGGCCGCTACCCTCGCTGCTTCAGCGCTTTGTCGAGCTTGGCGAGGGTGTCGTCGATCGACTTCTGGAGGCCTTCGTCGATGGTCTCGGCGCGTAGCGCCCGCAGGTCGGTGCGCGCCTGCGCGAGCTTGCCGGCGTTGGCCTGGGCGATGGCGGCGTTGAAGCGCTCGACTTCGAGCCGCTTGGTCTCGAAGGCCTGCGCCTCGCGCAGGCGGCTTTCGAGCTCGGCGCGCAGGCCCGGGTCGGTCGTCTCGGCGAGGGCCGCCTGCAGCGCGGTGATGGCGCGGGCGGCGTCGCCGGAGGCGAGCGCGTCGTTGACTTTCGCGCTCGCCCGCGCGTGCTCGAGCGAGCGCTTGGCGTGCGCCGCGAGCTCGGGGCTGCCGCGCGGCACGACCACCGTGCGCACCAGCTCTTCGGCACGCGCGAAGTGGCCGGCGCGCAGCTCGAGCATCGCCAGGTCGTAGGCGACGTCGACGCGGCCGCCCAGCTGCTCGTAAGCCTGCACGAGGTGCGCGATGCCCGGCGCCGGATCGTCGTCCTCGGCGACGAGCCACGTCTTCCCCAGCATCGCGCGCGCCTCGGCGTAGTTGGGCTCGGCCGCGAGCGCGCGCTGCAGCAGCTCGCGCGCCGCCTTCGTTTCCTCGGCGCCGGCATTCGGCGCGTCGAGGTGTGCCCGCGCCGCCAGCACCAGCGTTGCCGGCCGCGCCGCGCCGCCGTCGATCGCCTTCTTGTAGAGCGACGCCGCGGTCGCACTGCTACCGGCGCGCTCCTCGAGCAGGCCGAGCATCGCCCACGCATCGGCAACGCCCTCGGCAGCCGCGGCTTCGAGGTGCTGGCGCGCGACCACGCCGGACTCGGCGCGCAACGCCAGCGAGCTGCCGAGCGCCAGCAGCGTCTCGCCGCGCGGCAGCGGCCGCACCGCCACCGTGGGTTCGGGGCCGACCTCGCCCTGCGGCACGCGCACGTAGGGGAAGCTGCGCGCGTTGACGTAGCCGCGCAGCTCCTTCTCGAGCTGGTCGAAGCCGTAGCCGAAGGCGGCGCGGAACGACGCGTCGGGCGCTTGGCCGCGGCTGATGCCGTCGAGGAAAGCGCGCGTCTTCTGCAGCCGCTCCGGCCCGCCGAGCATCAGGTAGTGGATGACGAGCCAGGACTCGGCGTAGAAGATGCCGATGCGGTCGTTCTCCTGGTACTCAGGCGAGGAGTGGTCGACGGCGAACAGGCGCTGAAGCGGCACGAACGAGCTCTCGCGCATGGTGCGCACGTGGTCGGTGACCGGCTTGCCGACGAGCAGCTCGCCGCGCTCGACCTCGAAGGTCGAGTAGAACTCCGCCATCCCTTCGTCGAGCCACACCGGCAGCTCGGCGAAGGTGGCGTGCGCCACCGAGTGCGCGTACTCGTGGTAGACGACCGGCATCGCGCTGCCGCGCGCCGGGTAGCCGTTGACGAGGATGAAGTTGCCGTAGCTGCTCTGCTGGAAAAGGCCGGCCAGCGTACCGCCGCCGACCTCGGGCCGCGGCTTGTAGGCGTCGAAGCTGTCGTCGCTCTTGAAGACCATGATGAGCGTCGGCACCGGCGCCTGCTGGATGCCCTGCGGACGCAGCATCTGCATGGCGGAGCGGAAGCGCTCGAAGCCGAGCGCGATCTCGCGGCCCTTGCGCTCGCCGGCGTTGGTGATGGTGACGAAGGAGGGCGTGCGCAGCTCGATCCATTCGTCGCTTGCGGCGGCGGGCAGCGGCAAGACGGCGGCGCCGCTCGCAGCGGCGGCAGCAACCGGAGCCGCAGCGGTCGCGACGAGAGCGGGCAGCGCGATGAGGGCGACGAGCCGCCGGGCGAGGCTGTGCATCGTGAACGTCTCCAGGATAAGCAACGCCTCACTCGAGACGGAACGCGTCCTTGATCAAGGTGAAACGCCAGCCACCTTCGCTTGCTTCCATCGCCAGCACGTCGAAGCGGCAGGGCCGCTCGACGCGGCGCAACGCCAGGTAGAGCGCCGCCGCCCGCGCGATGCGGCGTCGCTTGCGCGGCCCAACCGCGGCGATGGCCGGCCCGAAGAGTGTCTCGCTGCGCGCCTTGACCTCGACGAAGCAGAGCGTGTCGCCGTCCTCGGCGACGAGGTCGAGCTCGCCGGCGGCGTTCCGGTGATTGCGCTCGACGACGCGGTAGCCCTGCGCCTCGAGCCACGCCGCCGCGGCGTCCTCGGCCACCCTGCCCCGGCCGACGGTGTGCAGCTGTGCGCCGAAGTTCGCGAGCAGGGTCATCGCCGCCTCAGCACCGCGTCAGCTGGCTCACGACGGAGCGCCCGCGCGCACGCGCTTCCACCGCGTTCCCGCCGGCGTGTCCTCGAGCACGACGCCCTGCGCCGCGAGCTGCTGCCGGATCTCGTCGGCGCGCGCGAAGTCGCGGCCGCGCCGTGCTGCCTGCCGCTCGTCGATGAAGTCCTCGACCTCGGCATCGCTCGGCCCGCCGGGAGCCGCTCCGCTCCCCCACTCGCTCGCATCGAGCACGCCGAGCACGCGGTCGACGTCGGCGAGCGCCGCCGCCACGCGCTCGCGGTCGCCCGCCCCCAGCCGCCCCTCGTCCACCGCCACGTTCACACCCTTCACGAACTTGAACAGCGCCCCCAGCGCCCCCGAGGTGTTTAGATCGTCGGCGAGCGCCGCGGCAAACTCCTCGCGCAGCGTCGCGGCGAGCTCCGCCACGTCGCCGCGCTCCCCTTCCGCCTCGGCCGCCGTCTGCAAGCGCAGCCGCAGGTCGTCGACGCGCTGGAGCGCCGCCGCCGATGCGTCGAGGGCCTCGAAGGTGAAGTTGAGCTTCTGCCGGTAGTGCACCGAGAGCAGCAGGTAGCGCATCGCCCGCGGGTCGCGCCCCTGCTCCACCAGCTCCTTCAAGGTGTAGAAGTTCCCCAGCGACTTCGCCATCTTCTGGCCGTCGACGATCAGGTGCTCGGAGTGCAGCCAGAGGGAGGCGAAGGGCTTCCCCGTCGCCGACTCGCTCTGCGCGATCTCGTTCTCGTGGTGCGGGAACATGTTGTCGACGCCGCCGCAGTGCACGTCGAAGGTCTCGCCGAGGTACTTCATCGACATCGCCGAGCACTCGATGTGCCATCCCGGCCGGCCGGGCCCCCAGGGGGAGTCCCACGACGGCTCGCCGGGCTTGGCGCCCTTCCATAAGACGAAATCGCGCACGTCTTCCTTACCGTACTCGTCGCTCGCCACCCGCTCGCCCTGCTGCACCTGCTCGAGGTCGACGCCGGAGAGCTTGCCGTAGTCGGCGTCGGCGGCGATGCGGAACCACACCGAGCCCTCGTTGAGGTAGGCGACGCCGGCAGCGAGCAGCCGCTCCGTGAGCTCGATCATTTCCGGCACGTGGCGGGTAGCGCGCGGGTACAAGTCCGCGCGGTCGACGTGCAGCGTGTCGAGGTCGGCGAAGAAGGAGTCGATGTAGGGCGCGGTGTAGTCGTCGAGCGAGACGCCGGCCTCCTGCGCGCCGCGGATCGTCTTGTCGTCGACGTCGGTGAGGTTCATCACCTGCGTCACGTCGTAGCCCAGGTGGCGAAGGCTCCGCCGCAGCACGTCCTCGAAGAGGAAGGTGCGCAGGTTGCCGATGTGGACGTGGTTGTAGACCGTCGGCCCGCAGGTGTAGATGCGCACCCGCCCAGGCTCGAGCGGCTGAAGCGCCACGAGCTGCCGTCCAAGGGTGTTGAAGAAGCGCGCGGGCCTCGGAGTTTCGCTCATCGCACCACCGTTACCGTGCCGGCTCCCCAGCTCACGTTGATCGGGCTGCCCGTGCTCGCAAACGCCGCGTTGCGCGAGAAGGTGAACGGCCCGCTCCCCGCCGCCACCGGCGTGAAGACGAGCTGCAGCACGACGCCGCTGCCGTCGACGCCCGCCACCTGGCCGAGCCGCGACACGCCGACGACGAGGTGGCCGGGCGTGGGCTCCGCCACCTGCATCGACACCTGTCCGCTGGTGCCGAGGAAGGTCCCGACGCTCGCCGAGGTGAAGGTCAGCGCCGCCGTCGGGTAGTCGAGGTCGAAGGCGGCGCCGTAAAGACCGGTGACCTGCGCCGCGCGCAGCTCGACGGTCAGCGAGCTCGCCGTCGTCGCCGCGCCCTGGGCGAGCACGAGCCCGGGTCCCGTCGAGGCCGCGATGAAGGTGATGCCCGGCCCACCCCCGGGCGTCGGCGTCGGGGTGGCCGTCGGCAGCGGCGACGACGTCGCCGTCACCGTCGGCGTCGGCGAGGGCTCGCTCGGCGAGCCTCCTCCCCCGCCGCTGCAGGCGTACGCCAAGGCCGGCCACGCCAGCGCAAGCGCGGTTAGCCCGAGGAGGCCGGGGCGGCGTCGTCCGCGTCCCACGCGTGCTGCTCCTGCTCCTTGACCAGCTTCTTGAGCGCCCGCTTGGCCCGCTCGCGCCGCAGCCCGTGCAGGTGGTCGACGAAGAGCACGCCGTCGAGGTGGTCGAGCTCGTGGCAGATGGCGCGCGCCAGCCACCCGTCGGCGACGAAGCGCTGCGGCGCGCCGGCCGCGTCGAGCGCCATCACCTCGATTTGCTCGGGCCGGTCGACCTTTTCGGTGAAGTCGGGAATCGACAGGCAGCCCTCGGTGTCGACCACCGATCCCTCGTCGCGCACGATCATCGGGTTGACGAGCACCATCAGCTGCTCGGGATCCTGGCCGACCGAGATGTCCACCACGGCGACGCGCTTCTCCACCCCGACCTGCGAGGCGGCGAGGCCGACGCCGGGCGCCGCGTGCATCGTCTCCACCATGTCGGCGACGAGCTGGCGCAGCTCGTCGTCGAAGGCGGTCACCTCGGCGCAGCGCACGCGCAGCACCGGGTCGGGGTAGATGCGGATCGGCAGCACGGCCATCGGCGGAAGGGTACGCGATGCGGTGGCCGAGCGCGAGCTAGCCGTGTCGTCCCAGAAGGGTCACGGCGCGACCCGCGTCTCCATCCGCGCCACCGCCTGCCCCACCTCGCGGTCGGCCTGGTCGCGGCGCAGCACGTCGAGGAAGCCGCGGGGGTCGGGGTTGCCCTTCAGGCACACTTCGAGCCCGGGGGCGGTGAGCTTGAGCAGCGTCACCTTGCTCCTCGCCTTGTAGCTCGCCGGCCAGGCGCGGTGCTCGAAGAGCGACGCCTCGCCGAAGATCTGGCCGGGGCCGAAGCTGCGCACGTCGACGGTGGCGCCCTTGTCGTCGAGGATCGAGACGACCACCTCGCCGGCGACGGCGACGAACAGCGCCTCGTCGCGGCTGCCGCGGTCCATCACCGTCTGGCCGGGCTCGAAGTAGGTGACCGTCACCCCTTGGAACAGCAGCTTCAGCTGGTCGCTCGACAGATCGCGCAGCAGCTTGCTCTTCATCAGCTGCCGCCAGACGGCCTGGAACTCCATCACCGCGGTGCCGCCGCCCGCCTCGGCATGCTTGCCGTGCAGGAAGCCTTCGAGCGCTCCCGTGCGGCTGTGCTCGAGCTTGCGGGCGTTCTCCAGCCGCTCGATGCGCGTCGGCAGCGTGTCGTCCATCGGGTTGAGGCGGCGGGCCTTGGTGAGGACGGCGATGGCGCGGTCGTGGAAGCCGTCGCTGGCGTACTTGTCGGCCACCCAGCCGTACTCGTCGATGGCCTTGGCGATGTTGCGCAGGCCGACGTAGACGTCGGCGAGCTTCAGATGCAGGTTGAGGTCGTTGGGGCGGAACTTGAGGTCGGCGTGGATGCGCTGCTCCGCCTCGGCGTACTTCTCCAGCACGATCAGGTCGTCGATCGTGTACTGCTGCTCGGTTGAGCCGTCCTTCTTGCCGAAGAACTTCTTGATCACGGCGTGGCGTTTCTCCGGCCCGGTCCGGCGGCTCCGTTCCTCTTCGGCACCGCCCGGGGACGCGGTCGCCCTCGCGAGGTGACGGCTGGCCGCAGCGCGGCGGATTATAGCGGAGGGTCCGCTACACTTTTTCGCCGGAGAGCGGCGCTGCTCGGCCTCTAGCTCGCTCGTGGCTCAGCCGTTGCACTGCGGCGGTTCACAGCCGCGCGCTCTCGGCAGGCAGCGCGGACACCAACACCAGGAGCCAACGCCCATGTCCACCGCCCTCGCGCCCCGATGCCTCGGGTCAGCGATCCGTACAACCCTGCCATTCGCCGCCTTGTTCCTTTTCGCCCTCGCGGCCACGCCGGCGTCGGCAGCGAGCGGTCAGGAGCGCTACGGCTACTACCGCATCGTCGAGGGCACGGCCATTCTCGTCGGGCAGGAGCAGGACGCGGCGCAGGAGAACCAGCCGCTGGTGAGCGGCGACCGGCTGCGCACCGCGCGCAGCTCGCGCGTCGAGGTGGAGCTCGCCGACGGCACGCTGGTGCGCGTCGACGCCGACAGCGAGGTGGCCTTCGAGGACCTCGCCGGGTCGAGCGACAGCAATGCCGACCAGAACCTGCTCACTCTCTCGCGCGGCGAGGTGCAGGTACAGGCCAGGGGCGGCGCCGAGACCCGCGTCGACACCGACAATGCCTCGCTCTACCTGCGCGACA
>CAWJWP010000040.1:0-7739 GCA_963846495.1 Thermoanaerobaculia bacterium | reverse complement strand
CGATTGTACGTCGCGCCGCGTGGCGACGTCCGGGCGCCGCCGCGTCAGAGCTGAGGCGACGCTCTGGCGCGCGGCGTCAGGTTTACGGCAGGGCCGGTGACCGATCGGTGGCGTGCGCTGCGTGATCGTTGTCAGGTCTGCGCCGTGGGCGGGGCTGCGCCGGCTCCATCGTCCGCGCGCGCCGGCGCGCCGCCGCCCAGCTTGCGCAGCAGCTCGAGGTGTTGCTCGGCCACGCGCTCGATGGCGAAGTGTTCGGCGACACGCCGCTTCGCTGCCTCGCCCATCTGCCGGCGGCGCTCGGGATCGGTGAGCAGTGCGATCAGCGCGTCGGCGAGGGCAGCGGCGCTCTCCGGTGGGACGAGCAGGCCGCTAACGCCGTCCTCGACCGCTTCCGGGTTGCCCGACACCGCCGTCGCCACCACCGGGAGGCCGGCCGCCATCGCTTCGAGGATGGCGAGCGGCAGCCCTTCGTAGGTCGAGGGCAGGCAGAAGACGTCGGCGTCGAAGAGGCGCGCCATCGCCGCCGGCCGCGGCAGCGAGCCGGCGAGGTCGACGTGGGTGGCGAGGCCCCGCGCACGGACCGCCGCCGCGACGCGCGCGCTCTGCTCGCCGTCGCCGACGACGACGAGCCGCGCCGACGGCACCGCGGCGAGCACGCGCGGCATCGCGGCGAGCAGCACCGCCACGGCTTTGCGACTGCGCAGGCGGCCGGCGTAGAGGACGACCGGCGGCAGCTGCGGCGAGCGGGCGGCGACGTGCGCGGGTCGCGCGGGCGACGGCGGGATACCGTTGGGGATCACCTCCACCGCGCGGGCGCCGTAGTCGCGGCGAAGCTCGGCGGCGGTCGCCTCGCTCGGCGCCACCACCGCGTCGGCGAGGCGCGCGGTGACGCGGCCGAGAACGGCGAGGATCGGTGCGCGCAGCCACGCGAAGACGAGCTCGCCGAAGGTCGGCCGCGACACCACCTCGCCGTCGGCACGCACCGGCCGCACCGCCCGCCGCTCCTCGACGTAGGAGACCTGAAGCGTCGCCACGAGCCGCGCCCGGCCCGCCGGTGCGCCGAGCGCGCGCAGCAGGCGGAGGACGAGCGCCACCAGCGCGCCGTCGGACTCGTGCACCTGCACGAGGTCCCAGGCCGTGCGCGGCGAGGCCGCGAAGCGCAGCGCTACGAGCAGCGGGAAGAGGAGCTTCGGCCCGCGCACGCGCACCGCGTGCGGGTCGCCGGGCGCCGGCCGGCGGGTGAAGACGCAGACGAGATGTCCGCAGCTGCCGAGGCGGCGCGCCAGCTCGCAGGCGAGCGTGCCGACGCCGGAGAGGTCGGCGGGCGGGTAGGTGTTGGTGACGAGGAGGACTCTCATCGACGTGTGCCGTGACGCGCGATCCCTTCCATGTAGGCAGCGCGGTAGCGCTTCGCAACCGCATCCCAGGTCAGCTCGGCGACGGCGCGGCGGCGGCCCGCCTCACCGAGGCGGCGGCCGCGCTCGCGGTCGGCGAGCAGCGCGGCGAGCGCTTCGCGCAGCGCGCGGCCGTCGCCCTCGGGGACGAGGACGCCCTCGACGCCGTCGCGCACCGCCAGCGGGATGCCCGACACCGCCGTCGCCACGACCGGCAGCGCGCTCGCCATCGCTTCGAGCACGACGTTGGGCAAGCCGTCGACGTTGCCGCGCGGATCGTGCACCGCCGGCAGCACGAAGGCGTCGGCGGCGCGGAAGAGGTCGGGCAGCGTGTCGCGCAGCACCGCGCCCGGGAAGTGGACGCGCCCGTGGAGCGGCGCCGCCTCGGCGCGGAAGCGCGGCAGCAGGTCGCCGTCCCCGGCGAGCACGACGTGAAGGTCGGGCACCGCGGCGAAGAGCGCCGCGAGCTCCGGCAACAGCACCTGGAACCCTTTCTTCGTCGCCATGCGGCCGAGCCCGAGAAGGAGCGGAGCCTCCGCCGGCACGCCCAGCCGCTGCCGCCAGAGCGAGCGGCGCGCCGGGTCGGGGCGATAAGCATCGACGTCGACGCCGTAGGGGATGACGCGCGCTTCGTCGGTGGGGAAGCCGAGGGCGCAGACGCGCTCGACGAGCTCGGGCGAGCAGCCGGTGAGGAAGTCGCAGGCGGCGAGCGTGCGCCGCACCACCCCGCGCGCGGCACGGCGCTCGGCGAGGAAGACATCGCTGCCGTGGATGCCGACGCCGAAGGTGGTGCGAGCGGCAGAGCCGCGGGCGAGCGGGCCGTTGGGGAGCAGCCAGTGCGCCTGCACCACGTCCCATGCGACTCGTCTACCCACGACCTCCTGCCCCGCTCGAGCCGACGGACTCCCGGTTCCGCTCCCCTCGCCGCGCGTCGCTTCGCGCAGGCTCCGCCGCACGGCCCGCCAGGCGCCGAGGGCGTAAAACGGCGCCGCCACGAGCGCCGCGCCGCGCACGCGCTCGTCCGCCGCGAGGCTGCGGCCATAGCCGAACCGTTCGAGCGGCACCGGCGCGTAGCGAAAGGTCTCCACCTCGACCCCGCCGTCGTCGCGGCGGCGCGGCAGCCCGCGCGCGTGCGGCGCCAGCACCCGCACGCGGTCGCCGCCGCGGACGAGCGCCAGCGCCAGCTCACGGATGAAGGGTCCCGCCGTGTCCTCGGGCGTGTGCGGATAGGTCTGGGTGAGGAAGAGCAGGTCCACGCCGGCTCGCGATTATCGCTTGCGTGGCGTGGCGCGCTGCTATGCTGACCGCGATCCGCCCGACACTTGCGCTCTGGAGATCAGGGATGCGAGACCCCGGCGCTGAATTGCGCAAGTCTTGCGAGCTCGCACGGCGGCCGCAGTGACGCCGCAGTCCACCTTCACCGTGGTGGCGGAGATCGACCCCGCTCGCGAGGCCGAGCTGCGCCGGCTGCTCGCGGCGATGAACCACCGGCCGGGGGTGTTCGACCCCGACAACGCGCTCGTGCCGCTGGGTCGCTTCGACCGGCTGCACTTCGCCCGCTTCGTCGTCCTCGACGACCCGACGGGGCGCGACATCGAGGCCTACGGCCTGCCGGCGACGGAGTATCCCCAGTCGCTCGCCTTCGTCGGCGACGTCGACGGTCCGAGGGCGACCTTCCTCGACGAGCTCGCCGAGCGCGCCGGCCCCGGCCTGCGGCAGGTCTTCGCCTGCTGCCGAGGCTTCGACGCCCACAACGACTTGCGCCGCTGGATGGAGAGCCGCGAGCAGCGGCCGGCGGCGGCCTACGGCAACTGGCGGGGGCGCACCGTCCGCCAGGTCCGCGAGGAGGAGCTCCTCCGCCGCGCGTTGTCGGCCCGGCTCGACGCCGACCAGCCGCGGCTCTCGGGCCTGGACGCGAGCGAGGTCCACCGCGAGCTGCGCGCCTTCGCCGAGGCCGAGCAGCAATCGGGCCGGCTGACCCTCAGCCGCCAAGCGCCGACGCCCCTCGGCTGGTGGGTGAGGAACTTCCTCCACCTCGCCGGCGTCCCCTTGCTGATGCTCCTGCTCGCGCCGATGCTGCTCCTCTACCTGCCGATCTTCGCCTTCCAGCTCCGCCGCCGCGAGCGCACCGACCCGGTGATCGCGCCGCCGGTCGACCCCGAATGGGCCCGCGGGCTCGCCGAGATCGAGGACCACGACGTCACCAACCAGTTCAACGCCATCGGCGCCATCAAGCCGGGGCGCTTCCGGCGTCTCACGATCGCGTTCTTGCTCTGGGCGATCGACTACACCGCGCGCCACGTCTACAACCGCGGCCACCTCGCCCGCGTCTCGACCATCCACTTCGCGCGCTGGGTGTTCCTCGACGGCAAGCGCCGGGTGCTCTTCTGCAGCAACTACGACGGCAGCCTGGAGAGCTACATGGACGACTTCATCAACAAGGTCGGCTGGGGCCTCAACCTGGTGTTCAGCAACGGCATCGGCTACCCGCGCACGAATTGGCTCCTCTTCGGCGGGTGCAAGGACGAGCAGACCTTCAAGCGGCTCCTCCGCCGGCACCAGCCGCCCAGTCAGGTCTGGTACCGCGCCGAGCCGGGGCTCTCGGCGGTCGACCTGCAGCGCAACACGCGCATCCGCGAGGGCATCGAGCAGCCGGCGCTGTCCCAGGCGGCGGCTCGCGACTGGTTGAGGCTCTTCTGAGAATGGCCGCCATGCCATCGCCGATCGACTACGCGGACGTGCAGGGCCTGGCCCGCTTCGGTTACGGCGGCCTGCGCGAGGCGCGCTTCCACCTGCTGACCGTGCGCGATGCGGCGGCGGCCCGCGAATGGTTGGCGCGAGCGCCGGTGAGCACCGCCGTCGAGACGCGGCCGCGGCCGCGCACGGCGATGCAGTTGGCGTTGACCGCGCCGGGATTGCGCGCCCTCGGCGTGCCGGCACGGGTCGTCGAGGGTTTCGCGCCCGATTTCGTCGCCGGGATGGCGGCAGACGAGAACCGGTCGCGCCGCCTCGGCGACGTCGGCGCGAGCGCGCCGGCGGCGTGGCGATGGGGAGGGTCCGGACGCGAGCCGCACCTCCTGGTGATGCTCTACGCCGAGGAGGGGCTCCTCGCCGAGCTCGAGCGCACGACGCGTGACGACCTGTGGGCGCGCGCCTTCGAGGAGCTCGAGAGCCTGTCGACGGCGCACGTCGACGGCTTCGAGCCCTTCGGCTTCCGGGACGGCATCAGCCAGCCGGCGATCGACTGGGACCGCACGAGGAACGCCGACGCGGAGCAGCCCGAGTACGGCAACCTGGTGGCGCTGGGCGAGCTCCTGCTCGGCTACCCGAACGAGTACGGCAAGTACACCGTGCGCCCGCTCCTCGCCGCGGCAGACGACCCCGGCGGCGAGCTGCCGCTCGCCGAGGAGGCGCCCGACCGGCGCGACCTCGGACGCAACGGCACCTACCTCGTGCTGCGGCAGCTGCAGCAGGACGTGCGCGGGTTCTGGCGGTTCGCCGACGAGCAGGCCGGCGGCGACCCCGCGGAGCGCCAGCGGCTAGCCGAGCTGATGGTCGGCCGCCGCATGTCGGGCGAGCCGCTGGTACCGCCGGCGGCGCGGCCGATCCCCGGCGTCCCGCCTGCCGGGCCCGACCGGCCCACCAACCAGTTCACCTTCGATTCCGACCCCACCGGCGCGCGCTGTCCGATCGGCGCCCACACGCGCCGGGCCAACCCCCGCAACGGCGACTTCCCGGCCACCACGCGCGGCCCGCTCCGCCGCTTTCTCCGCGTCCTTGGCTTCGGCCAGCGCGACTTCCGCGACGACCTCGTCTCCTCCACCCGTTTTCACCGCCTCGTGCGGCGCGGCCGCGAGTACGGCCCCGACGCGCCGCTCTCGGCGGCCGAAGCGCTGCAGCCGGCGCCCGCCGGCGAGGAGGAGCGCGGCCTCCACTTCATCGGGCTCAACGCCAACATCGGACGGCAGTTCGAGTTCGTGCAGAACGCCTGGCTCATGGGCAGCAAGTTCGCCGGCCTCGGCGGCGAGCGCGACGCGCTGCTGGGCTACCAGCCGGCGGCGCCGGGATCGCCGCCCACCAACGAGATCACGCTGCCCGGACCCAACGGCGTGGCACGGCGCATCACCGGCATCCCGCCGCTGGTGACCGTGCGCGGCGGCGCCTATTTCTTCCTTCCCGGTTTGCGCGCGCTGCGCTACCTGGCGCGCGCCGGCGCCTAGTCGAAGCGCTCGTCGCCGGTCGGTTCGACGTGCGGCGTGCCGTTCATCGACTGCCGCAACGCCGAGAGCGTCGGGTAGATCTGCCGGCGGGCGCGGTTCTGGTTGCCGAGCGGACGGTGCTCGGGCAGGCAGTGCCACGGGTTGAAGGAGAGGTTGCGGGCGAACGCCAACTGTGCGGGCGCATCGCAGCGCTGCTGCGGTAGCCGCAGCGTGGCCACGACGACCGGGGGCGAGAGCTTCGCCGGCCAGCGCACGGAGGCGTTCTCGATCGGCATCCGCCGCGCATCGGTCTGCACCTGCACGAAGAAGTCGAATTCCACGTCGCGTTGCGCCAGCGTCGCGATGACGGCCGCCCGCAGGTAGTCGTCGGGCGGGCGTAGCGGCAGCCGCGGCACCCGGCTGCGCGCGCGCGAGCGCGGCCGCAGCGAGTACTGGATCGCGCGCCCCTCGCCGAGGAGGCAGGGCGCGCAGCCCCAGTAGTCCGTCTCCAGCGGGCTCGACTGCGTGCGCGCCCAGAGCTGCTGCATGACGCCGTCGAGCAGGTGACCGTTGAGGAAATAGAACAGCGGCGTGCCGCGGCGGATCGCCGCCTGCAGCTTGGCGTTCTCGCGCACGTCCGGCGTGGTGAAGGTGGGCGTGCTGATGCCGGCGAAGTCCTGCGTGAAGCGCTCGTCGTCGAGCAGCTTGGGGCCCGGCACGCCCATCAGCTTGATGCCGATGCTGAGCACGCCGACGTCGTCGATGTCGGGCGGGCTCGTGGGTCCCGGGCCGGCGAAGCGCACCCAGGCCGGGAAGGTGCGCGGCGCCGCGAAGACGCCGTGCCGCAGCTCGGCCGGCAGGTCGTCGCGGACGACGAGCTCGCCGCGGACGACGGCGTGGGTCTTGGTGTTGCCGGCACGCTCGTAGGTGCCGGGGCGGTACTCGGCGCGCATGAAGGCGCCCATGTCGCGGATGATCGCCGCGACGAAGGCCTCCTCGTCGGGCAGCGGCCGCTCCTCGGCAAGCCCTTCGCCTTGGTAGCGGTGTCGCCGGCGGATCAACGCCTGCGTCAGGCTGGCCAGCGGCTCGCGGAAGAGGCGGTCGAAGGCGGGGCGGAAGAAGGGGTCGAAGCGGCGCTCCACCCGCACCAGCCGGAGGAGCAGGTCGTTCACCCAGCGCAGCGGCGCCGCAGCGGCGCCGTCGCGGGCTTCAGGGTCCACGGCGCTCCTTGCCGATGCCGGTGCGCAGGAACCAGACGAAGAGCACCAGGAAGATGCCGTCGATCGCCGCCGGCACGAGGACCATGGGGCGCGCGACCCCCTCGGTAAAGCGCCACGACAACACCACCACGTCGAACAGCTTGGCGAAGACGCCGAGCCAGACGAGGCCGCGGTTGCTGTAGACGTCGCGGGCGACGATCCCGTAACCGGCGCCGATCAGCAGCACGGCGAAGCCGAAGTCGCCCCAGAACCGCAGCGTGCTCGCCGGCGCCTCGCCGTAGTACGCCAGCCGGTAGCTCCAAGCCGACGCGAAGAGGATCGGCCCGCCGATGAGGAAGTTGAAGGCGGCGGCGGCGTAGAACATCGCCGCCCACCGGCGCGGGCTCTTCTTCGTTCACCCGCCGGCCCCGTCGCCCCTAGACCCTGCGAACTCGAGAGCGAAGAGGGCGAGGCGTCGCTTCCCCCAGAAGGCCTGGCCGAGGTAGACGCCCGGCGCCACCTGGCGGATCTCGTCGCGGATCTTCTGGGCGACGAACGAGGTCTTCGAGTAATCGACGATGATGGCCGGTCCCGGGGAGAACCAGCTGCCCTCTTCGTAGATGCGGGCGCGGATGAGCAGGTTGCCGAACGGACCGATGCGGTTGCGCAGCTCCTTGCCGTCAGGAGCGACCACCTTCCCCTTCCACGCCAGCGCGCGGATGAGCGCCGCCAGCGGCCGAGTGAGCGCCGAGCCGGCGAAGAGGATGGCGGTGCCGCGCGATGCGCCGGTCGGGACCGGTCCGGGCGGGCTGCGGCGGAAGAGGTCGTCCAGCTGCTCGAGGGGGGTGGAGACCCAATCGGGAACGGCGCTCATCGCACACCTCCGACCGTGAATGGCGTTTCGTCAAACCTAACACCACGCCGTGCCGAGAGTGCGACCGCGGAGG
>CAWJWP010000039.1:0-5250 GCA_963846495.1 Thermoanaerobaculia bacterium | reverse complement strand
ACCTCGCAGTGCACGGGCAACGTCATCCAGCCGGGCGTGCCGATCACCGGCGTCACCGGCGCCCTCAACAGCCAGACGTTCTGGACGATGAGCGTCCCCGCCGGCGCCACCAACCTGACGATCTCCATCTCGGGCGGCACGGGCGACGCCGACCTCTACGTCAAGTTCGGCTCGGCGCCCACGCTGTCGGTGTGGGATTGCCGTCCCTACCGCGCCGGCAACACCGAGAGCTGCACCTTCGCGACGCCGAGCGCCGGCACCTACCACGTCATGCTGCACGGCTACTCGGCCTACTCGGGCGTGACGCTGAGCGGCAATTACACGCCGCCGTGCACCACGGTGACCGGCTCGCTGAGCTCGGGCGGCGAGACGTTCGTGCCGACGACCAGCGGCTACACCACGACGACGACCGGCACCCACACCGGCAAGCTCACCGGCCCCACCGGCACCGACTTCGACCTCTACCTGCAGAAGTGGAACGGCACCTCGTGGGCGGTCGTCGCGCAGGGCATCACCTCGAGCAACATCGAGAACGTCACCTACAGCAACGGCACCGCCGGCAGCTACCGCTGGCGCGTGCACGCCTACTCGGGCTCGGGCAGCTGGTCGCTCTGCACGACCAAGCCCAATTGACGAGTCGCTTCATGGGTGCCTAGCGCACCCGGCAGCCGACGGGACGAGGCCCGCTCCGCGAATGCGGGGCGGGCCTTTCGCTTTGGTGGATGCGCGCCGCCCTACCGCTTCACGTCGAGCTCCAACGCGACGCGAGCCGGCGGCAGCACGCCGGTGAGGAGCAGCGCCTTGCCCGATTCGGGCACGGTGACGTTGAGCGGCTTGACGCCGCCGACGAGCCCCTGCTGCAGCTCCTGGGCGCCCGCCGCGTAGGCAGCCGCGGCGGCGGCGAGGTCGCTCGCGGCGCGCTGCTGGCGCTCGCGCTTGCGGGTCTCGAAGAAGCTGTCGAAGTCGTACCCGCCGCTGCCTCCATCGCCGAGCGTGATCGTGTCGCCGGTCGACAGCCGCCGCGGGTCGAGCATCGGCGACTCGGAGGTGACGGTGATCGCGTCCTCGACGCCAGAGCTCATCGTCACCTCGACGACCGAGGTGCGATTGCTGTTCAGCTTCAGGTTCGGGTATTCGATGGTCGAGAACCCCTCGAGCTCCGCTTTCACGGCGAAATCGCCGGGAGGCAGCGCGAAGAAGCGGAAGAACCCCTTCGCGTTGGTGACCTGGACGATCGGGTTCGGGATCGCCTTCGAGGTCAAGGTCACCGTGACGCCGGGCAGCTCCGTCCCCTGCTCGTCGACGATGGCGCCGACGATGCCGGCGGTGCCGCCGGGGCCGTAGGCGCTCTGCTGGCCGGCTTCGCTGCCGCCCACGTTGATGCGGTCCGTCAACACGCCGGGCGTCTCTCGCAGGGTCACCCACGGGTCGCGGGCCGTGGGGATCTTCTCGAGCTCGGCCGCCGAGACCGTCGCTCCGGTCGAGGTGCGACGTTTGCCGTGCCGCGCCGAGCGCACGGGCGCCGGCACCATCGCCGGCCGCAGGTCGCCGGCGTGGATGCGGTAGCGGGCGTTCTCCGGCAGCAGCACGCGCCAGCGGTGGTCGAGCACCGGCACAGCGACCTGCGGCAGCTCGAGGCCGAGGCGCGAGCGGCCGTCGGGGACGGCGCGCTCGAGCACGGTCACCACCTCGACCGTCGACTCGGCGCGGTTCTCGAAGCCGAGCGGGATGGTCACGCCGCCGTGCCGCGACAGCGGCCGCACCGGCTGCTCGCCGACGCGCGCCGACCAGAGCACCGCGCCCGCAGGCAGCGTCAGGTCGAGCGCGCTCGCCGCGCCAGGCGTGGCGGCGAGGACGAAGCGATCGCGGTGCAGCACGGTGCCGTCGACGGTGAGCAGCGTCGTCGTGTCGCGGCGGCGCACCGTCGCCGGCAGCCGCGCTGCCACCGGCAGCTGGTCGACGGCGAGCCGCGCCTCGGCCGACGGCGCCGCCTCGCGCCACGCCGCGGCGAGATCGACCACCTGCAAGCCCTCGCGCAAGAGCGGCGGCAGGTCGTCGAGGTCGACCTGCAGCCAGCTCGCTTGCGGTTGCGGCTGCGCCTCGCCGGCCACCGACGACGCTACCGCGAGGTAGCGTGCGCGGACGTCGACCTGCGGCCGCGGCGGTGCGAGCGGCAAGCTCGCCGACGCGGCGGCGTGCGAGCTCAGCACCAGGTAGCCGGTGCCGGAGAGCTGGCGGCGGCGGTGCACGGTGAGGCGGCTGCCTTCGACGACCGGCACCGCGGCGCCCTCGTCGGTCGCCACCTCGGCCGCTTCGAGGCCCGGCGGCAGCTCGACCGTGAAGCTCGCCAGCGCGCCGCGCGAGACCTCGTAGAGCACGACGTCGTGGCGCCGCGCGCCCTCGGGCCGCAGCTCGTAGAGCGTCAGCAGCACGGCGCGGGCGAGCAGCGCGTCGGCATCGGGCGTGGCGAAGCGGCGGCGCAGCTCGAGGGCGCGCGGCTCGCCGCGCTTGCCGGCGATGCGCAATCGCCGCCGCTCGCCGACGACGGTCTCGTCGACGATCACGCTGCCGCTGGCGCTCCACGCGGTATCGGCGGCGAGATCGACCTCGTCGACGGCGATCGCCGCCGCGACGTCGGGCAACGCCAGCCGGCCGACGCCGCCGGTGGCGGCGATCGGCGCTCGGCCGCGGAGACGGACCACGTAGCGTCCGGCGTCGGGCGCCACCAGCCACACGCTGCCGCCGCCCGCACCCGCGGTCACCGCGGCGCCGGAGGCGCGCCGGCCGTCGAGCGACACTTCGACAGTGGCGGGAAAGCCGGCGAACGGCAGCCACACCGGCTTCTCGGCGCGGCCTTCCACCAGTACCTCGAGCTCGGCGTCGACCTCGGCTTCGGCGCCGTCGACGCGCAGCGACGTGCGCTGGCTCACCACTTCGGCGCGCGGCGGTAATGCGCTCTTCGCGCGCACCTCGCGCGCCTTGGCCACCGCCTCCGCTTGGTTGACGAGCTGGAGGTAGGAGGCAAGCGGCAGCGTGACCTCGCCCGCACGAGGCTGCTTCTCGTCAGCGGCGAGCGAGCGGGCGGCGACGAGCGAGCCCGCGACAGCGAGCAGAGCGACGACGACGAGATATGCCCTTCTCAGAACCATGACGCGGCCTCCTTGCGGCTGCGGACGTGGACGAGGAGCGGCGCGGGCGCGGGTGACAGCGCGCTCCACACCGCCTCGAGCTCGACGAAACCCGGCGGCCCGATGAAGAAGCCGACGGTGCGGGCGCCGTCAGCCATCGGCCAACCGATCTGCTGCGCGATGACGTTGCTGGCGAGCGCCGCTTCGCGCCGCGCCGCCGTTGCCGCGTCGGCCGGCGGCGGCTGGACGGCGCGGGCGCGAGTCGGGTCGTCGAGCGTGTAGGAGCGGCCGGACGGCAGCAGCACGCGCGTCTCCACGCGCGCCGCGGGAGCCGAGAGCGCCGGCAGCGGCACCGCGAGCTCGCCCGCCGCGGACGGCAGCGCGAGCGGCAGCAGGCCGGCGACGTAGACGACCTGCGTCTCGGCGCCGCCGGCGAGCGGCACCACGAGGCCGCGGTCGCCGGCGCCGGCCGCGATCGGCTCGCCGTCGCGGCTGCCGGCGACGAGCTCGAAGCCCGGCGGCAGCGTCAGCACCAGCTGCTGCGCGCCGCGGTTACGCACCTCCGCCCACAGCTGGTAGGCGGCGCGCTGCGAATCGCCGATCGCGACGTCGACGAGCAGGCGGTCGACCTGCGCCGCGAGCACTTCCTCGCGCTCGGCCCAGGTGACCTCGAAGCGCGGCGGGCGCGCCGGGTCGAGCACGGCGTAGACGACGCCGCCGGCGCGACTCAGCGATGGTGGCAATGACTTGGTCTCGGCTTCGCTTGCGATGCGCGCGGCGCCGGCGTCAACGAGGTCGAGCAGTCCGTCGCCCTCGAGCGCGGCGCGGGCGAGCAGCAGCGTGCGATGCGCCTGCTGCGGCCGCAGGAGCGGGCTCGGGAGCTCCGTCGCCGGCTTGCCTTCGAGCGTCACCTGGACGGCGAGAGCGGTTTCGATGGGTGCGAGCGGCGTGATGACGAGCACGCCCTCTTCCACCCTCCAGCCGGCCACCGGGCCGTCGACGTTCACCACCTCGAGCCCGGGCGGCAGCGCCACGCGCAGCGTCTCGAGCCGCCCCTGCGCCACCCGCGCCTCGACCCAGCCGTGTACGCGCAGGCGCGTGCGCGACAGCGTCGCCGCGGTGGCTGCCGTCGTCTCGAAGCGCAGCGGCAGCTGCGCGCGCTCGGGCAGCGTGCGCGCGCCGCGCAAGGTGAAGGTGGCCGTCGCGTCGCCCTTCGCCACGAAGCTCCAGGCGCCGGGACCGTCGCGGTGCAGCAGGCCGGCGCCTTCGAGCTCGACTTCCTCGACCGGCATCGCACCGCTGCCGCCCACGTCGAGGCGTCCGCGCACCACCGCCGCCGGCGGCAAGCGAAGCGCCAGCTGCCGCGTCGGCCGCGTGGCGGTGTCGTCGCGCTTCAGCGGGACGACCGAGTCGAGCGCGACGCGATGGCGGCCGCGGCCGTGCACGGCGAGCGTCCAGCCCGGCGCCTTCGCGTCGGCCGAGACCTCGACGCGGCCGGCGAGCTGGCCGAGGCGCGCGGCGGTGAACGAGCCCGCCTCGCCCACCGGTACGACGAGCGGGCCGTCGGCGTAGATCGCCAGCTCGAGCGTCTGCGTGACGGTGGCGCTCTCCGCGCCGGCGGTGATGAGGACGTCGGCGCTCTCCAGCGCGAACGGCGCCGGTGGCGCCGGCGCGTCGTCGTCGTCGGGCTGCGCCCGCGCGCGCAGCTCCTCGTACTGCGCCAGCGGTAGCGTCACCTCGTCCGCGCGCGCTGGTACGGAGAGCCAAAGCGCGCAGAGCGTGGCGAGCGCGAGCGCCGCGATCGAGGCGGACGCCACGGTGCGCGCGTCGATCGACGAAACGGCGATCGACGAAGACAGGTTTGGAGCCGAGGGTGAAAGGACGCTCCGTCGCATCGGGAACCTCCCCTCCCGCTGTCGCACCCTCGGCCGGCCGCTCGGGATTAGGAGCGGCGCAGAACAAGATCGGTGCCGCCGCGGCGCGCACACGCATCTCGTTATGCGAGTGAGCGTTGCGCGTCGCACCGCCGAATCGCCTTCCGGCGACTTGGATGCGGTGATCCAAGGATCCGCAGGCTCGCGCAGCGGGCTGTTCGCAAAAACGCGCAGTCGTCGATCGGCGC
>CAWJWP010000038.1:0-5990 GCA_963846495.1 Thermoanaerobaculia bacterium | reverse complement strand
CGATGAGCGCGTCGAGACGCTGCTCGCGCAGCCCCGGCGGATGCCGCGCAGGCGAATCCCGAAGAACTGCGCAGTTGCCGCCGGCGGTTGCGGCGCGCGAGCTCGCTCCAGCGATAGCCGTCGAGCAGCGGCACGTCCCACTCGAAGGCCTTACCGAAGCCGACGCCCTGCGCCTGCGGGTCGGGCAGCCAGCCGTAACCGACGTGCAGATCGACGCGACGGTCGGCGGCGAGAGCGGCGAGCCAGGGCACCTGGTCCTGGATGGGGTGGGTGGAGATGACGCCGAGGCGCGTGAGGTCACGAGGCCCGACCATGCGCGCTTCGCCTCGGTCAGCCGGCGCGGCCGGGGCGATCGGCCGCTGGCGAACGGGCGGCGACCAGCGTGCTGCCGGCGTCGCCGGGGTCGGCGTCACCGTTGCGGCCTGGGCGGCTCGCGCCACCTGCCACGCCCTCACGCGGCGGAACTCATCGCGAAGCCGACCAGAGCGCCGGCACCAGCAGCGCGAAGGGATCGCCGTAGACCTGGTGCGCGATCACGAAGACGACGGCGTGGGAAGGGTGAACGACGCCGGCCGTAGACGAGCACCGCCTGCGACGTCGGCAGAGTTCGGGCCTCGCGCACCACGTCGCGGACGATGCCAGCACTCCGATGGCGAGCCAAGCAGACAGAACAGACCGGGTAGCCCGAGCTCGGCGAGCACGCGGGCGAGTCCGCCTTCGGTGGGAGCGTTGACGAGGCCCTCCGAGCCGCCAAAGTACTGCGAGCCCTGGCCGGTGGTGCCGGCGCCGCTCCCGAGCACGCCGGTGATCGACAGCACGATGCTCATGCTGCCCACCGTCATCGACTCGAGGCGGTCGAGGGCCTCGCCGAAGATCGACGCGCTGCGGTTCAGGTAAGGGGTGAGCGTGCTGCGTTCGGGATCGGTCAGCAGCAGCGGCACGGCGATCAGCACCAGCACCAAAGCCAGCGACGACATGAGAGAGGTCGCCCGCGAAAAGGCCGCCGCGAGCGCACCAGCAGGAAGAGGAAGGTGAGCAGGTGAGCGCGAACTGGGCCAGCATCTTGCGGCGTCCGCCGAGCACGATGGCGAGCAGGAACAGCGGCACCAGCGAAGCGTAGAGAATCTGGGCGCGTGGGGAACGCGCGATGGTCGCGAGCGTGAACGCCAGGCAGGCGGCGGCGCCGGCGTGGAAGGCCGCCACCTCCGAGCTGCGCATGATGCCGCACAGCATCGCGATACGGCCGCCGACGCCGTAGACGGTATCGAGGCCGATCGACTCGAAGATGCGCGGCGCGAAGCCGAGGAACTGCAGGAACACCGAGAGCGACATCACCGCCGCGGCGACGATGTAGAAGCGCAGCCAGCGCTGCGCGTCGGCCCAGCCGCGGTTGAACTGGAAGAAGGCGATGATCGCCGCCAACGGGCTCAGGTAGCCCAGCAGGCCGATGCCGGCGAGCGTGAAGTTGCCGTAGCGCAGGAGTGTCGAGAGGCTCTGCAGCACCACCAAGAGCGCGAAGACGGACATGGGGTGCGCAGCGCCGGGTACCAACGCACGAGCTGCGAGCCGTCAAGCCGCTGGCCGCGGATGAAGGCGCCGACGATGCAGGCCCCGAACACCGCGGCGACGAACACCACCAGCGCCACCGGCTGACCAGGAGTGACCTTGCGCAGCGGGTCCTGAATGAAGCCGGCGACGACGCAGAGGAATAGTCCATGCCGCCAATTGAGCACCGAGGCGAGCACCGCGGCAGCAGTGACGCCGAGCAACAGCAGGATCACGTCGACACCAGCTTCGGTCCGCGGGCCTTGAGCGCCAGCGCCCACGACATGCCGAGCAGCTCGGCGATGAGAGTGGGAAGATCCACCACGGGTGCGTCAGATGGTGGCGGGTGGCGATGGCTCGCCAGGGCCGGCGTAGGAACTCGCGCCAGCGGCCGGGGCGCGACCGCGCGCAGAGCAGGTAGTAGTACTCGCCGACGGCATGGGCCGGCCGCAACGTGCGCAGGTGGCTGCCGTAGGAACGGGTGCCGCCACGCGGCGCGCGCAGGTGACGGACCGAGGCGGCGGGCGCGAAGAGGACGCCGCCGTGCGGCCGGATACGGCGGCAGAAGTCGGCCTCGTAGCGGTAGGCCACCTGCACGAAGTTCTCGTCGAAGCCGCCGCAGGCGAGGGCGCTGGTGCGGCGGACCGAGAAGTTGCAGCCGATGACCTCGTCCACCTGCTGGCGGAGCGAGGAGCGGAAGGCGAACTGCTCGCCGAGAAGCGGCGCGGGCTCCTCGCCGGGCTGCAGGACCTGGCCGGCAACGACGATGACGCCGGGCTCGCCGTGGGCCTCCGCGTGGCGGGCCACCAAGTCGGGCGCCGGAATCACGTCGTCGTCGACGAACAGCACGATCTCCGCGGCCGCCGAGCGCAAGCCGAGGTTCATCGCGCCGGGGATCGAGGGCTCCGCGGGGCGGAGCCAGCGGACCGCGCCGCGAGTTGCGAGCTCATCGAGCCGGCTCTCGACCGCCGGCGGGTGGCTTGCGGACTGGTCGACGACGAGGACCTCGTCGGCAGGCGGCTCGAGGGCCAGCACGCGGTCGATCGTTTCGACGAGCGTTTCGTGGCGCTCGAAGGTGGGGATGACCACGGCGACGGTGAGACCGGTCAACGTCGTGCCCCCTCGCCGTCGACCGGAGCGTTCGACGGCACGAGGACCTCCCAGCCGTTGACCCGATCCACCAGCCTGGCGTTGCGAGCAGGAAGGAAGCGTTGCCGGTCGCGCGGCGCGAGCACCATCACGTCCCAGCGGCGAGCGCCGGTCGGGAGCATCAGCCGATCGCCTGGTCCGAGGTGGCCCTCGCCTGGGTATCGCGTCTCGACCCGCTGGAGCAGCGCTGGGTCGGTGGCGAAGTAGCGCAGTGCCAGGGAAGGAATCGGCGTGCTGTAGCCGTAGACGACGATTGGCGGCCGCACCGCCGGTGTATACCGCGCCACCGCCGCGGCGAGCGCCACACGGCCATCGGCTGCCATGCGATTGCGCGCGACGTGCGTGCGCGCGTCCCCGACCAGGTGTTTGGCGAGCAATGCGGCGACGAGCAGCAGGACCGCGACGCGCATCGCGCGGCTGCGCCGCAGCTCTTCGGCATGAGCGGCCACCGCGGCGAGCCCCACGGCGGCGACGGCGGACGGGAGTAGATAGTGAGCGCTGAGGGCGCGCATCACGAGGGTGTGCCCTAGCGCGATCGCGGTGATGGCGAAGAGTGCCAGGCCACCGAGACGCCGGCGATCCTTGTCATCGTCCGAACGGCGTAACGCCAGCCCGGCGCCGATGGCAGCGAGCAGGACCCAGAGGTACCAGCCCTTGGCACCTGCCAGAAGGGCGCCGAGGTTGGCGAAGAGCGTCGACGCGTCGGGGAGGGCTTGCGGCGCATCGCCGTACCGACCCGAGCGGCTTGCCAGCCGCCCCACCCAGGCGACCATGTCGGGATACCGGGCCGCTGCCGGCAAAGTGGCCGCGACGAAGGCGAGCGCTGCCCCCACGACGATTCCGGCGAGTGCGCGCAGCCGTCGCAGGCCTCGCCCACCGGCGACGACGACGGCAGCGAGACCAAGCGCAGGCAGCCAGGGCAGGAACAGGAACTTGACCGCGCAGGCGAGGCCGACGGCGCCGCCGGCGAGCACGCTCGAGCGCCCGTCGAATCCGCGCCCCGCGGCTTTCCACACCGCGGCAAGAGCGAGGGCGCCGACGGCGAAATAGAGCAGCTCGGGGCTCCACACCGTCTCGTACTCGAGCGACTTGGCGGCAAGGAAATAGGTTCCGAGCACGACGATGCGGAGCACCACGGGCGCTCGCGCTAGCACCGTCCGCAGCAGCAGAACGGCGCCGCAGATCTGGAGGCCCCACGCGAGGCAGTAGGCGACGGCCCGAAAAAGGTCGAGCTGCTCGGGAGTGGCCTCCACGGCGCCGGTCGCCAGTGCCAGCAGCGCGCTGAGCGCCTGGACGGGAGTGCCGGGATGCGTGACGTCGAGCGGCGCTCGCCCCTGAAGCAGCCGTAAGCCATCGTGAAAGTAGAAGGTCTCGGGGTCGTAGAAGAAGGCCCAGAACGGCCGCGGCTGAACGAAGGCCTTCCACGCGGCGCTGGCGAGCACCGGCAGGAAGGTCGCCGCGACGACGAGCGCGTCGGCGCCATAGGCGATCCAAACCCGCGCTCCCCACCACGGCCGCGCGCGATCGCCCGCAGACACTGGCGCCTGCCGCGTTTGGGGCGCGCGTGCTGGAGTCAGCTCGGTGGGCAGCATCAGAAGGCGTGGCGGCGGCCGCGTTCGACGGCGCCGCGGTAGAAGTCGGCGAGCGCCGCGGCCACACGGCTCCATGTGTAGGTCGAGGCGGTGCGCCGGGCCGCCTCTCCCAGGCGGCGTCGCGTTTCGTCGTCGCCCGCGGTCAAGCCGCGCGTCGCGCGCACCAGCGCGGCGACGTCTCCGACCGGGACGGTGACGCCGTTCTCGCCGTTGCGGATGACGTCGCGAGCGCCCCCTTGGTCGGTGGCGACGACGCAGAGGCCGCGCGCCATCGCCTCGAGGAAGACCTTGCCGAAGCCCTCGGTAAACGAAGGGAAGAGAAAGATCCCATGCTGGTCGTAGACCTGCATCAGCTCGGCCTGCGGCATCCAGCCGAGAAGTCGCACGCGCTCCGCGATCGCAGGCGCGAGGCGCGCGCGCACCGCCGCGTGCGCCGACGGCTCGCATACCCAGGTCGCGGTGAGCCGCGGATCGGCGGCGAGCAGCTCGGCGAGGGCGGCGGCGAGCATCATCGGCGCCTTGAAGAAGACGTGCTGGCCGACGAACAGCAGGCGGTGCGCTCTTGCCGGCGACCACGGCGCGAGCGGCGCGTCGAGGTAGGACTGGATCGGCACCTGCGGGCTGACGTGGACGCGGTCGGCCGGGACGCCGCGGGCGGCGAGGTAGTCCGCGCACTCGCTGCAGCTCACCACGTGCAGGTCGGCCCAGCGCACGATCGCTCGGTGGTGCCGGCGCAACGCTGGTGCGAGGAGCGCCGAAGCGAGACGGCGCGCCGGCGGCCGGCGATCCTCGGCAAAGCGCTGCCGCCACGGCCGCAGCACCTCGCCGATGCGCGGCTCGAAGCCGTGCGAGCGATGAGCGAGGAGCACCGGCGACCGGCGTCGCCGCAGCTCGCGCGCCGCCAGCCACCCGGCGGGCTGGTTGACGTGCGCCACGTCGAGCGGTCCCGAGGCCAGCCGCCGCCGCACGACGTCGCGATACGCCCGCGGCTGCTCCAGCAGGTGATGCAGGTTCCAGTGGCGCACGCGGTGCGGCAGGCGATCGCCCCACACCGTGTCGACGGCGTGCCCTTGACGCGCCAGCTCGGCGCTGAGCTGGATCTCGGTGCCGGCGGCGCCGGAGTTGGGATCGGGAGTGAAGTCGGCGAGGAACAGCAGGTGGAGCGGACGGCTGTTGCTGGCGCTGCGAGCTGTCGCGCCCGTCGCCGCGGACGAGAGCGTCGCGACGCCGCTCATACCGCTCTCGCCGGCGAGGTTCCGGCCGGCGCTCCGGCCAGCGCCGCTTGACCGGCGCGGATCCAGCCGCGCAGCAGCAACGGATTGCGTCGCACCGCGCGCAGCAAATAGCGAAGCGCGGCGGGGTGACGCTGCCGCCTTAGCAGCTCTCCGATGTGGTAGAGGCCGAGGGCCTCCGTGTGCCGACGCCGCTGCTGGCGCGCCGTCTCGAGGCGGCTCGACAGCGACGCGGCGCGCGCCAACGGCTCCGCTTCCGAGTCGCCCTGAAGCCGCCGCGCCAGCGCTTCGGTCGAGGCTTCACCGAGCGCCATTTGCAGGTCGCGCACGGCGAACGAGAGCGAGCGAGCGTCGAGGATTGTCGACAGCAGCACGGTGCCGACGATCAGGAACGGCCCGTGCTCGCCCAGCCGCAGCCACAGGTCCCAGTCCTGGCCGGCCGCAAACGCGAGCCGGTAGCCGCCGACACGGC
>CAWJWP010000037.1:0-14438 GCA_963846495.1 Thermoanaerobaculia bacterium | reverse complement strand
CAGGAAGCAGTCGAGGGCCTCGCCCGGAGTGTTGACGATCGGCTCGTTCTCGTTGAACGAGGTGTTGAGCACGATGGGCACGCCGGTGCGCTCCTCGAAAGCGCGGATCAGGCGCCAATAGCGCGGGTTCGAGCGCTCCGACACCGTCTGCAGGCGGCCGGTGCCGTCGACGTGGGTGACCGCGGGGATCTCGGCGCGCTTCTCGGGGCGGATCGGGTAGACCTTGAGCATGAACGGGTCGGGATAGCTCAGCGTGAACCAGTCGCCGGTGCGCTCCTCGAGGATCGACGGCGCGAAGGGGCGGAACGACTCGCGGCGCTTGATCTTGCTGTTGAGCAGCTCCTTCATGTCGCCGCGCCGCGGGTCGGCGAGGATCGAGCGGTTGCCGAGCGCGCGCGGTCCCCACTCCGAGCGGCCCTGGTACCAGCCCACCACCTTGCCGGCGGCGATCGCCAGCCGCAGTCCAGCGCACGAGCTCGTCCTCGTCGGCCGCGGTCGAAACGACGACGTCGCCGTAGGTGCCATCGTCGCCGTTGGAGCCTGGCAGGCCGGCGCCGATGGCGCTGCGGATCGCCGCCGCGTCGAACGCCGGACCCCACGCGCTGTGCTCCATGACGAAGCCGTTGCGCGGCCGCCCGAAGGTCACGTGATGCGCGTAGAGCGCTGCCCCCAGCGAGGTGCCGGCATCTCCCGCCGCGGCCTGGATGAACACTTCCTCGACGTCCGTGCGTTCGAAGAGCTTGCCGTTGGCGAGCGAGTTCAAGGCGCAGCCGCCGGCGAGCGCCAGCCGCCGGCTGCCGCAGGCCGCGAGCGCACGCCGAACGAGCGCGAAGAACCGCTCCTCGTAGACCTGTTGCAGCGAGGCCGCCACGTCGCGGTGCCGTTGCTCGAGCTCGTCGCCCGGCTGCCGGCGCGGCCCGAGCAGCGTCTCGAGCTCGGGCGTGAAGAGCACGCCCAGCTCCGGCGCGCCGTCCTCCCACGTCATCTGCACGCCGGCGGCGAGGTGGCGGAAGTAGCGCAGGTCGAGGCGGAACGAGCCGTCCGCCGTCGCGCGCACGACCTGGCCGAGCTCGCGCGCGAAGCGCGGCTCGCCGTAGGCCGAGAGCCCCATCACCTTGTACTCGTCGCCGAAACCGAGGAAGCCGAGGTACTGGGTGATGGCGGTGTAGAAGATCCCCAGCGAGTGCGGGTAGCAGACGCGGTCGAGCACCTCGATGCGGTTGCCGCGGCCGCGCGCGGTCATCGTCGACACGAAGTCGCCGAAGCCGTCGACCGAGAGGAGCGCCGCCTCGTCGAACGGCGAGCAGAAGAACGCCGAGGCGAGGTGCGCCAAGTGGTGCTCGACGGCGATGAGCGGCGCGCCGTCGAGCTTCGGCAGCTCCTGCGCCACGCGCTCGCGCAGCCCCGAGACCTGCAGCAGGTTGCGAGCGCGGCTCGCCGCGCGGCCGAGGCTCCGCGGGTGCGACAGCGCGAGCCACGCCTTGCGCCACGCGTAGGCGCGCGGCTGGCGCGCAATCGCCACAGCGTCGATGCCAGCGCCGGCCTCCGCCTGCAGCTCGCCGGCGGCCCAGCGCATGGCGGTCGAGGGGAAGCCGGCCCAGTGCTTGATGCGGCGGAAGCGCTCCTCCTCGACGCCGGCGACGAAGCGCCCGTCGGCGACGGCCGCGGCGGCGGCATCGGCATGGTAGGCCGAGAGGCCGAGGATGCGGGAGCTCACCGCGCGGCCTCCTTAGCCGCCGACGCCGGTGTCGCGGGCGGCGCCGTTGCGCCTGCTTCGCTCGCCGCCGACGCCGGCGCAATGGCGCGCAGCTCCGCGAGCCGCACGTCGACGACGAGCCGGAACCAGAACGCCTGCAGGAAGTGGAAGAGGAAGCCGTTCCTGCCGTCGAGGAAGCCGAGCAGCACCACGTAGCGGTAGACGAAGTAGAGGAACGGCCGCGCGAAGAGCGGCAGCCGATACCAGAGCCGCTTCTGCCAGACGATGCGCTCGTCGGGCGTGCCCAGCGGCCGGCCGGCGATCTTGAACTCGAGCCCCTCGCTCCTCCGCCGGTGCTCCTCGCGCGCGAAGGCCTCGGCGTAGCGCAGGTGCTTGCCGAGGTAGAAGAGGATCTCGTCCTCCTTGCGGTTGTGCTCCTCGAGCGCGCCGCGCAGGTTGCCCACCGCGCCGCGCACGTAGACGCGCGTGTCCTGCTCGACGGGATCGAGCTCCCCTTGGCCGCGGCGGAAGAGCTTCAGCATCCGCTTGCCGCCGTAGCCGCCGAAGCGGATCGGCTTGCCGCGGAAGATCTGGCGCCGCCGCAGGTAGAAGCCGGCTTCGCGAACCTCGTCGCCGCGCGCCAGCACGGCTGCGATCTCCCCGCGCAGCTCGGGCGTCACCAACTGGTCGGCTTCGAGCAGCAGCACCCACTCGTTGCGCAGCGGCAGGTTATCGAGGCCCCACTGGAAGATCCAGGGAATGATGCGCCCGTGCTCGTAGGCGAGCGACGTCACCTCGGCGCCGTGGCGGCGGGCGATCTCGACGGTCGCGTCGCTGCTCTCGGAGTCGATCACGCACACCTGATCCGCCCAGCCGGCGATCGCGGCGAGGGTGCGGGGCAGGTTCGTCTCCTCGTCGCGAGTGGTGATCAGCACCGTGAGTGGAACGCGGCTCATCAGGGTAGTCACCAAGCGCGGCGGGCCCCGCGCACCCGGGGGGGAGCCGGCGCGGTTGCGCGCGCCGCCGCGATGGCGCATTCGTAGACGAGACGCATCGAGGTGGCGATGGCGGGCCAGGAGAAGCGGTCGGCGGCGAGACGGCGGCCGCGCTCGCCCATCGCGCGCGCGACCTCGGGGTGCGCGAGGAGGTATGTCACGGCGACGGCGAAGGCTTCCGGCGTCCGCTCGCAGACGACGCCGGCTCCGGCCTCCTCGACCGCGTCGGCAAGCCCGACGCCGCGGCTGAGCACCGCCGGCACGCCGGCGGCTATCGCCTCGAGGGCGGCGATGCCGAAGTTCTCGGAAATCGACGGCATCACCAGCACGCGCGCCGAGGCGAGCAGGGCCTGCTTGGCGGGCCCCCGGACCTCGCCGAGGAAGGTCACGCGCTCGGCAATGCCTAGCTTGGCGGCCAGCGCTTCGAGACGCGGACGCAGGCCTTCGTCGTCGTTGCCCGCGACCGCGAGACGCGCGTCGGGCAGCTGGACGAGGGCGCGGATCGCGACGTCGACGCCCTTCTTCCAGCTCAGCCGCCCGAGGTAGAGCACGAGAGGACGTCCATCGGCAGGCAGCGCTGGAAGCTTGGCCGTGCCGGCCTCATCATTCGCCTCGGGCTCGTCCGCCGATAGCCCGTTGGGCACCACCTCCACGTAGGCCGCCTCGAGGTCGAGGGCCGCGAGCTCGCGCGCTTCGAGCTCGCTCGAGACGACGATGGCCGCCGCCTCGCGCACCGTCCGGCGCTCGAAGAGCGCCAGCCACAGCGCTTTGCGCAGCCGCCCTCGCGCGGCGATGAGGTCGCCCACCAGCATGCCGCGCGGCGACAGCACGTAGGGCAAGCCGATGCGGTGGCACACCCGCGCGGCGGCGACCGTCGGCCACAGGAACACCGAGTGCAGGTGGACGACGTCGAAGGCGCTGATCGAATCGTGCAGCGCCCGCGCCATCGCCGGCGAGCGGGCGAGCCGCCGCGGGAAGGCGACGGGGAAGTACCACACCTCGACACCGTCGCGGCGCACCGGTTGCGCGACCGGCACGTCGAGCACGTCGGGCCCGTCGACGTTCGTCGTGTAGACGCTGACGCGATCGCCCGCCGCCGCCTGGGCGCTCGCGAGCCCGTGCACCGAGCGCATCGGTCCGCCGTAGCGCCAGGCCGGCACGTAGGTGGGGATGACGTGGAGGACGTTCACGCTAGAGCCCCGAGTGCGCGCAGCGCGGCGAGCGTGCCGTCGACGGCGCGCTCGACGGTGTAGTCGCTGGTGACTCGCACGCGTGCCGCTTCGCCCATACGCCGGCGCCCCTCGCCGTCGCCCGCCATCGCGATGAGCCGCGCGGCGAGCTCCTCGGGGCTGCCGGAGCGATAGACGAAGCCGGTGACGCCTGGCTGCGACGAGATCCTCGGCGCAACCCACGCCGTCGCTCACGATCGCAGGTAGCCCGCACGCCATCGCCTCGTTGACGACGAGGCCCCAGGTCTCCGATCGCGACGGCAGCAACAGGAAGTCGGCCGCCGCGTAGGCCTGCGCGATCTCGCCCTGGTTGAGGAAGCCGGTAAAGCTCACCGGCAGCTGGTCGCGCACCACGCGGACCTTGAGCTCGCCGCTCAGCGGACCGTCGCCGACGATGAGCAGATGGAGGCGCGGCGCCGCCGCGACGGCGACGCGCAACGCCGCCGAGCGCCTCGGGCAGGTTCTTGACCTCCACCAGCTTGCCGGCGAAGAGCGCGCACACGGCGTCGTCGGGAACGCCCCAGCGCGTGCGCAGCTCGCCCGCCGCGGCAACGCCTCGGCGTGCTGGGCGGCGAAGCGCTCGTTGTCGACGAAGTGCGGGCAGTCGAAGAGCCGCGACTCGGGGACGCCACGGCGCCGGTAGAAGCGGCGGTTCGCCTTGCCGACGACGAGAAAGCCGTCGAACAGCTTGAGGAAGGCGCGGTGGAGCAGTCGCGTCGCCGGCCCGCGACGCCGCAAGTCGTGCGAGTCGCCGCGCACGAGCAGCGGCACGCCGAGCCGTCGCGCCGCGATCGCCGTCTGCACCAGCGCGTAGGAGTTCCAGCCGGTGGCGACGAGCGCGTCGAGCTGCTGCTCGCGCAGCCAGCGGCCGACGCCGCGCAGGCGGATGCCGAAGAAGCGCGACAGCTGCGGCCGGCCGTTGCGGCGCGGGAGCTCGCTCCAGCGATAGCCGTCGAGCAGCGGCACGTCCCACGCGAAAGGCCTGTCGAAGCCCACGCCCTGCGCCTGCGGGTCGGGCAGCCAGCCGAAACCGACGTGGAGATCGAGGCGATGATCGGCGGCGAGAGCGGCGAGCCAGGGCACCTGGTACTGGATCGGGTGGGTGGTGACGACGCCGAGGCGCGGGGCGGTGGAGCGGTGCCGCCATCGGCTTCGCTGCAGGTCAGGCGGCGCTGCCGGGCGCGATCGGCCGCTGCGGCAGCGCCGATCAGCGCCGCTCGCCGGCGGCGGCCTGGGCCGGGCTTAGTGCTGCGCGCCCGCGCGGCGCGGGCAGCTTCCAGCGCGCGCGACGCGGCGCGCGCTCATCGCGAAGCCGACGAAAGCGCCGAGCACGAGCAGGACGAAGGGATCGCCGTAGACCTGATGCGCGGTCATGAAGACGAGCGGCGTGCGAAGGGATGAAGGCAACGCAGGCCGTAGACGAGGACGGCCTGCGAGGTCGGCACTGTTGCGGGCGTCGTGCACGACGACGCGGATGATGCGCAGCACGCCGAAGGCCAGCCAGAACAGGCACAACAGCCCGGGCAGCCCGAGCTCGGCGAGCACGCGCGCCGAGCCCGCCTTCGGCCGGTGCTTGCGCGATGATGTTCTCCGAGCCGCCGAAGTACTGCGAGCCCTGGCCGGTGGTGCCGGCGCCGGCCCGAGCACGCCGGTGATCGACAGCACGATGCCCATGCTGCCCACCGTCATCGACTCGAGCCGTTCGACGGCCTCCGCCGAACACCGACGCGCTGCGATCGAGGTAAGGCGTCAGGGCGCTTTGCTGGCGATCGCCGGTCAGGAAGAGCGCACGCGCGATCAGCACCACCACCAATACGAGCGACGAGATCAGCGAGGTCGCGCGCGAGAAGGCACGCCGCGAGCGCACCAGCAGGAAGAGGAAGGTGAGGAGGTAGAGCGTGAACTGCGCCAGCATCTTGCGCCGTCCGCCGAGGACGATGGCGAGCAGGAACAGCGGCACCAGCGAGGCGTAGAGGATCTGGGCGCGGCGGGAGCGCGCGATGCAGGCGAGCGTCAACGCCAGGCACGCGGCGGCGCCGGCATGGAACGCCGCCACCTCCGAGCTGCGCATGATGCCGCACAGCATCGCGATCCGGCCGCCGATGCCGTAGACGCTGTCGAGCCCGATCGACTCGAAGATCCGCGGCGAGAAGCCGAGGAACTGGAGGAACACCGTGAGCGACATGACTGCTGCGGCGGCGACGTAGAAGCGCAGCCAGCGGTGCGCGTCGCTCCAGGCGCGGTTGAACTGGAAGAAGGCGATGATCGCGGCGAGCGGGCTGAGATAGCCGAGCATGCCGATGCCGGCGAGGGTGAGGTTGTGATAGCGGAGCAGGGTGGCGATGCTCTGCAGGACCACCAGCACGGCGAAGCACGACATCGAGTTGCGCAGCGAGGGGAACCAGCGGACCAGCTGCGAGCCGTCGAGACGCTGACCGCGGATGAACGCGCCGACGATGCTGGCGGCGAAGACGGCGGCGACGAACACCACCAGCACCACCGGCTGGCCGGGTGTGATCTTCCGCAGCGGGTCCTGAACGAACCCGGCGACCACGCAGAGGAACAGCCCGTGCCGCCAGTTCATCACCGAGGCGAGCACCGCGAGGGCGGCGATACCGATCAACAGGAGGAGGGTCATGGTGTAACGAGCCGCGGGCCGCGCGCCTTGAGCACCAGCGCCCACGACATGCCGATGAGCTCGGCGCAGAGCGTGGGGAGGATCCACCACGGGTGGGTCAGGTGGTGGCGGGTGGAGATCGCCCGCACGGGCCGGCCGAGAAACGCGCGCCAGCGCCCTGGGCGAGAGCGCGCGCAGAGCAGGTAGTAGTACTCGCCGACGGCATGAGCGGGGCGCGCCGTCCGCAGGTGGTCCCCAAAGGAACGCGTGCCGCCGGTGCCGGCGCGCAGGTGCCGAATCGAGGCGGCGGGCTCGAAGGCGATGCTCCCGTGACGCCGGATGCGGCGGCAGAAATCGGCCTCGAAGCGGTAGGCCACCTGCACGAAGTTCTCGTCGAACCCGCCGCAGTCGAGGGCGGCCGTGCGGCGCACGGAGAAGTTGCCGCCCATCACCTCCTCGACTTGCTGCTGCAGCGAGGAGCGGAAGGCGAACCGCTCCCCGGCGAGCGGCTCGGGATCCTCTCCGGGCTGCAGCACCTGGCCGGCGACGACGGCAACGCCCGGCTGGCGGTGGGCCTCGGCATGGCGGGCCACGAGATCGCGGACCGGAATGACGTCGTCGTCCAGGAACAGCACGACGTCGGAGGTTGCGGCGCGCAATCCGAGGTTCATCGCGCGCGGAATCGACGGCGCCGTCATCCGCAACCAGGAGATGCGCCCGCTGGCAGCCAGATCGGCGAGCCGTCGCTCGATCTCGGGAGGATGGCCGGGCGATTGGTCTACCACGATGACTTCTTCGGCCGGCGGCTGGACCTGCAGCACCTGATCGATCGTCTCGACGAGGGTCTGGTGACGCTCGAAGGTGGGAATGATGACGGCGAGGGTCTCAGCGCTCACGGGCTGGCGCTCCCGTCGTCGAGAGTCGCGGGCCGGCCGGCACGAGGACGTCGAATTCGGCGACGTGAGCGACGGCTCGCGTGTCTGCCGCGCCCGCCCAGCGGCGGCGGTGGTCAGGGGTGAGGACGAGGACGTCCCAGTGACCCGCGCCGGAGGGCAGGAAGAGCCGATCGCCTGGTCCGAGATGCCCCTCTCCGGGGTATCGACGCTCCACCTCGGCGAGGAAGCCGGGATCGGTCGCGAAGTAGCGCAACGCCAGGGAAGGAACCGGAGCGCGGTGGCCGAAGACCACGACCGGATGAGCTTCGCGAGTGGCCTTGCTGACGGCGGCCAGCAGCTCGCTCCGCACCGCGCTCGTCTCTCGAATCCGCTCCTGATGAGTGTCGACGTCGCGCCAGAGATGCTTGCCGACGAGCAAGCCGACGACGAGGAGCGCGACCCATGGCGCGCCTCGCATGCGTTGCACGGCGGCTGCGCGCGCCGCGATCGCCACCAACATGACGCCGCAGAGCGCGGTCGGAACGAGGTAGCGCGCGGAGGGCGCTCGGATCACCATCAGGTGCTGACCGGCGAGCGCGACAGCGGCGAACAAACCCAGCCCGGACAGCTGCCGGCCCACCGGCGTTCCCCGGGCCTGGCGAATCGCCAACACGGCCCCGATCGCCGCCAGCAGGATCCAGCCATACCATGCCTTGGCCGAAGCCAACATGGAGTACGCCGTCGCCATGAGCGCGGCGGCGTCCGGCATGAGCTGTGGAGTCTCGCCGTAGGAGCCGGAGCGGCTCACGAGCCGGCCGGCCCAGCCCGCCATCTGCGGATAGTTGGCGGCAGCCGGCAGCGTGAAGACGAAGAAGCCGACGGCCACGCCGGCGAAAGAAAGGCCGGTCGCTCGCAGGCGGCCAGCGCGCTCGGAGAACAGCCAGGCGACGAGGGCGAGTGCCGCGACCCAGGGCAGGAAGACGAGCTTGAGCGCGCAGGCGAGCCCGACCGTGGCGCCCGCGGCAAGGGCGGACCGATCGTCGAAGAACCGGGACAGCGCATGCCAGATCGCGATCGTGGCCATCGCCCCGACGGGAAGGAACCAGAGCTCAGGGCTCCACACCGCCTGGTACTCGAGGGTCTGCGCGCAGACGAAGTACGTGGCCAGCGCGGTGATGCGCAGCGGCGCCGACAGGTTGACCAACACCGTTCGCAGCAGGCCCCAGCCGGCGAGGAGCTGAACCGCCCAGGCGAGGCAGTAGCCGGTGACGCGGAAGCGATCGAAGTCGTCGGGCAACCCGCCGGTCAACGACGCGATGGCGGCGCTGACGAGCTGAAGCGGCGTCCCCGGATTGGTGAAATCGAGCGGCGCCTGTCCGGAGAGGATGCGCAGGCCGTCGTGGAAGTAGAACGTCTCCGGATCGTAGTAATAGACCCAAAACGGCCGTGGGTGAACGAACACCTTGAACACCGCCGAGGCGATGGCCGGCAAGAAAGCCACGGCGAGAAGGACGAGATCCCGCACGACGCCCGGCTGGACGCCGGCGCGCTCGGCAGCGGCGTCCGCAGTGACGGCGGTGTCGGCCACGGTCATCGCGAGCCCGCCGTCGTCAAGACCGCCTGCCCGGCACGAATCCAGGCGCGCACCAGGAAAGGGTTCCGGCGCAACGCCGCGCCAAGGTAGGAGAGCGATGCGGGGTGACGCTGCCGCCGGAGGCCCTCTCCGATGTGATACAGCCCCAGCGCTTCGGTGCGCCGGCGCCGGCGCCCGCGCGCGGTCTCGAGCTGCCGCGACAGGGATTCCGCGCGCGCCAGGCAGTCGGCTTCCGAGGCGCCTGCGAGCCGTCGCTCGAGCGCTTCGGTGGCGGCGGCACCGAGCGCCATCTGCAGATCGCGCACGGCGAAGGAGAGGGAACGTATGTCGAGATTGGTGGTCAGCAGCACCGCGCCCACCGTCAGGAAAGGCCCGTGTTGCGCCAGCCGCAGCCAGAGGTCCCAGTCCTGAGCGACGCGGAACGACGGCCGATAGCCGCCGACCTGCCGGTAGAGCTCGGCGGGAAACATCGCCGAGCCGTGTTGGCTGGGACCGGCGACGACACGGACTCGGCCCTCGGCGTCGCGCTCGAACATGGGCACCGGACGATCGGCGACGCTGCCGCGCCCGCGCTCGACGCGCAGGGGCTCGCCGCGGGAGCCAGCTGCTCGGTCCAGCAGGAGACCAGGGCGAGCTCCGGGTGGTTGGCGAAGGCATCGAGCTGCCGGCGCAGGCGGTCGGGATGGGAGACCTCGTCTGCGTCCTGGCGGGCGATGAAGCGGCCGCGCGCTTCGCCGCAGCCGCGGATGAGGGCAGCGGTGAGACCGTGCGGCTCCTGCCGGAACACCCGCACGCGCTCGTCCTCGGCCGCGAGGGCACGCAGGATCTCGGGCGTGCGGTCGGTGGAGCCGTCGTCGACGACGACCAGCTCGAGGCGGACACCGCGCTGCGCGAGGATGCTGCGCAGGGCCGGCCTCCAGCCGCGCCTCACCGTTGCGGACGCCGACGACCACGGAGACGTCGGGCACCGGCGTGTCGGGCGGGGAGCGCGTGCCGCTCACGAAGGGGCCTCGCCGGGTGCCGCGGAAGGCGCGGCGGGTGCGCCAGCCCAGCAGCCGCAGCTCGCCCTCGATGCGCACCCACGCCGGCGGGGGTCGGACGGCGAGCAGAGGGGCGAGCCTCCGCCGTGCTGCGGCGGCAGGCCGGCGACCACCGGCGTCCGAACGGATCGCCTCCGCCGCGCGCCGAGCCGCCACCAGTTCTGCCGCAGCGGCGGCCGAGCGCCGGGCCAGCGGCCTTCCGGCCCTGGCGAGCGAGCCGCAGCGCCACCAGCACCGCCTCGACCTGCTTCCAGCCCTCGTCGCCGCGCGGCCGCTCACCGACCGCTCCCGGCGCCGATAGGAGATCCCCACCAGCGGGGACGTGGACGACCGGCCTCCCGCTCGAGCACGCGCAGGATGAGGTCGGTGTCGGCGGCGCAGCTCCACCGCTCGTCCCAGCCGCCGAGGGCGAGCAGCTCCTCGCGCCGCATGAGGAAGGCGTTGGAGTGCCAGAGCTGCTGGTCGTCGAAGCTCATCGCCAGCCACTCGCGGCCGGGCGCACGTTGCGCTGCGCCGGATCGAGGCCATGACGCAGCGAACGCGCGCTCGCCGTCCCACGCCGCGATCGGCCGCAGCTCCTCGTCGCACTCGACGGTGCGGCAGAAGGCGGCGGCCACCGTCGGTGTCGTCGAGCTCGGGCACCATCGCGGCGAGGAAGTCCGGCGCCGCGGCGTCGTCGGCGTCGAGCTTGGTCACCAGCTCGCCGCGCGCCGCGCGCAGGGCGGCGTTCCAGTTCTCCGTCATGCCGCGGTTGGTGTCGCTGCGCACCAGTCGGAAGCGCGGATCGCGAGCTGCCCAGCCGGCGGCGATCCGCGGCGTCTCGTCGGTGCTGCCGTCGTCGGCGATCACCACCTCGAAGTCGCCCCACGTCTGCGCCGCGAGCGAGGCCAGCGCCGTCTCGAGGTAGCGGCCGTCGTTCCAGGCCGGAACGAGCACGCTGACGCGTGGGGGAGTCGACGTCGCGGGAGAGCTCATCCGACCAGGCTCAGGGCTTCGTCACGGCTGTTGCGCTCGGCGTCGGTAGCTGCTTCCTGCCACGGCAGCGACACGCCGTGGGCGGCGAGGATCTGCAGCGCCAACCGCCGCGAGCGCTCGCCGTGCGACAGCGCCGTGGCGTCCTCGGCGAGCGCCTCGGCGAGGGGCACGTAGAAGCCGGTCTTCTTGCGACCGAACAGCTCGTCGGGTAGCTCGGGCGCGGCGGCTCGCACGGCCGTCACCTTGCCGTGCTGTCGTGCCGGCGCGAAGCCGACGCGCTGAGCATGCCGGTGAAGCACGGCATCGACGAGCGGGACGCGCAGCTCGACCGACCAGGCCATCGACGCCCAGTCGGAATCGCGCAGCAGCTGGTGACGCAGGTAGCGGGCGGTCTCGAGCTGGTGCACGGCGAGCCAGGAGCTCGCCTGGTCCGCTTCGTCGCCAGGCGCCGCCGACTCGGTGAGAACATCCGCGGCGTCGCCGAGCGGGTCGTATCGCCGCAGTGCCTCCGTGGCGGCTGCCTCGCCGAGAAGAGCGGGCAGCTCTTCGGGAAGGAAAAGGCCGCGCCGCAGAGGTAGCCGCCCGGCAGTGACGAGCCGTAGCGCAAGAGCCCGGCGATCTTGCGCCGGCCCATGTCGGCCGCCAGCCGCGGCCACATAGCTGGCAGCCCCGGCACCGCGCGCGGCGCGCGCGCACGCGCACCATCCTCGGTATGTCGTTGAACGAGGGATAGCCGCCGAAGAGCTCGTCGCCGCCGAGCCCTGAGAGCACGACCTTGAATCCCGCTTCGTGGGCGGCGCGGGAGATGAGGAAGGTGTTGAACCCGTCGATGCTCGGCTGGTCCATGGCGTCGAGCGCGGCGGGCCAGAGGGCGCGCAGCTCCTCGCCGCCGAGCTCGACCTCGCGATGCCGGGTCCCCAGCGCCGCCGCCACGCGGGCGGCGATCGGGCCTTCGTCGGCGTTCGTGCCGCGCTGGCTCCGGAAGCGCACGGTGAGCGTCGTCAGGTCGGGGTCGTGCCGCCTCGCGAGCGCTGCCACCAGCCCGGAGTCGAGGCCGGAGGAGAGGAACACGGCGACCGGGACGTCGGCCACCAGGTGCGCCGCGACCGAGTCCGCGAGGGCTTCGGCGAGCGACATGGCGCGGCCGCCCGCTTCGTCGCTCGCCGCCGGCGCTAACGGGTAGCGTAGGGGCTCGTTGACGCGCCCCTCTTCGACCAGCAGGTAGTGGCCGGCGGGCAGCTGACGGATCCTTTGCCTTAGTGTCAATGGCTCGGGCACCGAGCCCCAGAGCAGGAACCCGGCGACCGCCGCGAGATCGACCGCGGACGAGACTCTGCCGCCCGCCCGCAGCGACTTCACCTGCGAGGCGAAGCGCAGCACCCCGCCCTCTATTGAGTAGTAGAGCGGCTTGATGCCGAAGGATCGCGGGCGAGGACGAGGGTCTTGGCTACGTCATCCCATAGCGCGAAGGCGAACATGCCGCGTAGGTGCGGGAGCATCGCCACGCCGTCGCGAGCGTAGAGCGCGAGCAGCACCTCGGTGTCGCTCTCGCTCTGGAAGCGGACGCCTTGGGCGGCGAGCCCGGCGCGCAGGGTGCGGAAGTTGTAGATCTCGCCGTTGAAGGTGATGTGGTAGCGGCCGTCGGCGGACGCCATCGGCTGCGAGCCGGCGGGCGAAAGGTCGAGGATCGCGAGCCGGTTGTTCGCGAGCCCGACGCGGCTGTCGCTCGACAGCCACAGCCCGGCGGCGTCGGGGCCGCGGGCGTGCTGGTGGTCGCGCGTGCGCAACACCTCGTCACGGTCGAGCGCCGATGCTGTCGGGAGGAGGCGAAGGGCGCCGTTGATGCCGCACATGGCTAAGCGGGCCCCTCGCCCACAAAGCCTCGAGGTGCGGGCGCAGGCCGGCTGCGAACAGCTCGGGCCGGAAGTGGTCGTGCCAGCGCTCCCGTCCCGCCCCGCCCATCGCTGCCGTTCCGGCGGGGTCGCTGATCAGCTGCTGGAGGGTCGCCACCAGAGGCCCCACCCCGGGTGCGACGAGCCGCCCGGTCACCCCGTCGACGATGATCTCGGCGGCGGCGGAGCCCTGCGAGCGCCACGCAGGGCTTTCCGGCCCGCATCGCCTCCAGGTAGACCAGCCCAAACCCCTCGCCGTCGCTGGGCATGGCGAATACGGCGCAGCGGCGGTAGATGGCCGCGAGCGTGGCCGTCAACGAAGCCGGTGAAGAGCGCCCTGTTCCGACCCCAAGGGCCTGGGCGCTGGCCTCCAGGCGAGAGCGATCGTTCCCCTCGCCCACGACGACCAGACGCACGTCGGGTGCGCGGTCGCCAGCGCGTCACGCCGCAAGATCGTCGTGGCCCTTGTAGCGATCGCCCGCCATTCGGCCGACGATCAGCAGGTAGCCTTCTCCAAGCCGCGAGGAGTTGCCTGATCGACTGCCTGATTGCCCTCACACACGGCGTTCATTGCGAGGTGCAGCGGAGTGACTGGTGGCGCCTTCGGGTTGTGCGTGCGCAGCCTCTGGATCGTTTGCTGCGAACATGCGAGCCGCACGGTGGCGCCGGCCAAGGCGCGGCGGCGGATTCCCTTGAGCGGCCTCCAGACTTCGATGCCGTAGACGTACAGGAGATAGCGCGCCAGGAGTGGCCCCGGTAACACGCCCTGGATGCGGGCGACACCGAGGAAGTCATAGACCTGATGCCGGTAGCCTTCGAGGAACTGGGCCCGCCATACCGCGCGGCCGAGCGCCGCGCCGTCGCCGTCGAAGGCCCGCCCTGCGACGCCCGGCGGCAGCTCCGAAGCATAGCCGAGGGTAAAGAAGCAGAGCTCGATGTTCGCTCCTCCGCCCACTCGCGCGCGGTACCAAGCAGCAGGCGGCCCGCGGTGGCGATGCCGCCGCCGTGCGGCGACAGGCCGACCGACACGAACAGGAGTCGGCGCTTGCTGCGCGAGCGGGCAGGCTCCGCCCCCGTCGGTGTCCGGGCACCTGCTGAGGGTGTCACCTTCGACTGTCCTTCCCGCCCCACCCATCCGGCCGGCGCCGTCGCCGGCCCTGCATGGGAATCGGTGCGCGTCGCGCACGTGCTGGAGACCGAGCTCGCGAAAGGCGATGTTCAGATCCGTGCGTAGCCGGCGGCCTTGCGGTCGAGTCCCGGCGGCACGCGGCGGCGGCGCATGCGCGCCCGCGCGGCGCAGCGACGCCGGCACCAGCGCGTCGCGCGGGATCTCAGCCGCCCACCGACTTGCGCAGCAGCGTGAGGCTCACCACCAGCCGGTACTTCCCCTTCTCGCGCTCCACCAGGCCGCGGTAGCCGCGCAGCGGACCGTCGACGATCTCGACCTCGTCGCCGGGGCCGAGGTAGGGGTGCGGCACGAGCGGCGCGCCGCTCGTCTGCAGCAGCCACAGCGAGCGCAGCTGGG
>CAWJWP010000036.1:0-223107 GCA_963846495.1 Thermoanaerobaculia bacterium | reverse complement strand
CGGTCAGCGAGCGGCGGCGGTGACCGACACCGACGCGTTCGACGCCTGCCCCTGACCGCCGTAGTGTCGCCGCGCCGCCCTCAATGAGCGCTGCGCAGGTTCGTCGAGCCGGCGCGACCGGCGCAAGGCGCGAGCCTTCTTCTTTCAACCGCTCGGCGACCAGGTCTGGATGACGCCAGACATAGGCGCCCCGGCCGGGCGCCTATGAGAGCAAGCTCCCGCGTCAAGTCGAACCAGCCCGGAGCTCGTGAGAGGACAGTGCGATGGCTATCCGCAGCTCGTAGCCGCCTGGGACCTCGTCGAAGCAAAACACCGCAGCCATCTGGTCCTTCGTCCCTCCCGGGTTCGACGTCACTTCGAGCAGGCCGTAGGCGATGTGATCTATGGCGAATCCGCTTTCGGCCGCCGCGCCGCTGAGCAGCGCATAGAGCTCGGCGAGCTTCGGCGGGCTGCCGACCGACTGGATGAGCTGCTCCGGGGGCGCGGACACGAGGTGGAGGACCCGGAGATCGTAAAAGCTTTCGGTATCCAAGTGGTCTGCCATCTCGGCGTGCAAGGCCCGAGCGTAGTCGGCCGGTGACTCCATGATGCCGAGCTCGCTCACGAAGGGGTACGTGGGCAGCTGGACGATCAGGTCCTGCTGCCGGGCAAAGTAGGCGGTGAGGTAGTTGAGGACGTGGAGCTCGGGGACGGTGAGCTCCCGCCCGACGCAGAACGGGCACCATTGCGCGAGGGGGCGGTGCGTCACCAGCTCGTCGACCGGCAACAGCTCGGCGCGCGCCGGCGTATGCGGCGCCACGGAGTCGCCGAACCCGGGCACCGGCGCGTCGCGGGACGCCTTGGGGTTGACGTCGAGCCCCTCGGGGACCTGGGCCGCCACGGGCGTGAAGGCTGCCAGAAATACGATCGACGCGCAGAGCGAGATGGACGCAGGGCAAGGGTTCATCGGGTTTCCTTTCGGCTCGGTTGTGCCGGCGGTCGCCAACCTCGTAGCGGAAGAGTCCGTCAGTCCACGATGACGAATGGCATCAGCGTCCCGAAGGCGGTCCTGTCGACCATTTCCGACCCTCGATACTTCTCGATCTCCACGCTGACCTCGCTCTTCGCGGAGAGGATGTAGGTCGCGCCGCCTTCGTCCGCCGCCCAGTAATAGTTCGGTGCTACGCGGCACCATTCGCCGGGGAGCGATGAACGATCTTTGTACTTGAGCACCGCCATCGTGAGTCCTTTCAGAGTCATCTCGACCTTGAGCTCGGCTCCCCTGGAGGAGAGGAAAACGTCGCTGGCCAAGTCGAAGTCCTGGCGCTCCCTGGCGATGCACTCCGGCTCGTGCAGGGCAGGCGTCGCGTTCAGCTCGGCTTCCTGGAGCTCGCGCGTGTAGAAGTCGTGGAGCTGCCGGCGCAGGGTGACGAAGACGTCCGGCCGGCCGCGGAAGTAGTGCGGCGTGAGCAGCTCGTCCAGGGTTCGGAGATCGGCGATGAGCGGAACGAGCGCCGTAGCGTCCGCCCTCCAGCCGTCGAAGGTCGCGCTCGGAGTGCCACCGCGAGATATCCACGTGCTCTTCTTGTGCATCTGGCTCTCGAAGTTCTGGCGGGAGCTGCTGTTCACCCGCGTGTCCTCGTGGTTGACGCCGAGCTGCGTGCCTCCGAAGGGAAGGCTGAGGAGGACGTCGGCGCGAACGCCCCAGGTCTGCGAGTTCGACTTCTGGTACTCGTCCATCACCTCCGCAGCGCTCATCTCCTCGTCGAAGTAGATTCTTGCCCCATAGGCGATCGAGTGGGCGTAGTGCGTGCCCCAGCTCTCGCGGAAACGCGCGAAGTCTCGATGCGGGCTCTGCGCCAGCTGGAGGACGGCGTCGCGGAACGCTGGGGACAGCTCGGCATTGGCGGGGTCGAGAACCGCGACGTGGTGGACCCCATAGGACTCCTGGTGGACGCGCAGGCTCCTGTTGGAGTACATACCGTTGACGTTGCTCGCGATGGTCTCGTTCCTGGTCAGCGTCGCGTACTGGCCGGTGACGTTCCAGCTCACGGCTTGGTGGTACTGCTCGGCGGAGACCGCCTCCTCCATGGCGGTAGACCCGTGGCCCTCTTTCACGGGAATGGCAAAGACGCTGTAGGGAAAGGCGTGATCGCTCTCCAGGAGGTGGTACTTGCGTGCCGACTGGGCATCGAGACGCATGTTGCCGAAAACAGTTCCCGCGCTGCCGGTCTTCTGCAGGTCGAAGGGATCGAGCTTGGCGACGTCCCAGGCCTGGCTCAGGACATGGAGCGTGGGCTGGATCGTCATTCCCAGGTCGGACAGCGACCGCTCCGGCAGCTCTTCGGCCCGGCTGCCCCGCGGCCGAACCAGCGCCGGCCCGCCAGGGATCGCCTTCAATCGACCTTCGCCGTCGTCGACGTAGCCGTACTCGGGGTTCCAAGGGTCGACGAAGCGGTCAGGGGCGGCTTGGTAGTAGATCTCGTACCGGGGCTCGTCGCCGAACCGCGAGATGGTGTCGACCAGGAACTCGGCTGCCTTCACCGACGACGGCATCGGGATTTTGCCCACCAGCGCCTCTCGCATCAGATCGGAGATCCCGGGGACCATGCGCAGGTCGTGAACCGCGAGCGGCTGGTAGGCGTGCTTCGCCGCGTGGCTGGGGGCACCGGTCAGAGCGGACCTGGTCGCGGGTAGCTGTCTGGGTTGGGTGGCTTCCTCTTCCGCGAGCCACAATCCGTCGGGCCGGAGTTGTGGCTCTCCGACGACAAGGAGGTCCCGCGGCTGCGCCTCGCCGGACCCCGCGGCCGCCGTGCGCAGGTAGACCGCCAGCCGAGTCGCCTGCGGGCGCGCCAACTGCTGCGCGTCGGGAAGGAGCTTGAAAGCGTTCACCAGCGCGGGATCTTGCGCCTGCGTCCAGATGCGGACGCCGCCGATCCTGCCGACGAAGGGATTGCTGCCGTTGACCGACCCCACGGACAGCGGCGCGTTGCGCGCGCTGCCGAGCTCGAAGCCGGCGATCGAGCGCTGCAACACCCCGTCGACGTGGACGTCGACTTGGCCCGGGCGCACCACGAGCGCGACGTGGTACAGCCTGCCGGTTGCGAGCTCGGAAGTGCCGTCCAACGACGCGCAGTGTCGCTGCGGCTGGCTCGATCGTTCTTTCGACTCGATGCAGAGGCTCTTGCGGTCGCCCGTCATGAGGACGCCGTAACGCAGCGACTCTGCGTCGCCGTAGGCGAGGACGTACGGGTCGTAGTCGACGACGTCCCACTCCGGCGAGAGCCACATCTCGATCGTCCCTTCGCCTTCGAGCTCGGCGCTCGGTGCGGTCGGGTGGATGATCCCTTCTCGGGGCAGGTGCAGCAGGCGGATCGGAAAGGTCTCGATCGCGTGCTGTCGGCGCGCCGCCGCGAGCTCCGCGACCCGGCCGCCGCTCGCCGGGCCGGCGACGGCAACGGGGAGCTGCCGAGGGTCGTCGCGGAAGCTCTGCGCTCGAGGGTCCCAGGCGAGGGCCTCGCCGCGGCGGAACAGGTGGAGGACGCCGTCGTCGGTCTGCTCGGCGGCGTCGACGCCGTCGGCCCAGCCCGGCGGCCAGCCAGGCCAACGGTCGGCGACGGACAGCGGCCCCTGGGTCCTGCGCGTCTCGCGGTCGTACAGGGCGTACTCGCCGCGGTGGAAGAAGAGGATCTGCGATTCGCCCCAGGCCGCGGCTGCGTCGACGCTCGTCCACGTCGCGGGGAGCCCCCAGTCCCCGAGAGTGCCGGCCTCGCCGATGAAGCTCCGCGCCTCGACGTTGTAGCGCCGGGAATGAGCGCCGAGGAAGAGCACGAGGAGGTTGGGGCTTTCGAGGAAGGCGGCATCGATCTTCCCCCGCCAATGGATCTCCTCCCCGATCGTGCCGCCCGCGGGCCGGTAGACGAGGGAATCGAGCTCATGGAAGAGCAGGAGCGAGCCGTCCCCGAGGCTGGCTACCGTGCTCGGGCCGCTGCTGTAGGGCAACGGCAAGCTCTCCCATGCGCTGGCCGCCGGGGCGGCGGCCCCGTCGTCGGCGATCATCGGCACCAGGGCGAAGACGATCACGGGCCAGGCGCGACGTGAGGGGCGTCTCATGGCCGTTCCTCCTGCTGCGAGCTTTGACGAACGGACGTGGGGATCGGATAAGGGGTGACGAGAGTCTCGGTCTCGCGGTCGAGGACGAGGTACCCGCCGTGAGCGAAGAGATAGATCCAGCCGTCCCCCATGTCGAGCGCCGAGTGAACACCGTCGAACCACGCCGGAGGCCACATGTCGAGCCAGTCGGCTACGCGGTGAGGACCGTCGACTTCGCCGGTTTCGTGATCGAAGAGCGCCACCTCTCCCTGGTGAAACAGCAGCAGCGAGCTGTCGTCCCACCGTTCGGCGGCATCGACGCGGCGCCAGGGCAACTCCCAGGCGGCAAGCGATTCGGGCGATCCGAGCACCGCCTGGTCCTCCAGGCTGTACCAGACGTAAGTCGGCCCTGAGAAGAGGAGCAGGAGGCCATCGTCCCAACGCACGGCCGCGTCCGGACCTTCGCTCCAGGACGCCGGCCAGCCGTCCCACGCCACGACTCCACCGCGCGAAGCCGTGGTGTCGGCCGAGGGCCGGTAGGACACCCACTCAGCCCCGGCGAACAGCAGCGCCTCGTCGCTGGCACCGCGCGCCGCCGCGGTGATGCCGGCGGGGCCGCGGAGCGTGAGGGAGCTCCACGACGCGGGTCTCGGCGGTTGCCCGGCGTCGCTTGGCTCGAGACTCTGCCGCGCGGGCTGCGCCGCCGCCGGGCTGGCGAGAACGAGCCACAGCGCCAGACCCGATAGGCCGGGCGGCACGGCGACGAACGATCTGCGCTTCATGGTCGGCTCCTTACGTGGAAATGCGAGTCAACGACTCCGGCTCCCGTGGCAGCTCGAGGACCTCGAAGACCGTCAGCAGCTGCTCCTCCGCGGGCAGGCTCGATTCACCGCGTGCGATGAGGTTCAGCCGCCGCGAGAGGTCGAGGGCGGCACGGGTCTGGTCCTTGGCGCCCGGCATGCGGCTGAGGTCCAGACCCGTCGAGTACTGGAAGTCATGGATGAGCCTGACGACGTCGATCGTCGAGGGCGCCTTCTCGACGGCCGCGCGGAAGGTCGCACGGACCTCGTTGGCGAATGCCGCCTTTGGGGCCGTGCTGTCGCTGGGTGCGACGTCGCGCAGGACGCGGTCCTTGAGCGCCTGGAGCGAAGGAACGTCCGTCGCCGCACCGAAGTCCCTGTGGAGGCTGCCGCGCAAGCGCGCCATCTGTCCGCGCACGAGCTCGATGCCCTGGTTTTCGTGCGCCGGGCCGAGGTTGAGGTTGCCCTGGGAGCTGTTGATCGCGCGCAGGGCCGCGCTCTTCAGGTCTTGCAGCGAGCGCGCCGCGGGCGGGAGCATGCCCCGGTCCCGGAGCTGCTCTGTCAGCACCGCGGAGGCCTCGGTGGCCTCCATGCGTTTGATGGCGGCGTCGAACGCGGGAACGATCTCAGCTTGCAGGTGGATCACATGGCGGCGGTCCTCTCCCGGACGTGGCCGCAGCTCCCGCCTGGTTCGTCCCGTCCAGCGGGGCCGCTTGTCACGCTCGCCCGCCGGCGGACCAGCGGCGGGGCGTTTGACCCCGCCCGGCGACCTTCCGGGCCCGGGCTGCGGCGGCCGCACCGAGGGTGGCTGCCTGGCAACGACTCGCCGCTGTTGCGAAGTGCTCGACCGACTCGAGCTGGGGCGTTCGCCTCCGCCGCTGGTGGGCTGCCCGGCGGCTGCCGGTTGGGCGAGCAGGAGCGCGGCCACGGCAAAAGCCGAGAATCGCCGTTGCCGGGAGCCCTGGATCGTGCGTGGTCGTGTCATTGTCGTGTCCCTCGCTCGAGAAAACGTTCGGCGCCAAGAAAGCGGGCCACGCCCGTGCGCCGAGTTACCGCGGTAGACTCGAAATCGCAAGGAGCGCCCGATGCAGCAGGCGGTAGAGGCGACGGACCGCCGCTTCTTGGAGGCCTACGACCTCCTCCGAGTGCTGGCGCGCCGCGCGTTGCGCCGGCACCGGCGCGGCCAGACGCTCGACACCACGGCGCTGGTCCACGAGGCCTACCTCAAGCTCGCTCACGGTCGGATGGCGGCCGCCGGCGACCGCGCGCACTTCCTCGCCAGTGGCCTCCCTCGCCATGCGCCACATCCTGGTGGACGCGGCCCGCCGTCGCGCGATGAAGCGCCGCCATGGCGAGACCTCCGCGGACCCCGGCCTCGACGCGCCGCGGGTCGAGGCGGACGAGCTGACCGCCGAGGTGCTCGCCCTCGACGAGGCGCTCACCGCCTTGAGCCGACTCGACGAGCAGCTCGCCCGCCTCGTCGAGCTGCGCTTCTTCGGCGGCCTGAGCGTCGAGGAGACGGCGGCGACGCTCGGAGTCTCCGAGCGAACGGTGAAGCGGGACTGGCAGAAGGCGCGCGCCCTGCTCTTCCAGGCGCTCGGCGAAAGGGGCGCCTGAGCTCGGCCGTGCCCCTCGACGTCGCGAAGTGGCGCGCATCGAGCCGCTGCTCGACGTCGTCCTGGAGCTGCCGCCGGCCGAGCGGGCGCGCGCGTGGCAGGCCCTCTGCGCCGGGGATTCGGCCCTCGCGGTCGAGACGTCGAGGCTTCCTGGCCGCCGACGCCGCGGCGGAGAGCTTCCTGGCCGAGCCGCTGCTCGAGCGCGCCGCGGCAGCTCCTCGCCACCGCGGGCGACGAGCCGGACGAGCGTCCTCCCGCCGCGTGCTGGGCCCCTACGAGCTCGTGCGCCGCCTCGGCCGCGGAGGCATGGGGGTCGTCTGGGAGGGACGAGACGTGCGGCTCGGCCGGCGGGTCGCGATCAAGTTCCTTCCCTCGGGCGGGGAGGCGGCGGCCCGGCTGCCGAGCGGCTGCTGCGCGAGGCCCGGGCCGTCTCGTCCCTCGACCACCCCAACCTCTGCGCGCTCCACGACGTGGGCACGGCACCCGACGGCCGGCTCTACCTGGTGCTCGCTCTCTATGCCGGCGAGACGCTGGCCGAGCGGCTGGCGCGCGGCCCGTTGCCGCTCGCTGCGGCTCTCGACCTGGCGACCCAGGTGGGCCGCGGCCTCGCGGCGGCGCACGCCGCGGGGATCGTCCACCGCGACGTCAAACCGTCCAACGTCCTGGTGACCGAAGAAGGCGTGGCCAAGGTCCTCGACTTCGGGATCTCGAAGATCGCCGGCGACGGAACGCTGACCGCAGCGGCGCCGTCGCTGGTACACCCGGCGTACATGGCGCCCGAGCAGCTCGCCGGCGGCAAGATCGACGGGCGCACCGACCTCTGGGCGCTGGCGGTAATGCTGCTACGAGATGGTGGCCGGGCGCCGGCCCTTCGCCGGTGAATCGAGCGCAGCCTTGCTCTACGCCATCGTTCACCGCGCGCCCGAGCCGTTCGGCGGCTCGCGCCGCAGGTTCCTCCGCGTCGTCGAGCGGGCGCTGGCCCGGGCCCTCGCCAAGTCGCCGGCCCGCTCGCACCGCGGCGTCGGCGACTTCGTGGCCGAGCTCGCGGCGGCGAGGGCTGGCTCGACGGCTCCTCCGGCCCGCCGGCCCAGGATGCGCCGCACGATCTGGGCCAGTCGCGGCCTGACGGCCGCGCGCTGGTCGCGCCTCGTCGCCCGCTTCCGGCGCTCGCCCACTCCCGGAGCGCGCGGCGGCGCTCGTCCCGCGGCACCCACGAGCTCTGCACGAAGCCACGGCCCTGCTGCGGCACGGCTATCGCCCCGGCATCCGGAGCGGGCGATGGCGCTCTACGAGCAGTCCTGGGCGACGGCCCGCCACGCCCCGGCCCTATGCCGGCCTCGCCGAGGCTCAACTCTGGCTCTACGCCGCGCAGCCGCGACGCGCGCTGCCGAGCGGGCGCGCGAAAGCGGTGAGCTGGCGGTCGCCAGCGACCCGCAGCCTCGCCCGGGCCCAGCGGGCCTTGGGCACCGCCTCGCCGTGCAGGGCAGGCCCGAGGAGGCGCTCCGCCATCTCGACGAGGCCGTCGCCTCGACCCCTTGAGCGCTGCGGCCCGCCGCGAGCGCAGCGCCGTGCTCGCCGTCTGCACCGGTCCGAGGAGGCGGCGCGGTGAGCTGGCGCGCGCCGCCGAGATCGACCCGTCCGACTGGCTCACCCACGAGCGGCTCGCGCTCGACGCCTACCGCAAGGCGACGACGCCGCAGCCGAGGCGGCGTTACCGCCGCGCTTCGACCTCGCGCCGGACCACTCGGGCCTTTACGACCAGCTCGCCGCGGTCCATTTCCGCCAGGGCCGGCTCGAAGAGGCCGCGGCCGAGCTGCAGCGCTCGCTCGAAATCGATCGCCCGCGACCGCACCTACACCAACCTCGGCACCCTGCAGTTCTCGCTCGGCCGTCACCGCGCCGCCCTCGCCTCGTTCGAGCGGGCGCTCCAGCTCGGCGCCAACCACTACCTCAACTGGGCCAACGTCGGCGACGGCTACCGCTGGACCGGCCAGCCCGAGCGCGCTCGCGAGGCGTTCGCCGCGGGCGGTCCAGCTCCTCGCTCCGGAGCTGGTCCGAGGCGCCCGCCAGACCGCACGTCTGCGCAGCCGTCGCGCCCTCTACCTGGCCAAGCGCGGCGAAGACGGGGGAGGCCGTGGAGGAGCTGGCCGCCCTCGGACCGCTCCCCGCCGACGACGCCGACCTGGCCTACCGCGCGCTGGTCGTCTACGAGCTGGCCGGCGATCGCAAGGAGGCCCTAGCGGCGCTGCAGAGGGCGCTCGAGGCCGGCTATCCCCTGCCGGAGATCCGCGCCGACCCCGAGCTGTTCGAGCTGCGCAAGGACCCCCGCTACCACCGCGTGCTGCTGCCGTTCGAGGGCTCCGGCGCAGGGGGGTAAGAACCCTCGACGTTCATCTCCGGGTCGGTGCGGAAGGTCTGCAACACCGCTTCCGCGCCCTCCCCCAGCCGCAGGGTCAGCGAGATCGCGACGGAAAAACGGCCCGGCTTGGTGAAGCCGATGCGCGTCGGGAAGACCATGAGGAACGCGGTCTGCTCGCCTCCTTCGGGCGGGAAGGGTCCCGCCGCTGGAGGGTAGACCCCGTCGATGGGCGGAGGCTCCCACGCGGCGGGTGCGAAGCGGGCGTGGCCGGCGGCGAGGATCGTGGCGTCCGGCCGGTCCGGGTCGACCTGGAAGCAGGTGGCGAAGACCGGGCAGTCGGTGGCCGGGGCGGGCCAGGCGACGACGTTGAGCCGGTGGATCGCCACGGCGCGCCGGGGGGCGCCGACCTCGAACGCCACCACCCGGATCGTCAGCTCGTCGCCGACCTGGACCGGGAGCTGTCCGGTGGCGGCGTCGAAGTCGGTACCGAAGAGAAACGTCGGCAGCACCGCGAAGCGGCCGACGAGAGTGTCGGGGCCGACGACGGGGAGCAAGGCAAGGGTCAAGTTTCGAGTCATGGCAGACGCCCCTTTGGCTCGAGTCAGGAAGCGAGGTCAACGTGGCCCCGGGCACGGCCAGGGATGGGTGGGCTGGAAGAGCTGGTTGTCCGCGGCCTGCTGGCAGGCGCTCTGCACGAGCTGCACGCCCGTTTCGTCGGACCCTCCCGGGACGGTCAGGCAGAGCCCGCTGTGGATGTTCTGAAACCCATACAAGGTGCTGTTGGGTCCGGGCACCAGCGCCCAGAACTGGGAGTTATTGGTGGTGGGGCCGCAGGGAACCTGGGTGATCGTATCGCCGTCCGTCTGCGAAGAGACGGTCATGCACTGACCGCTCCCCTGGTTCTGGAACTGCACCCAGCCTTCCGAGGTCGGGTTGATCGTCAACCAGTCCTGGCTCCGCGTACAGCCCGAGCAACAGGGCACCTGCAGGACGCTGGCTCCCGGTCGAGTCGAAGCACCGGAGATGTCCACGCACTGCAGGCTCGATTGGATCTGCAGGGCGGCGGGGTTGGGGGGCGGCAAGAGCGGGCGCGGATTCCCGGCAGCCGACGGAACGACGAGGGACGCGGCGAGCAACATCGCAAACATGGCTTCCTCCTGGTCGTGAGCGAGAGGTCCATCCTCCCTGTTCTTTCTCACGAGCGAGCCCGCGCGAAGGGGCCAGGCCGCCTCTGCCCCAGCGCGCCGCTCGCGGCCAACGCTTCAGTCGCCGGCCACTGCAGACGGTGCCGGCACGCCTGACCGTCGACGTCGGTTCCACCACACGACGGTCAGCGCCGCGAGCGTCACCGCGAGCTGGGCGATCACGCTCTGCAGCGTCGGATAGACACCGAGCAGCTCGACGCGCGGGAAGTCGATCGGGCTGATCGCGATCCGTCCCGCCTCCTGCAGCGCGACGATGCCCTTGCCGGCGAGGATCGCCGCCAGCACGAACATCACGACGCCGCTGATGGCGAAGAATTGCCGCAGCGGCAGCTTCACGCCGAGCGCGAAGATGCACCAGACGACGACGGCGAGCCCCGCCGCCGCCACCAGCGCGCCGCCGAGCAGCGCACCCTGCGCGCCCGCTCGCACCTGCGGCCACAGCGCCTGGTAGAAGAGGACGGTCTCGAACACCTCGCGGTACACCGCGACGAAGCTGATCAGCGTGAGACCGAAGAGCGTGCGCCCGTTCAACGCGCGCCGCATCTTGTCTTGCATGAGCTGCGTCCAGCGCTTGGCGTTGAGCGCCTGGTGCATCCAGAAGCCGACGTAGAAGAGGATGACGGCGGCGAGCAGCGCGGCGGCGCCTTCGGTCAGCTCGCGCGCGGCGCCGCTGATGTCGACGAGCCAGGTGGCGGCGGCCCACGTCGCGGCGCCGGCGACGAGCGCGCCGACCCACCCGTAGTGGACGTAGACGAGCGCCTCGCGCCGGCCGCTCTTGATGAGGAAGGCGAAGATCGCTCCCAGGAGGAGGATGGCCTCGAGGCCCTCGCGCAGCAGGATGACCAGCGAGCTGGTGAACGCCACGCCGGCGGAGAGCGACTGCTCCTCCAGCGCGCCCTGCGCGCGCAGCAGCAGCGCGCGCAGCTCTTCGGCATGCTGTTCGACCTCGGCGTTCGGAGCGCCGGCCTCGAGCGCGCCGCGGAAGGCGATCATCGAGTCTTCCACCGTGCGCACGAGCCCGGGCGCGACGGTCGTCAGCCCCGCTTCGGCGAGCTCGAAACCGTCGAGATAGGAAGCGACCGCCAGCGACTGCGCGGCGGCGCGATCGCCGGCCGCGTAGGCCGCGGCGCTCTCCTCGAGCTTGGTGAGCGCGATCGTCATTGGATCGGGCCCGCCCGCGAACAGCGCTTCGGGATGCTGCCGCGTCCAGGCAGCGAGCGCGACGCCGTGCGATCGCGTCGCCGCGAGCTCCGACGGCGCGCTGGTCACCGCTTCGCGCAGCGACGGCCGGTCGTCCTCGTCGGCCCACGCCGCGGCGCCGGCGGCGAGCGTCGCCTCGTCGGCGAACAGCGCGCCGACGTGGAAGGCGAGCGCCCAGCGATCCTCGTCGGGCAGATGGGAGAAGCTCGCCATGCCGGTGCCGGTGACGCCGAGCGTGATCGTGTTGTAGAGGCCGTAGAGGCTGCGCTGCCGCGCCCGCGCCAGGTCGTGGAAGTCGATCGGCGGCGGCTCCATGCCGGCCGCCGCGGGACCGTCGCCGCGTCCGGCGGCGCCATGGCAGGACGCGCAGCTCTGCTGGTAGAGCACCGCGGCGCGTGCGAGGTCGGGAGCCCGCCGCGGCGTCGCGGCCACCGGATAGTTGCGCATCAATCCTTCGCGCATCCGCCGGGTGAGGTCGGCGACTTCGCCGGGCGCCGCCTTGTTCGCGATGAGCCCCGCGAGCGTCTTGGCGTCGGTGATCAGCGCCGACTTCGCCGGTCCATCGTCGAGCGTCGCGACGCCTTTCACGATGCCGGCGCCGAACTCCTGCATCTCGGCGTACTCGGCGTCGTTGATCACCTTCCCCGCCGACACCGCTTCCGGATAGTCGACGCCGACGTAGTCGACGAGCTGGAGCAACACGCTGGGCTCGCCACCGGCGAAGGCCGGCGGCGCGAGTAGCGGCGCCGCGAAAGCGAGCAGCATGAGAGGCAGCAGACGCTTCATGAGATGAGAGCGCGCTGCGCGATCACTCGCGCTCAGGCGTGCGCCTGCGCCGCCGCCTGTGCGCGGCAGCCGTTGCACAAGCCGAGGATCTGCAGCTGGTGGTGGTCGGGCGAGAAGCCGTGGGCGCGGCAGATCTCGGCCTGCAGCGCGGTGATGCCGGGGCTCACGAACTCGACGACGCGGCCGCACACGGAGCACACGAGGTGGTCGTGCTGCTGGCCGGGGTGCACGTGCTCGAAGAGCTGGCCGCGCGCGCCCACCCGCTGCTTGCGTACGAGGCCAGAGCGCACGAGCAGCTCGAGCGTGCGATAGACGGTGGCGCGCGAGACGTCGTGACCGCGCTCGCGCACGGCGGCGAGCAACGCATCGGCGTCGAGGTGGCCGTGCTGGCGGTAGATCTCTTCGAACAGCGCCAGCCGCTCGCTGGTGAGCCGCAGGCCCTGCTGCCGCAGGTAACCGGCGAACTGTTCCCGTTCCTGGAGCATGGCTGCTGTGGTCGGTGGTGCGGCCGTCGCGACGAGTTGAGACGTCGTCTCAATCTGCCGATCGGGATTCTGGACTCCGTTGGTCCGAATTGTCAAGCCGGCTCTAGCTTCAAACGAATGAACTATTTGCGCGGCTTGGGTGTTGCAAGGCGGCCGGCGTGAACCGCCGTTCCGGCCGTTCGTGCCGCCGATCCGCGCGCTCGTACCGCGAGATGCGCGGCTCGCGTCACAACCCTGGCGCCTCGCGCCGAGTGACCCCTAACCTGTTCCTGTTTGGAGCCTTCGGGGGCCAGTCCAGGGCCCCCCTTTTTCCACTTCGATGAATCCACGAAACGGAAACGCACAGACCGACGCCGCGGCTCTCGCGCGGCCGTGGGTGCTTGGCGTGCGCGCGCAGGACGTGTCGCGGCAGGTGCCGCTCGCCGAGGGAACGGTCGTCCTCGGCACCGGCCGCGGCTGCGCCGTCGTGCTGCGCGGCCGCGACGTGGCGCGCGAGCACGCGCGACTTCATCTCACGCGCGAGCGCGCGCGGTTGTCGGTGCTGCCGCACGCGACGCCGGCGTTGCTCAACGGCGTGCAGGTGCGCGAGGCGGGGCTCGAGCCGGGCGACACCATCCAAGTCGGCGATGTGCAGCTCACGTTGCATCGCGCCGCCGACCTGCTGCCGAAGCGGCGCGACCGCGAGCGCCACGAAGGCTTGAATGGCAGCGCCGCCGCGGTGAACGGCAGCGAGAGGCGCGAGCCTTCGGCGAGCGCCGACGTCGTGGAGTCGGCGGGCGGTCGCGAGACCAACGGCGCCGCCGATGCGATGCTCGACGCCGACGTCACCGCGAACGCGCACGGCACCGTGGTCGACGTGCAGGCAGTCTTCGCGGCGACGTCGCGCAACGGTCACCGCGGCGCCAACGCCAACGCGCTCGCGTTCCTCGAGACGCTGCTCCTCTGGGGGCTGCGCGGTCCCTCCTCGCTGCGCGCCGAGATGCTGGCGAGCCTCTGCGAGCACTTCGGCGCCGAGGCCGGCTGCGCTTTCGAGCTCACGCCCAGCGGCGCGGTCACCACCGTCGCCGCGTGGGGCGATCCGCTGCCGGCCCTCGACGAAGCCATGGCGGTGCTGCCGTCCGCTGAAACCAAGGCCGGCGCGCAGACTGGCGTCGACGCCATCGCTCTCGTCGCGGGCAGCGAGTGGACGGTCGCCGCCTTCCCCACCCCGAGCGGCGCCCGTTTCGGCCTTTTCGTGCGCGGCGCCTCGCTCGCCGACGAGACGCCCGAGCTGCTGCGCCTCGCCGTTCGCCTCTTCGGCCACGACTACCTGCGCGACCGCGCCAGCGGCGCGCGCGTCGAGCCGCCGACCGTGCGCGGCCTCGTCTTTCCCCCTGACGTCGTCATTGGCCGCTCGCCCGCGATGCGGCGCCTCTACGAGGAGCTGGCGACCGTCGTCGACGGCCAGCTTCCCGTGCTCGTCCTCGGCGAGACCGGCGTCGGCAAGGAGCACATCGCGCGCGTCCTCCACGACTCCTCGTCGCGGCGCGAGCGGCCGTTCGTCACCATCAACTGCGCGGCGATCCCGGCCGACCTGCTCGAGGCCGAGCTCTTCGGCATCGAGCGCGGCGTCGCCACCGGCGTCATCGAGCGCATCGGCAAGTTCCGCGAAGCGCACGGCGGCACCCTCTTCCTCGACGAGATCGGCGAGCTGCCGCTGCCGCTGCAGTCGAAGCTCCTGCGCGTGCTCGAGGAGAAGAAGGTGCAGCCGGTGGGCGGCCAGGCCGCTGCCGTCGACCTGCGCATCGTCGCCGCCACCAACGTGCCGCTCGCCGAAGTCGCCTCGAGCGGCCGCTTCCGCCTCGACCTCTTCCACCGCCTCGCCGGCTTCGTCGTCGAGGTGCCGCCGCTACTCGAGCGCGCCGAAGACGTCCCGCTTCTCTTCGACCACTTCCTGCGTGCCGCTCGCGGCTTCGGCGCCCGCTTGTCGCCGCCGGCGCTCGCCGCCCTCGTCCGCCACCGCTGGACCGGCAACGTTCGCGAGCTCCGCCACGAAGCGGCCCGCATCGCGGCGCGCATCGGCGCAGCAAGCTCGAACGCGGCTCCAGAGATCGCGCTCGCCGACCTCTCGCCCTCGGTCGCCGCAGCGGTTGGCGGTACGTCAGCCGCGACGGGCAGCAATGTCGAGCCAACGGCCGGCCAAGGCCACACCCTCGACGACGAGCTCGCCCGCATCGAAGGCGCGCTCATCGCCACCGCGCTACGCGAGACCGCCGGCAACGTCACCCACGCCGCCGAGCGCCTCGGCATCTCGCGCGCCCGCCTCCGCCGCCGCTCCCGCGAGCTCGGCCTCGATCGCGGCTGATCGGACTCAGAGCGCCGGCTGCCTGCGGGCGTTCTGCGGCTTTCCGGCCGGCGTTCGCTGCGGGTCTCGGGGGCGCTGCGTCGTGGGCACGCTCGCCACATGAGGCATGCGGGCGGAAATGGCTCGCTCGCCGACGGGCGCGAGCAACATCCGTTGACTAACCCCGCCCGACGAGTGCGCCCGTCGGAGGCCCACGACGCAGCGCCCCGAGCCCCGCAGACGCGAACGCCTTCAGCAGTGAGGTTCGAGCGCTGTGGTGGCGAGCTCGATGGTCGCCGTGAAGGCCGCACCACTTGCCTCGCGGCGAAGCGATCGCTGCTGTGCAAGTCCGTCGTGCCGCTCACAGCCCGGATGCGCGCCGCCCTTCGTTCGTAACTACTCGCGGCATATTGGTGGTCGCCGGAATGCAGAATGGTTTCTGGGTCGCCTGAAAATGCTTGCAGTGCTCAGCGTTCACGAAGCCCCACGGATTAGTTCGTCTCCGGCGAACACGACTGTGCCGCGAGTAGTTACAGGCGGAACGGCGGGGCGTGGTCCGCGTTTGTGAGCGGCGTGAAAAGCAACCGGACGTAGCGACCGATCGCCGCGAGGCAGAGTGGTGCGACCTTCACGGCAGCACCCGAGCTCGCGCTAGGAAGCTCCGCGGTCACGAATGGAGGCGGGTACGAGCGGGGGCGGGGGCCGCCGTGGCCGGGCCTGGAGGAGCGCGCTTCGTCGGCAAGTGAGAGACAGCGGCTGTACCGGCGTGCTCCTCCCGAGCGGCGCGCCAACCTCCCAAATATCGACAGAGCGCGCCGCGTGCCCGGCCGCGGCGGCCCCCGCCCCCGCCCCCCCGCCACCCGCCGGCCGGAAAAAGCACCACCGCACCGCAGCCGCTCCGTCCGCTCGGCCTCCGCACGCTGGTCCATCGCGTACCACCAACCCTCCGACGCCCTGCGCCGCCGCGTGCCAGCGGGGCGCGATTTGAACCGCGCTTCAACCACTTGATGCAGCGCCGACGGCCGCCGAGTCCAAGCGGCTGAAGTGGCATTGGCCTTGTACTAGCGCTCGCCGCGGATCTTCTCGACAAGGCGGAAGGAGGTGGTGCCGCCACAGTCTCGGAATGGACTCTCGTCGACCGTTCGCAACGAACGCAACTCAGGCCGAATTAGGGAATCAAGGAGAACGATGAGACACGTGAAGACTACGATCGGGCTGGCGCTCGCGCTCGCGGTGCTTCTCGCCGCCGCGCCTGCTTTCGCCCAGCTGCAGACCGGCAACCTCTACGGCACCGCCCAGGACGAGCAGGGCTCGGCGCTGCCGGGCGTGACCGTCACGCTCAGCGGCGGCGGCGCGCCGCAGGTGCAGGTGACCAACGCCCAGGGTCAGTTCCGCTTCCTCAGCCTCTCCCCCGGCTCGTACGCCCTCAAGGCCGAGCTCGAGGGCTTCTCGACCGTCGACTACCCGAACATCACGATCAACGTCGGCCGCAACACCGAGATCGAGGTCACGATGAGCGGTGCGGTCGAGGACGTGATCACGGTGACCGCGGAGTCGCCGCTGCTCGACAGCCGCCGGGTCAGCACCGGCGCCACCGTCGCGGCGACCGAGCTCGAGAAGATCCCCACCGCCCGCGACCCGTGGGCGATCCTGCAGACCACCCCTGGCGTGCTCACCGACCGCATCAACGTCGGCGGTAACGAGAGCGGCCAGCAGTCGCAGTACGTGGGCACCGGCTCGGGCGGCGACCAGGCCGTGTGGTCGGTGGACGGCGTCGTCATCACCGACATGGCGGCTCTCGGCTCCTCGCCGGCCTACTACGACTTCGACGCCTTCGAAGAGATGCAGGTGACGACGGGCGGCTCGGACACCACGATGGCCACCGGCGGCGTGGTGCTCAACATGGTGACCAAGCGCGGCACCAACGAGTGGCGGGGCAGCGCGCGCCGCTACGAGACGGACCGCGACGGCGCCTTCGGCATCCTGCCCGAGCAGGCCGACCTCGCCATCGACAACTCCGAGCTGGCCACCGCCGGCCCGTGGCGCGCCGGTGCCGGCGCCACCACCCCGCAGGCCTCCTTCACGCAGGGCAACCAGATCGACTTCGTGCACGACTACGGTGCCGAGGTCGGCGGTCCGATCGTCAAGGACCGGCTGTGGGTCTGGGGGTCGTACGGCAAGCAGAAGATCCAGCTGCGCACCATCGCCAACGTGGTCGACTTCACCGACCTCGAGGCGAAGAACGCCAAGATCAACGCGCAGGTCGCGTCGAACAACTCGGCGTCGGGCTTCTACTTCGACAGCGACAAGGTGAAGATCGGCCGTAACGCCGGTCCCACCCGCCCGCAGGAGACGACGTTCGACCAGGGCAAGTTCGGGCCCAAGCCGACCACCTGGAAGATCGAGGACACGCACATCTTCTCCTCGAACTTCTACCTGACCGGCATGTACTCGAAGGTCAACGGCGGCTTCCAGCTGGCGCCGCAGGGCGGTCTCGACATCGACGCCACCGCCGGCGTCGACGGCGTCTGGCACAACAGCTTCTACCTGTACCAGACCGAGCGTCCGCAGGACAACTTCAAGGCCGACGCTTCGAGCTTCTTCAACACCGGCAACCTGTCGCACGAGCTCAAGTTCGGCGCCGGTTTCCGTGAGGCCGAGGTGACGTCCTTCACCAACTGGGCGGGCGAGGGCTACGTCCTCGACTCGCTGGCCTTCTACGGCTTCGCCGGCTTCAGCGTCCTCAACGCCGATCGTCCGGGCAACGCCGGGCAGAACATCAAGTACACCAGCGTCTATGCCCAGGACACCATGACGGTCGGCAACCTGACCTTCAACGCCGGCATCCGCTGGGACAAGCAGGAAGGCACCCAACTCGCCTCCAGCGCGCCGGCGAACGCCGAGTGGGGTCTGCCGGCGGTGAGCCACGGCGAACGTGACGCCGGGTTCGACTGGACCAACATCAGCCCGCGCCTCGGCCTCACCTACGCCCTCGGCGCCGAGCGCAAGACCCTGCTGCGGGCCAGCTACGCGCGCTTCTCCGACCAGCTCGGGTCGGGCGTCGTCAACTGGACCGACCCGCTGCGTACCCCCGGCTACACCTACTGGATCACCACCCAGCCGACGGGTGCCGGTAACGACGGCAACGTCACCGCCGGCGAGGTGGTCCAGCCGTTCGGCAACTCCGCCAACGTCAACCCGATCACCGGCGGCCTGCTCAACTCCAACGGCGTCGACTCCGACTTCAGCGCGCCGATCAGCGACGAGGTGCTGTTCGGCCTCGAGCACGCGCTCCTGCCGGAGTTCGTGGTCGGGTTGAACCTCACCTACCGCAAGATCAGCGACATCATCGAGGGCGAGTGGCTGGTGTTCGACGGCGACACCACCGAGTGCCAGGACGCCGGCGATTCACTGCTCTGCCCGGCGTTCGCGGCCGGCAACCTCAACTCGCTCGGTCGTGCGCACCGCCGGGACGACTACATCCCGGTGACCTTCAACCAGGCGCTGCCGGACGGCAGCACTCGCGCCATCACCTGGTACACGCTGCGGCCGGGCGTCTCCACGCGCGGCGGGCGCTTGCTCACCAACGGTGACCGCGAGCAGGAGTACAAGGGCGCGGCGCTGACCTTCAACAAGCGTCTCGCCAACCGCTGGATGCTGCGCGGCAACTTCACCTTCGCCGACTGGACGTGGAGCAACGTGCCCGACAGCGAGAACGAGAACCCGACCCAGTTGCTCGCCGGCGGCGCCGCCGGTGCCGGCTTTGGCAACCAAGAAGGTGACGTCGTGATGCAGGGCTCGGGCACCGGCTCGGGCAGCAAGGGCGGCATCTACATCAACAGCGAGTGGTCGTACAGCGTCAACGGCCTCTACCAGATCGCGCCCGACCGTGTATGGGGCTTCAACGTCGCGGCCAACCTCACCGGCCGCGAGGGTTACCCGATCCCCTACTGGCGCTCCCGCGGCAACACGCTGGCCAGCGACGCCAACACGAACTTCACCGCCCAGAGCGTGTCGGTGGTCGGCGATCCGGACGAGTTCCGGTTCGACGACATCCACATGTTCGACGCCCGCGTCGAGAAGGAGTTCTCCTTCTCCGACTTCGGTCTCACCCTGGGTGTGGACGTGTTCAACGTGTTCAACGAGCAGTACACCCTGCAGCGCAATCACCGCCTCGCGCAGTCCACTTCGGACAACGTGCGCGAGATCGTGAGCCCGCGCATCTACCGCCTCGGCGCCCGCATCAGCTTCCGCTGATCGCCGTCTAGGCAATGCCGCCGGAACGGTCCGGCGGCTGAGATGACTGCGAACCGCCGGGGATGGCCCCGGCGGTTTTCTCTTGGTTGCGCCGCGAGGGAAATCGCCGCCGCGACCCCTCCAACGTGCGTGAGCTTCCTTCTCCTCACGGCAAACACGCACATGTTCACTTGGGCGGCAACTTTTCGCCTGCTCGGGAGTAATAGAAGAAGGCGCCGCAGCGAGGGCCGTGATGGATGGCAGACGAAACGCGACGACGACGCGCTGAGCCACTGCATGCCAACGACACGGAGGACCAGGACATCGCTCACCCCGTAGCCACCTCCCCTGGACCCGCCGGCGCTTTCGCGCCGCCCTCGCCCGCTCCCAGCCCGCAGTACCTGACCCGATTGTCGGTGCGCGTCGGCGAACGCTTCGTGCTGCTCAAGCTCGACGAGATCCGCTGGCTCGAGGCCGCGGGCAAATACGTACGCGTCCACGCCGGCAAGGACGTCTACACCCTGCGCGACAGCCTCGGCCGTCTCGGCTCGCTCCTCGACCCCGAGCGTTTCCTACGCATCAGCCGCGAAGCGATCGTCAACCTCGACCGCGTGCGCGCCATCGAGACCTGGTTCCACGGCGACTACCGCCTGCGGCTGGACGACGGCGAGACGCTGCGGTCGACGAAAGGCTTCCGCGAGGAGCTGAAGCGCCTGCTGCAGCGGCGGCCGCGGCAGGGGTAGCCACCACCGCGAGTGAGCCGCAGCCAGCCCGGCTGTGGCATCGTACGCGCCCATGAAAGCGCGGCGCATCGGCATCTTGACCGGCGGCGGCGACGTCCCCGGCCTCAACTCGGTCATCAAGTCGGTCGTCTATCGCAGCCGCGAAGCCGGCTGGGAGGTCATCGGCATCCGCAGGGGTTGGGAAGGCCTCACCCACGGCCGCCCCGGCAGCGACACCGAGTGCGAGTACTCGCGCCCGCTGACGCGCGAGAACACCCGCACCATCGACCGCACCGGCGGCACCATGCTCCACACCTCGCGCCTCGATCCGCAGCGCGTGAAAGAGGACCGGCTGCCGGCGCACTTGACGGGGGGCGGCACGGACGTCGGCGCCGCCCAGCGCTACCTGCGCGAAGACGGCCGCTACGACCTCATCCCCGTCGTCTGCGAAAACCTCCAGCGCCTCGGCATCGACTGCCTCATCGTCATCGGCGGCGATGGCACCCTCGGCGTGACGCCGCGCCTCGCCCGCGAAGGCGTGCCGCTCATCGCCATCCCGAAGACGATGGACAACGACGTCTTCGGCACCGAGTACTGTCTCGGCTTCTCGACCGCCATCACGCGAGCGAAGGACCTGGTGACGCGCCAGCGCACGACCCTCGGCTCGCACGAGCGCATCGGCGTCTTTCGCATCTTCGGCCGCGACTCCGGCTTCACCGCCCTCCACACCGGTTACGTGACCTCGGGCCGCTGCGTCATCCCCGAGCACCCCTTCGACCTCGACCGCCTGGCGCAGCTGATGCTGAGCGACAAGGAGAACAACCCCAGCCGCTACGCCTTCGTCATCGCCGCGGAAGGAGCGAGGTGGGTAGACCGCGGCGGGTCGAGGGAGGTGGCGCGAGACGCGGATGGCAGACGGCACCACCCCGACATCGGCCAGGCGCTGGCGGACGAGCTGCGCCGCCTTACCGGCCAGGACACCATGCACAGCGACCTCACCTACGACCTGCGCAGCGGCAACGCCGATGCGCTCGATCAGACGGTGGCGACCACCTTCGCCAACGTCGCCCTCGACCTCATCGCCGACGGCATCACCGGCCGCATGGTCGCCATTCGCGGCGGCTGCTACGGCCACACCGACCTGCCCGAGCGCGAGTGGGGCGGCAGGCAGGTCAGCGTCGAGGCGCTCTACGACGTCGAGCGCTACCGGCCACGCTACTCGGGCAAGCTCGGTGCGCCCATGCTGCTGAGCTGACGGAAGGCGACTGAGCGTGATGTGGCGAACTGCGACTTCCGGCGCGAGGCAGCCGTGAGTGGCGGCGTCGGGTTCGGCGAGACCGAACGCGTCAGACGACTCTTGAGCCCACGCGAGGCCGGCTTGAGCTTCGATGAGGAAGGGCTGCGGAGCTTCGTTCCGCTGGTGGTTGCTACTGGGATAGCGGCGCTCGTCCCCGGCGGGAGAGTCTTGGACCTCTTTTGCGGAGTGGGGGGGTGCGCGATCGGCTTCGCCTCTGCGGGCAAGCGCGTCGTTGCCGTCGATGTCGACGCTGGCCGGTTGGCGCTCGCGCGAGCGAACGCCGCCTTCATGGGCGTCGCGGACCGCATTTCGTTCGTCCAAGGCGACGCGCTGGCGGTGCTGTCGGGTGCGCCGACCCTGCCGGTCTTCATGGACCCGCCGTGGGGTCGCCACCGCGACCGAGCGTCGAGCTTCCGGCTGACGGATTTTCCGCTCGACGTCCGCAGTCTGTTGGAGATGGCGATCGCAAGCTCGCCTCTGGTGGTGCTGAAGCTGCCGTGGAAATTCGTTACCGACGACCTGAACGCGTTGCACGCCGACGTCGAGATCGACGACGTGTTCCACCCGCTCTCTCAAACGAGGCCGTTCGTACGCATAGCCCGAATGCGGCGCTCGGCCTAGCTCGGCAATCCTACGGTCGCACGGCGGACCACGCGCGTGCATCGCCGAATTCGAAGCCATCGGCGAAGAGGTAGTCCGGCACCAGCGCGTCGGCGAGGCGGTTGATGTACTCCTCGATCGCCGTATAGCCGGTCGGCATCACCGTCGTGTGGTCGGCGCCGTTGGCCGGGTTCAAGCCGAAGGCGACTTCCCAGGAGTCGGCCATGCCGTCGGCGTCGGTGTCGGCTGGCGGTGAGCCGGGCGTCAGGCCGTCGAGCCAGTTGGCCGGCCGGCGATTGGCCCAGGCGCCCGTTCTCGTGTTGAGGTCGTCGACGGCCCAGCGGTTGACGATGTCGCGCGGGAACGTGCCGGCGCGGGCGGCGATCTTCGCCACCAGGCTCGCGCCCGCGTCGCGCGTCACCGCCACGTGGCCGGCGTAGCTCGAGAAGTCGTACGCAGCACCGGCGCTGAACTGGCTCGCCGCGATGCCGCAGCAGTAGAAGCCGTACTCGTCCTCGAAACCCGGCGTCGTGAAGGGGTTGTCGAAGCGGCCGTTGAAGCTGCCCGGGTGCTCGACCCAGTTGTCCGACACGAAGTAGCGCGTCGGGATGGGCAGCGTCGAGTTCTCGGGATCGAACCAGACCGGCACCAGGTTGGCCGACGGGCCGTCGATGTACCAGTTGCCGATGATGTTGATGTCGCCGACCGCGGTGGGCGAGGTCGACGCGGCGCCGACGATGTTGTGGTGCACGAAGCCCTCGCGGCCGTTGTAGACGACGTTGTTGACCACCTCCGCCGGCCCCGTCGACAGCGCCGGCGTGCGGTTGCGGGCGTGGGCGAAGAGGTTGTGGTGGATGGAGGCGCGGCCGCCCAGCGGGTCGCCGGCGCCGCAGCTGCCGCCGTCGATGCAGGGGCGGTGGTTGATGATGCCGGTGTTGTGGGTCCAGCCGTTGGCGGGGTCGTAGATCGGGTAGGTGATCGCCGACCACTGCAGGGTGAAGTCGTAGGCGCCGCCCCAGGCAGTCGATCGTCTCGTCGGCGCCGTGCGAGGCGTCGACGTGGTCGAGGATGAAGGTGTGCGCGGTCGAGAACTGGATCGAGTCGTGCTGCGCCGCCGGCCACTGCGCGTCGGGGTTGGGCGGCCGCACGCGCAGGTGGCGGATGACGATGTCGTGGGTGTCGTCGCCGAAGGTGGTGTAGAGGTGGCCGAGGATGGTGATGCCGGCGCCCGGCGCCGTCTGGCCGGCGATGGTGACGTCGCCGTGCGGGATGTGGACGTCGCCGTTGATCGTGCCCGAGACGCGGAAGACGATGATGCGCGGCCCCGGCTGGTTGAGCGCCCACTGCAGGCTGCCGACGACCGCACCCGAAGCGGAGAGCGTCGTCACCCGCAGCACCTGACCGCCGCGGCCGCCGGTCGCCTTGGCGCCGAAGCCCTGCGCGCCGGGGAAGGCGGGCAGCGCGGACGCGGCCGCCGGCGCAAACGCGAGGCTGGCGACGAGAAGGCAGCCCGCGTAAGCGCGAGCCGTTCCGCGACGTCGTTTCATGCGGTGACGCTAGCAAGCGTCGGCTGCGCCTGGCTGTGTGGCGATCCACACTCTCACGGTGCATTGCGCAACGCGCGCAGCAGCGTCGTGTCCACGCGGCTGCGCACCGTCCGCCGGTCCATGCCGAGACGCTGCGCCGCGGCCACGTAGCTCCCTGTCTCGGCGTAGACGAGCGTGCAGTAGCGCGTCAGTGCCTCCTCGGCCGTGAGCGTCCCCGCCGCGATCTCGTCCAGCATCACTGCGCGCCTGTCGCCCGCGCCGGCGCCCGCCTGCGCCGGCGGCTCGTAGCTGCCACGCACGAGGACGTTGCTGACGCACTGCGCGAGCTCGCGCACGTTTCCCGGCCATGCGTAGTCGCGGCCGAGACGCTTCTCGATCCACTCGACGACCTCGCGCTCGAGTGCCGGCGCTTCTTCTTCGCCCACCAGCCGCTCGGCGAGGAAGCCGACGAGCAGCGGCAGCTCTTCGGGCGCGTCGTCGAGGCGCTCGCGTAGCGACGGCGTGGTGACGGTGTCGGCGCAGAGGCGGTAGTAGAGGTCCTCGCGGAAGCGCTGCTGCCGCATCTCGGCGCCGAGGTTGCGGTTGGTGGCGGCGATCAGCTTGCCGCGGAAGCTGCGGCCGCGCGTCTCGCCGAGGCGCTGGAAGGTGCGGCTCTCCAGCACGCGCAGCAGCTTCACCTGGATCGCCGGCTCGATCTCGGCGATCTCGTCGAGGAAGACGGCGCCGAGCGGCGGGCAGACCTCGAGCCAGCCGGTGCGGTCGGCGACGGCGCCGGTGAAGGCGCCGCGACGGTGACCGAAGAGCTCCGACTCGATGAGCGTCGGCGACAGCGCCGCGAGGTTGAGCGGAATGAACGACGACTCGGCGCTTTCCTCGAAGGCGCCGCGCTCGGCGTCGAAGGGGATATAGCGCGACAGGCCGACGGCGCGCGCCACCAGCTCCTTGCCGGTGCCGGAGGGGCCGGCGACGAGGGTCGTGACGTCGCCCATCCGCGCGTAGAGCGAGCGGCGGTAGCGCCGCATGTCGCGGGTGAAGATCGACTCCCACACCTGCGCGCGCAGCCGTGCCGCCGGCGCCGAGACGCCGACGATGGCGCTGAAGACGTGGTGGAAGGCGCGCCGCACCTGGAAGAAGCAGGCGAAGAGGTGCGGCGCGGGCAGTGGTGGCTCGAGGCGGCGGCCGGGCAGCGTGTAGAAGCGCTCGAGGTCGGCGGCGATGGCGCGATAAGCAGCCACCGCGCCGCGCGCCGGCGCGTGACCGACGATCCACTCGTAGAGCGGGCTCTGGCAGCGGTAGTAGAGGAGGTAGACGAGCAGGTCGCCGTAGAGCTCGAGCTCGCGGCGGTCCGCTCGCGCGCCCGCCGAGAGGCGTTGGTGCATGTCGGCGGCGAGCCGCTCGGCGCGTTCGCCGAGCCCGGGCACGTTGGGGTTGTGCGGCTCCGGGCTCGCGTGCAGGTGCCAGACGCGGCCGCTGTCGATGAAGGCGGCGCCCAGCGCCTGGCGTTCGAGCTCGATGCGCCGCGGCCCGAACGGGTTGACGGCGGCGAGCTCGGCGAGCGCCTCGAGGGTGGTGCGCTCGGCGTCGGAGAGCAGTGCTGGTGGTCGAGCTTTGGACATTTTGCGCTCAGATGCTGTACCGAGAGCGTACATCAGCTGATCGCCAGCGCTTGCCTTCGCCGCGGTGCGGCAAGGGGGAAATCGCGTGGAATCAGTCGACATCGGGATGCGCGGCCTTCCGTGGCATCGCCCTGGCTCCTGTGGCGCCGTCGGATCGCGGCACTGGGCACCCGAACCGGGTATCCCATCCGCCGCACCTTCCCAGGAGGCAATCCCATGCGAGTCCCCCCGCTCCCCTTGCATCTCATCTATCGCGCCGCCGGTGCTCCGCTGCGACCCTTGCTGTCGCTGCTCGGGCTCGCGAGCCACGCCGCCAAGCCGCTGCTCGCCTTCGCGACTCACGCGGCCAAGCCGCTCCTCGCGCTCGTCGCAACCGCCGCGCTCGCCCTCTGCTGCTCCACGTCCGCTTCCGCCGCCGGCCTGCTCGTCGCCGACGGCGGTCTCGGCGGCGTGCTCGCCATCGAGCGCCATGAGGTGCAGGTCACCGTCAACAACGGCATCGCCGTCACCGAGGTGACGCAGGTCTTCCGCAACACCGAGCAGCGCGTCGTCGAGGCGCTCTACACCTTCCCGGTGCCGCGCGGCGCCTCGGTCTCCGGCTTCTCGATGTGGATCAACGGCAAGGAGATGGTGGGCGAGGTGGTCGAGCGCCAGCGCGCGAGAGAGATCTACGAGAGCTACAAGCAGCAGCAGCGCGACCCCGGCCTGCTCGAACAGACCGATTACAAGACGTTCGAGATGCGCATCTTCCCGATCGCCGCCGGCGCCGAGCAGCGGGTGCGCATCGTCTACTACCAGGAGCTCGACTTCGACGCCGACTGGGCGACGTGGGTCTACCCGCTCGCCACCGCGACCCGCGCCGGTCTCGACGCGCGCACGCAGGGGCCGTTCAGCCTCGACCTCGAGGTGCGCTCCGAGGTGCCCATCGTCGCCATGGAGAGCCCCAGCCACAAGACCGACTTCGTCGTCGCGCAGCACGGCGCCAACCAGGTGCAGGGCAGCCTCGAGCAGAGCGAGGGCGACCTGCAGCGCGACGTGGTGGTGAGCTTCCGCACCGGGCGGGCGCGCACCGGCCTCGACCTCGTCGCCTCGCGCGCCGGCCGCGAGGACGGCTACTTCCTGCTCACCCTGACCGCCGGCGAGGAGCTCTCGAAGACCGTCGACGCCATGGACTACGTCTTCGTGCTCGACGTCTCGGGCAGCATGGACGACGACGGCAAGCTGGCGCTGTCGCGCGACTCGCTGGGCGCCTTCGTGCGCGCGTTGAAGCCCGAGGACCGCTTCGAGCTCATCGCCTTCAACGTCGCGCCGACCGCCGCCTTCGGCGCGCTGCGGACCGCCTCGGATGCCAGCAAGAGCGAGGCGCAAACGTTCCTCGGCGGCCAGCAGGCGCGTGGAGGCACCTTCCTCGAGCCGGCGCTGCGCGCCGCCTATCGCCTGCAGCAGCCCGACCGCGTGCTCAACGTCGTCATCCTCTCCGACGGCATGACCGAGCAGACCGAGCGGCGCGAGCTGCTGCGTCTCGCCGCCGAGCGGCCGCCGCGCACGCGCCTCTTCACCATCGGCATCGGCAACGACGTCGACCGCCAGCTGCTCGAGCAGCTCGCCGAGGACGCCGGCGGCCTGGCGGCCTTCGTCTCGCGCGGCGACGACTTCGAGCGGCAGGCGCGGGCGTTCCAGCGCAAGCTGCAGCGGCCGGCGATGAGCAACGTCGAGATCACCCTCGACGGCTGCGGCGCCTACGACCTCGAGCCGGCGAAGCTGCCCGCCCTCTACGACGGGCTGCCGGTGCGGCTCTACGGGCGCTATCGCCAGCCCGGCACGGCGAAGCTGCTGCTGCGCGGCGACGTCGGCGGCGAGCGCATCGAGCGCACGCTGACGCTGGAGCTCCCGGCCGCCGACGAGAACCCCGAGATCGAGCGCATGTGGGCGTGGAAGCGCGTCGACCGCCTGCTCAAGGAAGCGGAGAAGGCCGGCGACAAGAGCGCCGCGGTCGCCGAGGTGGTGCGGCTGGGCGAGGCGTTCTCGATCGTCACCGAGCACACCTCGTTCCTGGTGCTCGAGAACGACGGCGAGTACCAGCGCTGGAAGATCGAGCGCCGCAACGCCCTGCGCACCGAGCGCGAGGCGCGCAAGCTCCAGCGCCTGCGCGAGCAGCTGGCGTCGATGCGCCGCGGCGGCGAGGAGAACCTCGGCCCCGAGGGCGTGAAGAAGCAGGAGGCGGACGGTGAATGGCCGACGACGCGCATCGCCAACCGCATCGTGCGAGCGGCCAACCCCAACGCGACGGCGCCGCAGCAGCAGCCGCAACGGCAGCGCGGCATCGACATCGACCTCGGCGGCGGCGGCGCCATCGATCCGCTGACTGCCGTGCTCGCGTTGGCGCTCGCAGGCGTCGCGGCTGCTGCGAGCTCGCGTCGGTGGATGCAGTGATCGCGGTGCGAAGCGTGACTACTCCTCTTGAAGATCACGACTCGTCACCGGCTGGACTGTCGTCACGAAGGCGTCCCCATGCGTCATTGCGAGGAGCGGAGCGACGAAGCAATCTCGACGTCGAGATTGCCGCGGCCGCTTCGCGGCCTCGCAATGACAGGGAAACGCAGTGGCGCGGTGAGGGCAGAGAGGGCCCTGCGCGACCTGTTGCTTCCTGCTGCGCTCCTGGCGGCCGCCGCATTCGCGGCGGCCGCCTCGCCCGCGGCGCTCGAGTATCGGCGCGACGCCGCCACGCAAGCGTGGCGACTCCTGACATGCCACTGGGTGCATTGGTCCGCCGATCACTTGCGTTGGGACTTACTGACGTTTCTCGCGCTCGCCTTCGCGTGTCGGCATCAATGGCGGCGCGCCGTCGTCGCGCTCGGCGCGGCGACAATTGCGATCCCGCTCGCCGTCGGTGCGCTGCAGCCCGAGCTCGCGAGCTACCGCGGGCTCTCGGGCCTGGCGTCGACGCTCTTCGTGATGGTGGCGTGCGAGCTGCTTCTTCGCTGCGCACCCGCACGCGATCGCGATGGCGCGCGCACGTCACTCCGACGGTTGATCGGCGTGCTTCCCAACATCGCGGCCGGTCTCGCCCTCGCCGGCTTCGCCGCGAAGCTCCTCTGGGAGCTCACGACCGGCGCCGCCGTCTTTGTTGACGCCGCGGCGAGCGGCTTCGTGCCGGTGCCGCTCGCTCACCTCGTGGGCGGCCTCTGCGGCGCGGCCGCCGCGATCCTCCGGCGGCCGCCTTGGCCTTTGCGCGTCTGGCCGCTGCGATAATCGCCGCCGTTCCATGGCCGAGCCCCGCCGCATCCTCGCCGGCACTCGCCGCGCCTGGTGGGGGCGTTTCCTCGACGCCCTCGGCCAGCTCGGGCTGCCGCTCGGCATCGGCCTCGTCGCCGGCTTCTGGATCGCCGACCGCGGCGTGCGCTGGCTGCCGTCGATGCTGTCGACGGTGCTGCTGCTCGCCGCGGCGTGCCTGCTCTTGATCGGTGCCGGCTATTGGCTGCGCGGCCGCGCCGTCGAGGAGTCGCCGCTCGGCCGCCGTGTGCGCAAGCGGGTGGTGGTGCTGCTCGCGCTCGCCCTGACCGCCCTCGGCGCGCGCCTGGCGCTCTTCTGGGTGGTGCAGCCGAGCCCGCTGACGCAGTTGAGCGAGACCGCTCGCGCCGAGGCGTTCGCCATCGACTCGCAGCGCTACCGTGACTACGACCGCGCCCTCGAGCTCTTGGTGCGCCGCCTCGAGAGCGAGCCCATCCTCGACGTCGCCGGCGACCGCGTCTTGACCGACGAGCAGGAGCGGCTGCTGCTCGACGCCGGCGCCGCCGCCTACGACCAGGCGTTCGCGCTCGACGCGGTGCGCCTCTTCTGGGAGGACTGGTACCGCTTCGACCCCTCGCGCGCCGAGCGCGCGGCGCACGTCGACAGCTTCCTGCTCACCTTCGCCTCCGAGCTGTCGCTCTACGAGAAGGGGCTGCGGCTGGTGCGGCGGGTGACGAGGAACCCGAGCGCCGTGCGCTTCCTCGACGCGCCGCACCCCGAGCGCGGGCTACCCGCCGGCGCCTTCAGCCGCCTGCGCGAGCAGCTGCAGGGCAGCCGCGACCAGGCGCGCGTGCTCGCCGGCGCCAACTACCGCGAGTGGCTGGCGAGGACGCTCGCGGCTCGCGGCGAGGTGGAGGCGCGCGGCCACGGCTGGCTCTGGCGCGCCATCGACGACCACATCGCCAGCATCAAGGCACTGCAGCCGCTCGAGCGCGCCGTCGCCACCGTCGCCGGCGACCTGACGCTGTGGCGCCGCGGCCTGCGCCGCGTCTGGTTCCCCGCCCAGCAAGGGGTCGCCGAGCTCATGGGCGACGTGCGCACGCGGCGCATCGGCTGGTACCTCATCGAGGAGCCGCAGCTCGACGCGATGGCGGCGCAGCTCCAACCCGGTGACGTGCTGCTGTCGCGCAAGAACTGGTACCTGTCCAACGTCGGCCTCCCCGGCTTCTGGCCGCACGCCATCCTCCATCTCGGCACGCCCGAGGAGCTGGCGGCAGCGTTCGACACGCCCGAGGTCCGCGCCTGGGTGCGGGCCGAGACGGGCCATGATGAGGGCCTCCCGGCGCTCCTGGCGCAGCGCCATCCCGCCCTCTGGCGGCGCTACCTCGGCGGCGACGGCGACCATCCGTATCGCGTCATCGAGGCGATCTCGGAGGGCGTCGTCTTCAACACGCTGCCGCACGCCGCCGGCGACTACCTGGCCGCGCTACGGCCGCGCCTCCCGTCGCTCGCCAAGGCGCAGGCGATCGCCACCGCCTTCGCGCACCTCGAGAAGCCGTACGACTTCGACTTCGACTTCGCCACCGACCACGCCCTCGTCTGCACCGAGCTGGTGTGGCGCGCCTACCGTCCCGCCGCCGGCAAGGACGGCCTGCGGCTGCCGGTGGCGCCGCTCGCCGGCCGGCAGACACTGCCCGCCAACGAGATCGCCCACCTCTACGCCGACGAGCGCGGCCGCCGCGACCGCCAGCTCGACTTCGTCTACTTCCTCGACGCCCGCGAGCGCCAGCGCCGCGCCGTCGTCGCCGACGAGGTTGCCTTCGCCGCCAGCTGGCGGCGGCCGAAGTGGGACGTGGCGCAGAAGTAGCCGGCGCTGGTCGTTGCAGCGGATGAGCTCAAAAGTGCTCGCCGCGAAAGCTGGGGAGCCGGACGTCCCAATGGAGGGATCGTCCTGGCTTGGGTTCGGCGCCGAGGACGCGCCGTGGAACCTCCGCCAGAGACGCGTTGCCCCGGGCCACGCGGGCGCGGTCGCCGACGACAGCCCTGCTTACCCCGACACCGCCGCACATCGGCATCCAGATGGCGCCGGTGAGCGTGCCGCGAGGTGTGTTGCAGGTCAGCTGCTCCTCCTTGACGACTCCCACACCCTCGACAGTGGCCGGCGTCCCGGCCCGTTCCTGTGGATAGTCGCGGAGCCAGAGGTCGACGTCCAGGCCGGCTCGCTCGAGCGCCTCGTCGCGGTGCAGGAAGATCGCCATCGCCACGGCGCGATAGAGCCCACGCAGCTCGGCATAGACGGGCGCCTGGCGGGCCGCCTGACGGTAGCTGGCGGTGAAGTCGCGCGCGAACTGCGCGGCTGCCGGATGGCTTCTGCCGGTCTGCTCGCGCTGCCCGTTCGCTCGTAGGTGCTCCTCCTCGGTGAGCAGGCGAATCTCGAGCTCGCGAATCGCGAAGATGCCCTCGGCCCGCTCGTACGACGGCGTGTCGGGGTAGAACCAGAAGCGCGCCATCACCGATGTCTGTTCCGCGCTGGTGCAAGTACGTCGAGCCGCGCCCGCCAGAGCGTCGAAGCCGAGGTCCTTGAAGCTGCGCTGGCCGGAAGGATGAGGCACGACACCGGCGGCAACCTGCTTCATGTGGTAGTCCGCCCGCACCATGGTGTGGGCGAAGCTCGTCGAACGCGGAACGCCGAAGACCGACACGCGCTGAGGTCGCCGGCAGGCTTTCACCACCCGATCTATCAGCGCGCGCATCTGTTGCGGGCTCGTTGCCGACCTGCCGGCGCCCAGGATCTCCATCAACGCCGCGAGATCGGCCGGCTCCGGGTCGATGGAGCAGGCCGGATCGGAGGCTGATAGCCAGACGTTGCGCATCGCGGTGATCAGATCTTCCAACCGCAGCGCGGGGAACCGACGATCCACTTGGCCGAAGAGAAGAACGTCGCGGTTCTCATCGTCGGTCAAGAAGCCGTCGAGCCGGGTGATGCCGAACAGCCCGAGAGCCGCGGCATCGAGCCGGGCGCCGGGCCGCAGGCCTTCCCGTACCACGGACTGGAGGCGGCGGAGCCGGATCGTGCGGACGTCGGTCGGCTCTGCGGCATCGTCGATGGAAGCTGAGCGCGCCCCGGAGACGAGAAACGGCCGCCGCGAGGCCACACAGAAAGCCCCGGCGCGAGAGAGGCGATGCGCTACGGCTGACCATCGGGCTTGGCTGGACAGGTCACTTGATCGGGCGGACAGCCTTCGATGAGCGCCTTGCGTCGCTTCTCGAGCTCGCGGCTCGTGGGGATCGCCGTGCGGTCCATCTCCAAGGCGCGGCGGAGGATCTCGACTCCGGCGCGGGCCGAGTCGTGGCGAGCTCCCGCGCTCGGCGGCGCTGCCAAGAGATCGGTGGCGGACAACGTTCGGCGAGTCCGATCCAACTGAAGCTCCACGGCGCTCCAACCGTCGGGTTTAGACGTCTTGACGTCGTCCGGTCCTTGCAGCCAGTCCTCGATTTTTCGCTCCAGTATCTCCTTGCGAAACCACAGTAATCCTGTGTCCCCAAGGGTCCCCAACCAGTTGAAGGCAGCAACGGTATGGCCGCTGAGATGCTGGACCTCGACTACGCTTGGCGAGGAAAGTTCAGCGATCGCGTTCTCGCTCACCATCAGAATCGACATGGCCGGCTGCTTCTCCTGGAACGAGTAGATCGTCCGCGGCCTGGCTTGGCCGCGCTCGACCATTCGATCGGCGACGTCGCGGAGTTCAGCGATCCCGGTCACGAAATCTGCCACCGTCTCTTGGGTGTTTTCGGCTCGGTCCAAACCAGCGCCTACCAGACTCGCCCCCATGGCATCCATCCGGCGCCGCAGCTGTGTCCTCGCCGCCGACATCGCATGGTCGACTGCCAGGTCGACCCAGGGCCATGGGTTGCGGAGCTCCAGGGGTATCCGGCTCGTCCCATGCGATCTATCCGATGGCGGAGAGCCGATTCCATAGTCGAAGATGGAGGCGAGGTCGATGGTGAAGCGGGCGAAGTCGAGGGCCACGACGCCGACGGTCAGCGCGAAGATCGTGGGGTAGTTGGCCGGCGTCAGCTCGGGGAGCTCCTCGAGCTCCTGGTAATAGGGATCCGTCCGATAGCGGCCGGAGGTCCAGTAGTCGTCGCGGGCGAGCGCCTGCGGGCTGCCGGGGGCCGGGAGCTTGGAGCTCGCTTCGACGAGCGACATGACCCGTGACCAGAACCGATCGCGTTGGGCATCGAACAGCCTCTCCGCGGCGAGCATGGGAACGCTGTGCTCCAGCCGCACCCCGACCTCTGTCTCGTGCATGCGAGCGCGCGGCAGCGCGCTGCGAAGCTCGTCCGGTCGCCGCTGTTCGAGGTCGCGCACGGCGCCCGGCAGACCGGCCAGCTCCCAGCTTCGAGGCAACCGGCTGTTCTGCGGATAACGCAGTTGCAGATCGCCCAGCGATGGCAGCGTCATTCGTTCGAGCCGCCCGCTCTGGTCCCAAGCCGAGGATACGCGCAGGCCGTCGTGGGCCAGCAGCTCGCGCGGACGCCCGTGAGCGTCGAGCTCGACGTATCCCCAGGGACCCGTGAGCGAGCGCGGCGTCGATGTCTTCTCATCCCAATGGACGAACACCTTCCAGCCCCATTCCGAGGTGGCGCTGGACAGCCGCCCCGCTTGGTCTCGCCGGATCTCCAGACGGTCGAGCGCGTCGGCAACGGTGAGGAGGCGACCATCGGGCAGGCCGCCCACGGTCACCGGCCAGGAGCGCTGCTCCTTCCCGGCGGCGTCGGCGAGCGCTCGCAGGTGATTCGTGCCGTCGAACCGGAAGCCGATAACGTTGCCGTCGGCTCGCTGCAGAGAGGTCAGGCGGCCCTCAGCGTCGTAGCGGAGGGTGAGCGTCACCGACGCGGTGCTCGCCCGTTCGAGATGCCCCTGCGCGTCGAACCCGAACGCGCTGACGGTGCCGTCCGGATGCGTCAGCCGGAGATCCCGCCCCGCCGCCGAAAACTCGAACCGTTGGGTGTCGCCGTTGGGGAAACGCACCTCGCTCCATCGGCCGTGGGGGTCGTAGCGATAGCGGAGCTCGTGGTTCCGCTCGGTGAGGACGCGGCTCAAGCGATTCTGGGCGTCGTACTGGTATTCGCTCCAGTTGCCGCCCGGGTAAGTCAAGCGGACGAGGTGTCCCAGGCGGTTGCGCTCATAGCGCGTGATCCGCCCCAGCGCGTCGGCGAACGCCACCACACGGCCGTGCTCATCGAGCTCGAAAGAGAGCGATTGGGATCCGGAGGGCCTGGCGAAGCCGATCCCGACCAGCAACAGCGCGCTGAGGACCCGCCGAGACTTCAAACCCCTTGTCTCCGATCGCATAAAGGACCTGAGTCCCGATTCGACGCAGATGCAACCTACGCCTGTTGCGAGCTCGAGGCAAGTGCCCCGCTCAGACTCCGAAGGGGAACGTCTCAGCCTCCGCGCCCGCCGGCTCCTGCGGCCCCGGCAGCGGCGTCACGGCGCGCGTCTCGTCGATCCACACCCACTCGTCGAACTGCGCGGGCAAGTAGGCCTCGAAGTAGTGGCTCTGCAGCTCCGTCTGCGGGCGGTAGATGACGCCGATCGCGCGCTCGAGCCGCGGTTGCAGCAGCGCGTCGCGCACGCCGGCGACGCGCGGCTCGCGCAGCGGCAGCAGGAAGCTCGGGACGCCGCTCTGGTGTGCCGCGCCCTCGTAGCTCTCCGGCCGCGCCGGCCGCACCTTCATGACCCGGCCGGGCGCGTCCCACTCGTCGGCGGCCATCACCGTGCCGTGGTCGGTGCCGAAGCCGATCGAGTAGGCGGCGCTGCCGAAGTGGCGGCGGCAGAGCTGGCCGATATTGTGCTCGCCGCGGCTGCCCATCTCGGTGGCGGAGGCGTCGCCGACGTGGGAGTTGTGCGCCCACACGACCGCCTTGCTGTCGGGGCCGCGGAAGGCGAGCAGCGCGCGCAGGGTGTCGAACATGTGCTGGTCGCGCAGGTTCCACGACTCGCGGCTGCCGTAGTACATGACGCGGTAGTAGCGCTCGGCGTTGGCGACGAGCTTGGCGTTCTGCACCGCGTCGAAGAAGCGGTCGCCGTCTTCGCCGCCGAGGTCGAGGCGCTTGTCGAGCAGCTCGCGCAGCATCGCGACCACGTCGTCTTCGCAGCTGTCGTAGCGCGAGGTGAGGGCGGCGCGGCCGTAGGCCGCCGGGTCGCCCTCCCACGGCGTCAGGCAGCCGTAGCGCTGGCGCGCCACCTGCGCCGTGTCGGGATCGACGTCCTGCAGGTAGCCGACGACGGCGTGGATCGAGTGGTAGAGGCTGTAGAGGTCGAGGCCGTAGAAGCCGGCCTGGTCCTCGGGCTCGCGGCCCTCGTCGAAGCGGCGCAGCCACTCGAGCAAGCCGAGGAGCTCGCGGTTGCGCCACATCCAGGTGGGGAAGCGCAGGAACGCCGCCGGCCGCTCCGCCGCGCCTCTCTGCCCGCGCAGCCAGCGGTCGACACGGGCCGCGTCGGGCCAGTCGGCCTCGGCGGCGACGATGCGGAAGCCGTGGCGGGCGACGAGCTCCTGGGTGAGGCGGGCGCGGAAGCGGTAGAACTCGGCGGTGCCGTGGGTCGCCTCGCCGAGGAGGACGACGCGGGCGTCGCCGATCCGCTCGAGCAGCGGCTCGAGCGTCGCGTCGTCGATCGACGCGAAGCGCTCGCCGGCCTCGGCGAGGAGCGAGGCCAGCTCCGGCCGCTGCTGCGGCGCGATCGCCGGCGGCTTCCGCGACCTCGTCCGACCAGCCGCCGGCGCCGATGAGCGGCACGAAGCGCACCGGGCCGAGGTCCTCGCGCTCGATGCGGCCGTCGGCGCGCTTGCGCAGGCGGACGAGGGTCTGCTCGCGCGGCGTCGAGCCCACCGGCATCACCAAGCCGGCCGCCCGGTGCCAGCTGCTCGAGGAGCGCCTGCGGCACGTCGGGCCCGCCGGCGGCGGCGACGATGGCGTCGTAGGGCGCCGCCTCCGGCCAGCCGAGCGAGCCGTCGCCGTGCAGGACGTGCACGTTCTTGAAACCGAGCTCGCGCAGCTTCCTCGCCGAAGCGACGGCGAGGCTTTCGTGGCGCTCGATCGTCCACACCTCGGCGGCGACGCGGGCGAGCACGGCGGCGGCGTAGCCCGAGCCGGTGCCGACCTCGAGCACGCGGTCCGTCGGGCGCAAGCTCGAGCGCCTCGGTCATCAGCGCCACGATGTAAGGCTGCGAGATCGTCTGCTGCTCGGAGATCGGCAGCGGGCTGTCCTCGTAGGCGAGCTCGACGAGCTCGGGCGGCACGAACTCCTCGCGCGGCACCTCGCGCATCGCCTGCAGCACTCGGCGGTCGCGGATGCCGCGGGCGGCGAGCTGGCGGACGACCATCTCTTCGCGGAGGGCGGCGAGGTCGGTGGTCCTCGGCATGGCGCTGACAACTCGCTTCAAGACGCGTTCCAAATCGCGGCGTCGTTTCCGCCTCGTTGCCGCCGCTTTTGCGCCGATGAAACCTTTCGGCCCTCGAATCTGTATCAAGGCCTGAGACCGCTGACGGGAGGAACGACCAAATCATGCGCCCACGGACCATTCGACTGGCGCTCGGCGCTCTGCTTTGCACGGCCGCGGCCCTGCCGCTGCCGGCCCTGGCAGGCGACGAGGGCTTCATTTACGGCAAGTTGACGACGCGCGACGGCAAGACCTACGAGGGCCGCCTGCGCTGGGACGACGAGGAAGCTTTCTGGGGCGACTTCTTCAACAGCTCGAAGGAAGACAACCCCTGGGTCGACGAGGCGCCGCGCTTCGCTCGCCGCGACGACCGCAAGACGATCGAGATCTTCGGCATCAAGATCGGCTCCTTCGACGGTCACTTCGATGACGACCGGCAGTTCGTCAGCCGCTTCGGCGACATCGCCAAGCTCGAGCCGCACACCGGCGACGAGGTGACGGTGACGCTCAAGGACGGCAGCACCTTCGAGGTCGAGGGCGGCAGCAACGACGTCGAGGCGAAGATACGGGTGTGGGACCCGAGCCTGGGCGACGTCGACGTCGAGTGGCGGCGCATCCGCTCGATCGTCTTCGCGCCGGCTCCCGCGCGCGTCGAGGGCTCCGAGCCGCGCCTGTGGGGCAAGGTGACGACCCGCGAAGGCGTGTTCACCGGCTTCGTGCAGTGGGACCAGGAGGAGTGCGTGGCGAGCGACGAGCTCGACGGCGAGGACCGCGACGGCGACGACCTGAGCGTCCAGATGGGCACCATCCGCGCGATCGAGAAGCGCTCGAGCGACAGCTCGACGGTGGTGCTCGCCGACGGCCGCACCATCGTGCTCTCCGACACCAACGACGTCGACTCGAGCAACCGCGGCATCTACGTCGAGGATCCGCGCTACGGCCGCGTGCTCATCGACTGGAAGGCCTTCGAGCGCGTCGACTTCTCGCCCGGCGGCAGCGGCCCCGGCTACCAGGCCTACAAGCCCGGCGCCCGCCTGCAGGGCATGGTCACCACCAGCGACGGCCGCAAGCTCGTCGGCCGCCTCGTCTACGACCTCGACGAGAGCGAGACGACCGAGATGCTCGACGGCGACCGCCGCGACGTCAGCTACAGCATCCCCTTCGCCCTGATCGCCACGGTCGTGCCGCGCACCGACTCGTCGCGGGTGACTCTTCGCAGCGGCGAAGAGCTGACGCTCGAGGACTCGACCGACGTCTCCGAGGACAACGCCGGTCTGCTGATCTTCGAGCCCAAGAAGCCGAAGCCCACCTACGTGCGCTGGGACGAGGTCGAGCGCGTCGACTTCCTGGCGCCGGGCAAGAGCTGAGCCGCGCAGCGAGGCGCGATGGGTAGCCCTGGCCGCGAGCGCGGCCCGGGCTACTGCGCGCGCACGAAGTCGATGAAGCCGCGCTCCACGTCGGTGCCCACGAGCTCGACGTGGAGCTTGTCGCCGACGCGGAGGCCGTGCGCGCCGCGCACCAGCTTGCCCTCGACCGGCGGGCGGAAGACGCGCACCCAGGTGCCCTTCTCCGAAGCGCCGGTGACGACGGCGTCGAAGCGATCGCCGATCTTGTCTTCGAGCAGCAGCGCCGCCGCGGACTTGCGGATCTGGCGCTCGACCTTGTTGGAGGCGTCCTCCTGACGCGTGCAGTGGAGCGCCAGCTCGGCGAGCTCGTCGGCCCCGTAGGGTGACGGCGCGCCGGCGAGCGACGCTCCGAGCAGCCGCTGCGTCACCAGGTCGGGGTAGCGGCGGTTGGGCGCCGTCGAGTGGGTGTAGGCGCGTACGGCGAGCCCGAAGTGGCCGGGGCTCTCGCGGCCCGGCACCTCGACCGCGTACTCGCCGGCGCCCATCAGCTTGACGATCACCAGCGAGAGGTCGGGGAAGCGCAGCGGGTCGGCTCGCTTGCGGCGCAACAGGAAGGCTTGCAGCGCGCGCGCGTCGGGCTCGGGCGGCAGCGCCTCGCCGTGCTCGGCCGCCACCTCGACGATGCGCTGCCAGCGCTCGGGCGAGCGCACGACGCGTCGCAGCGAGGCGATGCCGCGCGCAGCGAGGAACTGCGCCGTCGCGCCGTTGGCGGCGATCATGAAGTCCTCGATCAGCTGCTTGGCGCGGTTGGGCAAGTCGGCGCGCAGCTCGGCGACGCTCTCGCCGCGGAAGACGGGACGCGCCTCGATCGTCTGCAGGTCGAGGGCGCCGTGCTCGTGCCGCTCCCCCCGCAGCTCCTGCGCGACGCGGTCCTGCAGGCGCAGGTTGTCGTCGAGGCCGGGCACCGCGGCGGCGGCCGGCGGCAGCGGTCCCTCGCCCTCGAGCCAGGCGGCGAGACTGTCGTAGGCGAGCTTGGCCTGGTTGTGCACCAGTGCGCGGCGGACGCCGGAGCTCTCCACCCGTCCGTCGCGCACCACCAGCTCGACGACCATGGCGAGACGGTCCTCGTCCGGATTGAGCGAGGTGAGGTCGGTCGAGAGCCGCTCGGGCAGCATCGGGAAGATGCAGCAGCTGGCGTAGACCGAGGTGGTGTTGTGGCGCGCGTGCTCGTCGACGGGCGAGCCCTTGGCGACGCGCGAGTCGACGTCGGCGACCGCTACCAGCACGCGCGTTGCGCCGCCCGGGAGCGCCTCGGCCACCGTCAGCTGGTCGAGGTCGCGCGAGTCGTCGTTGTCGATCGAGCACCAGAGCAGCTTCGTGAGGTCTGCGGTCTCGGCCGCGGTGGAGCGCGGCACGCCATTCATTGCCTGCACCTGGCGCAGCGCGGCGGGGTCGAAGTCGGGCAGCAGGCCGTGGTCCACCATCGCCCGGCGGGCGAGCTGGACGAGGTCCGAGCGCTGGTGATGGCGGCGGGGCTTCATCGCGCGCACTCTACCCGGCATGCCCCGGGCCGCCGGCACTAGACAGCCGCCCCTCGCGCGCAGCAAGCTTGCGGCCGTGCCGGCGAGCGATCCCGCGGACCCCAGCCGCTTCATGGCGCGCGCCATCGAGCTGTCGCTGCGCAACGTCGAGGAGGGCGGCGGGCCGTTCGCGGCGCTCGTCGTCCAGGGCGGCCGCGTGATCGGCGAGGGCACCAACCGCGTCACGACGACCAACGACCCGACGGCACACGCCGAGATCGTGGCGATCCGCGAGGCGTGCCGCGCGCTCCAGAGCTTTCAGCTCGACGATTGCGACGTCTACACCACCTGCGAGCCCTGCCCGATGTGCCTGGGCGCCATCTACTGGGCGCGGCCGCGTCGCGTCTACTTCGGCAACACGGCGGCCGACGCGGCGGCGGTGGGCTTCGACGACTCCGAGATCTACGAGCAGCTGCGGCTGCCGCACGCGGAGCGGCGCATGCCGATGATCCAGCTCATGCGCGACGAGGCGCAGGCGGCGTTCGTCGCCTGGCGCGACAAATCGGACAAGGTCGAGTACTGATGAGCGGGTTGATCGGCAAGCCGGTGCCCCGCAAGGAGGGGCGCGAGAAGGTCACCGGCGCGGCGCGTTACGTCGACGACTTGCGGCGCGACGGGATGCTCTACGGGACGACCGTGCGCAGCCCGGTGGCGCGCGGGCGCATCCGCGGCGTGCGCTTCGGCGATGGCATCCCGTGGGACGAGATCGTCGTCGTCACCGCGCGCGACATCCCGGGCAAGAACTGCATCACCCTGATTCTCGAGGACCAGCCCTGCCTCGCCGACGGCGTCGTCAACCATCCCGAGGAGCCGGTGCTGCTGCTCGCGCACGCCGACCGCTACCTGCTCGAGGAGGCGCGGCGCGCGGTGACGTTCGACATCGAGGAGCTGCCCGCGGTGTTCGACCTCGAGGAGTCGCTCGCCGCCACGACCGTCATCTGGGGCGAGGACAACCTCTTCAAGTCGTACCTCGTCGAGAAGGGCAACGTCGACGAGGCGTGGGCGCAGGCGGACGTCGTCCTCGAACGCACCTATTCGACGGGCGCGCAGGAGCAGCTCTACATCGAGCCGCAAGGCGTGATCGCCGAGGCGAGCCCGGAGACCGGTGTCGCCGTGTGGGGATCGCTCCAGTGCCCCTACTACATCCACAAGGCGCTGATGCCGCTCTTCGCGCTGCCCAAGGACAAAGTGCGCGTGGTGCAGACCGAGACCGGCGGCGGCTTCGGCGGCAAGGAGGAATATCCGTCGATGATCGCCGCCCACGCCGCGCTCTTGGCGTGGAAGTCGGGCAAGCCGGTGAAGATGATCTACGACCGCGCCGAGGACATGGTGGCGACGACCAAGCGCCATCCGTCGCGCACCCGCATCCGCTCGGCGGCGACGCGCGACGGCAAGCTGCTCGCGCTCGACGTCGACTTCGCCATCGACGGCGGCGCCTACGCGACGCTCTCCGCCGTCGTGCTCTCGCGCGGCACCATCCACGCCGCCGGTCCGTACGCGTGCCCCAACGTGCGCGTGCGTAGCCGCGCCGCCGCCACCAACGCGCCGCCGCACGGCGCCTTCCGCGGCTTCGGCGCGCCGCAGAGCATCTTCGCCATGGAGTGCCACCTCGACGAGCTGGCCGCGGAGCTGGGGCTCGCTCCCGACGAGCTGCGGCGGCGCAACTTCATCCACAAGGGCGACACCCTGGCGGTGAGCCAGGAGATCCGCGAGGTGGTCGACCTGCCGGCGCTCCTCGACCAGGCGTTCGCGATGACCGGCTACTACGAGAAGCGCGCGCGCTTCGCGCGCGAAAACGAAGGGCGCCGCGTCAAGAAGGGGATCGGCTTCGCCTCGTTCATGCACGGCGCCGGCTTCACCGGATCGGGCGAGGAGTATCTCGCCTCGATCGTCGGCGTCGACGCCACCGCCGAGGGCCGCGTGCGCGTGCGCGTCGCCAGCACGGAGATCGGGCAGGGCACCAACACCATCCTGGCGCAGATCGTCGCCGGGGCGCTGCGGCTCGACTACGATTCCGTCGAGATCGCGCAGCCGGACACCGCCAACGTCCCCAACAGCGGCCCGACGGTGGCGTCGCGCACGACCATGGTCGTCGGCAAGCTCGTCGAGCAGGCGGCGCTTTCGCTGCGCGCCAAGCTCGAGGAGCACGCCCTGCTGCCGGTGCTGCCGGAAGGCTACACGCGCGACGACTTCCGCGCCGCCTGCCGCGCCTACCACGAGCGCGTCGGGCCGTTGGAGTCAGTCACGCAGTACCAGCCGCCGGCGGGGATCCGCTGGGACGACGAGAAGTACCAGGGCGACGCCTATGCCGCCTACGCGTGGGCGGTCTACGTCGCCGAGGTGTCGGTCGACACGCTGACCGCCGAGACGACGGTCGACGACTTCGTCGCCGTGCAGGAGGTGGGGCGGGTCATCCACCCGGTGCTCGCCGCCGGCCAGATCGAGGGCGGCGTGGCGCAGGGGATCGGCTGGGCGCTCTACGAGAACGTGGTGTGGGAGCGCGGCCGCATGGTCAACGCGCAGATGACGAACTACATCATCCCCACGGCCGCCGACGTGCCGTCGATCCGCGTGGCGTTCGCCGAGGTGCCGTACGCCGGTGGCCCGGGAGGCGCCAAGGGGATCGGCGAGCTGCCGATGGACGGCCCGGCGCCGGCGATCGTCAACGCCATCGAGCACGCCACGGGCGTGCGGCTGCGGCACGTGCCGGTCGTGCCTGAGGTGCTGATGGAGGCGCTCGGCGCATGACATCCATTCGCTTCACCGTCAACGGCCGCGCCGTCGAGCTGCGCACACACCCGATGGCGCGCCTGCTCGACGTGCTGCGCGAGGAGCTGGCGCTCACCGGCACGAAAGAGGGTTGCGGCGAAGGAGAGTGCGGAGCGTGCTCGGTGCTCGTCGACGGCGAGCTCGTCAACAGCTGCCTGGTGCCGGTGGCGCAGGCCGAAGGCGCCGCGGTCACGACGATCGAAGGTGTGGCGGGCCACGGCGAGCTCCACCCCGTGCAGCGTGCATTCATCGAGCACGGCGGCGCGCAGTGCGGCATCTGCACGCCGGGAATGGTGATGGCGGCGGTGGCGCTGCTGGCGCACACGCCGCGGCCCAGCGAAGAACAGATCCGCACCGGCCTCGCCGGCAACCTCTGCCGCTGCACCGGCTACGTGAAGATCTTCGACGCCGTCGCTGCCGCGGCGGGCGAGGCGGAAGGTTGAGATCGAACCTGCCCGCCTACGAGCTCGCCACGCCGGCGAGCCTCAACGGCGCGCTGGCGCTGCTCGCTACCGGCTACCGGCCGTTCGCCGGCGGCACCGACCTCATGGTGCTGGCCGAGGCCGGCAAGCTGCCGCATCGGCGGTGGGTCAGCGTGTGGGGGTTGCCCGAGCTGCGCGGCATCACCGAGACCGCCGAGCGCGTCACCCTCGGCGCCTTGACCACCTACTCGCAAGTGCAGACGAGCGAGCTGCTGCGCCGCGAGTACCCGCTGCTGTGCGCGGCGGCGGCCGAGACTGGCGGCATCGCCATCCAGAACCGCGGCACCTTGGGCGGCAACCTCGCCAACGCTTCGCCGGCCGCCGACTCGCCGCCGGCGCTGCTCGTCTACGACGCCGAGCTCGAGCTGATCTCGCCCGACGGCGTGCGCCGCGTGCCCTACGCCAGCTTCCACCGTGCCTACCGCAAGATGGACCTCGGCACCGGCGAGCTCATCCGCGCCATCCACCTCCCCCGCCGCCCCGCCGGCCGCTGGCGCGAGGTCTACCGCAAGGTGGGTACGCGGCGAGCGCAAGCGATCTCGAAGATCTGCTTCGCCGGCGCGCTGACGTTGAAGGGCGAGGTCGCCGAAGACGTACGGCTCGCGCTCGGGAGCGTCGCCCCCATCCCGTTGCGCTGCACGCGCACCGAGGCGGTGCTGCGCGGGCAGCCGCTCACGCCAGAGACAATCGCTACCGCCCGCGCCGAGCTGGGCCGCGAGATCGCCCCGATCGACGACTTCCGCTCCACTGCCCGCTACCGGACCGCGGTGGCGCAGCGGCTTCTCGTGGACTTCCTGACCGGTTGAGTCAGAGCCCGAGCACCAGGCGCAGTCCGTCCTGCAGCGCTGCCAGCTCACTACCGGGCAGCAATCCGACGCGGCCCACCAGATCCGTGCGCACGACCTTCTGCAGGTCGTAGACGTTGGCGACCGAGTCCTTGCTCAAGCCAGTGGCGCGACGGGGCAGACGTACGTTCCCAGGCAGCTCGGAGAGGTGCAGCCGGCTGGTGAGAGGCACCACCAGGAACGTTCCGATCCGCGGCTCGCGCAGCTTGTCGCTCTGCACCACGACGGCCGGGCGGCGCTTGTCCGCGAGCAACCACCACACTTCGCCCCGGCGCGGCAGCGGCTCACCACTCGTCATCGGCGTAATCCACTGCCATGCGCTGGCGCTGGTACTCCCGCCACGCGTCGTCGTTCTCCGCAACGTCCCAGCCATAGCGGTCGACGTAGCGGCTGACCTGGTCGCGCAGACGTTCCGCCTCGAGCAGCTCCGCCAGGAAAGCCGATCGGGTTAGGCCTCGTCGCCGGGCCACTTCGTCGGCGAAAGCGATCAACTCCTCCGGCAGCGATACTCCAAGCTTCACACCCCGAGTCTACCCAATGGAGAATACCGCCCGGAATACCCGGTCCGCAGCTGGCGCGACTAGGATCACGCACGATGACCGGGCGAGTGGTCTTTCGCAGTAGTCGCGTCGTCACGCCGACCGGGATGCGTCCGGCGGCGATGCACGTCGAGGACGAGACGATCGTTGCGGTGACGGCGTACGACGAAGTGCCGGCTGGCTCCAAGGTCGTCGACCTCGGTGACCTCGTGCTGATGCCGGGGCTGGTCGACACGCACGTGCACTGCAATGAGCCGGGGCGGACGGAGTGGGAAGGGTTTGCGACGGCGACGCGGGCGGCAGCGGCGGGTGGGGTGACGACGATCGTCGACATGCCGCTCAACAGCACGCCGGCGACGACGAGCATCGCGGCGTTTGGCGAGAAGCTCGCGGCGGCGAAGGGGAAGCTCGCCGTCGACGTGGGCTTCTGGGGCGGAGTGGTGCCCGGTAACGCCGCCGAGCTGCGGCCGCTCTTCGCGGCGGGGGTGCTCGGGTTCAAGTGCTTTCTAGTGCCGTCCGGCGTCGACGACTTTCCGGGGGTCGGCGAAGGCGACCTGCGGACGGCGCTCGCCGAGCTCGCTGCCGTTGGCGCGCCGCTGCTCGCTCATGCCGAGGTGCCGGGGCCGATCGAGCGGGCCGTCGCGGCGCTCGGCGACGCGTCGCCGGAGCGCTACGCCACCTGGCTCGCATCGCGGCCGCCGGCAGCCGAGGAGGAGGCGATCGCATTGCTGCTGCGGCTCGCTCGCGAGCACGGCGCACGGCTCCACGTCGTGCACCTGTCGGCGAGCAGTGCGGTGGAGATGCTGCGGCGCGCGCGTGCCGAGGATTTGCCGGTGAGCGTCGAGACCTGTCCGCACTACCTCGTGCTCGCGGCGGAGGAGATCGGCGACGGGCGGACCGACTGCAAGTGCGCGCCGCCGATCCGCGAGCGCGTCAACAACGAGGCGCTGTGGGAGGCGCTGGAGGAGGGCGTCGTCGACCTCGTCGCGAGCGACCACTCGCCGTGCCCGCCGGAGATGAAGCTGCCCGAGAGCGGCGACTTCCTGCGCGCGTGGGGCGGCATCGCTTCGCTCGAGCTCGGCCTGCCGTTGATGTGGACGGCGGCGCGCCGGCGCGGCCACGGACCGGAGCGGCTCGCGCAGTGGATGGCGGCGGCGCCGGCGAAGCTCGCCGGCCTCGACGATCGCAAGGGCCGCCTCGCTCCCGGCTGCGACGCGGACTTCGTGGTCTGGGACCCGGAAGCGAGCATCCGCGTCGATCCCGCTCGTCTCCACCAGCGTCACCCGGTCACTCCCTACGCCGGCCGCGAGCTGCAAGGCGTCGTTCGCGAAACGTGGCTGCGCGGGCGGCAGGTATTCGACGGCGCGACCTGCGCCGATCCACCTGCCGGCCGGCTCGTCCTCCGCGGGCGCAACGCGTGAGCGCCGCCGCCGCCCAACAGTTGCACGGCAGGGGGTCCATCGCGCAGCATGCGCACCGACCCCGACGCGTGATCGGTCGCCCATGACGAGCGAAGCCTCTCCCGCCGGCGCCCCGCCGCCGCCCGCCGCGCCGCCGCCGGCGTGGCAGCAGCACACCGACCTCGCCTCCGCCCGTCTCGGCGGACGCGTGCTGTGGGCCAACGACGACTTCTTCGCCGAGAAGGAGAACCTGCTCAAGCCCGAGGCGCCCGTGTGGCGCGAGCACGAGTACACCGACCGCGGCAAGTGGATGGACGGCTGGGAGAGCCGCCGCCGCCGCACGCCCGGCCACGACTCGTGCATCGTCAAGCTCGGGCTTCCCGGCGTGCTGCGCGGCATCGTCGTCGACACCGCGTTCTTCCGCGGCAACTACCCCGAGCACGCGTCCATCGAGGCATGCGCGGTCGACGGCGATCCGAGCGTCGGGGAGCTCCAAGGCGCGAGCACCGAGTGGGTCGAGGTGCTCCCGAAGTCGGCGCTGCGCGGCGATTCGCGCAATCAGTTCACGATCGACAGCTCGTACCGGTTCACTCACTTGCGCTTCCATATCTACCCCGACGGCGGCGTCGCGCGACTGCGCGTGCACGGCGAGGTGGTGCCGGACTGGCCGCGGATCGTCGGTGGAGCCGGCGCCGCGATGGACGCGGCTACTGGCGCTGCCGCAACGCGCGAGATCGACCTCGTCGCCGTCGAGCACGGCGGCCGCTGGCTCGCCGCCAGCGACATGTTCTTCAGCGCGCCGCAGAACCTCCTCATGCCCGGCCGGGGCGTGCGCATGGACGACGGCTGGGAGACCAAGCGCCGCCGCGGCCCCGGCTTCGACTGGGTGGTGCTGCGCCTCGGCATCGCCGGCACCATCCGCCGCGTCGAGGTCGACACCGCACACTTCAAGGGCAACTACCCCGACACCTGCACGCTCGAGGTCGCCGCCGCGCCCGCAGCCGCCGACGAGGCCGACTGGGGCTCGTGGGAGTGGCGCGAGTTGCTGCCGCGTACCAAGCTCGAAGCCGACCACGTGCACACCTTCGCGGTCGAGGACGCGCCGCCCGCCACGCACGCCCGCTTCTCGATCTACCCCGACGGCGGCGTCAGCCGCCTGCGCTTGTGGGGTGAGCCGAGCCGCGAGGGCCGCCGCGCCGAGGGCCTGCGCCGCTTGAACGCGCTGCTGCCGCGGCAGGCGAAGACGGCCTTCCTCGACTGCTGCGGCTCGCCGGTGTGGGCGCGGGCGATGAACGAGCGGCGGCCGTTCGCCACCGCCGGCGAGCTCTTCGCCGCCGCCGACACGCTCTGGCAGTCTGCTGGCCGCGACGAATGGCTGGCCGCTTTCCGCAGCCATCCCGAGATCGGCGAGCGCAAGGCCGAGGCCGCGCAGTCGGCCGCCGGCCAAGCGTGGTCGAGCGACGAGCAGGCCGGCGCCCACGGCGTCGCCGACGCGACGCGTACCGAGCTCGCCGCCGCCAACCGTGCCTATCGCGAGCGCTTCGGCTACATCTTCATCGTCTGCGCCACCGGCAAGGGCGCCGAGGAAATGCTGGGCCTTTGCGCCCGCCGCCTCGCCAACGCTCCGGAGCGCGAGCTCGAGGTGGCCGCCGAGGAGCAGCGCAAGATCACGCAGCTGCGGCTCGAGAAGCTGCTGACGCTCTGAACGGCGGCCGCGATATCGTCGCGCCACCGAGCGATTCCACGCAGACGATGAGCGGGCTCTCCACGCACGTCCTCGACACGGCGATCGGCCGCCCCGCGGCGGGCATCGGCGTGCGTCTCGAGGTCGAGGAGGCCGGCGGCTGGCGCGAGCTCGCCCGCGCCGCCACCAACGCCGACGGCCGCGTCGGGCACCTGCTGCCCACCGGCACCGTGCTCGCGGCCGCCACCTATCGCCTCACCTTCGACGTCGCCGCCTATCACGAGGCGCGCGGCACGCCGGGCTTCTACCCCCACGTTGCGATCGTCTTCACCGTGCGCGACGCCGGGCAGCACTACCACGTGCCGCTGCTGCTCAGCCCGTTCGGGTACTCCACCTATCGAGGGAGCTGAGATGGACTTCGACTGGCTGTCGTGGCTCAAGCTCGCCTTCCGCTGGGTGCACATCTTCGCCAGCATCCTGTGGGTGGGCACCACCTACTACTTCACCTGGCTCGACGGCCGCTTCTCGGCGTTGGAGAAGGAGGGCGCCAAGGAGGGTACGCCGCGCCAGGTGTGGATGGTGCACAGCGGCGGCTTCTACCGCGTCGACAAGACGAAGACCTTCGATCCCGCCTTTCCGCTCCACTGGTTCCAGTGGGAGGCGGCGATCACCTGGCTCTCCGGCATCATCCTGCTCGGGCTCATCTACTACATGGGCGGCGTGATGGTGGACGAGAGCGTCCGCGAGATCAGCAACGGCAAGGCCATCATCATCGGCCTGGTCGTCATCTTCGGCGGCTGGGCGATCTACGACGCGATGATGCGCTCGCCCCTCGGCAAGTCGGAGAAGCTCGCCGCCGCGATCGGCTTCGCGCTCCTCGTCGCGCTGGCGTGGGGGCTGTCGCAGTGGCTCTCCGGGCGCGCCGTCTACATGCACGTCGGCGCCCTCTTCGGCACCATCATGGCCAACAACGTGGCGATGCGCATCATCCCGTCGCAGAAGAAGATGGTGGCCGCCGTCAAAGCCGGTCAGACGCCCGACGCCGCGCTCGCCGCCGGCGCCAAGCTGCGCTCGAAGCAGAACACCTTCCTCGCCGTGCCGACGGTGTTCCTGATGCTGAGCAACCACTTCCCGACGCTCACCTACGGCACCCGCTACGGCTGGGCGATGCTCTGCGTGATGGTGCTCGTCGGCTGGGCCGCGGCGGCCTGGATCCGGCGCGCGTAGCGGCGGCGTCCAACGGGCGCTCGCGAGCGAGCGACTAGCCGAGCTTCGATCGTTCCTGCAAGGACAGCGGCCCGGTTTCCGTCTGAAGGGGCGGAGGCCGCACCTATGCCATCATGGAGGAGCGATACAATGGAGCGCACCGTGGCCGAGACCGCGACGAAGCTCACCTACGAGGACTACCTGCTCTTCCCGGACGACGGGCTGCGGCACGAGATCCTCGATGGAGAGCATTACGTGAGCCCCGTCGCCCAACCTCCGTCATCAGATCGTCATCATGAACCTGTTCCGCGCTCTTGACACTTTCGTGCGCGGATCGCGAATCGGTCGCTTGTTCTTCGCTCCGGTGGATGTGCTTCTTTCGAGGCACGATGTCGTGGTGCCCGACCTGCTGTTCGTGCGCACGGAGCGCTTCGACCTCTTCACCGCAGCGAACGTCCAGGGCTCGCCCGACCTGCTCGTCGAGGTGTTATCGCCAAGCGGTCGCAAGCGTGACGAGGTGATCAAGCGGGACCGCTATGAGAGGACGGGGGTCGCCGAGTATTGGCTGGTCGACCCAGAGGCCGAGACGGTCAAGATCTTCCGACTCGAGGGCGACCGCTATGGCCGGCCGCAGCTGCTGTCGCTGCGCGACAGCGATTCGTTGACGACGCCGCTGCTGCCCGGTCTCGAGATCCCGCTCGCCGTCGTCTTCGCCGACGAGTAGCGCCGCGAGACGTCGGCGACGATTCGCTGACACGCGCCTGATTCGCGCACAGCGGCGCCCGCGGCGCGCGAGCGACGCCTCAGCTGCCGCGGCCGCGCAGGCCGCGCAGCACCGTGCGGTGCTCGGCCCAGGCGGCGCGCGCGGCGACGTACTCGCCGTGCGAGAAGCCGAGCTCGCTGGCGATCTGGCGCACCTGGCTCTCTTCCTCGGCCGAGATGCCGTCCTCGGCGGCCGACACCGCGAAGAGGCAGTCGAGGAGGCGCCGGCGTTGCGCCTCGTCGGCGAGCTCGCGCAGCTCGCGACTGACCTGGAAGTTCTCGGTGTGGCCGAAGAGGCGGTTCTGCGCCTTGGCGATCTCGACGACGAGAACCGCCTGCTCCGCCGGCAGCTTGCCGACTTCGGCCACCAGCTCCTCCATGCGCGCGCTCTCGGCGGCCGAGATCTCGCGGTCGGCGAAGGCGACGCGGCCGAGCATGTAGGCGAACGCCGCGAGCATCCGCGCCTCCTGCTGCGGCATCGCGGCGAGCTGGTCGGCGATGCGGCGCACCGCGGCGGAGCCGCCGGCGTCCGCCGCCGCCTCGCGTCCTCCGAGCAATCGATCGAGCCACGCCACGACGTCGATTCTAGATTGACCCGAGCGCCGCGCGCGCGAACGCCAGGCTTCCGCGCGCCGTCGCTAAGATCTCCCCGATGTCTTGGAGCGCGCTCGGCTGTACGGTCGACCCGCTGCTGCGCCTCGTCACCGACGCGAGCGGCCGCACGACGCGGCTCGAGCCCAAGGCCTGCGACCTGCTCGTGCTGCTTGCCGGGCGGCCGAACGAGGTGGTCTCGGTCGAGCAGCTCATCGCCGCGGTGTGGGGCGGCAAGTTCGTCACCTCCGACGTGGTGACGGTGGCCGTGCACGCGCTGCGGCAGGCGCTCGGCGATAGTGCCCGCGAGCCGCGCTTCATCGAGACCGTGCGCGGCCGCGGCTATCGCTGGATCGCGCCGCTCGACGAAGTGCAGCCCGCAGCCCCGGCCTCCGCCGCCGGCCTGCAAGCGAGCGCCGTGACGTCGCCGCTCGCTGCGGCGCCGCTCGCGAGCGAGCCTGCCGCGACCCGCGCTCCGCTCCGTTCGCCCGCTGTCGTTGCTCTCCTCGCACTCCTCTTCGTCGTCGTCGCCGGCTGCGCGTGGATCTTCCTCCGCCAGCCCGCACCCCTGCCGTCGATGAGCAAGACGGCCATCGCGTTGCGCGCGCACGCGCGCGGCCTCTTCTTCAGCGACCGCCGCACGGTGGCGGACATGGACAAGGCGGTGGAGGAGTTCCGGCGCGCCATCGCCGCCGAGGACCGCTTCGCCGAGCCGCACGCCGCGCTCGCCGAAGCGATCGTGCGCCGCATGGAGTGGACGAGCGAGATCGCCGCCGCGGACGAAGCCGAAGCGCGTCGCGAGGCAGCGCGCGCTCTCGAGCTCGATCCGCAGTCGGCGCTCGCGCACGCCGCCCGCGCCTCGATCGAGCTGGTGCTCGACCGCGACATGGCGGCGGCCGAGCGCAGCTTCCAGCGCGCCATCGACCTCGACCCGTCGATCCCCAGCATCCGCCGGCGCTACGGCTACCTGCTGGCGGTCAACCGCCGTTTCGACGAGGCGGTGGCGCAGACGCGCGCGGCGGCCGAGCTGGCGCCGACCTCCTCCTCCACCTTCGCCGACCTCGGCTGGGCGGAGCTGCTGGCAGGCGATGCGGAGTCGGCGCAGCGCGACCTGCGCGAGGCGCTCCGCCTCGACCCCGCCAACGGCGGCGCCGTGATGTCGCTGGTGAAGTGTCTCCAGGCGGCCGGCCGCGACGGCGAGGCGTGGCAGGAGCTTCACCGCGGCATGGTCGCCGGCGGCATGCCGCCGCCGTTCGTCCGCGCCACCGAGAGCGCCTACGCCTCCGGCGGATGGCAGGGCGTCTATGTGAGTTGGGCGCAATCGGCGGCGCAGCAGAAGTTCCCGCGTTTCCTGCAGGCGGTGAACCATGCGCAGGCGGGCCACGACGATCGCGCGCTGCAGTTGCTCGCGCAGGCCGTCGAGCGCCGCGAGCCGATGACGATGTGGATCGCGGTGCACCCGGCATTCGTGCCTTTGCACGACGATGCGGCGTTCCGCGCGCTCGCTCGCCGCTCCGGCGTCGTCGAGCCGCCGCCGCTCACTGAGCCGGCAGCGCGATGCCCGCTCCGTCGGCGGCGGTGAGGTTGTCGTTCCACATCAGGTGCGAGCCGCCGGCGGCGATCGCCTTCGCCCGCTCGGTCAGCTCGAGCTGCGACGCGGGCACACCCAGCATGACGCTCTTCCTGTCGCCGCTCACGCGCAGCACGACGTCGGTGGAGAGCTTCGACAGGCGAGCCGGAATGGCGCCGTTGGCGTCGGTGACGCCGAGCCGGCCGTAGTAGCCGTCGCCCTCGGCGACGACCCACGCCGTCACCAGCCGATCGAAGCGGAAGCTCGACTGCCCGCCCCACCAGGGCGCGTCGCCGCGCGCGTCGCCGTCGCGGTCGACGACGACGTTGAGGCCGAACGCCGGCGGCAGCGCCTGCTCGAAGGTGAGCCGGAACCAGATGCGCTCCGCGTCGCGGGCGAAGGCCAGCGCCCGCAGGTCGGGCGCCTCGGGCTTGGTGCCGTCGCCGGCGGGATCCTCGCCGAGCGGCCGCCACGCGAGCTTCTCGACCGCGGCGGCCGGAGCCCACGAACGATGCTCGACGCGCGCCGCGAGCTCGCGGCCGATCGCAGCGTCGGGCCGCGAGGCGACGAGCCGTGCCACGTCGGCGCGGATGCGGGCGATCTCCGGCTGCAGCGTTTGCAGTCGCACCGTCGCGTGCCAGGCGCGCGCCTGCACTTCCCAGAAACCAGGCGGCGGGCTCGCGGCGGTCCGCGCCGCGTCGAGGCGCGCCACCAGGTCGTCGTAGATCGCGATCCCCTGCGGCCGTGCCGGACCGGCGGGATCGATCGACTGCGCCAGGCCCTGGATCGTCGCCACCGGCGTCGCCTCGGCGTCGAGCTCCACCGCCTTGCGCAGCAGCTCGATCATCGTCTGGCGCGTTTCCGCCGAAGCGCCGCCCACCATGAACGAGGAGCCGCGGAGGGTGGCGCCGAGCACGTAGGCATCGGCGAAGCGGTCGTCGAGCGCCGCGGCGCGAGCGGCGTGCCGGGTGCCCTCGTCGACGAGGCGGCGCAGCGTGTCGACGCCGTTGTGGCCGGTGTAGACCTGCGCCCACGCCGCGAGGCCGACGAGGTAGTGAGCGTCGCGCGCCAGCCGCGTGTCGCCCGTTGCCTCGGCGGCGGCCGCGAGCCGCGCCGCGCGTTCGCGCCCGAGCCGCAAGCCCTCGTCGTCGTAGCGGATGCCGGCGTCCTCGATCGTTGCGCGGACGAGCGCGACCTCGCGCGCGGGGTCGTTTTCCGGGGCGGCGGCGAGCAGCAGGGCGAGCACGATGGGTTTCATGGAACGGCTCCTTTCGGCGCCACCATGCGACGGAGGCGGCGGAGCCGTCCTGAGGACTGGCTGAGGATTGGTTGAGGGCGTCGGTATCGACCGCCCGGCTAAAATGTCGCCATGTGCCGGAACATCAAACGTCTCCACAACGTCGAGCCGCCGGTCGAGAGCGACGAGGTGCACGACGCCTCGCTGCAGTTCGTGCGCAAGATCGCCGGGACCACCAAGCCGTCGAAAGCCAACGAGGAGGCATTCGCCCGCGCTGTCGAGGAGATCGCGGCGGCGAGCCAACGCCTGCTCGGCGCCATGGTCAGCCACGCGCCGCCGCAGGACCGCGAGGTCGCGGCGGCGAAGAGACGCGAGCGGTTCCAAGCGCGCGAAGCGCGGGCCTGACGAGTCGTCGCCGCCACCGTGCTCGACCTCCGCGCGCCGGCGACAGCTGAAAACGCGGGCCTCGCCGCGCTGTTTGCGAGCCATCGGACCCTGCCTGCCATCGTCGAAGCGGCCGTCGAAGGCCGCCACGCGCGCGCCGAGCGCGACGGCGACGCCGCCCGCCTGCGCATCGGCTGCTACCAGCTCTTCGGCGGCGATCCGCAGTCGCCCGGCGCGCGGCGCCTCGTCGAGAGCGCACCCGGCGGCCCGCGCGAGCTCGTCTACGGCAACGATCCGGCGTGGCGCGCGCTGATCCTAGACGTGCTCGGCGACGCGGTCTTCGACCGCCCGATGGAAGAGTTCGACCCGTCCGGCCTCGACGACGCAGCACTCGCCGCGATCGAAGCGAGCTTGCCGCCGGACCTCGCGATCCGCCGCTTCGACCTCGCCCTCGCGGCGCAGCTCGACGCCGAGCTAGAGCCGCACGGCCTGCAGTCCTTCCCGTCGCCGCTCGCTCTCATCGAGGATGGTCTCGGCTTCGGCGTCGTCGAGGGCGATCGCCTGGCGAGCGCCGCGACCTCCTACACTCGCTCCTCGCGCCACCTCGAAGTGGCGATCGCGACGCGCCCCGCGTACCGTGGCCTCGGTCTCGCGGCGATCGCTTCCGCCGCCCTCCTGCGCGAATGCCTGCGGCTCGGCATCGCGCCCTGCTGGAGCGCCTCGAACCCGGTGTCGAAGCGGCTCGCCCTCCGCCTCGGCTACCGTCAAGACGGCGTCTGCGAGGTGCTCTACCTGCGGTGACGCTCTGCGGGCGCGTAGCGCTGAAGCTCGGCCGCGCCGGATCCGGGTAGGGCGGGCTCGGCGCCCGCCGTCGGTGCGCCTTTCAAAGTCGCCGCGGCCCTACGGGAAGTAGCCCTTCGGCGCGCGCAGCCGCTGCCCTTCGGTCGAGACGATCTTCAGCGAGTGCCAGCGGTCGGCGGCGCCCGCCTCGGAGTGGAAGACGAGCTGGTACTGCTGCCGCAGCTCCTGCGCGATGCGCGCGTAGACGCCGCCGAGCTCGCTCTCGCGCTGGACGATGAACCAGGTGGCGCCGGTGTCGTCGGCGAGCCGCGCGATCCGCCGCGCCTGCAAGCGCCCGACGCCGAGCTTCATCCAGCGCGACAGCGCCTTGTTCTTGATCACCGGGTAGATCGGCACGCCGGCGTAGCGCGCGTAGTGCACGACGTGGTCGAGCCCGAAGCGGCTGCCCTGGTCGGCGCCGTCGGTGAGCACGACGAGGGCGTGGCGGCCCGGGCGTCTTCTGCAGCTCGAAGAGCATCTCGACGACGCTGTCGTAGAGGTGGGTCTCGCCGATCGGCTGCACGCGGTCGACGGCCTCGGCGACGCCGTTCCAGTCGTTGGTGAAGCGGGTGAGCCAGAACGTCCGCTGGTGGAAGCCGACGACCGCCAGCCGGTCCTGCGGCCTCAGCAGCTCGCGCGCGAACTGGCGCGCCGCCGCCTTCACCACCGGCAGCTCGTCGAGCATGCTCTCCGAGTAGTCGACGAGCAGGATGACGTGGAGCGGCTGGTCGCGCGGCCGCCACCAAGCCGCTCGATCGGGCGTTGCGCGCCGGTGTCGAAGAGCTGGAGCGTCCTCGGCGCGCAGCGGAGCGCTTGCCTTGCCGACGACCGAGACGGGGATCTGCTGCACGGTGACCTCGGCCGAGGCGTGCGGGCTCGGCGCCGAAGAAGAGCACGTCGTTGGCCTCCTGCGCGCCGGCGCGCACGACGACGCGGGCGTAGACGGCGCCGGGGAAGCGCGCCGCGTCGACCGCGGCGCCGTAGGGCGGCGCCTCGTCGCTCGCCACCTTCTCCTCGCCGACGTAGAAGTCGACGCCCGCGACGCGCACGTCGGCGGGGCGGAGGACGTTGGCGTGGAGCTCGACGTCGCCGCTCGCCGGCCAGCTCGGCGGCCCGACGAGCCGCACGCGGAACGGCGGCCGCGGATCGTTGACGACGGTCTCGTCCTCGCCCACGACGTTGCCCTGCGCGTCGTAGCCCACCGCGCGCAGCCGCAGGCGGCGGATGTAGAGGCCGACGTTCAGCTTCGCCGTCATCGTGCGCCCGGCCGTCGCGCTGTGCCGCACGCCGTTGACGAAGAGCGCCAGGCGCTCGACGGGCTCGGTGGCGACGATGGGCACCTGCAGCGCGCTGGAGACGAGGCCGGCGGGCTTCTCGACGATGCGAACGGTCTGCGTCGGTTCGCTCTGGGCGAACGCGCTCGTGGCGAGACCGATCGCGGCGAACAGAGCGAGCAAGGCAGCACGGGGTCCGCGAAGCACTCTCACGTCGCCTGAAACAGCGGCGCGAGCCGCGTTTGTTCCTCGCCGTCTGCGTCGACCGGCGTAATCATCCCTGGCGGCCTGCGTTTCTTGCTCGCGAGGATGCCGCCCTGAACGCCATCGAGACCCACGGACTGAGCAAGCGCTTCCCGGGCGGCCACGGCGTCCACGAGCTGGACCTCGCGGTGCCGGCCGGCGCCATCTACGGCTTCCTCGGTCCCAACGGCGCCGGCAAGACGACGACGATCCGCCTGCTGCTGAGCCTGCTGCGGCCGAGCGGCGGCACGATGGAGATCTTCGGCGAGGCGCTCACCGCGCGCGACCGCCGTGCGCTCCGCAGCGTCGGCGCGCTCGTCGAGAGCCCGTCGCTCTACGGCCACCTCACCGGCCGCGAAAACCTCGAGGTCACCCGCCGCCTGCTCGCCGCGCCCGCCGCCCGCATCGACGTTCTGCTGCGCCTCGTCGAGCTGGCCGCCGACGCCGACCGCCTCGTGCGCACCTACTCGCTCGGCATGCGCCAGCGGCTGGCGTTGGCGCTGGCGCTCCTCGGCGAGCCGCGGCTCCTCGTCCTCGACGAGCCCACCAACGGCCTCGACCCGGCAGGCATCCAGGACTTCCGCGCGCTGCTGCGCCGGCTGACCGGCGAGCAGGGCATCACCGTTTTCGTGTCGAGCCATCTCCTCGCCGAGGTCGAGCAGATCGCCACCTACCTCGGCGTCGTCGACGGCGGCCGCCTGCTCTTCCAAGGCACGCTCGCCGAGCTGCGGCGCCGCGCCCCGCCGCGGCTCCTCGTCGGCTGCGACGACACCGCGCGCGCGACGCGCGAGCTCGCCGCCGCTCGGCGAGAGCGTCGCCTCGGACGGCAACGGCGGGCTCGTCGTCGCGCTACGCGAGCGCACGAGCGCCGAGATCAACCGCCTCCTCGTCGAGCGCGGCGTCGGCGTCGCCCGGCTGTCGATCGAGGAGGCGTCGCTCGAGTCGCTCTTCCTCGCCCTCACCCGCCGCGAGGGCGCGCGGCCGTGAGCTCGTTCGTCGCCGCCTTCGCGCGCGCCGTCCACGCCGAGGCGCTCAAGCTCCGCCGCACGCTGGCGCTGCGCATGAGCGTCGTCACTCCGGCGGTCGTCGTGGCGCTCTGCGTGCTCCAGCTCGGCCTGGCCAAGACGCAGGTCGGCGACGCCGACCCGGTGCGCGCCTGGAAGGCGTTCGCCGGCGCCTCCTTCGCCCTCTGGGCGTTCCTCATGATGCCGCTCTTCGTGACGCTCGAGGCGGCGCTCCTCGCCGGCCTCGAGCACGGCGACCGGCAGTGGAAGCACCTCCTCGCGCTGCCGGTGCCGCGCGCGGTGCACTACCTGGCGAAGTGGACGGCGCTCCTCGCGCTGCTCGTCGGCGCGGCGCTCGTCTTCGCCGTCCTGATCGCGATCGGCGGCTGGGTGCTCATGCACACGAAACCGGACGCAGGGCTCGCCGGCTGGCCGCCTTGGTGGTGGCTGCTGCGGCTCTGCCTCGGCATGGTGGCGGCGGGCATCCTCATGGCGGCGATCCAGCTCTGGGTCTCGATCCGCTGGAGCAGCTTCACCATCGCCGTCGCCGCCGGCATGGGCGCCACCGTCGCCGGCTTCATGATCGGCCAGTCGCGCTTCGGCCACTGGTACCCGTGGACGCTGCCGGTGCAGCTCTTCGCGCGCAAAGCTGCAGCACGCGACGTTCGCGCTGTGGGCGAGCGTCCTCGGCGCGGCCGCGGTCGTCGCGCTCTCGGTGTGGGATTTCTCGCGCCGCGAGCTCGACTGAGCGCTGCGGCGGGGCGGCCCCGCGATCGATGCGAGCCGTTCAGCTCGTCTCGGGAAGCGACACCCGGCCGCGCGGGTCGTCGTCGACCAGGCTCAGCTGACCCACCTCGCCGCCGGCGAGCGAGAGCTGCCCGGGCGACGCCCCCGGCAGCCGTGACTGGATCGTCGCCACCGCCTGGCGCGCGGCGCGGCGCACGTCGTCGCCGGCGTCCTCGGCGGCCTCCTGGATCGGCAGCACGGCGCCCGCCGAGCCGCAGCGGCCCAACGCCTCGAGCACCGGCACCGCGAGGTCCGGCTCACCGTGCCCGAGCGCCTCGAGCAGGGCCTCTTCGGCTTCGGGGCCGGCGCACTTCTTCAGCGCCTGCGCGGCGGCCACCGCCAGCTGACCGGTCTCCACGACGAGCACCCGGCAGAGGACCGGCGTCGCCGTCTCCCCGCCGACGCGCCCGAGCAGCTGGATGCAGGCGTCGGCGGTGTGCAGGCGGCGCCGCCGCAGCGCGTGCCGCAGGACGGCGAGGGCGGCGTCGGCCGGGAAGCGATCGCCCAGCACGTCGATGGCGTGCGCGGCGGTGGCGTCCTCGACGTCTTCGGCGCTCGCGATCTCGAGCAGCGTCGCACGGCCCTCGTCGCCCAATGCAATCGCCGCCTGGAGCCGCACCTCGGGAACCTCGTCGGCGAGCCCGCGGCGCAGCGCCTCCGCGGTGGCGCGATCGTTCGGGTAGCTGGTGGCGAGCAGCTCGAGGCCGCGCAGCCGCACGCGCCACTGCGGCTCGCTCTCGATGGAACGGGCGAGCCGCTCGGACAGGCTGGCCGGCCGCTCGAAGCGCTCGGCGACGACGAGGAGGGCACCGACGACCTCGACGAGCTCGCTCGGCGGCGGGGGCGGGTTCTCGGGGAGGTGAGCGTAGAGGTCCCCGTACTCGATCGACACCGGGCCGCGGACCGTCACCGCCGGCCGTCCGGGCAGCTCGAGCCGGTTGTGCAGCATGCCGCGCACGATGGTGCGGGTCTCGGCGTCGAGGAGAGCGCGCACGCGGTCCGCCGGGCCGTGCACCTCGACCTCGCTGTCGAAGACTTCGTCGCCGAGCTCGATCTCGCGCTCGTCGAGCCACTTCTCGAGCCGGCCCCTGGCCTCTTGCAGCCGCAGGCTGATCCCCGAGTGGCCGGCGATCGTCACCTTGGTGACGTGCAGCTTGTCGCCGGTGGAGAGACGCTCCAACGAGACGCGGCGGCGGCCGGCAAGTCCGCTCAGTTGCGGGTTGCCGGCGATCGACAATCGCGATTGGACCTTCTGCAGGCCGAGGTCCGCGGCGGCGGTGCGCCACCCTTGCAGCTGCGCGAGGCGGGCGCGGCGCTCGGCATAGAGCAGCAGCGGCAGGGCCACCATGAGGCCGAGGAAGATGAGGGCGCCACCCATCTCAGACCAACTGCACGACCGGCTCCTCGCGCATGAGCTCCTTGTCCGCGAGCAGGTCGCGCACCGTCGCCACCAGCCAGCGGTCGGCGTTGACGCCGAAGGCGACGTCGAGCCGCGGCCGGCGGTCGCGCGGCGAGTGCGGCGGGTCGAGCGTCCCCAGCGTCGGGCTCGCGGCGTTGAGCGGCACCACGATGTCCGGCTGGATGTCCGGCAGCACGTCCGCATGGCCGTCAGGATGGATGTCGACGGGCGCGCCGCCGACCTTGTGCAGGCCGCCCGCGGCGTCCCACACCAGCCGGCGCTCGCCGCCGTCGGCGCGCGCGATCTCGCACACCAGCAGCTTGAAGAGGCTCTCCGGCTCGCCGAGGGCGCAGGTCGGCACCAGCTGGCGGCGCCAGAAGTCGCCGGGGGTGGGGAAGCGGGTGCCGCGCGGCACGATCACCGTGTGCTGCTCGGCGCCGGTCTGGGCGTCGTGGGTGACGAAGGCGTAGTCGTTGACGATGAAGTCGAGCGCCGACAGGCGATCGGCGGCGAAGCAGGCGGCGCCGTGGGCGACCGCCTCGAACGGCTGCCAGGCGCGCAGGCGCGGGCGGCCGAAGCGGCCCTCCAGCATGGCGAAGACGCCGGGCAGGAGCGTCGAGCCGCCGACCAGCAGCACCTCCTCGACGCCGTCGGCGGGGAGCCGTGCCTGGTCGAGCACGAAGTCGATGCACCGCTCGAGCGCGGTGAAGAAACCGTTCGTCGCCAGGACCTCGCGCAGCCGTTCGCGAGTCAGGACGACGCGCTCGCCGCTCGATCGCGGCTGCCCGGCCGCGACCGCGGGCGCCACCAGGAACTCGGCCGACTCTGCGAAGAACACCGCCTCCTTGACGCGGCAGGCCTCGGCGAGCATGAGGCGGCGCCACAGCTGCGCGCGCGGATCGTCGTCCTCGTCGAACGGCTGGCCGGCCTCGCGGCAGAGCTCGGCGAGCACCCAGCCGTCGACGGCATTGCCGCCCAGCCTGCTGCCCTGCTTCGCTTCCACCGTCGCCTGGCCGGCCGCCGCGCCGCGCGGGGTCAGCCGCACCAGCACCACGTGCATGGTGCCGCCGCCGATGTCCACCACCAGCAGCGTGCGCTCGCGGGTGAGCGAGAGGCCGTAGCCGAGCGCGGCCGCCACCGGCTCGTCGATGAAGCGCACGCGACGCACGCCGAGGCCGTGCAGGATCGTCTGCACCTCCGCGCGGTAGGTCTCGAACGCCATCACCGGCGCGGTGACGGCGAGCTCGCGCGGCCGGCGGCCGGTCGTGCGCTTGACCTCCGCCAGCAGCTCGCGCAGGAAGGCGGCGGCCGCCTCGCGGGCGGTGACCGGGCGCCGGCCGCGGCGCGCCAGCGGACGGACGGGCTCGGTCATCAGCGCCTGCTTGAAGCCGGGCACGTAGGCGGTGCTGGCGATGCCCTGGTTCCTCTCCATCGCGGGGCGCCCGATCTCGGCGATGCGGCCGAGGAAGAGGTGGCGGGCGAGCGGCGGCCAGGCGCCCAGCCGATCGAGCCAGCCGTCGCGCGCGAGGAAGTGGACGGCGCTGGGCACCAGCCGCGGCGCGTGTAAAGGGTCGCTGCCGAGCGGGTCGCGACAGACCGCCGGCAGCTCGACCAGACGCGGCTGGCCGCCGTCCGCGTCCCACGTGGCGACGCCGGTGTTGGTGGTGCCGAGGTCGATGCCCCACGCCATCGGGGCCCTACCTTAGTCGCGAATGGCGCTCGCCCGCGCGCCGCTACGCCCGCGGCGGCGTGCCAGGCCGCCGGGAAGAGCGACTGCCGCCGCACAGCCGAGTGGACCGGCCCGTGCCGGCGGACGCCCTATGATGGCTCGCTTCGCGACCTGACGATTGCAACGCGGCTGAGCCGGCCGCGATCGAGCCCGCCTCGACGTTGCGCGTCTCCGGAGGGATGCTCGCTCGCCTCGTCTTCGCTTGCGGCCTCGCGGGCTGCGTGGTCGTGGCGTCGGAGGTGGGAGCGGTGCCGGCGAGGGCGTGTGCCGCGCACGAGCCGCCGCCGATCGCGGCGGTGACCGAGGTCGAGCCCGCGGCTGCGGCGGCGCCGGCGTCGATCGACGAGCTGTTGCGGCATGCGCCGGGCGTGCGCGTCGTGCGGCACGGTCTGCACGAGGTGGCGCTCGACACGCGCGGGCTGGAAGGCGCGACCGAGCGCCGGCTGCTCCTGCGCGTCGACGGGCGCGATGCGTCGGTGCCGCTCGCCGGTACGCTGCCGTGGCTAGCGCTGACCTTCGTCGACGAGGAGGTCGAGCGCGTCACGCTCGAGCGTGGGCCCGACGCGGCCCGCTATGGCGGCGGCGCTTACTCCGGCGTGCTGGATCTCGTGACGCGTTCGCCGCGCGATGGGAGGAGCGAGGTGCGGCTCGGCGTGGGGGAGCACGAGAGCCGGCGCGCGTGGGGGAGCTGGGCCGGCGAGACCGCCGGCGGGACGCACGTCGCGGCCAACGGCGGCCACGACCGCAGCCGCGGGTTCGCTCGCTCGCGCATCGTGGCCACTGAGTACCCCGGCGCGCCGCGCGAGCGGATGTCACTCGAAGGCGGCGGCGAACGCGTGAGCCTCGTCGCTCTGCGGGTCGAGCGCGACCTCGCTGCGGGCGCCAGCCTTCACCTCGGCGCGGGCACGGCGGCCATCGCCGGCGCCCTGACGCGGAGCGAGCTCGACCGCCAGCAGATCGTCGACGCCGACGCGCCGTGGATGCGCTTCGAGCTCGGGCAGGCGAGCCGGCGGTTGCGGGCGAGCTGGACGGGTTATCGCAGCCGCCAGCGGGCGCTCGGGCTGGGACGGGAGTTGTGGCTCGACGCCGATCGCTACGCCGTGGAGCTCGAAGGCGAGCGTCCACTCGGTGGCAGCGTGCGTCTCGACGGCGGCTTGGTCGTGCAAGGCGAGCTCGCGGCGTCGCGCGATCCACGCGGCCAGGAGAGCTGGCTGGGCGCGCCGGTCCGCGATTCGCTGCAGGGACTATGGGCGAGCGGCGACCTCGCTCTCGGAGCGCACGCGAGGGCCACGCTCGGCGTGCGCGTCGACCGCGCGAACGGCGATGGATCGCGAGTGTCACCGCGGCTCGGTCTCGCCTACGCCTTCGGCGCCGCGCACGGTCACGTTCTACGTACCCACGCCGGCCGCGGCTTCCTGCGGCCGAGCGCGGAGCAGCGGGCGCTGGCGGTGCCGCTGCAGGAGCCGCTCGATCTCTCGCCGCTCGAGGATGCCTACGGCCTCGACCTCGGCTTCGCGGCCGTGCCCGTCCTTGCGCTCGGCAACCCGCAGCTGCGGCCGGAGACGGTGAGCAACGTCGAGGCCGGGTACGGCGGCCGCTTCGGGAGGAGACTCCGCCTCGACTTCGACGTCCACCGCAGCCGCCATCGCGACCGCGTCAGCTCGCTTCTGCCAGGCGTCGCGGCGGCGTACCCGCGCTACTCGGTGCCGGCGAGTGTCTCGCCCGAGCTCGCGGCCCTCTTCGCCGAGACGCTGGCGCGATTTCTCGAGCCCGGCGTGCGCGCTGGTCTCGTCAGTCTGCCCGACGGCTCGCCCGCCGTCGTGCAGTCGTTCGCCAACGCCGGCGAAGCTGTCGTGCAAGGCGCCGACCTGGGGATCCGTTTGCGCATCGGCGAGCGCTGGCAGTCGACGCTCGCCTACTCGCTGCTCGACTTCGCCCTCGAGCGCGAAGCGCCCGGTGACGTGCTCGTCGCCAACGCGCCGGACCACCGGGTGGCGGCGACGCTCGCCTATGCGGGGCCGGCGCTCCGCGTCCAGATTGGCTGGCGCTGGCAGCCGGAATTCGAGTGGTCCGCGGCAGGGGCGCGCGGCATCGTGCCGCAGCTTTCCGACGTCGACCTCGCGTTGAGCCGGCGGCTGGACGAGAGGTGGGAGCTCGGCCTCCGCGTCACCAACGTGCTCGATCGCGAGCGCTACGAGTCGTTCGGCGGCGACGTCCTCGGGCGTCGCGCGCTGCTCACCATCACCCGCTCGTGGCGTCGAGTGGCGATGACGCGATGAACGATGCGATGAAGGCTCCGCTCGCCGCCGCGCTCGTCCTCCTAGCTGCCGTCGCGCTCCACTCGTCGCGTGCGGCCGCGGCCGAGCCAGCGCGCTGCACCTCGCGTCCGGTCGCCATCGGCGTCAACGCGCACGGCGCCGACTCCGACCGCGTGCGCGCCGCGCAGCTCGGCTGGGCGCGCATCACCATCCGCTGGTCCGCGATCCATCCGTCGCCGGGCGTGTGGCAGCTCGCCGAGCTCGACCGCGACGTCACCGCCGCCCGTGCGCATGGCCTCGAGGTTCTGGCCATCCTCAGCCACACGCCCGAGTGGTTGGGCGGCGGCCCGCACGGCACCATTCCGCCCATCGATCTCGAGGCCTGGCGCGAGCTCGTCGAGCGCCTCGCCCGCCGCTACCGCGGGCGCATCGCCGCCTACGAGATCTGGAACGAGCCCGACGTCGGCGACCTCGGACCCGGCATCGGCTGGCAGCGCGACCTCGACGTGGAGCCGCGCTACGTCGACCTCCTCCACGCTGCGGCGACGATCATCCGGGCCGAAGCTCCCGGCACGCTGATCGTGGCGCCGGCGCTTTCCAGCGCCTCGACGGCGCGCACGGCGCAGCTCTGGCGCCAGATCGAGACGACCGTCTTCGCCGACGGCGCGGCGGTGGACGACGTCGACGTCGTCTCGGTCCACCAGAACGTGCTCGACGCCGACGCGCCGGGCGAGTGGCTGGTGCGCCTCCTCAGCCGCAAGCTCTACCCGCTGTCGGCCGAGGCGCCGACGCTGGCGAAGAAGCCGCTCTGGATCACCGAATTCGGCTGGCAGAGCGAGGAGGTCGGCGAGACGCGCCAGCGCCAGTACCTCGAGCAGGCGCTGACGCAGATGACCGGCGCCGCCGATTGGCCGCGCTGCGACAACGTCGGCAACTACCGCATCACCGCCGCGTTCATCTACAAGCTGCGAGACGACGCGGGCCCCGAGACGTCCGGCATCTATCGCGAGAACGGTGACGCGAAGGCCGCGGTCTCCGACTTCCTGCGCCACCTCGCCTTCCCCGCCACCGCCGGCGGCACGCCGCGCGCCGACCTTCGCGTCGACTGCGCCGAGCTCGACTGCGCCTTCCGCCAGACGACCTTCGAGCCGCCGGGCCCGTGGCAGTGCGAATGGGACTTCGGCGACGGCACCCGCGGCGAAGGCTGCACCATCGCCCACGCGTATCGCCGACGCGGGCGCTATCTGGTCGGGCTGGCGATGAGCCTCGCCACGCTGCGCCTCGACGGCTCGAGCTGGCTCTCTGCGACCTGCGCCGACCGCCAGCCGCCGACGGTCGTCGTGCGCTCGCCGGCGCCCGGCTCGCGCGTGAGTGGCATCGTGCCCGTGCGCGCCCGCGCCACCGACGACCGTACCGTCGTCGAAGTGCAGCTCTGGGTCGACGGCCGCCTGCTGGCGACGAAGCCGAGGGGCGGCGCCGTCGGCTTCCTCTGGGACACCCGCAACCTACGTCCGGGCAGCACCCACCTGCTCCGCCTCGTCGCCCGCGACCGCTGCGGCAACGTCGCCTCTACACCACCCGGCGCCATCGCCGTCGTCGTCGGCGATCGCTGAACGCGGCGGCAGCTGAGTGGCGTGCCTGTATATGGTACGGTGTATGGCATGGTGCGTACGACCGTGTACTTGCCCGAAGAGCTGAAAGACGAGCTCGAACGAGCGGCCGCCGCGAGCGGTCGTAGCGAGGCAGAGCTGATCCGGGACGGCGTGCGAGCGGTCGTCGATGCTCACAAGCCAGCCGCGCCGAGAATCCCCCTCTTCCGCTCCGGCTTTCCCGACCTGGCGGAACGGGTGGACGAGTTTCTTGCCGGCTTCGGCAGCGAATGATCCTCCTCGACACCAGCGGCCTGCTCGCCTGGATCGATGCCGATCAGCGACAGCACGCCCAGGTGGTGGCTGCGATGACGGCAGCTACGCCACCCTACCTGCTGTCGCCGTTCGTTCTCGCCGAGCTCGATTACCTGCTGTCCACGCGCGTCGGCCGCGATGCCGAACTCGCGCTGCTGGCTGAGGTCGAGCGGGGAGGATTTCAACTCGAGCCTTTCCCCGCCGCGGACGTCGGTGCGGCGCGGCGTGTGCTCGAGCGTTATCAGGACCTCGACGTCGGACTTGCCGACGCCTCGCTGCTCGTGCTGGCCGAGCGCCATGACGCCTGGGACGTCCTGACGCTCGACGAGCGCCACTTCCGTGCACTGCGCGGCGCCCGCGGCAAGCGCTTTCGGTTGTGGCCGATCGACCGCCGCCGCTGAGACTGGCTTACGCCCTCGCGTGCGCTTTCGCCTCCAGCGCTCGCTACGCGCCCTTCAGCTCGTAGACGTAGAGGTTGTCCTGCTCGCGCAGGTAGAGCTTGCCGCCGGCGACGACGGGGTGCGACCAGCTCGGGTTCTGGACGCCCGGGATGGCGAACGCGCCCTTCACGCGCAGGCCGCCCGGCGTCGCCTCGATCAACACCATGCGGCCGTTCTGGTAGCGGAAGTAGAGGTGGCCGTCGGCCGCGGTGACCGCGGCCGAGCCGGTGCCGCCGTGGGCCATGTCGACGCCTTCGCCGCCCCACGCGACTTTGCCGGTCTTCATCTCGAGGCAGATCGGGTAGCCGCGGTTGTGGCCGTGGCCGCCGTAGACGTGGTCGCCGATGAGCACCAGGCCGCCGTGGTGGTTCTGCAGCGTCTTGGCGGGGAGGTAGTAGACCTCCTTCGCCTGCACGCCGTCGCCCGCGCGCGCGAGCTCGAGCAGCACGCTGCCGGTGCCGTAGCCGGTCGAGGCGAAGACGTGGTTGCCCTTGACGATCGGCGTCGCGATGTTGGCCACGTCGTTGGCGACCTTGTTGTAGCCCCAGAGGAACTTGCCGTCCTGCGCGCGCACCGAGACGACGCCGCGGCCGAGGAGCTGCACGTACTGCTTGACGCCGCCGCCGTTGGAGATGACGACCGAGGAGTAGCCGGCGCCGTCGGCGCCCTTGTCGCCGAGCGACGGCATCGCGGCGCGCCACACTTCCTTGCCCGTCTTCTTGTCGAGCGCCACCAGCGCCGCGCCCGCGACGCCCGGCGTGACGATCAGGCGGTCGCCGTCGACGAGCGGCGACTCGCTCCACCGCCAGCTCGACATCATGCGGCCGCCGAAGTCGCGCTCCAGGTGCTTGCGCCACAGCTCCTTGCCGTTGGCGGTGTTCCAGCACGCCAGATCGCCGTCGGTGCCCAGCGCGTAGACGCGGTCGCCGTCGACCGTCGGCGTGCCGCGCGGGCCGCCGTACTCGTCCTCCCACACCGGGCCGAGCTTCGCCGTCCAGGCGATCTTGCCGTCGGCGAGGTTCATCGCCACCAGCTGCTGGCTCCCGGCGCAGGTCGCCGAGCGTGTAGATGCGGCCGCCGGAGATGGCGACGCTGGAGAAGCCGCCGCCGAGGCCGCTCGCCTTCCACGCCAGCGGCGGTCCGGCGTCGGGCCACTTCGAGAGCAGCCCCGTCTCCTGCGCGACGTCGTCGCGGTTGGGGCCGCGCCATTGCGGCCAGTCGGGCGAGGCCGCCGCGGCGGCGATCGCGGCGGAGGTGGCGACGATGAGGACGAGAGCGACGGCCGGTCGGGTCAGCAGCTTGTACATCGTGGACCTCCTTCAAAGCACCGACGGGCTTCGATGGTACAGCGCCGGCTCGCGCCGCGTGGAGGCTGGTGCCGCGAGTGCTCGTTTCCGCGACTCGGCTCACCATCGCGAGGCCACAATCGGCGCCTCCGTCACTCCATCCGCATCGCCCGCGTCGGCTCGATGCGGCTTGCCCAGCGCGCCGGCCCGTAGGCGGCGGCCAGCGCCGCCAGGAGCAGCAGGCCCGGCGCGCCCACGAAGATCGTGGCGTCGCGCGCTCCCACGCCGAAGAAGAAGGTGGCGAGCAGGTGCGACGTCGCGAGCGCGGCGGCGACGCCGATCGCGGCGCCCGCTCCGGCAACGGCCAGTGCGCGCGCGACGACGCCGCGGCGCACCAGCGTCGGCGCCGCGCCGAGGGCGAGACGGATGCCGATGTCGCGCGACTGCCGGCGCACCGCGTAGGCCATCGAGCCGTAGATGCCGAGCATCGCGAGCAGCAGCGCCAGCCCGCCCAGCGCGCCGGTCAGCAGGGCGCGAAAGCGCGCGGGGGCGCGGTCCTTGGCGAGCCGCTCCTCCATGGTGGCGACGTCGCTCACCGCCACCGTGGGATCGAGCCTGACGACCGCGGCGCGCAGCGCGGCGACGACCTCCGCGGGCGCGCGATCGGTGCGCAGCGCCACGTAGCGAGTGAGGCGCACGATCTGCGTCGTCGGCGAGAAGACCTCGACGGCGGGAGGCTCGGTGAGCGAGTGCTGGTGCAAGTCGCCGACGACGCCGACGATCTCGCGCGTCTTGCCGTCCCACCGGATGCGCCGGCCGATCGGCGAGCGTCCGCCGAAGCCGTCGCGCACCGCCCGCTGGTTGACCAGCACGACGAGCGGCGAGTCGAGGCGGTCCGCGTCGGTGAACGCGCGTCCTTCGAGGAGCGGCACGCCCATCGTCTCCAGGTAGCCGGGGCTGACGATGCGGACGTCGGCAAAGGGGCCGCTCTCGTCGTTCTCGGGCTGTCCCTCGAGGACGAGGCGGTTCGTCCAGCCGCCCCACGTCATCGGCACTCCCAGCGCGGCGCCGGCAGAACTTACGCCGGGCAGCGTGTGCAGCGCTGGAAGCAGGCGATCGTAGAAGGCGACGACCTTCTCGTCGCTGTCGTAGCGCGACGAGGGGATCGAGATGTTGGCGGTGACGACCCCCGCGGTGCGGTAGCCGGGCTCGACGCGCGCCAGCTTCCAGAAGCTCTTGAGCAAGAGCCCGGCGCCGACGAGCAGCAGCACCGACAGCGCCACCTGTCCGGCCACCAGCAGCGAGCGCGCGCGCAACCGGTTCGGGTTCGCAACGCCGCGCTCTCCTTCGCGCCCACGCGCGCCGACGTCGGCGCGCCAGGCGCGCAGCAACGTCGGCAGACCCGCCAGCAGGCAGGCGCCGAGCGTCGCCGCGAGCGCGACGAGCAGCGCCCGCCAGTCGACCTGCACCTCGCCGGCGCGCGGCAGCTCGCCGGGATAGAGCGCGATCAGCGCCCGCACGAGGCCGTGGGCGAGCAGCACGGCGAGGCCGCCGCCGGCGAGCGCCAGCAGCAGCTCCTCGATCAGCACCTGGCGGGCGACGCGCCGCCCGCGGCCGCCGAGCGCGGCGCGGATGGCGAACTCGCGCCGCCGCGCCTCGGCGTCGGCGAGCAGCAGGTTGGCGATGTTGCTGCACGCGATGAGCAGCACGACGACGACGATCGAGCCGATCAGGAGGACGAGCGGACGGATCGGGCCGACGACCGTCTCCTGGAGCGGCACCACCTCGAGCTCGCGCTCGCCCTCGAGCTTGTACTTGTCGATCAACCGCGGCGTCATCGCATCCATCTCGGCCTGCGCCTGCGCCAGCGTCGCGCCCGCTCGCAGGCGAGCCACCGCCATGAGCCAGTTCGACTCGGGCGCCGATTGCCACGACTCCGGGTCGGGAACGAGCGGCAGCCAGAGCTCCTGCCGCGCCCACGGGTACTGGAACGGCACGGCCGGCAGCACGCCGACGACCTCGTGCGGCTCGCCGTCGAGGCGGATCGTCCGCCCGACGATCGACGGATCGCCGCCGAAGCGCTGCTGCCACAGGCCGTACGTGAGCATCGCCGCCCGCCGGCCACCGAAGACGTGCTCTTCGGGCCGGAAGTGACGGCCGAGCGCCGGCCGGATGCCGAGGACGTCGCCGAACCGCTCGCTCACCAGCGCGGCGTTGAGCCGCTGCGGGTCGCCGTGATCGGTCAGCGTCGGCTGCGCGGTCGTCGAGCCGGCGATCCCGACCAGCGTCTTCGTCTCCTGGCCGCGGTCGCGGACGTCGACGATGCTGACCGACGTCCACTCCCGGTTCTGCAGGCGAACCAGCTGCTGCGGCTCGGGGAAGGGGAGCGGATCGAAGACCACGTCGCGCGCCACCGTGAAGATCGCCGTGGTGGCGCCGATCCCCAGCGCCATCGTCGCGACGACCGCCGTCGACACCAGCTTGTTCGCGCGTGCCCGCCGCACCGCGTAGACGACGTCCTGCCACCAGAGATCCTTCGCCACGGCTGCCTCCTTCGCTCGCTGCTGCCGCTGCCGCCACTGCTCTCGTTGCCGCCGCTGCTGCCGCAGCGCGAGCAGCGGCGGCGCCGACCGCAGCGTCTGCGACCAATACCAACGCCAGGCGTGCGCACGCCCGCCGCTCTCGACCTTCTCGACGTACTCCTCCGCCAGGTCGTCCACCATCGACTGCGCGTCGTCGGGCGGCGCCAGACGCGAGACGACCCAGCGGGCGAGCGGCGGCACGCGCGGAGTCACGGCTGCCCCTCCTCGGCCGGCCGCAGGGTCTCGAGCCCCGCCGCCATCCGCTGCAGCATGCTCAACGAGCTCCTGAGCGCGCGCTCGCCGGCGCCGGTGAGCCGGTAGTGGCGGCGCGATCGCCCGCCGCGCATCGGCGATCGGCTCCGAGAGCTCGGACTCGACGTAGCCCTTGTCGGCGAGGCGGGCGAGGGTGGCGTAGACGGCGCCGATCGCGACCGCACGCCCGCCGCGCTCCTCGATCTCGCGCCGGACGGTGACGCCGTACGCCTCGGGGCCGAGGCGCGCGAGCGCCAGCAGGACGAAGAGCTCGAGCTCGGCCGGGTGGGAGCCCTTGGGCTTGGCCATTTGTTCTACATACGAATATAAATCGACAAGGTTACGAGCACGCGTTCTTCGCGGCGGAAAACCATGCCGCGACTTCCGCGTACCATGTCGGTGGTTCCCGCCATCCCGGGCTCGGCCTGCGCGCGCACCCGGCCCGAACGTCACCGACGCCACGAGGAGTCAGTCATGCCGCAGGCATCGCGATCCACGAGCCGCAGCTCGCTCATCGCCGCGACGCTCGCCGTCCTCGCCGCCGCGCTCGCACCGGGGCTCCTCCTCGCGCGCCGCGGCGGCGGCAGCCAGCGGAGACTGGCCGCAGCTGCGCGGCCCGCACGGCGACGGCACTCTCGAGGACGCCGGCCTGCTCGCGAGCTGGCAGGGAGGCGGGCCGAAGGAGCTCTGGCGGCGCCCCATCGGCGAGGGGTTCTCGAGCGTGGCGGTGCGCGGCGACCATCTCTACACGATGGGCCTCGACGGCGAGCAGGAGGCCGTCTTCTGCCTTCGCCTCGCCGACGGCGGGCTCCTCTGGAAGGCGCCGATCGGCCCCAAGTTCACCGAGGAGTTCGGCAACGGACCGCGGTCGACGCCGGCGATCGACGGCGATCGCGTCTACGCGCTGAGCTCGACCGGCAAGCTCGCGGCGCTGCGCGTGCGCGACGGCGCGAAGGTGTGGGAGCGCGACCTCGTCCCCGAGCTCGGCAGCCGCGTGCCGCTGCGCGGCTACGCGCCGTCGCCCGTGCTCGACGGCGAGCTGCTGCTGCTCGAGGTGGGCGGCGCCGGCGGCAAGTCGATCGTCGCCTTCGACGCCGCGACCGGCAAGGAGAAGTGGACGGCCCTCGACGCGCGGCCGGGCTACTCGACGCCGATCGTCGTCTCGATCGACGGCGTCAAGCAGTACGTGTTCGCCCACACCGGCGGCGCCGACGTCGTCGCCCTGCGTCCCGACGGCAGCGTCCACTGGAAGCACGCTTGGCCGAACGGGCCGATCGCGATGCCGGTCTTCGTGCCGCCCAACCGCATCTTCCTCTCCACCGCCAACGACGTCGGCAGCGTGCTGCTCGAGGTCTCTCACGCCGGCGGCAAGGCGACGGTCAAGGAGGTGTGGGCGAGCCGCGAGATGAAGAACCACTTCAACACCACCGTCTACCACCAGGGCCACCTCTACGGCTTCGACAACGCCACCTTGAAGGCGCTCGACGTCGCGACCGGCAAGACGAAGTGGGCCTACCGCGGCTTCGGCAAGGGCACACTGGTGCTCGCCGACGGGCGGCTGCTCGTGCTCTCGGACCGCGGCGCGCTGGCGCTCGTCGAGGCGACTCCCGAGGCCTATCGCGAGCTCGGCCGGGTGCAGGCGATGAACGGCAAGGCGTGGACCTCGCCGTCCATCGCCGGCGGCCGCATCTTCCTGCGCGACCAGGACGAGATCGTGGCCTACGACCTGCGCACCGCCGCCGCCGCGCCCGCAGCCGGCGCGCAGACCGGAGCGGCGCAGTGAGGCGCCGGGGCGCCATCGCCGCCGGCGCGGCCGCCATCGCGCTGCTTGCGACCGCCGCCGGCGCGGCCCGCGCCGCGACGCTCGACGAGGTGCTCGCCCGCTACGAGCGCGCTCGCGGCGGCAAGGCGCGCTGGGAGGCGGTGCGCTCGCTGGTCCTGCGCGGCGAGCAGGAGACGTTCAGCGAGGTCGCGCCGTTCACCCTCATCCAGGTGCGGCCCGGGCGGATGCGCTGGGAGTACACGGCGTTGAAAGACCCCGTCGTGGTGGTCTGGAACGGCGACTCCGGCTGGTGGATCCAGCCCCTCTTCGGCCCGTGGCCGACCCCGCTGCCGACCGTCGATCGCAAGATCCTCGCGCGCGACGCGCGGATCGTGCCGCCGCTGCTCGCCTGGCGCGAGAACGGCGACCAGCTCGCGTTGGTCGGCGAGACGACGCTGCAGGGCCGCCCGACGATCGAGCTGAAGCTGAAACGCGCGGACGGCGAGGAGGAGTCCTGGCACCTCGACCCGCAGACCGGCCTCGAGGTCGCCCGGCGCTCGACGGGGTCGGACTTCGGCCAGCCGCAGGAGCAGTGGACGTACTACTCCGACTTCCGCGAGGTCCAGGGCCTCGTCCTGCCGCACCGCGTCGACGTCGAGTACGGCATCCGCGCCGTGGCGCAGATCGTCGAGAGCGTCGAGGTGGGCGCCGAGGTCGACCCGGCGCTCTTCCGACTGCCGCCGTCGGAGGGCATGGCGGTGCTCGCACCCCTCGCCGGCGACTGGCAGGTGGAGATCGAGACCCGCGGCAGCCCGCGCGCGGAGTTCACCAAGACGCAGTCGACGTCGACGATCCGCTGGACGTTCGAGGGCACCGTGCTCGAGGAGCGCCTCACCTGGGAGAACCAGGGCACGCCGTCGACGTTGCAGCGGACGCGGAACTGGGACCGCTTCCGCAAGGTCTACCGCTTCGTCGAGGTGGACGACTTCTCCGGCTTCCTCAACGTGCAGGAGGGCACCTTCGCCGACGGCGTGGTGACCGTGTCGAACGAGAAGAGCGGCACCACCTTCGACGGCTTCGGTCAGGTCTTCCATCAGCGCGACCGTACGTCCGCCATCGGTCCGGACGGCTTCACGGTGGAGACCGAGCTCTCCACCGACGGCGGCAAGACCTGGTTCGTGGCGACGAAGTACCGCTATCGGCGAGCGTCCGCGACGACGCCGGCGGGCGGGTAGCGCACCGTCCTGGCGGCGCAGATCTCCTAAAGCCTTAGTTGACACGGCCGCGGCGGTGGGCGTATTCTCCTATTGTTTTAGGAGACGCCGATGCCGCGCAAGCGCGTCCAGCCGCTCACCCCGCTCGAGCTCGAGATCATGAAGGTGCTCTGGGAGGGTGGAGAGCCGGCCTCGGTGCAGGAGGTCCAGCAACGCCTGGCGCCGAGCCGGCCGCTGGCCTACAACACGGTGCAGACGATGCTCAACGTGCTGCATCGCAAGCGCAAGGTGAGCCGTCAGCTCCACGGCCGCGCCTATCGCTACCGCCCGCTGGTGAGCCGGCCGCAGACCGCTCGCGACGCGGTGTCCGACCTCGTGCGGCGCATGTTCGACGGCTCGGCGGAGAGCCTGGTGATGTCGCTGGTCGACGCGCGGCAGCTCACTCCCGAGAAGCTCGCCGAGCTCTCGCAGCTGCTGGCGGCGAGCGAGGCCGACGATGAGCGCTGAGGCGCAGCTCCTCACCTTCCTGGTCAACTCCGCCTGGCAGGTGCCTGTGCTCGTCGCCATCGGCGTGGCGGCGCAACGGCTGCTGGGCCGCGCGCCCGCGCGCCAGCAGCACGCGCTGTGGCTGCTGGTGGCGATCGCCTGCACCGGGGTGCCGCTCGCGAGTAGCTGGCGGCCTGCGGCGGCGGCGCCGGTGGTCGCGGCTCCGTCTGCCGCGGCGGTTGCCAACGACGCGGAGCCGTGGCTTCCCTGGTCGACGACCGCGAGCGCTCCGGTGGCACCGCGGCTCGGAGCCGCCGCCATTGCGCTCTACGTCGCGCTGCTCGCCTGGCGTGCTCTCGGCGGGGGCTGGGCGCTGCGGCGCACGCATCGGCTTGCCGCCGACGCCTGGCGGCTACCGCTCGGCGGACGCGAGACGGTGCTCGTCGAGCGCTGTCGCCGCGCCCTTGGCGTCGGGCCGATCGTGCTGCTCGAGAGCGACCACGTGGCGGGCCCCGCCACCGTCGGCTGGCGCCGTCCGGTGATCCTCCTCCCGTCAGGCTTCTTCGAAGGCACGAGCGAACAGGACGCGCTCGCCGCCCTCGCGCACGAGATGGCGCACGTGCGGCGGCGCGACTTCGTCCGCGCTCTGCTGGTCGAGGCGGTGCTGCTGCCGGTGAGCTATCACCCGCTGTTGCGCCTGCTGCGACGGCGTCTGGCGTTGACGCGCGAGCTCGCCTGCGACGAGCTCGCCGTCGCCGCCCTCTTCGAGCCCCGCGCCTACGCGCGCTCGCTGCTGGCGCTCGCGCAAGCGATCGTCGCGCGACCAGCTCGCTCGCTGTTCACCCTGGGCGTCGCCGACGCTCCCGACCTGGAGGTGCGCATGAAGAGACTCCTGCAACGCCGGCCTCGACTGGGCACCGCGCGCAGCCGGCTGCTCCTGACACTCGCGATCGCGCTCGTCGGCGCGGCCGCCTGGACGGCGGCGCTCTTCTCGGTGAGCGCGCGGGCGCAGGGCAAGGGCGATCTCTCGCCGTTCGTCGGCGCCTGGAGCGGCGACTTCATCGTCGGCGAGGGCGGGGAGACCGCGCCGCGCCGCGCCCTCGACCTCGACGTCTCGGCCGACGGCGAGATCGTGCTCACCTGGTATCGCTACGAAGAGGGCGACGGCGCGGCGCCGAAAGCCATCAAGGAGCCGCGCCCGGCGACGGAATATCAGATCGACGGCAAGACGCTCACCTTCACCATCCACATCCCCGACTTCCGCGTCCGCGACCAGCCACCGAAGCCCACCGATTTCCGACACTCGCTCGAGCTGGAGAGTGCGGACGCGGCGACCTTCCGCATTCTCGAGAACAGCTCCCTGACGGCCGCCAAGGCGCGCGGCGAAGCGGTGCCGCCGCCGCCGCCGCCGCTGCAGATGCATCGGCGCGCGGGCTCGGCTTAGAGCTCCGCGACGCGATTGGCCGACGGTCGCTCCTGCGACCCTCGGCTTGCCATCGCGGGGCCACAATCGGCGCCTAGAGTGAGCGCGTGGCCGGCGCCCGTTTCTCCAGCGAGACCTCGCGAGCCGCGCTCATCGCCGCGACTTGCTCGATGCTGTTGCTCGGGCTGGTGGCCGGCTCACGGGTCGCGTCGCCGATGCGCCGGGCGTCTGTCGGGCCGAGCACCGTCCTATGGGCGTGGCAGCGGCCCGAGGACCTCCGCTTCGTCGATCCCACGCGAGTCGCGGTTGCGGCGCTCGTCGGCACGGTGCACGTCGACGGCGCAGGCTGGCGGGTCGAGCCGCGGATGAATCCGCTGCGGCTCGCACCCGCCACGCAAGTCCTTCCCGTCGTCCGTGTCGAAGTCGGAGGCGGCGCGGCCGCCGCGCTCGACGACGCGCTGGCTCGCGAGGTCGCCAAGGCAATCGCTGCCTTGGCGCGGGGCCCGGCGGTGCAAGTCGACTTCGACGCCACGGTCTCCCAGCGGCCGTTCGCACGCGCGCTGCTGGCCGCGCTACGCGATGCGCTGCCGTCGCCGAGCCACGTCTCGGTCACCGCGCTCGCCTCGACGTGCTTCGACGGCGGCGCTGCCGCGCTCGATGCCGACGAGATCGTGCCCATGCTCTTCCGCATGGGAGTCGAGGGCGCGCCGCTGCGGCGGCGCGTCGAACGCGACGGCCTGCCGCCTCCCTGCGATCGCGCCCTCGGCCTCATCACCGACGAGCCGTGGGTGCGGCCGCCGCGCGGCGTGCGGCTCTACCTGTTCGCGCCGCGAGCGTGGGACGCGCAGCTCCTCGCCGAGGCTCTGCGCGAGACGCGATGAGATCTCGGTCCACGTTCGCGGCGGTCGCGATCGCCATCGTCGCCCTGGTCGGCAGCGCTCGCGCTTGCGGTCCCGACCCCCAGCCGGTCGCGTTCTGGCCGGAGCCGAGCTGGTTCTACGAGCCATCGCGAGCCGACGGCATCCTGGTGCCGTACGAGGGCGTCCGATCGCTGCTCGCCCGCTGGCGTCGCCTGCACGGCCTCGCGATCCCGCCGCCGCTCGCCACGGCGCTCGGTCCCTCGACGTGGGTCGCGGGCCAGAGCGCGCCGTCTCGGGAGGCTGCCACCGAAACGGACGCCGGGCTGCAGCGCTGGCGCGAGGCTCGCGCGGCCTTTGGTCCGGCCCCGGCCATCAGTCCGACGCAGAGCGTCAGCGACGAGGAGCCATGGCAGTGGTTCGTCAACTGCGGCGACGACGCGTTCGCCGCCGCGACGAAGACGCTCGAGGACGGCGCGCGACGTTATGGCGCGGGAGCGGTGGAGGTGCGCCGCTGGGTGGAGGCGCAAGACCAGGTCTTCGCCGCCTGCGGCGAGCGGGCGCCGCTGCCGCCGGACGCCGAGGCGTCATGGCCGCCGCTCGCGCGCGCCGACCGCGCCTACCATGTCGCCGCGGCGCGCTTCTACAACCGCGACTACGAGGGCGCGGCCGCCGCGTTCGAACGCATCGCGGCGGACGAGACGTCACCCTGGCGAGAGCTCGCGCCCTACCTGATAGCGCGGACTTGGATCCGGCGCAGCACGCTCGGCGGCTGCCCGGCCGAGGAGTGCCTCGCGCGCGCGGCGACGTTGCTCGAACGGCTCGCCGCCGAGCCCTCGCCCGCATCCGTGCGCGGGCCGTCCCATCGCCTGCTCGGCTTCGTCCACGCGCGTCTTCGCCCCGAGCGTCAGCGGCGCGAGCTTGCGGAGCAGATCACGGCGGCGGCGCCGCGCGTCGACGAGGCGGACGTCGCGCGCGCCGTCGACGACTACGTGTCGCTCCGGCGGCGTGCCCCGACGGAGAGCGTCGAGCCGGTGACGGCCTGGATCGCGATGCTGCGTCCACCGCTCGACGACGCCGACGAGGAGGCCGCGCGGCGAGCCGTTCGCGCGGCGGCGCCGCGAGCCCTGGCGGCGTGGCGGGCGCAGCCGACGCTACCGTGGCTCCTCGCCGCGCTCGCGCTGGGGCCGCCTGCGAGCGGCGCGGACGGCGAGCTCCTGGCGGCGGCAGCGAAGGTTCCGTCGAGCTCACCTGCGGCGGTGACGGTGTCCTTCCACCGCGCCCGCTGGCTCGTCGAGAGCGGCGACCCGGGAGCGGCCCGGCCGTTGCTGGACGCGCTGCTGGCGCGTCACGACCTCGACGCCGGCGATCGCAACCAGACGCTCGACCTGCGCGCCGCCGCGGCGCGCGACGTCGCCGACTTCGCCGCTCACGCCGTGCTCGTGCCAACGCCCCGCGCTCATGCGCAGCGCTACTACTACGAGGACGAGCGCACCGCGATCCACGACGGCTGGCTGGGCCCTTCGGCGCGCGGGCTCGTCGACGAGACCCTGCCGCTCGAGCAATGGATCGCCCTGGTGCGCGAGGCGAAATTGCCGGCGCAAGTGCGCCGGTCGCTCGCGCTCACCGGCTGGGTCCGCGCCGTGATGCTCGACCGCGAGCCCACGGCGAGGCCGCTCGCCCGCGCCGCGGCGGCGCTCGACCCATCCCTCGCAAAACCGCTCACGGCCTGGGCGGACGAGCGCCCGCCCCAAGGCCGGCGATTCGCTGCGGCGTGGTTGCTGCTGCACCACCCGGAGATCGCGTCGTGGGTGCGGGACACTCCCGATCGATCGGCGGCGGCGGGCGAGATCGATTCCCTGCGCGACAACTGGTGGTGTGCGGGCGGCAAGCCGCCGGGGCTCATGGCGCCGCTGCCGCCCATCCCAACCTCGCCATGGTCGGCGGAGGATCGCGAGACGGCGCGGCGCGAGCAGCAGGCGCGGGCCGAGATCCCCGCGGGTCCCCAATGGATGGGTGATGCCGTTCTATCGTGGGCCCGCGCTCATCCCGAGGATCGGCGCCTGCCCGAGGCGCTTCATCTCGTCGTGCGCGCGACGCGCTATGGGTGTCCCACGACGGGATATGCCGGCGTGTCGCGCACCGCGTTCGAGCTTCTGCACCGCCGCTATCCGCGGAGCGAGTGGGCGGAGCGCACGCCCTACTGGTTCGACTGACCGCCCGCGGCGCCGCGGCTAGCGCGCTTCGCCGGTGTCGTCGTGGCTGCTGACGAAGTAGACGAAGTCGGACTCTTTCGCCCGCAGGTGGCAGGAGCGGCAGTTCTCCAGGCGGCCGGAGAAGAAGCCGCCGGACTTCGAGCTGTAGAAGTAGAGCCAGTCGCCGCCCTCGGGGTCGTAGCCCGGCGGCATCTTTCGCATGCCGCCCACGCCGTCGGGTTTGAAGTCGTCCGTCAGCTTCTCCTTGACGACGATCGTGCCGACGGGGAACTGCCGCTCTGGCGAAGCGAAGGTCGACTTGTCGACGCCGTGGGCGTAGAGGTGCACCAGGGCGTCGGTGTGCGGACCGGCGCGCTCCACTTCCCGCGCGCGGTCGTGGTCGTGTCCGAAAGCCGGGGCGCAGACGGCGGAGAGCCATGCCGACACTTCGATCGGCTCGTCGTTCAGGCGGTCGAAGGTCTTGTAGAACGAAAGGACGTTTTCGCCGGTGACTTCCAGTGGCTTCGGAGGCGTCGGCCCGAGCAGCAGCGCGGCCGCGGCCACCACCAGTGCGGGTCGCATCATGGCGAGACTCCCTATCGCGGAGCTGCTTATCGGTTCGGCTCGATGCCGTGCTCGGGCGGCGGCGGCGCCTCGGGAGCGCTCGGCTCGGGACTGAAGCCGCCGCTATCGGTGGACGTGGTGACCGTCGTCGTCGTGTCGTAGCTCGTCGTAACGGGCTCTACGCTCGCGCTCGAGCTGTCGGCCGTGGAGGTGTCGGAGCTGGAGGGCTCGCTGGTCGTGGACGCGTCGCTCGTCGTGGATACGTTGTCATCCACAGTCGACGTGGCGTCCGGCTGCGGCGATTCGTCGGCTGACGGCTTCGGTGCCGCCGCCTCGGGGCCTTCGATCCCTGCGACGGCAACGCCCGCGGTGAGTGGAACCGGCGACTCGCTCACGTTCGTATCTAGAGGCGGCTTGCCGACGGGAAAGGGGACAGGCTCGGTCGGGTCCGCACCGTCGGGCGGCCAGGGCTTGGTCAAGGCAATCTCGATCGGGCCGTCGCCGGGCGTGCCGGGCTCATCCTCTGCCGGCTCGTCCGGATCGGTCGCCGTTTGCGGCGGCCGAGTCCTGGCGGCGCCGCCGCCGGAGCCGTGGCGGCACACCGTCACGCCGTCGTCGCAATCGCCGATGTCGACCGAGTGGAAGACGGAGTCGTAACCGTCGTCCTCCCAGAACACCGACCAGAAGCCGCCCCACCAGGAGCGCAGCCGCGACGTCGACGAGGCCAGGCGCTCGCGGCGCGCGTCGAGGGACGCCGCCCAGCGTTCGAGGGCATCGCTGCCGCCGGCGGGCTCGACGACGGGCGCCTCGTCGCCCCAGACCCACGCACGCTCATCCGCGGCGACGACCACCGCCCCCTGCCTCGTCCTCAGCTCCACCTCGCCGCGGCGCACGGTCATCACGGTCGACTCGGCGTCGCGTTCGATGCGGCAGGAGCCGGCGCGCACGAAGACGGTGGCGTTGTCGGTGTCGATGCGGATCGCCGTCGCGCCTTCGCTCGCGACGAGCAGCTCGCCCTGCTCGAGGAGCAGGAGGTGGGGGCTGTCGCCGGCGTCGCCGTCGCCCGGTTCCGCGAGCGCCGCGAAGACCACGTCGCTGCCGCCCCCGACCCGGATCACGGAGTCGGCGAGGATGACCTCGGCGCGCGCGCTGAAGGTCGTCGTCAGGCGGTCGCCGGCGAAGACCAGCTGGTCCTCCTCGGCCGGTTGCGCCTCTGCCGCCCGCTCGACGGTGACGCCGCTCTCGACGACGCTGTAGTAGCTCTCGTCGCTCGCGGCGGCGACCGGCGCCGCGGCGGCCGCCATGGCCAGCAGGACGGCGGCCAGGCGCAGCGCTCCCCTCTGTCGGAAGAAACTCAGAAGAAACAGCATGGCGCGGCTCCCTCGGCCCCCTGCGATTTCGAGCCGCCTGTGCAAGCCGAGAGCCATGGCCGGCACGGCGTGGCTGGCAGAGTGGACGGCGATCGTCGGCGCCGCCGCAGCAGTGGGGGGCCGTCACCTCGCGGCGTCGCCGTGTGTCATCGCGAGTGTTCACCGATTCTGTCGACCCGCGGAAACGAAGCCCTTCCATGTCACTGCGAGGAGCGCAGCGACGAAGCAGTCTCGACATCGAGATCGCCACGGGCGCTGCGCGCCCTCGCGATGACAGGACTCTCTCGCGGTCAGGCACGCGAGTCGACGAGCACGGGATCGCTCATCGCGATGCGGCCCGGTTCCACGGTCGAGCCGTAGACGCCGAGGCAGCCTTCACGATCGCGGGCGATGGCGCGCAGGATGGCCGGGTTGCGCTCCGTCGTCACCGGATCGACGGTGACGACGGCGCAGCGGCCGTCGCGCTTGTCGACGCGCAGGCGCAGACCGCCGATGCGCAGCACGCATCCCACCCAGGCGTCCTCGGCAAACGGCGCCTCCTCGGTCGCCTCCACCAGGATGTTCGGCCGAAACCGCTCGACCACGAGCTCGGCGCCGACCGTCTCGCCGAGGCGGGCGATCGTCTGCGTGGTGATGAGCGACAGCGGAATGGTGTCGAAGACCCCGCGGTCCTGCTTGATGACGCGCACGCCGGCTCCGAGCTCGGCCGCGAGCGCCGGGTCCACGACGTCGAGCGTCGCCCCCGACGGCGTGGTGACGACCGTCGGCGACTTGTCGGGTCGCGCCGGGTCGACGAACGACGGCCGATAGTGGTTGAGGTCCCCGCGCTCGCGCAGCGTGAGCCAAGGAAAGCCGCTCTGCACCACGCCGTCACGAATGAACGCCCATCGCCGATCGCCGGCGAGCCCGTGCCACGAGACCTCGACCTCCGCCAGCGCCTCGGCGCGCATCGACTTGACCGGGTAGCGCCACAATCCCACGACCCGGCCGACTTGCCTGCCGTTCTCAAAGCCACGCATCGGCGACCTCCCCCTTGGAAGGCGCCCTTACCGTTGGAGCCAGCGTCGAGCGTGGCGGAGTCGATCCGCTGCAGCGCCTCTCGACGGTGGCCGCGCGCCGCCGGCGGCGGCGCGACTTCCTCAACACGCTCAGCAAACCAGCAACGGACGCCGCCGTCAAGCGCTACGCGGCGGAGCGCTACACAGATCCGCTCGCCAACGGTGGCGTGAAGGATAATGGTCCGCGTCACCCTCCAACGCGGGAGCCCTAATGCCGGCGACAACGATGCCCAGGGTCGCGCTGATGACGGCCGCCGCCGCGGCGTTCGCGGTCCTCACCGCCGGCGGCGCGCTCGCCGACGACGAAACCGGGAAGGTCATCCTGCGCGGCGCGCAGGTGGTGTCCGTTGCGGTCCCCACCGTCTTCGACGGCGACCTTCGCGAGCTGCCGCGGGCGAGGGCGTGGCAGCCCGGCGATCCGATCGTGGAGATCCCGCGCCGCTACCACCGCCCGCCGCGCGTCGTCCCGCCGCCGGCCGAGCCGCAGCGCGACTCGCTGCTCGACGTCCAGGCGCGGGCGCCGCAGCGCGTCCTCCTCGATCCGCCGATCCTCAACTTCCCCGGCCAGGACTTCACCGGCTCCAACCCGCCCGACACCGTCGGCGACGTCGGTCTCGCGCACTACATCCAGGCGGTGAACAGCCCCAGCGGCTCGGTCTTCACCGTCTACGACAAGACCGACGGGACGGTCGTCGCCGGGCCCATCGCCATGGACTCCCTCGGCATCGGCAACTGCGCCATCGGGCGCGGCGATCCCGTCGTCCTCTACGACCAGCTCGCCGACCGCTGGTTCCTGAGCGAGTTCAGCTTCAGCGGCTTCCGGCTCTGCGTCTATGTCTCGCAGACGAGCAACCCGATCAGCGGCGGCTGGTACGCCTACCAGCTCGAGGCGCCGGGCTTCCCCGACTATCCGAAGTACGGCGTCTGGCCCGACGCCTACTACGTCTCGACCAACGAGAACCCGCTGCCGGCGGTGTACGCCATGGACCGCGCCCAGATGCTCGTCGGTGGCGTGACCACCGTGCAGCGCTTCACCGCCCCCAACATCGGCGCCTTCAACTTCGAGGCCCTGATCCCGGCCGACGCCGACGGCGAAGCGCCGCCGCCGCCGGGCGCGCCGAACCCGTACATGCGCCACCGCGACGACGAGGCGCACAACCCGCCCGGCACGCCGGGGCAGGACTTGCTCGAGGTCTGGGACTTCCATGTCGACTTTGCGACGCCGGCCAACTCGACGTTCAGCGGGCCGACGAACATCGCGATCGCCGAGTTCGACTCCGACCTCTGCGGCCTCCTCACCTTCAGCTGCTTCCCGCAGCCGAGCGGGCCCGGCCTCGATCCGGTGCGCGAGGTGGTGATGCACCGCCTGCAGTACCGCAACTTCGGCAGCCACGAGACGCTGGTGGGCAACCTCGTCACCGACGTCGACGGCACCGACCACGGCGGCATCCGCTGGTTCGAGCTGCGCGACACCGGCGCCGGATGGACCCTCTACCAGGAGGGCACCTTCGCCCCCGACGTCCATAGCCGCTGGATGGGCAGCGCCGCCATGGACGGCTCGGGCCACCTCGCCGTCGGCTACAGCGTCGGCAGCTCGACGCTGTTTCCCAGCCTGCGCTTCGCCGCGCGGCTCGCCGGCGATCCCCTCGGCACGCTGCAGGGGGAGGTCGCCATCGTCGCCGGCACCACCAGCAATCCCAGCAACCGCTGGGGCGACTACGCCGCGCTCAGCGTCGATCCGGTCGACGACAGCACCTTCTGGTTCACCTCGCTCTATTCGCCGACGAGCGTCTGGGCGACGCGCATCGCCAGCTTCAAGCTCTGCGTGCCGTCGGGCGTGCCGGCGATCGGTACCGCCACCGCGGCGGCGCCCAACCGCATCGACGTGACCTGGTCCGGTGTAGCGCCCGCCGCGGACGGCTACAAGATCTACCGCGCGCAGGGGACTTGCGCCGCGCCCGGCCCCTTCGTCGCCATCACCGGGACGGTGCCCGGGTTCCTCCATCAGGACACGACGGTCTCCGGCGGCATCTCCTACGCCTACCGCGTGAGCGGGCTCGTCGCTGCCTGCGAGAGCGGGCCCTCGGGCTGCGTCGAGGCGGTCGCCACCGGGGCCTGTACGTTGGCGCCGGCGTTTGCCGGCCTCACGTCCGTCGCCAACGCACGCGACACGGGCTGCAAGCTCGACCTCACGTGGGCGGCGGCCAGCTCGCAGTGCGGCGGCGGCGTCACCTACAACGTCTATCGCGGCACGACGCCGGGGTTCACGCCCAGCCTCGGCAACCGTGTCGCCACCGGCGTCACCGGCACGAGCTACCAGGACAACCTCGCCTTGAACGGCGGCCAGACCTACTACTACGTCGTGCGTGCCGTCGACACGGGAAACGCGGCGGAGGAGTCGAACGTCGTCGAGAAGAGCTCGGCACCCACCGGCCCGTTCGTGCCGGCGACGCTGACCGACAACTTCGAAGGCGCGCAGTCCGGCGGCGGGTTCGACCTCGCCGGCTGGAGCCACTTCGCCACGGTCGGCGCGCAGGACTGGCTGTGGACGGTGGCGCAGTCGCAGTCGCCGACTCACTCGTGGCTGTCGCCCAGCATCGGCTCGCCCGGCGGACGGGTGCTGATCTCGCCGTCCTTCGGCGCCACCGCCGCGACCACGTTGAGCTTCTGGCACACCTACGACTTCGACGGCACCCTCGCGGAGTGCTTCGACGGCGGCACGCTCGAGGTCAGCACCGACGGCGGCGCCACCTGGACGGTGCTGCCCGACGCCGCCTTCACGGCCGGCGGCTTCAACGGCACCGTCCACACCTGCTGCTCGAACCCGATCGGCGGCAAGCGCGCCTGGTGCGCGGGCTCGATCGGCCCCTTCACGCAGGTCACCGCCAACCTCTCGGCCTACGCCAACCAGGTGGTGAAGCTGCGCTGGAACGAGGGCGACGACTCCACCGGCAACGGCGCCGGGTGGTACATGGACAGCATGGTGATCGGCAACGCCCAGCTGCCCACGGCCTGCATCAGCGGCGGCCTCTTCTACAACGGCTTCGAGACGGGAATCCTCCTTCCGCCATGGGGCGGCGCGTCGCCGTAGCAGTGGCGCCGCGGAAACAGGACCTGCCGCTCGTGCGTACCGCTCTTTGATGCCCGTAGACGAAGCCGTTCCCACACCCCAGAGATCGCGCGCCGCGAAGACCTTCCTCGGCTGCGGCCTCGGCTGCGGCGGCGCCATCGTCCTCCTCGTCGGCGGGTGCTTCGCCTTCCAGGCGTGGCTCAAGAGCCCGGGCGAGCTGCTCGAGACGACGGCGATGCTCGATCCGCGCGCCACCACGCACGTCGCCGTGCGGCTCGACCTCGCCGAGGCGCCGACGAAAGAGTTCGTCGAGCAGATGCTGACCGCCGCGCGGCGGCCGGCAGACCGCGTCCGCCGCAACGCGCGCTCGCCGCTCTTGGACTTCTTCGTCAGCTGGAACGAGAGCCGGCAGACGCGCGACCTCCAGCGCCTCTTCCCGATCACCGCCGCGTGGGTGGTGTGGCCGGGCGAGCGCGACGCCGACAGCGTCGGCGCCGTGGCGGTCAGCGCGCGCGGCATGGGCCACCAACTCGTCTTCATGGACTGGGTCATGGGCCTCGTCGCCTCTCGCGCCAAGGGCATGCCGACGCGCATCGTCGCCGGCGAACGTGTGTACGAGCTCCCGGTCGAGGGCGACGAAACGGTCTACGCCTTCCTCGACCCCGCCGGCGTCATCGTCTGCCTCGACCTCGACTCCGTCGCGCCGGCCGCCGAGCGACTGCGGCAGCGCCGCGCCGCCGCGCGGACGCCGCGCGCATCCACCGAGCTCGAGCGCCGGCTCGCCGCCGTGCCGCAGAACGTGCCGCTGCGCGGCGCCGTGCTCGACCGCCACGGCGAGATCGCCCAGCTCCTCGCCTGGCTCGCGCCGGCCGCCGAGCGCAGCGAGTGGGAGCGGTCGTGGGAGCCGATCGAGGCGGCGACCGTCGCGGGCCGCTTCACCGGCAAGACCGGCGTCGCGCTGACTCTGGACTTCGTGGTCGACCCGACGACGGACGCCGAGCGGCGCGAGGTCCTGCTCGCCGCTCTGCAGCGGTACTTCGCCGAGCACTGGGACGCGGGCAAGGCAACCGTGCGCTCCAGCACCCAAGGCGTGACCCTCGATCTCGTCGCCGACGAGCTGCCGCGGCGCTTCGAGGAGATGCAGGACGCCGCCGATTCTCGAGACGCTCGAGACACGCAGCCCTAATCGGCCCGGCTCGACGAGCGGGCAGTGTTGGTAGCCTCCGCGCTATGCGAGGCCTGCTCGTCGTCACGTGCGTCCTCTGCCTGATCGCGGTCCCGGCCGCGAGCGCCGCGGAGCCGCCGCCGACGCCGCTCGTCGCCAAGGTGCGCGCCTGGCGCACCACGCACGAGAAGGCGATCCTCAGCGAGCTCGCCGATCTCCTCGCCCTGCCCAATGTCGCGACCGATGCGCCGGCCATCGAGCGCAACGCGTCGGCGCTCACCGTCCTGCTCGAGCGGCGCGGGTTCAGCGTGCGGCGCCTCGCCGCCGGCGAGGGCACGCCGTCGTCGCTCTTCGCCGTGCTGCCGAACGCGAGCGCCGCGCAGCGCGTCGTCTTCTACGCCCACTACGACGGCCAACCGGTGACGCCGTCGGAGTGGCGCTCCGACCCCTTCCGCGCGGTGTTGCGCGCCGGCCCCGCGCTCGATGCGCCCGAAGTGGACCTCGCCACCGCGGCGGCGCTCGACCCCGAGTGGCGTCTCTACGCGCGCTCGGCGAGCGACGACAAGGCGCCGATCGTCGCCATTCTCGCCGCGCTCGACGCGCTGCGCGCGGCGGGCGTGCCGCCGTCGGTCGAGGTGGCGCTCTTCCTCGAAGGCGAGGAGGAGCAGGGCTCGCCGCACCTGCGCGAGATCCTCGCCGAGCACGCCGACCTCCTCGAGGCCGACCTCTGGCTCCTCTGCGACGGCCCGGTGCATGCGAGCCGCCGCATGCAGATCTTCTTCGGCGCGCGCGGCGTGTCGGGGCTCGAGCTCACGGCCTACGGTCCTCTGCGCCCGCTCCACAGCGGGCACTACGGCAACTGGGCGCCCAACCCCGCGGTCGCGCTCGCCCGCCTCGTGGCCTCGCTGCGCGACGACGACGGCCGGATCCTGGTGCCCGGCTTCTACGACGACGTGCGGCCGCTGGGCGAGGCCGAGCGGCGCGCCGTCGAGGCCATGCCCGCCGTCGAGGATGCGCTGCGCGAGGAGCTCGCGCTCGGCCGCAGCGAAGCGGGCGCGCGCCTCCAGGACCGGCTCATGCTGCCGGCGCTCAACGTGCGCGGTCTGCGCGCGGGCGGCGTCGGCGAGGCGGCGACCAACGCCATCCCCACCGAGGCGACGGCGTCGATCGACTTCCGCCTCGTCCCCGACCAGACCCCCGAGCGCGTGCGCGACCGCGTCGAGTCCTTCCTGCGCGCGCAGGGGTGGCACCTCGTCCACGAGACGCCCGACGCGGCGACGCGCCGCGCCCATCCGCGGCTGCTGCGCCTCGACTGGTCCCTCGATTACGCCGGTGCGCGCACCGCCATGGACTTGCCCGCCTCGCGCGCGGTGGCGGCGGTCGTCGGCCGCACGACCGGCGGCTCGCTCGTCCAGGTGCCGATGCTCGGCGGCAGCGTGCCGATGTCCCTCTTCGCCGACACTCTTCAGGTGCCGCTCATCGGCGTCCCCATCGTCAACCACGACAACCGCCAGCACGCGGCCAACGAGAACCTGCGCCTGCAGAACCTGTGGGACGGCATCGAGGTCTTCGCCGCCTTGATCGCCGAGCTCGGCGCCGAGCTCGGCGACGAGCTGCGCTGAGCGCTGAGGGCTAGTTCGGCGCGGGCGTCTGTGCGCGGGCGCGCCGCTCCGCCAGCCACTCGTACTCCCAGTCCCACGGCATCCGGGTCTCGCCCAGCACCAGCCGCGCCACTTCGGGGTAGATGCGCTCGGCGCGCACGTCGTTGGCGAGCATCACCAGGCAGCGCCGGCGCGCCTCGAGGCAGATCGCCATGTTGCCGGTCCAGTCGTTGTGGCCGCCTTTGAAGAAGGCCGGGCCGCTGGTGTCGCGGAAGGTCACCAGCCCGAGCCCGGCGGCGAGGCCGATCCTGGCGTTGTCCTCTCCCACCCAGTCGCGCAGCGTCGGGAACTGGTGCGCCGAGGTGATGGCCAGCTGCGGCCGCACCAGCTCGGCGCGCGAGGCGGCGCTGAGCCCGTCGCCGCGGACGATGCCGGCCCACAGCCGCGCCTGGTCGGCGATCGTCGTGTCCATCGAGCCGGCGGCGCTCACCGAGCTGCGCTCGTCGTGCGGCTCCATCTTGCCGTCGGCGCCGTAGCCGTCGGCGAGGTTGCTGGCGAAGTCGGGGCGCCACTTCATGCTCGTCTTCGTCATGCCGAAGCGGTCGAAGACGCGCCGCTGCATCTCGGCGCCGACGTCGAGACCGAGCCCCTCCTCGAGCACGAGCTGCAGGATGTAGAAGCCCTCGCCGGAGTAGCCGTAGCGGGCGCCGGGCGGATGGTGGAAGCGCAGCTTCTCGTCGTCTTCGAGCCAGCGGAAGTTGGCGAAGCCGGTGGCGTGGTTGAGCACGATGCGCGGCGTCAGCGCCCGCCAGCGCTCGTCGCCGGCGAGGTCGCCGTAGTCGGGGTACTCGGGCAGCGGCCGCGGCAGCAGCTCGGCGATGGAGGCGTCGAGGTCGAGGCGGCCCTCGTCGACGAGCTGCAGCACCATGTAGGCGAAGGCGGTCTTGGTCAGCGAGGCGCCGTACATCACCGTGTCCGGCAGCAGCGGCAGCTGCCGTTCGACGTTGCGGTGTCCGTAGGCGGCCACGTGCACGACCTCGCCTTCGTCGACGATCGCCAGAGCCAGCCCCTGGACGTTCTCGCGGCGCATCAAAGCTTGCGCCCCGGCGTCGACGGCGGCGAGGTCGAAGGGGCGAAGCGGCAGCGGCTGCGGACCGGTGGCGCAGGCGCCGAGGACGATGGCGGCGACCAGGGAGAGGGCTCTTCGGTGCATGCGCCCTTTGTACGCACGAGGCGCGCCGACGTTTCGGACGCGCCGCCCGCGGTCAGTCGAGACCGGCTCGCTCTACCCGGCGTGCACCGGCTCGAGAAGCGCGGCTCGAGAAGCGCGGCTGGCTCAAGTCCGAATGGAAGATCAGCGAGGCCAACCAGCGCGCGAAGTACTACCGGCTCACTGCCGCCGGCAAGGCCCAGCTCCTGCGCGAGCAGGACCGCTGGGCGCAGATGGTCCAGGCGATCGGCCTCGTGATGAGCCCGGCGCCGGCCGAGGAGGACTAGGGTACGCGTCCCGACGATCGCGACTTCGACGACGAGATCCGCAGCCACCTGGCGCTCAACGTCAAGGAGCGCATCGATCGCGGCGAGGACCCCGAGGCCGCGCGCCGTGCCGCGCTGCGCGAGTGCTCCGCCCGCGTCGACGTGTTGCGGGCGCTCCGCCCGGAGTAGGGCGCGACCGCGCCGTACGCGCCGCGAACGCCAATCACTCGCCCGATGGCCGTGGACGCGGGATGCGGTACCTCCGCGCATAGGCGCCGTTGGGGAAGGTGTAGTTGCATCGCGTTTGGTCGCAGTTGCTGGTGTCGAACGAAACAACGAAGTAGCCGCCACCCGCGGCCAACCGAGGCGCGAAGAGGTTGCCGTCGACGACGATGCCAGCCGGCAGCCGGGGCCGGCTGGCCGGCGGGATCGAAGAACAGCGTCTCGATCTTGCAGTTGCTCATCTGACCACCGGCGTCGAGGGCGCAGTCCTGCCAGGCGACCGCCGTGTACCCGCCCGGTTCGGCGGCGGCGGTCGGCCACTCGTGGCCACGATGGTCGTCCGGGCTGATGGTGACGTCGTCGGCGGTCGTGGGCTCGTCCTGCGCATCGAAGCGACGCATGCGCACCTCGCAGCCCGCGGCGAAGTTGGCGTAGTCGCAGCGGTCCCAGGCGACGAGGAAGCCGCCGTCCGGCGTCGAGGCGAGGCTGGGCGTGCCCGAGTTGGTGATCGGACGGCTGTTGATCTCGAGCTCGACGGAGCTCGGCACGCCGGCGCGCCCGAAGCGGCGGCCGCGAATGTGGGCGGTCGCCGTGCGCGCGTCCCAATCTCGCCAAGCGAGGAGGAACGAGCCATCCGGCGCCATCGCCAGCGTCGGGTTCGAGCCCGACGTGATGTGCGCCTCCGGCCCCATCGCCGCGCCCGCCGCGCTGAAGCGGCGCAGGTAGGTCCCCACCTCGTTGTACCAGGCGACCACGAAGCCGCCCTTGGCGTCGATGCCGATGGCGGGGATGCCGTTCGCGTCGCCGCTGCTGTTGACCGGCAGCTCGGCGGTCACCGCGGCGCCGCGCGCGTTGAACGCTCGTGCGTAGATCCCGCCGATCTGACCGTCCTGTCCGTAGCTCGTCCAGGCAACCGCGAACTGGCCGTTGGCGTTCATCGCCACCACGGGGTACGCCTGGAAGTCGGGCAGGTAGGTGTTGACGCGAAACCGTCCGCTGCGCGGACGTCCGGAAGCGCCGAACCGCTGGACGACGACCTCGGAGCGGTTCACCTCGTCGGCCGTCCACCGAGTCCAGACGGCGACGAAGTTGCCGCTGGCGTCGAAGGCCACCTTGGGCTGAGTGTTGCCGTCGTGGAGGCCATCGACCGCGAAGGCGATCCGCGCAGCGTCGGGAGTCGGGAACCGTGCGCCGGCGGCGGGGAGGGAGAGGAGCGCGGCGAGCACCAGCAGCAGCCCGGAGTGGATTCGCATGATTCCCTTGCTACGGCGCTGGCCGCGTCGCCGTTTGTTCGTGTCAACATGCGGGCGCGAGAGAGGAGGAGCCCATGGTGACGCGGAAAGAAGCAGTGAAGACGGTGAAGAAGGTAGCGAAGAAGGTGGCGAAGAAGGTGTCGCGCCAGGCGGCGAGTGCAGCGAAGAGCGTCGAGAAAGCCACCAGGAAGCCGAGAAAGAAGGCGGGGAAGGCAGTGGCGGCGGGTGCGAAGAAGGCGGCGGTCGGCGCTCGCAAGGCAGTGGCGGCGGGCGCCAGGAAGGCAGCGGTCGGGACCAGGAAGGCGTTGACGGCGGCCGGCAAGAAGGTCGAGAAGGTGGCCAAGAACGCGGCCGCCAAGATCGAACCGTAGCGGACCGCGGCGCTCGGCCGTCGCCCTCGCACTCGCGGCCGGCTCGGGTCTCGACGGGCTCGCTCGTCGTCGTCGTCGTCGATGGCGGCGACGGCGCCGCCACGCGCTATCGTCCGCGACAATGGCGTCCTCTCCGTATCCGAGCGAGGAGCGGATGCGCGAGGTCTTCGATCTCGTCGCCGACCACGTCGAGCGTCGCTACGGCATCCCGATCTCGATCGGCGACGTGACCGATCCCTACACCGGCGACCTCGACGGCGCCGAGATCAAGATCGACTACGCCAACGAGATCGAGAACGCGCTCTTCATCCTCGTCCACCTCTTCGGCCACACCATCCAGTGGAACACCGATCCGCACGCCCGCGAGCACGGCACGCGCGCGCAGGCCGATCCCACCGCCGAGCGCATCGCGGAGCTGCACGACTACGAGGTCGTGGCTTGCCGCTACAGCCTGCAGCTGCTGCACGACTGCGGCGTGCACGACCTCGATCAGTGGCTCGCCGATTTCGCCGCCTGCGACTTCGATTACCTGGCGCACTTCTACCGCACCGGCGAGAAGCAACCCTTCCGCTCGTTCTGGCGCGACGGCCGGCCGCTGCTCGAGCCGCTCGCCGTGCCGCCGTTCCACCCGACCCGATGGACCGGCCGCTGGAGCGGCGTCGTCGTCTGACGAGGTGGACCGGACGAGCGGCGCGCTCGAGCTCAGCGTCGCGTACGAGGTGCTCTAGGGAGACGAGGACCGCGGCGCGCGTGCGGCCGCCCACCGGATCCCGCCCAGCAGGTGACTCACGAAGGCGGGATCGTCGTAGGTCTCCGCGCGATGGCCGAGGTTGGTGTACCACGCCCGGCCCCGGTCGACGGAGTGGAACCAGGCGATCGGGTGGTCGCCCATCGCATCCGAGCCGGCGTCGTAGCTGGTCTCGTCGATGGTGAGCAGGATCTGAGCCGCGCCGCGAGGGTTGCGCTGGAAGTTGTACCACTCGTCGGTGAAGGCGAAGGTGGCGGGGAGCTGCCGGGTCGAGGGATGCGTGCGTCTCTCCACTTCGAGATTCGCCGTCTGGATCTCCGGGTGGCTGAGGAACCACGCGCCGCCGCCGAGCAGAGTGCCGTAGAAGGGCCAGCCGTGCTCGGTGTCGGCCGCGGAATGAACGCCGACCCAGCCACCGCCGCGCCGGACATACGCCTCCAGCGCAGCCTGCTGCTTGTTGCTCAGGATGTCGCCCGTGGTGTTGAGGAAGATGACGACGCGGTAGCCCGCGAGCGCCTTGCGGGTGAAGCGGGAAGCGTCGTCGGTGCTGTCGACGGCAAAGCCATGGCTCGCGCCGAGCGCGTGGATCAGCGCGATGCCGCGCGGGATGGAGTCGTGCCGGAAGCCGCTCGTCTTGGTGAAGACGAGAACGCGGAAGTCCTGCGACCGCGCCGGCACGCAGGTCGCGGCCGACGAGAGCCAGAACGACGAGCAGGTGCCTCTTCATCCCGGCTCTAGTCTAGCCAGGCCGGCAGCCGCGACTCAGGGTGCCGGCCGGCGCGCAACGGGCGCGGCGTGGACGATCTCGCCGCCGACGATGGTGTAGAGCACCGCGGCGTCGAGCAGAGCGCGCGGGTTGGTGCGGCCCGCCGCGACGAGGTCGGTGTCGAAGACCGCGACGTCGGCGAGCAGCCCCGGGCGCAGGCGGCCCTTGCGGTCGTCCTCGAACGACGCCCAGGCCGGCCCCGAGGTGTACGCCGCGATCGCATCTTCGATCTCGAGACGCTGGTCGGGAAACCACCCTTGCGCGGGCTCGCCCTTGAGCGTCTGGCGCGTCACCGCCGCGTAGAGGCCGTACCGCGGGTGCAGGTAGTAGCGCGCGGCGTTGGTGCCCGGGCTGTCGCTGCCGAAGACGAGCACGGCGCCGCCCGAGCGCAGCTTGCGGAAAGCGAAGGCGTCGCGCGCCCGCTCGGCGCCGATTCGCTCCTCCATCCACCGCATGTCGTCGGCGACGTGGTACGGGTTGACCTCGGCCACCAGGCCGAGCCGCCCGAAGCGCGCGAAGTCGTCGGGATGGACGTGCTGCGCGTGGATGACGCGCCAGCGGTGGTCCTTGCCCAGCAAGCCCTCCTCGGCGAGCACGCGCTCGAAGACGTCGAGGAGGATGCGGTTGCCGAGGTCGCCGATCGCGTGCACGTGCGCGGCGACGCCCGTCTTCGCCGCCAGTCTGAGCAGCCGCTCGAGGTTGCCGGGAGGGAAGCGCGTGTAGTGGTCGCTCTCGTGGAGCGTCATCGCGGCGCCTTCGCGACCTTCGGGGTGCATGACGTGGCGCAGCGAGCCGCGGTTGCGCGGATCGTGGAGGAAGGGGCGGAAGAAGAGCGCCGTGCTGTTGCCCATGATGCCGTCGACCCACGCCTTGTAGCCGACGAGACGCAGCCAGTCGTCGCCGAAGCCGCGCGACAGCCCGAGCGCCGCCACGTGCTCGACCTCGGTGAGCGGCGGCCGCACGTTGATGCGGGCCGTCAGCTCGCCGCGCCGCTTGAGCTCCTGGTAGGCCTTGACCTGGTCGGCCGACGAGAGGTCCTGGATCGTCGTGACGCCGCTCTCGCGGGCCTCGCGGAGGACAGCGCGCACCTGCGCCAGTCGCTGCTCGAACGGCATCGGCGGGATCGCCTTGCGGACGAGGTCGACGGCGGCACCCTCGAGGATGCCGGTCAGCCGCCCGCTCGCGTCTTTGCCGATCTCGCCGCCAGGCGGAGGCGCTGTCGCAGCGGTGATGCCCGCCAGCTCGAGGGCGAGCGAGTTGGCGAGGTGCATGGAGCCGTCGAAGCGGCTGATGAGGACGGGGTGCTCGCGGGTGACGCCGTCGATCATGCGGCGGTCGGGGGTGAAAGGCTGCGCGGTCGTGGCGGCCGCGCCCGGCGTCGCGCCCGCCGAGCCGGCTCCCCACTGCTCGTAGGCTCCCCAGTCGCCGCGCAGGATCCAGCTCCCGCGCGGCAGGCGTCCGGCCGCCTCGCGCAGCCGCTCGACGAGCGGCGCCTCCGCATGCACGTCGAGGAGGTTCGCGCCGAGGAGCAGTGCGCCGGTGCTCTCGACGTGCACGTGCGCGTCGTTGAAGCCGGGGCCGGCGAACGCGCCGGCGAGATCGATCTCGCGCGTCGCCGGGCCGCGCAGCTTGCGGATCTCGGCGGTCGAGCCGACGGCGAGGATGCGGTCGCCGCGGATCGCCAGCGCCTCCGCCCACGGGCGCTGCGGGTCGAGCGTGTAAACCCGACCGTTGACGAGGACGAGGTCGGCGAGGTCGTGGGCCTGCGCCCGTGCCACGCAGCCGACGGCGAGCAGCGCGAGGAGAAGGCGGCGCATCGGTGCGTCTCTCGACGTGAGGCGGCGATCCTAACGCGCGTGCGGCGCCACGCCGGTACACTGCACTGCCGTGCCGAGCTCGGCGCTTCCGCTGCGGGTCGAGCCCTTCACCCTCCGCGTCGACGACGCCGTCCTCGCCGACTTGCGGTCGCGCATCCGTGGCACGCGCTGGCCGCTGCCAGCGCCGGGCCCCGCGTGGTCGCAGGGGACCGACCTCGAGTACCTGCGGTCGCTGCTCGCCTACTGGGCCGACGGCTTCGACTGGCGCGCGCAGGAGCGCGCCCTCGATGCCTTCTCCCAGTTCCACGCCGAGGTCGACGGCGTGCGCATCCATTTCGTGCACCAGCGAGCCGCCCGCGGTGACGGCATCCCGCTCGTGCTCACGCATGGCTGGCCGAGCTGCTTCGTCGAGCTGCTGCCGCTGGTGCCGCTGCTCACCGACCCGGCGCGCCACGGCATCGACGGCCCCGCCTTCGACCTCGTCATTCCGTCGCTGCCCGGCTACGGCTTCTCGGCGCGGCCGCCGCGCACGGGAGTCAACTACCGCTACGTCGCCGGCCTCTGGCATCGCCTCATGCGCGGGCTCGGCTACGCGCGTTACGGCGCCGGCGGCGGCGACTTCGGGGCCGGTGTCGCCACCTACATGGCGCTCCTGGAGCCGCAGACGATCCGCGGTCTCTACCTGACGACGCCGGAGATCCCGCCCTACGCCGGTCCCGGCTCGCCGCCGTCCTCGCCGGCCGAGCGCGTCTTCGCGGAGCAGGCGGCGGCCTGGGACGCCGTCGAGCGCGGCTACAGCGCCATCCAGTCGACGAAGCCGCAGACCGTCGGCTACGGACTCAACGACTCGCCCGCCGGCCTCGCCGCCTGGATCGTCGAGAAGTGGCGCTCGTGGAGCGACAGCGGCGGCGATCTCGACGCCCGCCTCGGGCGCGACTTCCTGCTCACCTTGCTCACCGTCTACTGGGCGAGCGAGAGCATCACCACCTCGCTGCGCGACTACTTCGACAACCGCTGGTTCGCCGCCGGCCTCGCTCCCGGCGACTTCGTGCGCGTGCCCACCGCCATCGCGTCGTTCGCGCACCACTTCGTTGCCGAGGGAGAGCCACCGCGCGAGTGGTTCGAGCGTCTCTACGACGTGCGGCGCTTCACGCCCATGCCGCGCGGTGGCCACTTCGCAGCGGTGGAGGAGCCGGAGCTGGTGGCGAGGGACATCGCGGCGTTCTTCGCCAGCCTGTGAAGCGCCGAGCTCCGCCCGGCCATGTCTTCAGCCTGGATCGCCGACGAGGCTCGCGAGCACCGCACGCCCCCGCGGCGAGAGGCGGTAGCCGACCTCGAGGCTCTCGGTGAGGCCGAGCTCCTTCAGCTGTCGGACGCGACGCTTGAACGGCGGTACGTCGGCGTCGACCTGCGCGGCGAGGACGCGCGAGACGATGCCGGGCTGGCCGGCGATCAGCTGCAGGTAGCGTGTCGTCCAGGGCGCCGGCGATGCGGCGTCGATCCTGGCCAGTCTGGCGACGATCGCCTCGAGCTCGGCGTGCTCCGGCAGACGCTCTCGCAGCGCGATGCGCGGATCGTCGCCGGCGAGACGGAGCTCGATGCGCAGGAGAGTGCCCTCGCCGGCGATCGACGTCCGGAGCTCAGCGGGCGACATGCCCGTGTGGCGCACGTCCTCCGTGGTGATGTCGCCTTCGTCGACGACGGTGACGCGATCGAGGCGGAGCACGCCGACCGGCGAGCGGAGTGAAGACCCGTCGGCCGGCGGCGCCCGCCGCCAACGCCTGAAGGCGAGCGTCACACGGCCCTCGGCAATGCCCTGCAGGATGTCGCGACGGAACAGCATCCGACCCTGACCGAAGGCTAGCGCGGCTGCGCGCCACGCGCGAGTTGGCTCGGGTACGAACGCCTCGAGAGCGCGCCGGCCGTTACAATCCGCGCCCGACCGGCAGGCCGAGGAGCGCGAGTGATCCGCAGGCATCCCCCTGGACAGCGACGGCCCCGTGTCCTCATCGTCGCCCTGGCGCTCGCGCTGGCGGTCGGCGCGGCGCTCGGCGTTTACCGCTGGCGGATGCGACACGCCGGTCTGCCGTCGACCTCGAGCCCCGCCTACGAGGAGGTGACGCGCCGCTTCTACCGCGGGCTGGCCAAGCTCGAGGTGGGCCTGCTCGACGACGCGGCGAAGGAGCTGTCGCCGGCGACGACGCTGGCGCCCGGCGAGCCCGCGGTGTGGGCCGACCTGGGGCTCGTGCAGCTGCGGCTGGGCGAGCTCGACGCTGCCGCCGTCGCCATCGCACGGGCGGCGGAGCTGGTGCCGAAGAGCGGCGCGGTGGCCTTCCTGCAGGCGCGCCTCGAAACGCTGCGCGGCGACCGCGACGCCGCCGTCGGCCACCTGCGGCGGGCGGTCGAGCACGACGCCGGAAACCTGCAGGCGCGCATGGCGCTCGCGCAGGAGGTGGAGGCCGCCGGCGGCGAGGGCGCCGACGACGAGGCGCAGCGGCTGCTCGAGGAGGTCGTCGCTCTCCAGCCCGACAACCTGGCGGTGCTCGTCGAGCGGGCGCGGTTGGCCGCCAAGCGCCGCGACGGCGCGCTGCTCGCGGACTCGTTGCAGCGGCTCGGGCGCTTCGCCGGCGGCTGGCCGGCGGAGGTCGTGGCGCAGTACGAGACGGCGCGGCGCGCCGGCGAGGCGGCCGACTTCGCGGCGGCGTCGCGCGCGCTCGCGTTCCTGCGCAACCTTCTGGCGCAGGTGCCCGCCTATCGCGAGGACCGCCGGCGGGTGACGCCGCCTGACGACCTCGTCGCCCAGCCGTTGACGCGCTTCCTGCGGCTGCCCGTGCCGGAGTCGCGGCCCGCCCCGGCCGACGAAGCCCTGGCCTTCGCGCTGCAGCCGGTGGGCGAGAGCGCCGCGCCGCTCGCCGGCGCCGCCGCGTTATTGGCGGCGTCGCTCGACGGCGCGCAGCCGCCGGCGCTGTTCGTCGCCGCCGGCGGCGAGCTGCACCGCGCCGACGGCGCCGCGCCGCCGCTGCCGCTTCCCGCTGGTCCCGCCGGCACGCCGGCGTCACCCGCGGCGCTGCTGGCGCTCGACTGGGACAACGACTTCCGCACCGACCTCGTGGCCGCCGGCGCGGGCGGCGTGCGGCTGTTCCTGCAAGCGGCCGACGGCACCTTCGCCGACGCCACCGCCGCGGCGGCGGCCGCCGGCGCCCCACCGGCCCTCGACGCCACCGGCGCCTGGGCCGCCGACGTCGAGATGGACGGCGACCTCGACCTCGTCGTCGGCGTGCGCGGCGCGGCGGCGCTGGTGCTGCGCAACAACGGCGACGGCACCTGGCACTCCATCCACCCGTTCGGCGACGTGCGCGACGTCCGGGCGTTCGCCTGGGGGGACCTCGACGACGACGGCGACCCCGACGCCGCCTTGCTCGACGGCGCCGGTGCGCTGCACGTCCTCGCCAACGAGCAGGGCGGGAGCTTCGCCGCGGCGCCGGCGCCGCCGGGCCGCAGCGGCCTCTCCGCCCTGGCGCTGGGGGATCTCGACGGCGACGGCCGCTTCGACCTGGTGACGCTCGCCGGTGGCGTCGTCCGCCGCGCCGACCCGGCCCCGCCGTCCCACGACGCGGCCGCCGCCTGGGACGAGGAGGAGTGGGCGAGCTGGCCCGAGGCGCCGCGCGCCGGCGATGGGCCGGCGCGGCTCTTCCTCGCCGACCTCGACGCCAACGGCACGCTCGACGTCGTCGCCTCCGCCGGCGACGCGACCGCGATCTGGCTCGCCGACGAGGACCGCCGCCCGCGTCGACTTGGCGTCGCCGTCGCTCTTGGCACCTGGTCGGTCGCCGACCTCGACGGCGACAACCGGCTCGACCTCGCCGGCCTCGCCGCCGGTCGGCCGGTGCGCGCCCTTGTGCGCGGCACGCGGGGATACCACGTCCACGTCCTGCGCGCGCGCGCGCAGAGCCGCGCCGGCGACCAGCGCGTCAACTCGTTCGGCGTCGGCGGCACGGTGGAGGCACGCGCCGGCCGCCTGGTGCAGAAGCGGGCGGTCGCCGGTCCGGACGTCCACTTCGGCCTCGGCCCACGCACCAGCGTGGACGTGACGCGCGTGGTATGGCCCAACGGCGTGCCGCAAGCGGAGTTCGACCCCGCGGTCGACCGCCCGGTCGTCGCCGAGCAGCGGCTCAAGGGCTCCTGCCCGTGGGTGTTCGCCTTCGACGGCAGCGGCATGCGGTTCGTCACCGACTTCCTCTGGCGCTCGCCGCTGGGCCTGCGCATCAACGCCCAGGACACCGCCGACGTGACGCAGACCGAGGACTGGGTGAAGATCCGCGGCGATCAGCTGGCGCCGCGCGACGGCGCCTACGACGTGCGCATCGGAGCCGAGCTGTGGGAGACGCACTACGTCGACCACGTGGCGCTCCTGGCGGTGGACCGGCCGCGCGACGTCGAGGTGTTCGTCGACGAGCGCTTCGTGCCGGTGGCGCCGCCGGCGCTGGCCGTGCACGCGACCGCGCCGCCGCGCGCGGTGGCGCGCGCCTGGGACGACTCCGGCGCCGAGGTCACCGAGCTGGTGGCGAAGCGCGACGGGCGCTATCTCGCCACCTTCGAGCGCGGCCGCTACCAGGGAGTGGCCGCGGATCACTTCGTGGAGGTCGAGCTCGACGCGCCGATCGACGCCGAGGGGCCGGCCTGGCTGGTGGCGCAGGGCTGGATCTATCCCACCGACAGCAGCATCAACGTGGCGATGGCGCAGGGCGACCATCCGCGCCCGCGCGGACTGTCGTTGGAGGCGCGCGATGCCGCGGGACGGTGGGTGGAGGTCGCCTCCGGGCTCGGCTTCCCGGCCGGCAAGAGCAAGACCGTGCTGATCGACCTCGCTCCGTTGCGGCGCGCCGGCCTCGCCGGAACCCGCCGGCTGCGGCTGCGCACCAACCTCGAGGTGTACTGGGATTCCATCGCCTATGCTCGCGGTGTCCCGGAGGCGCCGCTACAGACCCACCGTCTCGCCCTTTCGCGGGCGGAGCTGCGGCACCGAGGCTTCTCGATCACCACCGACGCCGGACGCGACATGCCGGAGGAACCGATCTACGACCGCATCGCCAACACCGCTCCCCGCTGGCGCGACCTCGAGGGCTGGCACACCCGCTTCGGCGATGTGCTCCCCCTGCTCGCCGCCGTCGAGGACCGCTACGTGATCATGAACGCCGGCGACGAGCTGCGCCTCCAGTTCCCCGCTCTGCCGCCGCCGCGCTCCGGCTGGGCGCGCGACTTCGTCCTCGTCGGCGACGGCTGGGAGAAGGACGGCGACTTCAACACCGGCCACTCGCGGACGGTGCTGCCGCTGCCATCGCACGCGCAGCCGCGTTACGGCGTGGCGACCGCCTCACCCACCCTCGACGAGGATCCGGTCTACCGCCGCCATCGCGAGGATTGGCAGACCTTCCACACCCGCTACGTCACGCCGCGCGCGTTTCTCGACGGCCTCTGGCTCCGCGACGAACGAGGGCTCGACGACGAGCGAGGGCGGCGATGAGCACTGCGGCACGTCAACGTCTGCTCCAGGGCGCGTGGGCGGGCCTGCTCGTCGCGAGCCTGGCGGCGGTCGTCGCGCTCAACCGCGCGGCCAGCGGCACCAGCAGCGGCCGCAGCCAGAAGAGCGGCGGCGAGACGTCCGCGCTACGCCACGGCTTCGCGCTCGAAGAAACCGCCGAGCCCATGGGCGTGCGCTTCGTCCACCAGGCGCCGACCTTCGATGCGCGGCTCGCCCACATCATGCCGCAGATCGCGGCGATGGGCGCGGCGGCGGCGGTGGCCGACTTCGACCGCGACGGCTGGCAAGACTTCTACGTCACCAACAGCGGCGAGGGGAGCCAGAACCGGCTCTACCGCAACGACCGCGACGGCACCTTCACCGACGTGGCGCCGGCGCTCGGCGTCGCCGACTGGAACCGCGCGGGCACCGGCGTGTCGATGGGCGCCCTGTGGGGAGACTTCGACAACGACGGTTGGGAGGACCTCTTCCTCTACAAGTACGGCCGCCCCGAGCTGTTCCGCAACGACGGCGGCCGCGCCTTCGTGCGCGTCTCCGAGCGCGCCGGCCTGCCGGCGTGGGTCAACGCCAACGCCGCCACCTGGCTCGACTACGACCGCGACGGCCGGCTCGACCTCTTCCTCGCCGGCTACTGGTCCGAGGACGTCGACCTCTGGAAGCTGCAGACGACGAAGATCATGCCGGAGAGCTTCGAGTACGCGCAGAACGGCGGCCGCAAGTATCTCTTCCACAACCGCGGCGACGGCACCTTCGAGGAGACCTCGGAGGCGATGGGGATCGACTCGCGGCGCTGGGCGCTGGCGGTGGCCGCGGCGGATCTCTTCGGCACCGGCTACCCCGACCTCTTCATCGCCAACGACTACGGCGTCTCCGAGCTGTTCGCCAACCAAGGCGGCAAGCGCTTCGTCGAGGTGGGCAAGGAGACCGGCGTCGGCCGCACGCCGAAGAGCGGCATGAACAGCTCCTTCGGCGACGTCTTCAACGACGGCCGGCTGTCGATCTACAAGACCAACATCTCCGAGCCCGGCGTGCTGGTGCAGGCCAACGATCTGTGGGTGCCACGCGCCAGCGGCGACGGCGCCGTCGAGTACGAGGACCTGGCGGCGACGCTCGGCGTCGACCTCGGCGGCTGGAGCTGGGGCGCGCAGTTCGGCGACCTCAACAACGACGGCACGCAGGACCTCTTCCTGGTCAACGGCTACGTCTCCGCCGGCGAGCGCACCAGCTACTGGTACGACTTCGCGGAGATCGCCGTCGGCCACAGCAGGATCATCGGCGACGCCGCCAACTGGCCGCCGATGCGCGGCCGCAGCCTCTCCGGCTACCAGCCGTCGCGCGTCTGGTTGAACGACGGCGCCGGCAAGTTCACCGAGGTGGCGCAGGACGTGGGCGTCGACGACACCTACGACGGCCGCGCGGTGGCGCTGGCCGACTTCGGCAACCGCGGCGTGCTCGACGTCGTGGTCGCCAACCAGCGCGGGCCGCTGCTCGTCTACCGCAACCGCGTCGCGCCGGGCCGGCACTGGATCGCCTTCGAGCTCGAGGGCACGACGAGCAACCGCAGCGCCATCGGCGCCCGCGTCGAGGTGCAGTGGAGCGGCCAGCGCCAGGTGCAGGAGGTCAACGGCGGCAGCGGCTTCAGCGCCCAGAACCAGCGGCGCCTGCACTACGGGCTCGGCACGGCGACCGCCGTCGAGAAGGTCGTCGTGCGCTGGCCGTCGGGCCGCACCGAGACCCTCGACCGGCCCGCCGTCGACCGCCTCCACCGGCTGAAGGAGCCGCGATGAGCAGCGAGCCCACGCTGGCAGGAGCGGCCGCCGCGGCGGCGCCGCGCGGCCGCCGGTTCAGCATCCACCCCCGGTTCCTGCCGCCGATCCTCATCACCTCGATCCTCATCGCCGCGCACCTGAGCTTCGGCATCCTCGAGTCGTTCTGGCAGACGGGTGTGGCGATCGGCACCGCCATCGCCGCCGAGCTGATCCTCGGGCGCCTCACCTACGGCAAGTGGCCGCAGGCGGCGAGCGCCTACATCACCGGCATCAGCGTCGGCATCCTCGTGCGCTCGCCGTTCCTGTGGGCGTACGCGCTGACCAGCCTGATCTCGATCGTCTCGAAGTACGTGCTGCGCTGGGACGGCCGCCACCTGTGGAACCCCTCCAACTTCGGCGTCTCGGCGGTGCTCTTCCTGGCGCCGGAGACAGTGTCGCTGCTCAGCATCCAGTGGGGCAACAACATCTGGCCGATGGTCGTCATCTGGGTGCTCGGCTTCTTCATCGTCTGGCGCGTCGGCCGACTGCACATCAGCGTCGCTTACGTCCTCTCCTTCTTCGCCTTCTCGTTCGTGCGCAGCGCCATCACGGGCAACCCGTGGCTGGCGGCCGTGGCGCCGATCACCGGGCCGATGTACCAGCTCTTCATCTTCTTCATGGTGACCGACCCCAAGACGACCGTCGGCCCGCGCTGGGGCCAGGTGGTGGTCGTCGTCTGCGTCGCTTTCGTGGAGATGCTGCTGCGGCTCGCCGAGGTCGTCTACGCGCCGTTCTACGCGCTCTTCCTGGTGGGGCCGGCGGCGCTGCTGCTCGAGTCCTGGCTGCGGCGGCGCAAGACGGCGCCGGCGGTGGCGGCCGCCTAGACGGGCGGCGGCGCTTCGTCGCCGGCGCGGCGCGGCGGCGCTGTCGGCGACGCCTGGCCGCGCGGCCGCCGCCGGGCGATCAGCGCGCGCACGAAGATGACGGCGACGGCGACGAACGGGAAGAGATAGAGGACGAAGTCGAGGACCGGCCCCTGGCCGGGCGGCGTCACTTTGACGACGGTCGCCGCCTCGCCGCCCGCGGCGCCGCAGCGCACGGCGACGCGCGTGCGCCAGTCGCCGACGGCGTCGAAGGGCACCTCGCCGAAATAGTGCTGGCGCTCCGCGTCGGCGCGCAGCCGCTCGGCGCGGTAGCCACGCTCCGGCAGTCGACCGCCGACCGGCTGCACGTGCACGTCCACCACGCAGTCGCCCGGCAGCGGGCGGCCGTCGGCCGGCGGCTCGAGATAGACGTGGTAGGTCCCGGTGCCGACGTCGGGATCGGCCCACACCGAGAGCAGCACCGGCCCGATCGTGCGGTCGACCAGGATCGCGTAGGGCGGCCCCTCGTGCGCCGCCGCCGGTGCGGCAAGGCACGCACTGACGAGTAGGGCCACCAGCGCGTCGAGCCTGCCGCGGCGGCCACCGCCGCGGTTGCGGCCGGCGCTCACGAGAGGAACGTCCCCCGCATCTGCATCGGCTGGAAGAGGACCCAGACGGCGGCGGCGGCGAGCAGGACCTGCAGCGTGGCCCACGGCAAGAAGGCCCGCACTGGACGCGCCGGAGCGTCGGCGGCGGCCAGCCGCCAGGCCAGCGCCAGCGATACTCCGAGCGCGAGCAGCAGGAACCCCACCTCGAGCGGCAGCAGCGCCTGAGCGCGCAACCCGGCGAGCGTCCAGTCGGGCGCACCCAACACCGCCAGCCCGGCGCGCTGCAGGAGCGACTGCAGCACCGGCACCACCGTCAGCGCGCCGGTCATGAAGTGGAAGAGGTAGTGCGACAGCCACATGCCGAAGCCGAGCGGCACCAGCGTGTAGGCGTAGCGCATGGCGAGGCGCAGCAGCCGTTCGCGCCCGCCGGTGAGCCGCCGCGCCGCCCACGCCGCGCCGCCGAGCAGCAGCAGCGGCTCGACCACGAGCGCGACGAAAAAGATCGCGCCGAGCACCGGCGCCTCGTGCGACGTGCCGAGCAGGCCCGCGAGCCACTGCTCCACGGCTTGCACCGGGCTCACCATGGCGAAGGCGTTGAGCAGGGCGCCGAAGGTGAAGACGGTGGCGAGGAAGACGAGGTCGGGACGCTGCGCCACGCGGCCGATGCCGGCGCGGTGACGCGGGTCCACCAGCTCCTCGGCGGGGAGGCGGGCGAGGATGCCCACGTTGTCGTGCGGACAGGCGTAGACGCAGTCGAGGCAGAAGGTGCAGTCGAGGTTGCCCACCTTGCGCGGCTGGAACAGCACGAGCTCGCAGCCGCGCTGCGGCGGGCGCGTGGGGGAGGAGGCGGCCGTCCCGACGATGCAGTCCTTGGTGCGGCAGGTGGCGCAGACGCTGCTGTCACGCACCGCCACCTCGAGCGGCGACACCGTCGAGGCGAGGAAGTTGAACTGGCCGACGGGGCAGAGGTATTTGCAGAAGGTGGCGCCGCGGAAGAGTACGTCGACGACCGCGGCAACGATGAAGTAGCCGGCGATGAGCCAGGCGGTCAACCAGGGGTCGCCCCAGAGGTCGAACAGCTCGTAGCAGAACAGCACGCCGGCGAACAGCGCCACCGCCGTCCACTTGTTGCGCAGGCGGCGCGGCCAGTGCAGCGCGGGGTGCACGAAGCGGCGCAGGACGTCGCGCACCAGCACCATCGGGCAGGAGTAGCAGAACACGTTGCCGGCGACCAGCACCGCCAGCACCAGCAGCCCGCGGTAGTGCACCCAGGTGAGCAGCGTCGAGAGGTTCTTGGGCGCCAGCTGCGAGCCGAACCAGCCGTGCAGCACCATGGCGACGGCGAGCGCGAGCAGCAGCAGGCGAACGAGCAGCCGCGTGGCGGGGCGGCGCAGCAGCGCGCCGACGAGCGGCACGCGCAACAAGTCGAAGGGCGGCACGACCGGCGCCGCGCGGTCGGCCGGCGTCGCGATCACCGCGACGCCACCCCCGGCAACGGCACCTCGCGGCGCACGGTGCGGCCATCCGCGAGCCGCGCCTCCACCGTCACCACCCAGTCACCGCCCATCGGCAGCTCGAGGTCGGCCAGCCAGCGGTCGGGCGGCTGCAACCGCGCGGTGGCGAGGCTGGGCCGCATGCCGGGATGCGTCATGTTCGCCTCCAGCGCCACCGCGATCGCCGGCAGCGGCCGGCCGGCGGCGTCGCGCAGCCGAACCGCGACCTGCGCGGTGCCCACCACCGGCGGCTGCGGCTGCGTCGTGAGCTCCACGCGCACGCCCTCGTCTTCGGATGCCGGGCGCGAGCAGCCCGCCGCCCAGGCGAGCCAGGCAGCAGCGGCGAGACCGCGCAGTGCTGGGGCGAGCCGGCGAGACCGGCTCAGGCTTTGGCGTGTGCGTGCGCGTGCCGATGCAGCGAGCAGGTGCACGCGTGCTGCGCCTCGTCCTCGGGCGACGGGAACATGTGGAAGTACATCGCCACCACCATGGGAATGAAGACCACCGTGTTGTAGAAGAGGTGGAGCTCGACGCGCGGCACCCACAGCTGCAGGATGCTCAGCGGCACCGGCGAGTCGAAGAGGTTCTTGCCGAGGAGAGCCTGCCCCTGCAGCAGCCCGTGCTCGATGTGGTGCCAGAACTGGATGAAGAAGGCGGCCATCCACCACTTGCGCGCGCGACCCTTGAAGCCGCTGCGGAACAGCCACAGGCCGAGCAGCATGACCAGCGCGTAGCCGTAGTGCAGCACCTCCGACTTCACCAGCCACGGGTACCACAGGCCCAGCACGCCGCGCGATGCGGGGAGCGGCCAGCCGAGGACGTAGATCTGAGTGGCCTGGGCCAGGTGCTCCGCCCAGTGCGCCAGCACGATGACCGCGAACGTGAGGAGGGCGGGCTTGTGCCAGGTGGTGTTCAGCCGCTGGACCAGGCTGCCCGGAGCGGACGGGGTCAACGGCGGCGCGGCGGTGAGACTCTGCATGAGCGCGATCCTCCTGGCAGCCGACGATGGCAAGGTTCACGCCATTCTAGCGGGGTCCGCAAGTGGTTGAAAACAAAGCGGCTCGAATCGTGGCCCGGCGAGCGGTCCACAATCCTGACGAAGGCCGCTCGCGAATCCTATGAAGAACCCGCGGTCGAAGCGGGCAGAGTGAGCCCCCTGAAGCGGTTCCTTCGCGAATGGCAGGTGTACGACCCGGAGGACCCCATGCGCCAGCGTCTCCCCGTTCTCGCCATCGTCATCGTCGGGCTCTGCCTGGGTGTCGCCGGCGCGCGTCTCGAAGCGGCGCCACCGGGCGGCACCGCCACCGGCACGCTCACCGTCAACGGCAAGACCGTCGCGCTCGAGCACGCCTATGCGCGCAAGGTGAAGGGCGCCACCATGCCGGACAGCGAGCAGTTCGAGATCCGTGCGCCCGAGGAAGGAGAGACCGCGGCCGAGGGTGTGCTCGTCGTCCTCACCGACGAGCCGCTGCCGCTCGCCGACCTCACCTACGTGTCGAGCGTCGAGGGCGCCTTGCGGGACGGCAAGGTTCAAGGGATCTCCTGGGTGGTCGACGGCAAGCGGCAAGCGGCACGGCAGACCCTCCACCACGGCGCGCTGGGCAGCGACGTCCCCGGCCGTCCCGACGCTTTCGAGGTCAGCCGCCTCGACGCGCGGGTGGCCGGCAAGGCCTCCGCCGAGGCCGACTTCTTCGACGACGCGTGGACCTACCAGGTGACCTTCGATGCTCCCGTGCAGCCGCTGCCCAAGCCATCGATGGCAGCCGGGCACGGCTGCCGGCACGCTGACGGTCGACGGCAAGGTGTACGAGCTACGCCACGCCTACGCGTTCACCCAGCCGGGCTTCTTCGACCCCAAGAAGAAGGACGTCGTGCTCCACCTCGTCGACGTGCCGGTGCCGGCGGCGATCCTCGCCGACCGCTTCGGCCCGCGCGACCTGATCAAGGCCGGGAAGCTCCACGGCCTCACGGTCACGATCGACGCCAACGGCCGCGTCATCAGCGGCGGCTTCCACCTCGCCGGCCTCGAGTTCGCCTCGAGCACCGGCTGGCAGCAGCTCGAGACCCTGGCCTTCGATACGAGCACCGTCGAGGGCAGGCTCTACACCAGAGAACCCCACGAGATCATGGACCACGAGCTGGTGCTCGACGCGCGCTTCAACGTCGCCTTGAAGTAGTCCGCCAGACCCGCAGCACCGAGGCATCGGGGTCGGGCGCGACGATCTCGGGCTTGCCGTCGCCGTCGAGGTCGGGCGCGATGGCCCTCCAGCCGCTGAAGGACGCGTGGCGTGACGGCGCGAGCCCGCCGCGGCCGTCGCCGTGCGCGATCACCAGCGAGCCGCTGCCCGCCGCCACGAGGTCGAGGTGACCATCGCCGTCGACGTCGGCGAGCGCCCCGCGCGAGACGCGCAGGCCGAGCGAGACCGGCGATCCGGGCGCCGCGTGCAGGCGGCCGCTGCCGTCGCCGAGCAGCACACTGACCTCGTCGGTGTCGTCGTGGGCCGCCACCACGTCGAGCGCTCCATCGCGATCGACGTCGCCGAGCATGACGGCGTACGGACGAGGCCGCACCGTCCGCAGCGGCGAGCCCGGTGCCGGCGCAAACCCGCCGCCGCCGTCGCCGAGCAGGACCGCGACGGCCTGGCCGCCGACCAGCGGGACGACGAGGTCGAGCTTGCCGTCGCGATTCACGTCGCCCAGCGCCGGCGGATAAGGCTCGGCGCCGAGCGCGACCGGCGACGCCTGCGACGGAACGAGGCGACCGCCGCCGACGGCGAGGAGCACGCCGGCCGCGCGCGCGTCCTGATCGGCGACGACGACATCGGCGTCGCCGTCCCCGTCGAGGTCGCCGACGGCGAGGCCGTGGTTGTGCGGGCGAGCGCCGCCGAAGGCCGCGACCGGCGAGCCCGGCGCGGGCGCGAACCGTCCGCTGCCGTCGCCGAGCCAGGCGAAGACCCCGCCCGAGTCGTGCGCCGTGGCAAGCAGATCGAGATCGCCGTCGCGGTCGAGGTCGCCGAGCGCGACGTTATGCGGCTCGAGCGGAAGCGTCGGCGCTGCGCCGACGGCCGGCACCCAATCGCCGTCGCGCTGCAAGCGGATGGAGATCGTGCGGCCGCGCGCGTCGGCGCTCACCAGGTCGAGCTTGCCGTCGCCGTCGAGGTCGCCGGCCGCGACCTCCACCGGCATCGCACCGACCGGGATCGTGGCCTCCGCAAGCGCCATCTTGGGCTCGGGAGCCCTTGCACAGGAAGCACTCACGGCGGCGATGGCGAGGATCAGGAAGTAGGACGTGCTCATGTCTTAGAGGACGGGTGGGCGTGAAGGATCGTTAACCGCCGGCGTGATCAGCGGGTGGAGCGGTAGAGGGCTTCAGGATCCAACTCTCCCGCACGACGGCCGGTAGGCCATCGTCCGTGATGTAGCTTCGCCGCGAGGTTCCGGGGTTTCCGAGCTTGCGCTCAGAGCGGCAAGAAGAGAACTTGGCCGTTCAGCTCGTGCGGTGAGCAGGCCAACGCGATGAGCCTCAGATCGGCGATCACCGCCCCGATCGAGTGCTCGGCGTCGACTTCGATGACACCCGCCATCGGAAGACCAGTCCGAACGCGAGACCAAGCGGTCGCGGTCATCGTGCTGACGTCGTGAGTGAGCACGACACGGCCCTCGCGCGCGGCCCACGCGAGCACCTCATCGTCGCCGGCTGCGGCGAGTGAAGTGTCCTGCACGCGAACCAGATCGAGATCGGGTAGGACCCTGACCAGTCCGCGAACGATCCTGCCGTCGAAGTTCTCGTCGGCGGCAAACCGCAGCGTCAACGCGACGCTGCCTTCGCCTCGTCGACTCGCGCGAGGAGCCGCTTGCGCAGATCCTGGTACTCGGGACGAGCCTCGATCTCGCGCCGGAGCTCGGCGTGTTCGCCCGCCCGCGTCGACAGGTAGCCCTCGACCTCGTCACGATGTCGGAGGTAGTACGCGATGACGGCGTACACGTCCGGTAGTGAGATCGGCGGGTAATCCTGTGCTATCTCCTCAGCGGTGGCGCCCCGCTTGAAGGCTCCCACGATGGCGTCTAGGGTCAGGCGAGTACCCGTGACACGAATAGGCGAGCCATCGTCTGGAAACACCAAAGGCACGGGGTCGAGCACGGCGGGCTGGCTCACAATGAGATTGTAACGAAGGTGGTCAGACCCATCACCCAGCACCAGCCGGCCGCTGCCCCCGACTTCTCGCCGCTCGCAGCGACTTACGCGCGGGTCCGGCCCACCTACCCGCCGGCGCTCTACGAGTGGCTCGCTGAGCTCGTCGAGCGTCGCGAGCTCGCCTGGGATTGCGCGACCGGCAACGGCCAGGCGGCGCGCGGCCTGGCGGCGCACTTCGCGCGCGTGGTGGCCACCGACCACAGCGCCGAGCAGCTGGCGCACGCGCCGTCTCATCCGCGCGTCGAGTACCGGCTCGCTGCTGCCGACCGGTCGGGCCTCGCCGGCGGGAGCGCCGACGTCGTCACCGTCGCGGCGGCGCTGCACTGGCTCGACTTCGCGAGCTTCTTCGCCGAGGCCGAGCGCGTGCTCCGCCCCGGTGGCGTGCTCGCCGCGTGGACGTACCACACCGCCATCTGCGAGCCGCCGTTCGACCGCGCCTTCCACCGCCTCTACTGGGACGTGCTGCGCCCGTACTTCGACGACCGCGTCCGTTACGTCGACGAGCGCTACGCCACGATCGCGATGCCCGGCTCCCCGATCGCGGCGCCGTCCTTCACGCTCGAAGCGCACTGGACGCTCGACGCCGCGCTCGACTACGTGCGGAGCTGGAGCGGCGCGCACGCCTACCGCGAGACGACCGGAGTCGATCCGGCGGAGCTCGTCCGCGACGAGCTGGCGCCGCTCTTCGGCGACGCCTCGACGGTCCGCATCGTTCGCATCCCACTCTTCGTCCGCGCCTCTCGGCTCTGACGAAGCGCCGGGCCGGTCTGGTAGCCTGAAGCTCCTGTCATCTTCTTCCTGGAGAGAGTCTCGATGCCGAACTTGCTCGACCGCGCCCGGGCCGCGGGTTGCCTTCTGGCTCTGACAACCCTGACCGCCCTCTCCGTCGCTTGCTGCGTCAGCGGCGGACGCCGAGGCGCTCGCTCGCATGGAGAGCGCGCTCGAGACGGCCGCCGCGGCGTCCACGCCGATGGCGGCGGTCAGGCATCTGCAGGCCTGCATCGGCGGCATGGCGGCGGGCGTCTATCCGTGCAGCAACGTCGACCTGCTCGAGTTCATGCCGCACGCCACTTTCGGCACCGCCGCGACGTCGGTGAAGACCAACAGCCTCTGGGGCTGGACCGATCCCGTGACCGGGCACGAGTGGGTGCTCCTCGGCCTCAACAACGGCACGGCGTTCATCGACATCGACGACCCGGAGTCGCCCGTCTACGCCGGCAAGCTGCCGACGCATACCGGCACCAGCAACACCTGGCGCGACGTGCGCGTCTACCAGAACTACGCCTACATCGTCAGCGAGCAGTCCGGCCACGGGATGCAGGTCTTCGACCTCACCCAGCTGCGCAACGTCGTCTCGCCGCCGGTCACCTTCGCCGAGACGGCGTTCTACGACAAGGTCTCGAACACCCACACGATCTCGATCAACGAGGACACCGGCTACGCCTACCTGGTCGGCACCACCGGCATGGGCGGCAACCCCAACGTCGTCACCTGCAGCGGCAACATGCACGTCGTCAGCCTCGCCAACCCGGTGAGCCCGCAGTTCACGGGCTGCTACAACGACGGCGGGTACGTGCACGAGAACCAGTGCTTCGTCTACCACGGTCCCGACCTCGACTGCGACCCGGTGGCTCCCGGCCCCCAGGCGTGCGCCGGCCGCGAGATCTGCCTCGCCGCCCGCGGCTCGGCTCACCGGCTCGACATCATCGACGTCACCAACCACGCGGTGCCCGTCCGCCTGTCGAGCCTGCAGTACAACACCGTCGGCTTCTCGCACCAGGCCTGGTTCACCGACGACCACCGCTACATCCTGCTCAACGACGAGCTCGACGAGCAGAACGTGGGCAACCCGACGCGCACCTACGTCTTCGACGCCTTGAACCTCAACGCGATCGTGCCGTCGGGCGGCAACGGCTACTTCGACCACGCGACCCCGGCGATCGACCACAACCTCTACGTGCGCGGGAACTTCGTCTTTCAGTCGAACTACCAGGCGGGCCTGCGCATCCTGGCGCTGTCGAACCTCCCGCAGTCGCAGCTCACCCCAGTCGGCTTCTTCGACGTCTACCCAAACAACAACGACGCCCAGTTCGACGGCACCTGGAACCACTACCCCTTCTTCGCCTCCGGCGTCATCCCGGTCTCGCACATCTCTCAGGGTCTCTACCTGGTGCGCCCCACCAACCTCTGCAGCGGGGCGCCCGCGCCCACCGGGTTGACCGCGGGGCCGAACGGCGACCACCGGATCGACCTCACTTGGACCGGCACCGGTACGGCGGGGAACCGCTTCACCGTCGAGCGCGCCCTCGGTGGGTGCGGCGGCACCTTCGTCCCGGTGGCTTCCGGCCTGGAGACGCCGTCCTACGACGACTTCTCCGCCTCGGGCGCGGTGACCTACGGCTACCGTGTCCGTGAGACCGACACCACCGGCTTTTGCACCTCGGCGCCTTCGACCTGTACGACGGCCTCGACCTCCGGAAGCTGCTCCGCTCCGCCCGTCTTCGCCGGGCTCACCGGCGCCACCAACAACGGGCAGGCGAGCTGCGGGATCACCCTCGCGTGGGGAGCGGCGACCGCCTACTGCGGCGGGCCGCCGACCTATTCGATCTACCGCGGCTCGACCGACACCTTCGAGCCGTCGGTCGCCAACCGCATCGCCCAGGACGTCACCGGGACCGGCTTCCAGGACCTGTCGCCGCCCCCCGGGGAGGAGGCCTTTTACGTCGTGCGCGCGACCGACGACGCCAACGGCAGCGAGGAGACGAACCTCGTGCGCCGCAGCGCCACGGCGAGCGGCGCGGTGGCCGACGGCACCTTCACGAGCGGCGCCGAGCTTGGCGATCCCGTCCTCGACACCCTGGCCGCCGGCGTGGGTGGTAGCGAGAACATCGAGCACGCCGGCTGGCACCTGTCGAACGTCCGCTCCCACAGCGGCGCGCGGAGCTTCTACTCCACCTCCTCGAGCTCGCTCTGCGTGTCCCTGCAGATGCCGCTGATGCTCACCGCGGGGCAGAGCTCGCAGCTCACCTTCTGGACCGCCTGGGACACCCAGGCTTCCGCCGACGGCGGCATCGTCGAGGTGTCGACCAACGACGGCGTGAGCTGGACGCGCCTCACGCCGGTCGGCAACTACCCCAACAGCATCACCCAGAGCGGCAACGCCTGCGCGGCGCTGGTGTCCGGCACGCCGGCCTTCTCGAGCAACAACCAGCTCACCTGGCAGCAGAAGACCGTCAACCTGAGCGCCTACGCAGGGCAGACGGTGCGCCTGTCGTGGCGCTACGGCAGCAACGCCTCGGTCGACGCCGAAGGCTGGTACGTCGACGACATCGCCGTCACCCACGTCCAGCTCCCGGCTCTCTGCGTCGCCACGCTCTTCGTGAACGGCTTCGAGAGCGGCGGGCTCAACGACTGGTCCGCCTTCTCGCCCTGACCAGGCCTACGGCAGCCCACTGTCGGTGACGGTGCAGCTCAATCGCGCGTCGCCCTGACGGGCGGGGCGCGGCTCGGTGCTGGTGCTGCGGCACCCGTCCGCGAGGCCGGGTGTCATCGCGGCTTGCGCGACTCGTGCGACTTCGCTCTCGAACCTTCCGCGACCACCAGGAACGATCCCAGGCGGATCGCCTCGCCGTTGACGACCACGTCGACGTCGTGGTTGCCCGGGCGCGGCTGGCGCGTCGTGTGGACGGCCAGCGAGATGCGGGTGGCGAGCTTCGCCTCGCCGCGCGGCGGCAGCGACAGGCGCTTCAGCTTGAAGACCTTCGGCGCCGTCTTGCCGTTGGCCTTGACGAAGTGGACGGCCACGTCGACGAGGACCTCCTGCGGCCTTCGCGCTCGGCTCTTCAGCGTGAAGCTCAGGGCGACCCGCCCGCCGATCGCCACGCGCCGGGGGTCGAAGCGCACGTCGGCGATCGAGACCGACGGCTTGGCGCCGTAGCCCAGCAGCCTCAGCGCGTACGGCTCGCCCCGCTTCACCGCGCTCCGCAGCGCGTGCTCGACGAGCGCGCTGCGCTCGGCCGACGCACTCTCGAGCCACGCGGTGCAGGTGCGAGCCAGCAGGATGGGGTGGACCTTGCCGAGGTCGTTGAGGTTGTTCGCCACGCTGCGGCGCACCAGCGTGGTCGGGTCGTCTTTGAGCAGCTCGAGCAGCGCGATCACCTGGTCGGGGTTCGCATCCAGCCAGGCGACGCGGCCGGCCCAGGGCAGGCGCAGCCTCGTGCACTCCGAGACCAGCCGCCGCACGTGCGCGTTCGGATCGCCCGTCCAGCGCCGCAGGACTGCCAAGGTCCGCTCCGGGTGGCGCGCGATGAAGGGTCGCATGCTGGACTCGGCGCTGAACCGCTTCGTCAGCTCGTATTGGGCGCGCATCGAGAGGTCGAAGTGGTCGAGCCCGCGCTCGGCGACGAAGACGAGATGGGGCAGGTAGAAGAAGGGTTCCATTCCCACGCCGAGGAGCTCGTCCGTCGCGTGCTCGGGGCCGAGCGAGTCGAGGAGAGCCTCGACCGCGTCTTCGTAGCGCTGAGGCAGGTGCTTGGCGAGGGCCGACGCGATGTGCTTGCCCCGGTCGAGCAGCTCGAGATCCTCGAGGCCGGCGCAGGCGTCGGCGACGAAGGCACGTTTCGCGAACCGCGGATGGACGCGCGAAATGTCGGCCGCGAGACGGCGCACGAGCTCGGGCGAGAAGAACGACTTCAGCGTGAAGGTCTCGGCCGCGGCCATCGGTCAGCGCACCTCCACAAGGCGTTCGAGGACCTCACCATCCAGCGAACGACTGGGCGGCGACGCGCAGGTCGGAGGCCTCGCGCCGCAGCTCCTCCGCCGCCAGGAGCAGCGGTGAGGGACCCGCCGCTGGCGAGGCCGTCTCGGGGACCTCGTGGTGCACCTCGTCTGGATCGCCGAGCCCGCTGTCGCGATGCCGTCGCAGGGAGGCCTCGATGCGGTCGCGGAGCGCCGGGGCGTTCTCGATGCCGCGGAAGCGGCCGACGTGGAGGTCGCCGCCGAGGTTTCCGGGCTCGCCACTGGAGGCGGTCTTGCCACCGCCGGCGGTGTGGACCTCGAGATCGGCGATGCCGAGCAGCTTCTGCAGCGGGCCGCGGCGGATCGAGAGGTTCTGGATGTTGGCGACGGTCATCGTCCGCTCGTGGGTGCGAAACAGGCCCTCGCGAATCCGCAGGCTCTCGTCGCTGACCATGTACCAGCGCGCCTCCCAGTCGAGGCGGAGGAGCAGCCAGCTCACCGCCAGCTGCACCACGAAGTAGGCGATGGCGAGGACCTCCAACGCTCGGACCCAGTCCCACACCTCGGCCCTGTAGAAGGCCACGACCTGGGGTGGGGCGGACTCGATTGCGCGTTCCTCGATCCTCTCCACCACCTTCCCGAGCGGTCCCTCTCTGGCGCCCTCGATGGCGGCGAGGAACGCCAGCGAGATGACGATACCCAGGAGCGCCATGCACTGGCGCAGCGCCCAGCCGACGGCCCTGAGCTGAAACAGCCGCGGCGAGGCGCGGAACACCTCGAGCGTGGGGCCCGAACCCGGCGGCGGTTCGGGCCTCTCGGCAAGCCGCAGCAGCCGGAGCAGCCACCGCTTCACGTTTCCCCCTCCGGCCCGCCGCTCTCCGGTCCGCGGCGGCTGGCGACTCCTTCGAGGAGCTGGCGCACGCGGCGCAGCTCGGCCGTCGTCTCGCGCAGCGCCGCCACCACCGGATCGGCTGTGGCGACGGCCGGCGAACGGCCCGCCGACAGTGGCATCGACGGCTCGGTGGTGCCCCCATCCAAGGCTCCCACGACAGGCCGCCGTCGAGCCCCGCGAGTGCGGGTGTAGATCCAGTCGCGTACGGCCTCGTAGTCGGGCAGCCCCTCGATCGTCATCTCGGCGCTGCTCGAGCCGCTGGCCGTCTGCACCTGGATGCGGGCGAGGCCGAGCCAGCGCTCGACGAGGTTGCTGGCGAGGTGGATGTCCTGGATGCGCGAGTAGCTCAGGCTGATCTCGCGACGAAAGAGGACCCCCCACTCCGCCGCCAGCCCGGCGTCGTCGAGGTGATAGCGGAGGCTGCGGTACTTGAAGAGCCGCGGCACGAAGAGGAGCAGGAAGGCCGGGCCGAGCAGCAGCGAGTGGAGGAAGTAGTAGAGGAGGAGGTTCTTGTGCGGCCGTCGCAGGCCGATCGCCGCTCCCGCCTCGGGGTCTTCCTCAGGGCTCATGACGTCACTTTACGGGAGGGGGTGGTGCGATGTTCCCGCCACTCCCGGCCCGTGGCACTCCTGCGCGCCGCTTTGCGCGACTTGGGTACGCCCCAGTGGGCGCAGAGCAGCCAACCAGGAGAGGTGACCCCCATGAGAGCTACTGCGTTTGCGGTGTTGGTGGCGGGAGCGTTTACGTCCGCGGCTGCGAGCGGGCAGCCGGTGTCCCCGACTGATCAGATGTGCGGGACTCCCAGTCCCACGCCGGAGCAGGCGCGAGCCTTCCTGCAAGCGCTCGAGCGCCGCCCGCCGGCGGCCAAGGCGATCACGGAGCGGGTCTTCATTCCGGTCGCCTTCCACGTCATCCACGATGGCCGCAACGGCAAGATCGCGCGCCAGAGCATCGACGTGCTGATCCACAACCTCAACTGGGGTTTCAGGAACAGCCCGTTCTCGTTCTTCCTCTACAAGCTCGACGGCACCAAGAACAAGGCGTGGTACGGGAGCTGCGGATGGCTCTCGAAGAACGAAGCGGCGATGAAGAAGAGGCTCGCGGTCGATACCCGCTACGTGTTGAACATCTACTCCTGCCAGCCCGGGGGTAACATCGGCGGGTACGCGACGTTCCCGCCCCAGCCCGCGTTGGGCGAGCTCGCGCCGCCGAACGGCCACAAGCGGCAGGGCGTGGTGCTCCACCCTGGAGTGCTACCCGGAGGGACCTGGATGGGCTCCTCCTGGCCGTACGGGCTGCCGGCAGTCCACGAGGTCGGGCACTACCTGGGCGCCTTTCACATCTTCGAGAACCTCTTCAACCCCGGCCAGCAGGCGTGCACCGACCCCGGCGACCACGTCGGCGACACGCCGAGTCAGGCATTCCCGCACCACTCTTGCCCGGACCAGATAGACACTTGTCCCGCCCTCCCGGGTGCGGACGACGTGCGCAACTTCATGAACTACACCGACAGCGACCTGTGCATGGACCACTTCACGCCAGGGCAGGTCGAGTTGATGATGTCGCTCGTGGAGGAGGCGAGGCCCACGTTGCTGCCCTGAGACCCGCCGCGGGGCGAGAGCGCGCCAGGCGCGAGCGTCGATCACCCTCCCGGTCCGCACGCGGCGACTCTGGCCGCGAGGCGATCGCGGCGCTCCTTGTCGGGGCCCGGCTCGAGCCCCACGGCGTCCCACAGCGCGACGGCGCGGGCGAGCGAGTCTCGGGCGGGCGCGGGGCAGGCGCCGGCGTCGCTCGCTCCCGCGCGCAGGAGCATCGCCTCGCCCCGCCCGGCGTTCGCCTCGGCGAGCACCAGGCGGAGCTGCGCGTTCTCGGGGTCGCTCTCGGAGGCGGGAGCGACGATCGCGATCGCCTGGCGGTAGTGGTCGAGCGCGGGCTCGGTGCGGTGGAGCTTCTCGAGCACGCCGGCGACGTTGAGGTGGCTCCAGCCGAGGTATAGGACGGCTCTGGCGTTGGGGTCGCGGGCGGCGACCTGTGCGTCGAGGTCGAGGGAGCGCTGGTAGCTGGCGAGCGCTTCGGGGAGGTCGCCCTTCTCGAGCAGCACGTCGCCGATCTGCGCGTGCCGCACCGAGAGGTCCTGCAGCGCCTGCAGGTTCGTGGGGTCGGCGCGCAGCAGCGACTCGGCGATGACGAGCGCCTTGCCGTGGTTGTCGAGCGACTCCGCCCAGTGGCCGAGCTTGCCCTGCATCTGCGCCACGTCTTCGTAGGAGCTGAGGAGGTCGCGCTGGAGCTGCGCGTTGGTGGGATCGGCGGCGGCGAGCTCGACGGCAGGCGGCAGCAGCGCCGCGTAGAGCGCGAGGCCCCGCACCGGGTCGCGCTCGCCGACGAGCGAGGCGACGAACGACCGCGCGACGCTCACGTCGCGCCGCGCGCGCGCGTCGGCGGGGACGGCGGCGACGAAGCTCTCGTCGGCGCGCTGCGCCGCCTCGTACGACGCGAGCGCCGCGTCGGGCTCGCCGAGCTGCTGCAGGAGCTGCCCCTGGCGCACGTAGACGATGTGGAGCGAGTGCGCGACGTCGGCGTTGCGGGGCTCCTCGCGGCGCAGGCGCTCGAGGATCTCCTGCGAGCGGGCGAGGTGCTGCCGCGCCGCCGGGCTCTTGCCGAGCACCATCGACGTCGTGCCGAGCTTCTCGAGCGCGACGGCGTGCAGTAGGCGCGCGCCGGTGTCGGCGGGGGTCGCGGCGACGAGGCGCTCGGCGAGCGTCGCGGACTTCTCGAAGCTCGCGGCGGCGCCCGCGGTGTCGCCGAGGTTGGCGTTCGCGGTGTAGCCCTGGACGTCGCCGACGCGCTGGTAGGCGGTCGCCAGCTCGCGCACGAGGCCGAGGTCGTCGCCCGCCTCGCGCGCCAGGCTGTCGAGGTATTCGAGCGCCTTGGCGACGACGAGCTGGCGCGCGGGGGTGGAACCGGGAAGGTCGCGGATGGCGTCGTGGACCTCGAAGAGGAAGGAGCCGGCGAGCTTGCGCACGTCCTCGAAGCGGCGCTGGGCGCGCTGCGCTTCGCGCAGCGCGGCGACGGTGCCGCCCACGAGGCTCGCCGTCACCAGCAGGCCGGCGGCGAAGGCGGCGCGGTGGCGGCGCACGAAGCGGCCGGCGCGGTAGGCGTTGCCGCCGCGTCGCGCCTCGACGGGCTGCGAGGCGAGGTGGCGCCGCACGTCCTCCGACAGCTCGCGCGCCGAGCCGTAACGCTCGGCGGGCTCCTTGTGAAGCGCCTTGGCGACGATGGCGTCGAGGTCGCCGGCGAGCTGGCGGCGCAGCGCAGCCGGCGCCGCCGCGCTGGGCGCGCGCGGCTGCGTGTCGCAGACGACGCGGATGATCTCCTTCGGTGCCAGCGTCTCGAGCGTCTGCGCGCGGCGGCCGGTGAGCAGCTCGTGCAGCAGCAGGCCGAGCGCGTAGACGTCGGTGGCTGTCGTCACCGGCTCGCGGCGCACCTGCTCCGGGCTCGCGTATTCGGGCGTCAGCGCGATGGGTAGCGTGGACTGCGCGGCCTCGGAGCCGCCTTTCCCCGTGTGGCCCGCACTGCCGGGCTGCAGCAGGCGGGCGATGCCGAAGTCGAGGAGCTTGGGCACGCCCTCGGCGGTGACCAGGATGTTCGCCGGCTTGATGTCGCAGTGGATGACGAGCCGCCGGTGCGCGTAGTCGACGGCGGCGCAGACGCTGCGGAAGAGCTGCAGCCGCGCCGGGACGCCGAGCCGGCGCGCCTCGCAGTAGGCGACGATCGGCTGCCCGTCGACGAACTCGAGCGCGAAGTAGGGGAGGCCCTCTTCGGTCGAGCCGCCGTCGATGAGGCGCGCGATGTTGTCGTGCTCGAGGCCGGCGAGGATGCGGCGCTCGGCGCGCACCTGGGCGGCGATCTCCACCGGGTCGCCGCGCCAGCGCAGCAGCTTGACCGCGGCGTGTTTGCCGTCCTCCTCGCGGATGGCGTCGTAGACCATCCCCATGCCGCCGCGCCCGAGCTCCGCGGTCAGGTGGTAGCCGCCCACCGTGCGCCCGGTGAGGTCCGGGGCCTCCTCGGCCTCGTCGCCGGTGGCGAGGGGCAAGCCGGTGAGGAAGCTCGTCGAGGCCTCGTCGAACCGGCGCAGCAGGGTGCGCGCCTCCGCGGCGGCTTCGGGGTCGCGCGCGGCGAGCTCGCGCAGCGCGGCCTCGCGCGCCGTGCGCTCGTGCTCGACGACGTCGACGAAGATCGCCTTGAGGCGCTGCCAGCGCGCGAGGTCCGAGGTCGAGGGCGGCGGCGGCGCGGGCGCCTCCGGAGCGGGGATCGTGTCGTCGGGAGGCGTGCTCATCGCGGTCAGGTGAGGTCGAAGGCGGGCGTCTATGGCGAAGCGCGGTCGCGGAGGGCCTCGAGCCGCTTGTGTAGCCAGCTGCGTGCCAGTGCCCACTCGCGCGCCACGGTGCGCCGCGAGACGTCGAGGGCGAGCGCGGTGTCGTCGAGGGAGAGGCCGCCGAAGAAACGCAGCTCGACGATACGCGACACGCGCGCGTCGAGCAGCGCCAGCTCCTCGAGCGCCTGGTCGAGGGAGAGCAGGTCGAGGTCGCGGGCGATCTCGGCGGCGATCTCCTCGTCGAGGGTGACGCGCACGTCGGGCCCGCCGCGCTTGGCGGCGGCGCGCCGCCGCGCGTGGTCGACGAGGATGCGGCGCATCTGCGTCGCGGCGGCGGCAAAGAACTGTGCTCGGTCCTCGAGGCGCACCTGGCGCTGGCCGACGAGGCGCAGGTAGGCCTCGTGGACGACGGCGGTCGCCGACAGCGTGTGGTCGCGCCGCTCTGCCTTGATCTGCCTGGCGGCAATGCGCCTCAGGTCGGCGTAGACGAGCGGCAGCAGGAGGTCCAGCGCAGTCGAGTCGCCAGCGCTCCACGCCGCGAGCAGCTTGGTGACGTCCTGGTGCGCCACGTTTCTGGGGCCGTCGGCTTCGCTGCGTGGAGTCTACAGCCGTCGCTCGCAAGCGCCGGGCGGCTATCGCGAGCGCTTTCGCTCAGGCGTCCGGCGCGTTGTGCCGGATCGACGAGAACTGGATCGTGTTGCCGTAGTGGTTGTCGCCCTCCGAGCCACGCACGATGCACCTCATTCGTGCACCCTTCTCGATCGTGCTGGCACCGTCGGCGGCGTACGAGCTCACGGTCGTTTCTACGCTCCGCACCGGCGCGGCGTCATGGTTCGCACGGGCCGGTGGCGACGGTACGATCGCCGCCATGCTCACCTTCACGACGCTACGCGATCGTTGCCGTCCTGCCCTCACCGCCGGCCTCGCCTTCACGCTCGCCGGCCTGATGGCTGCAGCGGCGGCGCCGGCCGAAGCCGCCACCATCCGCGTCACCCTCGCGCCGAGCGTTGCCGCCGCGCCGGTCGACGGCCGGGTCATCGTGGCGTTGTCGAAGAACGAAGACGACGAGCCCCGCAACCAGGTCACCGCCGGCGTCGACGCCATCCAGGTGTTCGGCGTCGACGTCGACGCGCTCCAGCCGGGCGCCGCGGCGGTCGTCGACGGCAGCGTCTTCGGCTACCCGTACGAGAGCCTCGACCAACTGCCGGCGGGGCGCTATCGCGCCCAGGCCGTGCTCCATCGCTACGAGACCTTCCGCCGCGCCGATGGCCACGTCGTCAAGCTGCCCGAGGACCGCGGCGAGGGGCAGCACTGGAACCTCGCGCCCGGCAACTTCCTCTCGCAGCCGGTGTGGATCGACTTCGACCCGGTCGCGCGCGAGCCGGTCCGCCTGACGCTCGACGGGGTGATCCCGCCCATCGCGCCGCCGCAGGACACCGAGTGGGTCAAGCACATCCGCATCCAGAGCAAGCTCTTGAGCGAGTTCTGGGGGCGGCCGGTCTACCTCGGCGCTCACGTCCTGCTGCCGCTCGGCTTCGCGGAGCACCCCGACGCGCGCTACCCGCTGATGATCAACCACGGGCACTTCCCCGCCGACTTCGGCGGCTTCCGCACCACGCCCCCCGACCCCAACCTGCCGTGCAAGCCGAGCAAGCGGTTCCGGCTCGACTGCTACAACCGCATCGAGCAGCAGGAGGCGTACGCCTTCTACCAGAAGTGGACGAGCCCCGGTTTCCCGCGCTTCCTCGTCGTCGAGATCCAGCACGCCAACCCCTACTACGACGACTCCTATGCGGTGAACTCGGCGAACGTCGGTCCCTACGGCGACGCCATCCTGCGCGAGCTCATCCCCGAGATCGAGCGGCGCTTCCGCGCCATCGGCCAGGGCTGGGCGCGCTTCGTCTACGGCGGCTCGACGGGCGGCTGGGAGGCGCTGGCCGTGCAGATGTTCTACCCGGACGAGTACAACGGCGCCTTCGTCGCCTGCCCCGATCCGATCGACTTCCGCGCCTACATGACGGTCGACATCTACGCCGACCGCAACGCCTACGCCGAGGAGGGACCGTTCACCGCCGTCGAGCGGCCCGGGCATCGCGACTACCTGGGGCACGTCCAGGGGACGGTCCGCGACTACAACCACCTCGAGCTCGTCCTCGGCACGCGCGGCCGCTCCGGCGATCAGTTCGACATCTGGGAGGCGGTCTACTCGCCTGTCGGCGAGGACGGCTATCCGAAACGCCTGTGGGACAAGCGCACCGGCGTCATCGACCCGGCGGTGGCCGCCCACTGGCGCGAGCACTACGACCTGCGCCACATCCTGCAGCGCGACTGGGCGACCCTCGGCCCCAAGCTCGCCGGCAAGATCCACCTCTACGTGGGCGACATGGACAACTACTACCTCAACAACGCCGTCTACCTGATGGAGGACTTCCTGAAGGCGACGACGAACCCGCCCTACGGCGGCGAGGTCGCCTACGGAGACCGCGCCGAGCACTGCTGGAACGGCGACCCGAAAGAGCCCAACGCCGTCTCGCGGCTGCGCTACAACACCATGTACGTCGACAAGATCCTCGCCCGCATCAAGGCGACGGCGCCGGCCGGGGCGGACCTCACGAGCTGGCGGTACTGAGCTACCAAATACGCACTCGCTCCTCCGGCTTCACGTAGTTGGCGTCGCTCTCCTTGACGCCGAACGCCTCGTACCATGCGTCGACGTTGCGCAGCGGCGCGAAGGCGCGGACCATTCCGGGCGAGTGCGAGTTGGTCATCAGGTACTGGCGCAGGGCTTCGTCGCGCACCAGCGTCCGCCAGACCTGCGCGTTGGCGAGGAAGAAGCGCTGCTCGCCGGTGAAGCCGTCGATGACCGGCGCGGGCTTGCCGGCCAGCGAGAGCTTGTAGGCGTCGTAGGCGAGCAGGATGCCGCCCAGGTCGCCGATGTTCTCGCCCATCGTCTGCTTCGCCACGATGTGCATGCCGGGCAGCTGCGGGAAGGTGAACGCCTCGTACTGGGCGCCGAGCTTCGCCGCCTCGGCTTCGAACTTCGCGGCGTCCTCGGCCGTCCACCAGTCGCGCAGCGCACCGTCGCCGTCGGACTTTCGACCCTGGTCGTCGAAGCCGTGGATGATCTCGTGGCCGATGCCGGCGCCGATGGCGCCGTAGTTGACCGCCGGGTCGGCCTGCGAGTCGAAGAAGGGCGGCTGCAGGACTGCCGCCGGGAAGACGATCTCGTTCTTGGTCGCCGAGTAGTAGGCGTTCACCGTCTGCGGGGTCATGAACCACTCGTCGTCGTCCACCGGCTTGCCGATCCGGTTGCGGTCGTAGTCCCAATCGAACCTGGCGGCGCGCTCGGCGTTGCCGACGAGATCGCCTTCCTTGACCTGCAGCGCCGAGTAATCGCGCCACTTGACCGGGTAGCCGATCTTGACCCCGAAGTGGGAGAGCTTCTCGAGCGCGCGAGCCTTGGTATCCGGCCCCATCCACTGGAGGTGCTCGAGGCGCCCCTTCATGGCGCTCAAGAGGTTGGCCACCAGCGTCTCCATCTGCGCCTTCGACGCCGACGGGAAGTACTGGGCGACGTAGGTGCGGCCGATCGCCTCGCCCATGGCGTCCTCGGCGGCGGCGACGGCGCGTTTCCACCGCGGGCGCTGCTCCGGGGCGCCGTTGAGGAACTTGAAGCGGAACTCCCAGTGCGTATCGACGAAGCGCTTGGAGAGCAGCGGCGCCGCGTCGTCGGCAACGTGGAACGTCTGCCACGCCTTGAGGGTCTCGACCGGGGTAGCGGCAAAGATCGCCGCCAGCTTGGGGACGGCGGTGTTCTGCCGCACGACGACGCGCTCCACCTTGTCGAGCCCCGCCGCCGCGAGCGCCGCGCGCCAGGGGAAGGCGGGTGCGCTCTTCTCCAGCTCGGCGACGGTCGTGGGGTTGTAGGTGAGGTCGCGGTTGCGGCTCTCGGCGCGGGTCCAGTGCGCTTCGGCGACCTTGGTCTCCAGCGCGACGACGTCGGCGGCGCTCTTCTCGGGCTCGCTCCAGCCGACCAGGCGCAGCATGTCGGCCACGTAGGCCTCGTAGCGCTTCTTCTGCGGCGCGAAGTTGTCGCGCAGGTAGAACTCGCGGTCGGCGAGGCCGAGCCCGGACTGCGCGACGTAGAGCGCGTATCGCTCCGGGTCCTTGGCGTCGTCGCTCACCAGCGCGGCGAAGAAGGAGCCGCCGAAACCGCCGGCGGCGCGGCCCATCAGCGCCGCCACGTCGGCGTGAGTCGTCGCCTTCTTCACCGCCTCGAGATGAGCAGGCGATGGGCTTGACGTCGAGCTTCTCCGCCGTCGCCTCGTCGAGGAAGGTGCGATAGAGCGCTGCCACCTTGGCCTCGTCCGTCCCCGGCTTCAGGCCTTTGTCCGCCGCCCAGCCATCGAGGATGCCGCGCACCCTCGCCTCCGACAAGTCAGCGAGCACGGCGAACGAGCTGAAGTTGGTGCGATCGGGCGGGATCGTCGTCGTCGCCGCCCACTTGCCGTTGGCGTAGCGGTAGAAGTCGTCGCCCGGCTTGACGGCGGGGTCCATGCCGGCGAGGTCGAATCCCCACGCCCCATGTCGCTTCGCCGCCGTCGACGACGTGACGTCGTCGGCGAGCCCGATGCTGGCGACCAGGGCCAGCAAGATGGCAAGGAGTGTTTTGATCGTGCGGTGTTGTCTCTTCATTTCGTCAGCTCCCCAGTTCCTCGGCCTTGTTCGAGCCCCATAGTCTCGCAGGCGGCGGCAGGCTGAGCGAAGGGCCACGCGAGCGCGCTGGGCTGCGGACAGGCGCCGTTGTTGGCTTGATCCCGAGACGCGCAAGAGGGGGCGCTCGGCCTTCATCCGTTCTGCCGTGGAGCTGTATCTCAGCGCGAAGCGGGCCAGGACATCGATTCTCGGCTGACCGACGTGTACGACGGTCAGGCCGATGCCGTGCTGGACGAGATCTCGGAGCTGCTCGTTCGTCGGGACCGTGGGGAAAAGGAAGATGGCTGAGGTCTGTCGGGCGCTCGCCGTCGCCTGCGCATGTGACTGACCCGGCCGACGCTCTTACCGCATCGCCTCCACGTCCTTCCACCCGAACCACGCTTGCGTGGCAGGCCGGATCCAGAACACCAGCAGCGGCACCGCGAACGGGATGCAGAGGCAGCTCGTCATACCGACGGCGATGATCACGAGGTGGAGCACCCACACCCACCGGCGGCGAGGCAGGAAGGGAGCTACCGCGAACGGTGCGGCGAGGCCGACCCCCAGCGCCACGAAGACGAAACCGATCACGACCACCTCGCCGGGTGGCGTCTGCTCGTCTGCGAGCTGATCCCGGAAGACGGCCATGGCGAGCCCGAGCACCGCGATGAGCGCGTACAACGCAGCCATGGCGAAGCAGTAGACCTTCTGCCACAGCAGCACGGGCGGTGGATTCGTCGGAGACCGTGGGCCGGCGCCAGCGGCGGCGCCCTCGACGGAAGCGAGGTTCGTCGGATCGGTCATCTTGCCGTCGTCGGCTGGACTCTAGCGGTGCTGCGCCGCATTGCCCTTCGGCCTGTGGGCCGCGCTTTTCCCGCTTTCGTTGGCGAGGCGTAGACGCGTGCCCCCACCCAGGTCGACGCGCGGTTACGTGCGCGGCGGGGCGGCCGCCCCGCCGCGTGCCTCGCGCTCGGCCAGGCGCTTGAGCTCGCGATGGAAGCCGCGCGCCTGGATCGAGGCGAACAGCATCCCGATCGGCGCGAGCAGCTTGCTCCACCACGGCCCGCCCTCGGTCCAGCCGGAGTAGCGCAGCCGCGTGCGACCGCCACCCGCGTCGATCAGCTCGTTCTCGCCGCAGAAGCTCATCGTCCCGAACGATCCACCCGTGATCTTGAACCGGATGCGCCGGGGCGGCTCGTAGGCCAGCAGCTCCTCGCGGTACTCAGCGACCTTGCGCCCCTCGCGGATGCGCATGCGGAAGGTCGCGCCCGGTCGCACCGGGCCGGGAGCGTCGGGCACGATCTCCTCCAGACCCTTCATCCACTGCTTCATCCGCTCCGGCTCCGCGAGCCAGGGCCAGAGCTGCTCGGGGCTGCAGTCGATCTCGTTGGTGGCCGTGTAGCGCATGTTTCCTCCGCGGCGGTGCCTGACCCACGGTCGCGTCTCGCCTCGTGTCAAGAACAAGCCACGACCGGCAGACAGATATCCGTATGGTTCAGCCGATACCGCACGTTGACCCGAGTGGTGTGGTAGATCTCGACCGCCGGTAAGCCGACCACCCGATAACCGGGGAGCGCCAGGAGGCGCGGAAAGATCGCGCCGTATGCCGCCGGCAGCGTGTCGTACCCTCCCGCATGGGTGGTGACGGCGAAGGGACCACCGGACAAGAGCTGGTAGGCGATGTCTCCCTCGGGAGCGAAGGGGCCCGGCACCACGAGCGCGGCGTCGAAGCGGAGCTGCTCGGCCGCCGTGGTGCCGGGAGCGTCGTGCCCGATCCCCATCCAGACCGGCGGGCCCGGCAGCCGGCGCCGCGCGGCCCACTCCTCCAGCTCCTCGAAAAGACTCTCCGGGACCGACTCGTACGGCCCCACGTGCCGCCGGAAGGCCACGTGCGCCGGCCGCAGCGGAATCACCCGAGTCGCCGAGATCTCGAAGGCCGGCGCCGTCGTCGGGCAGTCCTCCGCAGCGGGCTCCTCCCACGCGGCGAGCTCCCTCCGCACCCACTCCCGGTGGTCGCTCGGCGCCCGGCCGAAGCGCCGGCGGAAGGCGCGGAGAAAGGTCTCGTGGCTCTGGAAACCGCACTCCAGCGCGATGTCGAGCACGGTCGAATCGTGCACCAGCAGGCGGAAGGCGCCGCGCTCCAGCCGGAGGCGCGAGGTAAAGGCCTTCGGGGTCTCTCCGATCGCCGCCTTGAAGAGGCGCTGCAGGTGGAACGGTGAGAGCCCCGCCTTCCGGCCGAGCGCCTCGAGACCGAGGTCCCCCTCCAGGTTGGCCTGAATGTGGACCAGCAGCGGGAGCAGCGTCTCCCAGTCGCGGGTCACGCCGGCTCCGCGGCCACTTTGCGTGCGGCGCTCCGGCCTCCGAGATGGCAGGCCAGGAGCTTGAGAAGCCAGCTGGCGGCCACGAACCCGAGAAGGCGGGGGGAAAGGGTCCCCGCGCAGAGCACCAGCGCGAGGTCGACGAGGACGAAGAGGCCGAAGATCGCCATCGCCGTCGCCCGAGCACGCGCCGGCACCCGCGAGCCGATCCAGCGGCAGACCAGGTAGAAGATCGGCGTCCCTGCCACCAGCGAAACCCACGGGCTCGCCACCTGGGCGTAGCGCTGGTAGAAGGCCGGCGTCTCCCCCGGATGCACGAGGTAGCTGTAGAGAAAGACCCACCCGAAGGCGGCGGCGATCGTCGCGACCTCGGCTACGAGCATCCCACCGACCGCCGCTCCCCATCGGATGTCTTTCCATCTCATGCGCCCGACTGTAGCGAGCGAGGAGCCGGGTGTCTTGACGTTTCTTGCGGAGCTCAGGGATACGCGCCAACGTGGTCGATCCAGAGCTCCTGCCCTCCGATGCGGAACGACGACACGGACCCCGTGAGCTCGACCGATCCGAGGCGGATTCGGGCGCACCCGGACGGCGGGCTGCCGAGACGTCTCGACCATGACGCGGCACGCTCTGCGAGATCAGGCGAGATCGAGCACGACGCCCAAGACGACCGAGCGTGGAGTCGGTTTGCCGCGAGAGTCAGGTGTGCAACATCCCGAGCGCCTTCGTCGCCATCTGGCGAGAGGCGGCGCTGCCGCTCTCTGCGGAGCCGGGCGCGAAGCTCAGGAGCTGATCAGCCACGCAGTAGAGCCTGTAGTGTGCGCCCTGCGTGAGCAGCTCCCACAGTTTCTCCGACGTACGAAACGAGCGACCGCCCACGCGGAAGATGTACTGGCTTGCGAAGCCGCGGCCACGGATGTGGACCTTGTTCAGCGGTCCTTCCAGCACGTCGATCCGTCCTCTCACGAAGGCGGCCTTGCGCGCGCGGCGCCGCACGAAGCTCGTTCCGGCGCCGACGAAGAAGATGAGCGCGAGTACTACGCCCGCCCCGCCGGTGACATACACGGCGTTGAGATCGACACTCGACGGGTCGGGGCCGAGCCCGTCGTAGAAAACATACGCTCCCACCAGCCCACCGCCGAGCGCCAGGAAGCCGAGCACGGTCAAGACGACGACCGATGCGAGTCCCTTACGTGTCCCTCTCGCAAGCTGCGCAGGATGTAACGCGCCTTGCCGATTGGCTTCGAGCTCAGCGAGCGTGAACCCGTGCTCACGTCCGAGCTGTTCGAGGTACGTGTCGGTACTCATGGTGCTTTCATCCTGGCGACCGCGAGCACGACGTCCATGGGACCGTGCAGCTCGGCCTCGTTCACCGGCGTATTGGGAAACGAGAGGACCAGGTGTCCATCAGTGACGACGAGACGAAGCTCGGGCTGCGGGCAGCGGAGCAGCTCCGTTCTCACCGCCGGCGTGAGCACCGCCCGCACGACAGCCGGCACATCGCTCGTCACCCAGTGCCTGGTATCGAACTGCGCGTCTCCCGTCGGCACGAGGTGCACCGTCGCAGCGGGCGGTCGGCGCAGGATGTTCATCGTGCACGGCGGCAACCCCGCGGGTGCCCGCGAAGCGACCAGGGTGCTCCTGATCCGCAAGCGCCCGCGGGTCTCATAAGTGGAAGTTACTTCGATCGGCGTACCGTTCGCGACACCACGCAACCGCGAGGATTGAGCGACGTTGGTGAACGCGCTGCCCCGTTGCTCGTGAGTGAAAGTAAGCCCGTATTTCTTCGCGGTCTCGGGAAAGACGGCGTCCACCTTCCGCAGCCAGCGGACGACGGCGTAGACCACACCTGCGACCGCGAGACCACCCGCAGCCAGTGCACCCATCTGCAACCATTCCGTTTCCGTCATGGCCGAACCGTGCGGCCAGATACTGCACGGTCGAAGATCTCTGCGAGCTTGCCGACGACCGCCCCGCAGCCGAGCAGGAACCCGATCCCGAAACCGACGTACGACACGATCTCAGATACCCGCCCAGGCACGCCGACGGCGATGAGGAGCCCGCCCAGTAGGAGGGCGAAGAAGTAGCAGACCGTCCCGGTCAAGAGCGGCGCATGCACGACCAGTAGCCAGACCCGAGGGCTCTTCCACCGAGCCGACGCGAATCCCCACGCGAGCCCTCCTCCGAGCGACGTGGTCAGGATCGGATCCGTCCACCGGTCGAAGTAGTCGAAGGGCCCGAGCAGGAAGAAGGATGCGTCCAGAAACAACAGCACCGGCACGCCGATCAGGAAGCCGACAGGTGTCCAGAACCCCGCGGGCTTGAATGAGCCTGGATCCTTCCAGTCCTGTTCGGGTCTCGCCTCGACGTTGAAGCGCTCCACGTCTGGCTGGAAGCGTTCGCGCTCCGGCGGCCGCTCGCGAAAGACCACGAACCTCGCCCAGGCGACGACGAGGACCACGGTGACCAGGTAGGTGATCGTCACACCTCGGTGATCGGGGGCGACCGCCTCACCGGCACCGCTGTCCGACCACACGAAGGACGAGAGCATCCCGAGCACCACCGCGACCACGCTGGTGATGACGAGAAGCTCCAGTCCCCTGCGACGCCCTTCGGGCGAGTCGTAGCCTTCGTCGGTCGAGCGGAAGTAGATGAACATCGCGCAGAACACGCCCACGACGAACCAGATGACGTACGCGAGAAAAGAGCTGCCCTCCCACACACGGTGCAGCACGACGACCATGTCGACGAGCAGGGTCAGCGCCACGCCGACCAAATCGAAGGCCAGGAAGCAACCCAGCGCACGGCCTGTCATCCGCAAAAGGTTCGGCACGCTGATGCATCGATACGACCCGATTCCGTCCATTATCCCCATCCGGCTGCGCCGTCCTGTCGGCACAGCTCCTCCGCCGGATCTACGAGGTCGACCCGCTGACCTGCCGGCAGTGCGGCGGCCAGATGCGCATCCTCGCCTTCATCGAGCCATCGATCACGGAGATACGTCAACAGGGAGGGCGAGGTCGAGTAACCTGCGGGAATAGATCTGAAAGCGAAGCTCGATCGGGCGGTAGAGCACGAGGGTCAAGGGGAGCACGACGCGGCGATCGCGCTTCTCGACGAGATCATCGCGGCCGACCCGCGGTTTCCGCAGGCGCATTACACGCGCGGCAATAACTGGTTCTTCAAGCGGCAACTCGACAAGGCGGTCGCGGACTACGAACGCGCCGCCGAGCTCGAGCCGGCGAACGTCTCGTGTTGGTACAACCTGGGCGTCGCGCTCCTTCACTTCGGCGACGGCGCGCAGGGGATCACCATGGTGATGACCGACGGCACGCGCAAGACGAGCGGGCCGCAAGACGGGATCTACCTGCGATCGATCGCCGCGTTCACGAAGGCGCTCGCGCTCGATGACACCCACAACCGCGCGCTCGTGATGCGCGGGTACGTGCATCGCAATCGGCAGGATCTCGAGAGCGCACGGGCGGACTTTCGCGACGCGGCCACGCGGCTGAACGACGCGGTCGGAGCGCGGGAGCTGCAGGCGCTAGAGCAACGCGCGTAGGTTATCGAGGTAGAGCGGATAGTACGCGTTCACGAAGTAATCGTGACGCCGGTGTGAATCGAGCTCGGTGAGCGCGAGGCCCATGCCGCCGGCGGGGTCCGCCGCGCGCGCGACGCGGCACTAGAGGTCGACCTCGCGCCACTCGCTCGATTGGATCCAGTATTCGTCGCGCAGCCCTTGGTCCTGGGTCTTCGCAATAGCGGCTTCTTTGGCGCGGATGAAGTCGTGCGCTTCCTCTTCCGTGGCGAATTCCCCAGCCACGAAATCTTCGCGGGCGAACGTATCGCGCCCCATCACCCTCCACTTGCGCGAGGCGGTCATCCCGGCCCCTTGGCGTCGGATTGCCCGCGGCCGATTTCCTGCTGCACCCTCGCGAGGCGCAGCGAGGCGGCGAGGTATCCGGGCTTCACCCGCAGTGCTTCGCGAAAGGCTTCGAGCGATTCCGTGCGCCGTCCCGATTTCACCAGCACTTCAGCCTTCCCGATCCAGCCATCGGGGTTGCCCGGCGCGAGGCGAATCGCCTGCTCGTACGCAGCGAGCGCGTCCGAGGTCATGCCTGCGCGGTTGAAATTGCTGCCCGCGTCCCGCCAAACCGCTGGTTCGTCGCCGTGACTCTCGATGTACGTCTGGTATGCCGTGCGGGCCGCCTCCTGCGCCGCGAGGGCCGCGCTGAACATGTCTGACACCAAGTTGTCGCGTGACGCGCCCTCGTCGATCGATTTCCGGTAGGCATCGATCGCATCCGTGGTACGCCCCAACCTGGCCAGCGCCCCTGCTCTTGCAAGGAGGGCCCGAAGGCGCCGGTAATCGCTCCCGAGCATGCGCACAGGGCGGCCATGGAAGCTCATCGTCCGGAGATCGCCCTTGCCGAGGACTTCGTCCCAGGCGGGAAGTGCCTCCGCGTCCTGCTTCAGCGCGTCAAGCGATTCCGCCCGGCAAAACATCGCATCTGCGTCGTCAGGTCGCCGCCGCAGCGTCTCATTGCAGGAAGCGATCGCCTCCTCGTACCGGCCCAGGCGCTGCAAAGACCCAGCGCGCTCGAGCCAGAGTTGCGCAATCTCGGGCCGTAGGTGGATCGCCCTCGCAAGCGTTTCCGCCGCCTCTGCATCGCGTCCCAGGGCCGCCAGCGCTGTTCCCTTCTCGCTCAAGGCGTCGGCATGGTCTGGTTTCAGCGCGAGCGCCCGGTCGAAGCATGCGATCGCGTCCTCCAGGTCGCCGACGTACTCCGAGTGGTAGTCGGCATGCCGGGAAAGACCGATCTGTTTCATGCCCTCTTCGAAGCAGGCATCGGCGTCGGTCATGGCCGCCAGAATAGTCCACAGGGAGAGGCCTGAGCCTCGTCGGCTGCTCCGCCTTCATGCGCAGCGTCGGGTGGCGGCATGACTCCGGAGCTCCGGCAGAGCGGCGTCGCGGCGAGCGCCCAGATCCTCGAGATCTGGGACACCGGCTGGACGATCAACGACGACCCGGTGATCGGCATGAGGGTGCGGGTGCAGGCGCCCGACCGCCCCGACTTCGAGGCCACGATCGCGAAGACGACCGTCTCGCGGATCGCGGTGGCGCAATTCCAGCCCGGGGCCGTGATCCCGGTCCGCTTCGATGCGACGAATCCATCGATAGTGGCGGTCGACCCCGAGGGTGGGTCTTCGAAGGGCAACGCGGCCGGCGATCCCTCGCCCTGACGGGCGGTGCGCACTCGCGATTCAGCGACCGGCAGAGGCCGACGACGTCCTCGAGCTCAGGCGCGCGTGAGTACTCGCGATCTGGCGGATCATCCACTCGTCGGCCTCCTCGTGCCGCGCGAAGCGGTAAACGCCCTTCGGCACCAGCGCTCGGCGACGGAGACGATTCAAAGTGCGCTGCAGGATTGCGACGTCCCGCAGATTGTCCCCGCCCGGCTGGCGACGCGAGATACGCCGCAATGGCTCGTCGATCATGGCGAAGTCATTTTACGTCGCGGACCGGCATGCTCGCGGCCGCGGCTAGCTGGGTTTCGAACCCGCCCCGACCACCCGGAACGCGACGGCTAAAGACCCGCGTCGAGGAGTCTCCTGCGAACGCTCTGCAGCCTGGCAAGCAACGTGGGCGATCGCAAGGCAGGATGTTCTTCGAGCAGCGCCAGCACATCCGCGACATCGTGTTCGCGCTTGCTGGCGCGGCGCTTCGGCTCCTCGGCGGCGAGAAGCTTCAGCTCGATGAGGTCCGCGACGGTGGCGAGGCGTAGACGCGTGCCCCCACCGAGGTCGACGATCTCGGTATGCTCGATCGCATCCTCGATGCCCGCATCTTCGGCGGAAAACCGCACGGCGGTGCGCTGCTTCGGCGATCCGGGTCCCGGTGCGCGCCAGTTGTCGCTGTGCTCGTGACGACCCGTGTGCTCGAATCCGGCGCGGCGAAGAGCGTCTGCCGGCACGTGGGCGTAGGTGGGAACGGCCAGATCGATGTCGAGGGTGCTCCGCGGCTCCGCCGTGTGCAACTGCACCGCAACACCGCCGATGAGGGCGTAGGGCACACCCTCGCGGGCGAGCAGATCCGCGACCATTCGCAGGGGCTTTTCCTTGCGGTCCCCTTCTTCTAAGCCCATGGTTTCACCCCAGAGGCGATCGAGTGCGTGACCGATCGCCAGTCGCTCGCCTGCTTCGGCCGTGGTCGGCGCCATGATGCCCTGATAGTACAGGCCGACGTCGCGGAGGACGCCCTCAGGCGGTGGCGTGCGGCTCGGCTAAGCGCTTACCCACGGCGAGCCAGGGCATGCCGCGGTAGGAGTCCGCCACCACCCAAGCGGCGGCCGTCAGCGCCACAGTGACGACGAACTCGCCCCACTGAAACGCGTTGACCTGGCCTGCCGCCACCCTCGGTACCCACACGATCAGCGCCAGCAGGCCGAGCTGCAACGCAGAGAGCGCGGCTGCCAGCCGTGCAAACACACCGACGATCATCGCCACCCCCGCCGCGATGAAGGCACCGCCGGTGAAGTACGCCCACGCCACGGGCGCTGGCCAGCCAGCTATCAGCACGACGGTCTCTTTGAGATAGAAGAAATGGGCCAAGCCGAAGGGGATCAACGCCAGGCCGTAGAGCGCCCTGGCGATACGCAAACCGTTCTCGCCGGTGGCGAAGCGGAGGCGCTGACTGTCCGGGTCACCGGCGAACCAGACGTAGAGGACCCAGGCGGCCGCCACCATTACCGCGGTGCTGCCGCAGCTCCAAGCAACCAACACAACGGGAGTCTGGAAAAAGAGGTTGGGCACTCGAAACAGCAGCAGCCAAAGCAGGAGATAGGCAAACAGCACGCGCGAAGCGACGGCGGCGGTGCGCTGCCAGAGGAGGCCGATGCCAGATCCGAGCGAGACGAGGGCGCAGAGATAGGCCAGCACGTCGCGTGCGGGCACCCATTTGGGCACGGGCTGCCATATCGGGGTCGGATCGCCCTTGGCGAGGCCCATGATTCCGAGAGCGATCATGGTCGCAGCGAACGCCGCGTGACCCAAGCTTGCGATGCGCATCGCCCTGCTCCGGTTCCCTCGGGCGTGAGTATTTCCTCGAAGGCCGATGGAGACTGCATCGCGGTCCGAGTGCCGCCTAATCGGGGCTCAATCGCCGCCCCTCCGCGTAGCAACGTCGCGCGGCCTACGCCGACTCGAACGTACACGGCGTGCTGCCACGGCAGCCGCAGCTCTCGAGCTCGCTCAGAAGCCGCCGCCGGATCGCGGTCAGCTCGTCGATCCTCGCCTCGAGCTCCCGCGCCTTCCGTTCGCCGGCCGAGCGCAGGGCCTTCCGAAGCGAGGCGACATCCCGCTGGCGAGGATGGCGCGGACCTCGGCGAGCTTGAAGCCGAGGCGTTGCGTCGTGCGTGTACAGCGCGGCGGCGCCGCCCAGCGAGGCGCCGCCGACGATCCACCGCGCCGGCGCGACGGAGACGCCGAGTCGGGCCCGCACGTCGTGAGCGAGCCGGCCGCGCAGGAAGGCGACGAGCGCATCGAGATCGCCGCGCGAGCGGCCGCCGGCGAAGGGCAACAGCTCGCGCTGCCGGGCGCCGTAGCCGTGGTCGACGGCGACGACGATGGCGCCCGACGCCGCCGCGTGACCACCCGCTCGGCGGTGCGATGGGCGTGCCAGCCGCCGGCGGACGAGCCATCGGTCGAAGACGTTCCGGCCGTCGAACAACACCACCACCGCACGCTCGGCCGCGGCGCCGCCCGGAACGTAGAAGCGGACGCCCCGCCAACCGATGCCCGGGATGTCGTAGGCCCCCCATGTCTCCACGCTCCCCGGTGCACGTCGGCTACTGCGCTTCGCCATCAGCGTCCAAGCGTCCAAGGCATAGCGGGGTGGATTAGCGGGGCTACGAAGTAGCATCGAGATACCCGCGTATCTAACACCGGTGTCGCGTTCACACTACCGACGGCTCACAGAGGAGCGATTGTCATCGCAGGCACGACCGTAAGCCCTCGCGGTCGGTCCATGCCCGGGAGACTCATGCGCAAGATAGGACTAGGCAAGACGTGGGATGCAGCGACTATCGGGCTTTGCGTGCTCCTTCTTTTTCTGCAGTGTCTCTACACGGTATTCGGGAACATTCTCAGGGGCTACTCCTATTACAGCACCCTGATACCGATGGCTCCTCTCGAGATATTGATGCTCATCCTCTCTATCGGAATGTATCGCAAGAACAAACAGGGGTTTGGCGGCGCGATCCTGTTCTTTCGCGCGTTTGATGATGAAGCGGCTAACGAGCGCTTCTACCAACGCGTGGATCCCATCGTGTGGTGTTTTGGGAGATGCTTTGCCGCCGTCGGAGGAGGGGTGAGTTTGGCACTTCGTCCACTCGACGGAGTGATGCGACGACTATTTGGCGTCGACGCCGCCGTAGGCACGATCAAGCTCGACGATGTCCGTTGGCGAGAAGAGATCGAAGACATCGTGCCGCAGCTGTCCCTGGTGATCGTGGATGTGTCGCAGCTCACGCCAAGTGTGACCTGGGAGCTGGACACAGCGCTGAGAGAGCTCGGCGGCGAGCGCGTCATCGCGCTTTCCGGTGGCGCCACGGCGGCGCTCGCTGGCGTGACTCACCTCAGCTTTCTTCTGCCCAACTTCGAGCAGGAGCTCGTGCGCACCTTGTCGAGCCTGCTACCGCCGCCAAAGGGCCTGCGGAAGGCCGTGTTGAATGAGGTTTTGGCGCGAGGCGTCTCGCCTAAACTCTATTTCTTCTTGTCCTGCGAAATACTTAGGGTATGGCTGCTGAAGGGGCTAATGGTCGCATGAACGGTCGCGCCCTTCCTACGCCGCCACCCCCTTCTCCTTCAGCAGCCCCCACCCCTTCTCCGGCGTAATCGGAATATCGATATGCCTCACGCTCAGATGCGCCAGCGCATCCATGACTGCATTCGCGATCGCCGGCGGCGCCCCCACCGTCGCTGACTCTCCCACCCCTTTCGCCCCTCTAACGGATGGTGCGGCGACGGGGTCACGGTCGGCTCGTAGTCGACCTCGACCGCCTCGACGCCGTCGGCTGACACGTAGCGGTCGGTGGCGATCACCGCCGCTACTTCCTGCGCCTGGTACATGACCTTCTCGACCGGCAGCACTTGCTGGGTGTCCGACATCAGCGTCAGCATCCAGTGCAGGTTGAGGCCCTTGAGGGTCTCACCGGTCAGGGCGGTGACGCTTCAGGCACGGTGAGGACCATGCCACTCTGCCGGTCATCGCAGCAGGTGCCAAAGCAGGTGAAGCGCGAGCACGACTGCGATCCAGAGCACGGGATTGCGTAATGCACGGGCGGCCGCGCGGCCGGCGGCGGCGCTGCCGATGGCGCCGAGGTCGAGGACTTCTTCGGAAACGCGAGGCGATGTGGTTGGAGGCGTTACCACGGGTGCGCTAGGAATAGAGGCCGCGACGCTCGCATGTGTGACCGGCGCGACGGATGGCATCGGAGGCGGGGCCGACGACATGCCGACCCCTTCGGCTGCCCCCGCCGCTGCCGGGGCCGACACCGCCGTTTCCAGCTGCCGCCGCATGGCGGCGCTGAACTTGCCGAACATCTGGTCGCTGACGTCCTCGATCATGCCCTTGCCGAATTGGGCGAGGACGCCGACGACGTTGACGTCGGAGACGATGACGACCTCGGTCTCGACCGGCCCGCGTTCGATGACGCGGCTGGTCATGCGCATGTCGGCGGCGCCCTTGCCGCGCGTCTCCTGGCCGGTGGCGGCGATCTCGGCTTCGCGCGCGGCGGGGTCGAGGCGTTCGAATTTCATCTTGCCGCGGTAGCTCGCGGTGACGGGGCCGACCTTCACGTTCATCGTGCCGCCCCAGGTTTGCTCGTCGAGCTGGCCGGTGATGGCGGCGCCGGGGAGGCAGCTCGCCACCCGCGCCGGATCGGTGAGGAAGGCCCATACCGCGTCCGCCGGGGCGTTGACGATGACGGTCTTTTCGATCCGCATGCCCATGCAGCGACTCCGTGGGCGGCGCGCTCACGCCGCCGGCAAGGGAAGCATTCGTTGGAGCGAGGCGCGATCGTAGGCAGGCAGGAGCCTATCGCTCCGCAACGATCAGCTTTCCGCCGGCCGCGGTTCGCCGAGGAGCCGCTCTACGTCCTCCGGGGTGTCGAGGTCGGCGAGGGCGGCGGCGGGCCAGTGGAGCACGTCGGCTTCGTGGCGGTGGCGCTTGATCACTTGCCTGCCGCAGCGCCCGTCGTCCATCGCCGCGAGCTCGGGGAAGAGCGCGCGCTCGTAGAGCATGGGCGGCGCGTTGACGCCGTCGTAGTCGGAGATGACGAGCGGCGCGGCGCCCGTCCGCCAGCGCTCGACGAGCGCGGCGATCATCGCGCTCGAGACGAACGGCATGTCGGCGAGCATCACCACCACGGCGCCGGCCTCGGCGGGCAGCGCGTCGAGGCCGGCGCAGAGCGAGGTGACGATGCCTTGCTCGTAATTCGGATTCACCACGGTGCGGCACGGCAGGTCGGCGACCGCGGCGCGCGCGCTATCCGCCTCGTGGCCGAGGACGACGAGCAGCGGCGCGAGGCCGGCGTCGAGGGCGGCGCGGGCGGCGCGCCGCAGCAACGGCTCGCCGTCCCACTCGAGCAGCAGCTTGTTGCGGCCCATGCGGCTCGAGGTGCCGCCGGCGAGCAGGATGCCGGCGACCGGGGCGTCGCGTCGCGCTTCATCCGACATGGATCGCCTCCGCGCGCTGCGTGAGGTGGCGCGGCACGCGCCCGGCGACGACCGCGAGCAGCTCGGCGACGATGCTGATCGCCACTTGCCGCGGCCCGTCGGCGCCGACGTCGAGCCCAACAGGATGGTAGAGGCGTGGGTCGGCGTCCGCACCGACGGCGCGTCGGATCTTCTCGCCGCGGTCGCGAGAGCCAAGGAGGCCGACGTACGGCACGCCGTCGGCGAGGAGGCGGCGCACCCACTCGCGGTCCTGCCGGAACGCGTGGGTCATCACGACGGCGAGGCTGCGCGCGGGCGGCGGCAGCTCGACCGCCGCGTCTTCGGCGCGCGCGAGGAGGAGCGCGGCGGCGCGCGGGAAGCGCGATCGCCGCAGCAGCCCCTCGCGATGGTCGGCGACGGTGACGCGGAAGCCGACGTCGGCGGCGCGCTCGACGAGCGGCAGGGCGTCGTCGCCGGCGCCGCAGACGACGAGGTTCGGCGGGGGCTGGAGGACCTCGACGAAGACGAGCCGCCCCGCGATCTCCTCGCAGGCCGAGCGGCCGGATGCGATGCATTCGCGCGCCGCTTCGAGGATGGAGATCAAGTCGGTCTCGCCAGCTGCGTCGGCGCCCGCGCCTCGTTCGTGCGCGGCTTCGACGATGGAGGTGATGTCGGCTTTGGCGTCAGCGGCCTCGTCGCCGCCCGCGACGGCCGCGCCCGGCTCGCGCGTCACGAGCAGCGTGCGGCCGACGCCCCCGGCGCCCGCGATTACGGTGGCGACGGCGAACGGCTCGTCGCCGGCGAGCGCCACGCGCCACGGCTCCGCCACCTCGCGCAACGCTCCGCTCGTCGCCGGCTGCACGAAGATCTCGATCGTGCCGCGGCAGCCGAGGCCGAGACCGAACACTTCCTCCTCGCCGGCGGTGTCGTAGTGGAGGAGGCGCGGCGTGCCGGTGGCGAGGACCTGGCGCGCCGTCTCGCGAACGTCGGCTTCGAGACAGCCGCCGCTGACGCTGCCGAGCCCGTCGCCGTCGGGCACGACGAGCAGCTTGGCGCCGGGCCGGCGGTAGGAGGAGCCGACGATGCGCACCACCGTGGCGAGCGCCGCCGGCCGGCCGCCGGCCGCGAGCTCGGCGAGGCGCGAAAGCACTTCCGCGCTTTCCAGCCAGTGGTTCACGAGGCCTCCAGTGCTCGAAAACATACTCGCCGCGGCAGCGCGATTCAACCGACGCCGCATCGAGCCCGAGCCGCGTTTGCTGCCGCCGCGGCGCCGAATCGGCCTGCTCGCTCGTAGAATCGGGCGCAGACGTCCCGTTCGAGGAGGGTGGGCCATGCGGCGCTGGCGACTCGCGCGCTGTGTCCTTTGGGCGGTGCTTCTGTCGAGTATCGCGGCCGGCGAGCTCGCAGCGCAGAACGTCGCTTCCCCTCCCACTCCCACTCCGGCGCCGGCCGCCGCGACGCCCACAGCCGCCGCGACCGTTCCGACACCGGCGGCCACTGCCGAGGCATCGCCGGCGCAGGCCGCGGCGTCGCCAACCGTCACCACACCCGCTCCCTCTCCCACGGCCAGCCCTCAGGTCACGGCGGACGATGCTTCCGGCACCTCGGCAGGTAGCGATGCGGTATCGCTCGTCGATGCAATCGCCGGCGCCTTCGCGCTGCTCATGGCCACGGCGGCCAGAGCGCTGGTCTTTCTGGTCCTGGTTGGAGTCGTCGCGGCCTTCGCCTACGCGACCTATCGCATCCTGTTGCGCTTCCTTCGCGAGCTCGATCGGCGGCTGACGATCGGCGCCCGCAGCCACTGGGGCGGCTTCGGCGGCGGCGAGAGCGGCTGGGACGTCTCACCGGCGCTCGCGCTGCTCGTCGCCGCGCTGGTGCTGGCGATCGCCACCGCGGGGCTCGGCGGCACGATCGTGCGCTCGGCGCTCGACTGGGGGCAGTCGGATCTCGAGGCGGCGAAGAAGAGCGCCAGCGATGCGCCGGCGGGTGAGAAGGGCGCGGGCGCCGGCGACAAGGGTGGCAAGGCGGGCTCGGGCGGCTCGGCGGGGAAGTAGCGGCGCGGCGATGGCGATCCGCATCGAGGACAGCCCCGAGCCCCTCAGCGAGCGGTCGCTGCGACCGGGCGGGGGCACGCTCCTCCTCGTCGAAGCGGAGGCGACGCGGGTCCTCAAGCAGGAGCTGCGGCGTTACTGCGAGGGCAACATCGCCGGCCGCTCGTTCCTGATCGCCGGCCACCGCGGCGCCGGCAAGACGACGCTCGTCCACAAGGCGTTCCTCGACGTGTGGCGCGACTGCGAGAACAAGGCGGAGTTCCTGCGTCCGCTGTTCATCGCGCTGCACGGCCCGAGCCTGTTCCCGTCGGCGAAGCCAAAACGTGCCGCCGCGGCAGGCGAGAAGTCCGAGGCGCAGATCGCGCTCGAGCAGATCACCCTCGGCCTCCACCGCGCGGTGACCAAGGAGTTCGTGCAGCGCTACTACGAGCGCGCCGGCACCCTCGCCTACCTGCGTTATCAAGAAGCGAGCGCGCGGCAGCGCCTCGAAGAGCTGCACGCGAAGGACAAGATCGCGGCCCCCGACGTGCCTTATCCCACGCTGGCCGACCTCGACCGGCTGCTGCGCGCGCTGCCGTCCGACCGCGAGCTCGGCGCGCTGGCGGCGCGGCTCGAGATCGAGCTCCACGAGGGACCGACGCCGCAGCGCCTCCACGAGCTGTGGGCGCGCATCGAGTCGGTGTCGGGCGGCGTGCTCTTCCGTGAAGGGTACGCGCCGCACGTGCGCGGCATCCCGCCGGGCGCGCTGCCGCCGGGCCTGCGCTGGGACCTGCCGAGCGTCCACGGCCAGGGCGTACGCGAGCTGGTGGCGCTCTCCGGCGTCGTCGAGGCCTTCCGGCGCATCTCGGGAGCCGTCTCGCGCACCGACACGCAGGGGGACAAGCGCAGTCAGAGCGAACAGCGTGACTCCGGCTTCGAGCTCGGCGCCAAGGAGCTGGTGGTGCCGATCGTGTCGCTGCTCACGGGCGGCCTCGCCGGCGTCGGCGCCGCGGCGGCCGGCACGAGCGGCTTCACCGCGGTGGTGGCCGGCATCGTCACGGCGCTCGCCTCGGGCCTCGTCTTCAAGGTGACGAAGACCCGCAAGCGCGACCGCACGGCGGAGCGCGCCGAGAGCTTCATCCCCGACCTCACGGTGGCGACGCTCGACCGCGTGCTGCCGCTGCTCATCGACCGCCTGCGCGCGGCCGGGCTGGCGCCGGTGTTCGTCGTCGACGAGCTCGACAAGGTCGAGGGCCTGTCGAAGCGCATCCTCTCCATGGTCAAGCACCTGAAGAAGCTGGTGTCGGAGAACGCCTTCTTCTGCTTCCTCGCCAACCGCAGCTACTTCGAGGAGATGCAGTCGACCGGCGCCGGGCGGCCCTACCCGATCGAGTACACCTACTACACGCACCATCTCTTCGTCGTCTTCTCGCCCGAGGACTTCGAGCGTTACCTGCGCCGGCGCATCCCCGATCCGCTGCCGGCGACGCCCGCCGGGACGGCGGGACTCTCGGAGCAGGAGAGCGACGAGGCGAACGCCTGCACGCTGCTGCGCTGGGTGCTGCGCCACCGCTCGCAGCTGCACATGGTCGACCTGCAGCGCGAGATCGCGGCGCTGCGCGGTGACGGTGACGTGATCACTGCCGACCTCAAGCAGGTCGTCTCCTCGCAGCGCAACCGCATCGAGGCGACGATGCAGGTGGCGATCGAGCTGCGGGTGGCCGACGCGCTGGTGCAGCAGGTCCTCGCCGACCGCCCCGACCTGCGGCGGCTGCTCAACGACGCCATGTACTACCTCACCCGGCAATGGCTCGCCAACGAAGAGTCGGTGGAGCTGACGCCGAAGGACCACTGGCCGGTGGACGCCGAGGGCAAGCCGAAGCCACCGCAGTGCTTCCACGACTTCGTGGCCTACCTCGAAGGGCGCACTGGTCGCGACGAGGAGCGGTCGGCGGGCGCCAGCGCCGAGGGCGCGCCGCCCAGCCGCGGGGTGGCGAGCAACAGCGAGTTCCTCTACGAGCAGGTCGGGCTGCTGGCCGACTTCCTCAGCGATCGCCCGGCGGCGCCGCCGGGCGCGGCCCCGACGCTGCCGGTCGGTTCGGTCTCGACGGGGACGGGGACTTCGCCCGACTGGCGGCGCGACGAGCGCGATCGATGGAACAAGCGGCGCGTGCCGCCGGAGCTGGCGAAGGTGGAGGGCAGCTTCTGGGATTTGCTGCTGCTGCGCGGCTCCGACGCGATGGTGCCGGATTCGGTGCTCGTACGCGTCGACCCGGATCGTTGGGAGTACCGCTTCCGCTACGACGCGGTGAGCGCCATGACGCGTACGGTCGGGCGACGCGAAGGAACGGCGCCGCGCGCCAGCGCTGCCAAAGAGAGCGTGGGTGGGGAGCAGCCCGAAAAGCAGGATCGGCAAACAGCTGTCGACTTGCAAGTCATCGACAACATCCGGTTCATCGCTAGCTTCCGGACCGCGGTCGAAGGGGTACAGCCAGACGCGAATGAAGATGAGGAGGCGATGCTGGCCAAGGAGCTGGTGCCGGTGAATCTGGGCACGCTCGCTAGCCCGTTCGCCGTCATCTCGCCTTCGCCCGCGTGGTCCGTCGTGGGCGGTGCTGGCAGCCGATTGCGCGCCGCCGATCGTCGCGGAGCCGGCTACTCCTCGCAGAAGGAGGATGAGCTGCTGGTCGCTCAGTTCCGCGACCTGTTGACGCGCAATGCGCAGCGCATCGCCCGGGCGCTCTCCTGCGCGGCATTCGTCGGCCGTGGCACCAGCACGTCGCGGCGGCCACGCCTCGCTCGCGGTCTCGCTGCAATTTCTCGGGCGCACGCCTTCGCACAGCGCGACGAGGAAGCCGTCACCAAGTCGCTCGAGAACGTCAGCGAGCAGGTCAAAGAGGCGTTCGGACTCGACGTCGCACCCGGAGAGGTCGCGGTCCAAACCGAAGCCGACCTGATCCTCTACACTCGTACCCTGCGCGCAGCAATCGAGGAGGCCGAGCGCCCGGTCCAGCAGGGACAGCCCCTCATCGATTTCGCCGAGGACCATGCCTGGGGCCACCTATTCGAGCGGCTCGATCGCTGGGTGACCACCGGGCAGCCGGGCGCGCCCGAGGTAGTCGAGCTCCTCGCCGCGGCCGCCCAACGGGGACCTTCTCATCTCCTGCGCTTCGACCCGCGCGAGATGACCATCGCCGATTGGGTGCGGGTGCTCGCGGCGACCGCGCCGGGGGCGGAGGAGACGCCATCTGCGCCCTCCTGGCTGCGTCCGTTCGCCATGCATGCCCTCGGGTTCCACCGCGTGATGCTCGGGTACGAGGCGGCGCGGAAATGGCTGCAAGCGCCACCGCCTGACCAAGCGTCGAACCTTCATGCTGCGGAGTGGACGCGCGTGCAGGCGCTCGCCGCGAGCGGCGCGCTGTTCGGCGGCGAGCCGCCGACGACCACCCTGGTGGTGATTCGCCGCAACATCTCCGAGAAGCTCGTGACCTGGATGCCGACGCCGGGCATCGGCGCGTTGATCGCCACCGCAACCGAGCTCGAGGCGATCATCGGTGAGCGCGGCACGACGTCGCTGCCGCTGATCGCGCCGACCGAGCGGCAGGTGATCGCCGTCGAGATGGAGCCGGAGCTGCCGAGCAAGCTGCGCAACGAGCTCTATCCGGCGATCGCCGTGCACATGAGCCGCCCCTGGCTCGTCCACGTGTACTGGCAGGACCGCGGCCGCGAGATGGTGCCTCCGTTCGTCGTCAACCCGGCCGGGCTTCAAGAGATCGTCGACGCTGCCGCGAGGGAGCAGGCGCCGTTGCCGGGACGAGGCTAGCCGCCGAGCGCGTGCAGTAATCTCATGTCGAGCCCGAACACGCCGCGGCCGGCAGGGAGGAACGCCGTGCTTCGAACCGCCAACGCTTCCGCGCTCGCTGCCGACGCTCACTGACGGCCGCGCTGCTCGTTTGCGCCGCGCCGCTCTGCGCCCAACCGCCGGCTACGGCCAACGCGTGGGACGGACCGTCCGCCATCGGCGTCACGGTCAAGGACCAGTCGGGCAAGCCGGTGCCGGGCGCGCACGTCACGGTCCGCTTCACCGACGTGCAGCCGCCGGTGGGGCCGGCGCCGCTCCAGACCGACGCCAAGGGGCAGGCGGTCGTCGGTCACCTCGCGGAAGGGAGTTGGTACGTCGAGGTGAGCCATCCGCAGGCGATGCTGTTCACCGCCTACGTCGACACGCGCGCCGGCAAGGCGGCGAAGAGCACCTTCTCGGCGCAGGTGTCGACCGGCACCTCGTGGTCGCCGCTGCGGGTGGAGTTCTTCAAGGTGAAGAGCATGCCGCCGGCCGCGCCGGCGGTACCGTCGGCGCCTGCGGTCGCCGCGCGCCCGGCGGCTCCGGCGGCTTCTGCGCCGGCACCCGTCGCGCCCGTCGTTCCGGTGGTGCCACCTGTCGCCGCGCCGTCGCCGGCGAGCGCGCCACCTGCAGTGCAGCCGCCGTCCGCCCCGGCGCCGCCCGCGCCCGCGTCCACGCCCGCGGCGCCGGCTTCGGCGCAGCCGCAACCGGTGCCCACTCCTGCTCCGCCCGCCGCGCCGCGCCCGACCGTGCAAGCGACGCCTGCGCCCGCTCCGCCGGCTCCTGCGGCTCCGTCCGTCCCCGCGACCACGCCCGCGCCCGCCGCGCGTCCGACGCCGAGCGCGACCGTTGCTCCACCTGCGCCGCGGCCGACGCCGAGCCCGAGCGCCGCACCGGCGCCTGCTCCGTCGCCAGCGAGCCCACCGGCACCTGCCGCGCCGACGCCGGCACCTCCGGCGCCAGCGGCAACTCCTGCACCGGCGCCCGCGCCGGTAGCCGCTCCGCCGCCGGCGACAGCGGCGCCCGCTCCACCTCCCGCGAGCACGCCGGCTCCGCCTGCTGCGCCTTCGCGGCCGCCCTCCTCGCCCGCGGCCACGCCGCCGCCACCACCCGCTCCGGCTCCAGCGCCGGCAGCGGCGCCACCGCCGGCACCCACTCCGGCTTCAGCTCCCGCACAACCCGCGGCCCCGGCGCCTCCGGCATCGGAAGCACCATCGTTCGACGTCCTTCGCTCCGCGTCCGCCGGCACCTGCCCGGAGTGCGGCAACGGCGAGTGGGCGGCTTCCGGCGAAGCGAGCGCTGCGCCCGGCTCGCTCGCCGAGTGCGTCCCCGTCGCCGGCGCGGTGCGTCCCGCGCTGCAGGCGCTGGCGCGGTCGGCGCCGAGCGCTGCCGAACGCGGCTACGCGGGACCGGTCGCGGTGCCGATGCCGGCCGGCTCGCCGCGCAGCTGCGGCGTGGTGGCCATCGTGCTGCCGTCGGATGCGCGTTTCGTCGGCTACCGCTATGAGGCGATCGACGGCTGGGGCGGCGGCGACTGCATCGCCGGCCAGCCGTGCCAGATCGGCGGCGCGCAGTGGGAGGGGCACCCGCTGATCGAGCGCGGAGAACGCACCGTGGTGTGGGGCGTCTTCGCCAACGGCTCCCCCGATCGCGCGCGCCGCGGCCGCCTCACCGCCTACTTCCGGCCCGGCCCCGGCTGGTCGGCGCCGTAGCGACGTAGCCCGGCACCGCTCACGTCGCGGGCTTCGACAGCCGCGCGCGCGGCCGCCCGTGACCGCTCGGCCGCCGTTTCTGCGCTGAATCCAGCAGCGACGGGACGACGGCCGCGGGCCGCTTCGCGCACCCCCATCGGGCGCGCATCAACTCGCTGCTGTCGATGGTGTACCGTAATGGCAGCCGGAACCAGAGACATGCGAGACGCGAGGCGAGAGCCCGGCGCCGGCCGGCATCTGTTCGCTCGGCTGCGCGGCAGCCTGGCGGTGGCGACGCTCGTCGGCGTCGCCAGCATGCTGCTGCCGCGCGTCACCGACGACGCGGAGGTGGCGCAGTACGCACCGGTGGCGGGGTTCCTCGCCCTCGGCTTCCTCTTCGTGCAGGTCGGGCTGGCGATCGTCTTCGACGGCGTGCTCGGCCGGCGCGGCGGCGTCAAGAGCCCGCGCCTCTTGCGCGACTTGGTAGGGCTCTTCATCCACCTCGCGGTCGTTGCAGTAGTGCTCAAGCTGACGCTCGGCCTCGAGGTGGGGCCGCTCGTCACCACCTCGGCGGTGATCGGCGCCGTCGTCGGCCTGGCGCTGCAGGAAACGCTGGGGACGCTCTTCGCCGGCGTCACGCTCGCGCGCGAGAAGCTGATCGTGCCCGGCGCCTGGATCGAGGTCGACGAGCTCTACGGCGAGGTGGAGGAGATGAACTGGCGCTCGGTGGTGCTGCGCCAGGAGGACGGCCACCGCGTGCTGCTCCCCAACAGCGAGCTGGTCGGCAGCCGCGTGGTGCTGGCCGGCCGCGGCACGCACTGCGTAGCGGCCACCGCCACGCTGCGGCTGCCGAGCAACTGGGAGCCGGCGCCGATCAAGGAGGTGCTGCTGCGGCTGGCGAAGCGGCTGCCCAGGGTCGAGGTCGACCCCGAGCCGTGGATCCGCCTGCGCGAGATCGGCAGCGAGGAGGAGGGCAACCTCTACGAGGTGTCGCTGTTCACCTGCGACCCGGAGCACGTCGACGCTTTGGTCGACACCTTCCTCACCGCGGTGCCGACGGCGCTCGCGCGCGAGCTCGGGCTGTATCGCGAGGAGGAGCCGCCCGGGCCCTCGACCGACAGCCTCTCGCAGTCGGCGGTGCTCGCCGCGCTGCCGATGGTGGCGCTCAACACGCTCGCCGCCGCCTCGCGGGTGCTGCGCTTCGCGCCAGGCGAGTGCATCGTCGTGCAGGGCGAGGCGTCGCGCGCGCTCTACGTGCTCACTCGCGGCGAGGCGCAGGCGGAGCGCGACGGCGAGGTGCGCGCGCGGCTCGCCGCCGGCGACCTCTTCGGCGAGATCGGCTTCCTGACCGGCGAGCCGCGCTCGGCGACCGTGCGCGCCGCGACGCTCGCCGAGGTGGTGGAGGTCGACGCGCAGGCGATGGGCGAGCTGCTGGCGAGCGACGAGGGAGTGGCCGAGGAACTGGCGCGCCGCATCGCCGTTTACCGCGAGCGCGACGCGCAGCACGCGCTGCGCCCCGATCCCGGCGAGGACCGCCCGAGCTGGACCGAGTTCCTGCGCCGGCGCATCCTGCGCTTCCTGCCGCGCCGGCTGGCAGGCGGCGAGCGCGCGGCGGCGACCGCGCCTGCGCCCCCAACGCCCGCGCCGGTGACCGAGACGCTGCAGTGAGCGCGCGGCGATGGCTGGAGGCGCCGTCAGCGACGCAGCACGGAGCGCGCCGCGATCGATCGAGGTGGCGCGGTGAGCGTGCAGTCGCTTAACCGGAAGGCGACGACGACGACGCCCGAGCGGCGCCGCCGCCGGGTTCCGGTGCCGCTCGCCGTGGCCGCGCTCGCCGTGCTGGCGGTCGTCGCCACCCTGGCGCTCGCGCGACTCGACCTCTTCGTCGTCGCCGAGCTGCGGACGCAGGATCTCTTCGCTCGCCTCGAGCACCGCCTGCTGCCGTCGCCGCCGCCCGACGACCTCGTCATCGTCGCCATCGACGAGGCGTCGATGCAGGAGCTGGGGCTGCCCTGGCCCTGGCCCCGCCGCATGCACGCCGACTTGGTGCGCGCGTTGAAGGACGCCGGCGCGCTGGTGGTCGGGTTCGACGTGCTCTTCGTCGACCCGACGCAGGAGGAGGACGACAGCGCGCTCGCCGCGGCGATCGCCGCCGCCGGCAACGTGGTGCTGGCCGAGGACCTCGAAGTCGTCGACGACGCGAGCCACCGCAGCGAGATCTGGGTGCGGCCACTGGAGACGCTGCTGACTGCCGCCCGCGCCACCGGCCTCGCCGGCGTCGTGCGCGACCCGGACGACTTCGTGCGCCGCGCGTTCGTCGAGACGAAGGGCATTCCCGCCTTCGCCCGCGCCGTCGCCGAGCAGGCGCTGCGCGCGCGCGGCGCGCGGGTGGTGGACGGCGATCCGGTCGCCACCTTCGAGCTGCCGGGCGGTGTCGACGCGCCGGTGCCGATCCGCTTCCTCGGCCCGCCGCGCAGCATCCGCACCGTGTCGTATTACCAGGCGCTCCAGCCGCGCGAGTTCCTGCCCGACGGCCTCTTGCGCGACAAGATCGTCCTCGTCGGCCGCTCGCTCGCGGGCTCGGTGGACCTCGACGCCGTCGACCACTTCGCCACCCCGTTCCAGCCGGAGGCGCGCTCGGCGATGGCCGGCGTCGAGGTGCACGCGTCGCTCGTCGATACGCTGCTGCGGCGGCGCTATCGCGTGCCGCTGCCGCCGGCCGTGCAGTTGCTGCTCCTGGCGCTGCTGCTCGGCGCCGCGGGGCTCGCGCTCGCCAAGCTGCGCGGCGTTCTCGGCGTGCTCGCCGTCCTCGGCCCTCGGCGCCCTCGCCGCCGGCGGCGCCTTTGCGCTCTTCGCCGCCGGCCGGCCGGTGCCGCTCGTCGTCGCGCTCGCCGGCCTCGGCACCTTCACCGCAGGCGAGCGGCTCTATCGCTTCCTGCTCGTCGACCGCGAGCGCCGCTTCATCCACAAGGCCTTCCGCCACTACGTGGCGCCGGCCGTCGTCGAGCAGCTGATGGAGCGGCCCGAGCAGCTCAACCTCTACGGCGAGGCGTACGAGACGACGGTCGTCTTCACCGACCTCGTCGGCTTCACCGCGCTCGCCGAGCGCATGGAGCCGATGGCGCTGCGCGCCATGCTCACCGGCTATTTCAGCGAGATGGTCGAGGTCATGCTGGCGCACCGCGGCACGCTCGACAAGTTCATCGGCGACGCGATGATGTGCTTCTTCGGCGTGCCGGTGCGCACCCCGGAGCACGCGCAGCAGGCGGCGCTGTGCGCCTGGCGGATGCGGCGCCGCCTCGACGAGCTCAACGTCGAGTGGAGCCAGCAGGGGCTCGGCCCGCTGTCGATGCGCGTCGGCGTCAACAGCGGCCCGGTGGTGGCCGGCAACATGGGCACCGACACCCTCTTCAACTTCACCATCATGGGCGACTGCGTCAACCTCGGCTCGCGGCTCGAAGGTGCGAACAAGTTCTACGGCACCGAGATCCTCGTCGGCGAGGCCACGGCGGCGCGCCTCGACGACGCGCTGGTGCTGCGCGAGGTGGACCGGCTGCGCGTCAAGGGGAAGAGCCAGCCGGTGCTCGTCTACGAGCTGCTCGGGCCGCGCGCCGAGATGGCGCCGGAGGTCCTGGAGCACGTCGCGCGCTACCGCGAGGCCTTCGCGCTCTACAGCCGGCAGCAGTTCGCAGCGGCGCTCGAGCGGCTCGCCGACGCGCCCGCCGGCGACCGTCCTTGGGAGCTGCTCGCCGAGCGCTGCCGCGGCTTCCTCGCCGCGCCGCCGCCCGCCGAGTGGGACGGCGTGGTGACGCTGACCAGCAAGTGACTCGCTTTGCGCTGAAGTGAGCGGAGGTTTCCCCGCATGAGGCACGTGTGTCGTCCGTTCGCCCTCGTCCTCGTTCTGCTCGCCGCCCTGCCGGGCTTCGCCGCCGCTGCCGACCAGCAGGGGAGAGTGCTGGTCGTCGAAGGGACGGTCGACCGTTCCGCCGACGGCGGGAAGAGCTTCGTTCTCGCGCGGCTCAACCAAGCGCTCTTCACCGGCGACCTCGTGCGCACCGCGCAGCGCGCCCGCGCCGCCGTGCTGCTGATCGACGAGACCCAGCTGCGGGTGGCGCCGAACTCGACGTTGGAGATCAAGCAGGTGCGCGCCGGCGCGGGCCAGGGCACGCGGCTCCAGCTCACCGACGGCGCGGTGTGGGTGCGCAGCAAGAACCGGCAGCGGCCGCTGGCGGTGGACACGCCGGCGGCGACCGCGGCCATCCGCGGCACCGAGGTCACCATCCAAGTCAGCGCGGGCGTGACCGAGGTGGTGGTGCTCGACGGCGACGTCGAGCTCTCCAACGAGCTCGGCAGCCTGGCGTTGCGCGGCGGCGAGGGCGGGCGCGCCGAGCCCGGCAAGGCGCCGCAGCGCATGGTGGTGGTCGAACCCGACAACGCGGTGCAGTGGGTGCTCTACTACCCGGCGCCGGAGCCGGTGCGGCCGGCGGTCGACGCCGGCGAGGAGGCGGCGCTGGCCGCGCGGCTCGAACGCAACCTGGGCGACGACGAGGCGCGGCTGCGGCTCGCCGACGCCGCGCTGGCGCGGCGCGACTACGCCCGCGCCCGTGACCTGGCGGGCGTCGAGACGCAGGGGCTGACCCCGGCACTGCTGCTGCGCCGCCTGCAGGCCAGTATCGGTCTCGGCGAGGACGTCGAGCCGCTGCTCGCCGGCTTCGCAGGGACCGTGGCGGGCTCGCCCGAGCTGCTGGTCGCCGCCGCCACCGCGCGGCTGCGCTGGGGCGGCGTCGAGCAGGCCGTCGCCGACCTGCAGCGTGCGGTCGAGCTGCGGGCCGACTGGCTGCGCCGCGGCGATCTGCACTCCGGCCCGCGCGACGCCATGGCCTGGCTGGCGCTCGTCGCCTTGACTCGTAACCGCCTCGACGAGGCGGACAGCTGGCTGGAGCGCTCGCGTGCGGACGGCGATGGGCACTACCTGACCGAGCTCGCCGCCGCCCGCGTTGCGCAGGCGCGGTTCGATCTGCCCGCCGCGCGCCGCCACGCCGAGCGCGCGCTCGCCATCGCTCCCGGCGCCGCCGAAGCGGCGGCGCTCGCCGCGGAGCTCGCTTACGGCAGCGGCGAGACCGAGCGTGCCCGCGAGCTGCTCGCGCAGGGGCTCGCGCGCGGCGGCTCGCCGCGCCTGTGGACCGTCGAAGGCTTCCTGCTCCTCGGCACGCACGACCTCGAGGAAGCGCAGGCCGCCTTCGAGCGCGCGCTCGCCGCCGACCCGCAGCACGCCGAGGCGTACCTCGGCCTCGGCCTCGCCCGCTTCGCCCGCGGCGACGACGGCGGCGGCCTCGAAGCGCTGCTCTCGGCGACGACGCTGGCGCCGCGCGTGGCGCTCTATCAAAGCTACTTAGGAAAGGCCTACGCCGAGCTCGAGCGCTTCCCCGAGGCGCTGGCGGTGCTCGCCTCGGCGGGGCGCATCGACCCGCGCGACCCGACGCCGCACCTCTACGCCTCGCTCATCCAGCGCGACCTCAACCGGCAGGACGTCGCCATCGACGAGCTGTCGCGGGCGATGGCGAAGAACGACTTCCGCGCCGTCTACCGCTCGCGGCTGCTGCTCGACCAGGACCAGGCGACGCGCGGCGCCTCGCTGGCGCAGCTGTACTCCGACGTCGGTTTCGAGGCCTACGGCGCCCACCACGCGGTGCGCTCGCTGGAGCTCGACTTCGCCAACGCCTCCGCCCACCTCTTCGCCGCCGGCACCCTCGGCGCGCTGCCCGACCGCACCTCGGCGGCGGCGTCCGAGTTCCTGCTCGCCCGCATCCTGCTGCCGGTGTCGCAGAACACCTTCACCACCTTCAACGAGTACACCAGCCTGTTCTCGCGCCCCGGCTACACGGCGACGCTCTCCGGCTACTCCGACTTCCTCGGCTCGGACGAGGGGAGCGCGACGGTCTACGGCGGCAACGACCGCTACTCCGTCTTCGCCACCGCGATCGACACCCAGAGCAGCGAGCCGCTGGGGCCCAACTCCGACCTCGACCAGCAGATCGGCGGCTTCTCCGGCAAGTTCGCCATTGGCGCCCGCGGCACCCTGCTGCTCGACGCGCAGCTGCTCGACGCGCAGCAGGGGGACCCCGGCGGCATCACCGTGCTCTTCGACGAGAGCGGCTCGGGCCTCGGCATCCGCCTGCTGCAGACCGACGCCCCCGACCTCAACCAGCAGGTCTTCGCCCGCTTCCGCGAGTACGTGGTGGGCTACCACCTGGCGCTCGGGCCGGGGCAGAACCTGGTGCTCTCCGTCGAGCACGGCACCGAGGAGCTGCGCTTCAACGATCCCGACTTCTACTTCCAGCCCGAGATCTTCCCGGAGAGCATCTTCGGCTGCGGCGACGAGCACACGAGCCGCGACCGCACGCGCTCGGCGCAGCTCGCCTATCACTTGAACCGCGGCCGTCACGAGGTGGTGCTGGGCGGCGAGGCGGTGCGCACCGAGCTCGAGAACTGGCGCACGCTGTTCTGCCTCTCCGGGCCGTTCGCCGGCGAGGTCAGCGAGCTCGACCGCCTGCAGGGGGACAGCCGCAGCACCAGCGCCCACGCGCGCTACAGCTTCCACTCGCGGCGCGGCGCCACGCTCGCCGTGGGCGGGCGCTACGACGACTTCGAGGACGAGCAGGTGTTCGTCGGCTCGGCGTTCGGCCCCGGCCAGGTGCTGCCGGGGCGCGAGTCGCGCTTCTCGCCGCACCTCGGGCTGACGGTTCCGCTGCGCGCCGGCTTCCAGCTCCGCGCGGCCGCCTTCCGCAACCTCGCGGTGCACGACCGGCCGGCGCTCGCGCCGGCGCTGATCGGCGGGCTTCGCGCTGCGCCGCGCCGAGGACCTCGGCACCATCCGCGACGAGGCGGCGGTCGCGCTCGAGCAGGCGGCCTCGCCGCGCCTCTTCTGGGGCGTCACCGCCTTCCACCGCGAGGTGCAGGCGCCGTCGCTGCGGCTCGACGCCAACTTCGACTTCGTGCGCTTCCTCGGCGAGTTCGAGGTCGACGGCGCCAAGCTGGAGCTCAACCGCCGCCTCACGCGCCAGCTCACGCTCGACGGCGAGGTGCAGTGGCGCAGCATCGACGCCCACGCCTTCCTGCAGGACGACCGGCAGGCGGTGCTCGGCCTCAACTGGGTGTCGCCGCGCGGCTGGTTCGGCATCTTGAAGCAGACCTACCTGCGGCAGCAGTTCGACGAACGGCTGGGCGGTCTGACCCTGCCCGACACGCGAGTGTGGTTCACCGACGTGTCGCTGGAGAAGGAGCTGCCCGGCAAGCGCGGCCTGGTCGGCATCTCGATCGGCAACGTCTTCGACGAGGACTTCAACGTCGTCATCGAGGGCCTCTCGGTGGTGCAGCGGCTGCCGGGGCGCGACGCCACGCTCTCGGTGGCCTGGTACTTCTGAGCTCGGCGCCGCGGCTCACTCGCGCCGGCCGGCGAGGATCTTCACGAACGAGCGCGTGCGCAGCTCCTCGACGGTGAGGCCGCACAGCGGCGCCGCCTCGTCCTCGGCGATGGCGCCGCTGTTGATGGCGCGCAGGAAGAAGTTGAGCAGGCCCTGGCCGGTCGCGGCGTCGTCGAAGACGTCGCCGACGAGCGTCGCCTGCGCGGCCTTGGCGACGAAGTTGCGCAGGCGCTCCGCCGCCGCGTCGATGCCGTCGAGGAAGAAGGCGTAGACCGTCGCGTAGCGCACCGGCAGCTGCGCCGGGTGCAGGTCCCAGCCCTGGTAGAAGCCGAGCACCAGCGAGTGCTGGATGTGGTCGTGGCAGAGCTTCCAAGCGCGGTGGACGCCGGCGCGGTTCTCCTCCTCCTGCGCCGCGCTGAGCGTCTCGCCCGGCGCGGCGCGATGTGGCGCCACCGGCATCACGTTGGTCGCGCCATCGGAGAGCCAGACGCCGCGGCCGGCGAGCGATACCTGCATCACCTGGCGCGCGAAGTCGCACGCCGGGTGGTTCATGTGCTGGTGGGCGGCGGTGATGTTGTTGCTCGCCGTGTAGTCGTAGGTGCCGAAGTGCGCCGCGGTGCAGCGGCCGCGCGCGGCCTCGAGGAGGCGTGGCAGCGCGACCGTGCCGTCGTCGGCGAAGATCGACTGCGGCGTCTCCACCATCATCTCGAAGCGCAACGCGCCGGCCGCGAGGCCGAGCGCCGGCTCGAAGCGGTCGCAGAGGTCGGCCATCGCCGTCACCTGCTCGGGCACGGTGATCTTCGGCAGCGTGACGACGAAGTTGCCGGGCAGCGTGCCGCCGCCCTCGCGCACGAGTGTCGAGAGGAAGAGGTCGAGCGTGCGCACGCTGCGCGCGCGCAGCTCCTCGGTGAACGGCTTGATGCGGATGCCGATGAACGGCGGCAGCACGCCGTCGCGCGCGCCGCGAGCCATCTCCGCCGCGACGCTCTCGGCGTGGCCGTCCTCCTCGGCGTCGGGGCGGTTGCCGTAGCCGTCCTCGAAGTCGGCGCGGAAGTCCTCCACCGGTTCGCGCGCCAGCTTCTCGCGCACGCGCGCGTAGACGGTGTCGGCGAGCCGCGGCGCGATGCCGAGCGCCTGCGCGAAGGTCGCCGCGTCGGGCGCGAACTGGTCGAGCGAGCGCAGCGCCAGCGCGCCCATGCGGCTCGCCACGTCGGCGCGGAAGAGCTGCGCGCCGCCGTACACCGTGTGCACCGGCTGGCGCGCGCCGCTGTCGCCGGGCTGGCGGGCGGCGAAGTCGGCGTTGGCGCGCTGCAGCGGCGCCATGACGTCGCGCAGGACGTCGTCGGAAAGGGTCGTGCTCATCGGGCGCCGATCCTAGCCCGGCAGCGGCCAGGGAGAGCGCGCATCGCATGCGCTCTACTCGCAGACGCCCGTCATGCGGTTGCAGCCGAGGCTCTTCGCCGGGCAGCCGACGTACGAGAGCCGGCAGTCGTCAACACACGTCGCCGCGGCCGGATCGCACACCTCGCCGGTCGTGCAGGTGTCGGCGCCGCACGCGAAGTCGCCCTGGCGGCAGAGCCCGAGGATCACCTCGTCGTGCACGGAGAACTGCTCGGGCCCCACCTGGTTGGGCGTCGCACCGTAGGCCGAGCGCCAGAGCTCGTAGACCTCGCCGAGCGTCGCGTAGACGACCTGCCCGCTGTCGACGAGCGGCTGCAGCCGCTCGAGGAAGGCCTCGAGCGCGACGTTGGTGTTGGGCACGCCGGAGACGCTCGGCGCATCGCGGACCATGACCGACGCGGTGTAGAGCCGGCCGGCGGGCAGCTCGCCGCCGGCGATCTTCTCGGCGAGCTCGTAGATGTAGCCGGCGTCGCGGTACTCGGCTTGCGGGCCGACCAGCGTCTCGTCGTCGCCGTAGCCGGCGCCGATCACCGTCACTTGTCCCGCCGGCTGGTGAGTGTGGAACTCCGCCCCCGGCCCGCAGTTCCAGGCGCCGGAGGTGGCGTCATCGTAGCCGTGGCCGGCCATGGCGCCGCCCTGCAGCATGCGCGGCGTCCACACCGCGTCGGGGAAGACGCGGCCGTGGATCGTGCCGTCGGCTTGCAGCTCGACGACCTCGGTCCAGTCGATCCACTCCATCGTCCCCGGCAGCGCGCCGCACTCGTAGATGGTGACGCCGGCGATCGTCCCCGACGGCTTGACGCCGAGCGCCTCGATGAGTCGCGCCAGGTCGGCGTAGTTGTAGGTCGCGACGTGGCCGTGCGGATCGACCTCGACGCGGTTGTACTCGGCCATCCAGCGCAGCACGTTGACGCTGCGGGTCGAGCGCAGGATCGTGCCGGTCTCCCACCTCGCCATGGCGCGCAGCACCGGGTGGTCGGACTGCCAGTTGAGCGTGGCGCCGTAATTCTGGATGAGCCGCACGCGCGCGACGAGGTTGTCGCGGTAGGCGACGTAGCTTGCCCGGTTGTTGACCAGGTTCGCCCAGTAGCCGGCGTCCTCGTTGTGCGAGTGGAGGCTGACGTAGATCGGCGTCGTCCCGGCGCGCGCGGCGGGCGAGGCGGCGGCGGCAAGCAGCACGATGCCGAGGGCGAGCAGTGACAGGTTTCGCATGCGGTCCTCCGTGGCGTGGAGGAGGAACCCGCGTGACGCCGCGATCCTGCGCCCTCGACCTGTCGACGCTCCGGGGCGCGGCTTCGGGCCTACGGGGTCATGGGTTGCGAGGCGCCGTTTCCCGGCTCTCCTCGCTCTCGGTCTTGTCCTTCGGCCCGTATTGCTCGACCCGCTCGTCGTAGGCATCGATGAACGCGGCGAGGAAGCTGACGAAACGGCTGTTGAAGATGTCGCTGTGCGCCGGGATGACGTCGGCGTCGGCAAAGACCGAAAAGAAGGGCGAGCTCGGGTCCCAGCCTCGCTCTTCGCGGCGGCGCGTCAGCTTGAGCTCGAACCCGTCGAAGCTCTGCGCCTCGCCCGTACGTTGCAGGCTGAAGCCGCCGAGGTTCTGGAGGCCTGCCGTCGACAGCGAGCAGTCGCAGCTCGGCATGCCGCCCCGTTGGACGTTCTGCTCCAGCGGTGGAAGCGGCCCGCGCTCTTCGTCGTAGCTGAGCTCGTGCGTTCCGTAGGGGTCGTAACGGCCCATGCCGACCAAGGTGGCGGGGCGGAACAGGCGGTTCCAGCGCAGCGTCACCAGCGCCTGGATCGAGCGGCCGACGGGGAAGGCGTACTTGACCGCCTGGTCGCCGCGCGAGGCGACGACCATGAGAACCGGCATCTGATCCGACTGGTAGTCGGCGTGCTTGTCATAGGGGAGACCGAGGTCCTGCAGCCGTTTGCGTTCGTCAGGAGCACGCTGGTCGCGCAGGTCGTCGTCGAACGGCGCGTACTCGCTGGCCTCGATGGCCGGATTCACCAGCACCACGACCGGGCGCCGAGCTCGCGCGCGCGTACCGGGTCGACCAGGGCGGCCAGCTCGTCGTCGTGGCGCTTCTTGCGCGCCTGGTGCAGCTGCTGGAGGACGCGCCGGAAACAGCAGAGATCGCGGTCGCAGGTCCCCGCTCCGTGATGCCAGCCGTGGACGAGGACGACGAGCAAGCCGCCGTCCTCCGTCTGCTTTCGCACCATCGACATCACCTGCTCGTACTGCGTGCGGTTGATGGCGCCGTCGTCGCCGATCTCGATGATGCCGGTGGTGAGCTCGTCGAAGTACTCGACCGACTGGTGCTCGAGCGTGATCTGGCGCGCCTTGTGCGCCGCGTCCGCACCCACGAAGTCGTCGAGGCGGATGGGCGCCGTATAGATCTGCTCGATGCCGCGCACCTGATAACGCGTGGTGCAGCCCAGGGCGCCGAGGACGACGGCCAGACCGATCGCCGCGTGCTTCATGTCCCGCTCGCGGCGCACGAGCGGTCGTAGGCGAACGCCTTGACGCCGCTCCAGTTCGAGGCGAAGGGAATGCCGAGCGTGCAGATGTAGGAGAGGTAGACGCGGTCGCCGGCGCGCGCCACGCCCCAGGTGCCGATGCCGTTGTCGGTGCCCGGGTAGTCGCGGCGCAGCTGCGGGCGCCTGGGGTCGGCGACGCTCACCACTTCGAGGTCGCTCTTGCCGCCGGAGAGGAAGAGCAGCTTGCACTGCGAGTCGAAGTCGAGCTCGTTGGCGTGGCCGCCGCTGGTGAACCAGCCCAGCGGGCCGCCGGGACAGCGCCAGGGGTTCCACCAGCTCAGCAGCTTGACGTTCGCCGGCTTCTTGACGTCGAGCACCTCGAGGCCGCAGTAGTCGACGGTGACGTAGGCGCGGTTACCGTCGACCACGACGTTGTTGTACGCGCGCGGGCGGCCGTTGAGCGCCGGGTTCGACCAGCGGCCGATCTCGACCGGCCGCGTCTTGGTCTTGACGTCGACGATGCGCAGGCCGCCGGCGTCGTAGGCGAGGTAGACGCGGTTGTTGCGTACCGCCATGCCGCGGGCGTTGACCTTGAGCGGGTCGTAGTTGCGGTCGGGGAAGTGGCGCGCCGGCACGAGCCGCGACAGCAGCTGCAGCGTGCCGCCGGGCGAGATCGCGAAGACGACGAGGCCGTTGCCCATGGCGCCGAGGTAGGCGTAGCCGGGCTCGACGGCGACCACACCGGCGCCGCCTTTCTTGGCCGGGTCGTGCCACACGTCGAGCACGCGCGGTACCGCCGGATCGCTGACGTCGACGACCGCCAGCCCCGGGCTCTCGGCGGTGGGCGAGAAGTGATCCCCCAACGCGAGGAAGAGCTGGTTGCCCTGCTGCGCGAGGTTCATCACGTCGAGCGAGCGCAGGTCGCCGACGGGGATCGTCCTGACGAGCTGCGGCGCCGCCGCCGCGAGGTCGTAGATGCGCAGCCCGGCGTCCTTGGCCGCGACGTACAGGAACGGCCGCCCGAGCGCGTCGGCGCGCATCGTCATCGTCTCGCCGGCACAGCCGTTGGGCGACGGCAGATCGAACAGCGGCTGCAACGCCAGCGGCGGCTGCGCCCGCGCCGCAGCGGCGGCGGCAGCAGCAGCAAGCAGCGACAGTCGCAGCCGCACCAACATCCTGCGAGCGATCCCGTCAGCCGCGCGCATGGTCACCTCGCCAGCGATCGAATCCCGGCCACCGAACTGCTGGATCCGACTCGAACGCAGTTGGTTGCTTAGGATACGCCGCTGGGACCAGGTGCGCGACGCGCGCAGTTGCGTTTCTAAGCCTGCAGGTCGAGCCGTTCGGCCACGCCCTGCAGACGGCGGTCGACGCTCCACAGTCGCGCGCGCGACATTGCCGCCTGAGCACAGGAGGTGGACGTCCACCCAGCCGATGCCGCTGCCGGCGAGATGGTGCCGACGGACGAACGCCACGGCCTCGTCGTGCTCGGCGACGACGGCCGTCGGCAAGTCCAACAAGAGCAGCGGTACCTCGCTGTCGGGACGCAGGTTGCCGAGGATCAGCTCGGCGAGAACGAAGGGATGCCAGAGCACCTCCCCCTCCTCGAGCAGCGCTGCCAGCCGCGCGCTGGGGCGCCGGAGATGGTCGATCCAGACGGAGGTGTCGACGAGGATCAACGCTTGGTCCGGATGACCGGCAGGCGACGACGTCGCGGAGCCTCGATCTGCGGCTCGCTCCCGCCCAGGGCCGCAAGGCGGCGAGCGCTCTCGCGGGCGATGAGCGCTTGCAGACCGGCGTGGACGAGCGCCGTCTTCTCCTGGATGCCGGTGAGGCGGCGCGCCTTCTCGAGCAGCGGCTCGTCGAGGATGATGGTCGTTCTCATATGCATGAGTATGGCACTACCATGCATATGATGCAAGGGCTCCATGGCGGAGAAGGTAGGCAAGGGCAAGAGCGCACCTTGGTCCGGAGCTAGGCAGCCGTCGCCGCGTGGGCGGTCACTTGGCGCAGCTGGCGGCGTTGGGTGGCGGTGAGCGGGTCGAAGGAGATGCCGGCTTCGAAGACGGCGCGGGCGCCGTCTTCGTCGGGTTCGATGCCGATCAGCGCGCAGCGCGCGACCGAGGCGGTGAGCTGCAGGGTCGAGAGCTGGAAGTGGTAGCGGCGGCCGGGCGACAGCGCTTCGGCGGTGCGCACGCGGGCGCCTTGGGCGCTCAAGTCGAGGACGCGCAGCGGTTGCAGGAAGCCGATGCGGCCGCCGAGGCCGGGGGTGGTTCGGCGGGAGAAGCGGCGACGCTCGGGGCCGTCGGGACGCACGGGGACCTCCTCGGCCGCGTGCAGGGCGGTGGAACGGGGCGCGCCTCCATTGGCGCGCGCCGTCCACACCTTCGCGACCGTCCCTTCAGACGGAAACGGCCACGCTTTCCTTACACCGTGCTATCCCGAAGGCACGAGCGCGTCGCTTTCTCCCCGCTGAGCTCGTGGTCAGCTCGCGCCGCGCTCCACCTCGCTAGGGCGGCAGCTCGACGTGAGGCGCGTCTACGAGCTTCGGGAAGTTGAGTCCGGCGACGAGGCCCTGCTTCACGGCGGCGTCGGCGTAGGCCTTCCATACCGGGTCGTCGGCCTTCGGGATGAAGACCTTCCCGTTCTTGGTCGGGTAGCAGTCGGCCGCGCGGCCGCTGCCGGGATTGCCGTTCCCCTGGTGTCGCGACAAGACCGTGACGCCGTCGAGCCTGGTGACGACGGGACCGGTACGGCCGAAGGGCACCGCGGTCGGACGGCCGGAGCCGAAGAGCCACTGCTGGCGTTCCTTGGTGCGGAACCCTTCGACCAGCTTGAACGGCATGCCCTTCGCCGCGAGCTCCGCCATCACCGCCTCGAGCTTGGCGCGGAAGGCGGCAACGAAGTTCGCGGGATCCCGGTTGACGGATGGCTCGGCGGCGGCGGCGAGCCCCTTGCGCTGCGGACCGATGGCCAGCTCGCTCTCGAAGACCACCCGGCGCGCTGGGCGGCGACGCTTCGCGGCAGCGGCTGCTTTGCGCGCCGGACGGCGCTTGGCTGGTGCGGCCGCCTTGCGACTGCGGCGAGGGCGCGCGGCTGAAGCAGTCGACTTGCGTGGCCGCGTGCGGCGCTTGGCGGCACGAGCAGCCTTGGCGGCGCCGGCCTTCCTCTTCGTCGCCTTCGTCGTCTTCTTCTTCGCCGGCTTCTTCTTTGCCGCCTTCGTTTTCTTCGCCGCCGCCGTCTTTTTCGCCGTGCTCTTGCCGCCCGCCTTCGCCTTCGCTTTCGCGCGCTTCTTCACTGCCATGTCCGCTCCTCTCCCGTCGAATTGTTGCCGCTTATCCCTAGTAGACGGACGTTTCGCACCTTTTCCCTTGACAGCGCCGGCAAACGGGGCCAAGAATGAACGCTCAATTAACGTCGCGATTACGCCCTGCGTCGTAATCGCTCGTTTCCCCTTCCCGCTCTTCGAAAGGTTCCGCGATGCACCGACGCCCGCCGCTCCTCGACTTCCGTGCTCTCGCGCTCGTCTCGCTCCTGCCGTTCGCCGCCATCGCCTGCGGCGGCGATGATGACAAAGGCGGCGGCGCCGCCGCCGGTGGCGGCCCAGGGGGTCCGCCCGGAGGCATGCCGCCGGCGCAAGTGCTCGTGGTGACGCTCAAGGCCGAGCCGGTGACGCTCGAGCGCGAGCTCCCCGGACGCACCAGCCCGCTGCTCGTCGCCGAGGTGCGGCCACAGGTGTCGGGTCTCGTCAAGCGCCGGCTCTTCACCGAGGGCGGGCTGGTCAGCCAGGGGCAGCCGCTCTACGAGCTCGACGACTCCATCTACCGCGCCGAGTACGAGAACGCGCGCGCCGCGCTCGCCAAGGCGGAGGCAGGCCGCGAGGCGGCGCGCCTCACCGCCCGCCGCGCCACCGAGCTGCACACGATCGACGCCGTCTCCGAGCAGGAGAAGGAGAACGCCGTCGCCGCGCAGCGCGCCGCCGAGGCCGACGTCGCCGCCGCGCGCGCCATGGTCGAGCGCCAGCGCGTCAACCTGCGCTACGCGCGCATCACCTCGCCGATCAGCGGCCGCATCGGCATGTCGACGGTGACCGCCGGCGCCCTCGTCACCGCCAACCAGGACGCGCCGCTCGCCACGGTGCAGAAGCTCGACCCCATCTACGTCGACGTCAACCAGTCGAGCAGCGAGTGGCTGCGGCTGCGCCGCGACCTCGCCGCCGGCAAGGTGACGCCGGGCGATGCCGGCACTCCCGTCGCCATCGTGCTCGAGGACGGCACGCGCTACCCGCACCCGGGCAAGCTGCAGGCCGCCGACGTCACCGTCGACGAGGGCACCGGCAGCTTCGCGCTGCGCGTGCTGGTGCCCAACCCCGAAGGCATGCTGCGGCCGGGCATGTACGTCACCGCGGTGCTCGCCGAGGCGGAGGCGACGCGAGGCGGTGCTGGCGCCGCAGCAGGGAGTCACCCGCGATCCCAAGGGCAACGCCAGCGCCATGGTCGTCGGCGCCGACGGCAAGGTGGCGCATGCGCGAGGTCAAGGTGTCGCGCACGGTCGGCGACCGCTGGCTGGTGGAGGAGGGGCTCGCAGGCCGGCGACCGCGTCATCGTCGAGGGCCTGCAGAAGGTGCAGCCCGGGATGCCGGTGCAGGCGGTGGAAGTCGGCACCGCGCCGCCGGCAGCCGCGCCCGGCGGTGCCGCGCCGGGCAACGCGCCGGCCGCCGCGCCGGCTGACGGCGAGTAAGCGAGGACACCACCACCATGGCCAGGTTCTTCATCGACCGTCCCATCTTCGCGTGGGTGATCGCCATCGTCATCATGCTCGCGGGCGTGCTGTCGATCGCCACGCTGCCGATCTCGCGCTACCCCACCATCGCGCCGCCGTCGGTGACGGTGTCGGCGCTTCTACCCCGGCGCCTCGGCGCAGACCGTCGAGGACTCGGTGACGCAGATCATCGAGCAGAACATGAAGGGGCTCGACGGCCTGCATCTACATGTCGTCGACCAGCGAGTCCAACGGCGCCGTGGCCGTGACGCTCACCTTCGAGAACGGCGTCGACCCCGACATCGCCCAGGTGCAGGTGCAGAACAAGCTGCAGGGCGCCATCCCTCTCCTGCCGCAGATCGTGCAGCAGCAGGGCATCACGCGCCACCAAGGCCAACCCGAGCTTCCTGCTCGTCGTCGGCTTCGTCTCCGAGGACGGGCGGATGACGCGCAGCGACATCGACGACTACGTGGCCAGCAACCTGGTCGAGCCGCTGTCGCGCGTCAAGGGCGTCGGCAGCGTGCAGCTCTTCGGCGCCCCCTACGCGATGCGCATCTGGCTCGACCCGGAGAAGCTCAACTCCTACAAGCTGTCGCCGGGCGACCTGGTCGCCGCCATCCGCGGCGCAGAACGCGCAGGTGGGCGTCGGCCAGCTCGGCGACGCGCCGTCCGTTCCCGGCCAGCAGCTCAACGCCACCATCACCGCGCAGGGGCGCCTGCAGACGCCCGAGGAGTTCCGCAACATCGTCCTGCGCACCAACCCCGGCGGCTCGGCGCTGCGGCTGGGCGACGTGGCGCGCGTCGAGCTCGGCTCGTCGAACTACGGCTTCATCACCCGCTACAACGGCAAGCCGGCCTCGGGCGTCGCCGTCAACCTGGCGACCAACGCCAACGCCCTCGACGCGGCGCGCGGCGTCGAGCGGATGATCCGCGACCTCGAGCGTTCCTTCCCGCCCGGCCTGAAGGCGGTCATCCCCTTCGACACCACGCCCTTCGTGCGCGCCTCGATCATCGAGGTGGTGAAGACGCTGCTCGAGGCGGTCGTCCTGGTGTTCCTGGTGATGTACCTCTTCCTGCAGAACTTCCGCGCCACCTTGATCCCCACGATCGCGGTGCCGGTGGTGCTGCTCGGCACCTTCGGCATCCTCGCCGCCCTCGGCCAGTCGATCAACATGCTGACCATGTTCGCCATGGTGCTCGCCATCGGCCTGCTCGTCGACGACGCCATCGTGGTGGTGGAGAACGTCGAGCGCCTGATGCGCGAGGAGCACCTGTCGCCGCTCGAGGCGACGCGCAAGTCGATGGACCAGATCACCGGCGCGCTCGTCGGCATCGCCCTGGTGCTGGCGGTGGTGTTCGTGCCGATGGCGTTCCTCGGCGGCGCCGCCGGCGTCATCTACCGGCAGTTCTCGATCACCATCGTCGCCGCCATGGGGCTCTCGGTGCTGGTGGCGATCGTGCTGACGCCGGCGCTGTGCGCCACCATGCTGAAGCCCCACGACGCCGAGCTCCACGAGGAGCGGCGCGGCTTCTTCGGCTGGTTCAACCGCGTCTTCGAGCGCGGCAGCAGCGGCTACCGGCGGGTCGTCGGCGGCATGCTCACCGCGGCCCGTCCGCTTCATGCTGGTCTACGCCGGCCTGGCGGTGGCGATGGGCTTCCTCTTCCTGCGGCTGCCCACCGCCTTCCTGCCCAACGAGGACCAGGGCTTCCTGATGGCGATGGTGCAGGCGCCGGTGGGCGCCACCCAGGAGCGCACGCTGAAGTCGATCTTCCCGCTCGAGAAGCACTTCCTCGAGAGCGAGAAGGAGACGGTGGAGTCGCTGTTCACCGTGCAGGGCTTCAGCTTCGCCGGCTCGGGGCAGAACACCGGCATCGCCTTCATCAAGCTCAAGGACTGGGAGGAGCGCAAGGGCGAGGAGGCGGGCGTGCAGGCGATCGCCGGCCGCGCCATGGGGTCGCTGATGCAGATCAAGGACGCCATGGTGTTCGCCTTCCCGCCGCCGCCGATCTTCGAGCTCGGCACCAGCAGCGGCTTCGACTTCTACCTCAAGGACCTGCGCGGGCAGGGGCACGCCGCGCTCACCGCGCGCGCGCAACCAGTTCCTCGGCTTGGCGTCGCAGAACAAGCTGATGCAGAACGTGCGCCCCAACGGCCAGGAGGACACCCCCGAGTTGCGGGTCGACGTCGACATCGCCAAGGCGGGTGCCCTCGACCTCGACATCGGCGAGGTCAACGAGACGCTGGCGCTCGCCTGGGGCGGCCGCTACGTCGACGACTTCATCGACCGCGGCCGCGTCAAGCGCGTCATCCTGCAGGCCGACGCGCCCTTCCGCATGGTGCCGCAGGACTTCGACCGCTGGTACGTGCGCAACCGCGAGGGACAGATGGTGCCGTTCACCGCCTTCGCCACCTCGCACTGGCGGCAGAGCTCGCCGCGCCTCGAGCGCTTCAACGGCGCGCCGGCGATGCAGATCGTCGGCGAGGCGGCGCCGGGCGTCAGCTCGGGCGACGCGATGGAGCAAGTCGAAGAGATGGTGAGCCAGCTGCCGCCCGGCTTCGGCATCGAGTGGACGGGGCAGTCGTACCAGGAGCGCGCCTCGGGCGCGCAGACGCCGCTGCTCTACACGCTGTCGCTGATCGTCGTCTTCCTCTGCCTGGCCGCGCTCTACGAGAGCTGGTCGATCCCCACCTCGGTGCTGCTTGGTGGTGCCGCTCGGCGTGCTCGGCGCGGTGCTGGCGACGATGATGCGCGGCCTCCAGCGCGACATCTACTTCCAGGTGGCGATGCTCGCCACGGTGGGCTTGTCGAGCAAGAACGCCATCCTCATCGTCGAGTTCGCCAAGAAGTACGCCGAGCAGGGGATGGGGCTCGTCGAGGCGACGCTGCACGCCGTGCGCGACCGCCTGCGGCCGATCCTCATGACCTCGCTGGCGTTCGGCCTCGGCGTGCTGCCGCTGGCGCTGGCGAGCGGCGCCGGCTCGGGGGCGCAGCGGGCGATCGGCACCGGCGTGCTCGGCGGCATGGTGGCGGGCACCTTCCTCGGCGTCTTCTTCATCCCCGTCTTCTTCGTCGTCGTGCGGAAGCTCTTCAGCCGGCGAAGGGCGGAGGAGCCGTTGCCGGCCGAAGAGGCGGCGCCGGCGCCGGGAGCGGCGGCGTGATGGCGCGCTCGGCCGCCACCTTCAGCCGTAGACCAGTGCGCAGGCCGATCGCGCCGCGGCGCTCGCGGCGGCGCTTTTCGCCGGCGGCTGCATCAGCCTCGAGCCGCGACTGCAGCTGCCGGCGCCGCCGATCGCCGGCGAGTGGCCGATCCCGCCGACGATCCCGGTGGCGAGCGGCGGCACGCCGACCGGCGGCGACGCTGCCGCGCCGACTACCGCAGCCGCCGTTGGCGTCGCGGGCGCGCCTGCGGCTGCCGACGTCGGCTGGCGCGACTTCCTCGCCGACGAGCGGCTCGAGCAGCTCGTGGCGCTGGCGCTCGACAACAACCGCGACCTGCGCGTCGCGGTGCTCAACGTGGCGCGGGCGCGCGCGCTCTACGACATCCGCCGCGCCGACCGCCTGCCGTCGGTTGGCGGCACGGTCTCCGCCGCGCGCCAACGCTTCTCGCAGTCGCAGACCGGCGGCGACTGCCGAGACCGTCACCTCCTACGCGCTCGAAGTCGGGCTCACCTCCTACGAGCTCGACCTCTTCGGCCGCGTGCGAAACCTCTCGCACGCCGCCCTCGAGCGCTTCTTCGCCGATGAGGAGGCGCGGCGCGGCGCGCAGATCGCGCTCATCGCCGCCGTCGCCGACACCTACCTCACCCTCGCCGCCGACCGCGCGTTGCAGCGGCTCGCCGAGGAGACGGTCGAGAGCGAGGAACAGTCGTTCCACCTGACCGAGCGGCGCCACGAGCTGGGCGCCGTCTCCGGCCTCGAGGTGAGCCAGGCGCGGACGACCGTCGAGAGCGCGCGCGTCGACGTCGCCCGCTTTGCCGGCAACGTGGCGCAGGACACGAACGCGCTGACGCTGCTCGTCGGCCAACCGGTCGACCCCGCGCTGCTGCCGGACGCGTTCGCGCCGGTCGCCGCCATGGGCGCGCTGCCGGTGGGTCTACCGTCCGAGGTGCTGCTACGCCGCCCCGACGTGCTCGAGGCCGAGCACTTCCTGCGCGCCAGCAACGCCGACGTCGGCGTCGCCCGCGCCGCCTACTTCCCGCGCATCGCCCTGACCGCCGCCGCCGGGCGCACCAGCGACGAGCTCTCCGACCTCTTCTCCGGCGGCAGCGGCTACTGGAGCTTCCTGCCCAGCGTCACGGTGCCGATCTTCCAGGGCGGGCGGCTGCGCGCCGGCCGCCGCGCCGCAGAGGTCGACCGCGACATCGCCATCGCGCTCTACGAGCGCGCCATCCAGATCGGCTTCCGCGAAGTCGCCGACGCGCTGGCGTTGACCGCCACCCTCGCCCGCCAGCGCGAGGCGCAAGAGGCGCTCACCGGCGCCGCGGCGCGCGCCTACGAGCTGTCGCGCGCGCGCTTCGATTCGGGGCGCGACAGCTACCTCGTGGCGCTCGACTCGCAGCGCATCCACTACGGCGCGCAGCAGGGGCTCATCGTCACCCGCCTCGCCGAGGAGCGCAACCGGGTGGCGCTCTACCGCGTGCTCGGCGGGGGCTGGAAGGAGTCGAGCGAGTGACGCTGCCCGAGTCGCTGTCGCCGGCGCTGCCGGTGCGCGAGAGCGGCGAGCGGGCGCGGGCGCAGCGCGAGCGCATCCTGCGCGCCGCCAAGCGCTGCTTCGTCGAGCGCGGCTTCCACGCCGCCAGCATGGCCGACATCGCCAAGGCGGCGGAGATGAGCGCCGGCCTGCTCTACCGCTACTTCGACGGCAAGGGCTCGATCGTGCGCGCCATCATCGACCGCCAGATGGAGGAGGCGCGGGTACTGCTCGACAACATCAGCACCTCCGAGGACCTGATCGCCACCATCCTCGACCACTTCGAACGCTGGAGCCGGCCGCAGGAGGAAGAGATGAACGCCGCGCTCTTCCTCGACATCGCGGCCGAGGCGACGCGCGACCCGCAGATCGCCGAGGCGACGCGGGCGGCCGACTGTCTCATCCGCTCGCGGCTGCAGGAAGTGCTCCAGCGCAGCGTGCGCAACGGGGCGGCCGAGCTCGACCCGGCGACGGCCTGCCGGCGCGCGTTGGTGCTGCAGTGCGTCATCGAGGGGTTGCTGGTGCGGGCGGTCCGCCAGCCCGACCTCGACCGCGGCACGCTGCGGGCCTGTCTCGAGAAGGCGCTCGCCGGCCTCACGGCGCCGTAGCCTTCGCCGGCGGCTCGTCTCGGGCGGAATCGGCGAGAATCGCCGGGCGTAGTTCTCGCCATGCAAGACGACTCGGCCCCTCCCGCGGCGCCGGCTCCCCGCGTCTGCTTCGCCTGTGGCTCGGCAGCCGTGGCCATCGGCAAGCTCCTCGACAAGGGCGAGGGCAGTGGCGGAGCGGCTCTCGTGGTGACCGAGAAGGATCCTGACGCCTTCATCATGAAGGGTGCCCACACGGCTCCGCTGCTGGCGCGAATCTGCGGCGACTGCGGCCACGTCGAGCTCTTCGTCAATTCGGTGCACGCGCGCTCCCTTTACGCCAACTGGCGCCAGTCGCTCACCCCGAAGTGATCGCACGGCGGCGCACTGCTGCTCGCCGCCGGGTTGGCGGCAGGAAGCGCCGGCGCCTGGGCGCTCGGCCGCATGCTGGGCAGCACGCTCTACGGCGTGAGCCCGGCCGACCCCGCGACCTTCGCCGGGGTGGCTGCCGTTCCCGCGGCGGTGGGCCTTCTCGCCTGCGCGCTGCCGGCCCGCCGCGCCGCGCGCATCGATCCGGCGGTAGCGCTCAAGAGCGAGTGTGCGCGGCGCCCGGTTGGCGAAGTCGCCGTGCACCGGCTGCGCGGAGCAGGAACGTCCGTGTCAACGCCACGACGAAAGGAACTCGACTCGATCGCGCATCGCCGCCTCCGGCACCTCGTTGCTCAGTCGCAGCAGCCGGCGCATCTGCTCGCCGATGGAGAAGGTCTGCTGCGGCACGAGAACCAGACCGGCGTGTGTTCGTCCGGCCGCGAGCCACTGCACGTGCAAACGGTGGAAATCGCCCACGTTGAATGAGTAGAGAACGCGGCGATCGCCGGCCGCGAACTCCAGTTGCGCCTCGTCCGGCTGGCCCGCGAGGCCGGCGTCCACGGCATTGGCGACATCGATTCCGCGCGCGACGAGCGCGCGGATCAGGGCCCGGTTCATCGAGTCCTCGTCGAAGTAGAACCGCAGCGGCACGGCCGAGGACGATCGCTACGCCGTGCGGCCCTGGAGGCGTTCGGCGTCCGCGGTTTCGGCGGCCAAGTAGCCCTCGATCTCTTCGACGTTCGCGTGGTAGTAGGCGAGGGCGGCGTGCACGTGCGCCAACGAGACGTGGCCGAAATTAGCGGCGATCTCCTCGGGGCTCAAGCCGAGCTTGTACCAACCGGCGACGCGGTGCACCGACACCCCCGTGCCGGCGAGGACAGGGCGGCCGCCGTGAAGGTCGGTGCGCCGTTCGATCAGCTCGTGGATCTCGATCGTCGTCGGCATGAGGAACGTGCTCTCGCTAGATCCAGCGTAGCACTCGCTTCAGCTCGACAATGCTGGCGGTACGTGGTGCACCCACGGTCGCGCCGCTTCGATCTGCGCGGCGAGCTGGAGCAGCAGGCCTTCTTCGCCGAAGCGGGCGGCGAGTTGGACGCCGATCGGAAGACCGTCGTCGCTCCAGGTCATCGGCACGCTGGCGGCGGGTTGGCCGGTGAGGTTGAAGAGCTGCGTGTTGGGCAGCGGCTCTAGGGCGTCGGGGCCCATGGTGGCGAGGGCGTGCAGCAGCAGCGGGCGCAGCGGCAGGCGGCCGAGGGTAGCGAGGATGCGCAGCTCGGCGGGCGTGGGGCCGAGCTCGCCGAGGCGTTTGGGGGGCGTGCCGAGGGTGCTGGTGAGGAGCACGTCGTAGTGCTGGTGGAAGGAGGCGAGCGTGCGGCCGGCGCGGTGGGCTTCCTCGACGGCGGCGAGCAGCTCGTCCGCAGTGAGTTTGCTGCCGAGTTGGCGGAGGAACCAGGTCACGGTCTCGAGCTCGCGCCGGTCGAGCGGCCGGCCGAGCACCGTGCTGGCGCGCTCGAGCACCCGCGTCGTGTTGCTGGCGATGATGACGAAGTAGGCGCGCACGAGCGCTGCGCGGTCGATGGGCGGCGCTGCCGGCTCGACTTCGTGGCCGAGCTCGCGCAGCAGTGCGGCCGTCTCGTGCACGGCGGCGGCGCAGCGAGGGTCGATCGACTTGCCGAACAGGGAGCCGTCGAAGACGGCGATGCGCAGCCGTCGCGGCGGCGTGTCCAGCATCGCGAGGTAAGACGGCGGCGCCGGCGGCGCGGCGTAGGGATCGCCCGGCTCGGCGCCCTGCGTGACATCGAGGAGCAGGGCGCTGTCGCGGACGCTTCGCGTCAGCGCGTGTTGGACGACGAGGCCGTTCCAGTCCTCGCCGCGCTCGGGGCCGAGGGGCGTGCGGCCGCGCGTCGGCTTGAGGCCGAAGACGCCGCACGCTGAAGCAGGGATGCGAATCGAGCCGCCGCCGTCCGCCCCGGCTGCGGTGGGCACCATCCGCGCCGCCACCGCCGCTCCGCTGCCGCCGCTGCTGCCGCCGGTCGTGTGCTCGCGGTTCCACGGGTTGCGGCACGGGCCGTGGAGCAGCGGCTCGGTGGTGCCGACGAGGCCGAGCTCGGGCGTGTTGGTGCGGCCGAGGATGACGAGGCCGGCGGCGCGGTAGCGGTGCACGATCTCGCTGTCGTAGCTCGCGCGGTAGTGGCGGAAGAACCGCGAGCCGCCCGAGACCGGCTCGCCGGCGATTTCGGCGAGGAGGTCCTTGAGCAGGAACGGCACGCCGCGCAACGGCCCGTTGGGCAGTGGGCCAGTGGCCTCCTCGCGCGCCTTCTCGAAGCGGCGGTGCACGACGGCGTTGATTTGCGGATCGCGCGCCTCGATGCGCTCGATCGCCGCCTCGACGAGCTCACGCGGGTGCACCTCGCCGCGGCGCACGAGGGCTGCGAGATCGACGGCGTCGAGGCGGTCGTACTCGGGAAGATGCATGGTGGAGCGGCCGCAGAATAGCGCGACGAATAGCGGACGGCCCGCGCTGGCGCGGAACCAGCCGGACGGCGGGCACGGAGCCCGCCCTGCCAACGTGCGTCGAGAACAACGCAGCGCCGAGCGTTGGGGCCGCGTAGGGCGCGGGCTCCGCGCCCGCCGTGCTCACGCCGGCAGCGGCAACGACACCGGTCGCGCGCCGAGGCCGACGAGACCGCCCGGCGGCTCGAGCCGCGGCGTGACGTCGTCGTCGTCGAGCAGCTCGAGGTAGGGCCCGAGCCGCTGCCGCAGCAACCCTCGATAGAACGCAGGCAACCGCTCGTGCCGGCCGTCGTGGAAGGCGAGCAGCCCAGCGTCGCCGGCGATGCGGTCGCGCAGCTCGCGCAGCCGCCGCACCTCCGCCCACGCTCCGGACACGCGCAGCACGTGGAGGGCCTTCCACCACGCCTTGCGGGCGCTGCGGATGCGCCGCACGAGCAGTGCCTTCGACGCCGTCGTCTCGTACATGCTGATCAGCTGGTCGTAGAACTCCACCAGCCCATAGTGCCGCGGCCGCACCACGGTGTAAGGCGCGTAGTAGAAGGCGAACGGCATCGTGCGCAGCACGCGGTCCTCGGCGTGGAAGCGGTCGTAGAGCGGCGTGCCGCCGAAGGGCACCGGGATGTTCATCGTCGGCCACACGAAGGGCAGGCGGCGGATGAACTCGCGCGTCAGTGCCGCCGGCTCCTCGCCGGCGTCGCCGTCGGTGCCGAAGATGAAGTTGGCCTGCAGCCCGGGCACGTACTCGTGGAGCTCGGTGAAGTGCTCGACGAGCTTGTCGAGCTTCTCCTGCCCGACGGCGCGGCCGACGCCGGCCTTGTTGGAGTAGTCGCTCCACGACTCGACGCCGGGCGCCGCGTAGATGCAGCGCGTCGCGCGCAGCCGATGGAGGCGCGGCCCGCGCAGCACCGACAGCGAGCTCTCCATCAGGTAGGGGTTACGCCGCTCCGGCGGGATCTCCTCGAGCAGGTCGAGCACCTCGTCGAAGCGCACCGCGAAGTTGGGGTCGTGGAAGGCGACGATCATCCCCGGGAACCGCTCCGCCACGAAGCGCAGGTCGGCGAGCAGGCGCTCGCGCGGCAGCATCACGTAGTCGTTCTTCCAGTCGACGCAGAAGTCGCAGCGGTAGGGGCAGCCGAGGCTGGTGAGGAGCGCCACGTTGGTGAGGCGGCCCCGTCGCCCGTTCTCGAAGCCGGCGATCTCGATCTCCGGCAGCCGCTCGGCGACGGAGGGGATCTCTTCGAGCACGTGGCCGCTCGAGAGCACCGTGCCCGGCGCATGCTCGCCGTCGACGATGGCGGCGACGAGCGCCTTGTCGCAGTCGTGGACGACGTGGTCGAAGAAGCGCAGGCTGTCGAGCGGAAAGGCGGTGGCGTGCGGGCCGCCGAGCACGGTGCGCGCGCCGCGGCGGCGGAAGAGGCGCGCCAGCGCGTAGGCGAGCGTGCTCGCCTGCGTATAGGTGGCGAGGAAGACGACGTCGAGCTCGCGCGGCAGCAGCTCCTCGGGCGGCTTCTGCCCCCAGAACGTCGCGTAGGTCACCTCGTGGCCGAGCTGCCGGCACCAGGCCGAGACCGCCTGCGGCATGATGCTCGCGTAGTGGCGGCGGAAGCGGCGGTCGAAGTTGCGCTCGACCCAGCCGCTATTCACCGTGTCGGTGAGGATCTCGAGGACGCCTACGCGCAACCTTCCTCCTCGGCGGCGAGCTGTCTCGCCGGTAGCCGTTCTCACCCGTTCCCGCAGCGCGAGAAACCCGGCGCCGCCGGCTGCGGCGCAGCCACTGGCGGCAGGCGCCGAGGATATGACAAGTCGATGCGCGCGGCCCGGCGCGAGCGCTCAGAAGGCGCGGTCGAAGCTCTCGCGTGCCGCTTCGTAGAGGTCGCCCAGGTCGGCGCCGTCGACGTAGAGGTGGTTGACGAGGATGCCCACCGGCACCTGCGCGCGGCCGTCGACGTCGCGGATCTGGCCGAACGCCGTCTCCGGCTGCCCGGCGGTGGGATCGGGCAGCGCCACGTGGACGAAGCTGGTGAACGGCACGCGCGGCAGCGCCGTGTAGTAGGCGAAGTCGGGCGTCTTGCCGCCCGCGAGGTCGGCCGCCGCCGAGGCGACCGCCATCGCCTCGCGCGCGGCGGCGAAGAAGTCGTCGGCGTCGGGCTTCCACTCGAAGTTGGCGAACGAGAACGTTCGCTCCGGCGCCGGCACCGTCATCCCGACATTGAGGCCGTCGTAGAGCACCACGTCCTCGCCGTGAAGGCGCGTGCGGAAGGCGTCGATCGTGAGCATCGCGCGGTGGAAGCACCACACGAGCGCGGCATAGATCGACGCGCCGCGCGCCTTCGCCTGCGCACGCACGCGCGTGGCGTCGAGCTCGAAGCTGATCGAGTAGAACGGGCTCGGGCTCCGGCGAAAGAACTCGAGATGCTGCCGCCGCGGGTAGTCGTGGAGGACGCGGAAGGGCATCCGGCTTCGCCCCGACCACTACGCCTGCGGGATCTCGACCAGCTTGAGGTCGAGCACGTCCGCGCAGCCGGCGCGGATCGCTTCGAGGGTCTCGGGCGCGGGCGCCTGGTCGACCTGGATACGGGCCATCGCCGCCGCGGCGCCGTCGAAGACCACGTTCTCCGTCTGCTGGGCGTTGATGCCGGCCTCCTTGAGGCGGCCGAAGACGTGGGCCAGCACGCCCACGCGGTCGCGGTGGCGGACTACCAGCAGGTGAGTCGCCGGCGTGCGCTTGGCGATGTTGACGCAGTTGGGGACGCGTCCGCTGCCGACGTACTCGCGCACGATGCGCACCGTCTCGTCGGCGATCGCCTGCTGCGCCTGCTCGGTGGAGGCGCCGATGTGGTGGGTGCCGATGATGCCGGGCTCGGCGAAGAGCGCGCTCTCCACCGCGCCGGTGCCGCCGGCGGGCTCGCCGGCGAAGACGTCGACCCCGGCGCGCACCTTCTTGTCGCGCACCGCGGCGAGCAGCGCCGCCTCGTCGACCACCTCGGCGCGCGAGGTGTTGACGAACAGCGCCCCCGGCTTCATGGCGGCGAAGAAGTCCGCGCCCACGAGGCCGCGGGTCTCCGGCTTGAGCGCCAGGTGGATCGACACCGCGTCGGCGGCGGCGGCCACGGCGACGGGCGAGTCGAGCCGCTCGACGCCGAGCGCGCGCGCCGACTCGTCGGTGAGCGAACGGCTCCACGCCACCACGCGCATGCCGAAGGCGCGGCCGCGCGCCGCCACCTCGCGGCCGATGGAGCCGGTGCCGACGACGCCGAGGGTGCGGCCGAAGAGCCCCTGCGCCTGGCCGTACTCCTTCTTGTTCCACACGCCGCGCCGCAGGTCGGCGGCGCCGTCGACGACGCGGCGGTCGAGGGCGAGCAGCAGCGCCATCGCCAGCTCCGCCACCGCGATCGAGTTCTTTCCCGGGCAGTTGGAGACGTAGATCCCCAACTCCGAGGCGGTCTTCACGTCGATGTTGTTGTAGCCGGCGCCGGCGCGCACCACCAGACCGAGGCGGCCGGCGCGCAGCGCCGTCTCCGGCACTTCGGTCGAGCGCACGACCAGCACCTCGGCGCCGCTCGTGCGCACGGCGTCGACGAGGGCATCGCCCTTGACGTCGGGCTGGTAGACGACCTCGGCGCCCGCGGCGCGAAGCTGGGCGAGACCGTCGGCGGGAAACTTGTCGGCGACCAGAACGATCACGTGTGTTGTCTCCGAGCTCGATTGGCCTGCATGGGCATTCCCTCGCTCAGGCGTTGCGCGTCAGTGGGACTTGATCTCGGTCCAGTAGCGGTCGAGGAGCGTCGTCGTCTCGCCGAGGTCCTCGATCAGCTCGCAGCGGGCGAGAGTGGCCTCGTCCGGGAAGATCGCCGGGTCGTTGAGGATCTGGGGGTCGATGTGCGGGCGCGCCGCGGCATTGGCGGTGGGGTAGTGGACGCCGTTGACGATCTTCGCCGCCACCTCGGGCTCCATGACATAGGCGATGAAGCGGTGGGCGTTCGTGGCGTGCCGCGCGCTCGCCGGGATGGCGACGTTGTCGATCCACAGCGTGGCGCCTTCCTTGGGTAGCACGTAGGCGAGCTTGTCGGGGTGCGCCTGCACCACCTCGGCGAGCTGCCCGCTGTAGCCCTGGGCGAGGTCGACGTCGCCGGCCGCGAGGAGGTTGGCGAAGTCGGCGCTGTTGTAGGTCGCGACGAGCTCCTTCTGTCGCTTCAGCATGTCGGCGGCCTGCGCGAGCACGGCAGGGTCGCGCTCGTTGATCGACTTGCCGAGGAGTCGCAGGGCGGCGCCGAAGACCTCGCGCTCGTCGTCGAGCATGAGGACGCGGCCCTTGTGGCGCGGGTCGAAGAGCGCCTGCCAGCTGTCGACCGGGCCGAGCTTGCTGCGGTCGTAGCCGATGCCGGTCGTGCCCCAGAGGTAGGGCAGCGTGTAGCGGTTGCCGCGGTCGTAGGCGCGGTCGAGGAAGCGTGGGTCGAGGTTCTTGATCGTCGGCAGCTGCTGCTTGTCGAGCGGCAGCAGCAGGCCCTGGCCGGCGAGCACGTGCACGATGTAGTCGGAGGGGACGACGAGGTCGTAGTCGGCGACGCCCGACTGCATCTTGTCGAGCAGCGCCTCGTTGGAGTCGTAGAGGTCGACGTGGACCTCGACGCCGGTGCGGCGCTCGAACTCGTCGATCACCTCCTGCGGCAGGTACTCGGACCAGATGTAGACGTTGAGCTTGTTGGCGTCGGCGTCGCGCTTCGCGCAGGCGGTGAACGCAGCGGCGAACGCGACGATGAGCGCCACGAGTGCATACACGGCAGCGGCTCGACCCGATCGCAGACCGCGCCCACGCGATGCGTGCCTCACCGCGGCTGCCCCTCCACCCGCGGCCCACGCTGTAGTCGCTGTGCCACGGCGATGAGCATCACCGTCAGCACGAGCAGCAGCGTCGACAGCGCGTTGACCTCCGGCGTCACTCCCACTTTGAGCATCGAGTAGATCTGCAGCGGCAACGTGGTCGAGCCTACCCCGGCGACGAAGGAGGTGACCACGTAGTCGTCGAGCGAGACAGTGAAGACGAGCAGGGCGCCGGCGGCGACGCCGGGGAGGAGGAGCGGCAGGGTCACGCGGCGGAAGGTCTCCCACGGTCCGGCGCCGAGGTCGGCGGCGGCCTCCTCGAGCGAGCGGTCGAAGCCGGCGAGCCGGGCGCGCACGACGATCGCCACGTAGCTGATGCAGAAGGCGACGTGCGCGAGGACGACGGTGGTGAGCGATAGGCGCAGGCGGGCGACGCCGTAGAACGTGAGCAGGGCGGCGCCGATCACCACCTCGGGCACGATGACCGGCAGGTAGAGCGCCGCCTGCGTGGCGCCGCGGCCGCGGAAGCGGAAGCGCGCGAGGGCCAGCGCGACCATGGTGCCGGCGACGGTCGCAACGACGGTGGTGATCGCCGCCACGACGAGGCTGTTCTTGACCGCACGCAGGATCAGCTCGTCGGCGAGCAGGCGGCGGTACCAGTCGAGGGTGAAGCCGCCCCAGCTCGCCGTCTGTCGCGAGCGGTTGAACGAGTAGAGCGCGAGGATGGCGATCGGCGCGTAGAGAAAGACGTAGACGGCCAGCGAGTGCGCGGCGAGCAGCGCGCGCTGGCGGGCGATCACAGCAGCGCCTCCGCGCCCTTGCGGCGCGTGTAGCTCGCGTACGCCCAGAGCAGCAGCAGCACGAGCACGGTGAGCTCGAAGGCGATGGCGGCGCCGAACGGCTTGTTGCGCGCCACCGCGAACTGGTTCTGGATCAGGTTGCCCACCAGCACCGTCTTGGCGCCGCCGAGGAGGTCGGAGACGACGAACTGCCCGAGCGAGGGGATGAACACCAGCACGACGCCGGCGACGATCCCCGGCATGGTGAGCGGCACGGTGACGCGCCGGAAGGCGGCGAACGGCGAGGCGCCGAGGTCGTGCGCCGCCTCGACCAGCGAGCGGTCGAGCTTCTCGAGCGAGGCGTAGAGGGGCAGGATCATGAACGGCAGCTCGCCGTAGACGAGGCCGATCATCACCGCCAGGTCGGTGTAGAGCAGCGGCAGCGGCGCGTCGACGATGCCGAGCTCGAGCAGCGCGGTGTTGAGCAGCCCTTGGGTGCGCAGGATCGTCATCCAGGCGTAGCTGCGGATGAGGAAGCTCGTCCAGAACGGGATGACGACGAGCGCCAGCAGCGTGCCCTTCCAGCGCCGCGGCGCGAGGAGCGCGAGCCAGTAGGCGATGGGGTAGCTCACCGCCAGGCAGACGACGGTCGTCAGTACCGCCAGCCAGAGCGAACGCCAGTAGATCTGCAGGTAGATCGGCTCCAGCGAGCGCGCGTAGTTCGAGAGGAAGCGGCCGCTCGCGACGTACGCGAAGAGGTCGTCGATCGGCTGGATGCCGCCGTAGGTCGAGCGCTGGGCGAAGGAGAGGACGAGCATGAGCAGGAGCGGCACGAGGAAGAGGCCGCCGAGGATCGCCCAGCTGGGGAGGGCGAGCAGGTAGCCGGCGAGGCCGCGGCGGGTGCCGCTCGTCACGGGCGCGGCGCCGCGGGCAGGCGTAACCGTCGATGCGACCGGCTTAGCCACGGACCGGCGTCTCTTCTTCGAGTTGCACGACGTGGCGCGGGCTCCAGCACATCCAGGCGTGATCGCCGATGCCGAAGCCATCGCGTTCCGTAGATGCGCCTTCGCTGGCTCGCAAGACGACGAAGCGCGCACCATCCTGGGCGCGCACGACCCAGGTCGTGCTCGCGCCGCGGTAGACGCGCTCCTCGACGGTGACGGCGAGCGATGGCGCGTCAGCAGAGGCTGGAGCGTCGCGCTGCAGGTCGAGCTTCTCGGGCCGCACGACGAAGGGCTTGCCGTCGCCGGCGGTGAAGAAGTTCGGCGCGCCCATGAAGTCGGCGACGAAGCGAGTGCGCGGCCGTTCGAACACCGCGGCCGCCTCGCCCACCTGCTCGACCTTGCCGGCGTTCATCACCGCGATGCGGTCGGAAAGCGCCAGCGCCTCCTCCTGGTCGTGGGTGACGAAGACGAAGGTGATGCCGAGTGTCCGCTGCAGCTCCTTGAGCTCGACCTGCATCTCCTGCCGCAGTTTCTGGTCGAGGGCGCCGAGCGGCTCGTCGAGCAGCAGCACCCGTGGCTCGAGGGCGAGAGCGCGCGCCAGCGCCACCCGCTGCCGTTGACCGCCCGAGAGCTGCGCCGGGTAACGCCCTTCGAGCCCGGCGAGCCGCACCAGCGCGAGCGCCTCGCCGACCCGCCGAGCGTGCTCGCGCGGCGGGTACTTCCGATAGCGGAAGCCGAAGGCGACGTTCTCCGCCACCGTCAGGTGCGGGAAGAGCGCGTAGTGCTGGAACACCATGTGCGCCGGCCGCCGGTGCGCCGGCACCGCCGTCACGTCGGCGCCGTCGATGCGCACCGTGCCGCTGTCGGGCGACTCGAAGCCGCCGATCATCCGCAGCAACGTCGTCTTCCCGCACCCCGACGGCCCGAGCAGGGAGAACAGCTCGCCCCGGCGGATGCGCAGCGTCACGCCGTCGACGGCGACGACGTCCCCGAAGCGCTTGACGACGCCGTCGATCTCGACGCTGGGGTCGGTGGCGGAGAGCGGTGGCGTCACGGGCCGAGGCGATCCTCAGCCGACGGCCGCCACCACGACCGGCACGCCCGAGAGCGCGGCGTTGCCCGACAGCAGGTCGACGCGCGCCTCGTCGGTGACGTCGTTCAAGCTGGTGCCCGCGTTCGCCGCCGCGGTCGTCATGCGCACGCCGGGGCGGTGGTGGCCCCAGCCGTGCGGAAGGCTGACGACGCCGGGCTTCATCTCGTCGCTGACTTCGAGCGGGGCGCGGACGCGGCCGGTGCGGGAGACGATCTCGACTTCGGCGCCGTCGAGCAGGCCGCGGCTCGCGGCGTCTTCGGGGTGCATGAGGAGCGTGCAGCGGTCCTTGCCGCGCATCAGGCGCGGCACGTTGTGCATCCAGGAGTTGTTGCTCTGCACCTGGCGGCGGCCGATGAGGCGCAGCTCGCCGTGGCCATTCGTGGCAGCGGTCGCGACGGACGACGTAGCAGCGCCGTCGCCTGTCGCCGCGAGCTGCTCGCGCAGCCGCGCGAGGCCCGCGACGAACGGCGCAGGGGCGACGTCGATCCGCCGGTTGTCGGTGCGCAATCGCCTGGGCAAGCAGGGCTCGTGCGGGCCGAGGTCGACGCCGTGCGGCTCGCGCTCCAGCTTGCGCAGCGTCAATCCCGATGCGAACGGCCGCAATCCCGCGCCATGCGGACCGGTGCGCAGCGCCAGGTCGAGCTGGCGCCGCGGACCGAGCTTCGCTTGCAGCCGCCGCTGCAGCCGCGCGCGCAGCGGTCCGCGGTCGAAGCGCCGCGTCAACGCGTCGAGCACCTGCCAGTCATGGCGGAGCCCCGGTTCCACGGGGAACAGCGGTGCCGAGTAGCGCGCCGTGTTGCGCACCGCCAGCGCGTGGAAGATGACGTCGTAGTGGTCGCGCTGCAGCGGCGGCGTCGTCGGCAGGATGAAGTGAGCGTGGCGCGTCGTCTCGTTGAGGTAGGGATCGATCGACACCATGAGCTCGAGGCCGGGCAGCGCGCGCTCGAGCCGCGCGCCGTTGGGCGTCGACAGCACCGGGTTGCCGGCGACGGTGAACAGCGCGCGCACCTGCCCGGGCCCCGGCGTGTCGATCTCCTCGGCGAGCGCCGCGGAAGGTAGCTCGCTGGCGAACTCGGGCAGCCCGCGCACGCGGCTCTTCCAGCGTCCCCAGTGGCCGCGGCCGGTGAGCTTCAGCATGTCGATGGCCGGCCGCGGGAACATCGCGCCGCCGGCGCGGTCGAGGTTGCCGGTCACCACGTTGACCGCGTTCACCAACCACAAGCAGAGCCCGCCGTGCTCCTGCACCGACACGCCCAGCCGCCCGTAGCAGACCCCGGTCTCCGCCGCCGCCAGCTCGCGCGCGACAGCGCGAACATCTTCAGCCGCGACGCCCGTCACCGCTGCCACGCGCTCGGGCGGGAACTCCGCCGCCACCTCGCGCAACGTCCCCAACCCATCCGTGAGCTCCTCCAACCGCCCCGGCCGCGCCAGCCCCTCGTCGAAGAGCACGTGCAGCAGCGCGAGCAGGAAGAACGCATCCGTCCCCGGCTCGATGAACAAGTGGCGGTCGGCGACGCGCGCCGTCTCGGTACGCCGCGGATCGACGACGACCAGCTTGCCGTCGCGCCGCCGCAGCGCCTTCAGGCGGTCGCGCATTCCCGGCGCGGTCATCATGCTGCCGTTGCTCGCCAGCGGGTTGGCGCCGAGGACGAGCAGGTACTGCGTGCGGTCGAGGTCGGGCACCGGCAGCAGGAACTGGTGGCCGAACATCAGCATCGCCGCCAGGTGGTGCGGGTTCTGGTCGACCGAGCTCGCCGAGAAGCGGCTCTTGCTGCCGAGCGCGCGCAGGAACGGCCGCACGTAGAGGATCGAGCCGGTGTTGTGGACGTTGGGGTTGCCGAGGTAGACGCCGACCGCGTCGCGGCCGTGCTCGTGCTGGATGCGACGTGTGCGCGCCGCGATCTCGTCGAGCGCCTCCTCCCAACCCACCTCGCGCCACTGGCCGTCGTCGCCGCGCCGCAGCGGATGGCGCAGGCGGTCGGGATCGCTCTCGAGGTCCTGCAGCGCCACCGCCTTGGGGCAGATGTGCCCGTGCGACAGCGGATCCTGCTCGTCGCCGCGGATGGAGACAATGCGGCCGTCCTCGAGGCGGATCTCGAGGCCGCAGATCGCCTCGCAGAGGTTGCAGGCGCGGTAGTGGACCGTCGTCTCGGGCATCGCCGCTTGAGGCTCGAGCCGAAAGTCTATCGCCGCTTCGAGATCGAGATTGCTTCGCTACGCTCGCAATGACAACACAACGTCATCGCGAGAGCGAAGCGACGAAGCGATCTCGATGCCGAGCTTCAGCGGACGACGCCGACGATGTACGCGGGATCCTGCGTGCTGGTGCGCAGGAGCTGCGCCGCCGCCAGCGCCTTGCCGCTCTTCACCACCACCTCGACGCTGAACCCGTTGCTGGCGCCCTTCTTCGTCGGGTGCTGCGCCGGGTCGAGCTGGCGCAGCTGGCCGGCCGCGAGCTTGACGTTCTTGAGCGTGCCCAGCACGGCGCCGCTCGGCGCGCGGTAGACGAGGTCGTACTCGGCGGCGGCGCCGCTCGGGTTGAAGAGGAAGATCGTCGTCTTCGTCGCCTTGTCGTTGCGCAGGCCCACGAGCTCGAGCCGGTGCGCCGCGTCGGCGACGTCGGTGTCGCCCAAGGCGCCGATCGTCTGCCCGAAGCGCTTCGCGGGGTTCGTGTTGTCGAAGCTCTCGGCGAGCACGACGGGGTAGGTGCCGTCGAGGCTGGTGGTGGTGACGGTGAGCACGCCGACGCCGCTCCGGCTGCCGAGCTGACCGAAGAGCACGTTGTCGAGCCGTTGCGTCGCGCCCGCCGGGATGGCGAAGGGCGCCGCGTTCAGGGTCGGCCCGGCGGCCTTGGCGCTCGCCTTGGTGAAGCTCAGGCTCGCCTGCGCCGTCTGGCCGCCGACGTTGGCCAAGACGAGGTCGGTCTGCAGGACCGTGCGGTTGGGGCCGGGCCCGTTGAGCACGCCGAGCAGGTACGCCTTCGCCGTGCGCGCCGTCCCCGGCCGCGTCACCGACGGATCGCCGCTGGAGAGCCAGAGGTCGGAGCCGAAGGGCACCGGCGCCGGCCCGGACACCGTCTCCACCTCGACGCGGATAGTCCTCGGCGCCGGCGATGCCGAAGCCGTCGCGCAGCTCCTGCGGCGAGAAGACGCGCTGCGCGTAGCGGTCGAGCTGCAGGTCGCCGCTGTCGGCCATCTGGTGGCCGGTCTTGTCGAAGAAGCGCAGGCGGTAGGTGATCGCCTGGTCGGTCGGATTGGTGAGGACGAAGCTCGACTGGCGGCGCGCGCTGTCGCTCAAGCCGACGAGGTGCTGCACCGGATAGCTCGAGCTCGCGCTGCTGCCGGCGGTGGCAACGAGCCAGCCGGCGACGGCGTTGCCGAAGAGCTTGCTGGTGCTGGCGCCGCTGGTGTTGAGCGCGGTGAGGATGGGTTCGACGGCGTCGGCCGCGGTCGAGACGGTGAGGAAGCCGGCGACGTCCTCGCGGCCGAAGAGGCCGCGCACCATGTCTTGCACGTAGACCATGCCGCCAGGCGCGATGGTCGCCGGCCGCTGCGCCGGGAAGATCTCGTAGAAGCCGCGCTGGCGGAACTCGAGGGTGACCTCGAGCGGCGTCGTCCCCGGGTTCATCACGTAGAGGTCGCTCGACGTCACCGGCGGGGCGAGGTTGCGGCTCTGCGCCACCCAGGGCAGCAGCACCGCCTTGCGCGCCGCCGGCGGCGCGCCGCTGATGACGAAGCCGCGGCTCTTGCTGGCGCTCGCCGTGCCCTTGGTGGTGGTGAGCGTGGCGGTGTAGGTGCCGGGCGCCATCCAGCTGTGGTACACCTGCCGGCCCAGCGCGGTGCTGCCGTCGCCGAAGGTCCAGGCGTAACTGCTGGCGCTGTCGTCGACGGCGCGCAACGTCACCGAGCGCCCGGTGGCCGCCGCGCACTGGAACTGGCAGGAGGTGTCGGCGGTGAACTCGGCGAGCACCGGCGGCCGCGCGCCCACCGTCACCACCTTCGCCGCCACCTGCAGGCAGCTGGCCGAGCTGCAGCCCGGCGGCGCCACCGAGAGCACGACGTTGTAGCTGCCGGGCCCCGGGAAGGCGTGGTCGACGATCGGGCCGATGGCGATCGGCGAGCCGTCGTTGAACAGCCAGGTGAAGGTCGAGCCGGCGCTGAGGCCGGTGGACGCCGCGGAGTCGAAGACCGCGCTTTCACCGGCGCCCGGCGTGCCCGGGGAGACGTTGAACCGCGGCTGCGCGCCGCTCGCCGGCGGCAGCGCTCCGGCCACCGCCACCGACTTCGTCATCTGACCCTGGCAGCTCGCCGAGGCGCAGCCGGGCGGCGTCAACGTCAGCTTGACCGAGTAGAACGCCGACGACGCGAAGGCGTGCGGCACCAGGGGGCCGCTGCCGGAGAAGCCGTCGCCGAAGTCCCAGCTGTAAACGGTGCCGGCGGTGACGTTGGTGGAGAAGGCGGCGTCGAAGGTCACCACGTCGCCGGCGTGCGGCGCCGTGGGCGAGAAGCCGAAGTTGGCGTTCGGCGCCGGCGGCCCCGGCGTCGGAGTCGGCGTGGGGTTCGGCGTGGGAGTCGGGTTTGGCGTCGGGGTCGGAGTCGGGTTCGGCGTCGTCCCGGGCAGCACGGTGATGACTTTCGAGGCGATGGTGCCGGCGCCGCCGCCGTTGCTCGCCTGCAGCGTGATCGTCTTGTTGCCGGCGCTGCTCCAGGTGACGACCGGGTTCTGCGCCGTCGAGGTCGCCGGCGAGCCGCCCTGGAACGTCCACTTCCAACCCGTCGGGAACTTGCTGGAGGCGTCGATGAGGCTCACCTGCGTCCCCACGTAGACGGCGTTCGGCGACCAGCCGAACGCGGACACCGGCGTTGACGGCTGCTGCGTCGGCCGCGGCAGCACCCGCGAGTCGCCCGTGTAGTAGGCGTCGTTGACCTCGCGCTCGGTGGGGTTACCGTTATAGAGGTCGTAGTCGGGGTTCCAGCGCGCCGTCCGCTCGGCGAAGCCGGTGCGCAGGTAGTTGGCGTAGTCGGTGCTGTGGGGGCCGGGCGCGCCGGCTTCCCAGCAGGGGCCGTAGCGCCCCGCCATCTTGCTGCGGTCGAAGGTGCCGGTCGCCCAGGGATCGATGGCGATGTTGAGCGGATAGGGGTTGCAGCCGTAGGTCGTGCCGGCGCGCGACAGCGCGTTGTTCAACGGGAAGTAGCCGACGCCGGGGAGGAGCGCCAGCGCCGGGGCGGCGCTGGCAGCGCAGGCGACCACGAGACTGGCGACGAGCAGGCGATGCTTCACGTCCAGGCCCTTCCTTTGTGCTCCGCTGTCCTGGACCGGACCGCGGCTCCAAGTTGCGTATGGCGCGGAAGCATCGCATCCATTTGGCCTTACGTCCAGGGATGCGCTTCACACCGCGCGAGTGACGCGCTTGGCAGAGCCGCGGCGGGCGCGACTCAGAGGATGGCGTCGACGGTGAAGCGGTAGCTCGGCTGCGCCGGGTTGAAGACCTTGCTGAACTGGCGGAAGTCGACCTGCTGGCGGCGGGTGAAGAGGCGCTCGTAGGCGTCGACGTTGGCGCGGGTGACGACGGCGAGCTGCGACTTCTCGGCGATGGCGCCGCGCACCGGCTTGTGGTGGTGGTCGTAGAGCAGCACGATCGCCCAGGCGCCGTCGAGGAAGTGGCCGCCGACGGTGGCGGTGAAGACGCCCTCGCGCACCTTGCCGAACGCGAACGGCGCCCAGTCGACGCCGCCGACGAGGACGTCGCGGCCCGCCACCTTGCCGGCGGCGGCGATCGCCTCGACCGCGCCGAGCGCCATCTGGTCGCTCGCCGCCCACACCACGGAGAGGTCGGGGTGCTCGGCGAGCAGCCGCGCCGTCTCGCTGCGCGCCCGCTCCTGCTGCCAGTTGGCGGCGACCACCTCGCGCAGCGCGACGTCGGGGTTCTCCGCCGCCGCTTGGCGCAGGCCGTTGATGCGCAGCAGCGAGGAGCTGGTGAACGAGCCGCCGAGCGCCGCCGCGACGACCTTGCCGTTGCCGTTGCGATGCGCGGGCCGCGCGGCGTCGATCAGCGTCTGCGCGAGCACGTGGCCGGCGCGGCGGTCATCGGGCACCAGCTCGCCGAGCCAGCCGGTGTGCCGCTCGCCCGGGCTGCCCAGCGCCTGGCGGTCGGGGACCATCAGCCCCTCGTTGAGCAGCAGCACCTTGGTGCCGCGCGCGCTCGCCGCCGGCAATATCTCGACGGCGAGACCCTGCTCGTTGACGAGCAGTAGGTACTCGGGCGGCGTCGCGCGCTCGACGACGGCGCGCGCGTTGCGGCGCAGCTCGGCGTGGTCGCGGTGGCAGTCGACGACCTCGAGCTCGACGTCGAGGTCGGCGGCGGCACGCCGCATGAACGACACCAGGACGTCGAAGAAGGGATCGCTGGCGTCGCCAGGGTTCAGGAAGGTGACCTGCACGTGCAGCCCTCCGTCGCGGATCACAAAATGAGGGGAACGGGCAGTTTATTCGACTTGAGCCGGAGCGGCTCGCCGTCTAGGCTGGCGCGACCGCCGGCGCTTGCCGCGCCGGCCCGCAACGTGGAGGATCGGCCGATGCAGATGACGGAGCTCTTCCTCGCTCAGCTCGAGCGTGAGGCCGCAGGATCGCGGAAAGCGCTCGAGCGCGTGCCCGAAGGGAAGCCGGACTGGAAGCCGCACGAGAAGTCGATGGCGCTCGGCTACCTCGCGACCCTCGTCGCGACGATGCCGGCCTGGATCGCGATGGCGGTCGAGCAGGACGAGCTCGATCTCGCGCCGCCCGGCGGCGGCGGCTACAAGCCACCGAAGACCGACACCAACGCCGAGCTGCTGCAGGCATTCGAGGCCTCGATCGAGAAGGCGCGCGCGGCGCTGCGTGGCACGAGCGACGAGCACCTGCAGACCAACTGGAAGCTCCTTGTCGGCGGCCACGTCGTCATGGAGCAGCCGCGCCACGTGGTGATCGAGGACACGTTCTGCCACCAGGCCCACCACCGCGGCCAGCTCACCGTCTATCTGCGCCTCAACGAGGTGCCGGTACCGTCGATCTACGGCCCCTCGGCCGACGAGCGGTCCTTCTAGCCGAAGATCGCGACGATCTGGCGGCTGAGCGCGGCGAGGCGGCCGGCGGGGCTCCACAGGCGCGCCGAAGAATGGGCGTAGCCCTGCGCCGAAGCCTCGAGCTCGGCGTGGTAGAGCCACCAGCCGCCGCCGTCGATGTCGGGCTCGACCTCGAGCAGCTCGAGCGACCAGGTCATCGACGCCGCCGGCGCCGGCATCTTCAACCGCGCCACCGCGGGAGAAGGCCACGCATCGACGAGGCCCAGCACGTGCTCGGCGGCGAGCGGCCCCGGCTCGCCGCGGAAGCGACACCAGCCGCCGAGCTCGCGCACGTCGGCGCCGGCGTACGGCCGGTCGCCGTACGTGAGGCGGTAGTCGAAGAACTTGGTGAACTCGGGCGCCGTGTTGTTGCCGGCGGGGATCATCGGCGGCGAGTCGTCGGGCGGTGGCACGACGGGACGGGGCGGCGACGTCACCTCGACGGCGCTCGGCCGCGCGCCGCCGAAGCTCACCAGCACGACGCACCCCACCTCGCCGGCTTGCGCGAGCTCGACCTGCAGGTGGCTCACCGCGCGTCCGTGACGCAGCTCGCGCACTTGTAGATCGACCTCGCCGACGCCGATCGGCGCCGGGAAAGAAGCGACGACGCCGCGCGGCGGCCGCGGCTCGGGCAGCCGGCGCCGCGCCGCCGCCATCGCCTGCGCCAGTACGAGGCCGCCGAAGGTGGCGCGACCTTGCGCCCAACCCGGCGGCACCACTGCCGTGCCGCGGTCGCCGTCGAACGCCGTCGTCGCGAACGCGGCGGCGAAGCTCGGAGCGCTTTCGAGGTCGGCTTCGGTCATCGCGAAGTGCGCGGCATGGTATCGCGATGGATGTCGCCGCCACGTGCCGCCCGCCGCGACGAGCGGAAGGCCGCATGTCATCGCGAGGAGCGAAGCGACGAAGCGATCTCGATCCCGCGAGATCGAGATCGCCGCGGGCGCTCCGCGCCCTCGCGATGACAAGACTCTTCGCGATCTGCGCTAGCTTCGTCGCGCGAAATGGAGGTGCCCGTGCGTCGAGCTGCCGTCGCAGCCGCTCCTCGCGTTGTCGTCGCCGCGGCGTTGGTGCTCGCCTCCGGCGCGGTCACCGCGCTTCTCGCCGCACGCGACGAGCAACCCGCAGTCGTCAGCTCGCCTGCGCGCCTCGCTGACCATGTGGTGCTGCTCTCGATCGACGGCCTGCGGCCGGAGATGTATCTCGACACCGGCTGGCCGGCGCCGCTGCTGCAGCAGATGGCGCGCGAGGGCGCGCACGCCGGCAAGGTCTTCGGCGTCTTCCCGTCGGTCACCTACCCGACGCACACGACGATCGTCACCGGCGCGCTGCCGGCGCGGCACGGCATCTACTACAACAGCCCCTTCGAGCCGGGCGGCGAGAGCGGGCGCTGGTACTGGGAAGCGTCGAGCATCCGTGTGCCCACGCTGTGGACGGCGGCGCGCGCGGGCGGACTCACCACCGCGGCGGTGAGCTGGCCGGTCACCGTCGGCGCCGACCTCGACTGGAACGTGGCCGAGATCTGGCCGCTCGACATGAAGAACGGCTCCATCGTCGCCGAGCTGCGGCGGCACTCGCGGCCGCCCGGCCTCGTCGAAGAGCTCGAGCGCGACGCGGTCGGCCGGCTCACCGACGAGCTGTGGAAGCTCGGCGAGACGGCGCGCGACGACCGCGTCGGCGAGATGGCGGCGTGGCTGCTCGAGCATCGCCGGCCGGGGCTGCTGCTCGTGCACGTGCTCGCCGTCGATCACTTCGAGCACGACCACGGCCGCGAGCATCCGCTGGTGCGCCGCGCCCTTGCCGCCGCCGACCGCGTCCTGGCGCGGATGGTCGAGGCCGCCGAGCGCGCCGGCATCCGCGAGCGCACCGCCTTCGTCATCACCGGCGACCACGGCTTCGCCGACGTCGACAAGACGCTCTACGTCAACGCCTGGCTGGCGGCGGCGGGGCTGCGCGCGGCGCGGCCCGACCGCGGCGACTGGCGCGCCACCTTCCACACCAGCTCGGCGTCGGCGTTCCTCCACCTGCGCGACCCGCGCGACCGCGACGCCGTCGAGCGCGTGCGCGCCGTGCTCGCCGCGCAGCCGCCCGACGTGCGGCGGCAATTCCGCATCGTCGAGCGTGACGAGCTCGACCGCCTCGGCGCCGCGCCGGAGGCCGTGCTCGCGCTGGCGCCGATGCCGGGAACGACCTTCGGCTTCGCCGCCGAGCGGCCGCCGACCGGCCCCTCGCACGGCGGCACGCACGGTTACCTGCCCGACGAGCCAGGGCTGCAGACCGGTCTCGTCGCCTGGGGTCCCGGCGTGCGCGCCGGCGCCGTCGTGCCGCACATGAAGAGCGTCGACGTGGCGCCGCTCGTGGCGCGGCTCCTCGACCTGCGCTTCACCGCGCCCGACGGCGTGCTGCGCCGCGAGCTGCTGCGGGAGGATTCGGCACTCCCCCCCGATGCGGCGCGGCCCTGATGCGGCGAGCCCAGGTGCGAGGCGGCGCGGCAGTCTGACGACACCGACGCGCCTCGCTGCGAGCTGCCCTGAACGAGGGTGAGCGTAGCGCGAGAGCCGCGAACGCAGCGCTAAGGAAAAGGACGCCGTCGACCTTCCGGTCTAAGACCGGCGTAAGGAAAGCGCCGCCGTTTCCGTTTGAAGGAGCGGCGCAACAGCCGCGAGCCTTCGGACAAGCCCGTTTCACTCATTTCCAAGGAAAGGGAACGAGACGATGATGAGAAGAGGGAAGATCCACGTCCATCTACTGATGCTGCTGGCGGGCGCGGGCGCGGCCCACGCCCAGACCTCCGGCTTCATCACCACCCGGCCTCAGTGCGTGCCGCCCAACGGACAGCCGCACGCGATGAACTACATTCAGGGCCCCGACCCGATCCGACTGTCCAACGGCGACGTGGCGATCATGGTCAACGCCGGCAACTGCTGCACCGGCTATTGGGAGGGGTTCTTCTCCCTCACCTATCCCGCCGCCTCCAGCGTCGCTACGCCGCGCTTCAGCGGCATCTGGGCGACCAACAACTTCAGCACCGAGTCACGCGGCGAGGACGAGGCAGGGTTCCCGTCGGCGCTCTTCTACGGCGGCAAGTGGCGAATCGCCTACACCTCGACATTCCTGCCGCACAACATGAAAAACCGCGATCGGGTGGGGCGGCTGGACCTCGACAACCTGACCTACCGCGCCCAGACGTCGCAGGTCAGCAACCAGTGGATCAAGCCCACCAATCCCAATTGCCGGACCCTCGGCAGTTGCGAGGGCAGGGGCTCGGGGATCCTGGGAACGTTCGTGCTCCATCCCAACAACGAGCTCTACGTCTATCACCCCGACCAGGCATACGTGCTAGGTGGCCAGCCGCCACCCTGCACGTCGGGCTGGCTGCGACACAAGATCAACCCCGACATGTCGGTCGCCAACCTGGCCGGCAACGGCTGCATCTCGTTGCGCGACGGGCTCAACCAGGAGGTGCAGACGCCGACCTGGGTGTCGGACATCGGCCGCGGCGCCGATGGCAAGCTCTACATGCTGACCGACCGGGTCAACGGCATCAGCTTCATCGACGAGTGGGTGTCCACTGGCGATGCCGCGACCATCGGCTTGGTGTGGACCAAGACTGGGCGTAGTTGGAGCGCTCCCAATCATCCCAGCCCCCCGACCGTCTACTCGGTGTGGGACGCGGGCTATCTGAAGGACCAGAATCGGCAGATCATCGAACCGAAGGTTGTCGTGGCGCAGATCTCCGAAGGCAAGACCTTCGACGAGATCACCGACGTCACCCTGGGCAAGTATTACCTCTACTACTGGGCCGACGCCGGGGCCAGCCTGCCGCCCAACTTCGGCGGCTACGCCAGCTCCTGCGCCTTCGGGGGTCATCACGACGTCGCCAACTGCACCAGCATCTCGGGTTGGGCGTGGGACACGGATCCCGTCTTCGCCAACACGCCGATCAGCGTCGACATCTTCGACGGCGCGACGAAGATCGCCACCGTGCCCGCCAACCTCTACCGCAGCGACCTGCAGGCCGCCGGCAAGGGCAACGGCGTCCACGGCTTCTCTTGGCCGGTGCCGGCGAGCTTGAAGAACAACGTCGCGCATTCGATCAGCGTCAAGTACGCCGGCACCAAGACGCTGCTGCCCAACAGTCCGAAGTCGATCACCTGCGCGCCGCCGACCTACGCGTTGACGGTGACCAAGGCAGGGACGGGCGGCGGCACCGTGACCAGCAATCCCGTGGGCATCAGCTGCGGCACTGACTGCATGGAGAGCTACACCTCCGGAGCCGTAGTCGCCCTGACCGCGACGCCGTTTGCAGGTTCGCTGTTCGCCGGCTGGAGCGGCCACTCGGATTGCTTGGATGGCACCGTCAGCATGACGGCTGCGCGCTCGTGCACCGCCACCTTCAACGCCAGCGGCGGCTACACGCTGACGGTGAGCAAGGCCGGCACCGGCTCCGGCACCGTGACCAGCAGCCCGGCGGGCATCAACTGCGGCGCCGACTGCTCCGAGGTCTACGGCGCCGGCACGGTCGTCAGCTTGACGGCGGGCGCCGCCAGCGGCTCGACCTTCGCCGGCTGGAGCGGCGACGCCGACTGCAGTGACGGCATGGTGACGATGTCGGTCGCCCGCTCGTGCAGCGCTACCTTCAACTCGTCGGCGACCGCGCGCCTGATCTGGATCCAGCCGCAACGCACCGCCGGCTTCGGGCCGCCGGGGAGCCTGATCGTCGCCGGCAGCGCCTCCGGCGCGCCCGCCGGCACCGGCGTAGTCATGACCTGGCGGAACGTCAGCACGGCAGGACCCTGGATCACCGAGCCGTTTGCGCCCGGCCCGGACGCCAACGGCATCTGGCTCAACTCGATCGCCAACGCCAACTCATTCCAGCTCTACGAGGTCTACGTCACCTACGGCGGTTTTCAGTCGGCGAAGTGCACCTACCAGGGAGGCGACACCGCAACCTGGTGTCCGTAGTGGCTCAGGAACGGGCCAGGACGAGCACGTCCTGGCCCTGCGGCGTCGGCGCCGTGCCTGGCCAGAAGCCGTAGATGGTCGCCTGCTGGGCTAGGCCGGCGCCGGAAGCCATGCGCTCGAAGTGAGCGCGCTCGAAGGCGACGGCGGCTTCGACGCGGAGCCGCCGCCGCCAGCGCATCGGAGAGTCGGCGTCGGGAAAAAGGAATGCCGGCGGGCGCGTCGCTCTTTCGAAGAGAAAAGCAGTGACCAGCGCGCAGCCGCCCGGGCGCAGCGTGCGCCGGATTTCCCGCAGGTAGTGCCGGGCGTGCTCTTCGCGGAGATGGGTGAAGACCGACTTGGCAAGGACGAAGTCGGCAGCGCCGTCGGCAACCGGGAAGCGGTAGGCGTCGACGGCGTGGTCGCTCGACGAGCTGCCGTAAGGCGAGGCGATGTCGGCCCACTCGAAGCGCAGACGCGCGTCCGCGGCGGAAGTGCCGGCAGCGCACCAGCGGATCGATGGACGTGGACATCGAAGCCCAGATAACGTCCTTCGGGCCCGACCATGCGCTCGATCGCCGGCACCATGGCGCCGCAGCCGCAGCCGATCTCGAGCACGCGGTCTCCGGCGCGCACCAGCTGAAGCTCGCCGAGCGTCGCTTCCATCTCGCGCGCCGCGCGCTCGAAGTCGCGCGCCGGCCCGGTGTGACGGCGCAGCCAGAGCGGCGGCAGCGCGGCGCGCCCGCGTAAGCGCCGCTGCAGCGCCTCGGCCGGGCCGAGCAGCCAGAGCCCCGCCGTGCGCAGGTCGCGCGCGAAGTCGACGCCGCGCTCGGCGATCTCCATGACCGCAGGCCGGAGTCCCCGCGCACCCGACCGCTCCGGCGTCGCCATCAGCCGCGAGCTTAGCGAAGCGGCCGTGTGGCCGCAGGGCGAGCCGAGCCAAGGCTTTGCGAGCCCGCGCGCGACTTCCCCTTGCATTTCGAGGGATCGCCCTCTACCCTTTCCCCTCGACTTTCAAGGGAGACCGCCCACGATGCCCCCAACCATCACTCCGACCCCCGACATCCTCCGCGGCACGCTCGACCTGCTCGTCCTCCGCGCGCTGAGCTTCGGCGCCGGCGCACGGCTACGCGGTGGCGCGCTGGATCCAGTTCGCCACCGGCGACCTCCTGCAGGTGGGGGAGGGGACGCTCTACCCGGCGCTCTACCGGCTCGAGGACCGCGGCTGGATCGCGGCGAGCTGGGGCGCGTCGGAGAACAACCGCAAGGCGAAGTTCTACGAGCTGACGCCCGCCGGCCGCGCCCGCCTCGCCGACGAGACCGCCAGCTTCACCCGCTACGCGCAGGCGATCTTCGCGGCGTTGCAGGCGCCCGCGCTGCCGATCACCGTCAACGCATGAGCCGGCGTCGACCTCTGGCGCGAGCGCTGGCGCCGCCTCGCCGGCCGCGAGCCGGTTTCCGAAGTCGACGACGAGCTTGCCTTCCACCTCGAGATGCGCGCCCGCGAGGCGCTCGCCCGCGGGCTCGACGAGCGGCAGGCACGCGAGGCGGCGCTCGTGCGCTTCGGCGACCTCGCCGCCATCCGCCGCGAATGCAAGGACACCGTGAAACGAAGGGAACGACGCATGGCCCGCAGCGAATGGTTCGCCGACCTCCTCCAGGACTTCCGCTTCAGCTTGCGCGCGCTGCGCCGGCGACCGGGCTTCACGGCCGTCGCGGTGCTGACGCTGGCGCTCGGCATCGGCGCCAACAGCGCCATCTTCAGCGTCGTCGACGCGGTGCTGGTGCGCCCGCTGCCGTACCGCGATCCCGAGAGCCTGGTGCGCGTCTTCCACGCCAACCCGCGGCAGGCGGAGTGGAACGGCCTCTTCTCGCCGCCCGACCTCGCCGACCTCGGCCGGCCCGAGCGGCTCGCCTCGCTCGGCACCTTCGAGTACCGCGTCGGCCAGAGCGGCGTCAACCTGCGCGGCGACGGACCGCCGATGCGGCTGCCCGCGTCGTGGGTGAACGGCGAGTTCTTCTCGACGCTCGGCGTCGGCGCCGCGGTCGGACGCACGCTGCAGCCGCGCGACGACGTCGAGGGGCGCGACCGCGTGCTGGTGATCAGCGAGCGGCTCTGGCGCGGCCGCTTCGGCGGCGACCGCGGCGTGCTCGGCCGCAAGGTGTCGATCGACGGCGAGCCGTTCGAGGTCGTCGGCGTGATGCCGGCGAGCTTCGCCTTCCCGGCGCCCGAGGTCGACGTCTGGCTGCCCGAGTCGCTCATCGGCGAAGACGACATCCCGACGCTGCGCGGCCTGCGCTGGCTGCAGGCAGTGGCGCGCCTCGAGCCCGGCGTCACGCCGGCACAGGCCGAGGCCGAGCTCGACCGCAAGCTTGCCACTATCGCCGCCGCCAACCCGGACACCAACGAGGGCTGGGACCAGGCCGTCGTCGAGCCGCTGCAGAGAGCCGTGGTCGGCGACGTGCGGCCGGTGCTGCGCGTGCTCTTTGCCGCCGTCGGTCTCGTGCTGCTCATCGCCTGCGCCAACCTGGTGAACCTGCTGCTCGCGCGCGGGACGGTGCGGGCGCAGGAGCTCGCCGTGCGCACGGCGCTCGGCGCGGCGCGGCGGCGGCTGATGCGCCAGCTGCTCACCGAGGGGCTCGTGCTGTCGCTGCTCGGCGGCGCGCTCGGGCTCGGCGCTGGCGATCTGGGGCGCCAAGCTGCTCGTCGTGCTGGCGGGCGAGCACCTGCCGCGCGCGGCCGAGATCCAGCCGGACCTGCGGCTCGTCGGCTTCACGCTGCTCGTCGCGGTGCTGTCGGCGCTCCTCTTCGGCCTGCTGCCGGCGCTGCGCTGGTCGCGCGCGGCGAGCGCATCGACGCTGCGCGAGGGAGGCCGCGGCGCCGTCGGCGGCGGCGAGCGCGAGCGGCTGCGCAGCCTTCTCGTCGTCGCCGAGACGGCGCTCGCGGTGCTGCTGCTCGTCGGCGCCGGGCTGTTGCTCAACAGCCTCTGGCGGCTGGCGCGCGTCGATCCCGGCTTCCGCGCCGCCGGCGTGCTCAGCCTGAGCGTCACCTTCCCCAGCGACCTTCCCGCCGGCGAGCTGCCGCGGCGCCGCGACGCGCTGCTCGAGCGCCTGCGCGAGGTGCCGGGAGTGGTGGCGGTGGGCGGCAGCAAGACGATGCCGCTCCAGGGGATGGGCGAGCCCTACGGCTTCGCGCTGCCCGAGCGGCCCGACGCCCACATCACGCCCGACGGCGGCGGCTACATCGTCACGCCGGGCTACTTCGCGGCGCTGGGGATCCCGGTGCTGCGCGGCCGCGAGTTCGGAGCGAACGAGCCGCGCGAGGGCGTGCTGACGGTGGTCGTCAACGCCGCGCTCGCCAAGCAGGTGTGGGGCACTCGCCGACGCCGTCGGCCGGCAGGTGCTCTTCGGCGAGACGCCGATGGAGGTCGTCGGCGTCGTCGGCGACGTGCGCACGCGCGGCCTCGGCGAGCCGGCGCCGGCGGCGTTCTACATCGGTTCGCACATGGCGCCGCGCTCGACCCTCAAGCTCTTCCTGCGCACGCAGGGCGAGCCGGCGTCGCTCGCGAATGCGGTGCGCACCGCCATCCACGAGGTCGAGCCCGAGCTGCCGATCAGCAACGTGGCGCCGCTCGAAGAAGTGGTGAGCCGCACGCTGGTGCGCCCGCGCGTCTTCGCCGCGCTGCTCGCCATCTTCAGCGCGCTGGCGCTGGTGCTCACCGTCGTCGGGCTCTACGGCGTGGTGGCGTTCGCGGTGGCGCAGCGGACGAAGGAGATCGCGGTGCGCATGGCGCTCGGCGCCTCGCGCGGCGCGGTGCTGGGGATGGTGCTCGGGCGGGTGACGCGGCTCTCCGGCGTCGGGCTGGCGCTTGGCTTGGCAGCGGCGCTGGCGCTCGGTCGCGTGCTCGCCGGGCAGCTCTACGGCGTCACGCCGCGCGATCCCGCGACGTTCGTGGTAGTGGCGGGCGCGCTGGCGTTGGCTGCGCTCGCCGCGGGGTACGTCCCGGCGCGGCGCGCGGTGCGCACGGCCCCGGCGAGCTCGCTGCGCGGCGACTGAAGCGACGGTTAGATCGCGGCCCCCCGGCCCCGGACGCCGAGCCGTTAGCTGCCCAAGGGACGCGCTGTAGGATCGCGGCATGAGTGCGAGCGTCAGGGCCGGGGATGGGATGGCTGGCGTACGTCGCGCTCACCGTCGTCACTTGGGGTCTCTACGGGCTGCTGCTCCACACCGGGCAGCAGGCGATGGGCGATCCGGTCAACGGACGCTACAAGGCGTTCCTCTTCGTCGGCGTCGCCTACCTGCTGACGGCGGTGCTGGCGCCCGCGGCGCTGCTCCTCATTCGCGGCGCCGACTGGTCGATGCCGAGCCGCGCCATCGGCTGGTCGCTCGTCGCCGGCGTCGCGGGCGCCGTCGGCGCCTTCGGTGTGCTGCTCGCCTTCGGCGCGCGCGGCACGCCTGCCGTCGTCATGTCGCTCGTCTTCGCCGGCGCGCCGATCGTCAACGCCGTCGTCTCGATCGCGCTCCATCCGCCGGCGGGAGGGTGGGCCAGCGTGCGCTGGCCGTTCTACCTCGGCATCCTGCTGGCGGCGCTCGGTGGTTTTTTGGTGACCTTGTACAAGCCGGCGCCGGCGCCAAAGCCGCAGCACGCAAGCGCGCCGGTGGTCGGCGTCACGCGGTGAGCGAGCGCGCGACGTTTCGCGCGCGCTGTGGCGATCTTCGACGCACGCGGCTCGCTGCGCACGTAGCGGCTGCGCTGCTGTTCGCAGCGTTCGCTCGCGACGCCGTTCTCGCGCAAGAGACCGCGATGCTCGGCGGCTCGCCGTCGCGCAACGCGGTGTCGAGCGAGGTCGGGCTGCCGGTGACCGTCGACGTGGCGAGCGGCAAGGGCGTGCTGTGGTCGGCGCAGCTCGGCACCGAGGCGTACGCGGGGCCGGTCGTCGCCGGCGGCAAGGTCTTCGTCGGCACCAACAACGAGCGGCCGCGCGATCCGGCGGTGACCGGCGACCGCGGCGTGGTGATGGCGTTCCGCGCCAGCGACGGCGCCTTCCTCTGGCAGGCGGTGCACGACAAGCTGCCGGAGGGGCGGTCGCAGGACTGGCCGGGGCAGGGCGTGTGCTCGACGCCGGCGGTCGTCGGCGACCGTCTCTATTACCTATCGAATCGCGCCGAGCTGGTGGCGCTCGACGCCGAGGGGTTCCACGACGGCGAGAACGACGGCCCGTTGAAGGACGAGACGCGCCGCGGTGAGCGCGACGCCGACTTCGTCTGGCGGCTCGACCTGCGCAAGGAGCTCGGCGTGGTGCCGCGCTTCATGGCCGCGTCGTCGCCGCTCGTCGTCGGCGACCTCCTCTTCGTCTTGACCGGCAACGGCAACGGCGACGGCGGCAAGCCGCCAGCGCCGGAAGCGCCGAGCTTCCTCGCCGTCGACCGCACGACGGGACAGGTGAAGTGGAAGGACGCGCGGGCGAGCGCCGCGCCGATCGAGGGCGCGTGGTCGAGCCCGTCTTTCGGCGTCGTCGGCGGCGAGGAGCGCGTCGTCTTTGCCGGCGCCGACGGCTGGCTCTACGCCTTCGCGCCGAAGACGGGCGAGCTGGTCTGGCGGCTCGACGCCAATGCGCCGCTGGCCGGCGAGCCGCCGCCGGCACCGGAGACGCGCGCCGGCTTCGTGGCGATGCCGGTGATCGCCGGCGACCGCGTGATCGTCGGCGTCGGCGGCGACCCGGACAGCGGCGCGGGGCCGGGCCGGCTGCTCGCCGTCGACGCCACGAAGCGCGGCGACCTCACCCCGGCGGCCGTCGTGTGGAGCCGCCGCGGCCGCGACTTCTCGCGCACCGTCTCGAGCGTGACGGTGCACGACGGCGTCGTCTACGCGCCCGACGTCGCCGGCTTCCTGCACGCGCTCGACCTGCAGACCGGTGCCGAGCTCTGGAAGCACGACACCTTTGCCGCCGTGTGGGGCTCGCCGTTCGTCGCCGACGGCAAGGTCTACCTCGGCGACGAGGACGGCGACCTCACGGTCCTCGCCCCCGGCCGCACCGCCAAGCTGCTCGGCGAATCGAACCTCGGCGCCGCCATCTACGGCACGCCGGCGGCGCGCGACGGCGTCCTCTACGTCGTCACCTCGACGACGCTCTACGCCTTGAGTGCGAGCAAGGCCGAGCCGACGAAACCGGCGCCGGCACCCTCGCCCACACCGGCGAGCGTTCGACTGAAAAGCGTTGTCATTGCGAGGAGCAGAGCGACGAAGCAATCTCGATGCGTGATAGATCGAGGTCGCCACGGGCCCTTCGGTCCCTCGCGATGACGAATCTGCTGGCGATTTTCGGCTAGGGACCTAACCGCCCGTCGCGGGCGCCGCGGTGGGCGCGGGCGCCGGTGCCGCCGGCGGCGTGCTCGCCGCCGCCGTCTTGCCGATCCCCCACAGGTGCTTCTGGCTGCGCAGGATCAGCAGGTCGCCCGAGAGCGCCGGCGTCGCCATGATCGACTCGTTCATCGAGCTCTTGTCGAGCACCTTGTACTCGCGTGCGGCGGCGACGACGAACACTTCGCCCTCCTCGCTCGCCAGGTAGAGCTTGCCGCCCGCCGACACCGGCGAGGCGGTGAAGGCGTGCTGGCCATCGCCGACGCGCTGCTTGAAGAGCTGCTCGCCCGTCTTCGCGTCGTAGCACGTCAACGTGCCGTTCTCGCTGAGCGTGAAGTAGAGGTCGCCGATGACGATCGGGCTCGGGATGCGGGCACCGCCTTTGGGATTGCTCCAGGCGATGCGCTCGTTCGAGGTCTTGCCCTCGGCGAGCGAGATGTCGCCGCGCCCGCCCGGCTTGATGGCGTAGACCGGCTGTGCCCCGCGGTAGCCGTCGGTGGTGTAGATCATCCCGTGCGCCATGACCGGGGTCGAGGCGGTGACCTCTGAGGTGGGCTTGAGCCACCACAGCTCGCGGCCGCTCTTCAAGTCGTAGCCGCGGATGCCGCGGCTGCCGTGGGCGACGACCTCGATTCCGTCGGGGCCGGCGATCGTGTTCGGCGTTCCCCACGACGGGATCTCGGGCCGCGCCGTCTTCCACAGCTCCTTGCCGTCGGCGACGTCGTAAGCCGCGAGGAAGGAGTCCTTGGCGCGGTCGACCTGCAGCAGCACGCGGCCGTCGGCGATGATGGGCGAGCTGGCGTGCCCCCACTGGTACGAGGCGTCGTAGAACCAGCCGGCGTCGATCGGGCCGAGGTTCCGGCGCCACGTCTCTTTCCCCGCGAAGTCGTAGGCCACCAGGTCGCCGCTGGTGCCGAAGAAAGCGACCACCACTTTGCCGTCGGTCGCCGGCGTCGAGTTGGCGTGCGTCGCCTTGATGTGCCGCATGACTTTGGGCGCGCCCTTGCCGACCTCGCGCTCCCAGACGATCTTGCCGGTCGCGCGGTCGAGCGCGTAGATCCGATACGAGATCTCGCCGGGATCGTTGGCCGAGTCGACGTCGCCGTAGAGGCCGACGCGGAGCGTCGGATCGCCGGCGAGGTGCACCGCCGAGGTCACGAAGATGCGGTCGCCCCACACGATGGGGCTGGCGTGCGCGAGGCCGGGGATCGGCGTCTTCCAGCGCACGTTGACGTTGCCTTCGACCTTCCACGATTGCGGCACCGCGTCGCCGTCGCCGATGCCCGACGCGCTCGGGCCGCGGAACGACGGCCAGTTTTGCGCCGCCGCAGCGGCGGCGGCGAGCGCGAGGACGACGAGGCTGCGCGCGACGCGCGCTCCGGTGCGGCCGAGCTCGATGCGTGCGTTCATGGTGTGTCTTCCTTCTTCGGCGTCGGTGCTGGCGTGGGCGCGGGTGTTGGCGCTGGTGTTGGAGCCGGGGCGGGCGCGGCGGCGGCGACTCGCTCGAGGACCATCGGCTCGCCGCCCTCGTCGTACTTGAGGCGGCGCACGGCGCCTCCCTCGCTCTCGAAGGTCAGGGACGCTACCTCGTACTCCTTGAGGCGGAAGCGCACGTCGCTCTCGGCGCCGAGCTCCAGCGGCGGCCGCTCGCCGAAGCCGACCTGCAGCGCGCCGGCCGGCGAGACGCTGACCGTCACGCGCATCCCGGTCGACGCTTCGTAGCTGCCGGCGTAGGTGGCGAGGACGGCGGGATCGACCTTGGCGTTCGCCGGCGGCAGTGGCTTGGCGCCCGCCGCCTCGAGCAGCTTGACGATCTCGGCCTGCTCCGCGCCCTTGGCCGCCGTCAACACCATGGTGAGCTGCTTCTCGTTGAGCAGCTTGGCGTCGAGCAGCGGGCGGATCGCGTCGATCTTGCCCATCGAAGCGGCGCCGGTGACGCCGCCGGTGACGTCGGCGCCGGCCTGGGCGAGGAGCTTCAAGATCTCGCCGTGCCCCTTCATGCCCGCCCAGTCGACCGGCGTCGCGCCGTAGAAGGTGTCCTTGGTCTCGGGTTTGGCGCCGCGCTCGAGGAGCAGTCGCACCACCTCGACGTGCCCCTTGTCGCAGGCGAAGTGGAGCGCGGTGGCGCCGTACTCGCTCGCCGCGTTGGCGTCGGCGCCGGCGTCGAGGAGGGCGCGCACCTGCGCCACGTCGCCGCGCGTGGCGGCCTCACGCAGGCGTGTGCCGGGATCGTCTTCGGCGAAAGCGGCCGCGGCGGTCGAGAGCAGCAAGAGCGCAAAGAGTTGCCGGGGTCGGATGAGCCTCATCGGTCGAGTCCTTTCGGCCGCGCAAAGCATTTGGGTCGCGGGGTGCGGCTCAGGCGTGTGGGAGAAGGCGCCCCCATACGATAGCTCGACCGCGCCGCTCGTCCGCGGCGGTCGACCCGCGCCGAGGTCGTAGAGCCTCAGGGCAACGGCGCCGGCACCGCCTCCGACCAGGGCCACAGGTCGCCCGGCTCGAAGCTCTCGGCGAAGATTGTCGACTCGGCCGCGACCTCGACCGCGCCGAGGTCGCAGCCGCCGCCGGAGGGCCGCGGCGTTCCGCGCTGGTCGAACGCGATCGGCGCGCCGTCGAGGTCGAGGCAGTCGGGAGCTCCGTCGATCATCGGGCTCGTCGGCCCCGGCAGCAGGGTCGGCGTCGGGCCGCCGTTGTCGTGGAGTGACGAAAGGGCCAGCGTTTCGGCGTCGACGGTGGTGAAGTGACCGCCGGCGGCGGCACCGCAGCTGGTGCCGGTCTCGAGGTTGGTGCCGGTGGCGACGAGCGTCCCCGACGGACCTGCTTCGCAGACACCGTCGACCACGACGACGCCGCGCAACCGCAACGTCCCCTGCTCCACTACGAGCGAGCTCTCGACCACCGTAGCGGCATCCACGTCGACGCTCGCCAGGCGCACGAGTAGGGTGCTTTCGCGCGTACCCTCCGATCGGATGGTCACGTTGCGCAGGATCGCATCGCCGCCGAGGAGCATCGCGTCGCCGCCGACGTCGGCGTAGTTCTCGTTCACCGTCGACTCCGAGAGCTGGGTGGGGACGACGCTGTGCAGCGCCCCGCCCTCGCCTTCGGACCGGTTGCCGTTGAAGTAGGTCGCGACGACCGTCAGCGTGCCTTCGTGGACGCTGATCCCGCCTCCTTCCGCGTCGCTGTGGTTGCCGTCGAGCGTCGAGTCGACGACGGTGAGCGCTCCGGCGTCCGCTGCGTCGAGCCCGAAGCTGATGCCGCCGCCCATTTCGCGCGCAGCGCAGCCGACGACGGCGACGCGCCGGAGAGCGAGGCGGTGGAACGCGAGCACCCCGCCCCCGGCGGCCGCGCCGGGGCCGTCGGCACAGCCGTCCCACAGCTCGAGGCCCTGGAGCGTCAAGTCGACACCCTCGTCGGCGGCCAGCAACCGGAGCTCGCTGGGCTCGGCGATGCCGTTGAGGCTGCAGCCGCCTTCGCCGCCGACCAGCCGCCTCCGGATCGTGGCGCCGCGGCCGTCGATCTCCAGGTGCTCGGTGATCAGCGGCAGGCCGGTAGGGCCGTAGGTCGTGTCGAGCGCCTCGAAGAGCTCGTAGGTCGAGCCCGGCGCCAGCCGGATGACGTCGGCGCCGTTGCCCGCCGGGCAGTCCTCGCGCACCACTAGGTCGCGGTTGGCGTTGACGATCGCCTCGGCCAGCGAGCAGTTGCCGTCGTGGGCGAAGCCGACGGCGGCGGGCGCGACCTCGATGACCGCCGCGCGCAAGGGCGCTGCGGCGAGCGCGGCGAGAACGAACAGCGATGACTGCAAGACGACGACGGCAAGTTTGCGCATACGGACCTCCTCCATCCCGTCCAGCGCGAAACGGCCTGCGAGAGGGCAGTGACGATCGCGCGCGACTCTGCGCGCGTCCCGGCTGCTAGCTCGCGCCCGTCATCCGCGGCGGCAGCGGTAGCGGTCGGCCGCGCGCCGCGGCGGCGCGGAAGAGCGCGAGCAGCTCTTCGTGGGCCGGCTCCCAGAGCGCCGGCGCGACGGCCTTGGCGCGCTCCTGGCCGGCGACGGCGGCGGCGAGCTCGCCGCGACGGTAGGCGATCAACGCGCCGACGCGCAGCACGCCGGGATCGGCCGGGTCGACGGCGGCGGCGTCGCGCAGCGACTCCGTGGCGCTGTCGAGCTCGCCGCTCCACGCCTGGGCCCAGGCGAGGTTGGTGCCGGCGAGGAGCCGCAGCGAAGAATCTTCGACCTGCGCGGCGCGCTCGCGGGCTCTCCCGCGCCGCGACGACCGCCGCCGCGTCGTCGCCGCGCGCCACCAGCAGGAACGCGAGGTTGGCCTGCGCGAACCCTTCGAGCCTTGGTTCGGCGGCGGCACGGGCGCGCCCGAGCGCCCGCCGCACCAGCTCCTCCGCCTCTCCAGCCCTGCCGCGGCGCTGCGCCACCACCGCCAGGTTGAGCAGCGCGATGGTTTCGCTCGCCGGATCCGCCAGCGCCACGGCCAGCGCCCGCGCGCGCTCGTGGGCGGCGGCGGCCGCCGCGAGATCGCCGCGCTCGATCGCGGCCAAGCCGAGGTTGCCGAGCACCGTGCTCTGCAGGCTGCGGTCGCCGCTCGCCTCGGCACGGCGGAGCGCCTGCTCGTAGAGCCGCTGCGCCGCCGCGGCGTCCTTGCGGCCGGCGGCGATGAGGCCGAGGTTGTTGAGCCGCGCCGCCTGCCCCTGCGGCTCGCCGAGCTCCTCGAGCAGCGCCAGCGAGGCCCGATAGTGCGACTCCGCCTCGTCGAGGTCGCCGCGCTGCCAGGCCAGCCTGCCGAGGTTGTTGAGCACGCTCGCCACCCCTTTGCGATGGCCGGCGCCGCGCAGCACCTCGAGTGCCTCGGCGTTCCGGCCGCGCGCCGTCTCCGGGTCGCCCCGGCTGGCGGCGTTGCTGGCGAGGCTCGCCAGCGCCTCGCCGGCGAGGCGGGCGTCGCGCGCCGCGCGTGCCCGCCGCAGCGTCTCGTCGAGCGTCGCCTCGGCCTCGTCCCACGACGACATCGTCATCAAGCTGCGCGCGAGCATCAGCCGCGCCCAGCCGAGGTCGGGCGCCCGGTGCAGCGCGACGCGGAAGTAGTGCTGCGCTTCCTTGCCGTTGCCGCGCGACGAGCTCCTCGAGCCCCATGGCGTAGAGGGTGTTCGCCGTGGCGTCGTCGGCGAGGCGATGGCCGGCGGCGGCCGCCGCCGCGGCGGGCGGCGGAGCGCCTGGATCGAGCCGGCGGACGACGCGGCCGGCGAGCTCGCGCGCCAGAGCCGTCGCCTCGCTGCCGCGCAGCTCGCGCGCCCGGGCGGCGACGTCGTCGCCGCCGCGCAGCACATAGTCGATGCGCAGCTCGCCCGGGCCGCTGGTGCGCACTTGCGCGGCGAGCGTGAAGTCGGCGCCGAGGGCGGCGCGCAGTCGCGCCAGCGCGGCGGGGTCGTCGAACGCGGCGGGCTCGAGCGCCAGATCGCGCAGCGCCCGCCGCACGTCGCTCGGGGCGACCACCTCGACGCGCGCGGCCTCGTCGAGCTGTTGCCCGACGAGCTCCGAGAGGCCTGCTTCCACCCAGGCGTAGCTCGCACTCCCGGTCTCGTTGCGGAAGGGCAGCACGGCGACGCGGCCGGTCTCGTCCCGCGCCAGCAACGGCGGCGGGTCCACCAGCCGGCGCGTCAGCCACGCCGTCGCGGCGACCGCGACGAGCGCCGCGGCCACCAAAGCGAAGCGCCAGGAGTGCCGCCGCACCAGCTTGCCGGCGCGGTACGCGGCGGTGCCGCGGCGGGCGGTGACCGGCAGGCCGGCGAGCAGCCGGTCGACGTCGTCGGCGAGCGCGCCGGCCGTGGCGTAGCGCGACTCTGGCTCCTTGCGCAGCGCGCGCAGCACGATGGCGTCGAGGTCGCGGCCCGCCAAGGGCTGACGCGAGGTCGTGGGCTGCCGCTCGGCAGTGCGGCGGCGCGCCGTGTGCGACGGACGCTCCGGCTCGCGCTCGCAGATGGCGAGCGCCAGGCCGTGCGGCGTCTCGTCCTCGCCGCCGTAGGGCAGCGCGCCGGTGACCAGGCGGTAGAGGATGACGCCCAACGAGTAGACGTCGCTCGCCCGCGTCACCGCCTCGCCGCGCACCTGCTCCGGGCTGGCGTAGAGGAGGGTCAACGGCGCGTGTCCGAGCGCGGTCTCGTGACGGGTGCGGTCGGGCAGCGGCTCGAGCAGCTTGGCGACGCCGAAGTCGAGCAGCTTCGGCTCCCCCTCGGCGGTGACCAGCACGTTGCCCGGCTTGAGGTCGCGGTGCACGATGCCGCGCTCGTGCGCGAAGTCGACGGCGCGGCAGACGCGGACGAAGAGACGGAGGCGGTCGGCGAGCGGCAGCCGATCGGCGTGGCGGTCGAGCGGCTCGCCCTCGACGTACTCCATGACCAGGAAGGGGCGGCCGTCGGCGGTCGTGCCGCCGTCGAGCAGCCGCGTGATGTCGGGGTGGTGGAGGTCGGCGAGGATCTGGCGCTCGGCGCGGAAGCGGCCGGCGGCGTCGGCGGAGGTGGCGAGCAGCGGGTGGAGCAGCTTGATCGCCACCTGCTGGCGGAAGGCGCCGTCGGCGCGCTCGGCGAGGTGGACGGTCCCCATGCCGCCGGCGCCGATCGGGCGCAGCAGCCGGTAACCGCGCTCGCCCGCGACCTCGCGCGGCGGCGCCTCCGCGGCGGCGTCACCGCCGAAGGCGTCGCGGTCGAGGAAGTCGCCGCTCTTCGCGTCGGCGGCGAGCAGCTGCGCCAGCCGAGCGGCGAGGTCGGGGTCGGTCGCTTCCAGATCGGCGAGCAGCTCCTGCCGCGCCGGCACGGTGAGATCGGCGGCGCGGGCGAAGGCGTCCTTGAGCCGGCGGTGGAGCTCCGCCTCGGCGCTCATCGCGCACCGCGCTCGAGCTCGTCGCGCAGCCAGGCGCGCGCCATTCGCCAGTCGTCGCGCACCGTCGAGCGGGAGACGCCGAGGACGGCGGCGATCTCCTCGAGGCCGAGGCCGGCGAAGAACTTGAGCTCGACGATGCGCACCTGCCGCGGGTCCACCGCCTCGAGCCGCTCGAGCGCCTGGTCGAGGTCGGCGACGTCCACCGCCGGCGAGCTCGCCACCAGCTCCTCGGCGGCGGTGATCGACAGCCGCGGCCCGCCGCTGCCGCGCTTGCCGGCCAGCCGCTTGCGCGCGTGGTCGACGAGCACGCGGCGCATCGCTTGCGCGGCGATGGCGAAGAACTGCCCGCGCGCCTCGACGTGCACCTCGACGCGGCCGCAGAGCCGCAGGAAGGCCTCGTGCACCAGCGCCGTCGGCTGCAGCGTGTGGCCCGGCGACTCGCGGCGCAGCTGCTGGGCGGCGAGCGCGCGCAGCTCGTCGTAGACGTGGGGCAGCACGCGCGACAACGCCTCGTGGTCGCCGCCGCTCCACGCCGCGAGCGCGGCCGTCACCTCGCTGCGGTCTCGTTCCATGCCGGGCCGATGGATCCAGCCCGGATCATAGAGCCGGAGACGGCGCCGGCGGCGCGGCCACTGAGGTGCAGGGCGCGCAGCGAGCAGGCGAAGCCGAGCAGCAGCATGCCCCAGCGGCCGTACGACAGGGTCTGCAACGCGCGGATGGCGCGGGCCGCGTCGGCGGGGTCGGGCAGCCCCTGCTGGCGCGGCGGGAAGATCACCATCAGCTGCGGCACCGCCCAGATCACGGTGACGACCAGGATGCCAGCCGTCGCGGCAGCGCCAAGCGCCAGTGGTGCGCGCAGAGATCGCTCGGTCCAGGCGACGGCGAGCGCCAGCAAGCTGGCGGCGATGGCGATCGGCGTCAGGATGTAGAAGTTGAAGTGGCCCGTCTCGAGGATCTCGCGAAAGTACAGCGTGGTGCGCGGCGGGTCCTCGGCCCAGTAGGGCAGGGTCACCCACTGCTCGTAGAGATTGCCGCCCAGGATGAGCGCCTGCAGGACGAGGGCAGCGACGATCAGGGGAGTGGAGAGACGCTGTCGTTTGCTCATGGCACGGTTCCTCGAAGGTCTAGCGCGTTAGATCATGCAAACGAGGCCGAGGTGGCGGACGAGGGCGGCGCGGTCGGTGTTCATCTCGGATGACTCCGTCACGCCGCCGCCAGGCGCGGCGCTGTCGGCTGGCGGATGCCGGTCACCACGGCCAGCCCGAAGACCAGCCAGAGCAGCCCGACGACGGCGGGGGCGCCGAAGCGCGGCAGGCCGGCAGGCACGACCACCCAGAACATGAAGCAGGTCCCGAGGGTGATCAGCAGCGGCCAGGCCCGCCGCCAGGGGGCGACCTCCCTGGCGCGCCAGGCGAGGACGCTCCACAGCACCGGCACCAGCACCTGGTTGAGCGGGATGCCGATGGCGGACAGGTAGCGATCGGGCTCCAGGGTGACGGCGCTGTAGAGGAAGCCGCCGCTGAGGCAGGCGCAGCCGACGGCGGCGAGCGCCAGCGCCGCTTTGGCGAAGCCTCCGCGGCCGGCGGCGCCGAGCCGGAAGAAGCCGAGCTGGCCGAGGAAGAAGCCCGGCATGACCACCAAGGCCATGGTGAGCATGAAGGTGCGGAACTGCCCCGGCTCGAGGACGCCGCCGCTCCTGAAGTCGATCGACGGCCGCACGATCTCGGCCAGGCTCACCAGCGAGAACGCCGCCCCGCCCGCCACGCACGCCAAGCCCAATTCCCTGATGGAACGCTTGTCTCTCATGACTCCTCCTTTGCTTCACCCACTCTCAGCGCGGGGCGAGCGGAAAGAGGACAGGTGCCGGCGGCTGTGTACGATGGAGCCATGGCGGAACAACTTTCCGAGCGGTGTCCCGTACAAAGCCAGTCGGCGGCCGGACGCGCCGCGTTTCCGGATGGCTCGAGGAGCAGCTGAGATGCGCTCACAGAATGGCGTCGCCGGGCGGCGACGGCGATGGGGAAGCTTTGCGTTGGCGCTGGGCTGCCTCCTGGCCGCGGCGCCCACGATGCTGCCGCGGCCGGCGCTCGCCGGCGAGTGGCCGGCCTGGCGCGGCCCTGCGCAGGACGGCACCTCGACCGAGACCGGCCTCGTCTCGAGCTGGTCGAAGGACGGCGAGAACCTGATCTGGCGGGCGCCGCTCATCGCCCGCTCGACGCCCATCGTCTTCGACGGCCGCGCCTGCATCAACGGCCGCGCCGGCGATGGCGAGCTGCGGCAGGAGCGCGTCGCCTGCTACGACGCGGGCGACGGCAAGCTGCTCTGGGAGCAGCGCTTCAACGTCTACCACACGGCGGTCCCCGAGAACCGCGTCGGCTGGGCCAACCTCGCCGGCGACCCCGAGACCGGCTACCTCTACGCGCAAGGCGTCGGCGGCAGCTTCTTCTGCTTCGACCGCGACGGGAAGATCGTGTGGAGGCGCAACCTCGTCGAGGAGCTCGGCTTCTTCTCCGGCTACGGCGGCCGCACGCAGACGCCGGTGATCGACGAGGAGCGGCTGCTCGTCACCTTCGTCTCCAGCAGCTGGGGCGAGCTCGGGCCGCCGCGGCATCGCCTCTTCGCCTTCGACAAGAAGACCGGCGAGCTGCTGTGGGTGTCGACGCCGGGCGGCCCGCCGGCCGACCTCAACACGCAGACGACGCCCCGCATCGCCACGATCGGCGGCCGCCGCCTCGCCATCGGCGGCAACGCCGACGGCTGGGTCTACGCCATGGACGCGCGCACCGGCGAGAAGGTGTGGGGCTTCCACCTCAGCAAGATCGCCCTCAACACCACGGTGGCGGTGGCGCCCGACGGCACCGTCTTCGCGGCGCACGCGGAGGAGAACGTCGACAGCGCCGAGATGGGCGGCGTCTTCGCCTTCGACGGCAAGGGCAGCGGCGACATCACGGCGAGCAACCTCAAGTGGCGGGCGCCGATCGAGGACGGCTTCCCCTCGCCGACCTACCACGACGGCACGCTCTACGTCATCGACAACTCGGCGAACCTCTTCGCGCTCGACGCCAAGACGGGAGCGGAGCGCTGGCGGCTCGACCTCGGCACCGTCGGCAAGGGCTCGGCGGTCCTGGCCGACGGCAAGCTCTACGCGACCGAGGTCAACGGCCACTTCCACATCGTCGAGCTCGGGCGCCGCGGCGGGGAAGGTCCTCGACACCGAGAACCTCAACATGCCCGACGGCCGCTACGCCGAGATCTACGGCTCGCCGGCGATCGCCTACGGGCGCGTCTACATCTCGACCGAGGAAGGGCTCTACTGCATCGGCGACAAGAGCAAGCCGTTCGGCGCCGGCAGACGGCAACGGACGCGAGCCCGCCCTACGCGGCGCGTCCACGGGCGCCGGCCGACTGACGCGGTTCGGCCGTGCAGCGTCGCCCCGCCGCCGGGCGCCGATCCCGCCCGCGAAGCTGCTCGTCGTGCCGGCGGAGATCGGCTTGAAGCCCGGCGAGCGCGGCGAGCTTCCGCGTGCTCGCCTTCGACGCCACCGGCAATCCGGTGGCGGCGCCCGCGGCCACTTGGACCCTTGCAGGGTCTCGCGGGAGCGGTCGACACCAACGGCCGCTTCACCGCCGACGCCGCGCGCGGCACGCAGCTCGGCCAGGTCGTCGCCACGGCCGGCGGGCTCACCGCCAACGCCCGCGTGCGCGTCATCGCGCCGCCGCCCTATCGCGAAAACTTCGATGCGGTCGCCGCCGGCCAGCGGCCGACCTACTTCCTCTCCGGCGCCGCCCGCTTCGAGGTCGCCGAGACGGCCGACGGCAAGGTGCTGCGCAAGGGCCCGTCGCCGGAAGGCGTTCACCGCCACCGCACCTTCGTCGGCGCGTCCGACTGGTCCGACTACACCGATCAAGGCCGACGTGATGGCGGAGCAGGCAGGCCGCAAGGTCGGCGACGTCGGCGTCCTCAACAGCGGCTACACGATCGACCTGATGGGCGCGCACCAGCAGATCCAGGTGCGCTCGTGGGACTCGGAGCTGCGCGCCTCGAAGCAGGTCCCGTTCGCCTGGCAGGCGGGGACCTGGTACACGCTCAAAGCCTCGGTGCGCACCGAGGGCGGCAAGGGCGTCGTCCGGGTCAAGGCATGGCCGCGCGGCGAGGCCGAGCCCGCCGAGTGGACGCTGGTCGCCGAAGACCCTCTCCCCATCTCGCAGGGCAGCCCCGGCCTCTACGGCTACTCGCCGGCGCCGGTCTATTTCGACAACGTCGAGGTGACGAAAAACCCGTGAAGCGACCACCGCAGCGTCCTCGTCCTGTTCCTCACCGCCGCCGCCGGCGCCGGCATCCTCGCCGCGCAGCAGCTCAGCCTGAAAGAGAGCACCGACTACTCGCTCTTCGGCAACACCTACTCGCGCAACATGGTCTCGCCCGCCAAGGGCCTGCCCGAGAAGTGGAACGTCGAGACCGGCGAGAACGTGCTGTGGTCCGCCGAGCTCGGCTCGCAGTCGTACGGCGGTCCGGTGCTCTACAAGGACCGCCTCTACGCCGGCACCAACAACGAGGGGCGCCGCAACCCCAAGCTGCAAGGCGACCGCGCCAACCTCATGGTGTTCGAGGCCGACACCGGCAAGTTCCTCTGGCAGTCGGCGTACCCCAAGCTCTCCGCCGGCCGCGTCAACGACTGGCCGCTGCAGGGCATCTGCGACGGCCCGCACGTCGAGGGCGACCGCCTCTGGTACGTCAACAACCGCGCCGAGCTCGTCGCCGCCGACGTGGAGGGCTTCCGCGACGGCGAGAACGACGGCCCGTTCAAGGAGGAGACGGAGACCAGCGAGATCGACGAGGACGTGGTGTGGAAGCTCGACATGATCGCCGAGCTCGACGTCTTCCCGCACAACCAGGCGGCGGGCAACCCGCTCGTCGTCGGCGACCTCGTCTTCACCACCACCGGCCAGGGCGTCGACGAGGCGCACATCAACGTGCCGGTGCCGCTGGCGCCGAGCTTCATCGCCGTCAACCGCCACACCGGCAAGCTGGTGTGGGAGGACCACTCGCCCGGCACCAAGGTGCTCCACGGCACCTGGTCGAACCCGGCCTACGGCGTCATGGGCGGCAAGCCGCAGGTGATCTTCCCCGGCGACGACGGCTGGATCTACTCGTTCGAGCCGCTTGACCGGCAAGCTGATCTGGAAGTTCGACGCCAACCCCAAGGACTCGAAGTGGCTGATCGGCGGCGCCGGCACGCGCAACAACATCATCTCGACGCCGGTGCTCTACAAGGACCGCGTCTACATCGGCGTCGGCCAGGACCCCGAGCACGGCGAGGGGCCGGGCCACTTCTACGCCATCGACGCGACGAAGGAGGGCGACGTCACCGAGACGGCCGTCGTCTGGCGCCGCAGCGGCGAGGACTTCCACCGCACCATCTCGACGGCCGCCATCGCCGACGGCATCGTCTACATCGCCGACCTCTCGGGCTTCCTCTACGCGCTCGACGCCGACAGCGGGCAGCTCCACTGGAAGCACGACGTCTTCGCAGCCGTCTGGGGCTCGCCCTTCGTCGCCGACGGCCGCGTCTACCTCGGCGACGAGGACGGCGACGTGGTGGTGCTCGCGGCGGGCAAGCAGAAGCGCGTCATCGGCGAATACAACATGGGCAGCGCGGTGCTGTCGACGCCGGTGGCGAAGGACGGCGTGCTCTACGTGATGGCGCGCCGCCAGATGTTCGCGCTGAAGAACGGCGCGCGCTGGACGGCGCCGGCGGCGAAGCCGGAAGGTACGGCGCCCGCCGCTGCGCCGGCAGCTGCTCCGTCACCCGCGGCCGCGCCGGCGGCCGCGCCGGCGGCGACGCCGACTCCGACGCCCGGCCACTCGCACGGTCACGCGCACTCCCACGGCGACGCAGACGGAGGCGCGCGCTGAGCGCGATCGTGGAGCTCGACCTCCAAACCCCGGACGCCGATCTCTCCTCGCGCGTCGCCGCAGCGCGCGCCCGTCTCGACGCGCACGTGCGCGAGATCGTCGCCTGGCACTTCTCGCCCGAGACCGGCTGCCCGTTCTGGCTCGACTGGGCGAAGCGGCTCCCCTTCGACCCGCGCGAGACGATCGGCGGCTACGACGACCTGCGCCAGCTCGGCCACTTCCAGGACGAGTGGCTGCGCGGCGGGCCGGTGCGGCGATGGGTGCCGCGCGCCTACGCCGACGCGCCGATCTCCGTCTTCGAGACCGGCGGCTCGACGGGGGTGCCGAAGTCGCGCATCAACGTGCACGACTTCCGCATCGACTACTCGCTCTACAGCGAGACGCTGTCGGACCACAGCTTCCCGCGCGGCGCCGACTGGCTGATGCTCGGCCCCACCGGCCCGCGGCGCCTGCGCCTCTCGATCGAGCACCTGGCGCAGGTGCGCGGCGGCATCGCCTTCCACGTCGACCTCGACCCGCGCTGGGTGAACAAGCTCATCCGCGACGGGCGGATGCAGGAGCTGCAGGCGTACAAGGGCCACGTCATCGACCAGGGGCTGACGCTGCTGCGCGCCCATGAGTCGATCCGCTGCCTGTTCACCACGCCGAAGCTGCTCGAGGCGCTGTGCGAGAAGGTCGACCTCGTGCGCGCCGGCATCACCGGCATCTTCTGCGGCGGCACCGAGATGACGCCGCAGTTCCACCGCTTCGCGCGCGAGGAGCTGGTGCCCGGCATCGACTTCGTGCCCACCTACGGCAACACGCTCATGGGGCTGGCGTGCCCGAAGCCGTTCGATCCGGCGGACGACAGCTATGCCATCACCTACTACCCGCCGCTGCCGCGCGCGGTGTTCGAGCTCGTCGATCCCGACGACACGGACCGCGCGGTCGGCTACGGCGAGACCGGGCGGGTGATGCTGACGACGCTGACGAAAGAGTTCTTCCTGCCGCGCTTCCTCGAACGCGACGAGGGGGAGCGCGCGGCACCCATCGAGCTCTACCCCTGGGACGGCGTCACCAACCTGCGGCCGTTCGCGCGGCTGGCGGAGTCGCTCGTGGTCGGGGTGTATTGACCATGGCCGCGCCGCTCCACCTCCCGTTGTTGCGGTGGGGCCAGCCGTACAGGAGCCTCGACCGCGCGACGCTCGTCGACGTGCGCAGCGGCGCGCCGGTCGTCGAGGTGAGCCAGGCCAACCCCGGTCTCGTGGCGCGCGACCTCGGCCGTGCGGCGGCGGCGCAGGCGAGCCTCGCGGCGCTCGGCACCGCCGAGCTCGTCGCGATCAGCCGGCGCGCCGCGGCGCTCTTCGCCGAAGCCGAGCTGCCGGTGGGCGACGAGACGCAGGGCCCGCAGCGCTACCTCGAGCAGCTCGCGTCGACGACCGGGATGCCGCATGCGCTGGGGCGGCGCAACATGGAGAAGCTCCGCTTCGTGCTCGACGGCGTCGAGGGCGTGCTCGCGGGGCTGACGCGCGGGCTCGACCTCGGCGTGCTCGACCGCGGCTTCGGCCGCATCGGCGCGAGCACGGTGTCGTTCCGGCGTGAGACCGACGCGCTGGGGCTCGTGCTGCCCAGCAACTCGCCGGGCGTGCACGGAGTGTGGCTGCCGGCAGTGGCGCTCGGCGTGGCGCTGGCGATCAAGCCCGGGCGGCAGGAGCCGTGGACGCCGTACCGCATCGTGCAGGCGTTCGTCGCGGCGGGCGCGCCGCGAGAGGCGTTCGGCTTCTACCCCGGCGGCCACGCGGCGGCGAGCGAGGTGCTGCTGCGCTGCGGGCGCTCGCTGCTCTTCGGCGACGCTTCGACGGTGGCGCCGTGGCGCGGCGATCCGCGCATCGAGATCCACGGCCCGGGCTGGAGCAAGGTCGTGCTCGGCGCCGACGCGGCGGCGGAGTGGCCCCGGCACCTCGACGTGATGGTCGCCTCGATCGCCGAGAACGGCGGGCGCTCGTGCGTCAACGCCTCGGGCATCCGCACGCCGTCGCACGGCCGCGAGATCGCGGCGGCGCTCGCCGAGCGGCTGGCGGCCATCGAGCCGCGGGCGCTCGACGATCCGGACGCGGCGCTGGCGCCGTTCCCCTCGCGCGCCGCGGCGGAGCGGCTGTCGGCCGCCATCGACCGCCAGCTGCAGACCGGCGGCGCCGAGGACCTGACGGCGCCTCATCGCAGCAGCGGCCGGGTCGTCGAGGTCGACGGCTGCACCTTCCTGCTGCCGACGCTCATTCGGTGCGACGACGCCGCGCATCCGCTGGCGCAGGCCGAGTACCCGTTCCCGTTCGCCGTGGTCGTCGAGCAACGCGAGGAGGATCTCGTCGAGCGGCTCGGCCCTTCGCTCGCCGTCACCGCGATCACCGACGATCCACAGCTGCGGCGGCGGTTCCTCGCGTCGCCGCACGTGCAGCGGCTGAGCTTCGGGAGCATCCCCACTTGCCGCGTGGCGTGGGACCAGCCGCACGAGGGCAATCTGTTCGAGCACCTCTACCGCCGTCGCGCGCTCGAAGTGGCGGAGACCGCGGCGTGAGCGAGCGCGCCGTGACGGTCGAGGATTCGGCTCTGTCATCGCGAGCGGAGCGAAGCGATCTCGATTTCGCGGGATCGAGATCGCTTCGTCGCTTCGCTCCTCGCGATGACGAGAGGGCGCTGGTAGCGCTCGCGACCGCGTCCGAAACGCCGTGGAGCGCCGAGCTCGCCGGCATCACCCTGCACGCCGGCGCCGGCTGTCTCGAGCGCATCGGCGAGGCCGCCCGCGAGCTGCAGGGGAGTCGCGCGCTCGTGGTCACGGATCCAGGCGTGCGCGCCGCTGGTCACATCGAGCGCGCGGCGGCGTCGCTGGTTAACGCCGGGCTCGTCGTCGACGTCTTCGACGACGTGGGCGAGAACCCGACGAGCGCCGACGTCGAGCGCGGCGCCGCGGTGGCGCGGCGCTTCGCCGCGGACGTGCTCATAGCCGTCGGCGGCGGCAGCGCCATGGACATGGCGAAGGGGATCAACTTCGTCGTCACCAACGGCGGCCGGATGGAGGACTACTGGGGTTTCGGCAAGGCGGCGCGGCCGCTGCTGCCGTCGATCGCCGCGCCGACGACGGCGGGCACCGGCAGCGACGCGCAGTCGTACGCGCTCATCACCGCCGCCGAGCCGGAGCCGGGGATGCTCCACGGCCGCAAGATGGCGTGCGGCGACACGCAAGGCGCGCTTCCGCGTCGTGCTGCTCGATCCCGAGCTCGCCGCGACGGCGCCGCGAAGCGCCGCCGCGCTCGCCGGGCTCGACGCCATCTCGCACGCCGTCGAGAGCTTCGTCACCGCGAAGCGCAACCCGATCTCGACGCTCTACGCGCGCGAAGCGTGGCGCCTGCTCGCGCGCGCCTTCACTCGCTTCGTCGCGAAGGAAGCCGACCTCGCCGGCGAAAAGATCGACCTCGCCACCCGCGACGCCGAGCACGCCAACTGGAGCGACTTGCTGCTCGGCGCGCACCTCGCGGGCGCGGCGATCGAAGCGTCGATGCTCGGCGCCGCGCACGCAACGGCGAATCCGCTCACCGCCGCGTACGGCCTCGCACATGGCTTGGCGGTGAGCCTGATGCTGCCGTCCGTCGTGCGTTGGAACGCCGCTACCGTCGACGCGCTCTATCGCGAGCTCGATGCCGCGGGCGCCGCCGGCCTCGCGTCACGCGTCGAGGCACTGCGGGACGCGGCCGGCATCGAAAGCGGCCTCGCCGCACACGGTGTCGAGCGCGAGCGCCTGCCCGAGCTCGCCCGCCTCGCCACTCGCGAGTGGACTGGCACCTACAACCCGCGACCACTCACCGAGCGCGATTTCCTGGAGCTCTATGAAGCGGCGTGGTGACCGCAACCACCCGCCGCGCCCCGCCTCCGGCGTAGGGTGCGCTCTGCGCACCATCGGATCGGTGCGCAGAGCGCACCCTACAAGACGCAACGGCCTCGCGCGTTTCTCGGCCATCGCTCTCATGCTCGCCATCGCCCTTCCCGTCGCCCTCGCCGCCGACTGGCCGCAGTTCCGCGGCGGCCCGGAGCTCAGGGGCGTTGCCAGCGACCCGCTGCCCGCCGCGCCCGCGCTCGGGCTCGTCTGGACCTTCGACGCCGGCGAGGAAGTGCAGTCTTCGCCCGCGATCTCCGCCGGCATCGTCTACATCGGCTCGAAGGACGGTCGCCTGCACGCCCTCGACCTCGCCACCGGCAAGGAGCGCTTCCGCTACGAGGCCGGCGGCGAGATCCGTTCCTCGCCGGCGGTGCGCAACGGCGTCGTCTACGTCGGCGACGAGAGCGGCACCTTCCACGCGATCGACGCCAAGACCGGCGCCAAGCGCTGGACCTTCGAGGCCGGCGGCGCCATCAGCTCGTCGCCCAACTTCACGATCTACGGCAAGCAGAGCCGCGCCCTCTTCGGCTCCTACGACAACTTCCTCTACGCCGTCGACGCCGTGACCGGCAAGCTGGCGTGGAAGCTCGAGACCGAGAGCTACGTGCACGCGACGCCCGCCGTCGCCGGCGGCACCATCTACGTCGCCGGCTGCGACGGCTTCCTGCGCGCCGTGCGCGCCGGCGACGGCAAGGAGATCGGCAAGGTGTCGCTGGGTGGTTATGCCGCAGCCAGCGCCGCCGTCGACCACGAGGCCAACCGCGCCTTCGTCGGCACCTTCCAGAACGAGGTGCTGGCGATCGACCTCGACAAGCTCGCCGTCGCCTGGCGCTTCAAGGACGACGCCCGCGAGTTCCCGTTCTACGCCTCGCCGGCGGTGGGCTCCGGCGTCGTCGTCGCCGGCGGCCGCGACAAGCGCGTGCGCGCCCTCGACGAGAAGACCGGCAAGGAGCGCTGGAGCTTCGCGACGCCGGCGCGCGTCGACGCCTCGCCGGTCATCGTCGGCGACCGCGTCGTCGCCGGCTCGCTGTCGGGCGACCTCTACCTGCTCGCGCTCGCCACCGGCAAGCAGCTCTGGCACTACGCCGCGGGCGCGCCGATCGCCGCCTCGCCGAGCGTCGGCGGCGGCTACCTCGTCGTCGCCACCACCGACGGCACGGTTCTCGCTCTAGGTTCCCGGTCGCGTCCAACCACTCGCAACCAGGGAAGCTCTTCTTGACCTTGACGACCTACGCCGAGCCCGCCACCGGCCTCGAGACCGCCGAGCGCGAAGTCGGCAGCGTCTTCGTCGCCAACTACCCGCCGTTCTCGTTCTGGAAGCCGGAGCAGGTCGAGGCGGCCGAGCGCGCCCTCGCCGCGCCGCCGCGGCCGGGGGTCGACCTCGGCCTCTACCTGCACGTGCCGTTCTGCCGCAAGCGCTGCAAGTTCTGTTACTTCCGCGTCTACACCGACAAGAACGCCGAGGCCATCGGCGAGTACCTCGACGCCATGGCGCGCGAGGTCGAGAGCTACGCGGCGCGCCCCGCCGTCGCCGGCCGGCCGCTGCGCTTCGTCTACGTCGGCGGCGGCACGCCCTCGTACCTGAGCGTCGCCCAGCTCGAGCGCGTCGTCGGCCGCCTCAAGGCGGCGATCCCGTGGGAGGGCGCCGAGGAGGTCACCTTCGAGTGCGAGCCTGGCACCCTGTCGCATGCCAAGCTGGCCGCCATCCGCGGCCTCGGCGTGACGCGGCTGTCGCTCGGCATCGAGAGCTTCGACGACGCGATCCTGCGCGAGAACGGCCGCGCCCACGTCGGCAAGGAGATCGACCGTTCGCTGCCGTGGATCCGCGAGGTCGGCTTCCCGCAGCTCAACGTCGACTTGATCGCCGGCATGGTGGGGGAGACCTGGGAGAGCTGGAGGCGCAGCATCGCGCGCACGATCGAGGTCGACCCCGACTCGGTCACCATCTACCAGCTCGAGCTGCCCTACAACACGCGCTACGCGGCGAGCGTGCGCGACGGCTCGCTGCCGGTCCAGCTCGCCACTTGGGACGAGAAGCGCGAGTGGCACGCCTACGCCATCGAGACGCTGGCCGCCGCCGGCTACGAGCGATCGAGCGCTTACACCATGGTGCGCGCCGGTCGCGACGTGAAGTTCGTCTACCGCAACTCGGTGTGGCACGGTTGCGACCTGATCGGCGCCGGCGTGGCGTCGTTCGGCCACATGAGCGGCGTGCACCTGCAGAACGTCGACAGCTGGGACGAGTACGTCGGCCGCCTGCGCGAAGGGCAGTCGGTGATCGCCCGCGCCTACGCGACGAGCGAGCGCGAGCGGCTGACGCGCGAGCTGCTGCTGCAGCTCAAGCTCGGCGAGATCAGCGCGGAGCCCTTCCGCCGGAAGTTCGGCGTCGACGTGATCGACGCGTTCGCGCCGGCGTGGTCGCGGCTCGGAGGAGCGCGGCATGTTGACCGTCGAGAACGGCGGCGTGCGGCTGACGCCCGAAGGGCTGGTGCGCGTCGACTCGCTGCTGCCCGAGCTTTATGAAGACCAGTTCCGTGGTGCCCGTTACACCTGAGCAGAGCTCAACGCACCGCCGCTTGCACGTCATCGCGAGCGCAGCGAAGCGATCTCGATCCCGCGAGATCGAGATTGCTTCGTCGCTGCGCTCCTCGCAATGACGGGTAGGGGAGCAACCTGACGTTGGCCCGGACGTAAGAGGTGGACATGCGACGCACTAAGACGTGGCTGGTGACAGGTGTCGGTCTCGCGGTCTTCGTGCCGGCGCTGCTCCTCGCGGCGGCGACGGCCGGCGCCGACTGGCCGCGTTACCGCGGCCCGAAGGGCGACGGCATCTCCAAGGAGACCGGCCTGCTCAAGGCCTGGCCGGCAGCGGGCCCGAAGGTTCTCTGGCGGGCGCGGCTCGGCAGCGGCTACTCGGGGATGGCGGTGGCCGGCGGCCGGCTGTTCACCATGTTCGGCACCGGCGGCAGCGAGTACGCCGTCGCCTTCGACGCCGCGAGCGGCAAGGAGCTCTGGCGCACCCGCCTCGACCGCGACCGTCCCGACGACATGGGCGGCGGCCCGCGCGCCACGCCGGCCGTCGACGGCGGCCTCGTCTACGTGATGGGCGCCGAGGCCAAGCTCGCGGCGCTCGAGGCCGCGAGCGGCAAGGTTCGCTGGCAGGTCGACCTCAAGTCGCAGCACGGCGCGCGCATCCCCGACTGGGGCGCCTCGAGCTCGCCGGTCATCGAAGGCGACGTGCTGCTCGTCACCGGCGGCGGCAGCAACGGGCGGGCGCTGCTCGGCCTCCACAAGACGAGCGGCAAGCTGGTGTGGGCGGCGGAGTCCGACGTCGCCGGCTACTCGACGCCGCTCGTCGCCGACCTCGCCGGCACCCGGCAGGCGCTCTTCTTCGCCGGCACCTCGCTCATCTCGGTGTCGCCGCAGACCGGCAAGCGCTACTGGAGCGTGCCCTGGCGCACCTCCTACGACGTCAACGCGGCGATGCCGGTCCTGGTGCCGCCCGACAAGATCTTCATCTCCTCGAGCTACGACACCGGCGGCCAGCTGCTGCGCGTCGTCAACAAGGGCGGCCAGCTGGCGGCCGAGCCGGTGTGGAAGAACCGGGTGATGAAGAACCACTTCAACAGCTCGGTCTACGTCGCCGGCCACCTCTACGGCTTCGACGACGCGACCTTGAAGTGCATCGTGCCGCAGAGCGCCGCCGAGTGCTGGAAGCAGCGCGGCTTCGGCAAGGGCTCGCTGCTGGTCGCCGACGGGCACCTCTGGGTGCTCTCCGACGACGGCGTGCTGGCGCTCGTCGAGGTGGCGCCGGGCGCCTACCGCGAGAAGGCGCGCGCGCAGGTGCTGCAAGGGAAGACGTGGACGATGCCGACGCTCGCCGGCAAGCGGCTCTACGTGCGCAGCGAGCGCGAGCTCGTGGCGCTGGACGTGGCGGGCTGACGTGGGGGATCGCATGCGCAAGTCGAAGTGGCTCGGTTCGGCGTTGACGATCGCGCTCGCGGCGCAGGCTCGGCGCCTGGGCGGCCGAGCCAGGAGCCGGATGGCCGCGGGGGCGACGCCGGCGATGACGCAGACGGAAGAGATCACCGTCGTCGAGACGTTGCCCTACGTGCCGACCTCGAGCTCGATCGTCACCAAGCTGCCCGCGGCGCTCGAGCGCACGCCGGCCAACGTCGGCGTCGTCGGCGACCTGCTGCTCGCCGAGCAGGGCGCGTTCACCCTCGCCGATGCGCTCGTCAACGTCAGCGGCGCCAGCGTCGAGTCGGGGCAGGGCGTCTTCGACTTCTTCGTCCTGCGCGGCTTCGACTCGCTGTCGAGCGGCCTCGTGCTCACCGACGGCGCGCCGGAGCCGGAGGTCACCTTCTACCCGCTCTTCAACGTCGAGCGCGTCGAGGTCTTCAAGGGCCCGGCGGGCTTCCTCTACGGCAGCAACCCGCTCGCCGGCGCCGTCAACCTGGTGCGCCGCCAGCCCGAGCCGGGCCGCTTCGGCCGCGTGGCGGTCGAAGGCGGCAGCTTCGGCATGCTGGCCGGCGAGGTCGACGGCAACCTCGCGCGCGCCGACGGGTCGCTGGCCTTCCGCCTCAACGCCTATCACCGGCGCACCGACGGCTACCGCGAAGGCAAGGACGGCAAGCTGACGGCGATCAACCCGGCGGTGAGCTGGCGGCCGGGCGAGCGCTCGTCGCTCGTCGTCAACGCCGAGCTCGGCAGCTCCGACTTCCAGCCCGACGCCGGGCTGCCGCTCCTCGGCGGCGAGCTGCCGGCGGTCTCGCGCGACACCGCCTACGAGTCGGACCGCGACCGCTCGGAGCAGGACGTGCGCCGGCTGCAGGCCGACTACCAGACGCAGCTGACGTCGACGCTCGCGCTGCGCAACAAGGCCTACTACCGCGACCTCGACTGGAGCACCGACGGCACGCTGCTCCTCGGCGCCTTCCCCAACGGCTTCGGCGGCTTCGCGGTGGCGCGCGCGCTGCTCCTCCTCGACGACCGGCAGACGCTCCTCGGCAACCAGCTCGAGCTGACTTACAGCGGCAGCGCGGTGGGCGTCGAGCATCGTCTCGTCGCCGGGCTCGAAGTGACGCAGGCCGACGACGAGTTCACCCTCGGCTTCGCGCAGCTCCCCTTCGCCGACCTCTTCAACCCTTCGCCCGTGAGCGGCCAGCTGCTGGTGTTCCCGCAGGGCGCCGGCGACTCGCGCTCGCGCGTCATCGCTCCCTACGTCATCGACCACGTGGCGCTCTCCGACCGCTGGCAGGCGCTCGTCGGCGTGCGCTTCGACGACATCGACTTCGACGACGACGTGACGCGCACGCAGCGGAGCGACGGCGAGTGGTCGCCGATGCTCGGCCTCGTCTTCGCGCCGGCGGCCGAGCTGTCGCTCTACGCCAGCGCCGCGCAGTCCTTCGCGCCGCCGTCGCCGCGCGTCGTCGGCGAGCGCCGGCCCGAGCGCAGCCGCCAGGTCGAGCTCGGCGTGCACAAGAGCTGGCGCGCCGGCAAGGTGCGCACGACGACGTCGGTCTACGAGCTCGAGCGCGACAACATCGCCATCCCCGACGACAACGGCTTCACCCAGCAGGCGGGCGACCAGCGGTCGCGCGGCGTCGAGCTCGAGCTGTCGGCGCAGCCGCGGCCGGGGCTCGCCGTCGTCGCTTCCTACGCCTACACCGACTCCGAGCTGACGCGATTCGCCGAGCTGATCCAGCTCGGGCCGCCGACCTTCGCGCAGATCGTGCTCGACCGTTCCGGCAACCGTTCCGCCTTCGCCCCCGAGCACCTGGCGCGCGCCTGGGTGAGCCAGCGCTTCGGCCGCGGCCTGCGTTTCGGCGCCGGCCTGCGCTACGTCGGCGAGCGCTTCACCGCCGAGGACAACCTCGTCGAGCTCGACGACGTGCTGCTCTTCGACGCCGGCGCCGGCTACGACCTCGGCGCCTGGGCGCTCTCGCTCGACCTCGACAACCTGACCGACGAGGAGTACGAGACGCGCGCCTTCGGCTCGAGCTCGGTCATCCCCGCCGCGCCCTTCGCCGCGCGGCTCCGCGTGGAACGTCGATTCTGATGGAGCGCCGCCGCTGATGCCGCCGATTCACACCTCGTACGACGTCCTCGTCATCGGCGGCGGCCCCTCCGGCGCGACCGCGGCAACGCTGGTCGCGCAGCAGGGTCATCGCGTGCTGCTCGCCGAGCGCAGCACCGAGCCGCAGTTCAAGATCGGCGAGTCGCTGATGCCGGCGACCTACTGGACGCTCGAGCGCCTCGGCATGCTCGACAAGATGCGCGCGAGCTCGTTCCCGCGCAAGTACAGCGTCCAGTTCTACAGCAAGACGGGCCGGGCGTCGAAGCCGTTCTACTTCTTCGAGAACGACCCGCACGAGTGCTCGCAGACCTGGCAGGTGCTGCGCAGCCGCTTCGACCAGATGCTGCTCGACAACGCGGCCGAGCACGGCGTCGAGGTGCAGCGCGGCCTGGCGGTCGCGCGCGTCCTCTTCGACGACGACGGCCGCGCCGATCGGCGCCGAGGTGCAGGAGGGCGACGGCCCGGCGCGGCGCATCGAGGCGCGCGTCGTCGTCGACGCCACCGGCCAGAGCGCGCTCCTCGCCCGCCAGTTCAAGCTCATCGACGTCGAGCCGCGCATGCGGCACATCTCGTTCTTCTCCCACTTCCGCGGCGCCAAGCGCGACCCCGGCATCGACGAGGGCGCGACCCTCGTCATCAACACCACCCACGGCAAGACCTGGTTCTGGTACATCCCGCTGCCCGACGACGTGGTGAGCGTCGGCGTCGTCGGCCCGGTCGACTACCTGGTCAAGGGACGCGGCGGCGACCCGGCGGCGACCTTCGCCGAGGAGCTGGCGCTCGCCCCTCCCCTGCGGCCGCGCGTCGCAGGCGCCGAGCAGCTCTTCCCGATCCAGGCCCGAAGGGACTACTCCTACCGCGCGCGGACGATCGCCGGCGACGGCTGGGTGCTCGTCGGCGACGCCTTCGGCTTCATCGACCCCATCTACTCGACGGGCGTGCTGCTGGCGTTGAAGTCGGGCGAGATGGCGGCCGACGCGATCAACGACGGCCTGGCGAACGGCGACCTCTCCGGCCCGCAGCTCGGCCGCTTCGGCGTCGAGTTCACCAACGGCATGGAAGCGCTGCGCCGCCTCGTCTACACCTACTACGCCGACGGCTTCAGCTTCTCCAAGTTCCTGCGCGCCCACCCGCACTGCCGCCGCGACATCATCATGCTGCTCACCGGCAACGTCTACCGCGAAGAGCTCGGCGACCTCTTCGAGCGGCTGAGCGAGACGATCGAGCTGCCGCAAGCGCCGCCCTTCGATCCGCCGGTGGTGGCGGCAGCTGCCGCGTCGCGAGCGTAAGGCCAGAGGACCTGGGCCCGCGAGGCAGCGGCCGATCGCTTGTCCCGGCCGTGTGATGCGTTGGGGAAGAAATCGCTGACGGCTTCTCCCTAAACTGACACGTCGCCGCCGACGATGCACGGTGAGTGCTTCGCAATGGCGTTGTCCCCTCTTGGTGATATGCGCCCACAGCGTTTCTACGCGTGCGGGCCCCGAGCGCCAAGGCGGCTGAACGGGCGTACACTTCTCCGTGCACCGACGCGGAGATCGTGATGGCCCTGGTCAGCGGCTACCGCAACGACGTATTCATCAGCTACAGCCACATCGACAATCAGCCATTCGGTGAGAGCAGCCGTGGATGGGTCGACACCTTTCACGAGCATCTGCAGAACTTCATCGACGTGCATGTCGGACGGCGTGCCACTCTGTGGCGCGACAAGCGGCTCACCGGGGCGGAGGTGTTTTCCGACGAGATCGAGCTGCAGCTGCGCGGCTCCGCGGTTCTGGTGTCGATCATCTCGCCTGGATACATCCAGTCCGACTGGTGCAATCGCGAGCTGATCAGGTTCTCCCAGGCCGCCCAGGAGCGAGGGAACCTGCGGGTCGGCAATCTTCAACGCGCCGTCAAAGTCCTCCGGCTGCCGGTCGAGAGAAGTGCGCTGCCGCCCCTACTAGACGAGGTGCTGGGCGCACAATTTTTCCGCCTCGACGCTGAATCAGGCCGCGCCCGAGACCTTCTCCTCGATCCGAGCGCGGATGCGTTGAAGGTTTTTCGTGCGCGCGTCGATGACGTGGCTCAGGATCTTTCGCGATTGCTCGCGGCGATGGCCGCAGCGGGCGACACCGCTGCCGCCGCTTCACCGCCGGCTTTCGCTGGCACGGTGTTTCTGGCGTGGACGACAGGGGACCTCAGCGAGGAACGTGAGAAGCTGCGACGCGAGCTCGAAGCGCGGAACTACCGCGTGGTGCCAAGCGGAGCCCCGCCGCTCGACGCGGCACGTCTGCGCCAGACCGTCCTGGACGCCCTGCGAGACGCCAAGGTCGCGATTCATCTCATCGGCGCGCATTACGGCTTCGTCCCCGAGGGCGACGACCGCTCCGTCATCGAGTTGCAGAGCGACGCGGCCGTATTTCAGGCGTCGAGCAGCGCCGCTGCCCGCGTCTTTTGGCTGGCAGCCAATGAACGCCCGCGGGATCCGCGGATCAGTGCATTGATCGATCGACTGCAAACACGATCCCCAATGGGAGGCGACGTCGATCTCCTCGCCAATCAGACCATTGAGACGCTCAAGGGCTTGGTGCTCGATCGCTTGAACCCGGCAGCGAAGCCTGCCACGGCGGCTTTCAAGGCCGGCTCGGCCAGCGTCTACCTGATGTGCGACCAGCTCGACCGTCACGCTGTCACGCCCATCCATGAATTCCTGTTCGATCAGTCGCTTGAAGTCAGGCTGCCGCTGTTCGACGGCGACTCACAGCAGCTTCGCGAGGAACACTATGAAACTCTCATAGAGTGCGACGGCGCACTCGTCTACTGGGGAAAGGGCAAGGCGGGATGGCTGCGGACGATGCTCCGTGATCTCAACAAGGTATTCGGCCTCGGGCGATCTGCGGCTTTCAAGGCGCAAGCCCTTTATGTGGCCGATCTTCCTGACCCCGACAAGGAGAGTTTTCGTACCCATCAGCTCTCCATCATCAAGCCGAGCAATGGCTTCGACCCTGGGCTGCTCCATTCCTTTCTCGCCAAGCTGTCAGAGACTTAGCTATGGACGGCAGTGGACGCGCGAATCCATTTCCGGGTCTTCGGCCGTTCGCCAAGGAGGAGGCGGACCTCTTCTTCGGCCGCGACAAGCAAAGCGACGAGCTGGTGCGACGCCTGGCTGGCCGGCGATTCCTTGCTGTCGTCGGCACCTCGGGGAGCGGCAAGTCTTCGCTGGTGCGCGCAGGTCTGCTCCCCGCGCTCGAGGGCGGCTTCATGGCCGAGGCTGGCGCTCACTGGCGCATCGCAATCTTGCGGCCGCAGGACGACCCGATTCGCTTCCTGGCGCAAAGCGTTGTTGACGCCGGCGTGCTGTCGTGTCTCAGCCTGGCAAGGCCGGCGGCAGAGGAAGTAGCTGAGACAACGCTGCGGCGCAGCAGTCTCGGCCTTGTCGAAACCATCCGCCTCGGCCGCTTGGAGCCTCACGAGAACGTATTGATCGTTGTCGATCAGTTCGAAGAGATCTTTCGCTTCGCAGACCTCGCCAGGCACCGCGACACCGGGGATGACGCCGCCGCGTTCGTCAAGCTGCTGCTCGAAGCCGGATCGCAGCGAGAAGTGCCCGCATACGTGGTTATCACGATGCGCTCGGATTTCCTCGGCGATTGCGCGCGCTTCCGTCATCTGGCAGAGGAGGTCAGCGACAGCCAATACTTGATCCCGCGTTTGACCCGCGACGAGCTTCACTCGGTCATCACCGGACCCATCGGCGTCCGGGGTGGACGCATCGCGCCGGGCTTGGTGCAGTCTCTGCTCAACGATGTCGGCGATGACATGGATCAGCTACCGGTACTGCAGCACGCGCTGATGCGGGCGTGGGGGAACTGGGAGCGAAATGCACCCGAAGGCCGTGCGATCGATCTCGGGGACCTGACGGCGATCGGCGGTATGGCAAAAGCCTTGTCGGGGCACGCGGACGAGGCATTCGATTCGTTGGCGACCGGCCGGGAACGGAAGATTGCCGAGCGCGCGTTCAAATGCCTCAGCGAACGCGGACCCGACAACAGGGAGATTCGCCGCCCGACGCCGGTGGCTCGCATAGCTGCCATCGCGGGCGCAGAAATTTCGGAGGTCGTTCGGGTGCTCGATGTGTTCCGCGCGCCCGGGCGCTCTTTTCTGATGCCTCCCCGAGACGTCGAGCTCGACGGCGAGTCGGTGATCGACATTTCGCACGAAAGCCTGATCCGGCAATGGGGGCGGCTGCGAACCTGGGTCGAAGAAGAGTCTGAGTCCCGCACCAACTATCTCCGGCTCGTCGATGCTGCTCGGCGTTGGCGCGCTGGCCGAGGGAGCCTCTGGGGCAAGGCAGATCTCACGTACGCACATCAATGGCAGGACCGTGAGACTCCAAATGCCGCGTGGGCCGAGCAATACGCGCCGGGGTTCGATGAAGCCGGCGACTTTCTTCGCGACAGCGAAGCGGCTCGCGTCGCCGCCGCGGAGCAGGACCGCCTCCGTGTCGAAGCCGAACGAATCGCCAAGGAACGTGAGCTCGAACAGGCCAAGGCGCTGGCGGAAGCGCAGCGGCAGCGCGCCGAGGAACAGGTCAGGAACGCCAGGCGGCTGAAGAGATTCCTCTGGTCGGCGGTGGCTACAGCGTCGTGCGCGGCGGCTTTAGCCATCATTGCGATCGTCCTGTTCTTCAATATGCGGCGCGCCCGGGATGCGTCGCGCGAACTGAGCGCCATTGCTGACGCCCAGCGCTTGGCGACGGTGTCAATGTCGCTGGACTCACAGTATCCGCAGCGCGCCCTTTTGCTGGCTGCGGAGGCTGTCGCGATCACCAGATCCGACGCCTTCAAGGCTCGCGGAATCCGTCTTCCCGACGCCGAGCAGGCGCTTCGGGACGTGCTGCGCATGTCGTCAGGCATTGCACTCTCCGGTCTGCCAGGCGGCTCTCAGCCGATGGCCGTCAGCCGGGACAGTCGTTGGTTGATCGTCGGTGGTGCCACCGGACCATGTCACCTCGTTGACTTGAAGACCAAGAACCCTCGCAAGACGGCGACTCTCTTGGTTGGCCATCACGATGACGTTCTTTCACTGGCCATCAGCTCCGACAGCCGCTGGCTGGTCACGGGAAGCGCCGATCGAACAGCACGGCTGTGGGACTTGACGAACCCGAAGCCGGGCGAGACGGCGATCGTCCTGCAGGGTCACAGAGATCGAGTCACGGCGGTCGCGATCAGTGCAGACGGGCGGTGGATCGCGACCGGGAGCGCGGATAGCACGGTACGACTTTGGAAGCCGGCAGCGAGCGATCCTTCCCCGAGTTTCGTGGAACTACGGGGTCATCAGAATCAGATTACAACTCTCGCATTCACGCCAGACGGCCACTGGATTGCAACCGCGGGCAAGAGAGGCCTGTGGAGCAGCGACCTGCGCCTGTGGGATCTAACTGTCGCGAATCCATCCCTGCAGTCTCGGATGTTGCTTACATGGGACGACCGAATCGACGCAATAACGACCAGCCCGGGCTCTCGCTGGCTCGTCGCCGCGGGTCATCTCTGGGACCTGAGAAGCCCGGATCCTGCTCGGACGAGGCGAGAGGGCCTTGGGTCCATCGTGATCAGCCACAATGACCGCTGGCTGGTCAGTGACGGAGAAGTCCTCGTGGACCTGACAGCCTCCGATGCGTTTCGGAACCCGAGATTCCTCAACGCGGACCCTCGCTCTGGACGCACGCGTGTTTCCGTGTTCAGCCCCGATGGTCGCTGGCTCGTCACCACGGATGACGATAAGAACGCGCTGTTGTGGAACCTGATGACAGCCGATCCCGCCAGGAACCCCGTCACGTTGCGTGGGCACAGGAATGTCATCTGGGGAGCGGCAATCAGCCCAGACAGTCGATGGGTTGTCACCAGCGCAGGCGATGAGAGTGCGGCGCTCCTGTGGGACCTTGCCGATCCGTCCGCGCCGCCGAAGACGCTTCGAGGCAGCGACTCACCTGCGTGGCAGCTTCGGTTTACCCCCGACGGTCGCTGGTTGATCGCACGCGGACGGAGTGATGACTTCGGGCACTTGTGGGACCTGGCCAACCTTGATGCCTCTGCGGGAGAAGTCGTGGTGCAGGCCCCTCCGGAGGCGGGGTCGGGCCCCGTCGCAATCAGTCCTGACAATCGTTGGCTCGTCACGACCACCGCCACCTCGGCGCGTTTGTGGGATTTGAGCCCGAACAAGAAGTCCGCCGGCGGACCTCGAGCACGGACAACGCATATCGAGCATGGCGATCAGTCCCGACAGCCGCTGGCTCGCAACGGGCGACGACAAGGGCACGGCACGCTTGTGGGACGCGGCCAGCCGCAGGGAGGAGCCGGCTCGTGTTCTACACGGACACTCGGGTCCCGGACTATCCATGGCCATCAGCGCCGATGCTCATTGGCTGGCGACTGTCAGGCTCGATGACCCGGTGCGTCTGTGGGACTTGTCGATTCCCGATCCCGAACGGGCCTCGATTGCTCTGCCGAGTCATGGAGGCTGGACCACGCTGCTCGCATTCAGTGAAGATAATCCGGTGGCTGATCACAGTGGATCTGGAGGGACCCGCGCGGCTCTGGGACCTGTCAGCGCTGAATCCCGCAGATCCGGCCAGGGCGTCGCGGGTCCTGAAGGGACATTCAGGTATCGAGTCTGTCGCCATCAGTCCCGATAGTCGCTGGTTTGCTACGGGAAGTAACGACCATACGGTGAATCTCTGGGACCTCAGCAGCCTTAGGCCCGCTGCGCCGATCGTTTTGCGGGGTCATGAGGGTAGCGTCGTGGCACTCGCGTTCACCCAGGACGGGCGCTGGCTCGCCAGCGCGTGCGGAGGACGAGAAAGGGGAAAACAAAAGGAGGACTTACAACTGTTAATCCAGGAGACCGGACTGCCCGTTTGTGGGACTTGAGCGCCGCTGAGCCCTCGAAGGCGGCCCTCGTCTTGCGCGGCCATGAGGCTGACCTTTCTTCCATCGCCGCCAGCAACGACGGTAAGTGGCTGGCAACTGGAAGTGAGGACAGAACGGTGCGGGTGTGGAATCTTGCGGCCAGCAATCCATCTCAGTCCTCGATCGTGTTGCGCGGCCATGAAGGGCCGGTGGTCATGGTTTCTGCAGGGCCCGATAATCGCTCCTTGCTCACTTGGGGCAAAGACAGGACCGCGCGTCGTTGGACTCTCGATCAGGACGTCTTGCTTGGCGAGGCCCACGAGATTGTCGGACGAAACCTCAGCAGTCAAGAGTGGAATCAGTACTTTCCTGGACAGGCGTATCGCAAGACGTTCGACGACTTTCCTCTTCATCCCAGCGTTGTCGCGGACGTCGCCAACGCTTGGGTTCGGGACGGCGTGGATGCTGCCTTGCGACTGCTTTCCCCGGCTCTTCGTGCGGAGGCCCGGTCCGCGGGTGTCGAGTATCTGATTCGCGAGGCAAAGAGCAGCGCGGCTGAAGGAGACTACGAGCGCGGGCTGGCGCAACTGCGCGATGCGGATCTCATTCAGCCCGGTCTGAAAACCAGCAGCGTCCTCGACGAGATCAAGCGGATCGCCGCTGGAGCCCTTCTGTCGAGGAGCAAGGACGCCATCATACGACGGACTTCACCTGACGTCCCGGAGAGCCTGTCACTGTTGCGGAAGGCCATCGAACTGGACTCTGGCGTACCGCTCAGTGAAGGCGACGTGCGAGAGCTCGCCAGCGCCAGTTCATCGAGCTCGCCAGGAAAAAGCTGAGCGACTTGCCCGAATCTGCGTCCATCGAGGATGACGAATTGCTGATCAGGGAAGCATCGACGTTCAATTCCGACCTCCGTGTTCAGGCCGATTTCGTCGCCCTGCAGATGCGCACGCGGAAATGCGGCGCGCTCTGAAACGTCGCGCCGCTGAAGAACAACAGCTGCGTGACATACGACCGGAGTGGGACAATTGCTCGCATCAGGGAAGATCGCGGACGCTCTCCGCTCGTACACGAGGTTCGAGGCGCTCTCGCCTGGAGACTCACTTTCGGCCGATGACTGGAACCGTCTCTGCTGGCACGGCTCTTTGCACGGCGCTGCGAGGATGGTGAGAAGCGCCTGCGACAGGGCCGTAGCGGTGGAGATGGCCATTGGTCGGATCGAGATTCACGCGGCCTCGCGCGGGCCCTCACCGGTGATCATGCCGGAGCCATCGCGGATTGGCGATACTTCGTCGAGCACGCGACCGGGCCGAATTCCGACGCCATGAGGAAACAGCGTCAGGAATGGATAGCGATGCTGCAGTCCGGAGGACGGTTCGTCCTGACGGAGGACCTCCGCGCCTTGTTGCTCAAACAGTAAGTGTGGATTGGCGTCCGCGCTGAGGAGCGCTGAGGAGTCGGGCGTCGCCGATCGCCAAGTGCGCATGGGCGCGTCAGCTCTCCCAGGAGTCGCCGGCCGGCGGGGCGCCGGCGAGCGAGTCGAGGAGTCGCTGCTGGCGCCGCGGGCGTTGTAGTCGCCGCGTCGAGAGCGCGCGCACCGGCCGCCGCGGGCGCTCGGCATCGACAGCCGCTGCCGCGCCTCTCGACTTGCGCGCGCGACCGCGGTTAGCATCGCGCCCACATTGTCCTGATTGTCCCGCCAGCGGACGTGGAGGGTGCCCTATGGTGTTGTCGTCGCCGGGTGTCGCCTTGTTTCTCGTCTCGCCGCCATCGCCGCCTCGCTCTTCGCCGCTCTGAGCTTTGCCGATGCGAGCTTCGCCGCCCAGCCGGCGAAGCCGGCCGCCGCCACAGCCGCGTCGGTCAAAGTGCCGTTCGAGATCACCGAAGACCGCCCTCGCTGCCGCCACTACAACCCCAAGCGGCAGGCGTTCTTCGGCACCACGCACCTGCACACCGGCCTCTCCTTCGACGCCAGCATCCGCTTCGTCGACTACGCCAACGGCAACGACCCGCGCGGCGCCTATCGCTTCGCGCGAGGCTTGGCGCCGATCAACCTCCCCGAGCCTTCGG
>CAWJWP010000035.1:0-499803 GCA_963846495.1 Thermoanaerobaculia bacterium | reverse complement strand
TGACATGAAGTTCTCCGTCTTCCAGGTCAGCCGCAAGGGCGGCCGCCTCAAGAACGAGGACCGCATGGGCTATTGCTACACGCGGGAATCGGGCCTGTTCGTGCTGGCCGACGGCATGGGCGGCCATCCGGAGGGCGAGGTGGCGGCGCAGCTCGCGCTGCAGACCATCGCCGCGCTCTACCAGCGCGAAGCGCGGCCGCTGCTCAAGGACGTCAAGGCCTTTCTCAATACGGCCATCATGGCGGCGCATCAGCAAGTGATGCGCTACGCCGGCAACAAGGCGATGCTCGACACGCCGCGCACCACCGTGGTCGCCGCGGTGCTGCAGGACAACACCGCGACCTGGGTGCATTGCGGCGATTCGCGCCTGTACGTGGTGCGCGACGGCGAGCTGCTGACGCGCACGCGCGACCACTCGCACGCCGAGCGGCGCGGCGCGTCGGCGCCGGGCCGGAGCCCGGTCAACCGCAACCTGCTGCTGACCTGCCTGGGCTCGCCGACGCCCGCCGCTGTTCGATATCTCGGAGCCGCTGGCGCTGGGTCAGGGCGACAAGATCATGCTGTGCTCCGACGGCCTGTGGGGCGTGATGGACGAGCCGCAGATCGTGCAGGTGCTGGCCAACCAGCGCGTGTCCGATGCCACGCCCGAGCTGGTCGAGATGGCGCTACGCCGCGGCGGCGCAACGGCGACAACGTGACCATGATCGCGCTCGAATGGGAAACCCCGGCCGACGCGCGCGGCGACCGCGGCATCTCGACCGACAGCGTGGGCGACGGCGTGTTCGCCTCCACCATCCAGGCCGGCATGCCGGCCGACGGCGAGATCGACGATCTGGACGACGACGCCATCGAGCGCTCCATCGCGGAGATCAATGCGGCGATCGAGCGCTCGGCCGCACCGGAAAATAGTGACACTTGCCCCCGGTCCGATTCAACCGGCCTCTCGTCCTCCTCAATGACCTCCTTCACACGCAGCGGCAACCGCGCCGCAGACCGCGCGCCCGGTGCGCATCACGCGCGGCTTCACCATCCATGCCGAGGGCTCGGTGCTGATCGAGTTCGGCCAGACCCGGGTGCTGTGCACGGCCAGCGTCGAAGAGAAGGTGCCGCCGCACAAGCGGGCAGCGGCGAGGGCTGGGTCACGGCCGAGTACGGCATGCTGCCGCGCGCCACCCACACGCGCAGCGACCGCGAAGCCGCGCGCGGCAAGCAGACCGGGCGCACGCAGGAAATCCAGCGCCTGATCGGCCGCTCCATGCGCGCGGTGTTCGACCTGGCGGCGCTGGGCGAGCGCACCATCCACCTCGATTGCGACGTGCTGCAGGCCGACGGCGGCACGCGCACCGCGGCCATCACCGGCGCCTTCGTCGCCGCGCAGGACGCGGTGAGCAAGCTGCTGGCCGATGGCCGCTCGCCGCCACGCCGATCAGGAGCCACGTGGCCGCGGTCTCGGTCGGCATCGTGGCGGGCACGCCGCTGCTCGACCTGGAATACACCGAAGACTCGGCCTGCGACACCGACATGAACGTCGTGATGACCGGCGCCGGCCACTTCGTCGAAGTGCAGGGCACGGCCGAGGGCGCCGCCTTCTCGCGCGCCGAAATGGACGCGCTGATGCGCCTGGCCGAAAAGGGCATCGCCGAACTGATCCGCTGCAGCAGCAGGCGCTCGATCGGCTCTGCGCAGGCGACGGGCGCATGCGGCATCGTCCTGGCCTCGAACAACCCCGGCAAGCTCGCCGAGCTGCAGCAGCTGTTCGCGCCGCTCGGCGTCGAGGTGGTGCGCGCAGGCGCAGCTGGGCATCCCGCGAGGCCGAGGAGCCGCACGCGCACCTTCGTCGAGAACGCGCTGGCCAAGGCGCGCCATGCGGCCGCGCCAGCGGCCTGCCCGCGCTGGCCGACGACTCCGGGCTGTGCGTCGAAGCCTTCGGCGGCGCGCCCGGCGTGACTCGCGCCTCTATGCCACGCAGTTGGCTACGAGAAGGGCGACGCCAGACAACGTGAAACGCGCACTGCTCGAGCAGCTGGCCGGCGTCGCCGACCGCCGCGCCGCGCTATACTGCATGCTGGTGCGCTGCGCTCCGCCGCCGATCCCGAGCCGCTGATTGCCGAGGGCCGCACGGCCGGCGAGATCGCGCGCGAGCCGCGCGGCGACAACGGCTTCGGCTACGACCCGCATGTTCCTGCCCGCGCTGGGCAAGACCGCCGCCGCAGCTGCCGCCGGAGCTGAAGAACGCGCACAGCCACCGCGGGCAGGCGGCGCGCGCCATGCTGGCGCTGATGCGCGAGCGCTGGCTGCCGAGCCGATGACACGCCGGCGGCCGCGCCGCCGCGCAGGCCGACGCGTGCTACCATGCGGCCCGGGCCGCTGCAACTGGCCGCGCTGCCGCCGCTGTCGCTCTACGTCCATATGCCGTGGTGCCTGCGCAAGTGCCCGTACTGCGACTTCAATTCGCACGAGGCGCGGCGGCGACGCAACCTGCCCGAAGAAGCCTACCTCGACGCGCTGGTGGCCGACCTCGAGGCCGCGCTGCCGCTGGTCTGGGGCCGCACGGTCCATACGGTCTTTATCGGCGGCGGCACGCCCAGCCTGTTCTCGCCCGCGGCGATCGACCGGCTGCTGTCCGATATCCGCGCGCGCCTGCAAGCTCGAGGCCGACGGCGAGATCACGCTCGAGGCCAACCCCGGCACCTTCGAGCGCGATCGTTTCCGCGCCTTTCGCGCGGCCGGCGTCACGCGCTTGTCGGTCGGCATGCAGAGCTTCAACGACGCGCATCTGCAGGCGCTGGGCCGCATGCACGGCGCGCGCAGGCGCGCGCCGCCGTGGAAGAGGCGCCGCGGCCTTCGACAACTTCAATATCGACCTGATGTACGCGCTGCCGGGCCAGACCCTGGCAGGACTGCGAGCGCGACCTCGACCAGGCGCTGTCGCTCGCGCCGCCGCATCTGTCGGTCTACCACCTGACGCTCGAGCCGAACACGCTACTTCGCGAAGTTCCCGCCGCGCGCTGCCCGACGACGACTCGGCCTACGACATGCAGGACCGTATCGCGGCGCGCACCGGCGCCGCCGGCCTGGACGCTACGAGATCTCCGCCTATGCGAGCCGGGCCATCGCTGCGCGCACAACCTCAACTACTGGCGCTTCGGCGACTACCTGGGCATCGGCGCCGGCGCGCACGGCAAGCTGGCTTCCCGCATCGCATCGTGCGGCAGGTGCGCTTTCGCGATCCGGCGCGCTACATGGACAAGGCGCTGGCCGGCGACGCGGTGGCAGGAGCGACGAGGTGGCGCGGGCGGATCTGCCATTCGAGTTCATGCTCAATGCGCTGCGCCTGGCCGAGGGCTTTACGCTGGCGCAGTTCGCCGAGCGCACGGGGCTTGCGGTTACCGCCATCCAGCGCGGCCTGGAGCAGGCCGAGCGCAAGGGCCTGGTCGCGCGCGACCTGCACCGGGTATGGCCGACCGCGCGCGGCCTGGATTTCTGAGCGATCTGCAGGCCCTGTTTCTGCCGTAAAACCCCGAAGCGGTGTGCTGCGCCGCTGTGGCACCATGTCGTGATCCCCCTTTTCCGAAGCGAGCCAGACCAGCGCATGAACGACCCCGCCAAGCCCTCGACCGCCCGGCGACCCCGCGGGCGGCCCAGCGCCGAAGAGGCCAGCGAACTGCGCGAGGCCTTCCTGCAGACCGCGCTGCGCTCCTTTCTCGACCTGGGCTATGCCGCCACCAGCATCGAGGCGATCGCGCGCGACGCCGGCGTCGCCAAGTTCTCGAGGTGACGGACGAGGCCAACCGCCTCGCCAGGGTCGACGTCGCCGGCGTGCGCCGCAACGTCAACGTCGGCCTGCTCGACGCCGACGGCGACGGCGTCGGCCCCGGCGACTGGGTCCTGATCCACGTCGGCTTCGCGATCTCGCAGGTCGACGAGGAGGAGGCGCTGGCCACGCGCCGGCTGCTCGAGCAGATGGGCGCGGAGTACGAGCAGGAGCTCGAGGAGCTCAAGGCGAGCGTGATCGAGTGAGCCGCGTGCGAGGCCGAGCCTCGCGCACTGCGACGACGACGCGACTGCATCACCTGCGGCGACGAGGCGGTCCCGATGCGGTCGTGCGCGGTCGACGACGGCGCGCGGCCTCGCGCTCTGCGAGGACGCCGACGGGCGCGCGCAGCGACCGTCGAGATCGCGCTCGTCGAGCCCGTCGCGCCGGGCGACGCGCTGCTCGTCCACGCCGGCACGGCGATCGCGCTGGAGCGGCCGCATGAGGTTCGTCGACGAGTTCCGCGACGCCGAGCTCGGCCGCGCGCTGGCGGGCGAGATCCTCGCCGACGGTCGAGCCGGGCCGCCACTACAAGGTGATGGAGGTCTGCGGCGGCCACACGCACTCGATCTACAAGTACGGCGTCGACGACCTGCTGCCGGCGAACGTCGAGCTCGTGCACGGCCCCGGCTGCCCGGTCTGCGTGATCCCGATGGGCCGCGTCGACGACGGCATCGCGATCGCGCACGAGCCCGGCGTGATCTTCACCTGCTTCGGCGACATGATGCGCGTGCCCGGGCTCGACGGGCACGCTGCTCGACGCCAAGGCGCGAGGGCGCCGACGTCCGGATGGTCTACTCGCCGCTCGACGCGCTGCGGATCGCCAAGGCGAACCCCGACCGCGAGGTCGTCTTCTTCGCGATCGGCTTCGAGACGACCGCGCCGTCGACCGCGCTGACGCTCAAGCGCGCGAAGGCCGAGGGCGTCGCCAACTTCTCGTGCATGTGCAACCACGTGACGATCGTGCCGCCGCTGCGCGCGCTGCTCGACTCGCCCGACCTGCGCCTCGACGGCTTCATCGGCCCGGGCCACGTCTCGACGGTCGTCGGCGCGCGGCCGTTCGAGTTCATCCCGGCCGACTACGGCAAGCCGGTCGTGGTCTCCGGGCTTCGAGCCGCTCGACGTCCTGCAGGCGGTCCACATGATCCTGCGCCAGCTCGCCGAGGGCCGCTGCGAGGTCGAGAACCAGTACAAGCGCGTCGTCCCCTACGAGGGCAACCTGCGCGCGCTCGAGGTGATGGCCGAGGTCTTCGAGCTGCGCCCGCACTTCGAGTGGCGCGGGCTGGGCTTCATCTCCCAGAGCGGCGCTGAAGCTGTCCGACGCCTACGCCGACTTCGACGCCGAGCGGCGCTTCGCGGTGCCCGGCGTGCGCGTCGCCGACCCGAAGGCGTGCCAGTGCGGCGAGGTGCTCAAGGGCGTCATCAAGCCGTGGGAGTGCAAGGTGTTCGGCACCGCGTGCACGCCGGAGCGCCCGATCGGCACCTGCATGGTCTCGCAGCGAGGGCGCCTGCGCGGCCTACTACAACTACGGCCGCTTCGCGCGGGAGCGGGAGGTCGTGTGAGGCGACGCGCCGCCGTCCGAGCCGCGAGGCAGCGGATCCTCGGCATCATCGAGACCGCGCGCGCAAGCGCGCGAAGTTCCGCGACGAGCGCATCACGATGGCCCACGGCGCCGGCGGCAAGGCGACGCAGACGCTGATCGAGGGCCTGCTCGTGCCCGCGCTTCGGCTCGCGCGCGCTCGACGCAGCTGGGCGACGCGGGCGCCGTCGCCGTCGACGGCGCGCGGCTCGCGCTGACCACCGACTCGCTTCGTCGTCAAGCCGCTCCGCTTCCCGGGCGGCTCGATCGGCGAGCTGGCGGTCAACGGCACGGTCAACGACCTCGCCGTCGCGGGCGCGCGCCCGCTCGCGCTGACGCCTCTCGCTCATCCTCGAGGAGGGCCTGGACGGCGGACGAGCTGCGCGGCCGAGGTCGAGGCGATCGCGCGCGGCCGCCGCGCGCGGCCGGCGTCGAGATCGTCGCCGGCGACACGAAGGTCGTCGAGCGCGGCCACGCCGACGGCATGTACGTCTGCACGACCGGCCTCGGGCGCGTCGACCCGCGCGCGCGCGCTGTCGCCCGCGCGCGCTGCGGCCCGGCGACCGCATCCTCGTCTCCGGGCTCGATCGGCGAGCACGGCACGGCGATCATGCTCGCGCGCGGCGAGTTCGAGCTCGAGCGCCGACGATCGAGTCCGACACGCGCTCGCTGTGGCCGGCGGTCGACGCGCTGCTCGACGCCGCCGGGCCCGGCGCTGCGCTGCCTGCGCGACGCCACCCGCGGCGGCGTGGCGTCGGTGCTCAACGAGCTCGCGCGCGCGTCGCGGCGTCGCGATGCTCGTGCGCGAGGCCGACGTGCCGGTCGACCCGGCGGTCGCCGGCGCGGCCGAGATCCTCGGCATCGACCCGATGTACGTGGCCAACGAGGGCAAGCTCGTCGCCTTCGTCGCGCCCGAGGCGGCCGACGGCGGCGCTCGCCGCGCTGCGCGCGGTGCCGGGCGGCGAGCAGCGCGGCCGAGATCGGCGAGGTCAGGACCGAGCCGCCGGGCATGGTGCTGGTCGAGACCGCCTTCGGCGGCCGGCGCGTGATGGACCAGCTCGTCGGCGACCCGCTGCCGAGGATCTGCTGAGGGAGCGGTGCACGAGCTCTCGATCGCCGAGGCCGATCGTGCGCGATCGCGAGCCGGCACGCCGGCGGGCCGGCGCGTCGACGCGCGTCGAGGTGCAGGTCGGGCACCTGCGCCAGGTCGTGCCGTCGGCGCTCGACGTTCGCCTTCGAGCTCGTGCGCGCAGGGCACGGCGCGTCGAGGGCGCCGAGCTGGAGCATCGAGCACGTGCCCGGCGCGCGCGGCGCTGCCGCGCGTGCGGCGCGGAGAGCGAGCTGGACGGCTTCCCGCTGCGCCTGCGCGGCCTGCGGGGGCCTGGACGTGGAGGTCGTGCGGGGCGAGGAGCTGCTGGTCGACGTCGCTCGAGCTCGAGGAGCGACGAGCGCGATCGCAACGGAGTGGAGGCTGACATGACGCGCTGAGCACAGGCCGCCGGGCGTCGAGGAGGTCCACATCCTCTGGATCTCGGAGGGCATGAGCTGCGACGGGGACACGGTCTCGATCACCGCGGCCGTCGCAGCCGAGCATCGAGGACGTGCTGCTCGGCGCGATCCCCGGCCTGCCGAAGGTCCACCTGCACAACAAGGTGCTCTCGCCCGACGCTCGGCGGCGAGGAGTTCCTGAAGCCGTTCCGCGACGCGGCCGACGGCGACGCTCGACGCGCCGTTCGTGCTCGTGATCGAGGGCTCGATCCCCAACGAGAACATCAACGGCGACGGCTACTGGACCTCGTTCGGCAACGACCTGGCGACGGGCGAGCCGATCACGCTCAACTAGTGGATCGACCGGCTCGCGCCCAAGGCGCTGGGGCGTCGTCGCGATCGGCACCTGCGCGACCTACGGCGGCATCCACGCGATGGCCGGCAACCCGACCGGCTGCATGGGCCTGGCCGACTACCTCGGCTGGGACTTCCGCTCGGCCGGCGGCCTGCCGATCGTCAACGTCCCCGGCTGCCCGGTGCAGCCCGACAACTTCATGGAGACGCTGACCTGGCTGCTCTACCAGGCGGCCGGGCTCGCGCCGATGATCCCGCTCGACGACGCAGCTGCGCCCGCAGTGGCTGTTCGGCAAGACGGTGCACGAGGGCTGCGACCGCGCGGGCTACTACGAGCAGGGCGACTTCGCCCAGGACTACAACTCGCCCAAGTGCCAGGTGAAGATCGGCTGCTGGGGCCCGGTCGTCAACTGCAACGTGCCCAAGCGCGGCTGGATGGCCGGCATCGGCGGCTGCCCGAACGTGGGCGGCATCTGCATCGGCTGCACGATGCCCGGCTTCCCCGACAAGTTCATGCCGTTCATGGACGCGCCGCCCGGCGGCGGGGTGTCCGTCGGCGATCACCGGCACCTACGGGCCGGTGATCCGCAAGCTGCGCGGCATCACCAACAAGACCGTCAACAAGGAGCCGAAGTGGCGCCACAACCGCGACGAGCTCACCACCGGCTACGAGCCCCGCTGGCGGCGAACTAGGAGCGCGAGACGAGGAGAGCGACCATGGCCATCCGCGAGCGAGGTCAAGCCCGGAGGCCGGCAACATCGTCGACATGTCGTGGGACCCGATCACCCGGATCGTCGGCAACCTCGGCATCTACACGAAGATCGACTTCGACAACCAGCGAGGTCGTGTCGTGCAAGAGCACGTCGTCGCTGTTCCGCGGCTACAGCGTGTTCATGAAGGGCAAGGACCCGCGCGACGCGCACTTCATCACCAGCCGCATCTGCGGCATCTGCGGCGACAACCACGCCGTCTGCTCGATGTACGCGCAGAACATGGCCTACGGGGTCAAGACGCCGCCGCTCGGCGAGTGGATCGTCAACCTCGGCGAGGCGGCCGAGTACATCTTCGACCACATCGATCTTCCAGGACAACCTGGTGTTCGTGGACTTCTGCGAGCAGATGGTCAGGGACACGAACCCGAGCGTGCTGGACAAGGCCGAGAAGACCGAGGCGCCCGCACGCCGAGCGTCCACGGCTACCGCACGATCGCCGACATCATGCGGTCGTTCAACCCGTTCACGGGCGAGACGTACCGCGAGGCGCTGCACATGAGCCGCATCACGCGGGAGATGATCTGCCTGATGGAGGGGCGCCACGTGCACCCCTCGACGATCTACCCGGGCGGCGTCGGGCACGGTGGCCGACGCCGCACGCTGTTCACCGACTACCTCAGCGCGGCTGCTGCGCTGCCTCGACTTCATCAAGAAGGCCGTCGCGATGAACGACGACGTGTTCGACTTCTTCTACGAGGCGCTGCCGGGCTACGAGGAGGTCGGCCGCCGGCGCATCCTGCTCGGCTGCTGGGGCGCGTTCAACAACCCCGACGCACGTCGACTACGACTACCGGAACATGGACGACTGGGGCAACGAGATGTTCGTCACCCCGGGCGTCGTCGTCGACGGCGAGCTCGTCACCACGAACCTCGTCGACATCAACCTCGGCATCCGCATCCTGCTCGGCAGCTCCTACTACGAGGACTGGGCCGAACGAGGAGACGTTCGTCGCGCAAGGACCCGCTCGGCAACCCGGTCGACCAGCGCCACCCGTGGAACCAGACGACGCTCCCGAAGCCGCAGAAGCGCGACCTCGAGGGCGGCAACTACTCGTGGGTGATGAGCCCGCGCTGGTACGACAAGCGCACGGGCGACCACCTCGCGCTCGACACCGGCGGCGGCGCGCTCGCGCGGCTGTGGGCGACGGCGCTGGCGGACAAGGTCGACACGCCGTACGTCAAGGCCACCGGCAACGAGCGTGCAGATCGACCTGCCCGAAGACGCCGGACACGCCGCGAGGCGGACCTCGAGTGGAAGATCCCGCAGTGGTCGAACGCGATCGAGCGCGACCGCGCGCGGATCTACTTCGTCGCCTACGCGGCGGCGATGGCGCTGCACTTCGTCGACCAGGGCGCTCGACGAGGTCCGCGCCGGGCAACACGAAGGTGTTCGAGGACTTCGACGTCCCCGACGAGGCGATCGGCTGCGGCTTCCACGAGGCGGTGCGCGGCGTGCTCTCGCACCACCTGGTGATCCGCGACGGCAAGATCGCCAACTACCACCCGTACCCGCCGACGCCGTGGAACGGCAGCCCGACGGACTCCTACGGCACGCCCGGGCCCTACGAGGACGCGGTCACGGGCATGCCGATCTTCGAGGAGAACGGCCAGGACGACTTCCGCGGCATCGACATCATGCGGGCGGTGCGCAGCTTCGACCCGTGCCTGCCGTGCGGCGTGCACATGTACCTCGGCGACGGCAAGACGCTCAAGCAGGTGCACTCGCCGATGTTCGGCGAGCACGGCATGGCGACGGCTGCACGACGCTCGAGGCGCTGCTGGAGCAGGTCGAGCGCGCTCGACGGACGCGGCCGGCGACGACGACGCGCGGCGCTCGAGCTGGTGCAGGCGCTGCTCGAGCTCTACGGCGAGGGGCTCGCGCGGATCGTCGGGCTCGTCGCCAGCGCGCGACGGCACGCTCGCGCGAGCTCGCCGCCGACGAGCTCGTCGTCGCACCTGCTGCTGCTGCACGGCCTGCACCCGGTGCCGCTCGAGAGCGCGCGTGCGCGAGGCGCTCGACGGAGGTGCGGCCCTACCTCGAGCTCCCACGGCGGCGACGTCGAGCTGCTCGGGGTCGACGAGCGGCGTCGTGCGGCTGCGCTGCAGGGCAGCTGCGACGGCTGCCCGTCGTCGGCGATGACGCTGAAGCTCGCGATCGAGGACGGCGATCCACAAGGCGGCGCCCGACGTCGAGCGGCGATCGAGTCGCCGAGGCGCGTCGAGCCGGCCGGCGCCGCGCTGCTCGCAGGTCGAGCGCGCTGACGGCGGCGCCGGTGCGACCGTGCCTGCCGGCGGCGCACGTCGCGCGGGTGCAGGCGCGCGTCGCGGCTCGCGTCTCGGGCCGGCTCGCGCGGCCGCCGAGCCCGTCGAGCGCGCGCCGAGCCGCGCGGAGCGCTGCGAGCTGTGCGGCGAGCCGATCCCGCGCCGAGCACCGGCACGCTGCTCGACCTCGTGCAGCGCGCGCGAGCTGCATGTGCGCGCTGCCGCGCCTGCGCGCTGCTCTTCGACCGGCCGCGGCGGCGGGCGGCGGGCACTTCCGGCTCGTGCCCGACCGGCGGCTCGCGGCTCGACGACTTCGAGCTCGACGACGCGCGCTGGGCGGAGCTGCGGATCCCGGTCGACATGGCGTTCTTCTTCCGCCACAGCGGCGCGCGGAGCGGGTGGTGCGCCTTCTACCCGAGCCCGATGGGGCCGACCGAGTCGCTGCTCGAGCTCGACGCCTGGGACGGCGCTCGAGGCGGCCAACCCGGTGCTGCGCGACGCTCGAGCCCGACGTCGAGGCGCTGCTCGTCAACCGCGCGCGCGGGCGCGCGCGAGCACTGGCTCGTCCCGATCGACGACTGCTACGCGCTCGTCGGGCTGATCCGCACGCGCTGGCGCGGGCTCACCGGCGGCAGCGAGGTCTGGGAGGAGATCGACGGCGTTCTTCGACGGCGCTCGACCGGCGCACGCGAGACGCGACCGAGCAGAGGAGGACGACGTGGCGAGCATGAAGACCGGCAAGCCCGACGTCGAGCCGGACTGCCCGCGCACACGCCGGGCGTCAAGCAGGGCAACGCGCAGGGCAACTACGAGAAGCAGGCCGGGCACCTGCCCGACGGCCGCTCGACGGCCGAGCGCTCGACCGGCATCAACCCCGAAGGCGCGCGAGCCGATCGACCCGCGGATGCCGAACCTCTCGCCGGCCGTAGACCGTGGCGCGCGCCGCGCGTCGGCCGGCCGCGGCGCCGCGAGCTGGCGTTCGCCGTGCGGGACGCGGCGCGCGTCGAGCACGCCGCCGTGCCGACGCTGCGCTTCGCGCTGCGCGATCGAGCGCCGCGGGCGGGCAGCCGATCCGCTCGGTCGCGCTCGACGTCGCAGATCCGGATCGCCGCCACGCCGGCGCGCGCTACGACGAGGCGCGAGCAGGACGCGGCTGGTCGAGCTGTTCGGCGCGCCGAGCGACTGGGGCACGACGCTGCGCACGCTGCTCTGGACGCGCACGACGCTCGATCGTGCCCGCCGTTCACCGGGCGCGACGGTCGTCGATCTGCCGGTGCCGTGCACCTACGACTTCGAGGTCGTCGGCGCGCGCAAGTACCTGGACGCGCTCGACGACGGCGAGGTGCCGCTCGAGTTCCTGTTCAGCGGCACGCGTCTTCTACGCGGGCGCCGACGGCCGGCTGCAGGCCGGCGCGATCGGCTGGGACCAGCGAGGCCGACGTACCGGCTGCCGGTCGCGGTCTGGCGCGAGACGATGGACCGCCACTTCCCCGGCAGCGCGTGGCTGCGGCTGCGACGCGAGACGCTTCGACCGGCTCGCGGCCTACAAGGCGCGCGCACGCGCTGCCGACCTGGGAGCGACGCGTCGACGCGCTGCTCGGAGGAGGCGGCGATGAGCGTGGACCCGGTGCGCGCGATCGCCGACGCCGTGCTCTACGAGGGCTACGTGCTGTGGCCGTACCGGCGCTCGGCGCTAAGAACCAGCAGCGCTGGACGTTCGGCGGCGTCTACCCGCGCGGCGCACAGCGAGCGCGCATCCGGACGACCGCTGCGAGATGCGGACCCAGTGCCTGCTCGAGGGCGACGCGGACGCGACGTCGACGTCGCGCGTGCGCTTCCTGCACGTGGTGCACCGGCAGGTGCGTGCGCGACGGGCGAGCCGGTCGACGAGCTGCGGCGGGGCGAGCTGCGTGACCTGGGACGAGGCGATCGAGCGCGAGGTCGGGCGCCAGGGCAGCGGCAGTCGCGATCGCCGGCCGGCGGAGCGCGAGGAGCTCGGCGACGGCGGTCGCGCTCGTGCGCACGCTGGGAGGCGCTCGAGGGCGGCGTCGAGCGTCGGTCGAGCGGCCGGCGCCGGGCTGCAGCGCGTGACGGTCGCGATCGCGAACACGACGCCGTGGGCCGGCGGCGACCGCGAGGAGGCGCTGCGGCGCACGTTCTGCTCGACGCACGCCGTGCTGCGCGCCGGCGGCGAGTTCGTCTCGCTCACCGACCCGCCCGAGCGCTGCGCGACGGCGGCCGCGGCGTGCGGCAACGAGGGCCTGTGGCCGGTGCTGGTCGGCGAGGAGGGCGAGCGCACACGGTGCTCGCCTCGCCGATCATCCTCGACGACCACCCGCGGATCGCGCCCGAGAGCCCGGGCGACCTGTTCGACGGCGGCGAGATCGACCAGCTGCTCGTGCTGAACATCCTCGCGCTGACCGACGAGGAGAAGGCCGAGATGCGCGCCGCCGACCCGCGCACGCGGGAGATCCTCGAGCGCACCGAGGCGCTGACGCCGCGAGCAGCTCATGCGCCTGCACGGGACGATCCGCGAGCTGCGAGCGTGCGCGATGAGCGCGATGGACCGCTGGGACGAGCTCGAGCGCCCGGCGCCCGACGCAGCGTGACGGTCGACGGCGTCGAGGTCGGCCGCGGCAGCCGCGTGCGCCTGCGCCCGCGCGCGCGGCGGCGACGTCTTCGACCGCGCGCTCGCCGGGCGAAGGTCGCGGTCGTCGAGGGATCGAGCGAGGACATGGAGGGCGGCGGTCCACCTCGCGGTCACGCTCGAGGACGACCCGGGCCGCGACCTCGGCGAGCGGCGCCAGCCCGGCCACCGCTTCTTCTTCTCGCCCGACGAGGTCGAGCCGCTCGCCGGCCGGCGCCGCCGGCCACGCGCGTGCTCGTCGCCGGCATCGGCAACGTCTTCCTCGGCGACGACGGCTTCGGCGTCGCGGTCGCGCGAGCGGCTCGCCGACCGCGCGCTGCCCGCCGGGGTCGACGTCGTCGACTTCGGCATCCGCGGCATGGACCTCGCCTACGCGCTCGGCGAGGACTACGACGCCGCGGTGCTCGTCGACGCCGCGCCGCGCGGCGAGGCGCCGGGCACGCTGTACGTGATCGAGCCCGAGCTCGACGACGGGCGAGCCGTGAGCTCGACACGCACGGGATGGACCCGGTCAAGGTGCTGGCGCTGGCGCGCCAGCTCGGCGGCGCGCCGGCGCGCATGCTCGTCGTCGGCTGCGAGCCGGAGCGCATGACCGGCGACGAGGACGAGCTGGTCGCCGAGCTCAGCGAGCCGGTGCGCGCCGCGCTCGACGAGGCCGTCGCGGCTCGTCGAGTCCCTGCTCGACGAGCTGACTCGGCACGAACCCGGAAGGAGGACGACGATGAGCAAGCCGATTGGCGCTCGCCGCGGCTCGGCTGGCGGCCGTCGGCGCGCGGCGGTCGCAGCGCAGCTGCCCGAGATCCAGCGGTACCTCAAGATCAGGACGATGTAGGAGCGGATGCACCGGACGAAGGTCAGGGTCGTCGAGGACGCCCTCGACGCCAACGACACGATCGCGCGCGCCAACCGCGACGACTTCGACCGCGCGGGCGTGACGGTCGTCAACCTCATGAGCGCGCCGGGCGCGGGCAAGACGACGCTGCTCGAGCGCGTGCTCGACGGCCTCGACGGCTGCGCGCCGGGGTGCTCGAGGGCGACGTGCAGGGCAGCCTCGACGCCGACCGGCTCGCCGCGCTCCACGTGCCGGTGGCGCAGATCAACACCGGCGCGGGCTTCGGCGGCGAGTGCCACCTCGACGCGAACATGGTGCGCTCGGCGCTGCCGCTCGCTCCCGCTCGACGAGCTCGACCTGCTGGTGATCGAGAACGTCGGCAACCTCGTCTGCCCGGCCGAGTTCCGGGTCGGCGAGGACGTGCGGGTGATGGTCGTCTCGGTCACCGAGGGCGAGGACAAGCCGCTCAAGTACCCGCTGATGTTCCGCGCCTGCGACCTCGTGGTCGTGAACAAGATCGACCTGCTCCCGCACCTCGACTTCGACCTCGACCTCCTGCTCTACCACCTCGACGCCGTGCACCCGGGCGTCGCGCGATGCTCGTGAGCGCGCGCACCGGCGAGGGGTTCGACGAGGTGGCGCGACTGGCTGGTCGAGCAGACCAGAGCCGCTGCAGGAGCCGCTCTTCGCGCAGGTAGAGGAAGAGCGGCAGCCCAGCGAGACGCCGACGACGAGCGTCGCCGCGACCGGCGCCCAGAGGTGACGCATCTCCGCCCGCCGCCCTTCGACCCACACCATCACGAACACCACGAGCGCCGACACGACGACGTCGAGGCCGAAGAAGGCCCCGATGCGGTTGGCGAAGAGCTGCTCGACGACGAGCCGCAGGTCGAGACCGTGCTCGCGCACGAAGGGCACGAGCTGCGAGTAGGGGAGCACGGTCCCCAGCACGCACAGGAGCAGTAGACGGTCTTCGGCTTCACCGCGCGGCGCCGTCGGCCGCCGCGACCGCGGTCACCGGGGCGGCGCCGCCTCGAGCTGCCTCGCTACGCCGAGCACGTGATGGGTGTTGTGGTAGACGGTGAACATCGCCATCTCGCGCACGGTGAGCATGCCGATTCCGGGGTGGGGGAGGCGCAGGCGGTCGAGCGCGCGCTCGCCCCACCGCGGCACGAGCCGCACCAACGCCGCCAGCGAATCGTCGAGCGCGGTGAGCGACTCGCGCCGTTGCGTGTCGTTGTGCCGCTCGGGCGGAAGCGGCGACGCCTCGTAGCGCCCGGCCTTCAAACCGCCGGCGAGCGCCGCATGGTAAGTGGCGACGAGCTCGGAGTAGCGCCGCGACGGCCGCCAGGTCAGGCCGAAGCGCACCGCCAAGATCGGCTTCGGGATGCCGAGCGCCACCGCCACCGGACGGTTCGACTTGACGAGGTGGCGCATGTGGCCGGCGGGAGACCAGCCGTCGCCGATCGGCGCGAAGAAGTCGGCGTCGCTGAAGCGCTGCCAGTAGCGGGCGCTCCACTCGCGCACCGCGGCGAGGTCGCGGGCGAGCTCGGCTGCCGTGTAGGGCTCGTTGACGGGGGCGGGTTCCACCGCGCCTAAGCTACATCAGGCCGTCGCTCAGGTGCCCACGGGAAACAGCTCGCCGGCGTCGACGAAGGTGAAGCCGAGGCAGGCGGCGAAGTCGCGGTCGGTGGCGTCGCGGCCGACGTAGAGCGAGCGCGCCGGGTCGAGGCGGTGGCGCGCGATCAGCTCGACGCCTAGACCCGGAAGCGGCTTGCGGCACCAGCACTTCGGCGGGCCGCCGCCGTGCGGGCAGTAGCGCAGGTCGATCTCGCCGCCGAGCAGCTCGGCCGTGCGCGCGAGCGTGGCGTCGATCGCGGCAGCCGTCGCGGTGCCGGCGGCGATCTCCGGGTGCCAGGCGATGCCGGCGAGGGTGAAGCCCTCGGCGCGGTAGCGGGCGAGCACCTCGGCGCGGCCGGGCAGCACTTCGACGTCTTCGGGATCGACGGGCGCGCGGCCACCCGAGCGGCTGCGCCGCAACACGCCGTCGAGCCAGCAGACGAGCGCGCGGCCGGTGTGATCGGTGGGCGTGCGACGCGTGAAGGCGACTTGCTCGACGGCTGCGAAGCCTTCGTCGAGCTCGGGCGGCTCGAGCTCGCGCTGGTAGCGGTAGAGCGCCTCCGGGAGAAGCGGCAGCAGCGGCAGGTGCGCGTCGTCGCCGTGGAGCAGCCGCGACGCCACGTTGATCTGCGCGTCGGCGAGCGAGGTGGTGAGCCAGAGGCAGCGGACCGGCACGCCATGCGCCCACGCGGTCTCGAGCACCTCGTTGCGCGCCGCGCGCGTGGGGTAGGTGTTGTCGAGCACGACGCGGCGCTGACCGCTGGCGAGCTGGGTGTCGAGCGCGGGAAGCAGGTCGCGCAGCCGTCCGCCGAGCTGGTCGCGATTGAGCCGCGCGTAGCCCCGCGCCACCAGCTCCTCGGCGAGCGTGCTCTTGCCGGCGCCGGGCATCCCCATCACCAGCACCACCTCGTCGCCGCTGCCGCTGTTCGACGGCGGTGGCGGACGACGAGCCCGCGGCGAGCGCACCACGGCGCCGGCGGGGAAGCGGCGGTCGAGCGCGTCGCGATCCGCCTCGTCGAGCGCGCAGCGTCCGCGGCGCACGCGGTCGAGCGCACGGTGTCGACGCGCGTCGGCCCAGGCAGCGGCACGACGACCGGCGACAGGCCGCGCAGCCAGGCGAGCGTCACCTCCCACGCCGTGGCGCCGTGCCGCTCGGCGATCTCCGACAGCACGCTGTCGCGGCCGATGCGGCGCTGCTTTTCGACGCCGCCGAAGGGGCGGTAGGCGAGGAGCCGGATGCCGTGCGTCGCGCAGTGCTCGACGAGGCCGCCGCGCAGCGCCGCGTCTTGCCACGGGCTGAGCTCCACCTGGACGGCCGCGATGGGCGCGATCTCCAGCGCTCGCTTCAGCTGCGCCAGCGAGACGTTGCAGAGCCCGATCTCGGCGACGAGGCCGTCGCGCTGCAGCGCAGCGAGGGCCCGCACGCTGGTCTCGAGCGATACCCGCGGATCGACGGCGTGGAGCTGGTAGAGGTCGATGCGATCGACGCCGAGCGCCCGCCGGCTCGCCTCGCACGCCGCGGCGAGGTGCCGCGCGCGCCCGTCCGGCACCCAACGGCCGCCGGGCCGCGTGAGCCCGCCCTTCGTCGCCACGCTCACCTTCGTGGCGTCGCCGCCCCAGGTGGCGAGCGCGCGAGCGATGAGCCGCTCGTTGTGGCCGAGGTCGCCCTCGCCCCAGCCGTAGACGTCGGCGGTGTCGAGCAAGGTGACGCCGGCGTCGAGCGCGGCGTGGAGGACGGCGACTGCAGCCGCCTCGTCACGCTCGCGCGCCGTCGATAGCCGCATGCAGCCGATTGCGAGCGGCTGCGCCGCGCCGAGCTCGCTCATCGCGCTCAGTGCCGCGCGCCGCCGGCCGCTGGCGAGCCGCCCTCCGCCGCGCTTTCGTCTACGGCCTCGGCGAGCAGCAGGAAGCTGCGCGCTTCCGTCGTCGAGACCGCGAGCCGCGTGCCGTCGGGAGAGATGCCGAACGACTCGACCGGCGCCTCAGCCTCGAAGCCGGCGAGCGGCCGTCGCTGCGCAGCGGTGTCGCGGCCGGGCGCGAACGGCTGCACGAAGATGCCCGAGACGCCGGCCTCGTCGCGCGCCACGAACGCGAACGCGCGGCTGCCCGGCAGCCAGCGCGGCCGCCCATCGTTGAGCTGCGCATAGGGAAACGATGTCGCGAACACCGTCGCGCCATCGGCGACCCGCACGGCGCGCAGCACTCCGCTCTTCCGCCCCACGTAGTCGGTAACGAAGAGCACGTGCCGCCCGTCCGGCGACACCTCCGGCAACGTGGTGGCTCCGTCGACCAACCGCTCGGCGCCGCTGCCGTCGGCGCGCACCTTCCACACGCCGCTCTTCTTCGGGTTGAACGAGTTGTAGACGACCCACCGTCCGTCCGGCGTCGTCGTCGGGTTCTCGGCGTCGGCGCCGTCGCTCGTCAGCTGCCGCGCGCCGCTGCCATCCACCGCCATCTGCCAGATCTCGAAGTGACCGCCGCGGTTGGTGCTCCACAGGAGCGAGCGGCCGTCGGGAGTGAAGGCGGGGTCCCAGTCGTCGGCGGTGTCGTCGGTGAGCTGGCGCTCCTCGCCGTTCGTCGTGTCGAGCAGCCAGAGGTCGAGGTTGCCGGTGCGGTTGGAGGAGAACACCAGCAATCGCCCGTCGGGCGAGTAGGCGGGCTGGCGGTCCTCGGCACCGGCGTGGGTGAGCGGGCGGCCTGGCGGCAGCGCTCGCTCGCCCGGCAAGCGGCAGCTCGCGCAGCGTCTGCCGGTTCGACAGCACGTCCGCGGCGATGCGCGCTCCTGCGGCGTCGACGAGGGCGACCCGGCCGGGCAGTGTGAACACCGTGCGCGCGTCGCCGCTCGCGACGTCGAGGGCGAGCACGCGCGAGGAGCCGGCTGCCGTGGCGCCCGACACCTCGGCGTAGACGAGTTCGCCGGGCGAGCGCCACGACAGCCCGTAGACCTGCCCCTGCCGCTGCGACACCGGCAGCTTGCGGCGCGCGCCGCTCTTTGCGTCGAAGAGCGCCAGCTCGGGATCCATCTGGCCCTGGAGCGGTCCCACGCGCGCCGCGATTCGGCTGCCGTCCGGGCTCCAGCGCGGCGAGCGCAGCACGCGATCCTCGACGCGCGTCAGCTCGCGCGGCTCGCCGCCGTCGGCCGCCGCGGTGCCGAGGAGCGAGCGCGTGCGTCCGCCTTCGGCGGCGATGCGCACGAAGACGATGCGGCGGCCGTCGGGCGACCAGTCCCCCTCCGCCGCGTCGTCGATCACCTTGCGCGGCGGCCCGCCCACGACCGGCACGCGGTAGAGCGAGCGCCGCGTCCCTTCGTCGCGCACGAAGAGGATGGCGGTTCCGTCGGGCGAGATGCGCGGCGCTTCGTCGGGCCCGTCGGTGAGCGCGGCCTCGCGGCTGCCCACCACCTGCACCCAGATGCGCGGTGCGCCGGTGCGCCGCGAGACGAAGGCGAGCAGCCGCCCGTCTCTCGACAAGGCAGGCGCGCCGTCGCGTCCCGAGTAAGAGACGTAGCGCAGCGCGGGCACGGCGCCGGCTTCGTTCGCCGCCACGCCACGCGCGGGCACGGGCCCGATCCGTGGCGCGAGCAGCACGCCGCCGGCGAATGCGGCTGCGAGCGCGGCGAGGCCGGCCGCGCCCCACATCACCGAGGTGCGGGACGGCCGCTTTCGCTGGCGGCGCGGCGCTTCGGCCGACGCCACCGGCGAGCCGGAGCTGAGCGTGCTCAGGCTCGCCAGGTTGTCGCGCAGCTGGCGGAGGTCGCGCGCCAGGTCGAGCGTCGAGGCGTAGCGGTCGCGCGGCTCCTTGGCGAGGCAGCGCTGCACGACCCACAGCACGGGAGCCGGCACCCGCGCCGCGCGCTCCGATGGCAGCGGCGGCGGGTCCTCGCGCAGGATCGCCGACAGCGTGTCCACCGTCGTCTCGCCGCGGAAGGCGCGCTCGCCGGCGAGCAGCTCGTAGAGGATGGCGCCGAAGGCGAACTGGTCCGAGCGCGCGTCGGCCGCCTGCCCGCGCGCCTGCTCCGGCGACAGGTAACCGACGGTGCCGAGGATGGTGCCCGGCTGCGTGTGCGGATCGGGGTGCACCGGCAGCACGCCGTGCTGGCCGAAGACGGTGGTGTCGGAGTCGTGGCTCGGGGCGGCGAGCTTGGCGATGCCGAAGTCGAGGATCTTGAGGCGGTCGTCGTCGCCCACCATCAGGTTCTCGGGCTTCAAGTCGCGATGGACGATGCCGCGGGCGTGGGCCGCCGCCAGCCCGTCGGCGAGCTGGCAGGCGAGGTCGAGCGCTTGCCGCACCGGCGGCGCGCCGCGCTGGAGCAGCAGTCCGCGCAGCGATATCCCCTCGACGAGCTCCATCGCCAGCCACGGCCGGCCGTCCTGCTGGCCGACGTCGAAGACGGCGACGACGTTGGGGTGAGAGAGGGCCGAGGCGGCCCGCGCTTCCTGCTCGAAGCGGAGGAGCGCCGTCTCGTCAGTGGCGACGCCGGCGGGCAGGAGCTTCAACGCCACGGCGCGGCCGAGCCGGCCGTCGCGGGCGCGATACACCTCGCCCATGCCGCCGCTGCCGAGGACGGCTTCGACCTCGTAGGGCCCGATGCGGGTGCCGGGACGGAGAGTGCTGCGCACGAGCGGGGCGATCATGGCGCAAACGACGGCGGTGGCGCGATGTCGATCGAAGACGCAGCCCTCTCCCGAGCATCGCGAGCGAAGCGAAGCGATCTCGATGGTGGATGTCGTCAGCTCCGTCGCTGCGCCCTCGCAATGACGGGCCTGGTCCGCAGGCGTACTGGGCCGATTTCACGCGTCTAGGGGTGAAGTAGGCTTTATCGATGGTAACGCCGCCACGACCGCGCCGGAGGGTCCGCACCGCGTGATCGCCAAGGTCGTCGTCTACTTGGCGTCACTCGCCGTCTTCGTGGCGGCGATCGTGGGCATCCTGCGGGTGGGATCGCGCCTCGATCGGCCAGCGGCGGCGACGACGTGCCCGGCGAGCTCCGAGGCTCCGGCGAGCGGCGCCGCGCCTCGGCGACCGCGCCGGCGCCCGGTGTCGCACCGGCCGCGTCCCGCGCGGCGCTCCCGCTGATGCCAGCGCCGCCGACGGCCGACGGGGGCGCCCTCGCGCAGCTGCGCCACCACTTGCACGACGCGCTGCCGCTGCTGCTGCTGCAAGTGGTGGTCATCGTCCTCGCGGCGCGGCTCGTCGGCGGGCTCTTCCGCCGCTGGGGGCAGCCGGCCGTCATCGGCGAGATGATCGCCGGCATCCTGCTCGGCCCCTCGCTGCTCGGCTGGCTCTGGCCGCAGGCGCAGGCGTTCCTCTTCCCCGCCGCTTCGCTCGGCTCGCTGCGCCTGCTCAGCCAGATCGGCGTCGTGCTCTTCATGTTCATGGTCGGCATCGACCTCGACGCCGCCCACCTGCGCCGCATGGCGCACGCCGCGGTATGGGTGAGCCACATCAGCATCGTCGTGCCCTTCCTGCTCGGCACGGCGTTGTCGCTCGCGCTCTATCGCAGCCTGGCGCCGGCGGGAACGCCCTTCACTGCCTTCGCCCTGTTCATGGGCGTCGCCATGTCGATCACCGCGTTCCCGGTGCTGGCGCGCATCCTCGAGGATCGCGGCCTGACGCACACGCCGCTCGGCGCCACCGCCATCGCCTGCGCCGCCGTCGACGACGTCACCGCCTGGTGCCTGCTGGCGCTCGTCGTCACCATCGCCAAGGCGACGGCGCTCTCCGGGCGCGCTGGTCACCTTCCTGCTCACCCTCGCCTTCGTCGCCTTCATGCTGCTCGTCGTCAAGCGCTTCGGCGGGCGGCTGCTGCGCACGCAACACCGAGGGGCAGGCCCTGCTCGCCGGCGCCTCTGCTTCGTCTTCCTCTGCGCCGTTGGCCACCGAGGTGATCGGCATCCACGCCCTCTTCGGCGCCTTCCTCGCCGGCGTGGCGATGCCGGGCCCGCCGAGCGTCCGCACCTACCTGCGGCGGCGGCTCGAGGCCTTCGCGCTCGGTGCTCCTGCTGCCGCTCTTCTTCGCCTTCACCGGTCTGCGCACGCAGATCGGCCTGCTCTACGACGCTCGGACGGCTGGCTCGCCTGCCTGGCGGTCATCGCGGTGGCGATCGCCGGCAAGCTCGGCGGCAGCATGATGGCGGCGCGCATCACCGGCATGAGCTGGGCCGACTCCTTCGCGCTGGGCGCGCTGATGAACACGCGCGGCCTGATCGAGCTCATCGTGCTCAACCTCGGCTACGACCTCGGCATCCTCTCGCCGCGCGTCTTCTCGATGATGGTGCTGATGGCGCTGCTGACCACCTTCATGACCGGACCGCTGCTGCAGGTCTGGGCGGCGATGAAGCGGCGGGCGTCGGCGGACCAGCCCGTCGCGACGGCGGCGGCTTAGCGGGGGAGGGCAGGGTGGCGAAGACCGACTTCAAGTCCGTCGACGAGTACATCGGCACGCATCCCGAGCGCGCGCAGGCCACCCTGCAGCGCGTCCGCGGCGCCATCCGCAAGGCGCTGCCCGACGCCGACGAAGTCATCAGCTACCAGATCCCCGCCTACAAGCTCGCCGGCGCCGCGGCGATCTACTTCGCGGGCTGGAAGGAGCACTACTCCCTCTACCCGGCCACGGGCCGCCTCGTCGAGGCATTCGAGGACGAGCTCGCCGGCTACGAGATCAGCAAGGGCACCATCCGCTTCCCGCTCTCGCGGGCCGTGCCGGTGAAGCTCATCGCAGCGGATCGCCAAGTTCCGCGCCGAAGAGACGCTGGCGCGGCAACGGGCGAAGGCCGGTGCCAAGTCGAGTGCGAAGAGCGGCAAGTCGCGGAGTGGCTCCAAAGCCGGCGCCGCAGCCGGTTCGAGCGCGCGCCCGTCGGCGCAATCGACGTCGCCGGCAGTGAAACGGTCAGCCCGGCCGCGCGCGCTCGCCGAAGGCCTAGCGCAAGCTTCGCTTCCTTACGACGCGTCGCGCGCGCAACGCAGCATCGCTTCGAGGCTCTTCTCGACGTCCTCGTCGGTCGTCGCCCACGAGCTGACGCTGATCCGCATCGCGGTGCGCCCCTGCCACACCGTGCCGCCGCACCAGCAAGTGCCGTCCTGCTGGATGGCGGCGATGGTGCGCCGCGTGCGCTCGGGGTCGCCGAACGACACCAGCACCTGGTTGAGCACCACCTCGTTGAGCACCTCGTGGCCGCCCTCCGTGAGGCCGGCGGCGAACCGCCGCGCCTGCCGGCAGTTGCGCGCGATCATCTCGGCGAGCCCGGCGCGCCCGAGCGAGCGCAGCGCCGCCCACACCTCGACCCCACGCCCCCGCCGCGACAGCTCGGGCGTGTAATCCGACGGATCCCGCACCTGCGCCTTCGGCAGATAGGCGGCGTGCACCGACATCGCGGCCCGCAACGCCTCGCCGTCCCTCGAGAAAGCGAGCCCCGAGTCGTACGGCACATTGAGCCACTTGTGCGCATCCGTCGCCCACGAATCCGCGCCATCGAACCCGTCGACCAGCGGCCTGAGCTCGGGCACCGCCGCCGCCCACAACCCGAACGCCCCGTCCACGTGCACCCAAGCGCCGGCGTCCTTCACCCGCGGCACGATCTCGCCCGCCGGATCGAAGGCGCCCGTGTTCACGTTCCCCGCCTGCAAGCAGACGATCGTCGGCCCCTCGATGTGCGGCAGCGCATCGGCACGCATCCGCCCCTGCCCATCGACCGGCACGGTCACCACCCGCGACCGCCCCAGCCCGAGCACGCCGAGCGACTTGACCAGCGTCGGGTGCACCTCCTCACCCACGATCACAGTGATCGGCGGCGCGCCAAACAACCCGTTCGCCTCGACGTCCCAGCCCGCGCGCGCCAGCACCGCGTGGCGCCCGGCAGCCAGCGCCGTCAAATTTGCCACCGTCGCTCCGGTGACGAAACCGCCGGCAGTCCCCGCCGGCAGCCGCAGCACGTCGACCAGCCACCCGAGCGCGATTCGCTCGAGCTCCGCGGTCGCCGGCGTAATGGTGTGAAGGCCGCAGTTTTGGTCCCACGCCGTCGCCAACCAATTCGCCGCCACCGTCACCGGCAACGCCCCACCGATGACAAATCCGAAGAACCGCGGCCCGGCAGTCGCCATCGTCGCCGGCGATCCGATCTCGTCCAAAACTCTCAACACCTCAGCGGGCTCGCTGCCCTCGACGGGCATCGCCGTGTCCCACGCCTTCAGCCCCGCGACCCCGTCCGCACTCCAACTCACGCCGCGCTCAGGCAAACCTTCCAAATAGCGAACCCCACGCCGAGCCGCATCCTCGAGCAGCTCGGCAGTCGCGCGAGAACTCAGCACATGCTTCATCCTGATCTCCTGCATTGGGCCCTCCAGCGCCACACGCGCAGCGTATCCGTCTCGCGGGTGCGGGCGGGCCGCCGCAGCGGGGCCTCGCGGAGGGCGCATTCGTCGTCCGGTGGAAGGCAGCGGCGCGCCAGCGGCGCCCGGAGCGGAGCGAGCAACTCCGCCAGACGACCTCGTATTGCGAGCGCGCCCCGCAGCGGCGGCCCGCCCGCACCCGCGAGACGCGAGGGCAGGTCTGCTCGGCTCCGCGCGACTCGCGCCTCAAACGGTCAGATGCCGCCCGCATGTTACGCTCGCCTCGACGCCGTACGCCTCAGAGCACGCGGCGTACGCCTCGCCTTCACCCCACAAGCAACACACCCCGAGGAGCCCTCGGAATGCTCAGCGAAACCGCCACCACGGTCCGCTCCCTGCGGCGCCCCACCCTCGACACCCTCGGCCTCGGCACCGTCCTCGAAATCTTCCGCAACGGCCGCCTCCCCATCACCGCCGACGCCGCCGTCGAAGCCCTCTTCGGCCCACCCGGCGACCGAGGCGCCCTCGTCATCTCCGGCGCCAACGGCATCGTTGGCGCAGGCAAGACCATGCAACTCGGCTCGCGCCTCGTCCCCTACGGCGTCACCGTCGTCGCCCTCGACCTGCCCGGCGCGCCCGACGGCATCGGCAAACAAGTGCCCGGCCTCGTCAAAGCCTTCGGCCGCGAAGAAGCCGACCGCATCCTCGCCGGCATCCTGCGCATGAGCTACGACGGTGCGACGCTGCCGCCGCACCTCGCAAGCTTCCGCCCCCGCTTCCTCCTCGAAGCCATCCCCGAGATCCTCGACCTCAAGAAGCGCCACTACACGATGTTCCGCGAGGCCTTCCCGGGCATCGAGATCCGCTCGGTGACCTCAGGCTTCCCCAGCCGCGAGCTCGGCGTGCCTGTGGCGCACCCCGCCTTCCCGCACGAGGTCAACAAAGTCTGGGAGACCGTCGAAGCCGGCCCGTCCGCGGTGCCGCAACTCCTCTGGGCGCTCGGCCTCGTGCCCATGCCGGTCGCCGACGAATGGTCCTTCGTGCTCGACGTCGTCTTCTGCGGCCTCACCAACGCGGCGCTGCGCTGGCACCGCGCCTCCAACATGCCGTTCTGGAAGATCGACAAGCTGGTGCGCCAGCTCCTCGGCCCCAACCCCTTCCGCGCCCACGACGCGATCGGCGCCAAGGGCGCCAACTTCCTCACCTGGTCCTGCCTGCACCACCTCGCCGAGCGCTACGGCCCGCTCTTCGAGCCCAGCCCCGAGCTCGTCGAGCGCAAGGACAGCGGCCAGCCCTGGTATCCCGCGAACCACTTCCGCCCGCTCGTCGACTGGCAGCTCACGGCCGGCGAGGAAGAGGAGCTGCGCGCTTGGCTGCTCGGCGCGCTGGTGCAGATGACGGCGCTGATGGTGCACGAGGAGCGCGCCCACCCGGCGCACCTCAACCTCATCGGCGAGCAGTGCGCGCAGCTGCGCCACGGCGTGCTGGCGCTCGTGCGCGACCTCGGCGCCGACGAGGCGCGGCGTCTCGTCGAGACCTACCACCGCCTGCACCCGGCGGCAGCCGCGAGCCCGTGGTACCCGGACGCGCTGGCGCGGCTCGACGCACCCGAGTGGCAACAGCTCTACGTCAACGCCGAGCACGACGGCGAGGTCGGCGTCATCACCCTCGGCCGCGAGGCCTACAACTGGGACGTCGACGCCGAGCTCAACCGCTCGATCGACTGGCTGCGCGCCGAAGGCATCGAGCGCGTCATTCTCGCGGGCGACTTCCACCTGGCGACCCAGCTCGTCGGCGCCGACACCGCCGAGTTCTTCCCCGCGCTCGCTGACGAGGAGCAGGGCTACCGCGTCTCCGCCGCGTGGAGCCGCACGGCGCGCCGCCTACACGACGAGTTCCGCACCTCGGTCGGCTTCCTCCACGGCAAGCGCTGCCTCGGCGGCATGCTCGAGCTCTTCCTGCACTGTCACCATTTGGTCGCCGTTGACGCGGTGAGCCTCGGCTTCCCCGAGGTGACGCTACCGGTCGTGCCGGGGATGGAGGGGTGCCACTGGCCCTTCCGCAAGGCGCGCCGCGAGGAGTGGCCGCGGCTGCTGGACTTGCTGCTCACCGGCAAGCCGGTGCGGGCGGGGCAGGCGGCGGGCTGGCTCGTCGACGTCGCGGTGCCGCTCGAGGAAGCGCTGCAGGCAGCGTGGCGGCTGGCGAGCGGCGACGGTGCGACGACGCGCCGGCGTGTCGTCGAGGGACCGCTCGAGGTCGTGGCGGAAGCGCTGCCGGCGCCGGGCGACAAGGGCGAGGCGAGCGCCGACGCCGCGCGTCGCGCCATCTGGGAAACCATCGTCGCCTCGTGCACGGCGCCACTGTCGGAAGCGCTCGACGCGCAGTCACGCCACTCCGCCGCCTTCATGACGAGCAAAGCCTGCCGCGCCGGCATCGTCGGCACGGCCGCGGCGAAGCTCCAAGCCTGAGGCGCTGCGAAGAGTAGCCAACGCGCTGCCGCTCGGCGGCAACGCTGCGCTGGCGCTCCCGATACTCGCTGCTCCCATGAGCGCCGCTTTCGCGCGACTACAATGCGAGCGCTCCCTGCGGAGTCATCGTCGTGCGTCGCGCCTGGCCTCTCGCGCTGCTCGTCCTGCCGTTGCTTGCGGGCGCGGCAGTGTCTGCGCCGCCGACGAGTGACGCCGAGTCGCCGCCGCCATCACCGGTAGCCGCGAGGCCGGCGCCGAGTGCCCCGGCCTCGATGTCGGCGGACACTCCCGCGTTCCTCTCCGCGCGCGGCATTCGCGTCACCGTGGGCGCGGCGCCCGGCTACGTCGAGGATCGCGTCTGTGCCGACTGCCACCAGGATCTCGCGGCCTCGTTCGCCGCTGTCGGCATGTCGCGCTCGTTCTATCGGCCGAGCCGTGAGCGGTCGATCGAAACGTTCGGCATCCCTTTCGAGCACGCACCGTCGAAGCGCTTCTACCAGCTCGACTGGCGCGGCGAGCAGCTCGTCTTCCGCCGCTGGCAGCTTGGCGAGCGCGGCGAGCGGGTACACGAGCTCGAGCAGCCGATCGACTGGGTGCTCGGCTCGGGCAACCACGCGCGCACGTACCTCTTCCGCACGCCGTCGGGGGAGCTGTGGCAGTTGCCCATCGCCTGGTACACGCGCGACAAGCGGTGGGGGATGGCGCCCGGCTACGACCGCGCCGATCACGAGGAGGTGTCGCGGATCGTGCAGCGCGAGTGCATGGTCTGCCACGACGCGTTCCCCGAGCTGCCGGCCGGTGCCGATGCTTACGGCATGCCGCATCGCTTCCCATCCGAGCTGCCCGAAGGCGTCGGCTGCCAGCGCTGCCACGGTCCCGGCGCCGAGCACGTTCGCCGCGCGCGCGATCCCGAGCAGCCGGTCGCCGCGGCGATCAAGGCGATCGTCAACCCGGCGCGGCTCGCGCCGGCGCGGCGAGCGGAGGTCTGCTACCAGTGCCACTTGCAGCCGATCGTGGCGCTACCGGCGGTGCGGCGGTTCGACCGCGGCGACCTCGGCTTCCGCCCCGGTGAGCCGATCGCCGCACACCGGGTCGAGATGGACGCCGACGAAGAGGGGCGTGGCCGCGACGAGCGCTTCGAGATCAACCACCATCCGTACCGCCTCGAGCAGAGCCGCTGCTTCCAGGAGAGCTCGCTCGGCGCGCTCTCCTGCCTCACCTGTCACGACCCGCATCGCAAGGTGCCGGCGAGTGGGCGCGCGGCGCACTATCGCTCCGCCTGCCTGAGCTGTCATCAGGTGGAGCAGTGCGGCGCCGGGAAGCACGGCGGCGTCGACGTCGCGCGCGCCGACTGCACGAGCTGCCACATGCCGGAGCGGCGCACCGAGGACGTCGTGCACGCGGTGATGACCGATCACCGCGTCCAGCGGCCGCCCGCCGGCGTCGACCTGCTGGCGGCGCGCGAGGAGCACGACCCGGTGCTCGTCGGCGCCTCGTTCCTGCGCGCCGAGGAAGCACCGCCGGGGCGGCTCGGCGAGCTCTACCGCGCCGTCGGCGTGCTGAGGATCGGCGGCCGCGAGGCGCTGCCGCGGCTCGCCTCGCTGCTCGCGGCCGAACCGCCGGCAGAAGCGGAGCCGTGGCTGCGGCTTGCCGTCGGCCAGTTGCAGGCACGCGCTTATGCCGACGCGGAGGCGACGTTGCGCCGCGCGTTCGCCGCGCCGGGCGGCGACACGCCGCTCGCGCGCGTCTGGCTGGGGCTCGCGCTCGCCGGCCAGCGACGGCTCGACGACGGCCTGGCCGAGCTCTCCGCCGCCGCCGCTCGCGATCCCGATCTCGTCGAGGCGCACTTCAACCGCGGCCGGCTGCTGCTCGCCAACGGCCGCGTCGCCGAAGCGTTGCCGGCGCTCGAGCGCGCCGTCGCCCTGCGCCCGACCTTCGCTGCCGGCTGGCTGCGGGTCGGCGAGGCGAAGGAGGCGCTGGGCCGTCGAGGGGAGGCGATCGCCGACTATCGACGCGCGCTCGCAGTCGAGCCGTCGACGACCGACGCTTACGTGACGCTCGCCCGCGCGTTGCGTGCCGCCGGCGACGCCGCCGGCGCACGCGCGGCGCTGGCGCTGGGTGAGAAGTACGCACGTCGACCTGAAGCGGTCGCCGAGGCCGCCGCGACGGCGAGTGGCGACACGCCTCGCCCCTGACGACGCTCAGCGGCTGATCTTCGCGAGCAGCCAGAGCAGTAGCGTCAGCGCAACGCTGAGCAGCACGGACGTGCCGCAAGGCAGGAAGACGCGCACATTGCCCTTGCCCCAAGCGAAGTCGCCGGGTAGGCGTCCCGGCCGCCAGGGGAGGAATTGCCAGGCGAGCCCGACGAGCACGAGCAGGATGCCGACGGCGATGAGGAGGCGCGCGATAGGAAACGAGTCGGGCATGCCCCGGAAGGATGCCATCCCTGTGCCCGGCGCCCGTACTGACGCTTAACATGCGCCGATGCCTGCGGAGCCTGGAGTAGCGGGAGCGGCGCCTCGCGCACGCATCGTCGTCGGTCTATCCTGCGTGACGGCGGCGGTGCTCGTCGGCTGGATCGTCTTCCAGATTCCCGGCGAGGTGTTCAACAGCGGCGACGGAGCGATGAAGGCGCTGCAGGCGCGCCAGTTCGCCGCCGGCCCGTTGTCGGTGCCGCTGGAGCTGCCGGCGGCGCCCTGGGTACGCGAGCTGTGGGACCGCGGCTTCTATCCCTACGAGCCGCCGTTCGTCTATCCGACCCCGCGCGGGCCCCTCTCGCAGTTCCCGTTCCTCTTCCCACTGTTGACGGCGCCGTTTTACGCGCCGCTCGGCTTTCGCGGGCTCTTCCTGCTGCCTGCGCTCTGCTTGTTCGCGGTCTGGTTTGCCGTCGCAAGACTGGCCCGCCACGCCGGAGCGGGGGAGTGGGAGCGCGCGATCGCGCTCGCCGGGCTCGCGCTGTCGACGCCGCTGACGCTCTACGGCGCGATGTACTACGAGCACACGCTCGCGGTGCTGTTGCAGCTCGCGGCGATTGGCGTCCTCGTACTGCCCGGATCCCGCTCGCGGACCGCGCTGCTCGGCGTCGGCGCCCTCGCCGGGCTCACGCCGTGGCTGCGCTCGGAGGCGTGGTGCCTGCTCGCCGCCTTCTGCGCGCTGGCGGCATGGCGCGCGCTGCGCGAGCGCGACCTGCGCTGGCTCGCCTTTCACGCCGGCGCCGTGCTCACGGCGGGCGGCTACCTGCTCTGCAACCGACTCGTCTACGGCAGGTGGCTCGGCATGCACGCGGCGCAGGTGGTGGGCTCGATCCCGCTCCACGAGCAGCTCCTGCGCGGCGCGCGTCACCTGGCGCAGAGCGCTCCCGAAGTGGCGCTCTACTGCCCGGCGGCGATCTTTGTCCTCGCCGTGCTCGCGGCGCTGCTCCTCGCGCGCCGCCCGCTGCCGCCGATGGTACCGGCGCTCCTGTCGCTCATCGTCTTCGACCTCGTCACCGTGCCGTTCGTTCTCTACAGCTCGCAGAGCCTCGACTGGGGGCCGCGCTACTTCCTCGTCCTCGCGCCGCTGTTGGCGTTGCTCACGGCGCTGCTGCTCCCCCTGGTCGCGACGCTGCGACCCGCATGGCGGCGGTCGCTCTTCGCTCTGCTCGCCGTCGTCCTCGCGGCCGGCTTCTGGATCAACTGCGTGCGCGGCACGCGCGAGCTGCTCGCCAACTACCGCGGCCGCGTGTGGCCCGCGCTCGTGGAGCTGCGGCGCTCGCCCGACCCGGTGGTGGTGATCAACCACCAGTACGGCGCGATGGAGCTCGAATCACTGCACGGCGAGAAGGCCTTCCTCCTCGCCGCCGACGCGCCGCAGCTGTCGCGGCTCAGCGCCGAGCTCGCCGCGCGCGGCCGCTCGCGCTTCGTCTTCCTCGTCTTCCCCTTCGTGCCGGTGCCGCCGCGGGTCGGCTGGAGCAGCCCTGCCGGCCGCACCTCCTGCGCCGTGCGCGCGCAGCGCGGCCAGTTCCTGCTCTACGACTGCACGACCGCTGCGCTGTAAATGCCGCACTTTCGAGTGGTGGGTTGCCAGGGATTCGAACCCCGATACGCGGATTAAGAATCCGCAGTCCTGAACCGTTAGACGAGCAACCCAAAGTCTTGGTAGCGGTGGAGGGATTCGAACCCTCGTCATCCCGGTTGAAAGCCGGGCATCCTGGGCCGCTGGACGACACCGCCGAACAATCGAAAAAAGGTAACGCCGGTGGGAGTCGAACCCACTAGGACCGGGTCGAGAACCCGGGTGCTCCACCGCTTTGCATTCGGCGTCATGTGTCGGGAGGGATTCGAACCCCCATCGGCCTGATTAAAAGTCAGGGGTCTTGCCATTAGACGACCGACACGAGCTGGAGCCACCAGCAGGAGTTGCACCTGCGACTTCCGCTTTACGAGAGCGGCGCTCTGCTGTCTGAGCTATGGCGGCTAAATTGGATGGGAAGGAAGGTCTCGAACCTTCAACCTGCCGGGTCAGAGCCGGCCGCTCTGCCGATTGAGCTACTTCCCACGAAAGATTGGTGTCCACCGAGGGACTCGAACCCCCACAGCCAGATTCGTAATCTGGTGCCCTGATCCAGTTAGGCGAGGCGGACGAAAAGCTGGTGACAAGGGCGAGACTTGAACCAGAGGGACGAGCCGAAGGCGAGTCCCGACGTCGTGGAGCGGGCTCCGCGTCCTCGCGGGGGCCGCGGAAGCAACTCGCACTGCCGGCTTCGGAGGCCGGTGCCCTGTCCATTAGGCGACCTCGTCAAAGCGTTCGAATTTGGCGGGACCAGTGGGATTCGAACCCACGACTTCCGCGCTGACAACGCGGCGCGATGGACCTGGCTACGCGATGGCCCCGAAAGCTTGGAGCGGGCAGCGAGAATCGAACTCGCGTCATCGGCTTGGAAGGCCGAGGCACGGCCGCTATACCATGCCCGCGAAATCTGGAGCGACTGGCGGGTGATGATCCCGCTGCCTCCGCGTTGGCAACGCGGTGCTCTGCCAGCGTGAGCTACAGTCGCATGTAAATTGGTGGACCCGGCGGGCTTCGCTCCCGCTACCTCCTGCTTGCAAGGCAGGCGCTCTCCTGATTGAGCTACAGGCCCGAAGATTGGTCAGGGCGGCTGGATTCGAACCAGCGTGGACCTGCTCCCAAGGCAGGTGGCCGGCCAGACTGACCCACGCCCTGAAAAGCTTGGAGACGACGGTGGGAGTCGAACCCACATAAGACCGCTTTGCAAGCGGCTACCTCGCCTTTCAGTCACGTCGCCCGAGAGATGGGGAAGCGCGCTACGGCGCAAGGGGCAGCCAGTGAAGCGCGCTTCCGAATGGTTGGGGAGGCGGGAGTCGAACCCACAGCCTGCCGCTCATCAGGCGGTTGTCTCGACCGTCGAGCTGCTCCCCAGGATTTGGTTGCGGGGCCGGGAGTCGAACCCGACATTGCCTAGGCTTATGAGACCTGGCCGTGTACCCGGCACTCCCCGCAATAGATTTGGCAAGGACGGAGGGCCACGATCCCCCAACCTCCGGGTCTGGAGCCCGGCGCTCTGCCCACTTGAGCTACGTCCTCACACGTGTCGTGCGTGCAGGGTCGGCCCTTCGAGCGGACCCTGCTGCGCGCGATGCTGAATTCGTTCAGTTATCAAAGACGCTGGAGATGGTGCCAAGGGAGGGAATTGCACCCCCGACGCGCGGCTTTTCAGACCGCCGCTCTTCTAACTGAGCTACCTCGGCAAATGTCGGCAACACCGCTGCTGGCGGTGAATGGTGAAATGGCTCCGGAGGAGGGATTCGAACCCTCAACCTTCCCGTTTAACAGACGGTCGCTCGGCCGTTGAGCTTCCCCGGAGTACGGGGCTTTTCGACCTAGCGCCGGCTATTTCGCGAGAGGAGGCCGGGCGCCTGTTTCGGTCGCCACCATTGTTCCCCGGGTCGGGACGGTTGGTGGCGCACGTCCACCGACCCACAGGGACAACGCTCCGCCTGCTTGGCGGCTCGAATATCCAGCGTGGTAAAGGTGGTGCGGCGCATGCGGTGCTCCGTTCTCGCGGTCAGGGTCGCATAGAACGTTGTGGTCTGTCAAGACTCGAATTACGAGAGTGCGTCATTTCGAGCGATGGATCTCATTCAAGTGACTGATTCGAAATGAGCGAAAGCCCGTCGCTTCGCGTGGCGGGCGTTTCGTGGCAACATCGGCGCGCTGCCTATGACTGCCTGAGCGGCCACCCGCGTCCCCACTCGACCCCAGGGACCTGCACGTCTCGGTGAGACGTGCGCAGTGGAGATTCCGCTCATGGACGACTCTCGTTCGAGGATGCCGCTCGTCGCGCTCGGCTGGAGCGCGGCGTGGGAGGCGTCGTTTGCCTCGTTCGTTTCGGAAGGTTTCGAGCCGGCGCGCATGCTCGTGGGCTCGCGCGACCAGCTCCGCGTCGCCACCGCGCGCGGCGAGGAGGAGGCGCTGGTGCCGGGCCGCCTGCTCTACCGCGCCGAATCGCCGGCCGAGCTGCCGTGCGTCGGTGACTGGCTGGCGGTGCGCCGGACCGAGCCGCTGCTCGTCGAGGCGGTGCTGCCGCGCCGGAGCGTCTTCATCCGCCGCGCCGCCGGCCGTCGCAGCGAGCCGCAGGCGCTCGCCGCCAACGTCGACGTCGCGCTGCTGGTCAGCGCGCTCGACGAGGACTGGAGCCCTCGCCGCCTCGAGCGTTGGCTGGCGCTCGCTCGCGAAGCCGGCGTGCCGCCGGTCGTGGTGCTCACCAAGGTCGACCTCTGCGCCGATCCGTCGCCCGTCGTCGCCGCCGCTTCCACGCTCGTGGCGCCGGCGCCGGTGTATGCGCTCGACGGGCTCGGCGGCGCGGGCGTCGAAGCTTTGCGGCCACACCTGCAGAAGGGCGCAACGCTCGTGCTCCTCGGCTCGTCGGGTGTCGGCAAGTCGACGCTCGCCAACCGCCTCGCCGGCCGCGCCCTGGCCGCGACTTCCGCGGTGGCCGAGGACGGCCGCGGCCGCCACACCACCTCCCGCCGCGAGCTGCTGCCGCTGCCCGGTGGAGCGCTGCTGCTCGACACGCCGGGCTTGCGCGAGGTCGGCCTCTGGATCGGCGACGAGGAGCTCGGCGGGCTCTTCCCCGAGATCGAGGCGCTCGCCGGCGGTTGCCGCTTCCGCGACTGCACGCACGAACGCGAGCCCGGCTGCGCCGTGCGCGCCGCCGTCGAGTCGGGCGAGCTCGACGCGGCGCGCCTCGCCAGCTTCCAGCAGCTCGCCGCCGAGCGCGACGCGCTGCGCCGCCGCGTCGACGAAGGCGCGGCGCGCGAGGAGAAGCGCCGCTGGCGCGCCATCCATCGCGCGGCGAAGAAACACCAACCGCGAAAGCTGTGAGCGCGAGTCGTCCTATCGTTCGCGCCGCGGCGCTGCCGGCAGCAGCTCGCGCCCGGCGTGGAGCATCGCTACCACGGCCACGTAGCCGAGGAGGATGAAGCCGCCATAGAGGAGGGTCACGACGATCGTGCGCTGGTGCGCGAGCGGGCTGCGCAGCGGGTCGATGGCGACGGCGACGACCTTCGCCGGCCGCGTCAGCGCGTCCCAGCTGTTGAGCCGCTCGAAGCGCCCGAGGTAGATGCCGAAGCCGGCGAGCAGCGAGGCGAGGCTGATCGCGGCCCAACCGGCCCACCGCCCGAGCCGCCGCGCCACCAGCCCGTGCACGAGCAGCAAGGAGGCGAGACCGACGGCGACTCCCGTGGCGAGGAAGGCGGCGAAGAGCACGGCGTCGAACCAGTGCGGCGCGCCCGGCGACCAGCGGCGCAGGTGCACGAGGTCGCTCACCAGGTACGGCGCGTTGGGGAAGAAGAGCAGCCAGAGACCGAGGAGCGCCGAGACGGCGATCGTGCGCACTGCCCCCGGTGCCGCCGACTCGTGGAGCAGGCTGGCGAGCAACGCGAAGGCGAAGGGCAGCCCGGCGAGGAAGAGGTTCCAGGCGAGGAACGAGTAGGCGAGCTGCCCGCCGACGAGCCAGCGCGCGGTGAGCAGCGCCGCGCAGGCGAAGGCGCAGAGCAGGAGGCTCAGCGCCAGCGGCGCGCAGGCGGCCGTCGTCGGGCGTCGCGAGGTGGGTGGCGGGGCGAGGGGATCCAGCGTCGTAGCCATCATGCGCACTGTACGCGGCGCGAGCCGCCATGCATCCTCGCTGCCCGGTCCTGCCATCGCCGCGCCATGTCTTCGCCGTAGCGCGCGAGGCCGCTTTCGCTCGCCAGCGACCGCCCATATGCTGCGTCGATGCGACTGAGCACGACCGCCTTTCCCGTCGCCGGCATCGTCTTGCTCGCCGGCTGCTCGGCCCAGCCCGCGCCGGCGCCCGCCGGCGGCGGCACGGCTGCGGCGCCCACGTCCGCAACTGCGCCCGCCGCCGCACCCACGCCCGCCACCGCCTCGCCGCTCGACCGCTTCGCCGTGGAGTACGTGAAGCTCGTACTGGCGATGGGCGAGCGCGACCCCGGCTACGTCGACGCCTACTACGGCCCGCCGGAGTGGCAGCAGGACGTGAAGGCGGCGCCGCCCGAGCTGCCGGCGATCCGCGAGCGCGCCGAGCGTCTCCTCGGCGACCTCAACCAGTTTCCCGCGCCCGCCGAGGAGATGACCGCGCTCCGCCACCGCTTCCTCCGCCGCCAGACGCTGGCGCTCCTCGGCCGCCTCGACATGCTGCAGGGCAAGAAACTGCGCTTCGACGACGAGTCGCGCGTCCTCTACGACGCGGTGGCGCCGCACCACGACGAGGCGCACTACCAGGCGCTCGTCGCCGAGCTCGACGCGCTCGTTCCCGGCGACGGCGAGGTCTACGAACGCGTCGACGTCTTCCAGCGCCGCTTCACCATCCCGCGCGACAAGCTCGACGCCGTCTTCGGCGCCGCCATCGACGCCTGTCGCACGCGCACCGCCGCCCACCTCACGCTGCCGCCCGGCGAGAGCTTCACCGTCGAGTACGTCACCGGCAAGCCGTGGAGCGGCTACAACTGGTACCAGGGCGGCTACAAGAGCTTGATCCAGGTCAACACCGACCTGCCGATCTTCATCGAGCGCGCCATCGACCTCGCCTGCCACGAGGGATACCCGGGGCATCACCTCTACAACAGCCTGCTCGAGCGGCACCTGGTGCGCGAGCGCGGCTGGGTGGAGTCCTCGGTCTATCCGCTCTTCGCGCCGCAGTCGCTGATCGCCGAGGGCAGCGCCAACTACGGCGTCGAGCTCGCCTTCCCGCGCGCCGAGCGCGTGGCGTTCGAGAAGGAGCGCCTCTTCCCGCTTGCCGGTCTCGATCCCGCGGAGGCCGACCGCTACTACCAGGTCCTCGCGCTCAAGCGGAAGCTCTCCTACGCCGGCAACGAAGCGGCGCGCCGCTACCTCGACGGCGAGATGAATGCCGAGCAGGCCGTCGACTGGCTGGCGCGCTACTCGCTGCAATCGCGCGAGCGGGCGCAGCAGCGGCTGAAGTTCATCGAGACCTACCGCGCGTACGTCATCAACTACAACCTCGGCGAGGACCTGGTGCGCGCCTACGTCGAGGCGAAAGCGGGGGACGACGAGGCGAAGCGCTGGCAGGTCTTCGGCGAGCTGCTGTCGTCGCCGCGGCTGCCTTCGGATCTGGCGGTGGATTAGGGGCGCGCCGGCCGCGGACGAAACCCCGCGGCCGCCGGCGCGTAGGGGGGCGCATGCTGGAGATCGAAGGCCTCACCAAGCGCTACGGCAGCGGCACGCTGGCGCTCGCCGACTTCACGCTCTCGGTCGGCGAGGGCGTGCTCGGTCTGCTCGGCCCCAACGGCGCCGGCAAGACGACGCTGATGTCGATCGTCGCCACCGTGCTGCGGCCGACGGCGGGCAGCGTGCGCTGGCGCGGCGTCGACGCGCTCGCCGATCCGCTCGCCATCCGCCGCGAGCTCGGCTACCTGCCGCAGGACTTCGGCGTCTACGACAAGCTCACCGCCGTCGAGCTGCTGCGCTACTTCGGCCGCCTGAAAGGGCTCGCCGGCAAGGAGCTGAAGGCGGCGGTCGAGGAGATGATCGACCTCGTCAACCTGCGCGCCGCGGCGCACCGGCGGCTGGGCAGCTTCTCCGGCGGCATGCGGCAGCGGGTGGGGATCGCGCAGGCGCTGCTCGGCGACCCCAAGCTGCTCATCGTCGACGAGCCAACCGTCGGCCTCGACCCCGAAGAACGCGTGCGCTTCCGCAACCTGCTGAGCGAGCTCGGGCACGGGCGCACGGTGATCCTGTCGACGCACATCGTCTCCGACGTCGAGGCGATCGCCGAGAAGATCGCGGTCATCCGGCAGGGGCGGCTGGTGCGCTGCGCCTCGCCGGAGGAGCTGCTGGCGCACGCGGTGGGGAGGGTCTATCGCGCTGTCGTGTCGGCGGAGCGGCTGCCGGAGGTGCAGAAGACGGTGGCGGTGTCGAACCTGACGCGCCGCGCCGACGGCGTCCACGTGCGCTTCGTCGGTGCGGCGGGCGGGTCGCCGGTCGCGGGCGCGGCCGTCGTGGAGCCGACGCTCGAGGACGCTTACCTGCTCACCAACGTCGAGGCGGCATGAACCTGGCGCTGCGCGCACTCGGTGCGCAAATCGGCGCCGAGACTCGCTCGCGACTCCGTTCGACCGGCACCATCCTCACCGTGCTGGCGATGTTCGCGCTGGCGTTCCTCTACATACCGCCGCCGGGCTCGAGGCGGGCGTCGATCCTCTGGCAGGTCGGCGAGGGGGCCAACGCGCACACGTACTCGGGGACTTACTCGGCCGGCTTCATCGGCGCCGTCGTCGCGCTCCTCACCTCGATGCTGATGCCGCTCGCCGGCTTCTACCTCGTCGCCGGCTCGGTGCGCCGCGACCTCGAGCGGCGCGTGTGGCCGATCATCGCCGCCACCCGCACCTCGCCGACGGTGTACCTGCTCGGCAAGTGGCTGGCGAGCTTCGCCTACCTGCTGGTGCTCGCCGCGCTGGCGCTGCTGCCGGCGGTGTTCCTCTTCCTGCGCTACGGCACCGGGCCGTTCTCGCTGAGTCAGCTGCTGCTGCCGTGGCTGCTGTTGGCGCCGGCGGCGATGGCGCTCACCGCGGCCATGGCGCTGCTCTTCGACGTCACGCCCGGGCTCTCCGGCCGTGGCGGCTACGTGCTCTGGTTCTTCGCCTTCTCGTTCCTCTTCATGATGATCCCCGCCGGTCTGAGCGGGCGTTTGGACCAGGACCGGAGCAACGACGGGCAGACGAGCTACGACCCCGCCGGCCTCGTCTTCTTCGAGGACTTGATCGCGCGCTCGGCGCAGGCGCCGATCCACTCGGTGTCGCTGGGCGTGATCATCCTCGACGAGCCCGTCGAGCGGCGGCCGTTCGCGCCGTTGCGCTTCGACCGCGCTTCGCTCGCGGCGCGAGCGACGACCTTCGCCTGGACGGCGGTGCCGTTGCTCGCCGCCATCGTCATGTTCCGGCTGTCGCGCGGCCGCGTGGCGAAGCCGCCGCGGTCGCGGCGCCGGTGGTTCTCGCGCGCGCCCGCGGCAGCGGCGCCGTGGGAACGCGGGGAGGCCGCAGCGGGCGGCGCCGCGACGACGGCGTTCCGTCCTCACGGCGGCAAGCCCGGCTTCGCGCGCTCGGTCATCGCCGAGTCGCTGCTCGTCTGGCAGTCGGCATCGTTTATCAAGTGGCCGATGCTCGCGGCGTCGGCAGCCGCGCTGGTGGTGCCGGGCGCCGGCGTCGCGGTGCCGATCGCGATCTTCCTGCTGCTGCTGGCGCCCGTCGTCGCCGAGAGCGCCGCCCGCGAGTCGCTCTACGGCACCGGCGCCACCGTCTTCGCGCAGCCCGGCGTGCCGCGCTCCGCCGTGGCCTGGAAGCTCGCCGCCGTCGTCGCCTTCGTCTTCGCCGCCGGCGCGCCGATCCTGCTCCGCTCGCTCGGCCGCGGGCCGAGCCACGCCCTCGCCATGCTCCTCGGCCTCGCCTTCACCGCCGCTGCCGCCGCCGGGCTGGGCTGGCTCACGGGTGGCGGCAAGCTCTTCCTCGGCTCCTACACCGCGCTCTGGTACGTGGCCATCCAGCGCGACTCGCCGCTCGACTTCACCGGCGCCTTCGTAAAGCAGCCGGACCTCGCGCTGTGCGCCGGCTTCGCCGCGGCCGGGGCGGTCGCGGTGGCTATTGCGGCGGCGGTGGAGAAGGCGCGGGCGAGCCGCGATTAGCGCCGCCGCCGCGTCCTTGTGATAGGTCTGCGCGCACCGGCTCGACGTGCGCGCCAAGGTGAAATCGCATGAGCGCGCCGACCGCCCCTATGCCCGTAAAGCCTCCGTTCCGCATGCCCAGCCTCGACGAGCACTGGCGCGACCTGCGCTCGCGGCCGGCGGCGTGGATGGCGATCGCCCGCAACCTGGTGCCGGTCGTCGGCGTCTTCGCCTTCGGCTGGTCGCGGTCGCTGGTCGTCTTCGACTTCTGGTTCGACGGCCTCACCGCGCTCATCGCCATCCTCGTCGCCATCACGCCGCGCGCCGTACGCGACACGCCGGAGGCGGGCAAGAACGTCGTCAAGCGCTTCTTCATGGGGCTCGTGGCGTGCGTCTTCCTCGTCGCCTTCGTGTGCCTGCCCTACTGGATCGTGCTCATTCCGCTCCACGGCTACATCCTCGATCCCGAGATGTGGCGGCAGATCCGCTCCTCGCCCGGCCTGTGGGCGACCTTCGGCGGCATCGCGCTCACCCACGTCGTCACGGCGGCGCGCCGCGGCTACGGCGCGTTGCCCGAGAAGGAGATGAAGCAGGCGCTGCGCTGGGACGCTTACCTGCTGGTGCTGCGAGCCATCGGCATGTTCATCCTCGCCGCCCACCTGCCGCTGATGCTCATCGTGCCGGCCATGGCGCTCTTGGGCATTTACCTCGAGCTGTGGCCGGCGAACGCGCTGGGCGCGGTCTGGGGCGATCCGTCGCGGCTCCACGAAGACCCGGTGGGCTCGCCGGCCGCCAATGCCGATCGGCAGCGCGAGGAGCGCGCGCCGCGGCCGCAGCGGCGGAGCCGCCGCCGGTGAGCGACACCCTCGCGCCTCCCGCCGCGCTCGACCTCGCCGCGCTGGATCTCTCCTCGCTTGCCAACCTCGACGACTTCGAGGCGGCGGCGCGCGCATGCCTGCCGCCGCTCGCCTACGACTACTACGCCGGCGGCTCCTACGACGAGCTGACGCTGGCCGACAACCAGGCGGCCTTCCGGCGCCGGCGGCTCGTCTACCGCGTGCTGCGCGACCTCTCCGCGCGCACCCTCTCGACCACCGTGCTCGGCCAGCCGGTGTCGATGCCGGTGCTCGTCGCGCCCACCGCCTTCCATCGCCTGGCGCACGAGGAGGGCGAGGTGGCCACCGCGCGCGCGGCGGCCGCCATGGGCACGGTGATGATGCTCAGCACGCTCTCGACCTGCTCGCTCGAAGCGGTGTGCGGCGCCGGCGGCACGGTGTGGTTCCAGCTCTACGTCTACCGCGACCGCGGCGCCACCCGTGCCCTCGTCGAGCGTGCCGAGGCCGCCGGCTGCAAGGCGCTGGTGCTCACCGTCGACGCGCAGCTCTGGGGCCGCCGCGAGCGCGACGTGCGCAACCGCTTCCGGCTGCCGCCGGATGTCGAGTGCGTCAACCTCGGCGGCACCGCGATGGCGCGGCTGCCGAGCGGCGTCGAGGGCTCAGGGCTCTCGGCGTACGTCATGTCTCTCTTCGATCCGTCGCTGTCGTGGAAAGACCTCGCTTGGCTTGCCTCGATCACCCGTCTGCCGGTGCTGGTCAAGGGCATCGTGCACCCCGACGACGCGCGGCTGGCGGTGGAGCACGGCGCGGCGGCGGTCGTGGTATCGAACCACGGCGGCCGGCAGCTCGATACCGCGGTGGCCACCCTCGACGCGCTGCCGGCGATCGCCGCGGCCGTCGACGGGCGCATCGAGCTGATCCTCGACGGCGGCGTGCGGCGCGGGACCGACGTCGTCAAGGCGCTCGCCCTCGGCGCCCGCGCGGTGGCGGTGGGCCGGCCGGTGCTCTGGGGGCTGGCGCTCGGCGGACAGCAGGGGGTCGAGCTCGCGCTCGGCCGCCTGCGCGACGAGCTCGACGTGGTGATGGGCCTGTGCGGCTGCGCCTCGCCGGCCGAGGTGAGCCGCGAGCTGATCTTCGCCGGCGCGCCGCTGTAGCCCGCTAGTCGCCCCGCTCTTCGGGGGGGCGCGGGCGCACAGCTCCATCGCTCTTCACGCGATGGCTCGATCGGCTGCGAGCGGCGCCCGGCAGATCGCGCAGCGTCACCAGGTCGACGGCGGCGAGCGCCAGCATCGACGCCGTGAGGCTGACCGCGTTGAACTCGCCGGTGAGGATGGTCGGCTTGACGGCGGCGCCGACGGCTCCCAAGCCGGCGAGCGCCGCGATGGCGAGGATGGGCAGCAGCCGCGAGCGCGGGAAGAGGAGGAGCGTCACACCGAACGCGAGCTCGCCGATACCCGCCGCGCGCACCGCAATGGGTGCGAGGTCGGCGCCGACGATATGAGTCGTGGTCACCAGCTCGCCGGAGCTCGCGGCGAACAGCAGCTTGGGCACGAGACCCTGGTAGATCCAAGCGAAGGCGAGGCCGGCGCGGGCGATCGTGTGCGCGAGCGCTTGCACGCGCCGATTATCGGCGAAGCGAGCGGGCCCGCGCGTCCGCGCGCTCTACCGCAGCACGCAGCTCGGCCCGGCGTCGGGGACGCCGCGGGCGCCGTCCTGGACGAAGATGCCGCGGTAGCGCGAGCCGACGACGGTGCGGCCGCCGCGCGTCCAGGCGATCGCCGTGTACTCCGGGTAGCCGGCGAGCTGCGAGCCGTAGGGGAGGTCCTCGACGCGCCGCCAGCGCATGCGCTCGCCGTCGCCGGTGCCTTCGTAGAGGGCGGCGAAGTCTGCCACCAGCACGCGGTCGCGGTCGGCCGGGTCCTCGGAGACGAAGTAGGCGCGCAGGTTGCCCTTCGGCCCGCCGACGCCGCGCTTGCTGAAGGTCGAGTCGCGGAACTTCCGCCAGCTCACGTCGGCCTGCTGGCTGCGCGTGTCCTCGCCCATGCGGTCGACGTAGTAGACGCCGTTGCAGGTCGAGATCATGAAGCGCTCGCCGATCTCGATGTTGTAGACAGTCGAGTCGTCGAGCACGCGGCCGGCGGCGTTGCCCTCCATCGCCTGCCAGCGGCCGTCGGCGATCTGCGCCGGGTCGGCGAGGAAGCGGTAGAGGTGCGAGCCGGTGCCGGCGTAGAGGGTGCGGCCGTTGTCGGGGTCGAAGGCCACCGACGTGATGTGGTCGACGCGGTGTGGGTTGCGCGTGCGTAGTTGGGCGGTGAAGCGCGAGAAGCCGAGGTCGGTCCAGCTGCGGCCGCCGTCCTCGGAGAGGAAGCTGGTGCCGTTGCCGCCAGCGGCGATACGCTGCTTCGACGCAGGCGAGATGGTCACCGCCCAGAACGGCTTGCCGGCGAGCGCCACGTTGAAGCTGCGCCCGCCGTCGGAGGAGAGCAGCACGCCGGTCTCGCTCGCCACCGCCAGCAGGCCGTCGCGGTAGGCGAGGCCGCGCAGCAGGAAGCCGCGCTCGACGTTGTAGCCGCCGACGAAGAGGTGGCGATAGTGCCAGCTCGAGCCGCCGTCGGTGGAGACGAGGATCCCCGGCAGCGGCAGGTTGACGGTGGCGAAGACGAGGTTGCCGTCGGCCACCGTCATGCCCCACACGGCGGGCGCGCCGCCGAGGCGGGAGCTGATCGAGCCGGGATCGCAGGACGGCACCGTGCCTTTCGTCGCCTGCTTGCTGACGTCCTCGCCGAGGCCGGCCTTGTACGCCACCCACTCGTCGATGCCGCGGTTCCTGTCGAGCGCCTCCTCGCGCTTCTTCTCGCAGGCGCCGAGAAGCTCCTCGAGGTTGTCGACGCGCGGGTCGATGCGGGCGGTGCGCCAGGCGGCGGCGGGCGCCGGAGCGAGGAGGCAGGCCGCGACGAGGCACGCGGCGGCGCCGATGAGCGAAGGCAAGAGCCGGCGCCGGGCAGGCGCGAGTCGGCCGTCGAGATGCGCGTCGGGCCGGTGCAGGCGAGCGCCGGCTGCGGTCATCACCATGGTGGAACGAGCCCCTTCTGCTGGCTAACGTCGTCCGGTGCGCTGGCGAAAGGGTAGCACCTCGGCGGCGAATCGCCGAGCTCTGCGGCTCATCGCCGCTAGGGCCATCCCCCGGCCGGCTTCAGTTCACCGGCGGGTCGGCAAGGGAGGCGCCGGCGTCGTCTACGAGGCCGTCGACTTTGCCCTCGGCCGCCGCGTGGCGGTGAAGACTCTTCACACGGTGTGCTCACCGCACGACATCGCACGGCTGCGGCGCCAAAGCGCAGGTCTTCGGAGCTTCTTCGAGGCGACCCTGGCGCCCGATCAGTCGAGGCCACCTGCCACCGCCGAGCAGTTCGCGCACCAGCTGACACGCCTGCGGTCTCAGCTGTGGCCCACGCACCGCGGGGCGGCACCCGGACGAATCGCCAACCGCCAAGGTGGCACGTGTTGGGGCGCCGACCGGAGTATGGTTCCAACCGCTGGAGTTCAGTACCATCCGGGACACTCCAGTGCACGGACGCCACGATGTCCGACGAAATCCTGACCGTTCAGGAGATCGCGCTCGTCCTGAAGCTCGCGGACAAGACGTCTATTCGATGGCACAGGCAGGGGAGCTCCCGGCCTTTCAAGATCCGAGGCCAATGCCGAATCTTGCGGATCGACTTCGATGCTTGGGTAGAGCGTCAAGCAGCTGGCGGCACTCCGGCCAGATGAGCGCCGAGATGACGAGGGTGAGCCGCCATGACTGATCGCTTCTTCGAGAAGCCGATCCTCAACTCTCCGTATGAGTACCCGGCTCGCCACTGGGAACTCGACTGCGACGGGCCAGCCGACCAGCCAGATCATCGAGCGCCGCCGCACGGCCGAGTTCATCACGCCGATCCCGAAGCCGAAGAAGCAGCAAGGCTGCAGCAGCAGGCAGCGATCGTCTTCGACGAAGGCAAGGGGCTTTCGACCGAGGAGCAGCAGTACGACCCGACGTCGATCATCAACGAGCTGCGCCAGCACGTCGACGCAGTGGCGTGACCTGCCCGAACCCGAGCCAGTGGCAGGTCACGCCAGAGACGGCGCGGCTCCTCCAGCACTGGCGGCACCACAAGTTCAGCGGGCATCCGGCCGTTCTTCTGCCAGGTCGAGGCCGTCGAGACCGCCATCTGGCTGACCGAGGTCGCGCCGCAGTTCGGCAAGCAGGGCAAGCGCTTTCTCGACCACCTCGCGGCCGCCAACGAGCGACGCCAATCCCGAGCTTGCTGCGCCTCGCGCTGAAGCTCGCCACCGGCGCCGGCAAGACCACCGTCATGGCGATGCTCATCGCCTGGCAGACGATCAACGCCGTCCGCCGGCCGGGCAGCAAGAAGTTCACGCGCGGCTTCCTGGTCGTCACGCCCGGGCTCACGATCAAGGACCGCCTGCGCGTCCTCCAGCCGAACGACCCGACAGCTACTACGCGAGCCGCGAGCTCGTTCCGGGCGACATGCTCGACGACGTCGACCGCGCCAAGATCGTCATCACCAACTACCACGCCTTCAAGCTGCGCGAGACGCATCGAGCTGTCGAAGGGCGGCCGCGCGCTGCTCCAGGGCCGCGGCGAGCGAGCTGCAGACACGCTCGAAACCGAAGGCCAGATGCTGCAGCGGGTCATGCCCGACCTGATGGGCATGAAGAACATCCTCGTGCTCAACGACGAGGCCCACCACTGCTATCGCGAGAAGCCGGACGCCGACGAGGACGAGACCTCAAGGGCGACGACAAGAAGGAGGCGGAGAAGAACAACGAGGCCGCGCGGCTCTGGATTTCCGGCCTCGAAGCCGTCAAGCGCAAGCTCGGCCTCGAGCGCGTCATCGACCTCTCGGCCACGCCGTTCTTCCTGCGCGGCTCCGGCTACGCCGAAGGCACGCTGTTTCCCTGGACGATGAGCGACTTCTCGCTCATGGACGCCATCGAGTGCGGCATCGTCAAGCTGCCGCGCGTGCCGGTCGCCGACAACATCCCCGGCGGCGAGATGCCGATGTTCCGCAACCTCTGGGAGCACATCGGCAAGCAGATGCCGAAGAAAGGCCGCGGCAAGGCCGGCGAGCTCGACCCGCTCAGCCTCCCGGTCGAGCTGCAGACCGCGCTCGAAGCGCTCTACGGCCACTACGAGAAGACGTTCGAGCTCTGGCAGGAGGCCGGCATCGACGTGCCGCCCTGCTTCATCGTCGTCTGCAACAACACCTCGACCTCCAAGCTGGTCTACGACTACATCTCCGGCTTCCAGCGCGAGAACGACGACGGCTCGACCACGCTGGTCAACGGCCGCCTCGCCCTGTTCCGCAACTTCGACGAACACGGCAACCCGCTCGCCCGGCCGAGCACCCTGCTGATCGACAGCGAGCAGCTCGAATCCGGCGAGGCGCTCGACGACAACTTCCGCGACATGGCCGCCGACGAGATCGAGCGCTTCCGCCGCGAGATCGTCGAGCGCACCGGCGACCAGCAGGCAGGCGGAGAGCATCACCGATCAGGACCTGCTGCGCGAGGTCATGAACACCGTCGGCAAGCAGGGCCGGCTCGGCGAGTCGATCCGCTGCGTCGTCTCGGTCTCGATGCTCACCGAAGGCTGGGACGCCAACACCGTCACCCACGTCCTCGGCGTGCGCGCCTTCGGCACCCAGCTCCTCTGCGAGCAGGTGATCGGCCGCGCGCTGCGCCGCCAGTCCTACGATCTCAACGAGGAGGGGCTGTTCAACGTCGAATATGCCGACGTGCTCGGCATTCCGTTCGACTTCACGGCCAAGCCGGTCGTCGCGCCGCCGCAGCCGCCGCGCGAGACCGATCCAGGTCAAGGCCGTCCGGCCCGAGCGCGACGCGCTGGAGATCCGCTTCCCGCGCGTCGAAGGCTACCGCGTCGAGCTGCCGGAGGAGCGGCTGACGGCCGAGTTCAACGACGACTCGATGCTGGAGCTGACGCCCGACCTGGTCGGCCCGTCGATCACGCAGAACGCAGGGCATCATCGGCGAGGCGGTCGACCTGAACCTCGTGCACATCGGCGACATGCGGCCGCTCGACGCTGCTGTTCCACCTCACCCAGCGCCTGCTCTACACCAAGTGGCGCGACCCGGGCGAGGAGCCGAAGCTCCATCTGTTCGGCCAGCTCAAGCGCATCACCAAGCAGTGGCTCGACGGCTACCTGGTCTGCAAGGGCGGCACCTACCCGGCGCAGCTCATGTACCAGGAACTGGCCGACATGGCCTGCGAGCGGATCACCGCGGCATCACCCGCGCGCTTCGTCGGCGAGCGGCCGATCAAGGCGGTGCTCGATCCGTACAACCCGACCGGCTCGACCAGCCACGTCAACTTCAACACCTCGAAGACGGACCGCTGGGAGACCGACGCCGCGCCGCTGCCACATCAACTGGGTGATCCTCGACAGCGACTGGGAGGCCGAGTTCTGCCGCGTGGCCGAGGCGCATCCGCGCGTGCGGGCCTACGTCAAGAACCACAACCTCGGCCTGGAGGTGCCGTACCGCTACGGCTCGGAGACGCGCAAGTACCTGCCCGACTTCATCGTGCTGGTGGACGACGGCCACGGCGACGACGACCTGCTGCACCTGGTCGTCGAGATCAAGGGCTACCGCGGCGAGGACGCCAAGGAGAAGAAGGCGACGATGGACACCTACTGGGTGCCGGGCGTGAACCACCTCGGCACGCTACGGCCGCTGGGCCTTCGCCGAGTTCACCGAGGTCTACGAGATCGAGGCGGACTTCGAGGCGAAGGTCGAGAGCCGAGTTCAACAAGATGATCGCAGACGGTCGCAACCGCGTCGGGCTCAGCGGGAGCGACCGATGACGACAGCATGGCGGCAAGAAACGCAGACGCCGAAGCACGGTCGAGACGCTCACGCACGACGAGGCGACGCGGAAGAACATTCCGACCGCCGAGTACCAGTCGGTGATGCGAGAAGGAGCAGGAGCAGACGTCCCGGTGCGCGTCGGCCTACGAGACGGCCGCAACCGCGATCTCGACCCGCAGCTCGTCTGGCGCGGCAAGGACGAGCAGGACTGGAGCGACCTCGTCGTCCACGCGCCGCCGCTCTACATCCAGGAGAAGGTCCATCCGAAGGTGCTGATCGACGACCTGCTGCGCCAGACGCAGGCGAGCGCGCCGACGAGGCGGCCGGCGAGGTCCAGCTCGACCTCTTCGCCGACTTCAACGGCATGCCCGAGGGCGTGGACAAGACCGAGTTCTACCAGCACGACCAGAACTGGTCGAACCGCATGATCCTCGGCGACTCGCTTGCAGGTGATGGCGTAGCCTGGCCGAGCGCGAGGGGCTGCGCGGGCAAGGTGCAGTGCATCTACTTCGACCCGCCGTACGGCATCAAGTTCAACAGCAACTTCCAGTGGTCCACGACCAGCCGCGACGTGAAGGACGGCAAGGCCGACCACATCACCCGCGAGCCGGAGCAGGTCAAGGCCTTCCGCGACACCTGGCGCGATGGCATCCACAGCTACCTCACCTACCTGCGCGATCGGCTCACCGTCGCCCGCGATCTGCTGACCGATTCCGGCTCGATCTTCGTGCAGATCGGCGATGAGAATGTTCACCGCGTCCGGGCGGTGATGGACGAAGTGTTTGGGGAGGATAACTTCGTCGCGTCAGATCACCGTTGCAAAAGACGGCAGGCTCAAAGCGCGGAGTACCTCGCTAGCGTCATGCGGACTATCGTCCTGTGGTATGCGAAAGAATCGCAGTCACGCTAAAGTATCGGCAGCTCATACCACACGAAGATTGTGCGAAGGACGGCATCGACGATGAGCTTCAGGCGCTCGATACGATGCAGCCGATTGACGAGCGATCGAGCAGAGACCTGACCGCATGCGACTCCGACAGTTTCGAATCGTTCCGACAACCTGACGGTTCGATCAAGGCCGACCGGTGCAGCTTCCGGTTCGAGTTCGAAGGCAGTACGTTTCGGCCCGACGCGAGCGGTTACTGGAAGACCAGCTGGACTGGGTATTGCGCGCCTGATCAGAGCAGATCGAATTGGACCCGACAGGCAAGACGCTTCAGCTACAAGCGCTATCTCGACGACTTTCCGTGTCATGCCGATCTACGAACATCTGGACGGATACTGCGGCGGGCAGCTTCGCGGCGACAAGATCTACGTCGTGCAGACCGTCACGCAAGTCGTTGCAACGCTGCGTTCTCATGGCCACCGACCCCGGCGACCTCGTGCTCGACCCGACCTGCGGCTCCGGCACCACAGCCTATCGTCGCCGAGCAATGGGGCCGCCGCTGGATTACGATTGACACCTCGCGCGTGGCGCTGGCGCTGGCCCGCGCCCGCATCATGGGTGCGCGCTATCCGTTTTACCTGCTCGCCGATTCCCGCGAAGGTCAGCTGAAGGAAGCCGAAGTCACGCGCACCGCGCCGTCGTCGCAGCCGACGCACGGCAATATCCGCCACGGCTTCGTCTACGAGCGCGTGCCGCACATCACGCTCAAGTCGATCGCCAACAACGCCGAGATCGATGTCATCTGGGAGAAGTGGCAGGCGAAGCTCGAGCCGCTGCGCGAGAAGCTGAACGCCGCGCTCGAGAAGCAGCTGGCAAGAGTGGGAGATTCCGCGCGAGGCCGATGAGCAAGTGGCCGGACGACGGCGAAGAAGCTCCACGCCGACTGGTGGCAGGCGCGCATCGCGCGGCAGAAGGAGATCGACGCCTCCATCGCCGCCAAGGCCGAGTTCGAGTACCTCTACGACAAGCCGTACGAGGACAACGAGGAAGGTCCGCGTCGCCGGCCCGTTCACCGTCGAGAGCCTCTCGCCGCACCGCGTGCTCGGCGTCGATGAGAACGACGAGTTGATCGACCAGCTCGCCGAGAGCGAGCGCGCGGCTACGGCGCGAAGCAGACGTTCCCGCAGATGATCCTGGATAACCTCAAGACCGCCGGCGTGCAGCAGGCGCACAAGGAAGACCGGATCACCTTCACGTCGCTCACGCCCTGGCCGGGCGACCTGGTCTGCGCCGAAGGCCGCTACCTCGAGGGCGAGGCGGAGCGGCATCGAGAAGCGCGCGGCGATCTTCATCGGCCCCGAGTTCGGCACCGTCACGCGCGCCGACCTCGTCGCCGCCGCCGCGCGAGGCGGGCGACGCCGACTTCGACGTGCTGATCGCCTGCGCCTTCAACTACGAGGCGCACGCCACGGAGTTCAGCAAGCTCGGCCGCATCCCCGTGCTCAAGGCGCGCATGAACGCCGACCTGCACATGGCCGACGACCTCAAGAACACCGGCAAGGGCAACCTCTTCGTCATCTTCGGCGAGCCGGACATCGACATCCTTCCCGAGGAAGGACGGCAAGATGCGGGTGAAGGTCAACGGCGTGGACGTCTTCCACCCCAACACCGGCGAAGTCCGCAGCGACGGCGCCGAAGGCATCGCCTGCTGGTTCATCGACACCGACTACAACGAAGAGAGCTTCTTCGTCCGCCACGCCTACTTCCTCGGCGCCAACGACCCCTACAAAGCGCTCAAGACGACGCTCAAAGCCGAGATCAACGAAGAGGCCTGGGCCACGCTGCACAGCGATACCTCACGCCCGTTCGAGCAACCAAGATCCGGGCGGATCGCGGTGAAGGTGATCAACCATCTGGGCGACGAGGTGATGAAGGTGTTTAGAGTTTCGGCTAGACTGGAGTCGTGAGTTGCGCCATGGCCGCTGCTGATCAATTGCTCGCGCTTCTTGACTCTTTCGCTGAGGGCGACGATCAGCGGTTCTACTCAGTAGCGATGCAACTCGCAGCTCACGAAGCGAAGCTGGGTCACGGAAAGCTGGCGGAGGAGCTCCGGGCGAAGATTGACCAAGCCAAGCGCCGACGCGGCGTAGGGCAAGTCGTGCCCATCGCTCGCCCTCGCGGCGAGCTGGCCGGCGTCCTCGCCATCACTCATCCCAAAGCGCGCTTGGCTCAATTGATTCTCCGCGAGCCATTGGCGAAACAGATCCAGCGTGTCCTGCGCGAGCAGCGCCACGCCGGAACGATTCTCCACCACGGGCTTTCCCCGAGACGAAAGCTTCTTCTCGTTGGCCCTCCCGGCACCGGCAAGACGTTGACGGCGTTGGTCCTGGCTGGCGAGCTGGGGCTGCCGTTGCTGGAAGTCAGACTCGACGGTCTCATCACCCGATTCATGGGGGAAACGGCAGCCAAGCTGCGTCAGCTGTTCGAATCCACTAACCAAACGAGAGGCGTTTACTTCTTCGATGAATTCGACGCAATTGGTGCCCAGCGCGGCTTGCTCAATGATGTTGGCGAAGTTCGGCGGATTCTAAACAGTTTCCTTCAAATGATCGAACAAGACACCTCTCACAGCCTAATCTTGGCGGCAACAAATCATCCGGAGTTGCTCGACCCTGCCTTGTTCAGGCGCTTCGACGACGTACTCAACTACGAGCTACCAAGCAGTGATCAGATCGCAGCGCTGCTAAAGGGGCGACTTGGCGCCGCGGTCACGGGTCGAGTGGCTTGGGTGTCCCTAGCTAAGGCTTCCGCAGGGCTGAGTCTTGCGGATATCTCTCGTGCTTGTGATGAGGTCTTGAAACACTCCCTCATGAGCAGCGGCGGCCCGGTGAGCTACTCTGACATTCGTAGGGTGATCGAGGAGCGCCAGGAGATCGGCCAGCGGTGGCCGCGGCGCCCTTGATGTGCGGGAGGCTCAAGTCGTGGCGAACCCCGACCTTCATCGCCATTTTCTTGTCGACGGCCACACGAAGGCCGAACCCTTTCGGCCCCCTGAGCGAGGGCGACAGCCATCGATTCCTGCGCGCAACCGGGAGGAGCATGGCACCGCGCTTCTCACGCAAATCAACGAGCTACGCGCCGCCGTAGAACAGGCGCCATCCGACGAGGGCCTAAATCTACGAGTCGAATTCGAGAGCTTTCCTGATGTCGAGCTTGCCTTTCAGAGCCTCGAGAGGGAGCGCTCCGGAATCGAGCTCCTGAATGTTCGTCACGACGGCCAGGTAACCTACGCAACAGTCTTTGTTCCCGAAGGGAAGCTGGATCACTTCGAGGCACTCATCCGGAGCTATCTCGGTAGGCGCCGGAGCGCGAAGGGTCACCCTCTCGACCATCAGCGACTGATCGACGCCATCCGTGCGATCCGTGCGGCCGGTCTACGGGCTCTTTGGACCGATAGCCCCGAACTGTTTCCGGTTGCCGACGAGGAGACCACTTGGTGGGAGGTCTGGCTATCAAGTCGCGAGGACGCCCAAGGCGTTGCCGCAACGTTCCGTGAACGCGCTACGGCTCAAGGTCTCGCCGTACCACCAGGTGCCATTCAGTTTCCGGAGCGCACGGTCCTGCTCTGCGTTTGGCTCAGCGGAACAACTTCGGCGCTCGGTACTAACGCTGAACAGCGTTGCTGAGCTGCGCAGGCCGAAGGAGACTGCCGACTTCTTTGACGGATTGACACCGAACGAACAGGCCTCATGGGCTACGGAGCTTCTGCAAAGGACTTCGGTCGCATCGGAACAGGGGGATCCGCCGTACATCTGCATTCTCGACACTGGTGTCACTAGCGGGCACCCCCTCATTGCGCCGAGTTTGGCGGTTGACGACCTTCACACGATTGATCCAGCGTGGGGGTCCGATGATGGCCACGGACATGGAACCCGGATGGCTGGCTTGGTTCTCTTCGGCGACCTGACAGACCTCCTTATCGGAAGCGAGCCAGTACACATCCCACATCGCTTGGAGTCCGTCAAGCTGCTGCCGTCTGACGGGGGTAAGGGCTCGGACTCGCGACACCACGGGTATCTGACCACCGAGGCGGTGAATAGGCCGGCAGTTTCTGCCTCGTCTCGCCGTCGAGCGTTCGCCATGGCAGTGACGGCGCGGGATGCGAGAGACCGGGGTCGCCCGTCCGCCTGGTCGGCCACTCTCGATCGACTCGCGGCGGATGTCGACGGGGATGGCGCAAGTCCACGGTTGCTGGTGGTTTCAGGTGGAAACATCGTGGATGCCCAGGCTTGGTCTGACTACCCGGCGAGTCTCGATACCGATGGAATCCATGACCCGGCGCAGTCGTGGAATGCGCTAACCGTCGGGGCAAGTACCGAACTGGTCGACATCAGCGAGCCTGACGCCATTGGATACGAGGCGATCGCTGTAGCCGGGGCGATTAGCCCCTTCAGCACGACCTCGATGACCTGGGACCCGCGCTGGCCGCTCAAGCCGGACGTGCTCATGGAGGGCGGTAACGCAGCCAAGGATTCGATTGGCGCGGTTTGGACGCCAAGCCTCAGCCTCCTGACGACCCATCGTCAACCACACTCCTCGCTGTTCACCACGGCGAACGCCACGAGCGCCGCCTGTGCCCTCGGCGCTCGCATGGCGGCCCAACTCATGGCTGAGTACCCCGAGTTCTGGCCTGAGACGATTCGTGGCCTCATAGTGCACTCCGCCGAGTGGACGGCAGAAGTGCTCCGCCAATACCTACCGACTAGCGGCAACCCGCAGAAGGCGGATTATCTCAGGCTGATCAGGCGCTCCGGGTTCGGGGTGCCCAATCTTACTCGCGCCCTTTGGACGGCAAGCAATTCGCTGACTCTGATTGTCCAGAACGCTTTGAACCCCTTCACGCGGAAGCCAAACCGTGAACCGACACTCCGCGATATGCATCTTCATGACTTGCCATGGCCGCGCGAGGCACTGGAGGAACTCGGCGAAACCGAGGTTGAGATGCGGGTGACCCTCTCGTATTTTGTCGAGCCGAATCCGTCCTCTCGGGGAGCTCGCTCGCGATATCGGTATCCGTCGCACGGATTACGGTTCGATGCGCGGCGCGCACACGAGTCCACGAAGCTGTTTCGGCAGCGAATCAATGTTGCAGCCAGGGACGAGGAGGCCGGGATCACCTCTGTGGAGAGACCGATCAGGGCTGGGTTGTCGGCAAGCAGGGCCGTCACAAGGGTTCCATTCACTCCGACATCTGGAAGGGCCCTGCCGTTGACCTAGCAAGCCGAGGGGCCTTGGCGGTGTACCCGGCCCTGGGGTGGTGGAAGACCCGGCCGGTTCACGAGCGATATGACAATGCTGCGCGCTACGCCTTCATCGTTTCGATAAGGGCCCCAGAGTCCGATGTTGATCTCTATACCGAGGTTGCCAATCAGGTCGGGGTGTCGATCTCTGTCGGGAGCTGATGGAGTTCCTCATCTCCGGACTCGTTCATCGATTGCCTCACACGCCTCACCGTCGACGAGCAGAAGGCCGCCAAGACCACCGCCTTCGACCTCCAGCTGAACCCCGCCAGCCCGGGGATGCAGTTCCACAGGCTCTCCGCCGCCAAGGACAAGAGCTTCTGGTCGGTCCGAGTCAGCAGCGACCTCCGCCTCATCGTTCACCGCACGCGCCGGCAGCCTGCTGCTCTGCTACGTCGATCACCACGACGCCGCCTACCGCTGGGCCGAGCGCGGCGGCTCGAGCGGCATCCGACCACCGGGGCTGCGCAGCTCGTCGAGCTGCGCGAGACGGTGCGCGAGATCGAGATGCTGCGCTTCGTCCCACCAAGGCGGACGTCGCCACCGCCGTAGCCGCGCCCAAGCCACCTCTGTTCCCGGCGTATCCGGACGACGAGCTCCTGGGCTACGGCGTCCGGTCGAGTGGTTGAGCGAGGTGCGCGAGGCGACCGAGGACACCCTCTTCGACCTCGCCGACCATCTCCCCAGTGAGGCAGCCGAGGCGCTTCTTCAGCTCGCGACCGGCGGCAAGCCGCTCGCCAGCCGGTCCACGTCGCCGCCGGATGCCGATCCGTTCGCCCACCCCGACGCCCAGCGGCGCTTCCGCGTCATGGCGAACGTCGAGGAGCTCGAGCTGGCGCTTGCGTTCCCGTGGGAGAAGTGGACCGTCTTCCTCCACCCGGCACAGCGCGAGCTCGTCGAGCGAGCCTACGCCGGACCGGCGCGAGTCGCGGGCTCAGCGGGTACCGGCAAGACGATCGTGGCCCTCCACCGCGCCGTTCATCTGGCGCGCGCGCACCCCGATGCGCGCGTCCTGCTCGCCACCTTCTCCGAGCCGCTCGCCCAAGCGCTGCGCGTCCGCTCTGCGCAGGCTGATCGGCAGCGAGCCGCGGCTCGGCGAGCGTCTCGAGGTCCACACGACCAGCGGCATCGCGCGGCGGCTCTACGAGTCAACTTCGGCCGGCCCCAGCTCGCCACGCGACGAGGAGGTGAGGAGCGGTTGCAGCGAGGCGGCGGCGAGCGTCGAAGAAAACCGCTTCGGCGATGCCCTTCCTGCTGGACCGAGTGGGACGCAGGTGGTCGACGCCTGGCAGCTCGCGACCTGGGAGGAGTACCGCGACGTCCAACGGCTCGGCCGCAAGACACGCCTCGCCGAGAAGCAGCGCGCGCTCCTCTGGTCGATCTTCGAGCAGGTGCGCGCTCGCCTGGCCGCGCGAGGGCCTCCTCACCGAGCCCGGCCTCCTCGGCAAGCTCGGCGCCGCACCTCGTAGCAGCCAGGCGGCCGGCCTTCGACTTCGCTGTGATCGACGAGGCGCAGGACCTCGGCGTCGCCGAGCTGCGCTTCCTCGCCGCGCTCGGCGGCGGCGCGGCCCGACGGCCTCTTCTTCGCCGGCGACTTGGGCCAGCGGATCTTCCAGACTGCCATTCTCCTGGCTATCGCTCGGCGTCGACGTGCGCGGGCGCTCCCACCGGCTGCGCGTCAACTACCGCACCTCGCACCAGATCCGTCGCCAGGCCGATCGCCTTCTACCGATCGAGCTGGCCGACGTCGACGGCAACAGCGAAGAGCGCCGCGGAACGGTCTCGGTGTTCAACGGGCCGGAGCCGGTCGTGCAGGGTGCTCGAGTCGACCGAGGCGGAAAGCGCCGCGATCGCCGAGTGGCTTGGTGCACGGACAGCGGACGGCTTCGCTCCGCATGAGATCGGCGTGTTCGTCCGCTCCGAGGCGCGAGCTCTCGCGAGCCTCTGCGGCTGTGCGCGCAGCAGGGCTCGACGTGGCCGAGCTCGATGCGCGGTCTGCCGGCACGGCCGGAGCGTCGCGGTCGGCACCATGCACCTGGCGAAAGGCCTAGAGTTCCGTGCCGTCGTGGTCGCCGCGTGCGACGACGAAGTCGTACCGCTGCAGGCGCGGATCGAGAACATCGCTGACGAGGCTGATCTGGAAGATGTCTACGACACCGAGCGCCACCTGCTCTACGTGGCTTGCACGCGGGCGCGGGACCAGCTTCTCGTTACGGGCGTCGAGCCAGCGTCGGAGTTCCTAGACGACTTGAAGGCTCTCACGGGATCGGATTCCGGAGCCTCTACGTCGGCCTCGTCGCCGAGTGGCGCGGACTGAGACGAGGTCGTCGTCACTACGTTGGCTGCACCTCAAAGACAGTGAAGACCGCCTGATGGAAGCTGTCGCCCGTGGGCCAGCGGAGCCGCCCACAGGCTTGGAACGCTCACCCCGCTCCGCAGGCACTCCCGGGCCTTGCCAGACGGCGTCAGCCGCTCAGTTGGCGGGAACGGCGGCGGGAACGGGCTCGAGCCAGCCCCAGGCGTCCTCGGTCGTGCCGTCGAAGAGGCCGAAGAACGCCTCCTGCAGCCGTCGCGTGATCGGCCCGCGCGCGCCCGTGCCGACGGTGAGGCCGTCCACCGAGCGCACCGGCGTGATCTCGGCGGCGGTGCCGGTGAGGAAGATCTCGTCGGCCCAATAGAGCGCCTCGCGCGGCAGCTGCTCCTCGCGCACCGTGTAGCCGAGGTGATGCGCGAGGGTGATGATGGTGTCGCGGGTGATGCCAGGCAGCAGCGCCGAAGCGGTGACCGGCGTGTAGACGACGCCGTCGCGCACGACGAAGAGGTTCTCGGCGGCTCCCTCGCTGATGAAGCCGAAGGCATCGAGAGCGATCGCCTCGGCGTAGCCGTGGCGGCGCGCCTCCGCGATCATCAGCTGGCTGGAGAGATAGTTGCCGCCCGCCTTGGCCATCGCCGGCAGCGTGTCGGGAGCGACGCGGCGCCACGACGAGACGCCGACGTCGACGCCGCGCTCGAGCCCCTCGGCGCCGAGCAGCGTGGCCCATTTGTAGGCGGCGATCGCCACCTCGACGGGGCACTTGTCGACCGAGCCGACGCCGAGCGAGCCGAAGCCGCGATAGACGAGCGGGCGGATGTAGGCGGCGCGCAGGCCGTTCTCGCGCAGCACATCCCAGCAGGCGGTGCGCAGCGTCGCCTCGTCGTGCGGCATGTCGAGGCGGTAGATGCGGGCCGAGTCGAAGAGCCGCCGCAGGTGGGGGCCGAGCCGGAAGATCACGGTGCCATGAGTCGGCGTTTCGTAGGCACGGATCCCCTCGAACACCGACGAGCCGTAGTGCAACGCATGGGCGAGCACGTGCACGGTGGCGTCCTGCCACGGCACCAGGCGGCCGCGATGCCAGATGAAGGCGGTGGCTTCCATGGCCCGACTCTAGCGCGGGTCGGGCCATGGCGGAGCAGCGCCGTTGGGCTAGCCGTCGGGGTCCATCGACGAGCCGTAGTCGGGCGACACACTCGTGCCCGATCCGGGCTCACACGGCTCACCGTTGGGATCGATGCCGCCGCCCTTTTGCAGGGTACTGGCGGTGTAGAGACCGAGCAACGCCGAGGCGAGCGCACCGAGCCACAGCAGTCTCAGGTTCATTGACGAGTCCTCCTGGAGGACTCAGCGCAAGAATGCGGCGAGAGCGATCAACCGTGACTGATTGCCACCGATTGCACCAGCACACGCAGGCTCGGGCACGAGCTTTCTCGATCTCGGCGAGCTTCTCAAGCGACGAGCCCGACGTCGGTCATGACGCTGGCGGTCGCCACCGCCGATACTGGCGCAAGTAGGGGAGCAGGTCGAAGTACTCGCGCCGAGAGCGGGTCTCGAACCGGATGCGGGCCGATGGGTCGCGGTCGAGCAGCAGGATGCCGTCGCGCAGCACGCGGTGTACGAGGTCCGGAGGCGCGGAGTTGAGCACGACGAGCTGCACCGGCAGGTCGAGGCTACTTTCGAGCTCGCCTTCCAAGTCGAGCTTCAAACCCTGCAAGCTGGTGGGCGGACCTCCGGCGAGGAGGATCCCGAGGTCCACGTCGCTGCTCGCCCGTCGTGTTCCCCGCGCCGTGCTACCGAAGAGGTAAGCCGTTAGCACATCGCGATGCCCGCGATCGAGAACGGCGCGGATGGCTGCTGCCAGCGCTTCGACATCCATGAGCTGATCCTACCGGCGTTGGACCGCCGATCCGATTCGCGCCGCTGCCGAGCTCAGGCGGGGAGCTCGCCAGGCATGACTTCGTCGACGTAGCACCAGACCCAGCTCTCGCCGGGCTCGATGGAGCGGATCAGGGGATGGGCGCTCGAACGGAAGTGTTTCGTCGCGTGGCGGTTGGGCGAGGAATCGCAGCAGCCGACGTGGCCGCAGCTCAGGCAGAGGCGCAGGTGCAACCAGGAGCTGCCGATCTTCACGCAGTCTTCGCAGTAGCGCTTGTCGGTCGTGCTGACCTGGATCGACTCGAGATGCTGGCAAGGGCTGGGCATCGCTTCCACCTTACACGCGTGCGATGCTGAGCGCGTGAGCATCGACGCGGAAGGCCATCGCCTGCTCGTCTTCGAACGGCGCCGCGTCCTCGTGCGCGACGACGGCGGCCGGCCGGCGCTCGCTATGTTGCCGCGAGCCGAGCTGAGCATCGGCGATCTGCCTCATTTTGCGCTGGGGTTGCCGGAAGGTCCCGAGCTGCGCGTGGCGGACCTCCCGTCAGGCATCGAGCTGCCGGCGGGCACGGCGCTGCGCGAGGTGCGCAGCCTGCTGCCGGTGCTGCCCGCCGACGAGGTGCGGCTCGCCATGCGCGCGCTGCACGTCGTCGAGTGGGGGCGCACGCATCGCTTCTGTGGGCGCTGCGGCGCCGCCAACGAAGAGTCGGCGGGCGAGCTGTCGCGCCGCTGCCCGCGCTGCGAGCTCACCACCTTCCCGCGCATCTCGCCGGCGGTGATCGTGCTGGTGCGGCGCGGCGACCGCGTGCTGCTCGGCCGTGGCAACCACCTGCCGCCCGGTCTCTACAGCACGCTCGCCGGTTTCGTCGAGCCCGGCGAGACGCTCGAGGAGGCGGTGCGGCGCGAGATCCGCGAGGAGGTCGGCATCGAGGTCGACGGCGTGCGCTACTTCGGCAGCCAGCCGTGGCCGTTCCCCGACTCGCTGATGATCGGCTTCACCGCCGAGCACGGCTCGGGCGAGCTGCAGGTCGACACCGCCGAGATCGCCGAGGCGCACTGGTGCTCGCTCGAGGAGCTGCCGCCGGTGCCGCCGGCGTTCAGCATCGCCCGCACGCTGATCGACGCGTGGGTGCGCGAGCGCGGCGGCGATCCGGCGCGGCTGATGACGTGGCCGGGCTGATCGCCGCAGCGCTCGCGTCGGCGCTACGCCTCGCCGGGCGGGCAGATCTTGCCGGAGATTTGGTAATCGCCGCTCTGGCCGGGGAAGAACGTGCCCTCGAAGTCGAGGAGAATGGTGTGGTCTGCCCAGCCGCCGGTGCCCTCACCGCTGACCGTCGTCAGGGAGCGCACCCACGAGCCGTCCTCGCGCTGGAAGCTCTTGCCGGCGACCCACAGCCGCAGCTCCCCCTCCTGGGTGACGATCACCAGGTTGGGCGCGCCTTTCGAAGTGGCCGGCTGCTCGTCGTCGTACTTGAGGAAGATGCTGCCGTTGATGTACCCGCGGACCTCGCCCACCTCCGCTAGGGACTCTTCGATCCAGGCGGTGTTCGACGACGCCAGGATCTCCTTGCAGTCCGCAACGGCGGCCGAGGCGAACGAGAGGGAGACGAGGAGAGCGAGAAGGGAAGCCCCGAGGATCGTTCTCTGCCGATGCATGGTGTGTGACCTCCAGGTGTGTGTTGAAGAACCCGATGTGGACCCTTCAGCAGTTGAGACAGGCGAAGATGGGTGCCGGAACAGCCGCGTCGACGAACACAGCGGAAGAGCTGCGGAGCTCGCCGGTCGAGCCCGGGCCGTTCGTCCAATAGGCTTGATGCCATGCCCCCGACTCCGCTGAGCTTGATCGAGGTCCCTTACGACTGCGGCCGCTTGGACGAGCGCATGGGCCGCGGTCCGCGCGAGCTGTCGGCGACGTTGCCGCCGGCGCTGACAGCCGCCGGGCACGACGTCGAGGTGCGGCCGGTGCGGTTGCCGGACGGCTTCTTCCCGGAGGTCGCCGCCGTCATCGCGCTCCAGCGCGAGGTGCGCCGGGAGGTCGCCGCGGCGCGCGAGACCGGCCGGCTGCCCGTCGTGCTGTCGGGCAACTGCGGCTACGCGGCGCTGGGTGCGATGGCGGCTTTGCCGCCGGAGACCGCGGTGCTCTGGCTCGATGCGCACGCCGACTTCAACACGCCGGAGACGTCGCCGTCGGGTTTCTTCGACGGCACCGCTCTCGCGACGCTCGCCGGGCGCGCGTGGACTAACGTCGCGCGCTCCTTCGCCGGCTTCACGCCGGTTGCCGAGGAGCGGGTCGTGCTCCTGGGTGCGCGCGACCTCGACGAGGAGGAGCAGCGCATGCTCGTTGCTTCGGCGGTGACCTGGCTGCCGCCCGACGCGTTGCGCGCCGAGCCGGCGCGGCTCGACGGTGCGCTCGATGCGCTGGCGGCGCGCGCCGAGCGGCTCTACCTCCACCTCGACCTCGACGTTCTCGACCCATCCGAGCTGCGCGCCAACCTCTACGCTTGCCCGGGCGGGTTGCGCGTCGACGAGGTTGCTGCGGCGATCGTCGCCGCCGCCGAGCGCCTCGAGCTCGCCGCGCTGTCGATCACCGCTTACGACCCTTCAGCGGATTCCGAGCACCGAGGCTCGACCGTCGTTGCGCGGCTGCTCGCCGCGGTGACTGTGCAGCGCTAACGGCGCTCGTCTCGCGACCCTGCCGGCGCCGCCGGCGCGAGTGATTTATGTCGCAGCCGCAAGTTTTCGCGCGGCGCCGGGTTCCACGCCCCAAGGTCAGGGGATCGGCGGCAACAGACCAGAGCGGAGGTCGCGCGATGAGACGACTCGGCGGGACGTTCCTGGTGGCGCTCTTCTCGGTAGTCGTGCCGGCGACGGCGCAGCAGGGCCATCACCATCACGCGACCGCCGTCGCGGCGGCGACGACCGACACGGCCGCGATCACCGCCGAGGCGAAGGCGACGGTGGCCGCGCCGACCTTCAGCCCGGCGCCGGGCACGCTCACGCCGCCCAACAATCTCGTCACGCTCGCCAGCGCGACCGCCGGCGCCACCATCTACTACACGACCAACGGCACCAGCCCGTCGCGCAAGACGAGCCCGGTCTTCACCGCGCCCATCCCGATCACCGCGGCGACCACCGTCAAGGCCTTCGCCTACAAGAAAGGCATGGCGGCGAGCGCCGTCGTCACCGGCGTCTACGCGTACAACAACGCGCCGCCGCCGCCACCGCCGTCGGAGGCTGGCGGAACGCTGTTCGTCGGCACGCTCACACCGCAGGGCGGCGCGGTGAGCGGCGGCTCGGGCTCCGCGACCCTGACGCTGACGCAGGACCAGTCCACCGCCTTCCTCCGCTACAGCTACGCGAACCTCACCGGCGTGATCACCAGCCAGCACATCCACGCCTTCGACGGCACCATCCTCTTCGACGTCGACACCGCGACGCCGCAGGCCGACGGTGCCCGCGTCTGGACGATCCAGGCGGCAGGGACCTACAGCAAGGCGAGCATCCTCGCCGCGTTGCAGGGCGGCGAGCTCTACTTGAACCTCCACACCGCCAGTTATCCCGCGGGCGAGATCAAGGGCTTCTTCCGCAAGACGACCGGCAGCCAGACCTTCACGCCGCCGCCGTCGCCGCCCGCGCTGCCGAGCGGTCCGCCCACCGCCGACGACGCCGCGCGCATGCTCATGCAGGCCACCTACGGCGCGCGGCCGGGCGAGGTCGAGGCGCTGCAGCAGCTGCCCAACCTGCGCGCCTGGCTCGACCAGCAGATGGCGGCGCCGCGCAGCTCGCACCTCGTCAAGTACGACGAGCTCGAGGGGCAGCTCCCCGACGACGCGCAGCCCAACCCCGGCCTCGTCGTCGAGTCGCTGGTCGAGCAGGCAGTGACCGCGCCCGACCAGCTGCGCCAGCGCGTCGTCTTCGCGCTCTCCGAGCTGTTCGTCATCTCGGCGCGCGACGCCGACGTGCGCAACGGCGCCGACGGCATGGCCTCGTACCTCGACATCCTCGGCGAGCAAGCCTTCGGCAACTTCCGCGAGCTGCTCGAGGCGGTGACGCTGTCGCCGAGCATGGGCGTCTACCTCGACATGGCGGGGAGCACCAGGTCGATCGCCGAGCTCGGCCGCAACCCCAACGAGAACTACCCGCGCGAGATCCTGCAGCTGTTCAGCATCGGCCTCTACAAGCTGCACCCCGACGGAACTCTCAAGCTCGACGTGCAGAACCAGCCGATTCCCACTTACGACCAGGACGTCGTGCTGGGGCTGTCGCGCGCCTTCACCGGCTGGACCTTCGGCGGCCAGAACCAGAGCCAGCCCGGGCGCTTCTTCCGGCCGCAGCGCAACTACCGCATCCCGATGGAGCCGTGGGCCTTCTACCACGACACCGGCGCCAAGCTGCTGCTCGACGGCGCCACGCTGCCGGCGGGGCAGAGCGCCCGCGACGACCTCGAGGACGCGCTCGACGTCATCTTCCACCACCCCAATGTCGGGCCGTTCGTCTGCCGCGCGCTCATCCAGCGGCTGGTGACGAGCAACCCGAGCCCGGCGTACGTCTATCGCTGCGGCCAGGTGTTCGACAACAACGGCGCCGGGCAGCGCGGCGACATGGCGACGGTCGTGCGCGCCCTGCTGCTCGACTACGAGGCGCGCTCGACGACGGTGGCGGCGCGGCCCGACAACGGCCACTTGCGCGAGCCGGTGGTGCGCCTCCTCGGTCTCCTGCGCGCCGTCGACGGCGTGCCGCGCGCCGGCCGCTGGCGCCTGTTCGGTGTCGGCCCCAACAGCGCGGGGAACCTCGGCCAGGTGCCGCTCGCCGCGCCGACGGTGTTCAACTTCTTCGAGCCCACCTACGCGCTGCCCGGCGAAGTGGCGCAGGCGAACCTGGTGTCGCCGGAGTTCCAGATCACCAGCGAGACGACCATCGTCACCGGCGCCAACTTCACCCAGCAACTGCTCGGCACGGGCGGCCGCAGCAGCCCGCTGCGCTTCAACCTGCTGCCGTTCCAGTCGCCGCAGGTGACGAGCGACGCCGCGCTCCTCGACAAGGTCGACCTGCTGCTCTTCGGCGGCGCGATGAGCGACGGCACCCGCAGCATCCTGTTGACGGCGCTCGCCGATCCCGACTTCCCGCGCACCTCGCCCGACGCGCGCGTGCTGACGCTGCTCTGGCTGGCGAGCATCACCCCCGAATCCGTGGTTCAGAAGTAGTCGTCGTCGAGACCAGGAGACCGAGAAATGGCCGAGATCCGCCGCTCCACGCGCCGCATCTTCCTCCGCCAATCCGCCTGCGCGGCCGTCGGCATGACCGCGCTCGCCAACACCATCTTCGACCTGCGCCGCATCGCCGCCGCCGCCACCGTCGGCGACTACAAGACCGCTCGTCTGCGTCTTCCTCTACGGCGGCAACGACGCCAACAACGTGCTGGTGCCGACGCTCGCCTCCGACTACGCCGCCTACGCGGCGGCGCGCGACGGGCTGGCGCTGCCTTCGAGCTCATTGCTGTCGTTGACTCCCCTCGAGACGCCTGCCGGCGACCCGCGCACGTGGGCGATGCACCCCAACCTGCCCAAGCTGCGCGGCATGTTCAACGGCGGCCGCGCGGCGGTCGTCGCCAACGTCGGCCCGCTGGTCGCGCCGCTGACGAAGGACGAGTACCTCAACCACACCGCGGCGGTGCCGCCGCAGCTCTTCTCGCACTCCGACCAGACCGTGCACTGGCAGACGTCGCTGCCCGACCAGCCGGCGAAGACGGGATGGGGCGGCCGCGCCGCCGACCTGCTGCGCTCGCTCAACGAGAACGCGCAGATCTCGATGTCGATCTCGCTGGCGGGCAGCAACACCTTCCAGGTCGGCAACGTGGTGACGCAGTACCAGGTGTCATCGGAAGGGCCGCAGGGGCTCGCCTCCTACGTGCCGGCGAGCCAGGGCGCCGACGCCGCCTCGCAGGCCGTGCGCTCGATCCTCGGCAAGAGCCACGGCAACCTCTTCGAGCGCGGCTATCGCGGCATCTTCCAGACCGCGCTCGACAGCCAGGAGCTGCTCTCGGGCGCGCTCGAGGCGGCGCCGGTGATCACCACGGCCTTCCCCGACACCGACCTCGGCAACCAGCTCAAGATGATCGCCCAGCTCGTCTCGGTGCGCGAGACGCTGGGGCTGCGGCGGCAGATCTTCTTCTGCGCCGCCCAGGGCTACGACACCCACGACGGCCAGGTGGGAGCGGACGCGCTGCAGGGTGCGCATGCCGACTTGCTGACGGAGCTCGACGACGCGGTCGCAGCGTTCGACGCGGCGATGACCGAGCTGGCGGTGGCCGATTCGGTGACCACCTTCACCGCGTCGGACTTCGGACGCACCTACCAGGCCAATGGCAACGGCTCCGACCACGGCTGGGGCAACCATCACTTCGTCACCGGCGGAGCCGTCCGCGGCGGCCGCTTCTACGGCGACATGCCGACGCTGGCGATCGGCGGGCCCAACGACGCCGGCAACCAGGGGCGGTGGATCCCGACGACCTCGGTCGACGAGTACTCGGCGACGCTGGCGCGGTGGTTCGGCGTGGCGCAGAGCGACATGGGGCTCGTGCTGCCGAACCTCGGAAGATTCGCGAGCACGGACCTGGGCTTCATGGGCTGAGTCGGGATCCGGCTCCGCCGTGCTGGAATGGCGCAGCCCGCGGTAAACGGCGCGTCCGCGTCCGTCTAAGAGTCCGTGGGGCCGGTGTGTGACGTAAGCGGAGGCCCTTCTCGAGGCAGGAACGGGCATCGCAACCTGGTGGGTCCCATGACCCGCCGGGCGACGTGGCTCACACGCAGGGCAGTTGCGGTCGCCCTGGTGGCGGCAAGCGGCCTGGCGGCTACCGCGCACGGGCCAGGCGCCGCTTCACGGAAAGAAGGGTCGGCGGTCGAGCAGCTTTGCTCTTTCTTCGGCATTTCCCATCTCGCAGGCGTTCGCGTCGGCGGCGTGGAGCCGACGATGCGGCGACGAGCCGTGTCGGGCGCCGCGCTCAGGTGCGCTCGGGAGCTCCAAACGGCGGCTTTCGCCCGGCCGACGCCGCGCACCCTACACGCCTGGGGAGTCGCGCTCCTCCTGACCGGACGCTACGACGACGCTATCGAGACCCTGCAGCGCGCCAGCGGACGTTCAGCCGGAGATTCCGTCATCGGCGATGACCGCGATGCCGCGCTGCTTGCCCGCGGCAGAGCGCTCAACAGACCGCAGGACATCGTCCGCGCCCTCGACAGCATGGACCGGCGTTCCTCGCGCCCACAGGTGCTGTTCAACCGTGCTCTGGCGATGGAGTCGCTGTACTTGCGACGCATCGCGCGCGAGGCCTGGACAGCCTACTTACGGCACGATCCCGACCCTTCCTGGTCACAGGTTGCCCGGGACCACTTGGCGGCGCTCGCGGTCGTGAGCCCCACCCCGGTCGAGGCCGATGGTGAGCCGACCGCCACGGCCGCACTGCCTCCAGTCGAGGATCGCCCAGAGCTCTTGCAGGCGTGGTACGAGGACGTCGGTCTCGCCGCCTGGGCTTCGGCGGTGAGTCGCGGCGACGATGCCGCCCGGACGCGAGAGGAGCAGCGCCTGGCCGCTGTCGCCGCGAGGCTGGAACGACTCAGCGGCGATCGCCTTCCAGCGGAGGAAGTGGCGAGCGTCGCGGCTGCGGCGCCCGGATCGAGGCGAGCACTTGCCGATGGCCTCGTCTCATTCGGCCGGGGCAAACGGTTGCTGCAAGCGTACGCCTATGAAAACGCCCACGGTGCTTTCCTGCAGGCGGCCCGCCAGTTTCGATTGACGGGCAGCCCACGGTTGGTTTGGGCCGAAGCGAGCATTGCTCGCTGTCAGCTGCAATTGGAACGTTACGACCGGGCGCGGGCAGGAGCAGAACGCGTTCTGAAGCACGCTCGTGGTCACGGATATGTTGCCGTCGAGGCGAGGAGCCACTGGGTGCTTGCCATGGCCGGGCTTGCCACTCTCGATCTCCGGGCAGCCCTGCGCAGCGGCTTGGACTACCTGGCGGCGAATGAACGCGGACGCAGCCGGGCGGGGACGGCCTCTGCCAACATCCTTCTCGGTCGCGTTTACGACGAGCTCGGCGACCCTGCTTCGGCGTGGGTCCACCGGCTGCGAGGCTTCAGCGACCTCTTCGAAGACGGGAGCTCGGAGCGCCTTGCGCTCTCCATCGGCAACGCCTCATTTGCGCTCGCGCGGCAGGGCCACCATCGCGCGGCGGCCGACTTCGCCTCCGAGCTCTTGGCGTTCGATCGCGAGCAGCGGACGCCGTTTGGTTTCGCCGATTCGTTATGGACCCGCGCGATGCATCGGGCGAAGGCCGGAGATGCTCGCGAAGCCCTCGCCGACCTGAAGGAAGCCGAGTCCTGGCTGCCGCGCGTCGACAGTGCGGTCAATCGTGAGCGTCTCCTGGCAGGGATCCGCGCCGTGCAGGGAGAGGTAGAGGCCGAGACCGCGCCGCAGACGGCGCTGCGACATCTCGACGAGGCGCTGGGCTCCCTGCAGCGAAGCGGCTACGAGTATGGTCAGGCCGAGATCTTGATGGACCGCGCGCGCGCCTTGCGCCAGCTGGGTCGCTTGAACGACGCTGCTGCCGACCTGGACCGTGCCACGGATCTGGTGATGCGTCAGCGACGGCGAGTCGACGACGCAACGCTGCGAGTTTCCTTCTTCGACCTGCAAGCGCGGCTGGCGGACGAGCGAGTCGCCCTCGCCTTGCGCCTCGATCCCAGTGGTGAGACGGCGTTCTGGGCGGCCGACCAAGCCCGTGGGCTCCTGTTTCGGGAGCACGGTGAGAACGGTGACCGACAGGAGCCTGGGCATCGACCGTCGCGCCGTGACGGCCAGGACCTGGTGAGTCGCCTGGACGGGGACGACGCACTGCTTTCGTACTGGTCGTTGCCCGACGCACTACTCATCTGGGTGGTTCGCAGCGGTCGCGCTCCACGGCTGGTACGTCAGCCGATCCCCAGGAAGCAGCTGGTCCAGGAGGTCGCGGAGCTCGCTCGTGCGATCGCCACGCGATCGGACGTCACCGGCCAGGGACTGTTCGGTAGTCGACTCGGCCGCGATCTCGTGGATCCGGTGACGGCAGACTTGCGACAGGTACGGCGGCTGATCGTCGTTCCCGATCGCGTGTTGCGGGGGGTGCCGTGGGCCGCCCTGCGCACCGCCGCCAGCCGAGGTCCGCTGGTGAAACGTTTCGCGGTGAGCGTCTCACCATCCGCCGTGGGTGCCGACCGGGCTCGCTTCGCCGAGCGCACTGGGGTTTCGCCGCCGCGGCTCTTGGCGGTTGCCGATCCCGAGATCCGTTCGACGTCCCCGCCCTTGGCGAGATTGCCGGCCGCGCGCCGTGAGTTGCAGGCCATCGCTCCGCTGTTCGCGGATCGCGTCGCGCTGATGGACGCCGACGCCACGCCGGCCCGGGTGATCGCCGAGCTCGAGCGCGCGTCCGTGGCCCACTTCGCGACGCACTTCGCGTTCGACGATCGTGGTGAGACCTCGCGCATGCTGCTCGCCGATCGGTCACCAGGGCATCCCGGCGTCATCGATTCCCGGACCGTCTCCCGTCTGCGCCTTCCTGCCCTCCGCCTCGTCGTGCTGAGCGGGTGCGCGTCGAATCGCGAAGGTCGGCCATCCCTCGAAGGAACGTTCGGTCTGGCCGGATCGTTTCTCGCCGCCGGCGCCAACGATGTCGTCGCCACGTTGTGGCCGATCGATGATGTCCAGGCATCCCGGTTGATGCAGCAATTCTTTCGCCGACTGGTGGCCGGAGGCCCCGTGGATGAAGCTCTGCGCTCGGCTCAGGTCGACGTCATCGAAGAGCAACGCCTCAGTGGCGTCCAAGGAGTCGATTGGGCGGCTTTCCAGGTGTTGTCGCTCGGCGTTGCCGAGGATGAGAACGAAAGAAGCGAGGAGGGAGTCCGATGATCAAGGTGCTCATCGTCGTCTCGGGTCTGGTTGCTTTCGTGCCCAATCGTGGCAACGATCCCATCGGACTCACCGCTCTGTTGCCCGACACCGCTAGCTACGCTGCTTTAGTGGGTGGCAATCACATGAAGCATCAAGTGGCCATGTACCGGCAAATAAACCGGTTCGTAGCCGATGGACCGCAACGGCGGGAGCTTCTGCGAGAGAACGAGTTCAAGGCGGTATTTCGAGTGCAGGTCGGCGGCAAACTTGGCGCCATCGACTTGGCTGCACAGAAGGATTTTGTGCAGCTCGAAGCTTTGCCAAGGAGCCCCGGCTCGCAAGTCATCGAGGAATGCCTGACAGGCAACTGCAAGATGGTCGCTGCAATGGTTCGATTCGAGGGGACGTGGCGGACGCGGCCGTTGGTGCGGTGTAACAAATACCGCTGGGCTTGGCCGGTCGATTTCAACGAAGAAGTGCAACTCGATTTCCGTCGCGTGAGTGACATTCCGCTGGACGACGACAATCCGGCCTACGTCGACCGTCGGCTAGCGACGGCGCTGGCACTTGAAACGCAGGTTGCTGACGCACGTGATTTGATCGTTGAAATAGGGGGAAAAACAGGGAAAGGTAAACGCCGCGTCCTCGGGCTGTCGACGCCAGAAACTTGTGCGCTTTGGCTCGGCGAGCACGTGAAGTCCTGCATCGTTGTCGAGATCGAGAATTGGCCAGAACACGAGGCTGCTGGGGAATGCGGCGGTGTACCGCCGCGGCCGCCAGAATGCATGGCGGATGAGCATTTCGCGATCTTTTACGACCTGCTGACGTCGCAGCCGCCGTGGAATGATCGCTGGATTCCGGTAGCGACGGCAGCCAGCTGCGTTCTCGACGGGAACACGGAAGCGGCAAGTCTTGCCAAGGCGGCGCTGCCTAGCGAGGTAGGGCCCGGCAACCCGCCGTCGCCGCGCTGTCCCCCGGTGTGGATCAATCGCTAGCTTCGGGGAGGTGATCAATGATGCGACCGGTGTACTTATGGGCCTCTCTGCTACTTACTTTGCTTCTTGACAGTGTGGCTGCGTTCGCACAGCCGGAGCAACGCTGCCTGAGGCCGGTGCCTTCGGTGCCGCAGCTTTCGGAGAAATGGTGCTGGGCTGCCAGTGGCCAGATGGCGATGCAAGCCATGGATGCCGCTGTCGAGGAGAAGGTGCAACAAAGGATCCAGGCCAAGCGACACTACCCGGCAGCGAAGACGTGCGAGTCATCTGGTTGCGATGGAGCCGCCCCGACGACGCCGGACTGCGCACATACGGGTTTCCCGCAATTCTACAAGTTCGGATTTGAGGTCGAAGTAACTCCGATGTACAAGCCGCTCTCGCTGGTGACGTTATGGCGGGAGCTGGCCTGTCGGCCGGTTGTTTTTGCTTATGAGGAGATCGACGCCAGCGGCGCACGCGAAGGCACCGGCCACATGATGGTCGCGGTCTCGATGGGGCTATCGGGCGGTCAGTGGTACATCGATGCTATCGACCCGGCGGTATGCCAGGTCAGCGCCACGGATGGTCTTGGTATCACGAGTATGTCGGTACCTCTGGAGCTGTGCACTGGATCAGTTACTACGGGATCCGGCGCAAGGGTCAGGTTCTCGAAGACTGCCCTCAAGTGTGCATCGATGCGGCGCGAGCCGCCAGCGGCGGCATGCCATCCTCGGAGCCGGAGCTGCAGCCGGAGGCGTATGGTGAGTTGGTGTTGAACGAGGCGCCGTCGTCGAGCGAAGCCGTCACTGCCTTTCTGAACGTGGTGTTGAACCCAAAGGCATGGATACGGACGTCGCACGGGTTCATCGGCGGGCTGGCTTGCGATGATCGGCCTATTCCGCAACTGAGGATCCCTGTCGATGCCTTGCGCGACAAGCCGCGGTCGATGCGGAAGGTGCTCGTCGATCTCGATCGAGATCGATATTTGTGTGAGGACGAAGCGGGCAGTGAGTTCTCGCTGGAGGTTCAGCAACAGCCGTCGGGAGGCTGGCGTGTCACTGCCATCAGCCAAGCAGATAGCGATTCCTAGCTTCGCGGTCTCGACGATCGCCAAAGGGAGGCGGGAGTAGAGGAGGTTTTCGTCACCGGCCTCAACGTCCGATTCGTGCTATTGCTTGGAACAGGTGAGGTCGAGGTGATCACAGCGCGTCCTGAATATGGCCTCAAGCCTGGTTACAGATTGTTCGAAAGCAGCATGTTACGGCTCCTTGTGGGCCGCTGCCCTGAGCTTTGTGGAGCAGGGGCCGACGTGATGCGCAACCTCGTTTAGCCCGAGAGCTGCCCTCCGGCGCACTCGACGCGCGCCGGTGCTGACCACCGTGCTGCCGAAGCTCGGGAGGTTCGCGAGCACGGACCTGGGATTCATGGGCTGAGCGGCAGAGGCGGGGCGGCGAAGGCGCGCAGTCGCGGCAGATCGAGGATGCGCTGCGATGCGCCGTCGATGCGAGCGCGGCGCGAGCAGCTCTCGAGAAGCTGACGGCGGACGACGTCGGGCGAGCGCGAGCCACCGGTCCGCGCGCACCGGGCGACGAGAAGCGCGACCGCGCCGGCGACCATCGCCGTCGCGACGGAGGTTCCGGTGCCGTCGCCGAACAGCCCCAGCTCGCTGAGGTCGCCGCCGCCGTCGGTTGTCGGGACCGTCGACGTTACGTCGACTCCCGGTGCCAGCAGCTCCGGCTTGCGGCGGCCGTACGGGGTGCGACCGCTGCTCGAGGCTCGCCAGCGCCGCGTCGTTGGGCCGAGGTCGAGCGCCCCCACCGCGATCGCACCGCGCGCCTGGGCGGGGCAGAGCAGCTCGTCGACCGGCGGAGCCCCGCCGTGGCCGCGGCGCCGTACACGGGCGTAGCTCCCGAGGTTGCCAGCCGCCGCCACCACCATCGCGCCGCACGCCGTCGCGCAGTCGACGGCGCGGCATAGCAAGCAGGTCCCATGCGGGCACGACCATCCATGGCCGCCGCGTTCGGAAGCCGGCAGATGATTGAGGCCGCAGCTGATCGAGAGGACGTCGGCGCCGAGGTCCATGGCCGCGTCGATCCCCTTCGCCAACCATCCGGGGTCGACCGTGCCGCTGGCGCGCGCCACCTTGATGCTCGACAGCCGCACGCCCGGCGCCACTCCCGGCCGTTCGTCGCTCCGCGAGGCGACGATGCCGGCGCAGTGCGTCCCGTGCCGCCCCGCACGCGAGGACCGCTCCGGACAGGTCGACACCGCAGCGCTGACGGCGAGGAAAGGGTGCCGACGGTCGATGCCGGAATCGAGGATCGCCACGTGAGCTCCGTCGCCCCATGTCGTGGTGACGACCGACGCCGGCGTGCCCGGGCCGATGCTCGCGTCGCCGTACGCCATCGCCTGCGCAGCGACGGGATGGTCCCATGCGACGCGAGTCAATTCTGGGCCGAGCGCACCGCGGGTGATCTCGCCCAGCTGCTCGGCCGGGATCCGTCCCGCGAGGCCCCCGGCCGCCAGCAGCGGTACGAGCTCGAGACCCAGCGTCGTAGCCACGCGCTCGCGCGCGCCCTCGAGCCGGTCGGCGGCTCGTTCCCGGAAGCGTCGCCACTCCTCGCCCCACGCAGGGGTTATCGCATCGCGCAGCGACAGCAGCAGCGGGACGCGCGGCGATCTCACGATCTCGTGCCGGCCGCGAGGACTCACGCGATGGTAGGGAAGCAGCCTCCCGGTCGAACGGCCAGGGCCGCCACCTCTTCGGGCGGAGGCAAGATGGGCGCCGGGACGAAGCGCCGACCCGTGTAGCCGTCGAGCAGGTCGTAGTAGACGGCGAAGTCCTCGTCGGGCTCGGGAGCGATCGCCACGTCCTTCTTGCAGAGATTGCTCACCATCAGGTCGACGGAGCGCCGCGGTCGAATCGGTCGCAGCGTCACCAGCCTCTCGCGGCCGCCGTCGAAAGGGCTCATCCGTAGTTGAGCCTCGTCGGCGGGAACCTCGATCTCGACGCGAACGTCGCGGAAGAACCGGCCGCGGTAGGCGTCGCCGAAGCCGAACGCGAGCTCGGAAGGATCGGCGCCGAAGACCAAGCCGCTCGACAACCGAATGCTGCTCGCCAGCCGACCGGGAGGTGGCGTCGCCGGCGGCGCTACCAGGAGGGCGGGGTCCGGCGTGACGGGCTGACGGGCCGCGACGCTGAGCTGGACGATGCGGCGGGCGGCGGGCCGCAGCTCGACGCCGTTGCGGGCCGGCCCGCCGAGGGTCAGCCAGTCGCCGTCCAGCGGCTCCGATCTCTGCTCCTCCGCCCGCACGAACGCTTCGTGCGCATCGACCTCGAACTTTTGCGGCGGCTCGACGTCGCGAACGCGGATCGTCTGCTTGCGCACCGCCGGCGTGATGATGAGAAGGCTGTCGATGCGGAGAGCGGCGGGATCGGCGCCCTTGAAGTCCACGGGCCTGCTCGGCACCAGCATGTGCAGGCCGCGGAACGTGACGTTCAACTTGAAGCTCATCCCGCTCCTCCTCCCGTCTCCGACGGCAGCACGCCGCCAATCAACTGGAATGGCGCCCACGTGCCGGGATCGGCCGCGGCGCCGCCTTTGCGGATCTCCGCCAGCTGCGCCCTCCGCAGCGCCGATTGCGGATCGTCGCCGGCGCGCAGGCGCCGGTGGAAGGTCGTCATCAGCGACGCGCTGGCGTCGTCGTCGATGCGCCAGAGCGAGCCGACGACCGCCGGCACGCCGGCGGCGAGGAAGGGGCGCGACAGGCTCATCGCGCCCTCGCTGGCGGAGATCTCGCCGGCCGCGGTCCCGCATCCCGCCAGGACCGCCAAGCTCGTCTTCGCCAACGGCCACTCCTCGATCTCGTGCGCGTAGACGACGCCGCTATCGCGCGGCTGCGGTCCCGCGGCAAGCAGGAACATGGACAGGTCCGGCCGGCTCGCGTTGACCAGCGAATGGCCGGCCAGGTGGAGGACCTGCGGTCCTTGCGACAGCTGCCCGAGCACGGCAGCGCGCGTCGCACGCTCGCCGGCGAGAAGCCGCGCGGAAGGGTAGAGCGCGGCGACGACGCGCGACTCGGCTTGGGCGCCGGCGAGCGCGCCGAGGGCAGGAAAGCGGCGGCGATCGGGCTCCGTCGCCCCGACGATGAGAGCCTGAGTCGGCGCGGCTCGCGGCAGCTCCCGCTGCCGGCGCAGGCACTGCACGTAGACGTGGGCGCTGGGTGCGACTCCCACCTCGTGCCGCTCGACCAGGTACTGCCCGCTCGCCGGGTCGACGAGCGCCGCGAACGGCACTCGATGGAGGGCCTTGTCGGGGATGAAGACGACCGATCGCGCCTCCTTCAGGGCCGGCGCGACCGGCCCGAGCAGCGTGCGATGGAGCCATCGCAGCGCCGGGATCGACGCTTCGAGCGATGAGCTTGCAGGGCACGGGCTGCGGCGTCGACCTGGGCCTCGACGACGCTGGCCGGCTTCGACACGCGCACGAAGCCCTTGTCGTCCCTCGTCAGCCACCAGATCAGCAGGCGATCCGGCAGCAGCGCGTAGCGGACGAGCAGGGTGCCCGCGGGCAGCTGCTGCTGCAGGGCGTGCAGGGACAAGCGCGGCTCGGTAGCCGGCGGCCGATCGCTCCCGGAGCTCAGGCGGTCGAGGAGATCGCGCGCCCGGCCGCGCTCGACGACGGCGAAGCTCGCGTCGGCATCGCGTCCCGGCTGGGCCAGCACTGCCAGCGTCTGGTCGAACAGAGCGTTGGACTGGTCGAAGAACGTGATCTGCAGCTGCGGGTCCAACGCGTTGCGGCGGGTGCTCTCGATCTGGTCGAGGCTCGCGAAATAGTCGGCGAGCGCGCCCCGCTCGTCGCCGGCGGCGAAGCGGGCGCGGGCCCTCAGCACGTGCGCCAGGGGCAGGTAGAACTGGAAGTCGGATTCCTCGAAGAAGGCGATGGCCTCGGTGGCGCGCCGGGCGGCGGCCGCCGGTGCGATGCCGAGCTCCTCCTCGGCTTGCGCCAGCGAGATCTCGACCTCCAGGCGCGCGCGCAAGCTCGGAGCCGCGATTTGAGCGGCGTGCGCCCGCGCGGCAGCCAGCTCCTGTCGCGCTTCAGGATGACGCCCGAGCCGCGCCAGGGTCTCCGCTCGGCGCAGCTTGGCGACGGCAACGGTCTCGGCTTCGCCGAGCGCGAGGCTCCTCAGCACGAGCTCGTCTTGAATGTCGAGAGCTGCTTCGAGCTCGCCCAGCTGCAGCGCCGCGATCCCTGCCTCCTGCAGACACGCGGTGGCGCGGACGGGGCTCTGGAGACGCGGCAGCAGCACGAGCGCGGCGTAGAGGTGGCGCCAGGCGTCCTCGGTGTCGCCGAGCGTGCCGAGCACCATCGCCGTCGCGTAGTGGACGCCCACCGAGCCTTCGACTTCGCCCGCCGCCTCCAGCAGCTCCAACGCGCGCCGCAGGTCGGCGAGCGCTTCGCCGGGCCGCGAGCGCAGGATGTCCATGCCGCCGAGGAGCCAGCGCAGCCTGCCTTCGAGGCTCGGATAGCGCTCGAGCGGAGCGTCGGCGCCGAGCCGCTCGAGCGCCGCGATGGCGGCATCGAGGTGCTGGCGAAAGAACTGGCTGCTAGCGAGGTAGAGGCGCGCCCAATGGGCCATGGGGCTGCGGGCGGCAGCCAGGTCGCGGGCGGCACGCGCGAGAGCGACGTCGGCCTGGTCGAGGCGGCGTTGCTTGTATGCCTGCAGACCGTCGCCGAACTGGCGATGACCCTCGACGAGGAGCCTGAGACGGTCCCCCTCGGGGTGCGACTGCGCGGCGAGCGATGGCGGCGACCGCGTCGCCGAGGACGAGGTCGCCGCGGCGGTGGGCCAGCGCCGACCCGATCGCCTCCGCCGTTGCCAGGGCTTCTTTCGCTTCGGCTTCCTGCCCGGCCGCGGCTGCCGAGGCCCAGCGCGCCAGCAGGTCCTCCTCGCCGAAGAGCCGTGCCGGTTCCGGCCAGCGCTCGACGATGGCGGCGACCTTGCTCGTTTCTCCACGCTTGGCGGCGCGCTCCAGCTCCTCACGATCGCGTTCCCACGATCGCTGCGCGGGCTGCGCGTCGAGACGCTGCAGGTGGCTCTTCGCCTGTCTCAGCCAACGCGGATCGACCTCGCGCGCCGCCACGTCTTGCCAAGCCCGGCGGGCGACCTCGCGAAGCTCGAGACGTTGAAGCACCAGGGCGCGATTGAAGGGCGGCTCCGGCGTGCGCGGGCTCGTCACCATCGCGCGATTGGCGGCTCCCAACGCGCGAACGAGGTCGATCGGCCGCTCGCCGGCGATGGCGCGATCGAGATAGGCGACGGCCAACTGGTTGTTGACGGCGCCGTTGCGAGGCCACTTGGCGAGCGCCTCTTCCAGTTTGCCGATGGCGCGATCGCGGTGGCCGTTGGCCAGCCACGTCCCGCCGAGCCGCGCGAGGTTTTCTGCCGTCTCGTCGGCCGCCGCTCGGGACTCCAGCTCCGCCACCTCCCTTGGAGTGGCGGGGAGCGTGAGCGCGAGCCGGCCCACGGGGGAGCGCGCCTGCGCGAATGGTCTCGGCGCGGGCTTCAAAGGCGTTACCAGCGTCCACGCCGCGAGGGCGCAGGCGGTGGCCAGCGTTCCCACCGCGAAGAACACGGCGCGACCGACTCGACCGGCGAGGAGCGTGACGATCCGCGGCCGTTGGGCGCCTACGTCAGCTTCGGTAGACCGCCCGGCCGATGATCGCATCGACGTTCGAGCTCAGAACGTCAGCGCTCTCAGGACCCGCTCGGCCGCATCGGCACGCTCCGGCGAGCCGGCATTCGGGTCGCCCAGGATGCGGAGATCCTCGCGTATCGCGTCGGGGAGCGGCTCCTTGCGCTGACTGACGACCCAATCCAGGTAGCGGCGCGCCGCGCGGCTGCGCAGGAACTCGCGGTTGCCCACTCGTTCCGCCACCTGCGCCTCCTCGACGAACGTCCCGAGATCGAGGTAGATGGTGTCGAATCGGTCTCGCAGGGCCGCCTCGAGCCCGGGCAGCTCGTCAGCGAGCGCTGCTTTCATCGCCGCGGCGTCGCTCTCCTCGGCAATCCGACGCAGCGTCGCGTCGTGAGGCTCCACATAACCCGCGTCCTCGAGGATGGTCGCCATCCGGTATAAGACATCGCGGGCCCGGTCCGCGTCGCCGGCCGCCAAGGCCACGTCGACGTCCACTAGCAACGCGCCGAGCTCCGTGCCCTGCTTGTCGGCCTCGCCGACCTCGCCCTCGCCGCGCAGGACGACGCCACCCCAGATGTGCGGGAGCAACTCCCGCGGCGTGGCCGTCTCGGCCAGCCAATCGGCGCGGCTCGGCGGTCGCTGGCGCGCCACCGCCTGCCAACCGAGGAAGCTCGCGACGACCGCGACGGCTGCGGCGGAAGCCGCCGACCGTCGCCATGCCGAGCCGAAGCGGCGCTGCCGCGTTGGTTCCAGCGGCCGCAGCTCGACGACGCCGCCCGTCCCCGTTTCCAGTGCTAGATCTTCGGCCACTTCGATCGACTCCGCCAGCACCTCGCGACACTCTGCGCAGCCGCTCAAGTGGGACACGACGCGGTCGCGATCCACTCCGCGCAGCCGCCCTTCCGCGAACGCAGCGACTTCTTCGAGGGCCGAGCAACCGGGGGAGTGATCCATGTCCAGCTCCACCCTCCCTTAATGAGACGGACCGGGTTCGACTTTTTACCGGCTCCGGGCTGAAGATTGCGTTTCCTCCTCGGCAGACCACGGCGACCTCTTCGAGCGCGGCGACCGCGGCATCTTCCAGACCGCCCTCGACAGCCAGGAGCCGTTGTCGGGAGCCCTCGACACACCGCCGGTGCTGACCGCCGCCTTCCCCGACACCGACCTCGGCAACCAGCTCAAGATGATCGCCCCAGCTCGTCTCGGTGGGACTGCGGCGGCAGATCTTCTTTTGCGCCGCTCAGGCTACGACACGCACGATGGCCAAGTGGTGCCGACTCGCTGCAGGGCGCGCACGCGGATTTGCTCACGGGCTCGACGACGCGGTGGCAGCGTTCGACGCGGCGATGACCGAGCTCGCCGTTGCGGATTCGGTGACGACCTTCACCGCGTCAGACTTCGGACGCACCTACCAGGCCAACGGCAACGGCTCCGACCATGGCTGGGGCAACCACCACTTTGTCACCGGCGGCGCCGTCCGCGGCGGCCGCTTCTACGGCGAGATGCCGACGCTGGCGATCGGCGGGCCAACGACGCCGGGAATCAAGGCCGCTGGATCCCGACCACCTCGGTCGACGAGTACTCGGCGACGTTGGCGCGGTGGTTCGGCGTGGCGCAGAGCGACATGGTGCTCGTGCTGCCGAACTTGGGCCGGTTCGCGAGCACCGACCTGGGGTTCATGGGCTGATCGGGTGGCGCGCTCAGCCGGTGAGCGCGCGGAGGATCTGCTCGGCAGCGGCGGCGCGGGCGGCCGGGTCAGCGTTGCTGTCGCGCAGGACGAGCAGCTCGGCGCGCACCGGTTCGAGCGTGTCGGTGATGGATTGCTGTTGCTCGTCGTAAGTCATGCTGTCCTCGCGCCTGCGCAGCTCCAACCGGGTGAGGAGCGCATCGGGCAGCCGCTCGTCGCCCTGCGACAGCACCCACTCGAGGTAACGACGCGCCCGAGGAGTGTCGAGGTAATCCTCGCGGCCCGTGCGTGCAGCGAGCTGCGCCTCGTTCAAGAACGTGCCGAGGTCGAGGAAGAAGGTCTCGAACCGCTCCCGCATGTCGCTTTCGAGCGCGGATAGCTGCGCCGCGAACTTGGCCTTCATCTCGCCGGCGTCGTCGATCTCAGCGATCTGCCGCAGCGTCTCGACGTGGTCCTCCATCCAACCCGCGTCGTCGAAAATGGTCGCTATCCGATGCAGGAAGTCCCTGGCGCGCTCGGCGTCGCCGGCCGCGAGCGCCACGTCGACGTCGACTAGCAGAGCGCCTAGCTCGGTGCTCCAACGATTCTGCTCGCCCGTGTCGCCTTCGCCGCGCATCACCACGCCACCCCAGACGTGAGGCGCCAGCTCCTGCGCCGGCGGCATGGCGGCTAGCCACTCGCTGCGGTCGGGCGGCGTGCGCCCGGCGTTCGCCTGCCACATCACCACGGCGCTGATCGCCACCAGGGCGGCGGCGGCCAGGCTGGCGGCGCGGGCGAGCCAGCGGGAGTAGGGGGGCGGCCGCCGCGCCGCGGCGTCCGCAGCTGCTCCTCGGGCGCCTGCTAGCGAGGGATCCTCCGGGCGCTCGATAACGGCGTCGGTCTCTCCATCGACTCGGCCAGCACCTCGCGGCAATCGGCGCAGCCAGCCAAGTGGTCGATCACCTGCGCGCGCTCCGCGCCACGCAGGCGCCCCTCGGCGAACGCGGCGAGGTCTTCGAGGGTCGAGCAGCCCGTGACGTGATGCATTGTGTGGCTCTACCCTTGGTAGAGGACGGACCGGTCACGACTCTCTGCGTCCTACCTCGAGCCTAGCAGGTCTCGTTTCCAACAAAGACCTTCACCCGCGCCTTATCAAAGCCGTTGCCTTCGAGCACCTTGCGCAGCTTCTTGGCGAGCAGCTCCCAGCGCCGGTAGAGCTGCCGGCCTTCGACGCCGTAAGAGCGGGCCAGGCTGGCGAGCTTCACCCCACGCTCGAAGCGCAGCTGCACCAGCAGGCGGTCCTCGGCCGACAGCGTGCCGAGCGCCTCGGCGAGGACGCGCTCGATGCCCGCCGCCGCCTCGCAGCGCTCGCGCTCGAGCAGCAACGCCTCGGGCGACGCCTCGCCGGCGGGCAGCTGCTCGAGCTGCTCGACGTCCTCCCAGCGCCGCTTGGTCCGCGGCGGCAGCATCGGCGCCAGGCGGCGCATCTCGTCGCGGTCCTCGGGAGCCGCCGTGGCGCACGCTTCGTCGAGGGTCATGCCGTCGCGGTAGAGCAGCGTGTCGAGCTTCATCGCCAGCGGACCGAGCCGCCGCGCCTCGGCAGAAGGGCGCCACTTGCCCCAGAGATGATTCCGGTGGTCGCAGTAGGCGCGCTGGATCACCGTCAGCAGGTAGCCGGGGAGGGTGCTCTTGCCGCACCAAGTGCGCAGCACGCCGTAGTCGTCGGCGATCAGCTTGAGCTTGACCACCGAGGCGAAGTCTTCCGACTCTTCCTTGGTCAACCGGTTGCGGCGGCAGGTCGCCGCGATGATGCGCTCGATGAGCGGTAGGTTGTCGACGAAGAGGCGCTCGAGGTCCATCTCGGCCATTTGGTGGGAGGAGCGGGCGCGCCGGCGCGAATCCTACTCCAGCATCGAACCGCTGCGAACCGAGGGCATTCCCGTAGGCGGCGGAGCGACGCGCTGCCGCCGCGGCCGTCTACCGCTTGCGCGCGGTGATCAGGTAATACCCGAACCAGCTGCGGCCGAGGCCGATGAAGGGCGCGATCAAGCAGGCGATCACGTGCCCCCAGCGGGCGCGGTTGAGCGGGCGCCGGCGCACGAGCAACTCGGCGGCCAGGAACTTCAGCGTCACCCGCGGCACGTGCAGCACGCTCGGCGCGATGCGGTAGGAGACGTCCTCCACCGTCTCGACGGCAAGGCCGTGGCGCTCGAGGCAGGCGGTGAAGGCGTCGAGGTCGGCGAAACGCTCGACCGCCCAGCTGCGCGTCATGTAGCCGAGCATCGCCGCGTACCAGCGCGGGATGCCGCGGCTCTTCTTCATGAAGCCGTCGGCGACGACGAGGCGGGCGCCCGGCGCGAGCAGGCGGGCGCACTCGCGCACGAACGGCTCTTTGGCGGCGCCGTGAGCGTGGCAGCTCGCCTCGATGGAGAAGGCGCCGTCGAAGCTCGCGGGCGGCAGGTCGAGGGCGGTGTAGTCGCCGAGCAGCCACTCGACGGTGCCGCGCATGGCTTTGCCTTCGCTGAGCCGCCGCGCCATGGCGATCTGCCACTCGACCTTGGTCACCGCGGTGACGGCGACCGCGCGCTCGGCGACGAGCGTGCGCGCCGGCGCGCCGACGCCGCAGCCGAGGTCGAGCACCTTGGCGCCGTCGGCGAGCTGCAGCCGCGCGAACACCTCGCGGCTCATCTGCTCGAGCATCGGCTCGAGCGCGAACGGGTTCATCCAGCGCTGCCACAGCCCGAAGTGCATGTTGAAGCCGCGGCTCCAGGCGCGGTAGTCCATGCCCGCTTCGGTGTAGTAGGTCTCGATGTCGATGGGCGAAGGAGCTTCTCGGGCGGTGCCCAGGCCCGGCGCTAGGCCGGAGTCCGGGGCTGCGCCGGCGAGCTGCGGGGCACGCGTAGGGTCGGTCACGCCCGAAGGCTAGCAGTGATGTGAACGGGGCCGTGGCCGTCGCGGGGGAGGCTGCAAGGTTTCGGCGACCGATTCCGTCTGTAGGGGCCGGAGGTCGAAACAATGGTCACGCAAGGGAGAGGATCGAAGGTTGGAATGCTGGGCCGGCGGCGAGTGGCGCCGGCGGTGGTGCTGCTCGCGATGGCGGCGACAGCTGGTGCGCGCGCCGAGAGCTGTCTCGTCGTCGGCGCCGACGATGCCGCGACGCTGCGGCTGCAGTGCGGCGCGGAGCTGCGCACGCTGCGGCTGGCATCGCTGCGCGCGCCGCGTCCGGGAACGCCGCTGGAAGGCGGCGAGCCCTATGGCACGCAGGGGCGCGACCTGGTGCGCGGCTGGTTCGTTGGCCGTCGAGTGGACGTTGCGGGCGGCACGGCAAGGCTCGGCGGCGAGGACGTCCGCCGCGGGCTGCTCTCCCTCGGGCTCGTCGAATGGAAAGGGACTGAGGCCGCGGATTTCGACGGCAAGCTGCGCTCGGCGCAACGCGAGGCGCGCTTCGCCGCCCGCGGGCTGTGGAGCTACGACGGCTGGCGGCGTCATCAGTCCTCGGTGCGCGAGCCGCTGCTGATCCCCGGCGTGCCACCGGGAGCGCGCGAGGAGTCGCTCGGCGCCCGTGCGGCGAGGCTCTCGCGCAAGAGCGCCGCTGAGCGCCGCGCTGCCTTCGACGCCGCGATCGCTCAGCTCGAAGCCCAGCGCCATACCGAGCCCGCTCCGTCCGCCTCGCCTTCGCGAGCGCCCAAGACGGCCGGTGGACCGACTCGCTAAGCTAGATCCATGGCGCGCGGCTGGGAGAGCAAGTCCGTCGAGTCGCAGATCGCCGACGCCGGCGGAGGCGAGGAGCGTCGCGGCGGCATGCCCGCGGACGAGCGCCAGCGCCGCGCGCGTCGCCGTGGTCTCGAGCTCTCTCGCGCCCGCGTGCTACAGGAGCTCGAGGCGACGACCTCTCCGGTTCGCCGCGGCGCGCTGGAGAGCGCCCTCGCCTTCCTCGACGGCGAGCTGACCAACCTCGGCGACTGAGCCGGCGCAGGTCTTCCTAGCTGTCCTTGCGGATCAGCGCTCCCAGCGCCTTTCTATCCGCCGCCAGCAGCTCGCGGACGCGGGCGTGGTCGACGTCGGCGACGATGATCTGGCCGACTTCCTGGTTGACTTCGCGGAAGATGCCGTGGCTCTTCATCTTCTCGGTCTGGTATTGGTTGTCCTCGGTGGGGGTGACGTAGTGCACCGAGTCGGCCTTGAAGCGGTGGACCAGCCACAGGTGGATCAGCGTCATCAGCCGCTTCTTGCGCAGGTGCTCGCCGAAGGTGTTCTGGTCGCGCACCGAGAGGATGCTGCGTGCCGCGGCGGTCGTGGATGGGCGCGAAGACGACGTTGGCGAGCTTCTCTTCGCCGTCGTTGCCGAAGATCGCCAGCTCGAGCAGCTCCGAGCCGGCGCGGTGCGGGCGTAGCTGGACGCGCAGCTTCTCGGGGATCTCGTAGTGGGCCGCCCACAGGCGCCAGCCACTCCTCGAGCAGCTTCTTCGGCACCTCGGTCTGCACCAGGTGCTGGTGCTGCGTCGAGCCCTTGCCCATCGCCTTGGTCGTCGCCGTGCGTCCCGAGGAGGCGAGCAGCGCGGCGTCGCTGCGCGGGCCGCCGACGAGGGTCTGCGGCGTGCGGTAGGGCGACTCGACGAGGCGCAGCTTGCGCTGCAGCCTGGCCAGCGCCAGCATGCCGTCCTGCTTGCAGCGCGGTGGCGAACTCCTCGGCGGCGAGGCCGTCGATCTGGTGGCCGCCGTAGGTGATGAAGTTGAAGACGAAGCCGAGCTTGCCGAGCTCCTCGGGGAAGCGCCGCATCTCTTCGTCGCTCATCCCGGTGGTGTCCCAGTTGAACGACGGCGAGAGGTTGTAGGCGAGCATCTTGTCGGGGAACTCGGCGTGGATCGCCTCGGCGAACTCGCGGGCCTCGGCGAGGTCGGCGGTCTTGGTCTCCATCCAGAGGATGTCGGCGAACGGCGCCGCGGCGAGCGACTTGGCGATCGCGTACGGGATGCCGCCGCGGACCTGGTAGTAGCCCTCGGGGGTCTTGGCGAGCTCGCAGTCCCAGTTCACGTCGACGCCCAGCGCGCGCGCCCGCTGCAACGCGGTCGCCAGCGAAGCGCGCGCTGCGAACCCTCGCCACTCCTCGACGCTCATCTCCAGCTGGTCGCCCTCGCTCTCCCGGAAGGCGAGCGCGTCGGCCACCGCCTCGCCGAAGGTCTTGAGGTCGGCCTCGTCCTCCCACGCGTCGACGAAGCGCGACTCGACCTTGTCGAAGAACAGGTCGACTGACGCTCCGCGGCCCGGCGCCGAGCCCGGCGAGGTACGTTTCCGCCGCCTCGGCCGCCGCGGCCATCACACCGTTGCGCTCCAGCCACTCCTCGGCCGCCGCGTACTCGGCCGCCGACAGCGCGTAGAGCAGGTGGCCGTTGAGCTCGCGCACGCCGAGGTCGAAGAAGCGCTTGCAGGAGCGCCAGGTACGCCGCCTTGTACGACGGCACCTCGAGGTTGGTGGCGCCGAGCATGAACGGGTGGTCGCGCTCGTCGGCGCGGCTGTCGATGAGGTTCGCGGCCTCGGCGTCGGTGCGCGCCACGATGATGCCCGGCACGCCCATGACGTCGAGCTGGAAGCGGGCGGCGTTGAGCCGCTTGATCTGCTCGTCGCTGGGCGACGAGCACCTTGCCGCCCTGGTGGCCGCACTTCTTGGTGCCCGGCCGCTGGTCCTCGATGTGGTAGCCGGGGACGCCGACCTCGACGAAGCGGCGGATCGAGGTTGCGCACGTGCGGGTCGCCGCCGTGGCCGGTGTCGGCGTCGGCGATGATGAACGGCCGGTAGTCGACGGCTGGCGTCGCCGCGCGCTGCGCCTCGGTCATGCGCAGCGCGCTGGAACTGCTGGTTGCGGTCGGCGGTGAGCAGCGCGCGCACCAGCGAGGCCGCCTCGTCGGGCACCTGGCTCAGCGGGTAGCTCGCGAGGTCCGGGCCCGGGTCTTCGCTCGTCGAGCCCTTGGCCGAGGTGGCCCAGCCGCCGAGGTAGATCCCCTCGATGCCCATGCGCTTGATCGCCACCGCCTGGCCGGGCGAGTAGGGGCCGAAGGTGGTGATGCTCTTACGCTGCGCGAAGAGCTCGCGCAGACGGTCGTAGAACGCCGCCGCCGCCTCGCGCGCGACGGTGTAGTCGTGCGCGATGGTGCCGCGCTGCTCGACCACCTGGCGGGCGGTGTAGAGGCGGACGATGCCGTGGAAGCGCGGGCTGTCGAACCAGCGCTGCGTCGCGGCGATCGCGTCGTCGAACGGCGTGGTGGCGGTCAGCGTCTCCGGCTCGAGTGTGGGCATGGCGTCGGTCCCTCCGCGACGGCCGCATTCTAAGCGACGGACGCCGCACCGCGGCAAGGGCATGCCGCGGTGCGCCACATTCACGCGCCGGAGCGCGCCGGAGCGCGCCGGGAGAGTGTCGGAGGGCGCCGAGCGTCGCCGCCCGGCGCCGCGACCCGCCAGCCCCGCCGGGCCTCAGCCGCCGCCGGCGGCAGCCGCCGCAGGAGCGGCGACCGGCTTGCCGTCGGCGTCGAGCACCACCAGCGCCCCTTCGCCGAGCGCCTTCTTCGCCATGATCTCCTGCAGCCCCGGCAGCACCGTCGCGCCGTCGCCGACGACCACGACCTGCACCCGCGCCGGCGCCAGGTGCTGCTTCGCCGACGTCGCCACCTGCGTCGGCGTCACCGCGGTGACCTTCTGCGCGTAGGTCGCGTAGTAGTCGAGCGGCAGGCCGTAGAAGATGAGCTCGCGGTAGGTGCCGAGGATGTCCTCTCCGGTGGCGAAGCGCGCCGGCAATGCCAGCACCTCGCCGTTCTTCTGGCGCTGGAGCTCGTCCGCGGTCACCGTGCCGGTGCCCGCCATCTGGTTCACCTCGCGATAGAGCTCGAGCACCGAGTCCTTGGTGGCATCGGCGCGCACGCTGGCGGTGGCGCGGAAGGCGCCGAGCTTCCTGGTGTAGCGCATGCCGGCGCCGGCGCCGTAGGCCCAGCCCTTGTCCTCGCGCAGGTTCATGTTGATGCGGCTGGAGAACTCGCCGCCGAGGATGCCGGTCATCACCGCGGTCGGGACGTAATCGGGCGCCTGCCGCACCGGCCCCGGGTGGCCGAGCGCGATGTACGACTGCGGCGCACCGGGCACGTCGACGAAGAAGAGCTTGCCGGCGGGCGGCTGCGGCGGCGTCACCGCGACGCTCGCCTTCGGCGTCCCCTTCCAGTCGGCCAGGCGGCGGCCGAGCTCCTGCTCGAGCTGCGCGCGGGTGACGTCGCCCACCACGTAGAGCTGAGCGCCGCGCGGTCGGACGTAGTCGGCGACGTACTGCTTGCAGTCGTCGAGCGTCACCGCCTGCGTCGACGCCTCGGTGACGACGTTGCCGAACGGGTGGCCGGCGCCGTAGAAGACGGGGCCGGAGACGCGGCGGCCGATGCTCGGCGGCGCGCCCTTCGACTGCCGCACGCTGGCCACCTGCTGCAGCACGTTGCGCTCGTGATCGCTCTGCCGCAGGCCGGCGCGCAGCAGCGTGTCGGTCCACAGGTCGAGCGTGCGCGCGAAGTGCTTGGTCAGCGTGTTCGCCGACACGCCTTGCTGCTCGAGGCCGGCCCAGGCGTCGACGCGGGCGGCGATGTCGGCCTGCGCCTCCTCGAAGGCGACCTTGTCGAGGCTGGTGGTGCCGTCGTCGAGCAGGTTCATGCACAGCGCGGCGCGGCCCGCCTTGTCCGCCGAGTCGTTGACGGTGCCGCCGGGGAAGGCGAGGTCGAGCGACACGGTCGGCAGCTGGTGGCGCTCGACGAGGTAGACGTCGATGCCGTCGCCGATCTGGAAGTGCTCCATGCCGGGCGGCACGAGCGACGCCGCGGACGCGGCGGCGGGCTGCTTGGCACGGAACGCTTCCTGCGGGAAGGCGGGCGGCGGAGGAGCGCTCGCAGGCGTGCCGGTCTTTGCGGCTCCCTGCGCTGCGGCGGGGGCCGGCGTCGGCACCGGCTTCGCCCCGGCGTTCTCGACCGCGCCGCCCGCAGCTGCCGCCGCGGCCGCATCGGCATCGCCGCCAGGAACCGTCGGCGGAGCGCCCGTGCCGGCCGTGCTCGCCGAGCCTCCCGCAGGTGCGGCACCGGCCGCGCCAGCGGCGCCCGCCGCCGGCGCCGGCTCCGCCGCCGGCACCGTCAGCACCTCGACGCGCACCGACTTGGGCAGGTACTTCGCCGCCGCCGCCTGCACGCCGGCGAGCGTCGCCCTGCGGTAGCGGTCGAGGTCGGCGGTGATGCCTTCCGGGTTGCCGGTGAAGTGGTTGTAGAGCTGCAGCGTCTCGGCGCGCTGCAGCAGCGACTCGAGCCCCCAGGTGTACTGCGATTCGTAATTGACCACGGCGCGGCGCAGCTCGGCCTCGCTGATCGGCTCGCGCATCACCTTGTCGAGCTCCTGGTCGATGACCTTCTCGACCTCCTCGAGCGGAGCGCCGTCCTGCAGGTCGGCGAAGACGTGGAAGACGCCTGACAGCTGCCGCGACTCCTGGAAGATGGCGACGTTGCGCGCCCAGCGCTTCTCCAGCACGAGGATCTTGTAGAGCCGGCCGGTGCCCTGCTGGCCGAGGGCGCTCGCCAGCACGTCGAGCTCGGCGTCGCCCGGAGCCAGGAGCGCCGGCGTGTGCCAGGCGTAGTGGATGCGGCGCAGCTTGGCGAGGCTGTCGTCGACGCTGCGGCGCACCGGCCCCTGGATCGTCGGCGCCGCGATCGCCGTCGCCTGTGGCTTGGTCGTCTTGGGGAAGGTGCCGAACCACTTGTCGACGAGTTGCTTCGCCTGCGCCAGCGTGACGTCGCCGGCGATCGCCAGCGTGGCGTTGGCGGGCACGTACCACTTGGCGAAGAACGCCTTGACGTCGTCGACGGATGCCGCGGCGAGGTCCTCGTGGCTGCCGATGACGAGGTAGCGGTAGGGATGGCTCGCCGGATAGAGCAGCTCGCCGACCACCCACTGCTCCTTGCCGTAGGGCGCGTTGTCGAGGCTCTGCCGCCGCTCGTTGCGCACCACTTCGCGCTGGTTGGCGAGGCTCTTCTCGGTGATCGTCGCCGGCAGGTAGCCCATGCGCTCGCTCTCCAGCCAGAGCGCGGTCTCCAGCTGGTTGCTCGGCACCACCTCGTAGTAATTGGTGCGGTTGAAGTTGGTGGTGCCGTTGACGTCGCTCGAGCCGATGTTCTGCATCACCTCGAAGTGCTTGTCCTCGCCCGTGTTCTGCGTCCCCTGGAACATCATGTGCTCGAAGAGGTGGGCGAAGCCGCTGCGCCCCTGGACCTCGTCGCCGGCGCCGACGTGGTACCAGACGTCGACGGCCACCAGCGGCACGCTGTGGTCCTCGACGACGATGACCTCGAGGCCGTTGGGGAGCGCGTACTTGGTGAACGGGATCTTGGGGTCCTCGGCGGCGGCCGGCGCGGCCGAACGGGCGACCGACAGCAGCGCGGCGAAGAGCAGGGCGGCGGCGAGGCGAGGTCGGCGAGTCATCGATGGGGTGCTCCGTGAAATCCGTCAGATCCGTGGAAGGGGGAGAGAACCGGCGAGGCGAGGTCGGATCGGCTCCGCCGCATAAGAGTAGCGCGTCGCCGCCGCGGCCACCGTTTCCGCGAGGCCGCGCGCCGCCGAGACGCGTACGACGATCGACGGTCTCACCGCACGGCGACGAGCGGGCTCGACCACACGCCGCGGCCCAGCGTGGCGGCGACCACGCGGCCGTGCGCGAGGTCGACGACGACGTCGTGCACCGGCGCGTTGGGCAGCCCGGCGCCGTAGCGCGTCCACGTCTTGCCGTCGCCGCCGCTGGCGTAGACGCCGCGGTCGGTGCCGACGAAGAGGTGGCGCCGGTCTCCGACGCGCTCGATCGAGACGGCGAAGATCGGCAGGTCGGGCAGCCGCCGCCCGATCTCCTTCCACGTGCGGCCGCGGTTGGTGGTAAAGAGGACGCGGGCGCCGCCGAAGCCGCCGTCGACGACCGCGGCGACGTTGGGGTCGGCGGGGTCGACGGCGATCTGCCGCATGATCCGCGGCCAGCCGGCGAGACCGTCGCGCACGCGCTCCCAGCTCGCGCCGCGATCGGAGCTCACCAGCACGCCACCGTCGCTGCTCGTGGCCCACAGCGTGTCGACGTCCGCCGGCGTCGTCGCCAACGCACGGAGGGCCCACGGCGGTCCCGTCGTCACGTCGTCGGAGATCGGCCGGAAGCCGTTCGGCACGCTCTCGTACAAGCGGGTGGTGGCGTAGAGCAGCACCGAGCCGGCGGAGACGCCCGGACCTTCGGGCACGAAGACCAGCGGGCCCTGGAAGGCGGTCCGCTCGCCGGGGTCGACCCCTCCGCCGATGTCGGCGAAGGTCAAACCGCCGTTCTGGGTGAAGAAGACGTTGCCGGCGCCCTGGAACTGCACGGCGAAGGTGTCGGAGCGCTCCGGGTGCACCGCCACCCAGCCGCCGTCGCCGCCGAACACCTCGTCCCAGCTGCCGTCGGGACGGCGCACGTGCGTACCGTTGTCCTGGCTGCCGACGACGACGAGCTCCGAGTCGACGGGCGACAGCCCCATCCCGGCGTAGTACTGCACGGCGCCGAGGCCGCCGTTCAAGGTTTCCCAGGTGCCGCCGAGGTTGCTCGAGCGGTGGATGCCGCCGTCGCCGGCCGACAGCAGGCGGCCGGCGGCGTCGAAGGCGAGGTCGTGGATGTCGACGTGCGGCGGCGTGATGTTGGCGAAGGTGTTGCCGCCGTCGGTCGAGCGCACCACCTGCACGCCGCCGAGGATGACGGTGCGCGGGTCGTCGGGCGCCACCGCGATGGCGATGTCGTAGACGCCTTGGTCGCCGAGGAAGTTGCCGGGGAAGGTCGACCGCCAGCTCTGGCCGCCGTCGTTGGAGATGAAGAGGGCGAGCGTCGTGTCGCCGACCGGCGTAAAGCCGCCGGTCGTCTCGCGTCCGGCGGGACGCGAGGCGATCGCATAAACGAAGTCGGGGTCGCTGGGCGCGATGGCGAGGGCGATGCGGCCGATGGCGTTGCCCTCGATGCCGAGCACTTCGCGGAACGTGGTGCCGCCGTTGGTCGACAGGTAGATGCCGTTGCGCTCGTTGCCGAACACGTCGCTGGCGGTGACGAAGATGCGCTGCGGGTCGCGCGGATCGATGTCGACGTCGGCGGCAGGCAAGTCGGGCAGGCCGCGGCGGACGAGCGTCCACGTCTTGCCGCCGTTGGTGGAGCGGAAGAGGCCCATCGGCGCGTTGCGCCGCGGGTGCTGGCGGGCGCCCTCGAAGCCGAAGGCGGTGCCGCCGGCGCGCGAGACCGCCGCCCACGCGGTGCCGTCGGGCGACACCGCCAGGCGCGAGAACGCCAACCCCGTGAAGCGGCTGGCGGCGAGCACCTGGAACGACTCGCCGCCATTCGTCGACTTGTAGACGCCGGCGCCGTAGAGGCTGTGGTAGGCGTAGTTCGCCTCGCCGCTGCCGGCGTACACGATGTTCTCGTCGCGCGGATCGAGGGCGATGGCGCCGAGCGCCGTCGTGGGCAGGTGGTCGGTCAGCGCCGCCCAGCTCTGCCCGCCGTCGGTGCTGCGCCACACGCCACCGGAGGCGGTGGCGGCGAAGTAGACATCGGCCTGCTGCCGCGACGGGGCGATGGCGGCCACGCGGCCGGTGGTGCCGGCGAACTCGCCGCCGCTGACCGGCGACGGGCCGAGCTCCTGCCAGTCCTGCCCAAATGCGGCGCTGCCCCCGGCGGCGGTGTTCAGCGCCGCCGCGATGACGATGAGGAGCAACGCGCGAGCGGAACGGCGCACGCTCATCGCGCACCTCCCTGCGCGCCGGCGCCCGGTACTTCGAAGAGCAGCTCCGCCACGCGCTCGCCGGTGCGGAACCAGATCCGCCACGGGCCGGCGGCGGTGAGCGAGACGGTGGCGAAGCCGTGGGCGTCGCTCTTCACCGTGGTCGTCGTGCCGTCCGGTCCTTGCGCCACGACCTCGACGCCGGCGGCGGCGTCGCCGTCGGCGTAAAGCTTGAGCGGCAGGTCGGCGCCCGGCCGCGTCGTCGCCGGGTTCGCCAGCGGCCGCACCTCGTCGCGTGTCCCCGCGCGGGCGAGGAGCACGGCCCCGGCGCGCCGCCGGGCGGCGAGGTCCTGCGCCGGCTCGCCGCTGTCGCGGCAGAGGACCGCCTTCGTGCTGCGCCGCGTGCGCTGCCAGGAGTCGGCGAAGCCGCGATCCTCCGGCCGGCCCAGGTCCGCGACGAGCATGGCGCAGCCGAGCTCGGGCACCGTCACGTCGACGTCGCGTCCCAGCGCCTTCGCGTGGTCGACGGCGTTCTGCCGCCCGCCGCTGCGCAGAGCGAGGAAGGCGACGTTGGCTTCGCGCCAGCTCGGCGCCACCTCGAGCGAGAGCGTGAGCCGCAACGCGCGGCCGGCCGCGGAGTCGGCGCGCGTGATCTCGATGGCGGGCTCACCCGCCGCCGGCACCGCGACCGCGCGGCCGCTCATCGTCGCCAGCGCGATTCCAAGGAATGCGAGATCTCGTCGACGCACTGGATTCTCCTTGTTCGCGGGCCGCCCGGCGCCCCGCCGGGTCCCTGGGTTGGAGGGGTGCTCCGACGCGAATCCTTCTAGCCATTGACGAGCGACGACATCGCGCGCGGCTCCCGCTAAGATTCTGCGCCCCGGCCACAGTCTCCGCACCACGCCGGCCAGCCGAAGCGACCGCCCATGGACGAGCTCGTAGGACAGCAGATCGGACCCTTGCGCATCGTGGCGCCGCTGGGCAGCGGCGGCATGGGCCTCGTCTACGAGGCGCGGCACGAGAAGCTCGGCCGCCGCGTCGCCGTCAAGGTGCTGCGCGAGCACGAACGCTTCCAGCCCGTGGCGCGCGCGCGCCTGCTCCGCGAGGCGCAGATCCTCTCGCAGCTCCATCACCCCAACATCTGCCTCATCCACGACTACCTCGAGGCGGGCGACCGCGACGTCGTCGTCCTCGAGCTGGTGGCCGGCAAGACGCTGCGGCAGGCGCGCGGCGAGCGCGCGCTCGACAGCCAGGCCGACAAGCTGCGCGTCGCCGATCAGCTGCTGTCGGCGATCGCGGCGGCGCACGGTCAGGGCATCGTCCACCGCGACTTGAAGCCCGAGAACGTCGTCCTCACGCCGGAAGGGCAGGCGAAGATCCTCGACTTCGGTCTGGCGCACCGCCCCGAGGAGCAGCCGCCGACCGAAGTGGGGCGGCCGCTGGCGCCGCTCGTCGACGGCGAGGCGGTGGTGAGCAGCCAGCTGCTGTTCCCCATCGGCGGCGTCACCGGCACCGTCGACTACATGAGCCCCGAGCAGGCGCAGGGCGAGGAGGCGACGCCGGCGAGCGACGTCTACTCGCTCGGCCTCGTCCTGCAGGAGCTCTTCACCGGCCAATCGGCGCGCAAGGGCGGGCCGATCGGCAAGCGCCTCGACCAGGCGCTGCGCGGCGACACGACGCCGATCACCGGCATCGATCCCGACCTCGCGGCGCTCCTCGGCCGCATGAAGTCGCTGTCGCCGGGCGCGCGGCCGTCGGCGCTCGACGCGCTGGAACGGTTGCGCTGGATCATCGGCCGGCCGCGGCGGCGGCTGCGCCGGCTCGTCGGCACCGCCTTCACGGCGGCGCTCGGCCTGCTCGCCGCCGGCATGGCGTGGCAGGCGTACCGCGCCCAGCAGGCGGCCGACCGCGCCGAGAAGGCGTGGGCGGAGGCCGAGAGCCTCACCGCCTTCATGCTCGAAGACCTGATCGACCGGTTGCGCCCGCTCGGCCGCCTCGACCTGCTCGACCAGGTGGCCGACGAGGCGCAGCGCTACTACCAGCAGGTGCCCATCGACCTGCGTTCGGCCGAGCGCAGCTACCGCCACGGGCTGGCGCTGCGCACGCTCGGGCAGGTGCTCGAGCTCGAAGGGCGCTCCGAGCACGCCGAGGAGAGCTACCGCAAGGTGCTCCGCATCGCGCAGGGCCTGATCGCCGAGAAGCCCGACGACCCGCGGCTGATCGAGAACCTGCGCCAGTCGTGGGACGACCTCGGCGACGTGCTCACCGACCGCAACAAGCTCGACGAGGCGGAGGCGGCGTTCGGCGAGACGCTGAAGCTGGCGCAGCGGCTCGTCCAGGCGAAGCCGCAGGACCTCGCCGCCCAGGCGGTGGTCGCCGACGCCTGGGACGACCTCGGCGGCCTGCACCAGCAGCGCGGCAACCTGGTGCGCGCGATGAGGGACTACGAGGAGGCGCTGAGCATCTGCCGCACCCTCGCCGGCCGCGAGCCGCAGAACCCGGCCTGGCAGAGCAAGCTGGCGCGCGCCTTCCACCGGATCGGCACCGTCCACGAGGCGCGCGGCGACATGGCCCTCGCCCGCGCCGCCTACGACGAGACGCTGCGCATCGACCGCGAGGCGGTGGCGCTGCAGTCGGGCGACACCGAGCACCTGATGAACCTGGCGCAGGCGCTCTACGACGTCTCGCGTGTGCACCGCCTCGACGGCAAAGCGGCGCGCGGCGCACCCGCCGCTCGAGGAAGCGCTGGCGATCGACAAGCGCCTCGTCGAGCAGGACCCCACCAACGCGCGCTGGCGCGCCTCGCTCGGCCGCGGCCTCATCGAGATGGGCGACCTGCAGGCGCGCGAGGGACGGCGGAGCGACGCGGCGGCGGCGTGGACCGAGGCGCGCTCGGTGCTGGCGCCGCTCGCCGGCACGCCGTATCGCCAGCTCTACGAGCGGGCGGTGGGGCGGGTCAACGACGGCGTGCCGGCGGCCGAAGCCGACGGCTGAGCGCGGCTACTGCGGCAGCAGCGGTAGCGGCGCGGCGGCGGCGCTCGGGTCGGCCGAGTCGGCGCGTGCAGTCGCCGGCTCGCGGCGCGGCAGTAGCCGCAGCGCCAGCAGGTGCGGCGGCGCGAACAGCACGAGCGGGTAGAGCACGAAGAGGCAGGCGAACCAGACGAGCGGCGGCATCCAGGTCTGCTCGCGGCCGAACGGCCCCCACACCCAGTTGACGTTCTCGGCGCGCGTGGCGCCGAGGAACGAGGCCGGCAGCAGCACGCAGGTCATCAACGCCGTCTGCACCCAGACGCCGCGGCGGTCGTAGCCGGTGCGCCGCACCAGCCAGACGAGGAACGGCAGCATCCAGAGGTGGAAGAGCGACAGGGCGCGCAGCCACCAGGGCTTGCTGACGTCGAACATGTACTCGGTGCCGCCGATGGGGTGGAAGCCGAGGACGAGCCGCCCCACCCAGTCGATCGTCCAGCCCACTTGCGGCACCGTGACGGCGACGAGCTGCGACGACAGCAACACCGGGCTGCGCAGCCACAGCGCCGCCAGCGTGACGAGGTTGGCGAAGTCGCACAGCCAGAGCTGGTTGCAGCCGCCGTAGCGATACCAGTAGATGGGCAGCCACACCGCCACCCAGGCCGTGAAGGCGAGGGTGACGGCGAACGGGATCGCGGGAGCACGGAGATCCGCGCCCGCGTCGAGGGAGGAGGTCGTCCGACGCTGGCTCATCGAAGTTGGTTGGGTCCTGCTGTCGACGGAGAAGTCTACGAGAAGTCTCCGTCAGCGCGAGGGCGCGCAACGCCGTGCGACCTCGACCATCGAGACTGCTTCGTCGCTCCGCTCCTCGCAGTGACACTGGGAGCCTGATTGGTCACTCCGCATCGGAGTGCCGCTGCAGGGCCGCAGGCCTCGTTCCGCGGTGCCGACCTAGCTCAGAGGACGACGAGCTTCTTGCAGAACGGGATCTCGCGCAGGCGCGGGCCGCCGGCGGCGACGATGGCGTTGGCGAGGGCGGGGGCGACGGCCGGCGTCGGAGGCTCGCCGACTCCGGTCGGCCGTACTTCGCCGTCGGGGCAGTCTTTGACCACCGCGGCGGTCGGCTCGACGATGAGCGTGGACAGCTTCCGCGGCACGTGGTGGATGCGGAGCACGGAGTAGTCGTCGAAGTTGTTCTGCACCACGGCGCCGTTCTTGAGCGTGATCTCGCCGAGCAGGGCGTAGCTGAGGCCGTAGAGGATGCCGCCCTCCATCTGCGCCCTCACGCGGTCGGGGTTGACCGCGAAGCCGCAGTCGATGGCGCCGTGGATCTCGTGGATGGTCAGCTCGTTGGCTTCGTTGAGCGAGACGTGGACGACGATGGCGGCGTAGCTGAGGAAGGCGCGGTGGCCGGCGATGCCCAGGCCGTGGCCCTTGGGCAGGTTGTTCCACTTGTCGTCCCAGCCCGACGCCTCTGCCACTCGCCGCACCACCTCGCGCAGCCGCCGCGTGTCGGGTGGATAGGGCGGCAGCACGGCCGGGTTGCCGCCAAACTTGAGAGCGGCGAAACCGTTGTTGTCGAAGCATTTGACCTCTTCCTGCTCGAGGTCGAGGATGCGTCCGTCCCCGATCAGGTCGAGCAGGTATTTCTTGTGGTTGGGCTCGCCGGCGGCGATCGCCAGCTCGTCGGCGAAGGAGCCGACGGCGAAGGCGTGGAAGATGTTGGAGACCGAGCGCATCCAGCCGAGGCGGACGTGGTTGTGGGCTGGACAGTTCTCGAGCCGGATGTTGTCGACGTCGAACGGCAGGTCCTCGAGGCCCTGCGCCCGCTCGATGGCGGAGCCGTACGGATACTCGCCGCCGCCGAAATATGCCGCCCGCGATTTCTTGTAGATCTCGGCGTCGTGGCGAAAGATGGTGCCGAAGAACGATGGGAAGGCGCTGCGTTGCAGCCAGGCGGTCGGCTTTCCCGTCCCGTCGAGGGCGGCCTTCACGTGCTGGTGGCTGACCGCATGGAAGAAGCTGTGCTGGATGTCGTCCTCGCGCGTCCATTGCACGCGGATGGGCACGCCGGGACGTTGCCGGGCGAGGAACGCCGCCTCCAGCGCATAGTCCGGCTGCGACTTGCGCCCGAAGCCGCCGCCCAGCAAGGTCACGTGGACCTTGACCTTCTCGCGGACGGTCCTCTTGAGCCGGTCGCGGCGCACGAACAGATCCTGCACGGTGATTCCCAACTGTGCCGCGAGCGCTTCGTTGAACTCGCGCCGCTCCGCCTGCTCGCACTCCTTGAGCTCGCACTCGTCGAGCGCCTGCCACACCAGCCACTCGACCGGATCGGGCTCCAGCATCGCCAGGCCGATGTAGTGCTGGGTGATCTCGGGGCCCTGCGTCGGGGACCAGACCTCCCACTTCCCGTCGTCGTAGACGGCGATGGCCGCGGGCGGCTCCATCGCCGCCTGCGCCAGGTGGGGGACGTAGTAGTCCGCTTCTACGACCTGGGCCGCCCCGGCGAAGGCCGCGTCGACGTCGCCCCTCTTGCGTAACAATTTGCCCGGTTGCGCGGTCGACGACGCGAGCTCGCGGCGATAGGCGTCCGAATCGTAATTGGCGTGGGACGCAGCGTCGGCAGAGGAGAGGTCCCACTCGACCTTGAGCTTCCGCCGCCCCTGCAATGCCGCCCAGGTGTTCTCGGCGATGACGGCGACGCCGGCGTGGGGGATGAAGGCACGGCCCACGCCGCCGGCGCCGTGCCGCTTGACGAAGTCGTCGGGGAGGACCTTGACGACGTCGACGACACCCGGCACCTTGCGCGCTTCGCTGTCGTCGAAGCTCTTGACGTCGCCGTTGGCCACCGGACAGCGTTCGATCATCGCCGTCAGCATGCCGGGCCGCTTGGGGTCGACGTCGGCACCGTAGACCGCCTCGCCGGTGACCATGTCCTTGGCGTCGATGAACGGCATCGTCTCCTTGCCGATGAAGCGCCACTCCTCGGGTTTCTTGAGCGCTGCCCGGATCTCCGGGATCTGGGGTATCGGCACCTGAAGGGCTTCCAGCAGTAGGCGGTTGTAGGGAAATGGGTCCTTTCGCTTTATGTGGGAAGTCCGTGGGGGAACGTTGCCGTGACGACCGCCGGGCTGGTAATGGATATGGTGCTGCTCCGCCCAGCACTCCTCCGGGTCGACCCCCCAATCCTTGGCGGCGGCGCGGGTGAACACCAGTCGGATGCCGGCGCCGAAAAGCCGCATCGGCTCGTAGTAGATGGCCATGCTGCGCGAGCTGTCGGCGAACTGCGAGACTTCATCCGAAATGAAATAGCTCGGTTTGCCGCCCGGGTTGCTGTTGGCGATCGCGAACCTCTGTCCGTCGGCGTCGGACTGCTCGACCCTGACCTTCGACCAGTCGGCCTCGAGCTCGTCGGCGAGCACGGCAGCGAGGCTCGACTTGATGCCCTGCCCCATCTCGGAGCGGTGGGCCTGGATGATGATCGTGCCATCCAGTTTGATGGCGACGAACGGGTTGAGCGAGAAGCCTTCGTGAAAAAGGGTGCGAACCGCGCCCAGCGCGGCGGCGGCCGGCTCGGGAAAGGTGATCGAAGCGCCGAGCACCAAGGCGCCGGCGCCGACGCCGGAATGGCGCAGGAACTGCCGGCGGGTGATCTGGATGCTGGCGCTCATGGCACGCTCCCGGCGGCCTTGTGGATGGCGGCGCGGATGCGCGGATAGGTGCCGCAGCGGCAGATGTTGCCGCGCATGTACTGGTCGATCTGGTCGTCGTCGGGGTGCGGGATCTTGTCGAGGAGCGCGACGGCGCTCATGATCTGGCCCGGCTGGCAGAAACCGCACTGCGGCACGCCGAGGTCGACCCACGCCTGCTGCACGCGGTGGCTGCCGTCGCGCGACAGCCCTTCGATGGTGGTGATCTCGGAGAGGCAGGCGACGCCGACGTCGACGGCGCAGGAGCGCACGGCGCGGCCGTCGAGGTGGACGGTGCAAGCGCCGCACTGCGCGACGCCGCAGCCGAACTTGGTGCCCTTGAGCCCCAGGACGTCGCGCAACGCCCACAACAGCGGCATGTCGCCGTCCACGTCGACGGTGTGCAGGTCGCCGTTGACGCGGAGTTGAAAGATCGACATCGGTGGACCTCCTTCCCGGGACTTCCGGAGCCGCTGCGAGCCGGCGTCACAACTTGCGGCGGATCTCCAAGCGCGCTCCGTAGACGTCCTTCAAGCCCTCGCGCCAGCCGTGCATGGCGTCGAGGCGCACGATCCAGGCGTTGGAGATCGGGTGTTGATAGCGGGCGCCGAGGGCGTACTGCGACCCGAGCGTGCTTTCCTTCATGCGCTCGACGACCGCCGCTTCGATCACGATCTGCCGGTCGAGGCTGAAAAGGTATTCGAGGCCGATCGCGCCGCCGTAGGAGTCCTGCGCGCGCGCGTCGAGGGTCGGGTAGGCGGTCAAGCCATCGGACTCGAAGTTGACGCCGGTGTTCCTCAGCACGCCGCCCGAATCGCCGCCCCGCGCCAGCGACTGCGGCGAGTCGAAGCCGGCGAAGAGGTTGAGGTAGGGGACGACGTTGGCGGGGCTGGGGAGGGCGTTCCACGGCCGCCGCGGGACGAGCGAATTTTCGATCAGGACCAGCACGCCGTCGGCCGTCTTCGTCGCCGCGCTCTGACCGAAGTTGCCGATCAGGCGAACGCTGTTGGCGACTCGGCCGCCGTACCGTCGCGAGAAGGCGGCAGTGACGTTGTGGTAGCTGAAAGCGCTGTCGTCGGCGTCGACGTAGCCGTAGCCGCCCTCGAAGTAACCTTTTCGCGCGTCGGCGAAGGTGGCGATGCCGAAGACTTTCGCGTTGTCGTTGCTGTTGGCGACGGCGGCCGTCGTCACCTCGTTGAAACCGGCGAAGAAGGTGACGTCGTAGTTGCTGACGTCGAGCTTCGGGCTGTTCTTCGCCGTGATGCCGACGGCGAAGCCGTCGAAGGCGTCCTCGATCCAGATGCCGTTCTGCGTCAGCACCGGGACGCGGCCGATGGCGATCGGCAGGTCGAGCGAGTTGGGCCGGTTCGTCCACCCTTGGCTCATGGCGCCGAGGTCGCCTTCGAAAAACAGCGTGTCGATGTCGAAATCGAATTCGTCGACGAACTCGTCGTCTTGGGTGCCGCCGCTGATCTGGTAGCGGGTGAAGGAGCCGTTCTTGTCGAGCGGGCGAACGAAGGCGTGGATGCGCTCGGTGGCGGTGAAGGCGGCGTCGAGGTCGAGGTTGAGACGGGCGGCGATCACCGACTGCTCGCTCTTGCCGCTCGGCGAGGTGACGCCGTTGTCGTAATAGGCGCCGGCGACGCGCAGGTCGCCGTAGCCCAGGAAGTGGAAACCGATCGGGTTTTTGGCGCCGAGCCATGTGGGGCGCGGCTTGTAGGCGCCGCGATCGTAGAGACGGCGGCCGAGGCTGACGGGCGGCTGCGCCGTGCGGTTCATGTGCTTCTTGCCGTAGATGTCGAGCTGCGCCTGGGCGTCGTACGGCCCGTCGAAGCGCGTGGGGTCGCCGCCGAACCAGCCGCCGGCGGGCGCGTCGAGGTGCTCGAGGTGGCCGAGCAGCTTGGCCTCGGGCGACATCTTCGGCTCGTCCTTCTCGTGCGTGTCGGCCGTGGGCGCGGCAGTGTCGGCCGCAGCCTCGGCCTCGGTCGCGGCAGCAGGCACGCTCAAGGCGAGCACGAGAAGGCCGACGAGCAGCGGAGTCGCGGTCCACGCTTTTTCGTTCATGGGCGTCCCGCTCTCAGCGGACCTGGAATTCGACGGCGTAGGGATGGATGTCGTCGGCCCAGTAGTTCTCGGAACGGATCATGTCGTCGGTGGCGCCGACGAAGGTCATGAAATAGATCGGCTCGGTGCGGCCGCGCAGGCGCACGGCCAGCCGATAGGTGCCCGGTTTCGTGATCGCGCTCGCCGGGACCTTGTATTTCGCGACGCGGGTGCCCAGCGGCGGGATGCTGCGCTTCTCCATGCGCGCGAAGGGCGGATGGTTGAGCAGCGACACCGGCGCGCCGCCAGGGCGGATGAAGGGGAGCTGGTCGAAATCCAGGTTGATCGGCAGATACGTCTCCCGATCCGTCCCCTTCACGTTGGTGGTGATGAACTTCGCCTGCATGCTGACCAGCTGGTCGTCGTGGGCGATCTTTCCTTCCTGCACGTCCTTCGACTGCAGGTCGGCGACGTCGCCGTAGCTGTCGACGTAGCCCGATTCCCACACCCGCTTGCCGTCGGGATCGATGAGCGCCACGTTGAGCCACAGCTCGGGCTGCGCTCCCAGCGAGCCGGAGGGCAGGTTGTGCCCCCGGTTGCGGTTGTGGATGCGGTACTCGAACGACAACGGTTTCCCGGCCGCGGTCTGTCCCTTGAAGTACGGCCCGTCGAGGTGCGAGCCGGTCTCGAGCAGCTTGACGCGCTGGCGCCGCCGCTCCTTCCACCGCTCGAGGTTTTCCTGGACGATCTTCCACGCTTTCTTGCGGTCGGCGGCGTTCTGCCACTCGGCCGGGAAGGTAGGGGAGCCCGACGAAACCTTGCTTTCGAAGGCGTCGCTGCCCCACTCGGCGCGATAGTCGAAGGTGAGCCACTGCTGCGGCGTGAACGGCGACTCGTCCATGCGGAAGGGGAAGAGACCAGGATGGCTGATCGGATAGCCCGGGCCGACGAAGGTGTGGTCGGTGAGGGGCCGTTGCGTGTTGACGTGCTTCTTGTTGATTTCGGCGGCGGGCCCGATCTCGAAGCCGGCGGGCAGGCCCGGCGTCTTGCTCATGTGGCAGTCCTGGCAGGTGGTGCCGTCCTTCGCCGCCGGCGACGAGCGGTACTCCTCCCAAACGGTTTCCAATTTGATCCCGGGGTGCACCTGGACCTGGTGACAGGTGGCGCAGAACTCCGACTGCACGATCAGGTTGGACTGCACGGCTGCCTGGTGGATGCGGATCCATTTCCCGTCCGGCCCGTCCGGGCGGTCGGGTTGGTCCTGGCTCACCAGCAGCTGATAGAGCCTGGCGTTGCTGATCGCCTTGATGCCGCCGGTGGTGTCGAAGGGGCCGAACACCGCTTCGTGGATGTTGCCCGGCGCGATGCGGCGCGCCGCGTTCGACTTGCCGTAGGCCTCGCCGACGCGGTGACAGGTGACGCAGGTGATGCCTTCGCGCGAGGCGGCGCTCCTGTCCCACCAGGCGATGTCGCGCCGCTCGCCCAGCGCGGTGCCGACGCTGGCGTGACAGCGCACGCAGAAGGAGTTGATGGTGCCCCTCGCCAGGTCGTTGATCTTCTGCTCGAACTTGTTGAACATCGGCGACACGTTGGCGTAGGCGTGCGACGAGATGCTCCACTGCTCGAACTGTCGGGGGTGGCACTCGCCGCACACGCGGGCGGACGGATAGAGCTCGTCGGCCCGCGCCTTGGCGTGCGGGTCGTTCTCGGGCGGCGGGTCCGGGATCACCTGCCCCCGGGCGAGCCCCAGCCCCGCGCAGAGGAGGACGATGAGAAGACATCCGGCTTTGCGCATACCGCGGCTCCGTTAGAACGTCTTCAAGAGCTCGATCAGCGCCCGCTTGTCGGCGTCGCTGAGGCCCGGCTCCTCCTTGAAGCGGTCAGTGCCGAAGTAATGACCGCGGTTGACGACGAAGTCGGGGCACTTGCTGAGCTCGAGCAGCGGCTGCCTCAAGTTGCCGAAGATCTTCCGCGCCTGCTCGTCGGTGGCGTTGGGCGGTAGAGCTATCAGGTCGCGCTTGATCTTCAGCAGCAGCTCGAGCAGCCGCTTCTCGTGCGCCAGCCGCTGCTTCGTCGTCATGTGGTCGGGCACGACGTTGATGTTCGACAGCAGGTTGACCGGCATCCCCTTGGGGATCGGCCCGATCTCGAGCCCCGTCTCGCCGAGGACCGCCGGGGCCAGCTTCTGGACCAGCGGCCGCAGCTTCGGCGCGAAGGGCGGCAGGTAGCCGCGCGGCACGCGCAGGTAGCTCGACGCCGTGGTGCGGTCGATGAGACCCGGCACCTTGTCGCCGAGGACCGAGTCGCGGTCGCGCTTCTCCGGCCACAGCATCTTCTCGATGCCGTCCTCGAAGGCGGCCATCCGCCCCTTGACCGAAGGATCGCCGTTGAACATGCCCACCGTGTTGTTCAGCAGGTAGGGCGCCGTCGTCCACAGGCTGAGCAGCGACGCGGGCCGCGTGTAGCCGCGGCCGCCGGCGGGCATGGTGTACCGCTTCGCCTCGCCGGTGAACGGGTCGTGGACGGTGATCTGACCCACCGAAGGCAGCGTCTTGTACGACTGCGACGAGTAGTTGTCCCAGATGTTGCCGGCGATCGCGTTGGTGGCGAGCGGGCTGCAGGCGTTGGTCTCGAGCAGCGTCACCGGCACGCGCGCCTCGGTCGACAGGAAGTTGCCCTGCAGGAAGTCGTCGCGCAGGACGATCTCCCGCATCTGCGCCTTGAACTCGTCGGTCTTGGTCGACGCCCAGTAGCGGTTCCAGCAGTCGAGGTAGCCGGGGCCGGCGCAGCCGTTGGGGTCGAGCCCGGCGACCGACGCCGGCAGCTTCGAGGAGTGGCAGCGCGCGCAGGTCTCGGCGAAGACGACCTTGCCGCGCTGGAGCTGCGCCGCGTCCGTGCTGAGGTGGGCGGCGCCGCCGGGAGCATCCTTCAAGTGGTGCGGCGCCGTGGTGGCGAGGAAGAAGTCGGCTAGGTGCGGTGTCTGCGCCTCGTTGGCCTGCCAGTAGCTCGAGCGCTCGCGCCCGGTCTTGATCAGGATCGGCGAGATCGGCTTGCCGCCGGTCAGCGGGTTGAAGTGCTGCAGCCACTCCTCGCTGAAGAGGCCGATGTTGACGTAGACGCGGTTGAGCGCGCCGAGGGCGCCGACCGAGTCGGCGCCGTCCTTGAGCACGCGGGTGGTGAAGACGGTGCCCGGCGCCTCGAAGTACTGGGAAAGGGGGCTCGGCGGTGGGTAGTACTCGTTGAACTGTTTGTTCTCCTGCTCACCGCCGGCGGCCAGCGTCTCCTTGCCCCAGCGCTTCCCCTGCGCCAACCGCGCGCCGAGGTCGTAGATGGCGTTCATCGTGCGCGGGTTGTTGATGTAGTCGGTGGAGACGAGCGAGGTGTCGAGCGCGCCCGGGCGCGAGGTGTGGAAGAGCTGGTAGGGGTAACTGCTCTCGTCGGCGTCCCAGGTGAAGATGCGGTCGATCCAGAAGTACTGCGCGCCGACGTTCGACGACAGGTTTGCCCAGGTCGGGTTCTCGGGGTCGGCGGGCGGGCGCACCGGGTTGGGGCCGACGTGGCAGAAGCCGCAGGACATGCCGACGCGGTAGGGCCGCACCAGGTCCTTCTTCAGGTAGTAGGTGGGGTCGTTGTAATAGCGCTTCGCGTCCCAGTGCTTCTTGGCCTCTTCGTCGAAGTCGGGGTTGGGGAAGAGCCGCAGGCCGACGATGCCGGTGCCCCAGCCGTAGTAGGAGCCCAGTGGGACGGTCTTGCCGCGCGCCCCGTACGCCACGCCCGGGTACTTCGTCTCGTTCTCGAAGGGGTCGGGCGGGCAGTCGGCGCGGCGCTTGTCGAGCCACAGGTCGTGGCGCTCCGGGTCCGGACCCTTCGCCTGCTCGAAGCAGGGCTCGTTGACGAGGCCAAACCACTTCCAGCGGTTGTAGCGGCCGAAGGCCGGGAGGTTGCGCTCCTTCGGATAGGGATAGGAGGAGATCGTCTTGAGCAGATCGAAGGTCCCCGCGCTGTTGGCCGCGAGGACGTCCCACAGGCGGTCGTTGCCGGCCGTCCACACCACCCAGTTGTTGCGGCCGATGACCTGCTTGCGCGTCAGCTGCACGCCGCTGTCCATGTCGCGGTAGTAGTCCTCGTCCGCGCCGGCGAGCGACGCCGCGTCGCGGCCGGCCTGGTGGGCCTCGTCGTAGACGACGGCCGTGGGCTTCGGCCTGCCGCAACCATCGCAAGCGAAGACGATCAGCAGACCGCACGGCAACAGGTATTTCCAAGCCCGCGAGCTCAGGTGGGTCGGCATCGCCGTCTCTCCCTTTTCCGACGGAGGGGGCCCCTCCGCGTCACGTCAAAATGAATCGGCTACGGTCGCTCTCATGAATACCACTGCTCGTTCGCGAGGACCATCGGATGAATGCGTAGGCCCGGGGTAAAGAAGGCCTAGGTGATTCGCTGATACACTGCAGCCATCGGTCACGAGTCGAATGTTGCGGTGATGGATCGAATGTCGTCTTTGGTAGAAAAGGGGGCAACGGCATGTGCACGCGGGTCGTCCTCGTGGACCGCTGCAAGATCTTCCTCGCCGGCTTGCGCACGCTGCTGGAGAACGAAGCGGAGCTGAGCGTCGTCGCCGAGGCCAGCGACCCGCACGACGCGGCTCGGCTGGCCGCCGAGACCCGGCCCGACGTGGTGGTGATGGAGGTCGCGCCCGCCGACCCGAGCATCGAGGCGATCCGCACGATCGGCGCGGATTCGCCGCAGACGCGGGTGCTCTGCCTGGCGGCGAGCGTCGAGAAACCGCTCGTCGTCGCGGCGCTCGAGGCGGGCGCCGCCGGCTTGCTGGTCAAGCAGTGCGAGCCGGAGGATCTGGTGCGGGCCCTCCACGCCGTCGCCGGCGGGCACAGCTACCTGGGCGTCGAGGCGGCCGACGCCCTGGTGGCCGACTACCGGGCGCCGGCGGCGCGTCCCACCAACGGCGCCGCGCTACTGCTCACCGCGCGCGAGCGCGAGGTGCTCGAGCACCTCGCCGAGGGGCTGTCGATCAAGGCGATCGCGGCGCGCTTCGGTCTCAGCGTCAAGACGGTGACCTGCCACCGCGAGCACCTGATGGCCAAGCTCGGCCTCCACAGCATCGCCGAGCTCACCAAGTACGCCATCCGCCACGGCCTGACCAGCGTCGGGCACTAGCGCCGGCCGCGCCCAAAAAACAACGCGCGGAGGATGCGAAGCGTCGCATCCCCCGCGCGGTTTCGTCGCGGTTCTGTCGATCGAGCCTAGAAGCGGAAGCCGACCTGGCCGGTGATCTTCCGGCTGATGATGTCGCCGAAGACGTGCTGCTGCACCTCCTCGTCGAAGATGTTGGCGCCGATCACCTGCAGCGTCAGCCGCTCGTCGAGGAGGCGGCAGCCGACGGCGGCGTTGACCATGGTGAAGGCGTCGGTGGCGCCGCGGGCGAACAGCACGTCGCCCCAGAACGCCTCGTCCTGGTAGTTGGCGTTGACGTCGACGAACCACGGCCCGGGGTCGTAGCCGAAGCCGAGGTTGGCGCGCCACTCGGGCGGCAGGTTCTGGTCGGCGGTGGAATCGAGCCCCTCGAACTCCGGGTCGTCCTGCCACGAGGCGTTGAAGAACCAGCTCCAGGCGCCGCGCAGGCGCTGCTGGACCGAGACCTCCACGCCGCGATCGATGGTGTTGCCGATGTTGCGGTAGCTGTAGTTGGAGGGGATCGGCGAGTTGAGCGCCAGCAGGGCGCGGATCAGCCCGCAGGGATCGCCGGGACCGAAGCAGAACTGCAGCTGCGGCGGCAGGCCGACCGAGGCGGGCGGGAAGTTGCCGAAGCCGTAGATGCTCTGCACGTAGAAGTCGATCGTGTCTTCGGTCTCGTTGCGGTAGGCGGCGAGGCTGAAGTTGATGCCGTTGCCGGCGGTGAGCAGGTAGCTCACCTCGTAGGCAGTCAGGTGCTCCTCGACGAGGCCGCGGTTGCCGGCGGGCTCGCTGGGAAGACCGGCGTTGCCCTGCGCGCGCGCCGGGAAGAAGAGGGTGAGCGACGGCGGCAGGCCCGGCAGGCCGCGGACCGGCTGCAGGATGGTGACGTCGAGGTAACTGTTGATCGCCGACGGAGTGCGGAAGGCCTCGTTGTACGACAGGCGGAAGGTGTGTATCGGGCTCGGCGAGAAGATGAGGCTGGTGCGCGGGGTGAACACGCCGTCGGTGAGGGGATCGATCTCGTCGTACCGGCCGCCGATCACCCAGCGCACCCGGTTGCCGATGAGGATCTCGTCCTGCAGGTAGACGCCCCACTCGTCGCGCTCGGTGCCCAGCGGCGCGATCTCCAGCTCGAAGTCGTTGGTGCGGTAGTTGCCGCCGTAGGTGAGGATGTTGTGGTTTCCGAACACCGAGGTGTTGGAGATCTCGGCGTTGTAGGTGTCGGTGGCGAAGGCGAAGCCCAGCGGCTGGCCGTTGCCGCCGCGGGTGAGCAGGTTCACCGAGTCGGCGTCGAGCAGGTTGGCGAAGGCGCCGATGTGGAGGTTGCGGCGCGTCCAGTCGACCTTGCCGTAGGACAAGTGCGAGCCCTTCTCGACGTCGAAGGGCCCGATGCCGGTGTGGACGATGCCGTCGGTGCGCGCGTAGCCGGCCGAGACGTCGAAGGTGGCCTCGTCGCTCAAGTCCCAGGACAGCCGCAGGTCGCCCTTGGCCTGCTCGGTGCCGCTGTTGGGGAAGGCGAAGCTGGCGTAGGGGATGTTGGTGCCGGGGATGTTGCCGCTCGGGCGGTCGTAGGGATCCTGCTCGTAGAAGCCGCCCGACAGCTTGTAGCCGAAGCGCTCCGAGCCGCCGGCGTGGCCCACGCTCGCGTACTTCGTGCCCAGCTCGCCGGCGCCCGCGAGCAGCGTGGTGCCGAACATCTCCTGCGGCCGCTTGGTGAGCAGGTTGACGACGCCGCTCATGGCGTTGGCGCCCCACACCGCGCTGCCCGGACCGCGCACCGCCTCGATCTGCTTGATCTCGGCCGGGTTGACGGGGAGGAAGTCCCACATCACGAAGCCGAAGAAGTCGAGGTAGATCGAGCGGCCGTCGAGCAGCACGAGCTGGGTGGTGGCCAGCGTGTTGGTCGAGCCGCGGCCGGTCATCTGCACGTCGCGAGCGCTCGTCTGGGTGACGTTCATGCCCGGGATGTTGCGCAGCAGATCGCCGTAATCGTCGGCGGGGATCGACTGGATCTCCTCCTCGGTGAACACCGTCACCGTCGCCGGCGCGTCGACCAGCTTCTGCTCGGTGCGCGAAGCGGTGACGACGATGACGTCCTCGATGGTGGCGACCGGATCCTCCTCGGGGGCGCCGGTGGGCGAGGCGGACTCCTGCGCGCCGGCGGTCCAGGCACAGGCGAACAGGGCGAACGCGAACGCAAGGGACGGGCGAGTCCGAGCCATGATGCCTCCTTGTCGAAGCGGAGCGAACTGGCGATTGCGCACGACTCTATGCCTATCGCGGGTTGACGGCCAAGGGCCGGCGCCGAGATGCGCTCTACGCGGCGTATAAAGTGCTCGCGCAACGGAGGAGGACTTCATGCCCGAGATCGCAGACCGCGGCTACGCCCATCCCGAGGTGCTGGTCTCCACCGACTGGGTGGCGGCCCATCTCGACGACCCCAGCGTTCGGTTAGTCGAAAGCGACGAGGATCCGCTGCTCTACGCCTCCGGCCACGTGCCCGGCGCGGTGGAGGTCGACTGGACGCGCGACCTCAACGACGCGCTGCGCCGCGACTACCTCGACGACCAGCGCTTCGCCGAGCTGATGCGCCGCATCGGCGCCACGCCGGAGACGACCCTCGTCTTCTACGGCGACAAGAACAACTGGTGGGCCTGCTACGCCTACTGGGTCTTCCAGCTCTTCGGCCACCGGAACGCCCGCATCATGGACGGCGGCCGCATCAAGTGGCTCAACGAGGGGCGGCCGACGAGCCGCGAGACGCCCAGCTACGCGGCGACCGACTACCCGTTGCCGCATCGCGACGACGAGAAGATCCGCGCCTTCCGCGACCAGGTCATGCGCCACGTCGAAGGCAAGGGCAAGCTGATCGACGTCCGCAGCCCGCCGGAGTTCAGCGGTGAGCGCCTCCACATGCCCGAGTACCCCAACGAAGGCGCCCTGCGCGGCGGCCACATCCCGGGGGCGAAGAACGTCCCTTGGGCGCGGGCGATCAACTCGGCCGACGGCACCTTCAAGACCGCCGACGAGCTGCGCGCCATCTACGAAGGCGAGGCGAGCCTGAAGGCCGAAGACGACGTCGTCGTCTACTGCCGCATCGGCGAGCGCAGCAGCCACACCTGGTTCGTGCTCACCAACCTCCTCGGCTACGGCCAGGTCCGCAACTACGACGGCAGCTGGACCGAGTGGGGGAACCTCGTAGGGGCGCCGATCGAGCGGTAGCCGCGCGTCGAGATCGCTTCGCCGCCGTCGCGACGACGCATGACGTCATCGCGAGGAGCGCAGCGACGAAGCGATCTCGATCCTTCGCGCGCCGTCAGGCCTGGGCGTTTTCGGCGTTAGTCGTCGTCGACGATCGTCCCGACGCCGGTGCCGTCGACGATCGTCGCGCCGGTCGCCTGCTGCAGCTCGACGGTGAACGTCTCGTTCGCCTCGTTGGCGTTGTCGCCGCGGATCGTCACCAGGACCCTTCGGCACAGTTGCGGGCCCGATCACCCGCCCAGGCGGTCAGGCCGACGCGAGCGCCGCCTGCTGCCGCCGCGCGAAGGCCTGGCACATCTGCAACATCCCGAGCAGCCCGAGGTTCTTGCCCATCGACAGCTCGCGCCCAAACAGCGAGTAGACGACGTCTCCGGGGATCGCCGTGATCGTGGAGAGCGGCTCGCCCGGCAAACTGTCGGCAAGGATCGCCGCCAGGGCCTTCGCCGACACCCCCTGCGGATTCTCGACCGCGAAGTGAAAGTCGAGCGTCCCGTCTTCCCGCGGAGTCGCCCAGACGTAAGCCTCCGACTCGCACTGCGGCACCCGGTGCACCTCCGGAAACGGCCGCACCGCTACGTCGGGCGACACCTCGCGAAACCGATCCGCCTGCGAGATCAGGTACTGAATCCGATCGCTACGGTCGGGCAGCAACTCGACGAGCTCGAGATGCTCGCGAAGGCGCGGTGGCAAGGCGGCGACGTCCACCGCGCGAGGATACCCCGCGAGCCGTTGCACGTCCGCAGCGCTTCGCGTGTCGCGGTGAACGCTACGCCGAGATGAAGCCTTGCTGTTGAGCGCGTTCGGTGGCGACCGCGACCAGCGCCCGAAAGGCTGCTGGCCGGAAGAGAGTGTCACCGTACCGTGCTGCGATCTCGCGGGCAGACTTGCGCAAGAAGCGAGCTTCGGTTTTCAGAACCGCTGGACTTGGCTCCCGAGCAACCTGAAAGACATCTGCAAGGCAGTCAATCAAGTCGTCCGGTCGGCCATGATGAATGAGCGGGTCGCGGCCCTTGTAATCACTGAGAGTGCGATCGAGTCGATAAGGCCTGGCGTCCAGCACCAGCACATCGTGCGGTTCGCCAGACAGGGCGAGGCCGCAGGCGAGTCCGAGCTCGAACGGCATGTTGAAGCGCGCCGGGACACCCACTCGGCTGAGATCGTGGATCGACGCTCCGCACGAGCGCAGAAGATCGAAGATGCGAGCCAGTCGACCTTGGCCACGCTCCCGGACCTCGAGAACGCAGTGAGGTATCTGGCCGAGCGACACGATGGTGCCTACGAGCGTCGCGAAGAGTCGCTCGTACCGCTTGTCGAAGGGAACGTTCAGGAAGACCGAGCGGGGGTCCGAAGGCCCCAGCATCACCGTTTCTTGGACGTGGTCTCGCCCTTCGGCCTGCCAGCCTTGCCTTTCGTAGTCGCGACGAATCGGCCGGCAGGAGCAGACTTCGCAGCCAGGACGAGGGCGCGGGTGGCAACCCTGGCCTCAGCGGGACGCACTCCAACGGCCCGGCGGATCTCGGTAGCAGATGCCTTCGTGGCGTGGATCTTCCCCGTTCGAAGACCCCGAGTCGTCTTTCCGCCACTGCGGGTGACCTCGTTCTTCATGGAGTCGATCCTAGCGCACCGCGTCCGTGTGTCCTCCAGCCGTCTTGAGGTCAGCCCCCAGCGCTCGATGCTCTGAGTTGGACCAGGTCCCAGAGGTTGCCGTAGAGGTCTTTGAATACCGCCACGGTTCCATAGGGCTGTTCGCTGGGCTCGCGCACGAAGACGATCCCATTGGACTGGTAGCGCCGGTAATCACGCCAGAAGTCGTCGGTGTAGAGAAACAGGAACACGCGGCCGCCGGTCTGGTCGCCGATGCGCGCCTCCTGCTCGGGAGCTGACGCGCGAGCGAGCAACAACTGCGAACCGCCAGTGCCGGGCGGCGCGACGACCACCCAGCGCTTCGACTGCGCGGGGACGAAGCTGTCCTCGACGAGGCTGAAACCGAGCTTGCCGACGAAGAACTCGAGAGCCTCGTCATAGTCGCGAACGACGAGAGCGACGAGCCCGAGAGATTGGTTCATGCGATCACCCCGCGACGTTTCCGCGCGACGCTTGCGAGATCCGCGCACCGTGCGGGGCCCCTAGACGTGCGGAAAATGTGGGTTCCACGCGACTTCCCAGAGGAAGCCATCCGGGTCGGCGAAGTAGCCGGTGCGGCCGCCCCAGTCGGCTTGCTGCGCCGGCTTCACGATCCTCGCGCCACCGGCTGCGACTTGCGCTAGCAGCTCGTCGACGGCTTCGGGAGTGCGCACGTTGTGCGCCAGGCTGAAGCGAGCGAAGCCGCTGCCGTCGTCGGGTACTCCGGCGTCTGCTGCAAGCAGATGGCGCGGAAACAAAGCCAGCCAGGTGCGGCCGAGCTCGAAGAACGCTACCTCGGCGTCGTTGTTGAGCCTGGTGAGGCCGAGGACGTCGACGTAGAAGCGGATCGAGCGCTCGAGGTCCGCGACGCCGAGGGTGACGAAGCTGATCCTTGGTTCCATGGCGCTACCTCGGCTGGCTTGTCGACGTCCGCCAGCCCGTTATCCCGCCGCGCGCAACCGACGCGCCTCCTGCCGCTACGGATCGACGACGGTCAACCCGGTCGTGCCGGTCACCGAGCTGCCCTGCGCACCGACGGTGATGGTCACCGGGCCGCGATAGGTCGTGTCGCCGACCAGGAACGTCGCCCTCGCCGTGCCGTCGGCGCCCACCGTCGTGATGTCGCGGAAGAAGCCGATCGACGAGCCATCCGAAGTCACGGCGCGGAAGGTCGCGACCGTCCCGGCCGTCACTGTCCCAATGTTGCGCAGGAAGGTGCCGACGATGGTCACGCCCGTCGACGTCGACGGCTTGACCTGGAACTGGCCGTTGGACGACACCGTGATGATGTCGGGCAGCGCGCGCTCGAAGTTGATCGTCGCCTGCTGCGAGACGTTGCTGACCGTCACGGTGACGCGACCGCTGCTGATCGTCGTCGGGCTCTTGAGGTCGGCGCTGGCGCGATAGGAGCCGTCGGCGGTGCGGGTGACGTTCGCTTGGCCCTCCGGCGCCCAGGTGCCGGCGGTGGAGTGGAACGTCACCTGCGAGCCGATCGCGAGCGACGGCGAGATCTGCACGGTGAAGGTCGACGTCGTGGCGCCGTCGGCGGGCGCTCGCGACGGCGCGGCGACGAACTGGATGATCGCCTCGGGGTCGGCCGCGGTGAACGAGATGGTGATCTGCCGCGACACCTGCGCGGCGTTCTGGACTTGCGCCGTCACCACCGCCGAGCCCACCTGCTGCGGGCTGCGCAGCTCGATCGACGCCGTGCCGGTGCCGTCGGCCGCCACCGGCACCTGGCCGGTCGCGTTGACGGTGCCGACCAGCGTGCCGCCGGTCGTCGAGAAGAGCACCGTCCGCTTGTCGGCGTCGGCGTCGGGCGAGATGCGGGCGATGATGCGCAGCCGCGAGACGCCGTCGGCCGGCAGCGAGGTCTGCTGGTTGGCGGTGGTGAGCGTCAGCGCGTCGAGCGTCGGCGGCGCCGTCGGCGAGTAGTCCTTCTTCTCGTAACAGCGCCCCGCGAAGAGCGCCAGCGCGGCAAACGCGCAGGCAGCGAGCGCTCGCGGCCGGCGGCGCGGCGGCATCGTCGGCGTCGCGGACGGCATCGCCACCATGGTAGCCGCTCAGCTCTCGAGCTGCACGACGACGACGCTCGGCAGCACGTTGCCGTCCGAGTCGCGGATCACCTGCGAGACCTCGACGGTGAGCAGGCCGCCCTGCCCCGGCCCGAACACCATCGGGATGCGGTCGATGCAGACGTGCGGCGTCTTGCCGATCGACTCCTGGCGGAGGATGCGCTTCTGCTGCTCGCCGTCGCCGTCCTGGAACCAGACGTTGTGGTCCGGGCCGAGCGAGTAGGCGACGATGATCGGCTCCTCGTCGAGGTTGCTGCGCAGCGTCTGCGTGAACTCCATGCGCTTGGGCAGCGACGTCGGGTTGGGCGACGCGCTCAGCTGTTCGTCGATGAAGACCGTCATGGTGGCTCCTCAGGGGCTGTCGGTGACGCCGAGCGCAGTCTGCAGCGGCTTGGAGAACATTCTCACCACGTCGATGTCGAACGAGAGCGACAGGTAATAGCTGGTGTTGAGCCGCGACTCGTCGACCAGCGGGTTCGGATCGTCCTGCTTGAAGACGATGGCGCCGGCGCCGAGGCGCATGGCGTCGGTGACGCGTATGCCGGCGCCGAGCAGCAGCGACTGGTTGCCGAAGAGGTCCTGCTGCGTGCCGCTGGCGCCGCCCTGGTCGGCGATGCTGCTGGCGGTGAGGCCGAGGGTGAGCGCAAAGCGGCGGCTGAAGGTCTGGCGGAAGTTGCCGAGCGACCTCAGCGGCGCGTTGCGGTTGACCGGCCGGAAGTAGATGTTGGTGCCGGCGTAGGGCACCACCTCCTCGAGCTCCACCGCCCAGGTGAGGCCGGCGTCGAGGCTGATGTAGTTCTTCTGCGCGGTGGTGAAGTTGCCCAGCGTCGAGGCGTCGCCGAGCAGCAGGCTGCGCGCCGAGATGCTGAGCTCGTCGGCGAGCGCATCGATGCCCTTCGAGCGTGACGCCAGGTGGCTGCTCAGCAGCTGCGTCGTGCTGGCGAGCCCGGAGGCGCGCCGGCTCGCCTGCTGCAGCGGTCCGCCCTCGCGCACGAGGGTGGCGAGCGCGGCGCGGTCGGCGTCGGTGAGCTCGGCGGCGACGGCAGCGGGCGCGTCGGGGCCGATCGCCCAGCTGACGAGCGCTGCGAGGTCGCCGAGGTTTTTGGCGAGCGCCAGGTAGCCCTGCGCCATCGTCGCCGTCTGCGCGCCGTCCGAGCTCACCGTGATGGCGGCGCCCGGCATCGACGCCGCGTCCTCGCCGAGGGCGAGCCGCTCGGCGGGCGTCGCCGCCGGGCCGACGAGGGCGGAGCAGTTGGGGCAGAGGCTCTGTACCTTCGCCGCCACCGTCGGCTCGAGCGCCGCCTGGCGGCCGACCGCGTCGAGCAGCTTGGCGAGGACGGGGTCGGCCTGCAGCGCCGAGAGCATCGCCTGCAGCTCGCTCTGCCGCTGGCCGAGGCTTGGCACGGTGAAGAGCGGATCGTCGTTGGGCACGCCGGCGAGGATGCGCTGCGCGTTGAGCTGCGCCTCGAGCGGACCGCGGCTGACCTTGGTGGCGAAGACGGCCACCTGCGTCGCATCGCAGTCGAAGATCGTCCCCGGCGTCAGGATCTGGTCGACCCTGGTGACGTCGAGCAAGCGCTGGCGCAGGTCGAGGCAGAGCGCCTGCGTCTGCTCGGCGGTGAGCGTCGCCGAGCGCACCGGCGCCAGCGCCTGGTCGAGCGCCGTGCGCGCCGCGGTGCGGAAGGTGGCGATGTCGGCGTCGGTCGCCTTCTTCTCGAACTGGAAGCAGAAGACGTAGTAGCGCTCCGCTTCCAGACGGCCGATGACCCAGCGCACGGTGTTGCCGGTGGGCACCCGCTCGTACTCCTGGCTCCACTGCACGCCCGGCGTGCGGATGGTGCAGGTCTCGGCGTCGACGTCGAGCGGCCCCGACCGCCGCCGCGCGGCGGCGTACTTGACGCTGGCGCGCAGGGTGCCGTCGGGCACGTCGGCGCAGACGCGCAACGGCACGTCGAAAGGAAGGACCTGGTTGAAGCTCGTCGAGGTGGACGAGAAGATGACGTCGTTGAAGCCGGTCTCGCCGCTGGGCGGCGTGCACTGCGCGGCGGCACGGTCGCCGGCCGCGAGCACCGCGGCACCCAGCCAGGCGCAAACGAGCCACGAGCGCTTCGTCATCGATCGCTGCCCACCTTTCCACCGCACTGTTGCTGAGGCGGGCGGCAGCGTAGCACAGGGACGAAAGGCGCTCGCGCGCGCGCCCGCGCAACGATGCGCCTGCGGCCCGCGCGGCCGCCGCTAACCGATGCCGATCTTTGCGGGAGGGGTCATGGCGTCGATGAGCGCGGCGGCGCCGCGGAAGAGGCGGCATCGTGACCGGTTGGTAGCGTCGCCCGCCGCCCTCGCCGATTCATCTCCCGATTGGTGCCGCCGGCTCCGAGGAATGCACTCGCAGTCGGTCGCGGCCGCTTGACGAAGCTCCCCTTCAGGTCGAACCGCGGCGACTGGATGGAGAACAGATCCAGGACCGTATCGAACACGTCCCGCTGGCGGTACGCAGCCCGCTCGACGATCGAGATGGGCACCGACGCCTTCACGATCAGCGGGATCTCCGCCTGCTCGGCGGGCAGTGACATGCCAGGCGGCATGCCGTGGAACATCCGCCCTTCCTCCATCAAGGACTCGCCGTGATCGGACAAGTAGAGGAACACGAACGGTACTCCTGAGCGCTCGAGTCGCTCGATGACCTCGCCCAGGACGTAGTCCGCGTAGAGGATGGTGTTGTCGTACGAGTTGTACAGCTGCTCGAGCGTGCATCGATTCGCCACGTCGGCGTCCTCGCACATCGGCTCGAACCTCTGGAACTCAGGCGGGTGCCGGTCGCTATACGTCGGGCCGTGGCTGCCGCCACCCAGATGCAAGACCACGAAGCTGTAGCCGGAGTGGTAGTCGGCGAGATTGCGCTCCAGCAACGGGATGACGTCCTCGTCGTAGCACTCTCCGCCATGACCGCAGGTGCTCACCTTGGTCTCACCTGGGTACGAGCAGTTGTCGTAGAGCGTGTAGTTCACATAGCACGCCGTCGGAATGCCGAGCTTGGAGACGACCAGGGGGAGCTTCACGCCCTCGCTCTCGAGGATCTCCGGTAGCGCGTACAGCGTCGATCCACGCCTCGCCAGCCCATTCAGGAGGTGAAGGCCCCTGGTGCGCTGCAGAACGGGATTGGTGTTCCGTCGGCGGTAGCCGTAGACGCTGAAGTTTCGCCTACGCGAAGCCTCCCCGATCGCGAGCACCACCACCAGGTCGTCGGGCACTGCAACGCGGCCGGCGATCTCCATGTCTCTCGCGCCTGCTGCACGGTCGGGCTTCACCAGCTTGGACGCAACGCTCATGGTCCCGGAGATGACGTTGATCGGCACCAGGGAGTAGACGATGTACTTGTTCGAGACGTTGCCGGCGCGGTGAATGGCCTGGTACTCCGCGTACAAGGCGGCCAGGGCGACCACCAGGGCGACGGAGATGAGCTTCAGTGAGGAGAGCAGGTACCTTCCCGACGCTGCGAAGGTGATGTCGAGCGAGGCGATGAGCAGCACGGGCAATGCGATCAGGAACAGGGCATAGGGGATCATCCAAGGCGACAGCAACTGCCCGACTTCAGTGGCATCCGTGTGTAGCGTGTTCAAGACCATCGAGCTGTCGATGGCAACGTTGTACTTCGAGATGAAGTAGGTGGCAGTCGCGCTGGCGACCACCAGCAGCATCGCCAGCGGCTTGATGGTCCAGCGATGGGCCAGGAGCAGGAAAACCACCGTGAAGAGGCAGAGGCCGGCAAGGAGGTAGGCCAGAAGGGCCGAGTAGTCCAACCTGTCCTCGAGGCGAAACCATTTGGTCAGCTTGTCCAAGTTGAGCGCGTTGCAGACGGCAAACAGCAGTGTCGAGAAGGCCACCGAGAACGTTGCATGCGATGTCTGGAGCCTGGTCTTTCGAGCGTCTGCCACGGTCCGCACCAGGCTCGCTCACCCGACCGCGTTCGCGGGCTGCTCGACGGCGCCGTCGGGCAGCGCACGCTCGCGCGTCAGCGCAGGTCCGGGTAGGAGGATGTAGCAGTGGAGAGCATCGGTGAGGATGAGCATCACGAAGAACGAGACGACGATGTCCGAGAGGAAATGCGCACCCGAGCAACACGAGAGAACGACACCAGCCCGCCAAAGCCAAGGGCAGCCAGGAGCACCGCGCGCCTGCGGCTCAACGGCCAAGCCATCGCCAGGAGGAAGAATACGCCAGCCCCGTAAAGAGGCCGTCCGCGTCGATTTCCTTCGCCGGAGCCTTGGAGAGGCATCCGCGCGCGCCGGTGCCATACTCGGCCGTGTCGGCGTCGCGGCCCGATCTGCTCGTCCGCAAGGATGACCGCTTCGCGCTCTGGCTGCCCGGGGGCGCCGCGGCCGCGCCGGTGCTGGTGATCGGCACTTTCGCTGACGAGGACGGCGATCCGATGCAGCGATTCGCGCTCCGCGAGACGGCGCCGGGGCTGTGGGAGAAGCCCGCCGCCGAGTGCCAGCTCGTCGACGGGCGGGTGTACCACTACTGGTTCGAAGTCACCGACACCAACCCGTACAAGGGCGGCGCGGCGGCACGCATCCTCTGCACCGACCCGCTGGCGTACGCGGTCGACTGGCGGCTCGTCGCGCCGCGGCTGCCGCCGCCGTACGGCGAGGAGGATCGTGATCCGGCCGCGGTGATCCTCTTCCGCGGCGGCAAGCTGATCGCGTGCGATCCCGGCGGCGAGGTCGTCAACTGGTCGGGCGACGCGCCGCTCGCCACTCTGCCGCCGAACGACCGGCTCGTCCTCTACGAGCTGCCGACGTCGTGGGTGACGAGTGGCAGCGACGGCGGCCGCGAGGTGGGCGTCGGCACGTTCGAAGATGCGTTGGCGCTGCTCGACGCCACGATCGACGCGCCCGACTTTCCGGGCAGCGCCGCCCTCGGCGTCGGCGCCGCGCACCTGCGAGAGCTCGGCGTCAACGCCCTCGAGCTGCTACCTCCGGCGGACAGCTTCAGCGACCGCTCGCGCACCTTCAACCTGTGGGGGTACGCGACCAGCAACTACCTCAGCGCCGACTTCGAGCTGGGGCGTCCCGGCGGTGCCGGCGCGCCGCGCGCCTCGCTCGACCTGGCGCGGCTGATCGCGCTCTGCCACCGGCACGGCGTGCGCTTCTTCTACGACGCGGTGATGGCGTTCTCGAAGAACGATCCCTACCAGAACGCCGCCTTCCTCGACTTCCACGTCCACCACGGCAGCGGCGATCCCGAGCAGGGTGGGCGCGACGGCTTCGGCGGCGACCTCTTCAAGTACGAGCTCTTCCTCGACGGCTGCTACGACCCGATCAGCGGCGAGGTGCGGCGGCTCTGCCCGGCGCGGCAGTGGATGCAGCTCCACCTCGCGCACTGGATGCTCCACTACCGCATCGACGGCATCCGCGTCGACAGCGTCAACAACGTCAAGAGCTACGACTTCCTCGAGGAGATGAAGGACGCAGCGCGGGCGCACTGGCGCGAGCGTGCGGCCGAGCAGGGCCTCGACGCCGGCGCCGCCGACGAGCGCTTCCTCGTCGTCGGCGAAGAGCTGGCGGTGCCGCTCGTGCTGCTCGAACAGCAGCGGCTCGACGGGCTGTGGAACGAGGTCTTCAAGCGCGGCGTGCGGCGAGTGATCCTCGGCGAGGTCGCCGACTTCGCACCCACCTTCGTGCAGAGCGTGCACCGGCTGGTCGACTGCCGCGAGCTCGGCTTCAGGGACGGCGCGCAGGCGGTCAACTACGTCACCTCGCACGACGTCGGCGGCTTCGGCAACGAGCGGCTCTGCGACTTCCTCGAGCACAACGGGGTCTTCGCCAAGCAGGAGCGCATGCAGCTCGCCTTCGCCGTGCTGTTCACCGCGGTGGGCATCCCGATGATCCTCGCCGGCGAGGAGTTCGGCGACCAGCACGATCTCGACCTCGGCGGCGAGGGCGGCGACGAGCGCAAGCAGGTCGACCCGGTGGGCTTCGAGCGCCTCGCCGACCCGTGGCGGCGCGAGCTCTTCCGCTACGTCAGCCGCCTCGTGCGGCTGCGCACGCGCTCGGAGGCATTGGCGAGCAACGACACCGAGATCATCCACGCCGACGTGACGCCCGGTCGCCGCGTCGTCGCCTGGCTGCGCGGCCGGCGCGGCGGCGACGCGATGGTCGTCGTGGTGGCGAACTTCTCCGACTGGCGCAGCGAGAATCCAGAAGACCCGGCGACCGAGTACGTCGTGCGCGGCTGGCCCGCCGCTCCCGCCGGCCGCCGCTGGCGCGAGGTGACGCAGGAGCGCGACGTGCCGGCGGAGTGGGCCGGCCGAGAGCCGCTCTTCCCGTGGGAGGCGAAGGTCTACGACTTGATTTAGTGCACTAGGTGTAGCATCGCCGCCACTCGGACCAGGGCACCACACGACGGCGGTCGTACGACCGCGCGAGGGCCAGCGGAGTGAGCAGGAAGACCGCCGCAGCGCTTCTCTTCGCCTCGGGGCTCGCCATCTTCGGTGGCGCGTTGCTGCCGCGCGTCGCGGCGGCGCAGGAGTCGCCGCCCGATCCGCTCAACGCCGGCACCGCGGCGCAGGGAAGCACCCAACCGACGGTGGTTACGGCCGTTGCTGCTACGCCCGGCCAGCCGGCGGTGGTCCCACGCGTCGTGGCGGCGACGTCCAACGACGAGAACCCCAACCGCATCGCCCTCGGGTACGTCGTCTCGGTCCGCGTCGACCACCTGACCCCGTACCTCGAGGGCACCGGCGCCAAGTGCGACAGCCTGACGCTGTTCATCAACGACGTACCGATCGCGGGGATGCAGCCCGATTCCTGCGAGCTCGCCCAAGGGCGCCTGCGTTACACCCTGGTGCGCGACGAGCAGTCGGCGACGGCCTGGCGGACCCTGTTCACCGAACCGTGGGAGTTCGGCGACACGGTGACGCTCAGCGTCGGGCCGCACGAACGGCTGTCGTGGCCGTCGTCGGTCGAAGGGCTGGAGCTGGTGATTTTGCCCCGGTTCTGGGTGTACGCCTATTTCATCGGCTTGGCGGTGGCCCTGGTGCTGCTCGTCGTGCTCGCCAGCCGCACCCCGCTGCTGCGCGACCGCGGCGACAGCGTCGCCGAGGGCATGCAGGCGCCCTACAGCCTGGCGCGGTTCCAGCTCGCCTTCTGGGGCCTGCTGGTGGTCGCGGCCTACATCTTCATCTGGATGATCACCGGCGAGCTCGACACCATCACCGGCTCGGTGCTGGCGCTGCTCGGCATCGGCTCGGGCACGGCGCTGGGCGCGGCGCTCATCGACCAGAGCAAGGACGAGGCGGCGGCGGCGGGCACGGCTCCGGCGGCGGGCACCGCACCCGCGGCGAGCGCCACGGTGTCGGGCGCCACCGGCGAGGCCACCGTCACCGCGACGTTGCCGCCGGCGGCAGCCAAGGCGCCGCCTGCCAAGATGACGACGCGCGGCTTCCTCAAGGACGTGCTCTCCGACGAGCGTGGCATCAGCCTCCACCGCTTCCAGCTCTTCATCTGGACGCTGGTGCTCGGCATCATCTTCTGCAAGGTCGTCTACTTCACCCTCCAGATGCCGGAGTTCAGCGCCACGATGCTCGGCCTGATGGGCATCAGCTCGGGCACCTACCTCGGCCTCAAGATGCCCGAGAAGACGGCGAAGGAGTGAGCGTCCGCTTGCGCGGGCACCGGCTGCCGCTGCTGCTCGTCGCCGTCGCCGCTGCGGCCGCAACGGCCGGCTGCTCGAGCATGCCGATCTCCTGCCCGACGGTGGCGAAGCTCGTCGCCCAGGGCGTGCCGGCCACCGCGACGAACACGCCAGCGCCAACCTGCCCGACGCGGGCGCCGACGTGCCCGGCGCCGGTCAAGTACCCCTTCACCAACGTCGTCTTCGAAGGCGGCGGCGTCAAAGGCATCGCCTACGGCGGCGCGCTCGAAGTGCTCGAGCAGCAGGAGATCCTGCCCCAGGTCGACCACGTCGCCGGCACCTCGGCAGGAGCCATCACCGCCACGCTGGTGGCGCTGCGCTACTCGCCGGCGGAGGTGAAGTCGCTGCTCTACAACCTCGACTTCTCGAAGTTCGAGGACGGCCGCTTCGGCGGCCTGCTGCGGCTGCTGCGCCGCTACGGCTATTACAAGGGCGACTACTACCTCGGCCTCATGCGCTGCCTCGTCGCCGCCAAGACCGGCAACATCCGCGCTCGACCTTCGCCGACCTCGAACGGCTCGGGATGCGCAAGCTCCACGTCTTCACCACCGACCTCAACCGCCGCAAGGCGCGCGAGCTGTCGCTGGAGAAGAGCCCCGAGTTCGAGGTGGCGCTGGCGGCGCGCATGTCGGGATCGTTCCCGCTCTTCTTCGCGTCGATCCGCCAAGGCAGCGACGTCTACGTCGACGGCGGCGTGCTGCGCAACTACCCGATCGACGCCTTCGACACGAAGGAGGGCACCAATCCGGCGACGCTCGGCTTCGTGCTCGAGAACACCGGCCTGCCGCCGTCGGGCCGGCCGGTCGACAATCTCGTGCAGTACTCCGACGCGCTCATCGAATCGGTGCTCGCCGTGCAGGTCGACGCGCTGGCGACCGACCCGCCCGACCTCGAGCGCACGGCGGTCCTCGACGACTGCGGCATCTCGACGCTCGACTTCGACCTGACGCCGGCGCAGAAGGACGGGCTCGTCGCCAACGGCCGGCAGTGCACCTGCGACTACCTCGCCGAGTGGCAGCGCTGGCAGCGCGAGAAGGTGCACCCCGGAGCACGGCAGCTGCGGCCGGGCGAGCGCATCCCGATCGCCGGCAGCGGCCGCTGCGGCGCGGTGATCCACCCCGCGGTCGTCCACTAGGCGCGCTCGACGCGCGCGAAGAAGCGCTCCTCCATCCAGCCGCGCAGCCAGCCGCGGAGGACGGCCGGATCGATCGCGTCCCACGGCGGCAGCGACGCGGCGGCGACGCCTTCGCCGAGCGTTTGGCCGGAGGCGAGCGCCGAGAGCAGCGCGTGCTGCTGCGGGAAGAGCGCGTGGAAGCGCACGCGCCAGTCGCGCCGCGCGACGGCGAGCGCCGTCGGCCGGGGCTGCGGTAGCGCCGGATGCTCGCCGCGCCTCGCCGCTGTGAGGTACTCGTGCACGGGGGAGCCAAACGCGAAGAGGCGCAGCGATGGCGCGGCTGCGAAGCGGACGGCGAGCAGCTCCGCCGGTGGCAGGGCGACGACCTCGTCGACGGGCGGCGGCGGTTGGTCCTCGAGCCCCTCGCCGTCGTAGACCTCCTGGAAAGCGAGCTCGAGGGTGGCGAGGTCGACGAGGAAGTCGGCCCACGGCGCGCGCTCTTCGGCGGGCAGCTCGGCGTCGGGCCGCGTCGACGTCAGGTAGTGCGGAAAGTGCACCGCGAGCATCGCCAGCGTGTAGCTCGCCGGCGGGTGGCGGACGAGGTAGTCGGCGGCGAAGCGGTCGAAGAGCGGCTCGCCGAGGGCGTGGCGCAGCGCCGGAAAGACGGCACGCAGGCACTCCAGGAGCCGCGCCAGGTAGGAATGCTGGTAGATCGCCAGGCGCTCCGCCGCGGATTGCGTGGGCGACGCCGTCACGACGTCCTCCACGGCCTCCACCACGGTCGACGTCTTGGCCGCCGCCGCAGGCTCGACGATCGCCGCTTGTAGCCACCGTTGCAGCCGCGCCAGCTCAGGCGGGCACGCGCTCGCGCCGCGAGCGCGTGCGGAGTCAGCAGACGGCGGCGAGCTCACTCGAGCTCCGGCGCCACCAGATGAGGCGGGTTGGAAAGCGCGAAGCCTGTCGCCGTCGCCGTGTCGACGCCCTCGCGCGCCGCTCTTCCCGCCGCGCTCTCGTCACCCCGCGCCCACGCCTTCGCCTTCAGCACCTCGGCGTGCAGCACGTCGAACGGCGGAATCCGCGCGTCCCACTCGAGCAGCGTCGAGACGCCGCGCGTGCGTCCGTAGGCGAGCCGGTAGAGCTCCCAGACGCGGTCGATCACCTCGCCGTCGTGGGTATCGATGAGATGAGTGCCGCAGTTGGTGTGCCCGGCGAGGTGGAATTGCACGATGCGCTCGGCGGGCACCGCGGCGACGAACGCTTCGGGGTCGAAGCCGTGGTTCTTGCTCGACACGTAGACGTTGTTGACGTCGAGCAGCAGCCCGCAGTCGGCCTCCTCGGCCATCGCGGCGAGGAACTCCCACTCCGCCATGGTGTCGGCGGTGAAGGTGACGTAGGTGCTGGGGTTCTCCAGCACCAGCGGCCGCTCGAGGAAGTCCTGCACGGTGCGGATGCGCCCGACCACGTGGCGCAGCGAGGCGGCGTCGAGCGGCATCGGCAGCAGATCGTGGGTGTTGCGGCCGAGCACGCCGGTCCAGCAGAGGTGGTCGGAGACCCACGCCGGCCGGATGGCGCGCGCCAGCGCCTTGAGCTTGCCCAGGTACTCGAAGTCGAGCGGATCGCTGCTGCCGATCGACAGCGAGACGCCGTGCATGACGACCGGGTAGCGCTCGGCGATGCGGTCGAGCACGTAGCGCGGCCGGCCGCGCGAGTCGACGTAGTTCTCCGAGATGACCTCGAACCAGTCCACCGCCGGCCAGTGGGCGAGGATGTGGTCGAAGTGGACGGCGCGCAGCCCGACCCCGAAGCCGAGGTCGGGCAGGCCGAGGCGATACGGCGGCGTCGAGATCCCTTCGTCGCTGCGCTCCTCGCGATGACTTCCTTCCGTCATCGCGAGCGCAGCGAAGCGATTTCGATGCTGCGCATCCACGACCCCTAGCTCGGCGGCAGCACCAGCCGCAGGTTGGTGGGTGGCGGCGGCGTCGCCTGCGCCGCGTCCGGGTAGATGGCCTGGAAGAGCTGCCACGCGGTCTCCCAGACCTCGGCGCCGGCCGCGATCGGGATTTGCTTGCCGCCTTGCGGCTGGTACGTCCAGACGGTGCCGGCGGGACCGTTGAACACCTGCGCCACCGGGATCGGCGCGCCGCACCCGCCGCCGCCGCCCTTGTCGGTGTTGACGCTGGGGAAGCCGTCGGGCTCGTGCGGGTAGCCGCAGCCGCCCTGGTGCGTGCAGCTGTTGGCCTGCGAGCAGGTGTGGATCACCGCGTTGGCGCAGGTGTTGACGCCCCACACGCCGCTCTTCGGGTCGGGGTCGAGCCCCTGGCAGGCGTGCGGTTGCTGGTCGGGGAAGGGCAGCGTGCCGGTCTGCACCTTCTTGAACCGCGGCACGCCGTTGGCCGCCCACACGGTGGCGACCCGCGTCGACAGCGCCTGCATGGCGGCGTACGGGAAGAGCTGGTCGGCGTCGATCTTCTTTCCCTTGCGGTCGCGCCAGGCCGGGTTCTTCCAGCTCGTCTCGATCGCCTGGAGCAGGCTGTTGTAGCTCTGGTCGAGCGCGTCGTTGACCTGGTCGGCGGTGCGCGGATCGTTGAGCGCGTCGGCGCGCTGCTGGGCGAACGTCTGCGTCGGCGGGTCGGCGGTGTGCGACGCCACGACGAGGTCCTGCCATTGCCAGGCGACGATGCCGCCGCGCTTCGCCCACCATTGCGGCCAGGTCTCGATCTCGGGGAGCCAGCGCGCCACCTGCTGGAAGCGCTCCCAGTGTCCCTGCTGATCCCAGAAGAAACGCACCGCGCCGTCGTTGGAGTTGTAGTCGTCGCTGACGCCCTTCTCCGACGGCACGTACTGCGGGTCGACGGTGTCCGGGCCCTTGCTGGCGTCCCGCCCTTCGCCCTGCTCGGTGATGGCGTCGATCATCGTGTCGGCGACCTTGCGCGCGTCGGCCGCGCTGATGCCGAGCGGGAAGAAGACGTCGAACGTCGGGTACTCCTGATCGGGGTGGTAGTCGGTCTTGCTCTCGAAGTTGAAGAGGTCGATCTGGATCGAGTCGGGGTCGTAGACCTTCTCCCACAGCGTGCCGGTGACGAGCCCGCCGTCGACGTAGACGAGGTCCATGTACTCGCGGATGCACTGGTAGAGGTGACCGATGGTGCCGAACTCGGGCAGCGGCTGGCCCGGGCTCCATCCCGCGAAGGGCACCGCCGGCTTCACCGACGAGCTCTCCCAGTCCGGGTTCTCGATGGCGAGGAAGAGGCGGACCTGGTTGCGGTCGAGCGGCCCCAGCTTCACCACCACGTCCTCGAAGCCCGCCATGTCCTTCAAGTCGCCGATGCAGGGAACGGAGGTGCCGTCGTAGACCGGCGCGTCGAGGCTGGGTGGCAACCCCATCGCGCTGGCGATGTTGCCGGCGAGCTGTAGGTGCAGCATCTCCTGCACGTAGACCGAGAAGACGGCGTTGAACGCCCGTTGGCTCGGCGTCGTGGAGGTGGGATCGGGGCGCATGCCCGGCCAGACGTTCTGGCCGTCGAGCGGCGCCGGGTAGGTGCCGCGGATGGAGTAGAGCGCCGTCATGTAGAGCGGGATGGTGAACAGCTCGACGTCCACCGCCGATTGGATCAGCGCGTAGAGCGCGGCGCGGTCGACGGCCAGGTCGGTGGGCTGGCGAGGCGCGGGCTGCGGGGCCGGTGCGTCTGAGCTCATGTGGCGTCCCTCCTCCAGGCGAGGGCTGGTGCGCTCAGGAAGGCCGCCCGCGCGACCAGCCACGTTTCTGCGATCGTCGGCGGGCAACCTAACACAACGTTGCCGTCGGCGAGCGCACCCTGTGCCATGATCGTTCACCTCGTCACGGACCCATCGCATCGCGTCGACCTTCGACTGTGCGTGCGCCCCGCACGCAAGGAGGGAACGGTGCCCAAGCGCTCCACCGCCGTTGCCTTGCTCGCCGGCCTCGTCAGTTTCGCGTTCGCATCGCTGCTCCACGCCGACGACCGCTGGGTCCATCGCGGGCCCTACGACTTCGGCGCCCGCACCCTCGTCATCGCCGTCGATCCCTCGAACCCCGAGCGAATCTTCGCCGGCTCGGCGAGCTCCGGTCTCTGGAAGCGCGAGCCGGGCGCCGAGTGGCAGCGCGTCGACACCTCACCGCACCGCGTGCTCGGCGTCGCCGCGATCGCCATCCACCCACGCGACCCGAACGTGATCTTCGCCGGCACCGGCGAGGTCTACCGCTATCGGCAGGCCGACATCGGCCTCGACGACCACACGACGCGCGGCAACTACGGCATCGGCATCCTGGCCAGCCGCGACGGCGGCAAGTCCTGGCAGCCGAGCCTCGCCTGGCAGCCGGCGGACCGCACCGGCGTGCAGGACCTCGCCATCGTGCCGGACGGCGACTCGGCGGCGGACTTCACCGTGTGGGCGGCGACGACGGAGGGCGTCTATCGGCTGCGCACGCGTCTCGGCGCGGCGGCCGGCGCCGACCGGTGGGAGCAGTCGTTGCCCGTCATCATGGCGACCAGCCTGTCGCCGAACCCGGCGCGGCCGGGCGAGCTGCTCGTCGCCTGTGGCTCGGCAGCCAGCGCGGGCCATGGGCTCTACCTCACCGAGGACGGCGGCGAGAGCTGGCAGAAGCTCCTCGACGGCGTGCCGTCGAAGTTCGAAGGCAAGGCGGTCCTCGGCCGCTCGCCCAGCGAGCCGTCGGTCGTCTACGCGTCGATCGGCAACCAGCTCCACTTCGCCTACGGCAACGCGCAGTACGGCAGCGACCAGGGCGCTTTCGCCTGCCAGTACCAGAGCCTGAAGGTCGATCCCGTCAACTGGCTGCTGCGCTCCGACGACGGCGGCCGGCGTTGGACGACGCAGACGACGCAGAGCTACGCCAGCTCGCAGGGCTGGTACTCGCACGCGGTAGCGGTGTCGTCGAGCGACCCCGATCGGTTGTGGATCGTCGGCACCCAGCTCCAGCGCAGCTTCGACGGCGGCAAGAGCTACGGCGGCAGCGGCGCCGGCCTGTGGACGATCGTCAACGACGAGAAGGGCCTCTACTACATGGCCGACACGCACCGCATCGTCGTCGTGCCGGGCAATCCGGGGGAGAAACAGCCCGGAGCGAGCGAGCGGCTCTACTTCGCGAGCGACCAAGGCGTCTATCGCTCGCTCGATGGCGGCCGCTCGATCCAGGCTTGGAACGAGGGCTATGACGTCGTGCAGCTTTACCCCGCGGCGAGCTCGCCCGAGGCCTCGGGCTTCGTCGCGGCCACGGCGCAGGACCAGGGGCCGGGCTTCTACTTCTACCAGCCGTCGACGAAGGGCGACGGCTGGAGCTGGGTGGCCGGCTACGGACACGAGGCGGGCGCCATCGCCTACTCGCAGTCCGAGAAGCTGCTCTACGTCGGCCAGCACTTCAACGCGCGGCTCGGGCGCTACCGGCTCGGCGTCACGAGCGACCAGCAGTACGACGCGCCCGACAACGACAACGGTGGCGGCCTCTTCATCCCCGACGTCGATCCGTTCCACAGCAGCGACAACTGCCTCGACACGACGGGTTGGTACGCGCCCGTCGAAGTGTCCGCGGCCGGCGACGTGCTCTACGCAGCGCGCAACGTGCTCTACCGCTCGACGCGCACGGCGCTCGCCGACGAGGACCCCACGCATTCGTCGACGCAAAAGGCCGCGGTGCGCACGCTGGCGCTGGCCTGGGAGCCGACCGGCTTCGGCAAGGACCGCAACCCGATCGCGGCATTCGCGGTGTCGCCGTCATCGAGCGCGAAGGTCGTCGCCGTCACCGATCCGCGCTACGAGGCGATGCACGTCTACGCCAGCCCCGACGGCGGCTTCACCTGGCGCGACCTCACCGGCGACGCGCTGCCGCGCGACCGGCAGCCGCGGGCGATCGTCCTCGACGAAGCGGGGAAGCGCCTCTTCCTCGTCTTCGGCGGCTTCGGCCCGGGGCACGTGTGGACGGCGCCGCTCGACGACAGCGCGTGGAGCGGCGGCGCGGCGCCGGCGTGGCGGGTGCTCGACGGCGACGCGGCGAAAGGCGCGCTGCCCGACGTGCCGCACGCGGACCTCGTCGTCGACGCGGCGAGCGGCGACCTCTACGTCGCCAACCAGTGGGGCGTCTACCGCTCGCGCGACGGCGGCGCGAGCTGGCAGCCGTGGAGCGAGGGCCTCTACCCGGCGGTCGAGAGCATGCAGCTCCTGCTCTACGGCAAGGAGCGGCTGCTGCGCCTCGTCGCGCACGGCGACGGGCTGTGGGAGCGCGCGCTGCCGGCGGTCCGCTGACGGCAGCCGAGCTCTCGGCACGCGCCGGCCTCAGCGCATCGACTTCTCCAGCTCGATGCGCACGCCGAACACGTCGCCGGCGGGATAGATCTCGAGCCCGGCCAGCTGGTAGGCCGGCGGACAGCCCTCGAGCCGGATGCGGTACACGGCAGCCCATAGCGGATGGTCCGGATTGTGGCTGGCCAGCCAGGCGCTGGTCGACGGATCCAACCAAGGAAGACCAATCTCGGCGATCGGCTGCCAGCTGCCGGTGCCCCACGTCCGGCACACCGGTCCGACCTCGTGGGTGATCGTGAAATTCATCCGCCCATTGCCGTCCGGTGGACGCTGTTGGCCGCTGCGGAGCATCAAGAGCTCGAGAGTGCTTCCATTGCGGACGACGGCAGATTCCAGCGGGGCCCACGTGCTCGCCACGAGCTTGTTCACCTCGGCGCGATCCTCCGCTTCGGCACCGCGAAGGCGCCGCGCCCAGGTCTCGTCGTCCACCGAGGTGACCGTCTGCTGCGCCCATCCGTCGTGGCGGGTGATGAGGCTGTTCACGGGCAGCGCGAGACGGAGATTCGGTGCGTCACCCGCCGTCGTCGTCACGATGCCGACGACCAGCCCGCGCTCATCAAGCAGCGGCCCGCCGGTGTTGTCGGGATTGACCATGCTGTCGATCTGCAGGTAGGGGATGCCGTGGAAGGGGTACTCCTCGTTGCTGATCCGCGTCTGCGCGAGGTTGCCCGCGACGTAGTCGGGGCGGCCGAAGACGTACACGGCGTCGCCGCGCCGCACGCTGGCGGCGTCGCCGAGCTCGAGCGGCTCGGCCTGCGCGTCCGGCACGCTCACCAGCGCGAGGTCGAGCCTCCAGTCGACCTCAACTGTCTGACCAACGAGCCGCTGGCCGTTCGCGAGCACCACCTCGACAGCCTGGCTCTCACAGCGCGAGTAAGCGTTGGTGACCAGTCGCGTGGGCGTGATGAAGAAGCCGCTGCCCGCGACGCCGTCGGCGCAGCGCAAGGACACCGTCGATGCCCTGGCGAGAGCTTCGACCTCACGGGCGCTTGGTGGGCGGAGGACCAACCAAGCGATGACGCCGGCGATGGCCAGAGCTGCCACGGCCGCAGCAAGGATCGCGGACAGCCGCGCTCGGCGTGGCTGCGAGCCAGCCGGAGCTCTCGTGCTCAGCGGCGCGCTCGCCGCCGCCGTTTGGGTGGCGGTCAGCCTTGGCGCGAACGGTGGTGCCGGGCTCGCGTCGCTCGCCGAAGGCGAGGTAGTGCTTTGCGGCGGGACGGCGCTGGGCGAGTGGCTGTGGCTGGCGGTGGGCCGCGCGGGCGCCGGACGAAACTTGCCGATGACGATGCCGCACGCCGGGCAGTCGACGGCAGTACCATCGATCTCGAACCCGCACTTCGGACAGCTGGCCACGCGGTGCCTCCCAGCGTCGTCGGGCTTTGGGCTTGGGAGAAACTATTTCATTCCGTAGGCGGCTTGCCTACCTCGACGCTTAATACATGACACGGCTCGATCGCGTAGCCGATGGCCTCCGGGTAGTCGGTGCGCGCGAGCACGACTTGGACGAGCACAGGTCCGCGGTTGATCGCGTCCTTGCGATCGGCGAGGCGCTGCAGGAGCGCGTCGAGCTCGGCGTCGTCGCGCACCGCGAGGCCAGTCATCGGGGTGTCGGCACGGCCGGCCCCGCGCTCGGCGGCGAGCACCTCGAGGAAGGGCCCGAGGTGGTTGCCCGGCACGCCGAAGAGGAAGCGGACGCCGAGCTGCTCGAAGCGCGCGATCAGGTAGCGCGCGACGTTCCAGCCGTCGCCCGGCTCGGTCGCCGCGGAGCTCGCCGCGGCCGCGGCCCGTCGTCGAGCGGCGCTCGCGGTTTCCCGTCGCGAGCCGCTCACCGCGTGCGCGTCTCGCCGCACCGCGCTCACGGCGCCGCCTCCGCCACCTCGAGCGCCGCGCGCACGCCCGATTCGATGGCGCCCTCGATCCAGGCGTGCTTGAACGAGGTGTGCTCGCCGGCGAAGTGGAGCGGGCCCTCGACGGTCGGGATGTCGAGGTGGAACTGGGTGAGCTGCCAGGGCGTGAACACCGCCGCCTCGCCGAAGACGTAGGGGTTGCGCAGCCAGCTCTGCGTGGCGCCGCCCTGGTAGAAGGGGAGGATGCGCTCGCCGTGCAGCGCCACCAGGCCGCGCAGCGCGAAGGCGTAACGCTCGTCGTCGTCGAGCGAGTCCCAGCGCGCCGCGTCGTCGGCCCACACGTAGCTCGCCAGCACGACGCCGCCCGGGCTGCCCGGCACCGGGTGCGACGGGTAGTAGACGAAGCGGTTGGGGTTGTCGGTCACCGAGCCGCCGCCGAAGAAGTGGTCGGCGGGGCGCACGGCGCGGCGCGAGCCGCGGAAGGTGTCGTACACCTTGGCGACGCGCTCGGGGATCTGCTTCTCGTCGACGCTCGGGTGGGCGCCGATGGCGCCGCCGCCGCGCGGAGCGCTCGCCTGTGCTGACGCGTTGGCGCTCGTGCTCGCGCCAGCCGCCGGCGCCTCCGCGACGGGAGCGAGCTCGCGCTCCCAATCGGCGTCGGTGAGCTCCCACCATCGCTTGCTGAACTCGAGCAGCACCTTGGTCGCCGAGTCGTAGTGCAGCTCGATGATGGCGCGCCGCTTCTTGTACGACAGCAGCGGCTCGACGAGCACATGGCGCAGGCTCGAGAAGGGGATGGTGACGACGGCGCGGTCGGCGGTGAAGACGCTCTTCTTCGTCGAGTCGCTCTCCGCCACCGTCTCCACCCACACGTGCGGGCCGTCGGGGCCGACCTGCCGCGCGCGCCCGCCGCTGCGCTCCGCGTCCCAGTACTCGAGATGGATCATGCGCTGGCCCATCACCAGCTCGACGCCGGCGGCGAGCACGCGCTCCTTCAGCGCGTCGGTGAGCCGGTCGGTGCCGCCGACGAGCTCCCAGTAGGTCGCCGTCGGGTTGATGTCGCTCCGCCCGAGGAAGCTGTGGAAGAACGACAGCGGCAGCCGCGAGGTGAGGTTCTCGAGCGTGCCCACCGCCTCGATCGTGTAGTCGTCGAGGCCGGCGACCTCGCTGAGGAAACCCCACATCGAGTAGCCGTCGAAGTCGTAGATGACGCGCGCCCAGCCCTCGATCCACTCCGGCACCGGCTTGCGCGCCCGCGCGCCGGTCTTCGGGTCGACGACGAAGGAGAAGTAGTCGCGTACGGTCTCGAGCGCGGCATTGACGATGGCGTTGGCGGCGCGGTTGCGCATGGGCTCGGGCACGTGGAAGCCGCGGTTGATCGCGTCGGGCGCGGCGGCGTACTCGGCGCGGCGCACCTGCTGGCCGTTGGTGCGGATCCAGGTGCGGAAGAGCTTGTCGGGCGGCCTGAAATCGGGCTGGTCGGGACCGTTGCGCCAAGTCGGCGAGCCGTCGAAGGGCTGGTAGACGACCGCCGGCACCGGGCCGGAGGTGTTGCCCGTCTTCGGATCGACGTCGACGTTGTAGAAGAGCCGGCGCCGGAGCTGCAGCCAGTCGACGAGCGCCAGCACCATCGGATGGAAGTTGGGCAGCCGCATGGCGCCGGCCTCGGCGTACTGCGCCGGGTCCTTGAAGTTGCGGAAGGTCTTGATGCGCCCGCCGACGCGGCTGCCGTTGGCCTCGACGATGCGCACGCGGTGGCCGCGGCGGGCGAGCAGCAGCGCCGAGACGAGACCGGCGATGCCGGCGCCGACGACGAGGACGTCGCGCGGGTGCTCGGTTCGCGGCGGCTGCTCGTCGAAGAGCGCGTCGAGGTAGCGGCGAGTGAGGTCCTCGCCCTGCGGGCCGACGAGGAGGAGCAGACGGGCGAGGCGTTGGCTGCGTTCCCAGCGTCGCGGACCGATTCCGGCCATGGTGGAGGTCTCCCTAGCGTGGCGAGGGGCCGGCTGCGGGTGTGCGAGCGAGCCTAACGCAGCTCGACCTCGCCCTCGATCTCGACCGGGATGTCGAAGGGCAGCTCGGCCAGCCCGACGGCGCTGCGCGCGTGCGCGCCGCGCTCGGGGCCGAAGACCTCGACGATCAGGTCACTGAAGCCATTGATCACCGCCGGCTGCCGGTTGAAGCCGGGAGCCGAGTTGACCATGCCGAAGATGCGCGTCCAGGAGCCGATGCGGTCGAGGTCGCCGAGCTCGCGCTTCAAGCTGCCGAGGATCGCCAGCCCCGTCAGGCGCGCGGCGGCGTAGCCCTGCTCGAGCGACACCTCGCGGCCGACCTTGCCGAGCGGCTGCGACAGCGAGCCGTCCGCGTTCGTCGGTCCGTGACCGGAGATGATGGCGCGCGTCCCGACGACGTTGATCCAACGAAACGGCAGCACGAGCCCGGCAGGAACCTGGAGCGGCGCCGGAAGCACGAGGTTGAGCTCGCGTAGGCGATCATCGATCTTCGACATGGATTTACCCTCCGAAGGATAGACCTCTCCAAAGCTGAGGCTCTCTCAAATTGCGTCAATGGGATGGGCACCGGCTTAGTGCGCCTAACAAAACCGCGGCGCAAGCAGGCGAGATAGAAGGATGGTTGCCAAACGGGTATCTAGTAGAAGGAGCGCCTAGGGCGCCACCGGTGTCCCGGACGGCGGTGAACGTGTCAGAAGAGTTCCTCGGCCAACGCGACGATGATGCCCGCAGGGCCTCGCATGTAGCAGAGCCTGTACTTGTCCTCGTACTGGGCCACCTCGCCGACGAGCTCGGCGCCGTTGGCGCGCAGGCGAGCGACAGTGTCGTCGACGTTTTCGACTGTAAACATGACACTCCGGAGGCCCAGCGCGTTCGGCGGTGCGATCGCCGGTTCGATCTCGACCAGTTTTGGATGGCGAAACTTCGTCAGCTCGAGCCGCCCGTGCCCATCTGGGGTCCGCATCATGACGATGTCGACTTGAACACTTTCGAGCCCGTTGACGCGATCCACCCACGGGCCCTCGACCGGCATCTCGCCTTCGATCGTCATGCCGAGCGCGGTGAAAAAAGTGATAGCGGCTGCAAGGTCGTCGACGACGACGCTGACGTGGTCCAATCTCTTGATCGTCATATCCCTAGCTTAGCCGGATGGCTCGCGTCATGGCGCCTACAGGAGACGGTCGTCGAACGAGAATGGCCGCACAGCGCCGGTCTGAATCGAGCCGAATCGTGCGCCGCCTGACCGCTCAGCGACTCTTGGTCGGTGTCGCCGTCCGTGCCGGAACGGCTACCGGTCCGGTGCTCACGATCTCCAGCTTCCACGACTCCGCTTCGGTGCCGTCGAGGTTGAGGTGGCCGGCGAGGAAGTAGAGGCGCTGGGTGTCGACGCTCTTCGAGGTGCAGAAGCGGTCTTGGAGGTAGAAGGGCGGGATGGCTTGGTAGAAGAGCGTCGCTTGCACCGACGCCGGCGTGCCTTTCACGTCGGCCAAGTCGATCTCGTACACCAGCGAGTCGCCGCCGCCTTGGGCGTAGTCGGGGTCGTCGCCGATGCCGAAGGGCTCGACGTCGCGGGCGAGGTCGGTGCCGGCGCCGAGGGCTTGCGCGATCTTTACCCTCTCGGGCCGCGATAGGAAGCCGGCGGGCAGGATGCGGTTGTCTTTCACCCGGCCGCAGATCGACAGGAAGCTGGTGGTGAGCGGCGGCCGCGGCGGGACGTCGAGCCCGCACTTGGGATCGTCGTCGCCCGGCGGCGGCGCGCTCACCAGCTCCTGGTAGATCTGCGCCTCGTCCTGGCGGCGGATCACTTGATGATGCTTCTGGTACACGAGCCGGTCGGGGTTCAGCAACCCCGAGCAGTCGTCCTTCCACCACAGCTCGCCGGCGACCGGCTTGCCTTGCTCGTCGACGATCACTCCGGCGTCGTTGGTGCGCCCCGACGCCCACAGCACGTTGCCGTTGGCGTCGAGCACGTCGAGCTCGAGGAACACGCGCCGGAAGCCGACGCCCGACGGCAGCTTGTGCCCGACGTCGCTGTCCAGCCGCACGGTGGCCGAGATCTTCCCCTGGTTGACCACGATCCGCGAGATCCCGAGCTTCGCCGTCGACTGCGATGCCTGGTCGAGCATCGCTTGCTCGGTGAACAGCAGCGGGTCCAAACCCTTCGAGACGAGCATCGGGTCCTGGGTGCGGATGCCGAGCACGTCGGGGAACTGTTGCGCCATCTTGACGAAGAAAACGTTTAGGCCGACGAGAGTGTGGCGCGCGAAGCCCTCGCGCACCTGCAGATCGATGTCGTCGCCGCCGAGGGCGTGCTCGGCTTGCGGGAAGTTGGTGTGCTCCTGGATGCCGGCGATCTTGCTGCGGTAGGGCTTGCCGATCTGGTCGCCACTTCGTCGCGGCTCGGCATGTGGCAGCCCTGGCAGGACTGCGCCTTCGGCGCCGGCGCCGCCCGGCAGCTTGCCTTGCGGCGAGTCGCCGGTGCGGTAGGCGGAGAAGGCCCACTCGGGGTAGGTGCCCTGCTCGTAGACGTGGGCGACCACCTTGCCGCCCTTCGCCATCACCGGCAGGTGCACGGTGTGGCAGCTGCCGCACAGCTCGGAGCTCTGGATGCCAGTGTTGTGCTCGGGCGTGATGCCGAGCGCGCCCTCCATCGGTTTCGTCTTCGGCTCCGGGAACTGGCCGTAGAGGCGGTCGGGCGGGCCGAGGAGAAAGCTGCCGGTAAAGGTTTTCGCGAAACCCTTGTTGTGCGGGTTCAAGAAGTCCTGCCGCTCTTTGACGCAGTTGTTCTGCGGCTCGCGGATCGCCGGGTTCTCGGGGCCGGCGCCGGCGAGCATGTGGTGGCAGGCGGGGCAGGAGATGCCGTCGCGCGCCAGCGCGCCGTAGCGCGCCAGCGACGCGCTCGGGTTGCCCGGCGGCCAGGGCACCGCGCTCGCGTACTCGCGCAGGAACGGCGGGCACTCGCCGTCGTCGCCGCCGCGGTCGATCTCGAACTGCCGCTGGCCGGCGACGCCGTGGCAGCCCATGCAGACGCCCTGCAGCGTCTCCGCTGCCTCGGGGTGGAAATTCAGCTCGCTCTGCAGCTGCGCGTAGAACACCGGGTCGCGGCCGCCGAGTCCCATCGGCGAGGTGCGCCAGGTCGCGTACGGCGAGAGATTCAGCAAATTGTTTCCATGCGGGTTGGGCGCCGTCATGTCGAATTGCAAACCGGTGCCGCCGGCGTCGTGGCAGCCGAGGCACTGCGACGAGGTGACGAACTGGCTGCGCGCCGTCACCGTCCCCGCCTCCACCCACACCTCGTCGTAGGTCTGCGAGGGGAGCGACACCACCGTCTCCCAGCTCGGCCGCGGCAGGCCGTGCGCCGGGATGGCGTCGACGACGGCGCGGTTGTAGAGGTAGTGCGGCTGCCCGAGCCGCGGCGCGTCGTCGGTGGGGAGCGCGACGAGCCGATGGTGCGCCGCCACCGGCTGCGGCTCGAAGAAGTGCTGCGACAGGAAGACCAGCGGGTCGCCGGGCTCGCCCTCGACGTTGTTGAGGCTGGCGAAGGTGTGGTTGTCGCGCGCCGAGGCGTGGCAGTTGAGGCAGTACTGGCCGAAGCCCTGGAAGGCGTAGCGGTTGGTGGCGTCGGGCGGGTAGTCGGGCGTCCAGCCGCTCCAGCCGAACCAAGCCCAGTACCAGCCGTCCTGCGAGGCGCGCGCGTCGCGCACCATCACCGCCGCGCCGCTCGTCGGCAGCAGCTTCAGCGGATCGACGCCGGCGCAGGCGGCGGCGGGCGCCGGGAACATCTCCTTGACCATGATGGCGCCGTCGGGGATCGGGCGGACGCCACCGAGGGGCGCCTTGCCCTCGCCAGGACGGTTCGCGTGCAGCCACTCGATCATCTCCGGCGAGTACCACACGACGACGGGCGCGTGCGTGCCGTGGTAGGCGCCGCTCCACTTGCCGTCGGCGAGCGTGGCGGTGAAGGGACCGGTGTCGCGGACGGTCTTGTCGCGCTTCCAGCCGCTCGCCGCGTCGCGGTGGCAGAAGTTGCGCAGGAAGTCGCCGAGCTTCTCCTGGTAGCCCGCGAGGTCGGCGAGGTGCGCCGGCGAGCCGGGCGTGCGCACCGCCGGCAGCAGGCTCTTGCAGAGCTCGGGATCGGTGGGCACGAGCGGCTGCGGGCGCTCGGCCGGGCACGCCGGCGCGGCGACGGCCGGCGTCGCGGCGACGGCGACGACGAGCAATAGGCCTGCGACGAGGCGGAGGACGACGGGGACGCGAGGCAGTCGACGCACGACGATCGCGTGGCGTTCGCTCACGACGAGCCCTCCCGCGGCTGATTGTCAGGTCGAGGTGGCCGCGGCGATCAGACCATCGGCGCGCGCGGACGGTCAAGCAGGCGTCGGCGTCGGGGCCTTCGTCATCGCCGGCTGAGCTTGCGGCTTCGCCGCCGGCGCTTGCGGCCCAAGCGAGCCCGCCCCTGCGGCGCCAGCCCCGTCGCCTGCCGCGCTCTTCGCCGCCGCGGCCGCCTTTTTCGCCAGCTCCAGCACCGCTCCCTCCGCGACGTGGAAGCCGAGCCCGCGATACGACTCGAACTGCGCGTCGTCGAAGAACTGGTCGATCGTGCCCTGGTGCGGGAACTGGACGTTCTCGCGCAGGTACGCCACCACGTGGACGGGGAGCGTCGGGCCCTCGTCGCCGCCGCAGGCGCACTTCGCCGCCGCCGCCTTGAGGTAGACGAGCGTGCCCGTCTTCGCCGGCAGCGGCGCGCCCTTGGCGTCGGTGCGCGCCGGGTAGTGGATGGTGCCCGTCGCCACCGCGGCGCCGCTCAGCTCGTACCCCTCGTCCTGCTTGGTGCGCCGCTGGATGGGGCCGACGTCGATGTCGATGTCGACGTCGAGCTCCACCTCCGCCAGCCGCACGGCGTTCATGAACGAGCCGAAGCCGTGCTTGGCGTCCGCCTCCGCGTCGGCGACGACGATGTAGTCGCAGCGCCGCTCGAGCAGCGGCAGCAGGCCGAGGTTGTCTCCCGTGTGGCCGCCGTCGGAGAGGTTGATCAGCCGGCGGCGCGCGTCGCTCATGCCCATCAGCTCGCGCAGCAGGTAGGCGGGCCAGAAGGTGAGGTTGCGCGCGTGCTTGCCGATCGAGTCGTGGTTCGCCTGCCACCACGGGTTCTGCATCCAGTAGCCGAGCCGCGCGTTGAAGAGGGTGGCGAAGAAGGCCTGCGCCCAGAAGGTCTGGAAGCCGACGCCGGAGCCGACGGCCGCGGCGGAGATCGCCATCGGCCGCGCCAGCCGCAGCTGGCCGCCCTCGTACTGGTCGGTGCGCGCGAAGCCGGTGATCGAGGAGCCGACGAAGCCGGGCGAGAAGATGAAGTGGTCGGAGAGGAAGCTGCGGCGGTTGAGCTCGTCGGAGCCGCGCAGGTTGAGCGCCGTCACCAGCAGGTGGTAGGGGCCGAACTGCCGCCGCCGCCCGTCGTCGTCCTCGACGCCGCCGGCGTCGCGCAGCAGCAGGTCTTCGTCGTTGCGCAGCAGCAACACCGGCCTGCCCTGCGCCTTGCCGTCGTCACCGCGGTCGACCGGCGCCAGCGTCTGCAGGTACGCCTCGCTCAAGCGGTCGCGATAGAAGTAGTGCGGCGAGACGCGGTTGGCGTCGACGGTGTAGCCGAGCACCACCAGCATCGCGGCGAGGACGACGAACGCTCCCACCACCGCGATGCCGGGGATCACCGGCACCCGGTCGTAGACGGTGAGCAGCGTCTCCGACATCCAGGCGGCGGTGATGAGGAGGAACGCCACCGTCACCGCGGTGAGCACCGGCCGCGCGCCGATCCGCAGCGCGCCGAAGAGCCCTGCCTTCGCGGTCGGCTTGCGCGCCAGCAAATAGCCGGCGACGAGCATCACCACCGCCTGGAAGAGCTTGCCGGGCAGGTTGGCCAGCGCGGCGAGGGCGACGAGGAACACCGGCACCAGGGCGGCGACGACGAGGCCCAGCCAGGCCGAGCCGAGCATGGCGCCGCGCACCGAGCGGCGCCGCCGGTCGCGCAGCGAGTCGTCGTGCTGGCTGAAGGTCTCGGTGAAAGCGACCGAGAGCAGCACCGCCGCCAGGCCGCCGATGGCGAAGGCGATCGGCAGCACCAGGGCCGGATACCAGACCGCCAGCGTCCCGAACTTGGTCTTGACCAGGGCGAGCACGGAGAACGGCAGCATCGCCACCACCGAGGCCACGTTGAACAGCCGCACCACCCGCGCCTCGCGCTCGTCGTCGGCGCTCCAGCCGGCGCGCTGCTTGCGGAAGTCGACGGCGGCGTCGACGGCGAGCCACTCCGTCTTCCACCGCGACCAATAGAGCCAGCTGAGCGACCACACGAAGCCGAGGCCGAGCGCCGCCAGCTTCCAGATCGGCGCCTCCGGTGCGAAGACGCTGGCGAGCGGGGCGGCGATGCGGTCCCTCCACCAGCCGCCGACGAAGGCCTTCACGTAGGCGGCGGCGCCGAGCTTGTCGGCGTTCTCCACCGTCACCTCCGCCGGGGGTTGCAGCAGCCGCAGCTCGGGGTCGAAGGTCGACACCAGCAGGTGGAGCGACGCCACGGCGAGGCCGAGCAGCAGCAGGTACATGGTCAGCGTGTAGACGAGGCCGCCGCCCACCTGGCCGACCGCGCGCAGCACGTCGCGGCTCAACAGACCGCGGTGCGACATCAGGTACTCGCTGTGGGTGCGCAGGTGATGCATCTGGTTGCGCACGTTGAGCCGCGTCTCCTCGGCGACGCGCTCGGGCTCGCCGGCGCCGAGCCCGGTGAGCGGGAACGACTCGGCGTCGAGGCCGACCTTGGTCTCCGCCCGCCACGGCTCGCGCGCCATCGCGCCGCGCGTGCGGGTGAGCAGCGAGGTCAGGCAGGTGCCGATGTAGCCGCCGCCGGAGACGGTGCTCAGGTAGTCGAAGCGGGCGAGCTCGCCGCGCTTGGCGAGCGCCTGCAGCACGCCGAGGCAGAAGGTCGCCGAGCGGATGCCGCCGCCGGAGAGGCAGAGCCCGCGCAGCTGTGGGTTCTCGGCCAGCGGCGGCTGGCCGTGGGCCGCGCGCCGCTGGTCGACGTAGAACTGCTCGGCGGCGAGCACCTCCTTGGTGGTGTAGAGGCGCGCGGCCGGCATGGAGGAGGGAAGCTTGGCCGTCACCGCGCGGTCGAGGGGCGTGCGGCCGGCGAGCGCCGAGACGTAGTTGATCGGCGCGTGGTCGGCGAGGTCGCGCACGCGGACCGCGTCGTCGCCCTTGACGTGTGGATACTCGCGGCGGGCCGCGTCCTGGTCGAGGAGGCGCTCCTCGTCGCGCACGCTCTGGCTCGTCTGGCCGTGGCGGTTGGTGTAGCAGAGGGAGCCGACGGGAACGTAGTCGGGCTCGCCGCTGCTGCGCGAGAAGAGCTTGCTCACCTGTTTGGCGAGTCGCGGCACGACGCGGGCCTCGAACGAGCCCGGCGGCCAGCGGTGGCTGGTGAGGTCGGCGAGCAGTTGGCGCACGTGGTCGCGGTCGAGCCGCGCCGGCGGCACCCGCGCGATGAGGTCGCAGCAGTCGACGTAGCGCCGTACCGGGATGCCGGCGAGGAGCTCGCCCAAGCTCGCGTCGCCGACGAGCGGCGAGCCGAAGGTGACGACGGCGGAGACGTCGACGCCGCTCGCCTTCAAGTCGGCGGCGGCGAGGGTGGCGAGGGCGCCGCCCAGGCTGTGGCCGGTGAGGAGGAGCGTGCTGCGGGCGCCCGTCGCCTTCCGCGGCCGGCGCCGCGAGCAGCGCGTGCACGCGGCTCCTCACCGCCAGGTAGCAGGAGCGGAAGCCGGCGTGGACGCGCGTCGCCGTGCCCGGCCACGGCTTCAACCGAAAGCGGAAGTCGGCGAACAGGTCCTCGATCCGCCTGGGCTCGGTGCCGCGGAAGGAGAGGATGGTGACGCCCTGATCGTTGCGCGCCACGAAGGCCTGCGTGCCGCGGTAGCGCAGGCGCGCCACCAGGCTGTCGCCGCCGATGAAGTCGACGCTCTTGAAGCCGGGCCGCCCGAGCGCCGCGCGGACGGTGGCGCGGTCGGCGTAGGCGAGCCGCGACATCTCGGCGCAGAGCAGGTCGACGTTGGCGTTGTCGAGGCCGCGCCGCCAGTTGGCGAAGAAGGCGGCGCGCGGGTCGAGCCGCGCGTGACGGGCCGGGTCGAGGAGGGCGACCGGCGAGGAAACGTAGCCGATGTTGTGTGCCACAGGCACCTCCGAGGGGAGCGATCTGTTCGGCTCGCGAAAGCTGCTACCAGTTTAGACGCCCGCGCGGCGTTTGCCGGCGCCGTCTAAAACGAGCACGCGACCCGGAAGCCGTAGTCCTCGTAGCGCAGGTGCGGCGGGATGCTGCTGCGGGCGGCGCAGCGGGCGATCTTCACCTCGTGCCGCCAGGCGCCGCCGCGCGAGGCGCGCCGCTTGCCGGTCGCGGGACCGCGCGGGTCGTCGGCGGGCGAGATGGCGTACCAGCCCGCGTCGAACCAGTCGGCGCACCACTCGTGGACGTTCTCGCCCATGTCGAAGAGGCCGTAGCCGTTGGGCGGTGAGGTCCCCACCGGCTCGGGACCGTGCAGCCAGCGCTCGGCGTAGTCCGGCCGCGAGGTCGGCGGCTCGTCGCCCCACGGGTAGAGCTTGCCCTCGAGCCCGCCGCGCGCGGCGCGCTCCCACTCGGCCTCGGTGGGGAGGCGGAAGGCGCGTGAGAGCTGCGCGCTGAGCCACTCGCAGTACTCGACGGCGTCGAACCAGCTCACCGCGACGACCGGTTGGTCGGGCCGCGCGAGCTCCGGCTTCTCGCGCTGCGGCGAGGGCGCGCGCCCGGTCGCCAGCACGAAGCGGTCGTACTCCGCGTTCGTCACCTGGTGCCGGCAGAGCAGGAAGGCGCCGACGCGCACGCGATGCGCCGGCCGCTCCTCCGCGCGGCCGTCGTCCTGGCCCATCAGATACTCGCCGCCGGGCACCTCCACCCAGTCGGCGTCGACGAACATCGCCTCAGCCGGCAGCAGGAGAAGCCGGATAGGCGCTCGGCCGGTAGCTGTCGTGGCAGCCGCCGCCGATCACCTCGATCGTCGCTTGGCGGATCTTGTCGATGAACTCCTGGTCCTGCGCGCGCAGGTCGGCGGTGACCTCGGGCGGCGCCTCGCTCGGGTCGCCCGAGCGGAACGGCGGCGACGGTGCGTATTGCACCGAGAGCTGCGTCGACATGCTCTGCGTCGGCCCCGAGAGCTGGTTGACGAGCTCGAGGGCGAGGTCGATCGACGAGGAGATGCCGCCGCCCGAGAAGCGGTTGCCGTGGAGCACCCAGCGCGGATAGCCGGCCGAGACGCGCACGTGCGGGAAGAGCGCCAGGTTCTCGAGCTGGCACCAGTAGGTGGTCGCCTCGAAACCGTCGAGCAGCCCCGCGGCGGCGAGAGGAAGGCGCCGGTGCACACCGAGCCCGCGACGCGGGCGCGGCCGCCCACGTCGCGGATGAAGTCGATGTAGGTCTTGTCGCGCATCACCGTCGCCACCGCGTCGCCGCCGCCGGGCACGAAGAGGATGTCGATCTCGCCCGCTTCGGCGAAGGTGGCGCCGGGCAGCACCTTCACACGCTCGGTCGTCTGCACGGGATCGAGGGTGGGCGCCAGCCACACCGGCTCGAAGCCCGGCGTGAAGGCGAACACCTGCGTGGCGCCGGCGAAGTCGAGCAGCGTCGACCCCTGGTAGATGGGGAAGCCGACCCGCCAGGTCTTCTCGCTCGCCATCGCTTGCGCTCCTCTTCGTCGACTCGACGCCGTCGGCCGATCCTACGCGCTACGGGTTGGTGGCCATCGCCGTCGAGCGCACCTCGATGGCGCCGATCTTCAGGTTCGACTGCGGGCGGAAGTCGCGCGCCCCCTCGTCGGCGGCGCTGGCGGTCGGCGCCGCTCCGGCTCCGCTCGCGACGCGGCCGCTCGAGGCCTCGACGGTCACCGTCAGGCCTTCGCCGGCGCGTTCGGCGCCGAGCGCCTTGACCTCGTCGGTGATGTCGAACTTGTAGGTGCGCTTCTCGGCCGTCGACTCGCCGTGGTGGCGGAACTTGCCGAACCAGGAGATGGTGCCGACGTGCTGGCGCGTCGACGGATCTCCCTTCTTGGCGATGTAGACGTCGAGCAGCGCGCCGGGGTGGCTGTCGGCGCTGACGTCGCGCAGCACGAGCAGCATGTTGCCCGGGCGGCCGACGTCGGCGACGGCGCGCCGCAGCGCCTGCCGCTGCAGCGGCAGGTCCACCGAGACCTTGGGGCGGTCGATCTTGACTTCTGTCGTGGGCGCCACGGCGCCAGCACTCCTCTCTTCGGGGATCGGCCGCGGCACGTCCGGCGCGGTGCCCTCGGGCGGCGGCGCCGCGCCCAGCCGCGCCGTGCGCGAGCAGTTGGCGACGTTGTCGTAGACGTAACCGAGCGGCGCCGAGTTGATGAACATGCTCACCGGGTTCGTCACCAGCGCGCCGGTTTCGTCGACGAAGCTGAACTGCTGGTTCTGCCAGGCCCCGCCGGGCGTCGCGTGGAGGTTCTGCCAGCACGCCAAGATGCGGTCGATGTTGGCGTGGTGGTGGTAGAAGACCGGGTCGTTGCCCGCCACCGGCACGTCGCCCATGTGCGCCACCGGGCAGGTGGGGCCGACGGTGCAGTGCACGTAGCCGTGCACGCCCTGCTCGACCGAGCTCTCGTAGTCGAAGTAGTCGGGGTTGGGGAGCAGGTCGTCGATGTCGGTGGCGTTGGCGTTGAGCGTCTGAGAGCCGCTGTTGATCGTCGACTTGCGCTTCTGGTCGAAGAACGTCGACGAGGTGGCGCGGAACTGGCTCGGCAGCGCCAACTGCGAGGTGCTCGTGTAGTCCCAGTAGGGCAGGCGCAGCGTGTCGTCCTCGGCCGCCCAGCGCAGCACGCGCTCGAAGTAGTACAGGTACATGCGGTGCCAGCCGAAGAAGTTGGCCTGCGTCTGCCCCGAGTGCTGGCAGGTGGCCCACACCGTCGTCGCCGTCTGGTCGGGCGGCGTCTGGTTGCTGATGTTGTTGTAGAACGACGTGAACTGCGACATGCCGTTGGCGTTGAGCCAGGCGATCTGCTGCTGCACCGTCCCGTCGGGGCTCTGCTGCCCGTAGTAGCCGTGGATGTTCGCCCAGTAGGCCCAGCTGCGCCGGTAGTCGGCGCTGTTGGGCGGCGCGCTGTTGAGCGACTTCATCTTGGTGATCGCCTTCTGCAGGCTCGCCAGCCGCGCCGCCCCGGCGGGGCCGGCGATGAAGTCCTGCCAGCGCATGCGCACCTGCGGGGTCGGCGCCGGCGTCGGCGTCGGCGCGACGGTGGGGGTAGGACGCGGCGTCGGGGTCGGAGTCGGTGCGACCGTGGGAGTCGGGTCGCGGCGTCGGAGTGGGAGTGGGGCGCGGTGTCGGCGTCGGCGTGGGTCGCGGCGTCACCGTCGGAGTGGGACGCGGAGTGGGGGTCGGCGTCGGGCGCGGCGTCGCCGTCGGAGTGGGACGTGGCGTCGCGGTCGGAGTGGGACGCGGCGTTGCCGTCGGCGTCGGGCGCGGGGTAGCGGTCGGCGTCGGCCGCGGCGTCGGCGTGACGTAGGGACCCTGGGCGCGCATCGCGTCTCCGAGCGCGAGCGCCGACATCGTCACGACCGCCGCCATGTAGAGACTCCGGTGCACCTTCATCTGTCACCTCCTCCGGCCATAGCTCGGCCGCTCGACGTTGAGTCGTTCCATTCCTTAGACGGACGCGCCACACCGACTTCCCCCCAATGCCGCTCCCTTTGCCGAACCAGGTGGGGAATTCGGCCGTCGCGCGGCCGTCTATACACCCGCTCCTCCCCTGGCCGGTCGGGAGCACGTGCAGACGATGGTGAAAGATCTCCTTGGCTCTACGCTCTCTCGCCTTTGCGCAGTCCCAGGCGCAGGCAACAGCCGCTCTGGTGGCCGGCTGCACTTGCGCCTCCTTTTCTTGTCCGGAGCGCTCCTTCCACTCCGAGCGCTTCTTCCTGATCTAGCGCGCCATGCACATGCCCCCGGCCATCAGCAGGATGTTGGCGATCCGGCCCGAAGCGGTCACTTTCGAGCGGCTCGGCTTCCTCTGCGAGGCGAAGGTGCGCCCGCGCCTCGAGCGCATGCTGCTCACCTTCGTCGACGGCTACAACCTGGCGCTCGCCATCGACGACGACATGGAGCTGCTCGCCGCCACCCTGCGCAGCCGCTTCGACGACCAGCACGTAGGCACCGCCTTCGAAGGCGCCGGCATGTGCCTCGGCCTGCGCGACCTCTTGGCGCCGTGGGGCGCAGAGCCGCCTGCGCGCCTTCGTCGAAGGGCCGGGCCGCGAGCACGAGCACCAGACCGCCAGCGGCGCCGGCTTCGCGCTGGCGCGCATGCCCTGGGGGCTGCGCGGCTGGCCGGCCTACGCGCGGCGCCTCGGCGCGCGGCTGGCGTGGTGCCTGCCCGACGGCTGCGGCTTCCATCAGGGGATCTTCCACGCCCGACGCTATCAAGATCCGCGCAGCGAGCCGCCGGCGTCGCTGCCGGTCTTCGCGCGCCCGCTCTTCGACTGCGGCCTCGGCCGCAGCCTGTGGTGGAGCCAGGGCGCCTCGCCGCGCCGCATCGCCGCCGCCATCACTGCCTTCCCGGCGGCGCGCCAGCGCGACCTCTGGTGCGGCGTCGGCGTCGCCGCCGCCTATGCCGGTGGCGTGGACGACGACGCGCTGCTCGACCTCAGCGACCTCGCCGGCCGCAACCGCGAAGACTTCCTCGCCGGCGTCCCCTTCGCGGCCCGCATGCGCCAGAAGGGCGGCAACGGCTGGAGCGGCACCGACCGCGCCTCGCTGCTGCTGCTCGACCGCACCAGCGACGACGCTGCCGACTGGCTGACGGAGATCGTCGACGGCGTGCTCGATGACGACGGGCTCGATCGGGCGGTGCGGCGCCGCGACAGCTGGCTGCTCGTCCGCCAGCGGCTGGTCGAAGACCTGCGCCAGGCGAGCGAGGTCGTGCGGCCGAGGAAATCGCCGCTGACGACGCCGGCCTGAGGCGCGGCGCGGTCGCGGAGAAAAGTGGGCGCTGCCGCCAGCGCCCGTGTCGACGCTTCGCGTTGATGGCGAGGACGTGCAGCTCTAGCTCGCGGCCAACGCATCGACACGACGCATGGCCTGCTCGTGAGCTTGCGAAGCGCGCTCGCAAAGGATGCCGAAGTAAGTCATCGTAGTGAGCAGCCGCGTGAAGCCCATGACGATCGTGGCGACGGGGCGCGAGCCGTCGTGCAGCGCCTCGGCCAGCGCCAGCCCGGTCAGGCGTCGCTTCACCTGCACCTCGCCGACGAAGCTGCGCAGGTCGCTTTGCAGCTCGCGCAGGTGCCGGTCGAGCAGGCGCATCCCGGCACGGGCGCCGCCGTCGCGCAAGCGGTCGACGAGCTCGCTCCAGAAGACCTGCTGCGGCAGGGCCGCGCCGTGCGCGCCGAGCTCGCGATACGCGGTCTCGTAGTCGATCGAGCGGAAGTAGCGCTCGCGCGCGACGAGAGGGTCTGCCGGATCGCGGTCAGCCTGCTCGAAGAGCTCCGTCCGCAGACGAACGAAGGTTTCTCCCAGCGCGGTGAGGCGGTCGTTGGCGGCGGCGAGCTTGGCGAGGCCGGCTGCGAGCGGCTCGCCGGCCGGAGAAGGGTCTGCGCTCATCGCGACGTCGACGGCGTCGTGCAAGACGCTCATGCCCTCCATCATGTGGAGGAAAGCGAGGCGGAAGCTCGACTCGATCTTGGCGGTGTGCAGCTCGAGTCTGGCGCTGAATTCGTTGCTCTGTCGCACCGAGAATCCCAACATGCAGTCGATGTAAAGGCCCATGGCTCTGCTCCTATTCGGTGGGTCGTGGTCCCTCAGCCCTGTCGTGAAACCGCACGGGTGAGCAGCGGCCTCCGTGCCGGCGGGCCGCGGACCCGCGGCGAACGCATAGGCGCTCTTCCGGGGAGGGACTTCAGCCGCCCAGCGCTTCGAAGCCCGCCCATGCGAGGGGCGAGCGGAGGCCGGGCTCGGCAGAGCGGATGAAGCTCAGCTGTGCTGAGCGCAATGCAACGGCGGGACTCTCGCCGGCGCGCAACCGCCGATGGAGCGCGATCAACAGCGGTCCCGAGGCTTGGTCGTCGACTCGCCAAAGGCTGGCCACCACGGTAGGCACGTCCGCCGCGAGGAACGCCTCTGCGAGGCTCATCGATCCCTCACTGCCGCGAAGCGGCTCTCCGGCGGTATGGCAGGCGGAGAGTACGACCGTACGGGTCGCCGGGAGCGAGAGTCCCGCGATCTCGGTGGCGAAGAGAATGCCTTCCGTGGACGAGCTGTCGGCGGAGAGGGCCAGGCTCGACCTCCCGGGGGCCGAACGGTTCGGCACCGCGTGGCCGGCGAAGTGCAGAACGTCGCGGTGGCCGACGCCGCCAAGCAGCGCCGACCGGGTCGCGCTGTCGCCGAGCAGGAGCTCGCGCGATGGGTAGAGGTCGGCGACGCGAATGGCCTCGTCGCGCGCGCCGGCGAGCGTCGGGTAGCCGGGAAATGCCAGCCCGTCGAGTTGCGGCGCGCCGAGCACCATCGCGCTCTGCGGCGGCTGCGTGCTCAGGCGGTGCCAGCGCTCGCGGGCGTGGACGTAGAAGCTGGCGCTCGGCGCAACGGTGACGGCGCGGTCCTCGACGAGGTAACGGCCGGTCGCCGGATCGATCAGCGCCGCGAACGGAATCCCGGCGAGCTCCTGGTCAGGAACGAGCACCAACGAGCTGCCTCTGCGCAGCAACGCGGCGGGAAGCAGCGCTGCATGCAGAGCGGTGGCGGCACGGCGAGTCTGCACGCTCCACGCACCGGCGGCGAGGTCCACGACCAGCCCATCGCGCAGCCGCGACAGCTCCCGCCGTCCGATCTCGAGGTGAGTCTCCGTCAGCTCGTCGCGGGTGATCGCCCAGACGACCGTGCGGTCCTCGAGCACGGCGTAGCTGAGGACGACCGTGCCGGGCTCGAGCTTGGAACGGATGTCGCCGATCGCCAGCGGTGTAGGACGAGTACGCGATCGTTCCAGCACGCTCAGCGCTGCTTCCGTTCGGCGAGCTTCGACCAGCAAATCGACCAAGTCGTCGATCAAGTTGGCGGTGCCGTCGAGAAGATCGGTCTGGAGCTCGGTGGACGGCGCCCGGCCCTGCTCCTCGCGCAGGACGAGGGCCCGCATCAAGTCTCTCTCGGCCGCCGCGAGATCGCCGGCTTGCCGATGCACGGCGGCGCGCGCGATCAGGACCGCGGGAAGGCGAGCGCGACGGCTGTTCGCCTCGAACGCCGCGGCCGCGCGATCGAAGGCTGCCAGGGCAGCGCCGCGATCTTGCGTCAGCAACCCGCGAGCAAGCTCCAGCTCGCCGGCGAACCGCAGGGCGCTTGCAGGCCCGGCGCGATCGGCCCACACGAAGGCGCGTTGCAGGTCGGACCGCGCCGCCTCGCGATGGCCCAACGCGGTGGAGACTCGCGCCCGCCAGAGGTACATCTCGGCTCGCTTGTCGGGCTTCACCGGCGGCTCGCGATCAGCCAGCTCTTCGAACAGCGCGGCCGCCACGTGCAACCGATCCTCGGCAAGCGCGGCCGCAGCCGATCCGAGGACGATCGAGAATGCCCGCTCCTGGTCGGCAAGCGTGGGAGCCTTGGCCAGCGCTTCGAGCCGATAGGTCCACGCGGCTCCGGTTTGACCGATGGCGCCGTAGATCTCGCTCAGGTAGTACCGGAGCATGGCCACGGCGTCGCGCTCGTCCAATCGCTCGTACACCGACAGCGCTTCGCGATACGCCACGAGCGCGCCCATGAGGTCGCCTTGCCTCGTTTGCCACGAGCCTTGGCACCAGCGAGCCCTGCCGCGGGTGGCGAGGTCGGTTGACGCCACCCGGGCAAGCGCCTCGAGCTCCACCGCGTCGTGCTTGCCCGCGTAGTAGCCGGACGTCAGCCTCGCGAGACGAGCCCACCCGGCCGCGGGACTCTGTCGCGGCAACGCCGCGAGCGCGGCGGCGGCCGATTTCTCGGCGGCAGCGGCGTCGCGCCGCGCGAGAGCCGGAGTCGCCTCGCCGAGCGCGCGATAGCCACGGACGATCGCGTCGCGGCGCTGCCCGGAGGCGGCCTCGACCTCTTCCACCGCCAGCCGGAGCGTCGGGTCGGCCGTCTGCGCCTCCCACTCGAACGCGATCGCGTGCGCGTTGGCGAGGTGGCGATCGGCAGCCGCGACCTCGCCCGCCGCGACGGCGTCCGCCCAGCCCGGCAGCAGCTCCTCCTGTACCGTCTTGCGCGCCGGACCGCGATAGCGCCGGACGAGCTCGCGCAGACGTCCATCGCCCGCCCCTGCCGAAGCGACGAGCTCGGCGCCGACCTGCAGCACGTCGGGGGATCCCGTTGCCGGAACCGCCGCTAGTCTCTGGCGCGCCTCGGCCGCCCATGGCGAGCTTGCGTCGACGGCGAGGAAGGCCCGCCAAGCCTTGCGGGCCGACAGCGGCAGGTGCATGCGATCGAGTGCGAGCGCCCGGTTGAACAGCGCCTCGGGCAGCCGGGGCGAGGCCGCGAGGCTGCGCTCGGTGGCCTCCAGGCCGGCGGCCACGTCCGCGCCGCCATCCGTTCGCTCGCCGCGGGCGACGAGCACCGCGCCGAGGTCGCTCAACAGCTCGGGCGAGCCCGGGTCCGCGGCGACCGCCCGGCTCAGCGAATCGACGGCCTCGTCGAGCTGGCCGATGAGCGCCTGACCGGCGCCGGCGGCGCCGATCTCCGCCGGGCTCGTCGCCGACTCGCCGACGATCGACGCCTTGGCGAGCGCGACGTAACTGGCGACGTCGGCGGAGTAGGCGCCTCGCGTCACCGCGCCGCCGCGCGCCACCGGCGCCCAGCGGAAGCCGCCCGTCAGCCGCGTCGCGATGGGACGGGCGGGAGCCGCCGCTGCCACCAGCTCGGCCCGCGGATCGGGCTGCGGTTGCCGCCAGCTCAGCCAGACCAGCGTGCCGCCGGCGAGGAACCCCGCCACGGCTGCCGCGGTCGCCAGGCGAAACGCCGCCGAGCGACGCAGGACCGGCGCCGGCCGCTCAGCCTCCCGCCTCGCCTCCCACTCGACGAGGAAAGCCACGCTTGGCGCGTAGGTCTCCCGGCACCGGCCGCAGGTGACGAGGTGCTCTTCGAGCCGCTCGCGGTGAAACGGGGTCAGGCCCGCTTCGAGGTACTCCGCGATCGTCTCGTCGTCCGGGCAGCGTCCGGATTCGTACCAGGCGCCCGAGCGGCGCCGGCCGTCGTCATTCATCCGAAAACATCGTCTCCTGGGCCTTTAGACGGCCGTGAGAACCGGGTTTCCCCTCCCCGGCTTCCCGATAGGCAGCGAATGTCCGCTGGATGACTACGGACAAATACGTAGCGAACGTCGAGCGGCCGCGGAACTCGCGCAGCACGGCATGGTCGTCGGCGGCCAACCGGCCGCGCGCGAACGCCTCGAAAGCGCGCCCCTCCTCGTCGCTCAGGCCGTTGCGCTCGGCGACGAACGCGAACAGCGCACGGAGCAGGTCCGCATGCGCGAGCAGCAGCTCGCTCGGAGTGGCGACCGCCGGCGATCGCGCGATCGGCACGACGGTTGCCGGCGGCTGGCGGCGCCGGCTCGTTGAGGCCATGAAGCGAATTGTAGTGCCGTTCGGCCCGCGAGCGGTGTGCGGACGTGGCAGGGGCACTGGTCCATTTTGAAGTGACAGCCGGCGGCGGGCCTAAACCGGCGCCGCTGACACGGCTCAATTCGGCTGCGTGGCGTACAGCTCGCGCTCGGCCCGCGCCGCTGCCGCACAGGCAGGGCAGTCGAGCGTATGCCGCGCGTCGCCTGGCTCCCACGTCATCCCGCGACTCAGGAAAGCGATGCACGCTCGCCCGTGCGGGCAGTTGTGGCGTACGCGGCGGTCATCGCCTTCCTTGCGGCGCCCACGCATCCGGTGGGCGATGAGGCGACCGCAGCCGGGGCAAGGGTCGCGCTCAGCCACGACGGCCAACGTAACACATGTGTGCCGAGTAGTGACCTGCGAAGTGTGGCGACTTCGGTAGCGTCCTCGGCATGGCGACGAAGGGACCAGCGAAGCGCCGGAAGCCTAAGCCGGCCACCAGTCGCGGACTGCTCCGCGTGACGGCCTTCCTGCATCGCGACGAGTACGGCGCGCTCGTCACCTACGCCGAGCAGAAGGACATCACGTTGTCGGAGGCGCTCCGCCGCATCGTGCGCGCTCGCTTCGCTATCGAGGACTGAGCCGGCGCCTTACTTCCGCCAAGCGGTGTAGTCGGCGCCGCGCTCTTTCATCTCCAGCAGCCGCACGATGTCCTCGACTGCCCACGGCTGACGGGCGACGCCGGCCGCCATCGCGGGAGTGATGCGGTTGTCGCGCTTCGCGCGGAGCGCCTCATTCGCGCGGGCGAAGTTGTAGAAGAGGAAGTAGATCGCGAGCGCGGCGTGGTGGTTCTCCACCTTCTTGCTGTGGGCATTCGTCAAGCGCGTGAAGCGGCGGAGCCCCATGCGAATGCTGAGGTTGGCGCGCTCCACGTAGCTCGTGCTGATCCGGTCGCGGTCGGGGCAACCCATGACGACGTGCGTCTCGATGCCGGTGCAGACGGGCGGCGAGTAGCGGTGCTCGGGCTCGGGCGAGGCGCCGTAGATCTTCACCAGCTGCGCGTAGTCGACGCGTCCGCCCATGCTGTCTTCGACGGCGGGGAGGTACATCGAGTGACCGTCTGTCGTCAGCTGCACGCGGCCCGGCACGCGGTCGGCGAGGTCTTGGAGAAACTCCGTCGCCGTGCCCGCGTCGCGGGTGCCGACCATGAAACAGGGAATCAGCTTGGTGTCGGCGCAGATGGCCGTGAACGTCCAGACGTCGCCGATCCACTCGTGGGCGCGGGCGGGCAGCACCCGCTTTTCCTTCATCTCGACGAAGGACCAAAGCTCGTCAACCTCCAGCACGCGGCAGGGCAGCTCGCGCAGGCTCGCGTCGAGGTACTCGGCGGCAACCGGGCCGAGGTCGGCAATCAGCTTGAGCACGCCGCCTTTGCTGGCGCCGGTGATCCGGCAGGTAGCGCGGATGCCGACCCCGTCCACGAGACAGCGGACGATGGCGGCACGGCGGGCGGTACTCATACGATTCATAATGACCTATTATGCGTGAGCAGGAAGCGCGTGTCAAGGGGTATGCTGGTCCTCGAAGGGGTCTTCTTAACTTGGACGTTAACTTGACCAAGATTAACCTGCAGATTAAAGTCCGTCTAGTTCGCTTGTCCGGCCCCATGGCCTGGGTGGTCTACGGCATCGCGGACGAGGAGTGGCGGACCGTCTGGTATGACCTGGCGCGTATGCATGACCATGCAGCGGCGTCCATGCGTGTTCTGATCAGCAAGACGGTTCCGAGAAACGGTCCGCCAGTCTTCAACGACAAGCGTTGCCGGCCGATCAAGGGGACTCATCTATTCGAATTCAGGTTTGAGCCGAAGCCTGGCCCGCGACTAAGGGTCCTTTGGTTCTACGACGAGGGCGCCCCGACTTTCCCTCAGCGAATCATCTGCACCGAGTGTTTCGACAAGCGCGAAAAGTCAGACCAAGAGGCCATTAGGCGCGGGGTACAGCATCGCGTGGACTACATCGCTGCAAAGGCCGCTGGAAATCTCGAGTACCACGGGAACTATGCCGATGCCAACGTCGATGACCGATGACGCCGAACTTCAAGAGTGGGTGGAATTCGCGCGCCAGAGTTTTGAGAACGATCTCGCGCGGCTTATGGCGAAGAAGGACATGAAGCGCAAGCACCTAGCTGCCAGCATGGAGGTGAGCGCTCCCCGTGTCAGTCAGATGCTCGGTCGGAGCAACAACTACAAACTGCAAACCTTGGTCAAAATCGCTCGCGGAGTTGGGGCCGTTCTGGAGATCCGACTTGCGGACGAATCGTCAGAGGTGGTGCGCGTTGTTGACGTGGAAACCGCCCGCGACCTAGACGAGAAAGTCGGCCGACCCGCTCGCGACGAGACCCCCTCACCCGGCGTGGTACTGGCGAGGGTTCTGCGCTTCTCTGCCACGCAGGACGAGTACCCACCTCTTGAGACGCCGGCCGCCGCGGCGCATGGTTTCCAGGAGGAGGGCGAGTTGGTTGACCTTTCCGCGTATAGGGCCGTTACCAGTGGCTGAGCACGGCTGGTCGGTGTTGTGCGTGCGCGTGATCGTCGATAAGGACACTCGGCAGACCACGCTGGTTGACACTACTGACCTTCTTTGGGTGAACGCACCGGAGGACTTCATAGACGCCCAGATTAGGGAGGCTGTTAGTCAAGACAAGAAGGGCATCTCGGTCCCGTCCCCGCTGCATCTGGTGAGCTGGTGGTTCCGGTCCGATCCCGACGTTGCCGAGCCCCCCAGCAAGGCTCGCGTGGTGCTAGTCAGTCCGGGTGGCGAGGTGCTCGCAGGCGGCGAGTTTGAAGTGGACCTCAGCGTGGGAACCGGCTACCGCGCCGTCTGGCCGCTGCCACAGTTTCCGCTGACCGCGCTCGGCCGCCATTACTTCTTTGTGCAGCGGCCCAATTCAGATCCCGAGAAGAAGGATGAATGGGAGGTGCTCGCCTCCCTGCCCTTGGACGTTAGGGCTCGATTCGTACAGCCCAAAGACGAGAGCCCGACGGCGCCGACGGAACCGGTCGCCGTCCCCGATAAGAGGAAGCGTCGGCGTAAGAAGGTCTAGTCTGCTCGCCAGCGCGCGCGCGCGGCCTTCCTGGCCGCTTCGCTACGATCCGCCGGACTGAGCTTGGCTGCCCTCGCGGCTCCGCCCTTCTTGCCGCCAGCGCGGCCAGCACGCGCCTTTGCGGACTCCTCGGCCGGCGGGGCGGCGGCGGGCGCTTCACCGATGGCGCGACGGAACACGTCGTGCGCTACCTGGGTGAAGTCGCGCTTCGGCTTCGGCACGCGGCCATTCTCCCACGGCTCCGGTAGGCCCGCCGCCGGCTGTCACTTCAAATGGACCAGTGCCGTGGCAGGAGGCCGCGGCTCATGCCGCGAAATCGAGGTTCTCGGTGATCCGCGTGCCGTCGCGCCCGAACGCTTGGAGGTAGCGGGCGATCCGCTCGCGAGCCGTGGCGAGGTCCTCGTTGTCGAGGTTCAGGTTGAGGAGGTCGATGTACCAGGGCGGCTTCGTCTCGCTTTCGACATAGGTCGCGACGATCTCGCGCGCGATGGGCAGCGTCGTCTGCTTGGAGTCGTCGTGCACGTCGCGGTTGTTCGCCCGCAGCAGCTTGTCGTACTCCTCGGCGAGGAGCCGCGCGAAGAGCCTGCGATCGAGGGGTTCGCCACTCTTCGCTCCCGTCGCCGCGTCGCTCTCGGTGAAGGCGCCACCCTTGTGCAGCCACTCCCAGAGGATCGAGAGACGGATCTCACCGGTCGCCATGTCCTCCATCAGGTAGAGGACGTCGTCGTTGCCGAAGAAGTCGGCGGGCTTGAGCGCCGCCGCCTGGAAGCCGCGACCGAAGGCGTTGCCGTACTGGAGCGCGACGCTGATCAGGTCGCGCGCGCCGCGGACGGTGCGCGGCGCCTCCTCGAGCAATACGAGGCCGTCGGCGTCGGCCTCGGTGTAGGTGAGGCGCGGGAAGGAGCGGCCGAGCTGGTTGTCCTCGCCCACCTGCTCCCACACCGGCCGCACGATGTGCACCATCTTCCAGTGCGCCACCCACTTGCCGCTGGCGCCCGCCTTCTGCTCGCGCTCGCCGCCCGCCTTGGCGCGCGCCATCCCCGCCGCGACGCCGGCCGCCGAGCCCACCGGGATGTTGGGCTCCATGCCGCCTTGCCACAGCGCGAAGCGGCCGTTGCGATCGGGCGTGTTCACGGCGCGCCGCACGCGGTCCTCGTAGTTGCGCATGTAGCCGTAGGTCATCGTGATGGCGTCGATGTTCGGGTTGACGAAGCTCGTGTCCCACGCCATCGCGTCGGAGACGCTGTTGATGTAGTCCCAGCGGCCGGTGTTGAAGCCGACGAAGTGGCGGCCGAGGGCGGCGCGGATCTCCATCAGCTGGAAGGCGGCCTCGATCTGCTCGACGAGCACGTATGCCTTGATGGTGCCCAGCGGCAGGCCGAGGTGCGACTCGAGCGTCGAGAGCAGGTCGTTCCACAGCGCCGCCTCGCCCGCGGTCTGGATCTTGGGCAGGTAGAGCACCACCGTCGAGCCGGCGCCGCGCAGCCGCTCGTGGTTGTTGGCGACGTAGAGCGCGAGGTCGGCGATCGAGGCGGAGAAGCCGGAGCCGTCGGCGTGCCGGACGTGGCGATCGTCGAGGTGCAGGCCGCGGGCGCGGAAGATCTTGGTGGTGAAGTCGAGCTGCCGCCACCAGTCCTCGACGATGCGGTGGCCGAAGAAGCCTTCGGCCCAGCGGTTCATCTCGAAGGCGACTTCTTCGGCGACGCGCAGGAAGAGCGGGTCCTTGTCGATCGCCAGCTTGAGGTTGCGTTGGTTCTCGAGCGACATGGTGGTGACCTGCCCGAGCGCGTCCTCGCCGTCGAACATCCAGCCGTCGGCGCCGGAGAGGAGCGCGTAGGCGACGTTGCGAAGGCCGGCGGCAGTCTCGGCGCGCGGTCTAGTCGCGGGACCGGTGCCTTGGATCCACTGGCGCTGGAGGTCGGGCGGGATCTCGCTGCCTTCGAAGTTACCGTCGCGCGCGTCTTGGACGCGGATGTTGGTGCGGGGGATGAGGGAATCGGGGTCGAGGAAGGCGATGCGTTGGCGATTGCGAGCGCGGTCGAGGCGGCGAGCGGTGCGCTCCGCCATCAGTTGCTTGCGATCGGCGTCGAGCAGCGCGAGCGCCTCTAGGGCGGCGAGCGCGGCGGGGGTGTAGACGTCGGGGTATGTCTCGCGGACGCCTTTGCGAAACTGCAGACTGGCCATGTCGTCGAGTCTATGCGGCGATGCGGCGATGGTGAGGCCGCGTTCGGAGGTCGGAGATCGGATGTCGGCGGCTGCGGTTGGCAGGCGTCCTGCGGCTTTCCGGCCGGCGTTCGCCTGCGGGTCCTGGGGGCGCTGCGTCGGGGGGACGCGCGCAATATGAAGTATGCAAGCCGAGATTGCGCGCTCGCCTCCGGGCGCGTCTAACGGCCGCTGCCTTCGACCGTCCGACGAGTGCGCGCCCTTCGGAGCCCCCCGCCGCATCGCCCCCAGGCCCCGCGGGCGCGAACGCCTTCATCGGTGATCGTCGAGCGACCTGGTGGCGAGCTCGACCGTCGCCGTGAAGGCCGCACCACTTTGCCTTGCGGCGTGGCAGTCGCTACGGCCGGCAGTCTGTCGTGCCGCTCATTCCCGGGATACGCGACGCCCTTCGTCCGCAACGACTCGCGGCACATTGGTGGTCGCCGGAACGGCGGCAGGAACTCGGCGTTCGGCGCAAGTCCAGTCCTCAATCGTCATTGCGAGGAACGCAGCGACGAAGCAATCTCGATGATCGAGTCGCCTCGGCTGTTGCTGTCTTCGTCCGGCGACCACTCCTTGTGCCACGAGTCCCGCCGGCCGCAAGAGCCGCCGGCGCTGCGTCGCCCACCGACCTCTCCTTGTCCGAGCGCGCGCAGCGATGCGCAGCGCAGCTAGCCGGCCTGCTCGTCCTCGCGTCGCACGGCCTCGGAGGCGCCCTGGAAGCCGATCTTCGAGTGGGTGCCGTCGCAGAAGGGCTTCGTCGTCGAGCCGCCGCAGCGGCAGAGCGAGAAGGCGGGCTTGCCGGTGAGGTCGTAAGGATTGCCGTTGGCGTCGACGAGCTCGACGCCGCCTTCGGGCGCTTCGACGCGGTAGGGACCGTTGGCGCGGACGGTGATCTTGACGGTTGCCATGGCGGCGCACGCTACCAGCGCTGGCGTTGCAACGCCATTCGGCGCTGTCGCCTTCGCGCCGCCAGCGTCGCCTCCGCTACGATCTCGACATGAAGACCACCACCTTCGTCCTCGCCGGCTCCCTCGCCCTGCTCGCCGCCCCCGCGCTCGCCCAGGACTGGGCGCTGCAAAGGCTCGAGAAGTCGCCGCGCCACCACGAGTGGGCGGCGATCAAGAGCGGCGACCGCACCGTCCACACCTTCGTCGCCTTCCCCGAGAGCAAGGCCAAGGCGACGGCGGTGATCGTCATCCACGAGAACCGCGGCCTCACCGATTGGGTGCGCAGCGTCGCCGACCAGCTCGCCGAGGCGGGCTACGTCGCGCTGGCGCCCGACCTCCTCTCCGGCACCGCGCCCGAGGGCGGCCGCACCAAGGACTTCGCGACCAGCGACGCGGCGCGCGAGGCGATCTACAAGCTGACGCCCGACCAAGTCACCGCCGATCTCGATGCCGTGGCGGCGTACGCGCTCAAGCTGCCGGCGAGCAACGGCAAGCTCGCAGTGGCCGGCTACTGCTGGGGCGGCGGTCAGACCTTCCGCTACGCCACCCACAACAAGGACCTCGACGGCGCCTTCGTCTTCTACGGCGCCTTCGAGCACACCAAGGAGCAGCTCGCCAACATCGCCGCGCCCGTCTACGGCTTCTACGGCGGCAACGACGAGCGCATCAACGCCACCATCGCCCCCACCGCGGCGCTCATGCGCGAGCTGGGCAAGAAGTACGAGCCGGTCACCTACGAAGGCGCCGGCCACGGCTTCATGCGCGGCGGCGAGGATCCGCAGGGCAGCGAAGCCGACAAGAAGGCGCGCACCGAGGCGTGGGAGCGCTGGAAGACGTTGTTGAAGGGTCTCTGACCGGCATCCCTAGCGAGTGTCCTCGCGTGCGGCCTCGCCGCGCGTGAGGAACTCGCTCACCAGCGAGACGAACTCGTCCGGTTCGTCCCACCAGATCTCGTGCTCGCCCGGAGATGGACGATGCGCGGGCCGCGGCGCCCGCGGAAGGGTCGGCGGAGAATCGTCGGTTCCGCGTCCGTCTAATCAGGAACGCATTCTCGAACCGCAGAGGGCCGATGCCGATCTATTCCTGGAACATGGAGCACGGCTGGGATCGCTGGCCCTTTCTCGCCAACTTCTTCGACGCCGATGCCATCTGTTTGCAGGAGACCTCGACGAACCAGGTGGCCCTGCTCAAACCAGTCGTGGTCAACGGTCTGCCAGCCTACACGGGCACCTTCCAGATCGGCAGCGCGAGCCGCGGCAAGTCGATGACCATCCTGCTTGCGCCCTTCGGAACGACGTTGCAGAACAGCGTCGCGGTCATGGTCGACGGCGCCGCGCTCGGCAGTGCCGCCATCCGGCCTCCACCCCCGCTGCCCAACCTGCGCTGGACGCCGGGACTACAGCAGCAGAATGGCGTTTGGGTCTTTTCGATCCATGCCCCGTCGGGAAAGGTGACACCGCTCCAGAGGGCGCAGTGGACCCAAGCGGTGCTGGCGCAGATTGCCGCCCAGTGTCCGGCTTGGATCTGTGCGGGCGACTACAACGCCGATCCGGCAGTCGTGGCGCAACAATGCGCCCCTCAGGGCGCGCTGGTGGTGAGCTCCGGACAGCCGACGCACCTCAATGGCGAGGAGTACGACTTCGCGGTGTGCTCGCCGAACGTCGTCAGCGAAGCGAAAGTGCTCGTCAACCGCAACTCCGACCACTGGCCGACCATGTACTGGGGCTGAGAAGGAGAATCGTGTGAATAGCATCTATCAACAGGCTCTGAATGGCTCCCTGAAGTCGGTGCCCGGCGGAGACGCGTTCACGTGTACTGTCCCTAATCATTTCGAGATTCCGATCGTGCTCGCGTGGATCGACCTCACCGGTGGCCACGCCAAGCCAGTAGTGGTGCATCCCGGCAAGACGGCTCAGCTCCTGGATTGCTATGCGGGCTACTACTACCTGGTGACGTCGCTTTGGTCGGGCGCCTTCATGTGCGCCTTCAATACTTCTCAGCCTGGCAACTATCCGGTCAGCTGCTCCATGTTGACGCCGCCGAACGACATCGGGACGATCCCGGTGCCGACCAGCTCCATCCTCATCCCGCCGGACTCGCCGCGCGTCCAGGTGGGCTGCGGAACGCTTCCCAACGGCCATCTCGTGGTCCGCGAGCAATATTGGGATCGCCTGCCGGACTCCTACTGTCTGGCCCCCAGCGAAGAGAGGACCGTCGGGACCACCACCATGGCCGGCAAGCAGGAGACCTCGTCGAAGGAGGAGGTCCTCGCCGAGTCGCTAGGCCTGTCGGTCACGGCGGGTTGGGGGCCGATCTCGGCCGGCATATCGGCCAGCCTGAGCAACACCTCGAGCACCTATCAGCAAGTCACCATCACCGAACAGGTCACCACTTACGTCTCGACGACTCTTACCAACGACGGCGACAAGACAGTCATGTATCTGCGCTGGCAGTTGGTCGACGTGATCACCATCTTCAAGCCAAGCGGAGCCGCGATCGCCTCCACGCTGAGCGGTGAGAGCCCCGCTCTGATCACCGGTCCATATCCCCAGCCAAGCGAGCTCGAGCCGAGCGCGCCGCGTGGGCCCGTCGAGGCAGACGGTGGGCCGCAGCTGGTGGTGCTGGAAGAGAGCTGAGCGCGCCAGGTCGGTCAGCCGCCGCCCTGCTTGGCGCCTTTACCGACCACTCGCTTCACGTCGGCCGCCGTGACGACGCCGCCGGCATCCGCGCCGTTGAAGCGCTTGTCGTCGTTGCCCCAGCTGTTGCGGATGTAGGTGAGCACGGCGGCGAGTTGCTCGTCGCTCAGCTTGTCGTCGGGCTCGGGGCCGGAGAAGGCGAGCATGATGGTGCCGGGGATGCCGAAGGCGACGGTCTCGATGAGGTCGTCGGGCGGCCCGGTGACGGTCTCGTCGTTCTTGAGCGCCGGCAGGATGGGCGGCATGCCCATGCCGTCGGTCTTGTGGCAGCTGCTGCAGTGCTCGTAGTAGACGTTCTTGCCGTGCTGCATCTGCGTCGTGAGCGCGGCGGCGCCCGGGTCGAGGTCGGTGAAGCGGCAGTCCTCGAACGGCACGCCGGTGTACTTGAGGCCGCAGACCGAGCGCGTGATGTGCCGGTTGGTCACCTCCGCCGGCGCCGGGATGCGCTTCCATTGCTCACCGGCCACGGCGAAGTCGGGTGGCGCGAGGCGCAGCAGGCTGGCGCCGTCGTAGCAGCAGAGCGCGTAGCGGCTCTCGCGCGAGCCGTCGTCCGCCTTGGCGCTGATGTAGACGGCCGTGCCGGGGATGACGTCGGTGCCGCAGTCGTGGTCCTGCATCGACCAGGGCGCCACCTGCTGGTAGGTGGGCGGGCAGCTGAAGTAGCTGGTCGTCGGCACGACGGGCGTCGGGTCGTCGGCCGCCGCCGGGCCTCCCGCGCCGCCGATCATCGACACGAGCAGAGGCAGCAAGGCGATCGCTCGCGCTCTCATCTCCACATCCCTCCTCGCCAGGAATGAAGCCCGCCGCGAGCGACGCGCGCAGCGGACGGATCAGCGCGTCGCCGGGTCCGCTCCGCCCGCCGCCGCCTGCGCGACGTCGGCCGCGGCCTCGGGTGAGGTGCCGACGGCCATGGCGCGGTCGCGGAACGATTCCTTGTAGATGTCGATCACCGACTTGACGAGCGAGAAGATGAGGGGGCCGATCACCAGGCCGAGGAAGCCGAAGGCCTGCAGGCCGCCGAGCACCGAGAAGAGCAGCGGGATCGCCGGCAGCTCGGCGCGGCCGCGCATCACCCACGGCCGCACCACGTTGTCCACCATGGAGACGACGAGCACGCCCCACAGCGCCATGAAGATGCACCATCCCCAGCTGCCGTTCCCGAGGTACGCCTGGATGCCGAGGTAGATCGTCGCCGGCACCCACACCACCGCGGCGCCCACCATCGGCAGCAGCGACAGGATCGCCGCCACCGAGCCCCACAGCAACGCCCCCGGCACGCTGGCGATGAGGAGGCCGACGGTGGTGGCGACGCCCTGCGCCAGCGAGGTCATCACCTGGCCGCGGAAGGTGGCGTCGATGACGGCGCTGAGCTTGCCCGCCAGCTCGCGGTCGTAGCGGCGGGGCAGTGGCGACAGGATCGCCAGCTCGCGCAGGAGGTCGGGCCCGGCGACGAAGAAGTAGAAGGCGGAGAGGAGGACGAGGAAGAAGCTCACCACCATGCCGGCGAGGCCGCCCACCACCTGCGCGCCGTGGCGCGCCACCCAGCCCGGCGCCTCGCGCACCACCGGCAGCACCAGCCGCTGGGGGCTCAGCACCTCGGGATCGAAGTTGGGGACGTAGCGCTTGATGAAGGCGAGCCGCGACGGCAGGTCGAAGGAGGCGAGGCTTTGCTGTACGTCGGCCTGCTGCAGCCGGTCGATGAGGGCGTTGGCCTGCGCGATGAGGAGCAGGGCGATGAGGAACGCCGGCAGAATGAGCAGGAAGGTGATGCCGAGGAGCATCACCACCGCCGCGAACCCCGAGCGCCCGCGCAGGCGCGCTTTCAGCCGCACGTAGATCGGATGGGTGAGGATGACGATGATGGCGCCGAGGAGGACGGCGTTCATGAACGGGCGCAGGATGAGGAACGCGCCCCAGAGCACGAGCAGCGCGACCAAGGCGAAGGCCACGATGCCGGCGAAGTGCCACTCGCGACGCATCTCGCGCGTTTCCTGCGGGCGAGCGGGAGCCGACGGCTCCTTGGCGGTCGCTGTGGAGGGCGTGGCGTCGCTCGCGGCGGTACGAGCCGGCGTCGCCGGAGCGCTCGCGGTCGCGGGCCCGCTCGCGTTCGGACCGTCCGGCTTGGTGGCCTCGCCGGCTGCGTCGCTGGTCGGTTTCTTCGGTTCGTCGGCCATGCGTCCGTTCCGCGGCGGCCCATCGTCGCACAGGTCGGCTGTCGCGCCGCGTACCATTGCGGCGATGCGTGTGCGCTGCCGCCTCCTTCGCGTTCTCCTTACGCTCCTCGCGGTCGCGGGCTTCCCGCTCGTCGCCGCGGCCGAGGGGCCGCTTGCCATCCACTCGCCGGGACTGCGGGTGCCCGAGGAGACCGCCGGCAGCGGCGTGGCGCCGGAAGCGGCGGTCAAGATCTCGATCGACGCCCGCGGCGCGGTCACCAACGTCGAGGTCGTGTCGATCACGCCGTCGACCGACCAGGACGAGTACTTCCGCCGCGAGCTCGTCAAGACGCTGTCGCAGTGGCGCTTCGCGCCGGCGACGAAGGACGGCAAGCCGGAGCCGAGCACCCTCGACTGGCGCGTCCGCTTCCCGGCCAAGCCGCGGCAGGTGACGGACTCGATCGACGTCAACACCTCGCCGCTCCCCGGCGCCGACGCCGAGCAGCGGCGCAGCCAGGTGCTCGCCCTGCCGCAGGAGCAGCGGAAGAAGCTCCTCGAGGCGCAGGCGACGATCGCCCTGCGCTTCCTCGACGCCAAGCGCCGCGAGGATTTCTCGACGCCGCGCTTCGCCGTGCACTGCGACGCCGACGACCGCAAGGTGGCGGCGACGGTGGGCAACAACCTGGAGGCGATCTTCAGCGTCCTCGCGCAGGAGCTGTTGGCCGGCATCAGCCTGCAGCCCGAGCTCTACAAGGTGCAGGTCTTCGTCTATCGCGACCGCGCGAGCTACTTCCAGCTGCTCAACGAGATGCCGATCTACGAGTTCTCGGCCGGCTTCTACAGCCCGGCGGGACTGATCGCCTTCCACCTCGAGCAGCCGACCAACGAGTTCCTGCTCAACCTGCTGCTGCACGAGGCGACGCACGCCTTCCTCGACCGTCACGTCGTGCGTCACGGCGTGGCGCTGCCGCGCTGGATCGGCGAAGGCTTCGCCGACTACGTCGGCAACTCGCGCATCGACAAGGAGGGGCGACTGCAGCCGGGGAAGACGCTGTCGCGCCAGTTCGAGTTCCATGGCGGCATGGTCTTCGCCGTGCAGACCGTCGCCGGCGCGCGGCTCGACGAGGCCAAGCGGGCGCTCCGCCAGGGCAAGGGCCTCGGCGTGCGCGCCATGCTCGAGGCCTCGCCCGACATCTTCTACGGCGAGAAGGCGTCGCTCTACTACGCCTCCTCGTGGCTGCTCGTGCACTACCTGCGCGACGGCGCGCCGGGCTGGGCGCAGGAGCGCTTCCCGCAGCTCCTGCTCTACCTCGCCGAGGGCTATCCGCAGACGGCGGCGCTGCGCACGGTCTACGGCCCGCCCGAGTCGGCGGACGAGGCGTTTCGCAAGTACGTGAAGAGCTTCTGAGGTGCGCGGCGCCTGGCAACCGCGCCCGCGCTTAGGGTTTATTGAAGATGGCGCGATGGCGCGCCGCCGCCGCGGTGTCGCCGAGCTTGGTGTAGCAGCCGGCGAGGTAGAAATGGGCGTCTTTCTTGTCGGCTTGCAGCTCGAGCGTGCGCTGGAGCGCGGCGACGGCGTCTTTGCAGCGCTCGAGGTGGAAGAGGGCGATGCCGCGCTTGTAGTGGCTCTCGCTGCGAGCCGGGTTGACGGCGATCGCCTCGCCGAGCGCCTGCGCCGCCTCCTCCCAGCGCTCGAGCTTGAACGCCGCGGTGCCGAGGTTGTACCAGGCGGGCTCGGCGTAGTCGGTGCCCTTCAGCTCCGGCGCGGCGCGGGCGAGCAGCTTGCGGGCGCCCTCGAGGTCGCCGGCGCCGAGCAGGTCGCTGCCTTCCTCGAAGAGGGGCAGCGGGTCGGTCTCGCTCTCGCGGCGTGCCGCCACGGCGGCGGCCTGTGCGGCGCGCTCCTCGGCGGTGCCGTAGAGGTGGAGGAGGGCGAGCTGCGCTTCCGCTCGGCCGGGCTCGAGAGCAAGGACGCGGCGCAGGATCGCCTGCGCCTCGGCGTCGCGGCCGGCGTCGCGCAGCGCCCACGCGGCGCCGAGGAGAACGTCGACAAAGTGAATCGCACGCACGTCGTCGATCGAGCGCACCTCGGCGGAGCTGGGCACTGGCGCCGGGGCCAGCCGGTCGACTTGCTTCAACATCTCGTCGTAGCGCCCGAGCTTGGCGAGCGCCGATACGTAGAGCTCGCGCAGGTAGGCCGGCGCGTCGGGCGCGTCGACCATGTGGACGAGGAGCTCGGCGGCGCTCGCCCAACGCTCGAGCCGAGCGTCGAGGCCCAAGGCTCGCCAACGGAGGGTCTCGGTAGGCGCGAGCGCGAGCAGCCGTCCCAGGGTGTCGCGCGCCGCCTCCGGCTTCTGGAGCTTCTCCTGCAGCGTGGCGGTGACGTCGAGCAGCTCGACGAGCTCGGGGCTCGCCACCTTCGCGGCGGCGGCGGGCTGGCCGGCGAGCCGCTTCTCGAGGGCGGTGAGCAGCATCTCGTCGTCGCCCCGCACGCCGTATTGCGCGATGTGGGTGAGGAGGCCGAGCGGCACCTCGACGGCGGGATCGGCGATGCGTGTCGTCAGCCGCTCGCGCAGCGCCGCCGCGCGGTCGGGCGGATAGCCGCCGAAGCGCAGCAGCGGCAGGATGGCCGCCAGCGCCGGCAGCTCGCAGCCGGGCAGGTCGACGGTGGCCTCGAGCTTGGTGCGGGCGGTCGCGAAGTCGCCGGCCTCGCGCGCGATGCGGCCTAGGCGTACCGCCTCGACGCAAGGGATGGGCGGCAGGCCGACCGTGGGAGAAGATGCGGCTGCGGGCGCTGGTTGCGCGAGGCCCGCTTCTTCGACGCTGAACGCGAGGGCGATGCCGACGAGAATGTTCCGTGAGCGCACCGGCGAATGGTACTCGGCCGGGCCGCCGCGTGGCTCGAGTCAAACATTTGCCGCCACCCCACGTATCAGCACGCCGGACGGCTAACGAGCTGGAGGACCAAGATGCGCAGAGTTAGTGCGGCGCTGCTGCTGCTGCTGACGATCTTCACGGTGACGGCGGGACGGGCGGCCGAGGAAGCCGCCCCGGACAAGGGCAAGCCCAAGGACGACAAGCCGGCGGGCGAGCCGCGCAAGTTCACCAGCGAGCACCGCTTGCAGGGCGGCGGCACCGACATCGCCTACGTTGCCACCGCCGAGGACGTCGTCCTCAAGGACGCCGAGGACAAGCCGACGGCGAGCTTCTTCACCATCTCGTACACCAAGAAGGGCGTGACGCGGCCGGAGGAGCGGCCGGTCACCTTCGTCTTCAACGGCGGCCCGGGCTCGGCGTCGATCTGGCTGCACTTCGGGCTCGTCGGCCCGCGGCTCATCGATCTGCCGAGCGATGCCTCCGACCCGGGCGGCCCGCCCTACCGCCTCAAGGACAACCCGTCGACGATCCTGCGCGCCACCGACCTCGTCTTCGTCGATCCCGTGGGCACCGGCTTCAGCAAGGCGATGGGCGACAAGAAGAACGCCGACTTCTGGGGCTTCGACCAGGACGCCGACTCGGTGGCCGAGTTCATCCGCACCTACATCACGACGCACAACCGCTGGAACTCGCCGAAGTACGTGCTCGGCGAGAGCTACGGCGGCATCCGCAGCGCGCTGCTCGTGCCGCGGCTCCAGCAGCGGCTCAACGTCGGCATCAACGGCATCATCCTCATCTCGCCGGCGCTCAACATGGGGACGCTGCCGTTCTACACCGCCGGCAACGACGGCTCCTACGCCACGCATCTGCCGGCGCTCGCGGCGACCGCGTACTACCACAAGAAGACGCGCGGCAACTGGGCGAGCCTCGACGCGCTGCTGCGCGAGGTCGAGGCGTTCGCGGGCGGCGAGTACCTGGCGGCGCTGTTCAAGGGCGACGCCCTCTCGCGCGAGGAGAAGGAGCGCGTCGCCGAGCGGGTCGCGGCCTACACCGGCCTGTCGAAGGACTACGTGCTGCGCAGCGACCTGCGCGTCTACGCACCGCGCTTCACCAAGGAGCTGCTGCGCGCCGAAGGGAAGTCAGTGGGCCTGCTCGACGGCCGCTACGCGCAGGACGAGCTCGACGACGTGGCCGCCTTCCCCGACGGCGACCCCTTCAGCGCCAAGACCGGTCCTGCGTACGTGTCGGCCTTCCAGAGCTACCTGCGCAACGACTTGAAGGTCGACTTCGCGCAGCGCTACATCGGCTTGAGCGAGGAGGCCAACGGCGGCTGGAAGCGGCCGGGCAACGACGGCGCTTTCGCCGGCTACATCGACGTCACCGGCCAGCTGGCGCAGGGGACGAAGGACAACGAGGGGCTGCGCGTCTTCTCGGCCGCCGGCTACCACGACCTGACGACGTCGTACTTCGCGACCGCGTACATGCTGCGCCACAGCGGTATCGACGCGGCGCGGATGACGATCAAGGACTACGAGGGCGGGCACATGATGTACCTCTACCAGCCCTCGCTCGAAGCGCTGTCGAACGACATCGTCGCCTTCATCCAGGCGAAGTAGGGCGCGCTGCCGGTGCCTGCGCGGGCTCGCCCGCGCAGGCGTCACTCGCCGGTCGCGGGCTTGTCGCGGCGCCGGCGGACGAAGTCGCGAAATCTGTCGAGGGCGCCGCTCGGCCGTCGCGGCGCTTCGGCTGCGGGCGCGGAGGCGGGCCGCGGCGGCGGCGTGAGCTTGGGCAGGGTGGCGCTGGCCGACGAGAGGGGCGGCCAGGTGATGTCGTTCAAGGCGCCGGCTTCGAGGAAGTCGCCGGCTTCGGCGGCGGCTTCGAGCAGCGACTCGACCTCCTGCCGCAGCTCGGGCTCCTCGGCGCAGGCGTTGCGGAGGAAGGCGCGGCGCTGCGCCGCCGGCAGCTGACCGGCGACGTCGAAGAGCACGCGGACGCGGTGCCACTGCTCGGAGTTCATGGCTGCCTGGTCAGCGCGAAAGGCGACATCGCGAAACGTGCGCCGCGCCGCTACGGCGTCGGGACGCCGCCGAGCTCGCGGAAGAGCCACGCCTTGGCCGAGTGCCAGTCGCGCTTCACCGTGGCCGGCGACGAGCGCACGACCTCGGCCGTCTCCTCGACGGTGAGGCCGCCGAAGAAGCGCAGCTCGACGATCTTCGCCTGGTCGGCGTCGAGCTGCTCGAGCTTGCCGAGCGCGTCGTCGAGGTCGACGAGGTCGACGCTCGGCGGATCGATCCCGGCCTCGACGTCCTCGATGGCGATGTGGGGCATGAGGCCGCCGCGCTTGGCGGCGCGCCGGCTGCGCGCGTGGTCGACGAGCACGCGCCGCATCATGCCGGCGGCGACGGCGAAGAACTGCGCCCGGCTCTGCCAGTTGGCGCGCCGCTGGTCGACGAGCCGGAGGTAGGTCTCGTGGACGACGGCGGTGGGCTGGAGGGTGTGCCCCTTGCGCTCGCGCTTGAGCTGGCGGGTGGCGAGCTTGTGGAGCTGGTCGTAGACGAGGGGGAGCAGCTTGTCGAGCGCGGCACGGTCGCCGGCCTGCCAGCGCAGCAGCAGCTGCGTCACTTCGTCGCTGGGCTCGTCCGCTGCTGCGGGCCGCGGGATCTCGTCCTGGTAGGTCAATTCGCCTCCTAGCTTAGGGCACGCACGGAGATCGACCAAGGTAAGCAGCCGTTTCCGTCCACGCTCACGTTTGCTTCCGCTCACTCGGTGCAGGCGGACAGCTGTCCGGCCGCGACGCGGACAGCTGTCCGCGCGAGCCCTCTTCGCGAACGTGCTCACCGCGAGGAAATAGCTGACGCACAAACACTTGTTCTGCTCGCCCGCCCCTGGCACCACCCTTGAACTAGCCCGCTGCGACCGAGTGAGGAGCCCGACTTGATCCGAGACACATCGACCATGGACCGCCCCGTCGAAGCCGCGCCGCGCTGGCGGCGCCGCTGGACGATCGCCGCCGCCGCGGCGGCTTTGCTGTTGATCGGCGCCGTCACCCTGCCCGGCATCCTGCGCTGGGCGTCGTCGGAGCGCACGGTGAGCGCCGCCGGCCTGCGCTTCGGCACCGTCACCCGCGGCGACCTCGTGCGCGAGGTGGCCGTCGAGGGTAGCGTCGTCGCCGCCTTCCGTCCCACGCTCACCAGCCCGGCGCGCGGCGTCGCCCGCGTCGAGGTGCAGGCCGGGCAGGTCGTCGCCCGCGACCAGGTGCTGGTGCGCGTCGAGAGCCCGGAGGTGGAGAGCCGCCTGCTGCAGGAGCGCTCGGCGCTGCTCTCGGCGAAGAGCGACCTCGACCGCCAGCGCATCGCCTCCCGCCAGGACAAGCTGCAGCGCCAGCAGGGTGTCGCCCTCCTCGGCGTGCAGCTCGAGGCCGCCAAGCGCGCCATGGACCGCGCCGACCGCACGCGCAAGATGGGGATCTTGAACGAGGTCGACTACGAGAAGGCGCAGGACGAGGTGAAGCTCTCCCAGCTGCGCTTCGAGTCGGCCAAGCAGGAATCGTCGCTCGCCGGCGAGACGCTCGCCTTCGAGGTGCGCAACCGCGAGTCGCAGGTCGAGCAGCAGCGGCTCGTCGTCGCCGAGCTCGAGCGGCAGGTCGCACGCGCTCGCCGTCAAGGCACCGTTCGCCGGCCTCGTCTCGCGCGTCGCCGTCGCCGACCGTGACTCGGTGACCGAGGGCCAGCCGCTCGTCGGCGTCGTCGACCTGTCGCGCCTCGAGGTCGAGGTGTGGGTGCCCGAGAGCTACGCGCCCGACATCAAGCCGGCGACGCCGGCGGTGCTCACCATCGACGGCCGCCAGTGGCAGGGCGAGGTGACCAGCCTCTCGCCCGAGGTGCAGGGGAGCCGCGTGCGCGGCATCGTCGGCTTCCGCGGCGAGACCCCGCCGGGCCTCAAGCAGAACCAGCGCGTCGCCGCCAAGCTGGTGCTGGAGACGCGGCGCAACGTGCTCAAGGTGCAGCGCGGACCGTTCCTCGAGGCGCTCGGCGAGCGCCAGGCCTATGTGGTCGAGGACGGCATCGCCGAGCTGCGGCCGATCGAGGTGGGCAGCGTCAGCATCACCGAGATCGAGATCGCCGGCGGCCTGCGCGAAGGCGACCAGATCGTGCTTTCCGATCCCTCGGCGTTCGAGGGTGCCAAGAGAGTTTCGCTGCAGCGATGACATTGGGCATGACCAAGGAGCAGCCAACGATGATTCGCATGAAGAACGTCTCGAAGGTCTACCGCACGGAGCATGTGGAGACCCACGCGCTGTCGAGCTTCACCGTCGACATCGCGGCGGGGGAGTTCGTGGCCATCATGGGCCCCTCGGGCTCGGGCAAGACCACCTTCCTCAACATCGCCGGGCTGCTCGACACCTTCGACCAGGGCACCTACTGGCTCGACGGGCAGGACGTCTCGCGGCTCTCCGACCGCCAGATGTCGCGCCTGCGCAACGAGAAGATCGGCTTCATCTTCCAGAGCTTCAACCTGATCCCCGACCTCGACGTGTTCGACAACGTCGACGTGCCGCTGCGCTACCGCGGGCTGCCCGCCAAGCGCCGGCGCGAGCTGATCGAGGAGGCGCTGTCGATCGTCGGCCTGACGGCGCGGCTCAAGCACTACCCGGCGCAGCTCTCGGGCGGCCAGCAGCAGCGCGTGGCGGTGGCCCGCGCCCTCGTCGGCACGCCGCGGCTGATCCTCGCCGACGAGCCCACCGGCAACCTCGACTCGGCGATGGCCAACGAGATCTTGGACCTGCTCGAGCGCATCAACGGCACCGGCACCACGGTGGCGATGGTCACCCACGATCCCGAGCTCGCCACCCGCGCGGCGCGCCAGATCCACGTCCTCGACGGGCGGATGCTCGACCTCGCGCAAGAGGTGCCGGCGCCGCTCTTCCGCCCCGGCACGTCGGTGGGCGAGCCGGCCTTCGGAAGGTAAGGAGCGCTCCGACCATGCTCGCCTATCACCTGCGTATCGCCGCCAAGAGCCTGCGCCGCACGCCGATCCTCTCGGCGCTGCTGGTCGTCGGCATCGCCCTCGGCATCGCCGTGTCGACCGCCTTCGTGGCCGCCTACCACACGATGGCCAAGGACCCCATCCCGCAAAAGAGCGCCAAGCTCTTCTACGTCGCCCTCGACAGCTGGAACCCCGAGCGGCCGTGGGACGACGACAATCCCAAGGACCCGCCCAACCAGCTCACCTACCGCGACGCCATGGCGTTGATGGAGAGCCCCGTCCCGACGCACAAGAACGCCATGTTCAAGACCGAGCTGACGGTGTTCCCGGAGAGCCGCGACCAGCGGCCCTTCCGCGCCAGCACTCGCGTCACCTACCGCGACTTCTTCAGCCTCTTCGACACGCCCTTCCAGTACGGCGGCGCCTGGGGCGCGGAAGCCGACGCCGGCCCGCAGGCGGTGGTGGTGCTCGACCAGGAGACCAACCAGAAGCTCTTCGGCGGCAAGAACAGCGTCGGCCGGCAGGTGCGCATCGAGGACCGCACGTTCACCGTCACCGGCGTGCTGGCGCCGTGGCGGCCGAAGCCGACCTTCTTCGATCCGCACAACGGCGCCTTCGAGCGGCCGGAGGAGCTCTACGTCCCCTTCCGCTGGGCGCCGGCGATGAAGATCGTCACCGCGGGCAACACCAGCGGCTGGAAGTCGTGGGGCAACGAGTACGAGGACCTGCTGGAGTCGGAGGCGATCTGGATCCAGTACTGGGTGCAGCTCGACGACGCCAAGCAGAAGGAGGCGTACCAGAGCTGGATCGACGGCTACGTCCGCGAGCAGAAGAAGCTCGGCCGCTTCGAGCGGCCGCTCAACAACCGGCTCTACAGCGTGCCGGCGTTCCTCGACTGGATGCAGGTGGTGCCGCGCTCGTCGAAGACGATGCTGGTGATCAGCCTGCTCTTCCTCGTCGTCTCGGCCGTGAACCTGATCGGCATCCTGCTCGGCAAGTTCCTCGCCCGTTCGCCGGAGGTGGGAGTGCGGCGCGCGCTGGGCGCCAGCCGCCGTCACGTCTTCCTGCAGCACCTGCTCGAGTGCGAGCTGGTGGCGCTGGTCGGCGGCATCGTCGGCCTGCTCGCCTCGCTACCGCTGCTGCACGGCATCGACCGGCTCATTCGCTCCGCCGACGAGCCGAGCCTGTTCCAGCTCGAGCTGCCGGTGGTCGGCGCCGCCGTCCTGCTGGCCCTCGGCGCCGGCCTCATCGCCGGCTTCTACCCGGCGTGGCGCATCTGCCGCATCCCGCCCGCTACGCATCTGAAGGCGCAGTAAGAGAGAGGTACACGTCATGGAGCTAGGACCCGTCTTCCGCGCCCTCATCCACAACCGTGCGCGGTTTCTGCTCATCACCCTCGAGGTGGCGCTGACGCTGGCCATCGTCGCCAACTGCGTGAGCATGGTGCTCGACCTGCGCGGCAAGTTCCTCCGCTCGTCGGGCTTCGACGAGGAGAACCTCGTCGTCGCCATCCTCGAGCCCTTCGCCCCCGCCTACCAGGAAGCCGATTACCTCCATGCGGCGCGGGCGCGCGACCTCGAGCGGCTGCGCGCCTTCCCCGGCGTGCGCGACGCCACCGCCATCTCGGCCGTCCCGCTCTCGGGCGGCGGCAGCGCCACCGGCCGCAAGGCCGAGGGCGCCAAGGGGGACTCGAGCACCGCGCCCTACTTCGAAGTCTCCGACCATGCCATGCAGACGCTGGGCGTCAAGCTGGTCTCCGGCCGCGACTTCCAGCCCGGCGAGTTCCGCAACTACTCCGACGCCGAGGGCGAGGTCCACGACCAGCCGGTGATCTTGAGCCAGGCGCTGGCCGACAAGCTCTTCCCCGACGGCGACGCGGTGGGCAAGCGGATCACCAGCGGCGGCGAGGCGAAGAGCTCGAACATCGTCATCGGCATCGTCGACACGATGTTCAACTCCTGGCCGCAGTCGGAGCGCATCTCCGGCCACGCCATGCTGCTCCCCGGCCAGCCCGAGGACAAGCGCCTCATCCGCTACATGGTGCGCACCGAGCCGGGCGCCCGCGAGTCGGTGATGGCGGCCCTCGAGGACGTGCTGCTCAAGGTGGATCAGGGGCGCATCGTCACCGTGCGCAGCCTCGCCTGGTACAAGTCGAACACCTACAACGGCGAGCGCGGGCTGATCAAGATCCTCAGCGGCGTCGTCGTGCTGCTCGTCGCGGTGACCGCCTTCGGCATCGTCGGCCTCACCTCGTTCTCGGTCTCGCAGCGGCGCCGGCAGATCGGTACGCGGCGGGCGCTGGGCGCGACGCGGCAGGACATCCTGCGTTACTTCCTGCTGGAGAACTGGCTGGTGACCGGCAGCGGGCTGGCCCTCGGCCTCGGCATGGCGTGGGCTCTCAACTACACCCTGGTGCGGCTGACGACGGTCGCCGGCGCCTCGGCTGCGGTGCCCAAGCTCGACTGGACGCTGGTCGGCGGCGGCATGGTGCTGCTGTGGGTGAGCGGCCTGCTGGCGGCGCTGGCGCCCGCGCTCAAGGCGACGCGGGTGGCGCCGGTCGTGGCAACGCGGACCGTCTAAGCACGAAAAGCGATCTCGACTACGGAGGAGCGGAGAATGCGTGCGAAGCCTGCAACGTGGACGGTAGTCGGCGCGGCGGCGCTTCTGGCGCTGATCGGCGGCGGGATGGCGGCGGCGAACGAGCCGTTGCTCGGCGACGGCAGCAAGCCGTTGGCGGACGAGTCGCGAGGCGAGCTGATCGCGAGCCTCGATCGCGACACCTGCAACAAGGCGAAGGTGTTCCGCATGGTGCAGAACGCCTCCGTCGTCGAGCTCGAATTCGAGGCGCGGATCACCGGCGGCGAGTACGGGGTGCGGATCGTCTCCCCCGACGGCTACGAGTGGAAGGGGAGCGCCGTCGACGGCCGGCTGGTGGTGAGCACGGGCGCGCTGCCGGTGCGTGCCGGCAAGCCCGGCGAGGTGGCGCCGGCGACCGGCGACTGGCGTGTCTTCTTCAAGGGCCGCGAGGCGAGCGGCAACTGGGCGATCCGTTTCCGCGGCGTGGCGCCGCAGAACGGCTGGCGCAAGGGCGACGCCTGAGCCCGGTGTGGCGGGGGAGTGACAGCCGCAACTCGCTGCTAACGCTCCAGCCGCTTGAACGTCTTAGTGGATGAGGGGCACGAACACTCAATGGGGCGGCGGTGATTCTCATGGCGTACGAGGCGAGGCGGGAGCCCTCGTTCCTCTGGTTTACCCGCGAGGGGAAGGCCTACATCGTCTCCGACGCCGACTCCCTGTCCCGGGTGCGCTCGCTGCCCCCGCCGGCCACACCCGACGAGACCCTCGGCGAGCAGCTGCGCGCGCTCGCCGACGAGCTGCTCGGCAGCGGCGCGGCGCGGCAAGTCGACCGCTGACGCCGCCCGCTCCCTAGAATCGGGCGCACTGTGATCTCCGGATGTCCGACCGCACGTCCGACCGGCTGCGGGTGCTCATCGTCGACGACCAGCCCGCCGTCGCGCGGGCGCTGTCGGTGCTGCTCGACCTGCACGACATCCCCAACGTCGTTGCCGCGACGCCCGACGAGGCGATGGCGATCGCCCGCGGCGAGGTGCTCGGCGCCGTCCTCCAGGACATGAACTTCGTCCCCAGCGAGACCTCGGGGCGCGCCGGCGTCGAGCTCTTCCGTCGCCTGCGCGAGCGCGACCCCGGCCTGCCGATTTTCCTGCTCACCGCCTGGGCTTCGCTCGAGACCGCCGTCGAGCTGGTGCGGGAGGGCGCCGTCGACTACGTGCAGAAGCCGTGGGACGACGCGAAGCTGGTGGCGACGCTGCAGGCCCTCTTGCGCTCGCGCGCAACGGTGGTGGCCGAGGACCGCCAGCGCGGCGAGCTCGCCACGGTGCGCGCGACGCTCGCTCGCGAGCACGACCTGCGCGGCCTCGTCTACGCCAGCCGCGCCATGCACCGCGCGGTGGCGCTGGCGATCCAGGTGGCGCCCTCGGACGCGCCGGTGATGCTCACCGGCCCCTCGGGCGCCGGCAAGGAGCGCGTCGCCGAGATCGTGCAGGCCAACTCGCGGCGCAGCAACGCGCCGTTCGTGCGCGTCAACGTCGGCGCCATCCCCGCCGAGCTGATGGAGGCCGAGCTGTTCGGCGCCGAGGCCGGCGCCTATACCGGCTTGAAGGGGCGCCGCATCGGCCACTTCGAGGCGGCCGACGGCGGCACGCTCTTCCTCGACGAGATCGACTCGCTGCCGCTCGCCGGCCAGGTGAAGCTGCTGCGCGTGCTGCAGGGCGGCGAGCTGCTGCGGTTGGGCAGCAGCAAGGCACAGAAGGTCGACGTGCGCGTGCTCTCGGCGACCAACGCGTCGCTGACGAAGGCGATCGCCGACGGCCGCTTCCGCGAGGACCTCTACTTCCGCCTCGACGTGGTGGAGATCCGCGTGCCGCCGCTCGCCGAGCGGTCCGAGGACGTGCTGCCGCTGGCGCGCCACTTCCTCACCACCTTCGCCGCCGAGCGTGGCGAGCCGCTGCGGCTGTCGGCCGGCGCGGAGTCGGCGCTCCTCGCCCACCCGTGGCCGGGGAACGTGCGCGAGCTCGAGAACCGCGTGCGCCGCGCCTCGCTGCTCGCGGCCGGCGTCGAGCTCCAAGCCGCCGACTTGGGGCTCGACGGCGAGGCCACGGCCGAAGCGCCGGTAGCGCTGTCGCCGGAAGCCGAAGAGGAGCGCGTCGAGTTGCTGCGCCTGATCGCCGGCGAGGAGGGCAACGTGAGCCGTGTCGCCGAGCGGCTGGGGATCAGCCGCCAGGCGCTCTACCGCCGCATGGCGCGGCTCAACATCGAGCTCGAGCGCCGGCCGCGCAGCTGAGATCGATGCTTCGCCGCGCTCGCAATGACGATGAGTACGTCATCGCGAGGAGCGCAGCGACGAAGCGATCTCGATGGTGCGGTGCCGCTCAGGGCGCGGCGTTCTCGGGTGCTTCGCGCACGGCCAGCGTTCCCTCGGTGAGCCAGTGGGCGAGCAGCGAGCGGATGCGGTAGGTGTCGGCCGCCACCGCCTCCTCGCACTGCAGCGGGGTGCCGCCGTCCTTGACCTTCATCCACAGCTCGCGGATGAAGTTGCCGTCGCTCTCGTCGGGCGGCGCCGACGGGCGGCTGCCGGTCGAGCGCAGCAAGACGTGGTCGGGCGCCACGACGCGCGCGCGTTGCAGCTCGTCGTAGCGCCGCATGCCTTCCATCAGGAGACCCATGACGTGATGCGCCGGCCCGTCGGGCACCGTCTCGAGCGCCAGGCGAGAGAACTCGAAGGTGCCCGGCTGCGGCGCCTCGAGGATCTGGTAGAAGGCGTCGGGCATGGTGAGCCGGCGCACCCGCGCCTCGCGCACCATCCCCTTGCGCAGGAGCAGCTCGGCGAAGGGATGGCCGTTGCGGTCGCGCAGCAGCAAGCGGCCCGAGGACTCGTTCTGCGACAGCGTCTGCAGCAGCTCGGGCAGCCCGAACACCTCGAGGTCGCCGGCGAGGCTGGCGGCCGGCGCCGGCGGCGGCGCGGCGACCGAGGAGACCTCGGGCTCGGGCGGCGGCGCCGCGACGACGTTCCAACTGGCGAGCGCGGCCGCCGCGGCCTGGCCGAAGGCCTCGCTCGGGAAGCGCGCCGCGATGTCCTCGAAGATCTGCCGCACCGCCGGCGAGCGCGTCGAGTGGAGCGCCTTCACCAGGTACACCGGCCCGATGTCGTGACGGCGGATCTGGAGGCCGAGCACCTTCATCGGCAGCTGCGTGCGCAACGTCGCCAGCAACCGATCGACGATCTCGGGATCCTCGGCCAAGTCGTAGCCGCCGAGCTCGCCGAGGCGCTCGAGCGTGTCGCCGAGCGCCGGGCGCTGCTTGAGGCCGTGGTCGACGATCGTCCGCCGCGCGCTCGACGTGGCCTGCCGCGCCAGGCCGGCGACGACGAGGCCGAGCATGCGACGCAGCTCGGCGGCGTCGTGCGGCACGCCCGCCGTCGGCTGCTCGAGCTGCCGTTCGATCTGCTCGAGACGCAGCCGCAGCGCCGCTTCGGCCTCGGGATGGCGCCGGAGGCCGAGGTTGGTGAGCGCCTCGCGCACGAGCGGCGCCGGCAGCGCGAGGTCGGCGCAGCGCACCGTCAGCCGTATCTCGCGCGCCGGGTCTTCGCCGGCGGCCGGACGCATGCGGTGGAGCAGGTAGACGAAGTTGCGCTGCAGCCACGCCTCGTGGTCGCTCGCCGCGCCCGCCTGCAAGGACTGCGTCGAGGCGTTCGAGCGCGGCCGCGCGGCCCGGACGGCCCGTGGACCTCCATCAGCGCCAGCCAGAGTCGGCGGCGCGAGCGGTCGGGCTCGTTGTCGAGCGTCCGCAGCAGCCCCTCGGGCGTCAGCGCGGGGTAGAAGTTGAGCAGGCGGCGCAGCAGCGGCAGGTTGCCGGCGTGCTGCGTCTCCTCCATCAGCCGCGCCGCGTCGAGGTCCTCGTGCGCCGTGCTCATCATCAGGTCGGCGCTCGTCTTCTCGACCTTGCCCTCGGCGAGCAGCCGGCGGGCGACGTCGGCGACCTGCAGCGCGCGCGGCGAGCGCGTTGTCGTTGAACTGCTTCGCCACCGTGTTGAGCAGCTCGCGGAAGTGGCCCGCCGCCTTCCCCGGGTCGCCGGCCAGCGCGACGATGCGGTGCATCGCCTGCACGGGAGCGCTCTCGTGCGCCGGCGCGCCTTCGCCGAGCGCCCAGTTGGGGAGGCCGTGGCTCAGGGTGTTGAAGAGCTCGGAGAGGCGGACGTTGGTCATCAGCCCGAGGCGGCTCAGGCTCGCCAGGTGCTGCTCGAGCTCGCCTTGCGAGCGCGCGCTCTGCGCCGCCGCGGCGAGGAGCTGCGGCGCCTGCTCGCCGAGCGCCATGCCACGCTGCTCGCCGCCGCCGACTCTCTCGCTGCCGCGGTCGAGGCGCGACAGCAGCAGCGCGAACTGCCGCATGCTGGCGGCCATCTCGGCGGAGACCTGGGCCGAGGCGCTCGCCGGCGGTGCGGCGCCGGCGGGGGCGGCGGCGGTCGCCGGACGGTAGAGGACCTGCACCTGCGAGGCGAGGCCGCCGGTCTCGGCTTCCGCCGCCTGCAGGAGGAACGTGCGCAGCGAGCCGCGGTCGAGCTCGGGCGCCTGCGCGACGAGCACCTCGACGAGGCCGTCGAGGTAAGCCGCCAGCGGCTCGCGCTCGACGAGCTTCAGCTTGCCGAACAGCTGGAGCTTCTTGACCGCGTGGAAGAGGATATCGGTGGAGTTGACCGCGGCGCCGAGGTTGCGCAGCTGGCCGCCCACCCAGGAGCGCACGACCTCCGCTCCCAGCTCGGGGGGCTGGGCGAGCAGCACGTGGACCGAGTCGACGATGAGAAGCGGTGCGACCTGATCGGAGAGGTACGCCTGCAGCTCTTCGATGGCTTCCCGAATCTCGCCGGACAACGCCCCTTCCGGCATGGCGGCGCGGACGATAACACGGGCTCCTAGAGGGGAGCTGTGACGCGGAGAGGGGTACTCTGAAGGCAATGGCGAAGCAGGAGGAAGTCGAGGTCGCCTCGGTCGACTCGCCGGCGTTTCGCGAAGGCGCCCCCTTCGCGGGGCTGCGTGGCGAGGGGGCGACGCTGCCGGCGCTGCCGCGCGCGCGGCGCAGCTCGCTCGCTGGCCGCGTCACGGCGATGGTGGGGCTGGCGCTGCTGCTGGCGGCCGTCACCGCCGCGCTGGCCGTGCGTTACCAGGCGACGCCGCGGCTCGCCTTCCTCCTCGTCCTCGCCGTCGGCCTGCCGCTCGCGGCGTGGGGCGTGGCGCGCCTGCTGCGGCCGCTCGACCGCGTCGTCGGCGGCGTCGCCGACGGCATCCGCAGCTTCCGCGACCACGACTACAGCGTGCGCCTCGCCTACCGCGGCGACGACGAGCTGGGCGAGCTCGTCCGCCTCTACAACGACGTCGGCCGGCTGCTGCAGGAGGAGCGGCACCTGCTGCGCCAGCGCGAGCTGCTGCTGCAGACGGCGCTCGACCGCTCGCCGGCCGCCATCATGCTCGTCGGCCCCACCGGCCGCGTCGTCTACGGCAACCGCGAGGCGCGCCAGCTGCTGCTCGGCGGCGCGCCGCTCGAAGGGCGCAGCTTCGACGAGCTGCAGGCCGGCTGCCCGCCGTCGATGCAGGAGGTGATGGCGAGCGACACCGACGGCCTCTTCACCGTGCGCGACGGGGACCGTGTCGAGACCTTCCACCTCTCGCGCCGCAGCTTCCGCCTCAACTACCGCCGCCACGAGCTGGTGCTGCTGCGCCGGATGACCGGCGAGCTGGGGCGGCAGGAGGCGGAGATCTGGAAGAAGGTGCTGCGCGTCGTCTCCCACGAGCTCAACAACTCGCTGGCCCCCATCTCGTCGCTCGTCCACTCGGCGCGCATCATCGCCTCCGACCCGCGCCACGCCCACCGCGCCGACGAGGTCTTCGCCACCCTCCGCGAGCGCCTCGACCACCTGCAACGCTTCCTCGACGGCTACGCCAAGTTCGCGCGGCTGCCGCGGCCGCGGCCGGAGGCGGTCGACTGGGCGCGCTTCCTCGAGACGGTGCAGGACTTCCCACAGGTGCATTTGGTCGGCGCAGCGCCGGCGGCGCCGGGCTGGTTCGACCCCGCCCAGCTGCGCCAGGTGCTCGTCAACTTGTTCAAGAACGCCGTCGAGGCGAGCGAAGGCAACGGCCACTCGCCGAACGACGTCGAAGTCCGCCTCCGCATCGAGTCGGCACCGGAAGGCGGCACCTGGATCCAGGTCAGCGACCACGGCCGCGGCATGGACGAAGAGACCATGCGCCAGGCGTTGCTGCCGTTCTACTCGACCAAGCCGGGAGGAAGCGGACTAGGGTTGGCGCTGTGTCGCGAGATCCTCGAAGCCCACGGCGGCAAGATCGCATTGCAATCGCGGCCGGGGGAAGGGACGGTGGTGACCTGCTGGCTGCCGCCGCGGTAGGTTGTTGCCGAATGTTTAGTAGGCGACGCGCGGACCGACTTGAACCTCCGACCATCGAGGCACACCAGATGACTCCGCGCTACATCGCTGCGGCTCTGCACCTTCTTGCGGCGCTCGCAGGCGCCGAAGTGGCGGACGCTTCGTGCATTCGCGTAGGCAACCCGAAAGCCATCGAAGTAGAGCTCGTCAGCTGCACCACGGCTAAGGCCTACTTCGACGCCAATTATCACAAGCTTCATCCGGCGACACCGGAACCGAAGGCCGCCCGCCCCGTCGATCCACGTACCGTCTTTTCTGAACAGCTCACACACCAGCCCGGTGTAGTGATCGAGGTCAAGGTCCTACGGCTTCGTGAGTATGCGGACGATCCCACGTACAGCTGGCGTGGCGCCTGGGAGCTCGAGCTGCGGCCGAAAATTCAAACGGTCTATCTCCGGCGCCCAGATCGCACCTGCAACTCGATTGAGGAAGGTGCGGTGACTCAGCTGATCCCGGCGCCCCAGTGTTGCGACACGGGATACTTTGGTGAGATCGGCTGTCACCTCAAGCTCTCGATGGTTCAATACCTCCCGGACAGCCTCCGTGAGGACAGCCCGCCCGGTCGAGCTCAACCAACGCCTGCACAGATCGAAGATGCGTCGCCGAACTCCTCGTTGCAGCGGGCACCATTCGGGCGTTCGTCTGGGTGATGCTGCTGAGCTCGTTCCGTTTTAGGCATCGAGGAATCGCCTTTGTGAGGTATCAACTGCTGTTCGGAGAGGAGATACTCGGCGAGGTTCTCGAGCTCGAACGAGATTTTCCGAGCTTCCACGGCTCCTTCGACGAGAGTGCCGCCCTCTCGTCGAAGCAGTCTCTTTCGCTGGTATCCGACTACATCGACTACTCTCGTCGTGTTTGGCCTCTCGTCGAGGCAGACCAAATGGACGATCCCGCCTTCGAGGACGAGCACCGATTCACCGAGCTCATCGAATCCGCCAAATGGGCACTGCTCGATGCTGACGGCGAGCGAATTCCCATCCTGATTCCGATTTTCACGAGCGACCAGCAACTGATCTGGCGCCTCGACTCGCGAAGTGCCACGCGCGGGTAGACGGCGTAAGTCGCATTGCGCCACCGGCTCAGCAGATAACCACCGAAAGTCGGATTAGGCGACCATGAAGCATCTACTATATTCGCAGCTGCTATAGGAGCGCTTACGTGCAACGGGAGCGATCGCGCGGAACAGCGAAAGCAGTATCCTGAAGTCCACGAGCGAGATCTGCAGGGTGTGGTCCGGACTAGCCTTGACCATCCTCGACCGAGCGCTGAGCAGCTAGCGAGGCGCGAGCGCAGCATTGCTACGCTGAAACGTCTCGGCGTTCCCTACCTTGCGACGTTGCCTGTAACCGAAGAAGTCTCAGCGATTCAGCCTCGGTCGGTCACAGAGATTGCCAATCGGTGCGTCGCAATGGCCATCTGTGCGGTCAAAGGCGAAACCGGCGACCAGGCCTTCGCCGATGAGCTTGTAGCGCGCTTCGCAGCACAGGATTTGTTCTCCCCGCGTGAAACCGCCTTCATCAAGTCTTCGATGCCTTCGAAGCAAGAGCTCATCGACGCGGCTTGGGGCTACGAAGTTGTTCACGTCTTGCTGTGGTCGCTCGGGTACCTCGATAAGCTCCAGCCACCGAGTCTGGTCTGCGACGTTCCGTCAGAGGTAGGGATCATTCGCGAGAACGGCCGCAACCTCGCTGCGCACGCCCAACTTCGCTCGATGGCCGAGATCATGGAACAGGCCGACCTCTACTACCACCTTCATTGGTCAGCCATCGAGCTCCGCCTGCGTAACACCCCGTCGCCTTCACTAGACGAGGGCATTATCCGCGAACGACACCGCGCATTGAACTGGCTCATCCGCTACATGAACCAGGAGTGGGACGATGTCGAAACGGATACATAGTGCCGATTGCCGCTTAGTTCTTCGTTGCAGTGGTACCGTGCGGCCGTTCGCGTATGGTGTCGCAGAACTCTTGCTGCGTTAGCCGACACTCGGACCATCGGAGATGCGTCAATGGCGATCCGTGATTACTTTGTTCCAGGGCTGGCAAAGCTGTTGTGGACTGTCGGAGCCCTTCTCGCATATGTCGGTCTCATGGGCGCCATCGTCAGCGTCGGCGAACAGGGCTGGTTCGAGGGGCTCTTCGTAGGCAAGACGGCCGCCTTCCTTCCTTTGATCGCCGTGGGCGCCGTCGTCCTGAAGCTGGCGTATCCGCTCCTCCCTCCGTCGTCTCGGAGGACCAGGGCTCGCTCCTGAGCCTGAGCACTCCTTCGCACTGCATGCGGCGGTGTCGGCTGATCCCTCCGGTAACGGGTACACGAACGAGCTGCTCACGATCGCTCCGCAGGTGTTTGCCGTCCTTCCTGGTCTGCGCGTCGTCGTGGTGGTTGCCGACGACATCTGAACGAAGGAGTGTCAGGCTAACTGAACGATGGCGGCGTGGTGCCCGAGCACGGCCGTGTCCGCTCGACCTTCGAGATCCGTGTTACAAATTCGCGAAACCTCTTGACAATGTTTCCTGACTGGCTTGGGGGCCACCCTCAGGTCGGCAATGAAGCGGCCTGCGCCGGCCCGCAATGGGCGCTGGATGGGCCAATCTCCATCACGCCCACGAGAAAGCGATCTTGCCGCCATTTCGTGGTTTCTAGGCCCCGCTAAGGCGCAAAGAATCATGGGCTTACAATCGGTCGACCGACTGGAGGAGCCCATGAGCAACCCCGCCGAAGACCCTACTCCCGTTCCCTCCGATAGCACCGCCGATCCCGCCTCCACCGCTGGTTATCTCGACGCGCTCGGCGAGCGCATCGCTCACCTTTCCGCCCAACTCCAAGCCGCCACTTACCAGCTACTCGTCATGCTCCGCGACTTCGATCAGCGGGGCGGATGGAACAGCGGCTTCCGCTCCTGCGCCCACTGGCTCAACTGGCGCACCGGGCTCGAGCTCGGCGCGGCGCGCGAGAAGATGCGCGTCGCCCATGCGCTCGGGACGTTGCCGCTGCTCTCGGCTGCGATGTCGCGCGGCGAGCTCTCCTTCTCCAAGGTGCGGGCGCTCACCCGCGTGGCGACGCCGGCCAACGAAGAGGAGCTGTTGACGTTCGCCAAGGCCGGCACCGCGGCTCACGTTGAGAAGGTGGTGCGCGCCTGGCGTCGTGTCGACCGTCTCGTCGAACAGGAGCACGAGCAGCTCCGCCATGCCTCACGCTACCTCCGTGCCTACACCGACGAGGACGGAATGGTCGTCGTGCAGGCTCGACTTGCGCCCGAGGCGGGAGCGGCGCTCCTACGAGCGCTCGATGCCGCCGCGGTGAAGCTGCGCGGCGCCGACGTTTCCCCGGAAACGTCCCGCGACCTGCGCGGTGAAGAGCCAACCGCCGAGCAACGGCGCGCCGACGCCCTCGGTCTCGTCGCCGAGAGCGCGCTCGCCGGCGGCCTCGACCCGGGCACGCGCGGCGACCGCTACCAGGTCGTCATCCACGTCGACGCCGAGACACTCGCAGCGGACGGCGAGTCGGGAGCCGCGCTGCTCGACGACGGCTCCCGCGTTTCCGCGGAAACGTCGCGCCGCCTCGCCTGCGACGCCGCTCTCGTCGTGATGCGGCACGCCGCCGACGGCTCCGTGCTCGACGTCGGACGCCGCACGCGGGCGATTTCCACTCCGCTACGCCGCGCCCTCGCCCGACGCGACGGCGGCTGCCGCTTCCCCGGCTGCACGTCGAGGCTTTGCGACGCGCACCACCTCGAGCACTGGGCCGACGGCGGCGAGACCAAGCTCGACAACCTGGTGCAGCTCTGCCGTTACCACCATCGCGCCGTGCACGAGGAGGGATTCAGCGTCCGAGTGCTGCCGGGCGGCGAGCTGCGCTTTTTCCGTCCGGATGGACGCACAATCGCCGACGCTTCCAGCTTGCCGGCTGTCGGTACCGCCCCGCTGGTCTTGCTGAGCACTCAGCTCGGGGCGTGTGGCATCGTCGTCGATCGCCAGGCCGCGCTCCCGAGCTGGGACGGCACGCCACTCGACCTCGCGTGGGCAGTAGACCGTCTGCGGCCGGTAGGCGCGGCACGCGTAGCGCCGCCGTCGCTCATCGGACATCCGGGGGATTGAGAGATATGGCAGCGAAGCGTTCAAACGACGAGCTCGAGCCTAGGACCACGCCCAGAAGGATCGGTGCCGTCTCTGTGGGACTGCGCTTCCCGATCCCGATGCCCCGGTTTGCGCCGAGTGCGGACGATGGCAGCGGGGCCTGCAGGGCACCGCCGATCGGCATCCGTCCTTGACGACCCTGGTCGAGGGTATAGCGAAGGCTGTGGCGCGCTACCTCGCCGAGTTCCTCGAATGCGAGGTCCAGTCGCGGCTCACGGGCAAGGGCTCTGGGTTCTGCAAGGCGACGGTCGCGTCGCGCCGCGGTTGGGCGTTGGAGAGGCCCACCAAGATCTTGGCCGAGTACCAAGGCGGCCGCATTCCGATGGAGTTCTTCAATCTGTCCAACGAAATCTGGTGCTCTCAGCTGCTTCCGGAAAGCGGCCTCGACGACGAGCTTTGCAAGCCTGCTGGTAAGGGACGTCCCCAGTAGCGTAGCTACGAGCGATGGTCGAACTGCTCACCATCGCGCCCGAGGTGTTCGCCCTGCTGCCGGGCCTTCGCGTCGTAATCGTCGTCGCGGACGGCATCGAGGACGGTGACGGCCCGCGGGTGCAACGGCTGTGGCACGACGCCTGGGCTCGCGTGCATACGCGCTTCGGTTTCGACAACGCGCAATCGCACCCGCACGTACAAGCGTGGCGAGCGGCGATGAAGGCTGCCGGCGCCTCGCACAAGGAGTTCCCCACTTCGATCGAGGCGCTGGTGCGGCGGGCGCTCAAGTCGGCGCAGCCGTTCCAGGTCAATCCGCGCGTCGACTTCTACAACGCGGTGTCGCTCGACCACGTCGTGCCTGCCGGCGCGTACGACCTGGATACGCTCCCCGCGCCGCTGGAGCTCCGCCTCACTCGCCACGGCGACACCTTCCAGGCGCTGGACGCGGCGGTCGAGGAGGCGGTTCCTGCCGGGGAGGTCGCCTACGCGTGCGGCTCGCAGGTGGTCACGCGCCATCTCGTCTGGCGTCAGTCCCGTCTCGGCTTGGTGACGTCGAGCACGCGCTCGGCGCTCTTCCTGTCCGAGATCCTGCCGGCGCACGTCGAGGTTGCCGAGCCCGTCCGAGACACCCTGAGCAACGGGCTGAGCGAGCTCTTTGGCGCCTCGGTGCATCCGCATCCTGTCCGTCGACGCGCCCGCGTTCTACCGGCCGCACGACGAGGACAAACTCGATGAACACCATGAAGCTCGGCGGTAGCGGCCTCGGCCTCGCCCGCTCTGCCGCGAGATCCTCGAGGCCCACGCAATCAACCGTGATGCCCTCACAGCCTCCAGAGTCGAACACTGCTGTCGCCGCTGACGGTAGGCCGTCGTCGAATGTCGCTAGTGTCGCCGAGCCATCGCTACGCTGACTAGGGAATCGATGCTGCCTCCCGGCAATCTGCGGACCATCACAGAAGAGCTCGATGCCAGTTGAGTCCTCAGACGTCGTCGGCTTCAAGTATCCCGCTGCTTGAGGCAGTCGATCCTCCTCTGACCGGCCACTCTGAGTGATCCGCCTGAGGCGCCTTCCCTTAAAGGCCCCCACTGCGCGGAGAGTACTGCATCTGCCTGCGGTGACAGTCTCGCAACCTGATCCCACGGCTGAGTCCATCGTAAGCGCCTCTGTTGCCTGCCGCATTGCGAGTTCTCAGGGACGCCTTGAAGGGCCGGATCAGGCTCCAAGCGCTCGTCCGCCGAGGACTCAGCTCTTGGCGGAGCTAGTCCATTTGGTACTAGTCCCTGACCGAAGCCGAGCTGCGAGGCTTTGCCAAAGAGGTTGTGGCACGACGATCGCGCTCTTCACTGTCAGTGCTGCGGCAGGGACCATTCGCATGGCCGGGAAGCGTGACCGCATGGGAGCGCTTCGTACGCCGCTAGACGGCCCTGGGCACGTCTACGTAGATGTAGCAGTGCTACCGAGTCGGAAGCACACCTTCAGTGGAGGGGTCCATGCGCCACAAGCTCGCTGTCGCGTTCGTGATCGCCAGTACCGTCTGCACCACGTGCGCCGCCTCTGCCGCAGAGGAGACTCAGGCTGCTACCTTCAGCCTGAGCAACGCGACCACCCCTCAGGCCGCGACGGTCCTGCGTACGATCGTCGGCATCAAGAACCTGGAGATAGCTGACGACCACACCATCACGGTTCGCGACACGCGAGAGAAGGTCGAGCTGGCTGAAGCCGTCGTGAAGCTGCTCGACGCCACCGACGACGCGGTCGACACGACTCCTCTGCCCGCGGGTGACGGCTCCGTCATCGTGGCCGTGGTCCTGAAGGGCGCGTCATCGGGGGAAGTCATCCGCACGCTGCAGCAGGAGCTTCAGCTTGCGAGGAGCGCGGGAGCCGGTGAGAAGAGAGTCATTCTTCGCGACACCGACAGCCAAGTCATGAAGGCTCTGAAGGTGATCGAGAGGCTCGAGCGCAGCCACGAGGGCTCCTGAGTCGAGCGGCCGCCTTGGCGGCCGGCGTCAGGCCGACCGGACGATAGAGTCTGACCCTGCCAACCCGTTCTCGGATTGGAGGGTCACTCGTGCGAAACATCGCCCAGCGGTTCGCCTGTGTCTTGCTCTGCCTCGCCGCATCGGGACGCGCGGCTGCCGCCGACTTCCGTACGGATTCCCTCGCGACGCTCTGCACGGTCTGGTCCGAGGTGAAGTTCCACCATCCGCACCTCCTCCTCCGCGAAGTGGATTGGGATGGCGCGCTCGTGCGGGCGGTTCCGAGGGTACGCGAGGCGCAGACGAGTGAGCAGGTGGCGCAGGCGATCGGCGCGATGCTCGCCGAGCTCGGGGATCCGATGACGCGCGTTTCCCGCCAGAACGGGCCTCGACCCGCCGCCCCCGTCCCGCTGCTGCGATGGGATGGCGACGTCTTGATCGTGAGCATCGGACCGTACCGGGACTCGGTGACCGACGAGGCTCTCCTCTTCGTCGGCGCTCTCGGCGCGCAGATCACTCCGGAGCTGCCGAAGGCGAAGGGCGTGGTCTTCGATTTCCGCACGGAGAGGGCGGCGAACCCGGGCACGATCCTCGGCGATTTCGGCATACTCCTCGACAACCTCGCTTTGACGAGCGAGTCGGTCGTCGTTCCGCCGCGGCGTCGTGTCTTCCACTCCGGCTATGTGCCGGGGCCGTTTCCGGGTGCTTACTACTCCGCGCTCCAGGTCCTGCCGTCGCCGCCGTCGTGGGGCTCGGGTGAGCAGGGCGGGCTGCCGGCGCGCTACGTCTTCATCGTCGGCGAGGAGCTGCCGGATCAAGCGGCGGCCCTGTGGTGGAGCGGACACGCGGCGATCGTCGCGGAAGCTGCGGTGTTGGACGATCGGATCGCACGCGCGAGGACGATCGATCTCGGCGGCGGCTGGTCTGCAGCCGTGCGAGTGAGCGAGACGATCGCGCAAGGGGTATCGGCCGACGCGGTGGTCGCGCCAGGCGGCGAGGGCGACGCAGCCATGACAAAGGCGGTCGCGCTTGCGCGCGATCCGGCGCCGCTCCCGGCGCGTCCAGCTCCGCGGCTCACGGCCACCGTCCCGATCGCAACGACGGATGCCACCTACGCCGACATGAAGTATCCCGATCTGCCCTACCGGCTCCTCGCGCTCTTCCGGCTGTGGAGCATTGTCGACCGCTTCTATCCCTTCGACGATCGGCTCGGCGACTGGCGGGCGGTGCTCGCGGAGTTCATTCCTCGTTTCGAAGGGGCGAGCAACGGGGAGGACTATGCGCGGGCCATCCTGGAGCTCGCGGCGCGCCTGGAGGACGGCCACGCCCTCGCGTACGGCGGTCCCACGTGGGGCATCCTCGGCGCGCGGCTCTTCCCACTCGAGCTGCGCTCCATCGAAGGGCGATTCGTCGTCACCGGCAAGGCGGAAGAGCTGCCTCGAGATTCACCGATCGCCATCGGCGACGAGGTCGTGAGCATCGATGGCGAGCCGCTGGAAGGGCGCGTGCGCAGGCTCTGGAAGTACTACAGCGGGTCGAACGAGGCCGCGCGCGCCGCCACGGTGCTCTCCTGGGCCATGCGCGGGCCTCACAACTCCGTCGCGGAGCTGGTGGTGAGAGGCGCCGACGGTACGACACGAAACGTGAACGTCGCCCGCACCCGCACTCGGAACATCGTCCGCGAGGGAGAGATCTGGCGCCTTCTCGACGGCAACATCGGCTATGTCGACTTGACCCGCCTCACGGTCGAACAAGTCGACGCGATGTTCACCGCCCTGAACGGCACGGAGGCGATCGTCTTCGACATGCGCGGCTATCCGAACGGCCTCACCACATGGTCGGTCCCACCTCGTCTCAACACCAGGCATGCCGCCGTGGGCGCGATCTTCCGGCGCCCTCAGTTGGTGCCAGCCGAGGAGTTCGAAACGCAAACCAGCTACTCGTTCGCACAGGCGCTGCCGAAGATCGAGCGAGCGCTGTACAGCGGGCGCACGGTGATGCTCATCGACGAGCGAACCTTTAGCCAGGCCGAGTGGACGGGTCTGTTGTTCGAGGCGGCGAACGGGACGAAGTTCATCGGCTCCAACAGCGCGGGAGCGGTCGGAGACAAGACGTATGTGTACCTGCCTGGCGGCATCGAGGTCACCTTCACCGGCCACGACGTCCGCCACGCGGACGGCCGCCCCGTACAGGGAATCGGCCTCGTCCCCGACGTCCGCGTCGAGCCGACCGTTGCCGGCATCCGTGCCGGCCGAGACGAAGTCCTGGAGCGCGCGGTTGCTTACGTGCGGCAAGCCCTCGCCGACGAGGCGCGATAGCTCTTCGTCGTCGATTGCGCCTCTGAGGGTGGTGGGCTCCCGGCGCGGCGTGTAAGCTGAAGCGCACGTGATCGGAACGGTCGACGCCAGGAGCGCGTCGTCCCGCAACTTGGAGGTCACAACATGACGATCGGCAAGCCCAGGGTGGCGCTGCTCGCCTCTGTCGTCCTCGTGCTGGCCGCAACTGCGGCCGCGGCCCAGCCGCCGCGGTGGACGCTGCGGGCGCACGCGCTCGCCAGCAACTACGAGCACGAGTTCATCTACCCGTATTCCACGACGACCTACCTGAACGTGGACGACGGCCGAGGCTTCGAAGGCTCCGTGGAGTATCGGCCGCACCCTCGGTTCGGCTTCGAGCTGGCCGCCGGCCAACTGACGATGGACGCTCGCGTCCGAGTGACTCAGATCCAGGCCATCTCGTTCAACCCAACCGTCCTCAGAGAGGTGACGATCTTCAGCGACGAAGGCGAGTTCACCGTCAAGCCGTTCACCGCCGGCCTGCTGTTTCACCCCTTGCGCCAAGGCCGCTTCGACCTCTACGTCGGACCGCAGGTCGCCTGGGTGCGGTATGACATCGACGTCGGCGAAAGCCGCGACCCCTATTTCGGTTACGGCGGCAAGGTCGGCGCCGCCTACTCCCTCGGCCGCTCGCCGTGGTCCGTCGGCGTCGAGTACCGCCACCTGGAGCTGCTGAGAGAGGAGAACCTCGACCGCAGCCTCTACGGCGAGATCGGCCTCGATGTGTTCGCGCTCACCTTCGGCTACCGCTTCGGCTCGGTCCGCTGACGGCGGCGCCGAGCTAACGCCGGCGTGCCCGCCAGAGCGAGAGCGCGAGCAGCACCGCCGCGCCGGCGGTGACGCCGGCGGCGACGCGCGCGACGTCGGCTTCGTCGCGCGCCTGGGCGAAGTAGCCGATGAGCGCGGCGCTGCTCGCCACCACGCCCCACAGCAGTTGGTGCGCCGCCGAGTAGAGGCGTTCGAAGCCCTCGCGCACTCCCGCCAGCCGCACCTCGAGCTCGCCGCGCTCGATCTTCGCCAGCGTGCGCTTCAGGTCGCCCGGCAGCGCGATCGCCGTCAGCAGCAGGTCTTTCACCGTGCGGGCGATCAGCGTCGGCCAGTCCTTGTCGCGGCCGAGCACCAGCGACTCGACGTAGGGGCGCACCACCGTCATCGGGTTCATCTGCGGCGCCAGGTGGGCGCAGAGGCCGACGAGCAGCAGCAACGTGCGCTCGAGGACGACCCAGTCGCGCGGCACCTCGAAGAGGTCCATGAGGTCGCGCAGGGAGACGTCGAGCCGCCGCAGGTCGCCGAGGGTCTCGAGCTTCATCCGCGCGTCGACGCGGATGTCCTGGAAGCTCCACGACTCGACGGTGAGCTGGTCGAGGAAGCGGCGGTGGAGGTAGCCCACCACCTTCTCGGCCGTGCGCTCGTCGCCCTCGCGGGCGACGAAGCCCATCCGCCGCATGGCGCCGAGGATGCGCGCCGGGTCGCGGGCGAGCACCGCTTCGAGCAGCTCCGGGATCCCTTCGCGCATCGCCGGCGAGAGCCGGCCGACGGCGCCGAAGTCGACGAAGGCGATCGAGCCGCCGGCGCGCACGAAGAGGTTCCCCGGGTGCGGGTCGGCGTGGTAGACGCCGTGCTCGAAGATCATCCGGCAGTAGGCGCGGAGGATGGTGGTCGCCACCTGCTCGAGGTCGAAGCCGGCGGCGACGAGCTCCTCGCGGCGCGACACCTTGATGCCGTCGACGAAGGTCGTGGTGAGCACGCGCGCCGTCGAGCGCTCGGCGACGACGGTGGGGAAGGCGACGGCGGCGTCGCCGTCGAAGTTGGCGGCGATGGTGTCGACGTTGCGCGCTTCGCGCGCGAAGTCGAGCTCTTCCTCGATCATCGCCCGCAGGTCGACGTGCACGCGGCGCAGGCCGCGCACGTGCACGAAGAGCGACACCAGGCGGAGGATGCCGGCGATCGTGCGCAGGTCTTCCTGCGCGAGGCGCTCGATGCCGAGGTGCTGTACCTTGACCGCGACGCGCCGGCCGTCCGCGAGCAGCGCCGCATGGACCTGCGCCAGCGAGGCGCTGGCGAGCGGGCGCGGGTCGAGCTCGAGGAACAGGTCGTCGGGCGGCGCGCCCAGCTCCTCGCGAAGGCGAGCGGCGACCTCGGCGAACGGGCGCGGCGGCACGCGGTCCTGGAGCGTCTCCAGACCCTGGCGGAACTCGGCGGGGAGGAAGTTGGTGAGCATGCTGAGCAGCTGGCCCACCTTGATGAAGAGCCCTTGCAGCCGCACCAGGGCACGCGCCACGCGCCGCGCGTTGCGGTGGTGGCAGCGCAGGAGCGCGCGCTCGCGCCACGCCTTGCCGAGCAGCCAGCCGGCGACCTGGACGGTGAGATAGGAGAGCAGCACCTGCGTGGTGACCGCCCAGGCATAGAGGAGCCGGTAGCGAACGGGGGGCGTGGCGGCGATGGCGTCCGCGACGGGCGGCTCGACCCGCGCGCTCTGCGGCTCGGCCGGGCCGCGCTCGTCGGCCGGCGGGTGCGGCGGCGCGGCCACCGTGGCTTCGATTGTCACCGAAGGATGCTACTCCTCGGCGTGGCGACGGATTCCAGGGTCCCCTGACGAATCCGTGACGGTCTGCTGACCGAGGGCTGACCCCTTCGAGGCGCGGTCGGGGTGACACTACACATGGCCGGTCTCGCTGCCTCGGCAATCCCTGCCTCGTCGACGATTTCGCACAACGAGCTCGGGCCGCGGCCACCTACAGGAGAGACCGATGACCGCAACGTCCGCGACTTCCGCGCCCGCGACCGTGCTCGCCATGCCGTCGAGCCCGCCGGCGAGCGCCGCCCGTTGGAACCAGATCCTCGCCCCCTACAAGACCCCCGACCTGCGCAAGTCGCTCTTCCAGCTGGTCACCACGTTGCTGCTCTTCGCCGGCACCTGGTACGCGTCCCTGCGCAGCCTCGAGCTCGCTTGGTGGCTCCCCTGCCTGTTCGCCTTCCCCATCGCCGGCCTGCTGACGCGGCTGTTCATCATCCAGCACGACTGCGGGCACGGCGCGTTCTTTCGGTCGGCGGCCGCCAACCACGCGGTCGGCTTCGTCCTCGGCGTGCCGACGCTGACGCCGTACCACTACTGGCGGCGCACTCACGCCATGCACCACGCCAGCTCGGGAGACCTCGACCGCCGCGAGCTGGGCGACATCGAGACCCTGACCGTCGACGAGTACCTGGCGCTGTCGCGCTGGGGCCGCTTGGGCTACCGGCTCTACCGCAGCATGTTCGTGCTGCTGATCCTCGGTCCGTTCTACCAGTTCGTGCTCAAGCACCGGCTGCCGCTCGACGCTCCGCGCGAGTGGAAGCAGGAGTGGAGGAGCGTGATGTGGACCAACGTCGCGCTCGCCCTCATCGTGGGGACGGCGTGGGCGACGATCGGCATCGGCGCTTTCCTCGCCGTGCACCTGCCGGTGGTGATCGTCAGCGGCGCCCTCGGCGTCTGGCTGTTTTACGTCCAGCACCAGTTCGAGGACACTTACTGGGAGCTGCACCCGGAGTGGGACTTCCACCGCGCCGGCCTCGAGGGCAGCTCCTACCTCGACATGCCACGCGTGCTGCACTGGTTCACCGGTAACATCGGCTACCACCACGTGCACCACCTGTCGAGCCGCATCCCGAACTACCGGCTCCGGCAAGCTATGGAAGAGAACCCGGAGCTGCACCACGTGACGCGGCTGACCGTCGGTGGCACGCTGCGCTGCGCGCGTCTCAAGCTCTGGGACCAGGCCAGCCGGCGGCTGATCGGCTTCGGCGAGCTGCGCGGGCGCGGCCAGCGGCCGCTGCCGGAACCGACGGAGAAGGCGGCGTAGCCCGCCGACGACATGGCGCGACGCAGCGTCATCACCGGCACCGGCAGCTACCTGCCGCCGGTCAAGGTCTGCAACGACGAGTTCGTCGGCTCCCGCTTCTTCGACCAGCAGCGCACGGAGCTGACGAAGCCCGGTGAGGAGATCGTCGACAAGTTCGTCAAGATCACCGGCATCACCGAGCGGCGCCACGTCGCGCCCGAGCAGGTCGCCTCTCACATCGGCACCATCGCGGCCGAGGCGGCCCTCGCCTCGGCCGGCGTCGACCGCGAGTCGCTCGACTACCTGATCGTCGCCCACAACTTCGGCGACGTCCGGCACGACAACCGGCAGTCCGACGTCGTGCCCAGCCTCGCCTCGCGCGTCAAGGCGAGCCTCGGCATCGCCAACCCGTCGACCGTCGCCTACGACGTGCTGTTCGGCTGCCCGGGGTGGCTGCAGTCGGTCATCCAGGCCGACTACTTCCTGCGCTCGGGCGACGCGACGCGCGCGCTCGTCGTCGGCACCGAGACGCTGTCGCGCATCTCCGACCCGCACGACCGCGACAGCATGATCTACGGCGACGGCGCCGGCGCGGTGGTGATGGAAGCGCGCGAGAGCGGCGACGGCGAGGCGGCGGTGGGCATCCTGGCGCACGCGACGCGCACCGACACCATCGAGCACGCCTGGCTGCTCTACATGGACACCTCGCTCGGCCCGACGCCGCCGCGCGACGCCATCTTCTTCCGCATGGACGGCCACAAGGTCTACGAATACGCCGTGAAGACCGTGCCGCCGGCGATCCTCGACTGCCTGAAGAAGGCGGGGCTCGCCGTCGAGGACGTCGACAAGATCCTCATCCACCAGGCCAACGCCAAGATGGACGAGGCCATCATCAAGCGCCTGCTGCGCGGCACCGCGGTGACGCAGACGCTCGACGAGCTGGTGCCGATGACGGTTGGCTGGCTCGGCAACAGCTCGGTGGCGACCCTGCCGACGCTTCTCGATTTGCTACTGCGACGCGAAGTCGACGGCCACGAGCTGAAGAGCGGCGACGTGCTCCTCTTCGCCTCCGTCGGCGCCGGCATGAACGTCAACGCGGTGGCGTATCGGATGCCGTAGGCGCGTGCAGCATCGAGATTGCTTCGTCGCTGCGCTCCTCGCAATGACGGTTTTGACGTCATCGCGAGCGTAGCGAAGCGATCTCGATGCTGAGCTAGGCGACGGCCTCGCCGCCCGCGTCGCCTGGCTCGTCTTGCGGGCTGCGGCGGAGGATGGCGCGGACGGTGGCGAGGAGCTCGGCGGCTGATCCCGCAGCACCTGCGCTGAGGGAGAGGTGCTCGGCGATGCGCTCGCGGTCGGCTTCGCTCGGGGCGACCGGGGCGAGCGCCAGCACCGGCAAGCGGGCGGTGCGGGCGTCGCGTTGCAGGGCGCGCGTCAACGCGAAGCCTTCGAGCGCCGGCATGCTGAGCGCCACGGCGATCGCCTGCGGAGCGTGGGCGCGCGCCAGCTCGACGGCGCGGCGGCGCTCGCCGGCGACGAGCGAAGGCAGGCCCGCGGTGGCCAGCGCCAGCTCGAGCTGCTCGCGGGTCGTCGGGATCGTCGTCGACGACGAGCACCGGCGCCGCCGCCTCGCCGACGGCCGGCGGCGAGAGGCGCATCAGCGACTCGACGAAGGCGACGGCGTCGACCGGGCGCGGCAGCCAGGCGTCGAAGCCGAGCGCGATCGACAGGCGGCGGCGGTCGCGCAGGCTCACCAGCACGACCGGCAGCTGCGCGGTCGCGAGGTCCGACTGCAGCTCCGCCAGCGCCGCCCAGCCGTCTAGCCCCGGCGCGCCTACGTCGACCGCGACGACCGCCGGGCGCACCTCGCGCGCCATGCGCAGCGCTTCCTCGCCGTGGCGGGCGCGCACCGGCAGCATGCCGTCGGCGTCGAGCGCCTCGGCGAGCGCCGCGAAGGCCTCGCGGTCGGCCTCGACGACGAGCACGCGCGGCCGCACGTGCGCCTCGGCGGTCGCTTCGTCGGGCAGCGTCGCCGGCCCGCGCGAGGCGTCGCGCGGCAGCAGCACGCGGAACGCGGCACCCTCGCCCGGCTCGGAGTCGAGGTCGACCTCGCCGCCGAGCAGCTGGGTGAACCTGTAGACGATGGCGAGGCCGAGCCCGGTGCCGGCGGGGCGGTCGCCGCCGTGGTGCACCTGGCGGAACTCCTCGAAGATGCGCGCCTGGTCGTCGAGCGGGATGCCGACGCCATGGTCGATCACCGACACCAAATACGAGTCGACGGCGAGCGGCGATTCGGCGGCAGACACCACCTTCGCCTCGATCTCCACCGTGCCGCCCGCGGGCGAGAACTTGATGGCGTTCGACAGCAGGTTGAAGAGGATCTGCTTGAGCTTGGGCACGTCGACGGCGATCGGCACCAGGTGCGGCGGCAGCCGGGGGACGATGGTGACGTCGCGCTCGCGCCGGTAGCCTTCCATGATCGTGCACACGCCGTCGACGACGGCGCGCAGCTCGGCCTCCTCGGCGTGCACCTCCATCTTGCCGGCCTCGATCTTCGACAGGTCGAGCAGGTTGTCGATCAAGTGGAGGAGGTGGCGGCCGCTGGCGAGCACGTTGCGCAGGAAGCCCAGCTCGCGCTCCTCGACGCGGCCGGCGAGCCGCCGTTCGAGCACCTGCGAGAAGCCGATGATGGCGTTGAGCGGCGTGCGCAGCTCGTGGCTCATGTTGGCGAGGAATTGGCTCTTGAAGCGGTTGGTCTGGCGGATGCGCGCGTTGGCGCGGTCGAGCGCGTGCGAGTGCTCCTCGAGGGCGCGCGCGTAGCGGCGCAGGTCGTCGGTGCGCTCGTCGACCTGCGCTTCGAGCAGCTGCGCGCGCGTCTTGATGCGCTGCGTGCGCAGGCGGTGCGCGATGCCGAGCAGCAGCAGCGCGGCGACGAGCGCCGCGGCGGCGAAGAGCGGCGTCTGCCAGAACGCGGGCTCGATCGACATGCGCAGCATCGCCGGCGGCCCCCACGTGGCGCCGGGCGCTGCCGCCCGCACCTGGAAGCGGTACTCGCCGGGGTCGAGGTTGGTGTACTCCTTGAACGGATCGCCGTCGACCGGCAGCCAGTCGGGGTCGAAGCCGACGAGTTGCACCTCGTAGCGCAGCTCGTGCGGCGCTCGATACGAAAGGCCGCGGAAGTCGAAGCGCACGTTGTGCCGCCCGCGCTCGACGACGAGCGGCGCTGAGGCATCGAGCCATTGCTCGCCGGCGCGCAGCTGCGGCGGCATGGTGAATGGCGCGCGCAGGACGAGCGGCCGCCGCGGCCCCAGCGTCACGCGCTCGATGCTCGTACGCGGCGGTGAGAGCGGCGCCTCCTCGAGCGCCGGGTCGTAGCGGGTGATGCCGCCCGAGAAGCCGGCCCAAACGCGGCCCTGCTCGTCGAGCGCGAGGGAGTTGCCCGTCGAGGAGTCGTTGCTGACCAGGCCCGAGCTGCGGTCGAAACGGCGCAGCACGGCGCCGCGGCCGCCGTCGGCGCGCGGATCGAAGTGGTAGACGCCGGAGGTGGTGGTCAGCCAGAGGCGGCCGCGGGCGTCCTCGCGGACAGCGAAGACGGCGCGGGCATCGATGCCACGCTCGCGGCCGAAGCGGGTGAACGAGAGCGGCGGTGACGAGCTCGCCAGCGGATTGGCGGGAGGACGGAAGCGCAGCAGACCGCTGCTGGCGGCGCCGATCCAGACCTCGCCGTCGCGGGCGGCGAAGAGGCCGTACAGACTGCCATTGGGAACGCCTTGCGCCGCGGTCCACGCTCGCACGCGGGAACCAGAGGTTGTGACGTCGCCACGGAAGGCGGCGAGACCGCCGCTGCCCGCCAGCCAAATAGTGCCGTGCCGATCTTCGGCGATCGCCAGCACCTGCTCGGCGGGCAAGCCGTCGGCGACGCGGAGCGTCAGCACCTCGGGCGAGCCCGCGCCCGCATCGTCGAAGCGCAGCCGGCTGGCGCCGCCGAGCAGACCGACCCAGAGATCCCCATTCTTCGCTTCGAAGAGGTCGAGGACGTAGCTGCCGGCGAGCCCCTGCTCCTCGCCGTAGACGGCGCTACAGCCGCGCGCGCCGTCGAAGAGGCAGAGCCCGCGCGCCGTGCCCACCCAGAGGCGGTCGCGGCGGTCGCGCAGTACGTCCCACACCTCGCTCGAGGGGAGGCCGCGCTCGGCGTCCCAGCGCTGAATCATCGGCAGGCCGTAGGGCGCCGCGAGGCGGATGCGGCCGAGGCCGCCGTAGCTCGCCACCCAGATGTCGCCGTTCTTCTCCGGCAGCAGCGAGTAGCCACCGGGACCCGGCACGCCTTGCCGATCGTCGAAGCTCTGCAGCTTCTCCGAAACGACTTTCGACAGGCCGTTGTCGAGGCCGACCCACAGGTTGCCTTCGGAGTCCTCGTCGACACCCACCACCGAATCGACGGCGAGGCCGTTTCCTTTGCGCAGCGTGCGGCACGGCCGCACGTCGGGAAGCGCGCAAATGGTGACACCGCGCTGCGCGTTGCCGATCACCAGCTCACCGCTGCGGCGTACGAGGAGCGCATAAATGTCGTCGTCGGCGAGACCGTCCTTCATCGTGAAGGTGGTGAAGCCGCGCCCGTCCCAGCGCGACAGGCCGCCGCCGCGCGTGCCCAGCCAGACATTGCCGGAGCGGTCCGAGGCCATCGCGCGCACGCCGTCGTTGGCGAGGCCGTCGGCGGTGGTGAAAGCGCGGCACTGCCCGAGCTCACCGCGGGCGCCGATCGTGCAGCGCGCCACACCGGAACGCCGAGTGCCGACCCACAGCTCGCCGCGCGGCGTCACGTGCAAGCCGTAGACGTCGTTGCCCGCGAGACCGCTGCCCTTGCCGTACTGCTTCCAGCGGTCGCCGACGACGACGCCGAGGCCGCCGCTGCCAGTGCCGAACCAGAGGTTGCCGTGCGCGTCGAAGGCGAGGTCCCAGACGATGCCGCCGCGCATCCCTTCGGCGTTGCCGATGAAGGAGAGCGCGCGGCCGTCGTAGCGCGCCAAGCCGTCGGCGGTGGCGAGCCAAAGCGCGCCGTCCGGCGCCTCCACCACCTTGCGCACCACCTGGTTGCGCAGCCCCTCGGCGCCGGTGAGGCTCACCAGCTCGAAGCCGTCGTAGCGGGTGAGCCCCTGCGAGGTGGCGATCCACAAGTAGCCGCGCCGGTCGCGCAGCACGTCCCACACTTGCGAGGCGGCGAGGCCGTCGTCGGTGGTGAGGTTGAAGATCGGCAGCAACTGCGCCGCGGCGGGCGCGCAGAGCGCGAGCGTCGCGAGCAGCAGCGGCAGCGCGAGGCGACGGCGCAACGCGCGAACCGGCGAAGCCGTGGCTGCCGCTGCCGCAGCCTCGAGGACCGACGGTGCCGCGTGGTTCGTGCCGCGCACGGGGATGGCCGCGATCCTATCGCTGTGCCGCCGCGCTGGCGCGACAAGGCTTGCACGCCGCGAATTCGGCGCCGCGGAATTCATTGCCGCGGCAGCGTGTTGTTGCGCCTGGACCCACCCACGGCTTGCCAAACGCGGCTCGATGTGCGATGGTCCCGCATCTTCAGCGGCCCGGCGGCGCCCGCGTCAACGCGACGCGAAACGCTCCGAGCCGAACGGCAGCCTCCCCGGCAAGTCTTCCGTTCTTCCCTCTCGACAGTTCGCCGGATCGATCGACGCGGCACGTTGCGCGGCCACGGTTGACTCCTGGCTGAACGTCCGCAGAAGGGACTCCACTTGTCCGATCAGATCCCCGCCTCGTTCGCCGACCTCGGCCTGGCGCCCGCGCTGATGCGCGGCGTCGCCGACCTCGGCTTCACCACCGCCACGCCCATCCAGGCGAAGTCGGTGCCCCCGGCGCTCGCCGGCCGCGACGTGCTCGCCTGCGCGATGACCGGCAGCGGCAAGACCGCCGCCTTCGTGCTGCCGATGCTGCAGCGGCTGGCGGCCACGCCCCCCTCCGGCGCCACCCGCGCGCTCGTGCTCGTGCCGACGCGCGAGCTGGCGTCGCAGGTCCACGAGCACCTCGTCGGCCTCGGCCGCCACCTGCGCATCAGCTCGGTGACGGTGTTCGGCGGCGTCAGCCCGTTCCCGCAGGAGCGCGCGCTGCGCCGCGGCGTCGACGTCGTCGTCGCCACGCCCGGCCGCCTGCTCGACCACATGCGGCAGGGTGTCGCCAAGTTCGATCGCCTCGAGCTCCTGGTGCTCGACGAGGCCGACCGCATGCTCGACATGGGCTTCCTGCCCGACGTCGAGCGCATCCTCGCCGCGCTGCCCAAGCGCCGGCAGACGATGCTCTTCTCGGCGACGCTGCCGCGCGAGATCGTCGAGCTGTCGCGCCGCCTGCTCGACGACCCGGCGCGCATCGACGTCGAGCGCCCGTCGGCCCCGCCGACCACGGTCAGCCAAGAGGTGCTGCCGGTGGCGGAGCGTCTCAAGCCCACTCTCCTGCTCGAGCTGCTGAAGCGGCGCGAGCTGGAGACGGCGCTCGTCTTCACCCGCACCAAGCACCGCGCCAACCGGCTCGCCGACTTCCTGGAGGCGGCCGGCGTCAAGTGCGATCGCATCCATGGCAACCGCAGCCAAGGGCAGCGCGAGGCGGCCCTTGCCGCCTTCAAGGCCGGCAAGCTGCAGGTGCTGGTGGCCACCGACATCGCGGCGCGCGGCATCGACATCTCGGCGCTGCCGCACGTGGTGAACTTCGACGTGCCGCACCAGTCCGACGACTACATCCACCGCGTCGGCCGCACGGCGCGCGCCAGCCTGACCGGTCACGCCATCACCTTCGCCTCGCCCGAGGACGGCAAGGAGCTGGCGGCCATCGAGCGCGCCGTCGGCAAGCGACTGCCGCGACGGCAGCTGCAAGGCTTCGACTACGCCGGGCAGGCGCCGAAGCTCGAGATCCCCATCCAGGAGCGCATCGCCGCCATCCGCGCACGCAAGCAGGAAGAGCGGGCGCGCGCGCGCGCCAAGGCCGAGGCGAAGGCGGGGCGGACGGCGGGACAGCACGGCGGTAGTCCTTCGCCGCGGCCGGCTGCCGGATCGCCGGCACATGGCGGCAAGCCCTCGGCGCGGCCGATGCACGGCGGTGCTCCGGGCAGCCGGCCGACGCACGCGGGACGGCCGGGCAGCCGCCCCTCGCATGCGCCGGCGCGGGCCTCGCATGCCGGGGCAGCCGGCTACACCGCCACGGAAGAGCGCGCGAACGGCACGGGCCGCCCGGCGGCGGCTGCGGGCAGTCTCAACCCCTGGCCGGGGCGCAACGCCGCCAAGCGGCAGGACGCCAGGCGCGGACCGCGTCGACCGGGGCGCTGATCGGAGCGTCGTCCTCGAAACCCCGGCGCGGTGGACGTAAGTCCACGTCGCCGGGGGTGAGGACGAGCTGCCCCGAGCTGCATCGGGTTCTTCCGCCAAAATCGTGACGCCGCCGGGCGAGAATGAACCCATGCCAGGCGAGCAACGGCGGTGGATCGCCATCACGCGGGGCGTGAGCCCCGCCTTCGCGCGGTGCGAGCTCACGCACCTCGCTCGCGAACCGATCGACGTCGAGCTCGCCGAGAGGCAGCACGCTGCCTACGAGGCGCTGCTCGCGGAGCTCGGGTGCACGATCGAGCGGCTGCCCGTCGAGCCCGAGCTGCCCGACTCGGTGTTCGTCGAGGACGCGGCGGTCGTGCTCGACGAGATGGCGGTGATCACGCGGCCTGGCGCGGAGTCGCGGCGCGGCGAGACCGTCTCGGTGGCGGCGGCTCTGGCGCGTCATCGGCCGCTCGCGCATCTCGACGCGCCGGCGACGCTCGACGGCGGCGACGTGCTCCGCGTCGGGCGAGCGGCTGTTCGTCGGCCGCTCGGAGCGGACCGACGACGCCGGCATCGAGCAGCTCGCGACGCACATCGAACCGTTCGGCTATCGCGTCGACGCGGTGGCGCTCGACGGCTGCCTCCATCTCAAGACTGCCGTGACCGAGGTCGCGGACGGCGTCTTGCTCGTCAACCGTAGTTGGCTCGACGTCGGCGTGTTTGCCGACTACGAGCTGCTCGACGTCGATCCCTCCGAGCCGTTCGCCGCCAACGCGCTGCGCGTCGCCGATCCCGGCGACGGGGTTTCCACCGTGATCCTTCCCTCCGCCTTTCCTCGCACGCGCTCACGCCTCGAAGCGCGGGGCATCCACGTGCGCACCGTCGACGTCTCGGAGATTGCCAAGGCGGAGGGCGGCGTCACCTGCTGCAGCCTGCTCGTGCGCGCCTGAACGTCGCTGCGTAGGTGGGCGGCGGCGGGTCGCGGAGACCCGCCGCCGGGGGGAAAGGAGGTTGGAGGGTCGGGTGAAGTCGGCGTCGCGGGACTGAAGGGGACAATCGCCGTGACGCCGCTCCACCCGCGCGTCGGAACAGCACGTCGCATGCCACGCCCGCGCTTGCGCCGGCGCATCCGGTCGTAAGATCCGAATCGTTTCTTACAAGGAGGGTGAGCCATGGCTCGCGATCGCGCCGTAGCAGCGTGCCTCGCATTGGTTTCCTTTCTCGCCGCGGGGCGCGTCCTCCACGCGCAGGCAACGCCGGCCGCGCCCGCGTCCACCATCGCCGTGAAGGCGGCGCGCGTCCTCGACGTAAAGAAGGGGACCTTTCTCGCCGACGCCACCGTCCTCGTCGAAGGCGACGTCATCAAGGCGGTCGGCACCGCCTTGCCCGTCGATGCCGGAGTGCAGGTGATCGACCTCGGGCCGGTGACGCTGCTGCCGGGCCTCATCGACGTCCACACCCACTTGATGGCCGACATCCCCGGCGGCAGCAACCGCGCCTACGCCAACATGCTCCTCTTCAAGTCGCAGGCAGCGCGAGCGCTGCAGGGCGCCGCCAACGCTCGCCGCACGCTGCTCGCCGGCTTCACCACCGTGCGCGACGTGGAGAACGAGGGCTCGGGGTTCGCCGACGTGGCGCTGCGCGACGCCATCGAGCGCGGCATCGTCGAGGGGCCGCGCATGCGCGTCGCCACGCGCGGCATCGCCGCGGTGGGGCAGTACGTGCCGTTCGGCATCTCGCCCGACCTGCCGCAGTTCCCGCGCGGCGCGCAGATGGTGAGCGGCGCCGACGACTGCCGCCGTGCGGTGCGCGAGCAGATCGACGGCGGCGCGGACCACATCAAGGTCTACGCCGACTGGCAGTACCCGACGCTCACCGTCGAGGAGCTGCGCGTCGTCGTCGAGGAGGCGCACAAAGCGGAGCGCAAGGTCGCCGCCCACGCCAGCTTTCCTGCCGGCATCCGCAATGCCGTGACCGCCGGCGTCGACTCGATCGAGCACGGCTCCTACGCCGATCGCCCGACCTTGGAGCTGATGAAGGAGAAGGGTGTGTGGCTCGTCCCCACGCTCGGCCCGTTCGTCAACGGCCTCACCGCCGAGGACGAAGGGGCGCGCAAGTACTTTCAGGAGCAGGTGCCCATCGTGCAGGCGATGGTGCGCACCGCCAGGGAGGTGGGCGTGAAGATCGCCTGCGGCTACGACGCCGCCGACGCCAAGCTCGCCGGCACCAACGCGCGCGAGATCGTGGCGCTGCGCGATGCCGGCTTGTCGAACCTGGAAGCGATCCGCGCCGCCACCACGTCGGCGGCGGAGCTGATGGGGTTGCAGGACCGCATCGGCGTGCTCGAGGCGGGCAAGAGCGCCGACCTCGTCGCCGTCGCCGGCGATCCGCTCGCCGACGTCGCTGCGCTCGAGCACGTCGTCTTCGTGATGAAGGCAGGCGTCGTGGTCAGGAACGACACCGCGAAGCGGTGACCCGTCAGGTCGCCGGTTGCACCGATGGCGTGACGCGGATGGTGTCGCCCTCGCGCGTCCAGCGGTAGCCGAGGCCCTTCAAGGTCTCGGTGAGCGCGGTCTCCCACGAGACCTTGTCGACGTTCACCGTCACCGGCCGTGTCTCTTTCTCGAGACCGAGGATGGGGAAGCCGCTGACCTGGCGGAAGACCGCCATCACTTCGACGATGCCGGCGTTGGTGATCGACATCGACAGCAGCTCACCGGGGCAGAACGGCCGCTGTACCGGGCCGTCGAAGGGCACCGTCGTCGCCGCGATCATGCGCTTGCCGTCGGCGAGCACCGCCGGCGCGAGCTGCGGCTGGAGCTCGTCGCGGCGCCCCTCGGCGACGGTGAAGCCGCGCTCGGCGGCGAGGCCGATCCAGAAGTAGGCGCACACCGGGTTCTTGGCGATGCCGCGCCCCTCGGCGTAGGCGTTGCCGAGATAGAGCATCGAGACGTTGAAGCCCTGCTCGGCGGCGAGGGTGTAGAGCTCGACCGCCTTCGTCTCGTCCTTGGGCACGCCGCGGCCGGCGGCGTACATCTCGCCCAGCGCCTGCTGGCCGACTGCCTCACCCTGATCGGCGGAGCGGCGATACCAGGTGACCGCCTCGGTATCGCTCTGCGGCACCCCCGTGCCGTCGGCGTAGAGCTCGCCGAGGCTCGCTTGCGCCTGCGGGATGCCCTGCTCCGCCGACATGCGGTACCAGCGCGCAGCCTCGGCGACGTTCAGCGGCAGCCCGCCCATGCCGTGCTCGTAGTTGCTGCCGAGCCAGTACTGGGAGTCCGCGTGGCCCTGCTCGGCGGCGCGCTTCCACCACTTGGTGGCTTCGACCTCGTCCCGCACGACGCCGCGGCCGCCGTGATACAGCAGCCCGAGCCGGTGCTGCGCTTCGACGTGACCCTGCTCGGCAGCCTTGCGGAACCAGGTGGCGGCGCCCGCGTGGTCCTCGGCCGTGTCGTAGCCGAAGAAGAGGCGGTTGGCGAGCTCGAACTGCGCCGCGGCTTCGCCGCGCTCGGCGGCGCCGCGGACATCGGCGAGCGGCGCGTCGGCAAACGGCTCGGCGGCGGCGAGCGCGGGGACGGGAAGGGCGAGCAGCAAGGCAACGGCGATCCGACGGATCATCGACTTCGGCTCCTGTTGGGTGGGGGAGTGTGAGCCGAGCCGGCACGCGCCGACAACGGCTCACCCACTCTAACGCGCAAACCGATCGGCGTTGGGCTCGCCCACGCGAGGCCGCGGCGCCTCAGCTCTCGGCCAGCGCCCGCAGCTTGAGCATCGTCGTCCAGTTGCGCGTCGTCGCTCCGTCACCGGTCGCGCGGCTGAACGCGGTGAGGAGCTTGCTCTCGAGGATGCCGCCGGCGCACCAGAGGTAGGCGACGCGCTTGCCGAGCGCCAACGCATCGGGCGCCCAGTCCTGCTTGGCGAGCGCGGCGAGACCCTTGCGGTCGACCCGCTCCGCCAGCGCCGCCACCAGGAAGCGGGCGGGATCGCCTTCGGCCTGCTTCAGCAGCGGATTGCCGTCGACCGCCTCGGCCAGCTCCGCCGCGGTGAGCACGAGGACCTTCGCCGGCACTCGCAGCCGCTTCTCCAGCACCTCCTCGACGCGCGCCGCCGGATCGCCCTTGCTCTTCGCCGGCACGGTGAAGACGACGTTGCCGCTGTTGAGCAGCGTGCGCACGTCCTCGTAGCCGATCGCCTCGAGCCCGGCGCGCAGGTCGGCCATCGCCACCCGCTTCGCCTTGCCGACGTTGATGCCGCGGATCAGCGCGACGCGGGTGTCTTTCGCGGCCATCGATGCACGCTACTGGGGGTGTTCGGGGCTACTTTGCCTTGCCCAGCTTGTTCCACAGGTGCGTGTACGACAGCGCCAGCCGGTGCGCCAGCTGCTCGTTGGTGACGCTGGCGCCGTGGCCGCCCTCGATCTCCTCGTAGTACGTGACGTCGTAGCCCTGCTCTTCGAGCCGCGCCGCCATCTTGCGGGCGTGGCCGGGGTGGACGCGATCGTCGCGCGTCGAGAGGTAGAAGAAGATCGGCGGATATCCCTTGCCCGGCTGCGCGACCTGGTAGGGCGAGTAGCGGCTGATGTAGGCCCACTCCTCGGGCTTGTCGGGGTCGCCGTACTCCGCCATCCAGCTCGCGCCGGCGAGCATCTTGTGGTACCGCTGCATGTCGGCGAGGGTCGAGCCGTTGACGACGGCGCCGTAGAGGTCGGGGCGCCGCATCATCGTCGACAGCGTGAGGAGGCCGCCGTTGCTGCGCCCCTCGATGCCGAGGTGCTGGCGTGAGGTGACCTTGCGCGCGATCAGGTCGGCGGCCACCGCCTCGAAGTCCTCGAAGGCGTGGACGTGGTTCTCCTTCACCGCGCCCTGGTGCCACTTCTCGCCGAACTCGCCGCCGCCGCGGATGTTGGCGAGCACGAAGACGCCGCCGCGCCCGAGCCACGTCTTGCCGTAGGCGCCGTAGAGCTGCTCGTAGCTGCCCGAGTAAGACGGCGTGAGCGCGTTGCGGAAGCCGCCGTACGAGAAGATGTGCGTCGGGTTCTTGCCGTCGAGCGCCATCCCCTTCGGCGCCACCTGGAAGTAGGGCACCTTGGTGCCGTCGGCCGAGGTCGTCCACTGCTGCGTGACCTCGAAGCGGCTGCCGTCGAAGGTCGGCTCCTGCTGCTTGACCTGCTCGGGCTGCGGCGCGCGGTCGGGCACGTGGTAGAGCGTCGGCGGGGTGACGAACGACTGGAACTTGACGAAGGCGTCGCCGCTGTCGGAGTCGACGGAGCTGATCTGCAGCGCGCCGTTGTCGGGGAAGGGGATGGCGCGCCGCGACCAGCGCGACTTGGAGTGGCGCTGGCCGTTGACGTTCTCGCTGATCGGCCCCGGCTCGTAGCGGTAGAGCCGCCCGCGCACGCTGTCGAGCATGGTGACGAGGATGCCGCTCTCGGCGACCTCGACGTCCTCGACCACCTCGTTCGGCGCCGCCTCGACCAGCACCTCGAGCTGCGCGGCCTTGCTCACGCCGCCGAGCGCCGCCGGGTCGGCGATGAGCACGCTGTCCTGCGCGTAGGTCTTGCCGTCGCGCTGCCAGTCCTCCTTGAGCGCGACGATGAGCTGGCCGCGGAAAATGTCGACGAGCTCGGCGGTGGCGGGAAGGTCCAGCTTCTTCAGCTCGTCGCCGACGACGAGCTGGTGGTAGGTCGTCTCCCAGAAGTTGGTGCCCTCGCTGACGACGTCGACGTCGCCTTCGTCCGAGCGCAGCCGGTAACCGGAGACCGACACCGACGCCTGTTTGCCCTCGTAGATGGTCCGCGCCGCGCTGATCGGCGTACCGCGCTTCCACAGCTTGACGAGGCGCGGATAGCCCGAGTCGGTGAGCGAGCCGGGGCCGAAGTCGGTGCCGACGAAGAGGGTGTCGGCGTCGCGCCAGGCGATGTTGGTCTTGGCGACGGGGAGGTTGAAGCCGTCGGCGACGAAGGCGAGGGTCTCGCTGTCGAACTCGCGGACCTCGTCGGCGTCGCCGCCGCCGGGCGAGAGCTCGACGAGACACTTGCGGTGCGCGGGCGGCAGGCAGCTCATGCCGTGGAAGACCCAGGGCTTGCCTTCCTTGGCGGCGAGCGCGTCGACGTCGAGCACCGTCTGCCAAGCCGGCGCCGGCTTGCGAAACTCCTCGAGCGTCGTGCGGCGGTAGACGCCGCGCGGGTGCTCGGCGTCCTTCCAGAAGTTGTAGATCCACTTGCCGCGCTGCGAGACCTCGGGCAGCCGCGACTTCGAGTCGAGCGCCGCCTTCGCCTCGGCGTAGAGCTCGCGGTAGATCGGCTGCGACTGCAGCTTCTTCGCCGTCGCGGCGTTGTGGGCGCGCACCCACTCCATGGCGCGCTCGCCGTCGATGTCCTCGAGCCAGAGGTAGGGGTCGGCCTGGTCGGCCGCGGCGGTGGTGGGCGCCGCCGCGGCGCGTAGCGTCGGCGCGCTTGAGGACGACGACGGCGCCGGGCTGGTCGCCGTCGGCCCGTGATATCGCGGCCGCGGCTAAGACGAGGGCGAGAAGGTAGCAGCGGAGGACGGGATCGGCGAGGGCAGGCACGCATGGGGGCGGATGGTACCAGGGCGCGCCGAGCGCTCACCGCGCAGCCGGCCGCGATGCGGTCCACACCGACGACGCTTCGCTGCCGTCGCCAAACCGCGCCGCTGAGGATTTCTCCCCAGCCCCGCTGAGGGCCACGCCGGTCACTTCCGGCACGCGGAGCGCACGACGATGGCGACGTCGCCGGCTCGCGTCCCGGCGGCCCCGCGCGCTGCTCGCGAGCGGGCTCTTCCGGAGGTCGCTGCCATGCCCGCCACCGCTCGCCGCCATCGCTTCTTCGCCTTCGCGATCGCGCTCGCCGCGCTCGCGCTGCTGCCGCTCGCCGGGTCGCCGCTCTTCGCCGAGGCGGAGGGGCCGGACCACGAGGCCGAGATCGACGACCTGCACTTCGAGCCGCTGCCGCTCGAGGCCGCCATCTTCACGCACCCGGATCCCGAGTTCGCCCGCGTCGGCTCGCTGATCGCCGTCGGCAAGGCGTCGATCCAGGAGCGCCGCTGGTGGTACCGCGCCGCCGAGCGCTACGCGCCGTTCGAAGGGATGCCGCCGGCGGACTGGAAGCTGCGCGCCTTCCAGGCCGGCCAGGCGATCGCCGCCGGCGCCGGCTCGGCGTCGGCCGCGGCTTCGACCTCCGGCTCGACCTCCCGCATCTCCAGCCAGTCGGCCGCCTCGCCGATCTACAACTGGGTGTCGATCGGCCCCAACGGCAACTACGAGACCGAGCGCATGAACGGCGGCCCCGGCGCCCTCGACCAGGGACGCGTCACCGTGCTGTGGACGCACATGAACGGCTCGCAGGTGGTCAACAAGCGGGTCATCTTCGCCGGCACCGCCGACGGCGGGCTTGTGGAAGTCGGTCGACGGCGGCGACAACTGGGAGGCGCTCTCCGACTTCGTGCCGTCGCTGGCGGTAGGCGCGCTCGACGTGCTGCCCGGCAGCGACCTCGTGAGCTACAGCGACGCCACCATCTACCTCGGCACCGGCGAGGGGAACTTCTCGCAGCCCGACAAGGATGGCGTCGGCGTCGTCAAGTCGACCGACGGCGGCCGCACCTGGACGATCCAGCCGCTGCCCTTCCGCGGCGACGCCGTCGGCATCCCCGGCCAGCACCGCATGCGGCGACTGAAGATCGACCGCAGCGTGCCGGGCGGGCAGTCGGTGTGGGTGGCGGGCGACGGCGGCGTCTACCGCACCGGCAACGGCGGCGCGACGTGGTCGCTCGTCACCGGCCTGCCGTACACCGGCGCGCCGGCAACCGCCGCCTTCCCCGGCGGCTGCTGGACCGAGGCGGCCACCGACTTCCTGATCGTCGACCGGCCGTCGCAGCCGCCCGTCTTCGTCGCCGCCTTCGGCCGGCCCAACAACGCCGCCTGCGCCGCCACCGGCGGCGTGGCGCAGACCGCCAACGCCTCGCGCGCCAACAACGGCATCTACCGCTCGCTCGACGGCGGCGCCACCTGGAGCAAGCTGCCCTTCGACCTCGTGCTCCCCGGCGGCGCGCCGGGCGACATCGGCCGCATCACGCTGCGTGCAGGCGCCGTCGAACCCCAAGCACGTCTACGTGCTGGTGGCGCGCACGGTGGACATGAAGTCGGGCGGCCTCTACTCGACGCTCGACGTCACCGCGCCCGCGGTCACCTGGATCACCGGCGCCAACGATCCCACCACCGAGTTCACCAACGGCCAGGGCTGGTACAACCTCATCGGCGCCGTCCACCCGACGAACGAGAACAAGCTCATCGTCGGCGGCCTCGACAACTACCTGTCGAGCGACGGCGGCGCCACCCTCACCAAGGTCTCCGGCTGGAGCGCCGCCGACTCCACCTGGTCGCACGCCGACCACCACGCCGCGATCTGGGTCGACGACGCGACCTACTACGACGGCAACGACGGCGGCGTCTTCATCGGCACCGTCGCCGGCGAGGGCGTCACCTGGCAGCACAAGAACGGCGGCACCTTCTCGACGCTGCAGTTCTACGGCATGTCGCAGAGCGCCACCGACCCGTACAAGATCAACGCCGGCCTGCAGGACAACGGCCACGCGCTCCTCTCGCGCGGCCGCTGGCAGGCCACCTACGGCGGCGACGGCGGCTTCGCGGCCACCGACCAGCGCGACGACAGCCAGGTCTACGAGGAGTACGTCTACGGCGCCATCCGCCACTCCGACAGCGGCGGCGACGGCTGGCTCGACCACGGCTGCATGCAGACCTACGGCGGCTGCCCCGGCAACTGCGGCATCGGCACCGCCTGCAACCCCGACCAGCACAGCGCCTTCATCGCCCACTTCACGCTCGACGCCAACAACCAGAGCGTGATGTACGTGGGCACCAACCTCATCCACAAGAACCTGCAGGCCGACCAGGCCGGCAAGGTGTGGCTGCCGATGGCGCCGGGCGGCACGGCGGGCGACTTCGTCTACGGCAACACCAGCTCGCGCGCCTACGTGAACATGGTGCACACGCCGAAGGCGAACCGCGTGAGCGGCGCGCGCGGTGCGCGAGCTCGCAGATCCTCTACGCCGTCACCTCGACCGGCCGCATCTGGCGCAGCGACGACGGCGGGCTCACCTGGCGCGACCTCACCAAGGCGCCGCTGCCGGTGACCTCGACGACCGCCGGCCGCTCGCTCACCTGGGTGGACACCGACCCCACGAGCCCCGACCGCGTGGTGATCGTCTACAGCGGCTGGACCGCCTCGACCTCGCCCGCCATCCCCGGCCACGTCTTCCGCTCGCTCGACGGCGGCGTCACCTGGACCGACGTCTCCGGCGCGCTCCCCGACGAGCCCTTCAACACCGTTGCGGTCAACCCCAACGCGGGCAAGAACAAGCAGGTCTTCGCCGGCTCCGACAACGGCGTCTACGTCAACGACGACCTCTGGGGCGCCAACGCCGCCGCGGGGTGGCGCAAGATCAACAACGGCACCCTCCCCAACGTGTCGGTGAACATGCTCGAGTTCACCAACGCCACCAACCCCAAGCGGCTGCGCGCCGCCACCCACGGCCGCGGCATCTGGGAGCTGTTCGAGCTGTCGCAGCAGTCGCTCACCCTCGACAAGTCGACCTACGGCTGCCTCGACACGGTGAAGGTCAAGCTCGTCTCGGTCGACGCCGGCACCGGCACGCAGACCGTGACCGTGACCTCCGCCGGCGAGCCGCTCGGCGAGACGGTGACCCTCACCGAGACGCCGCTCGGCTCCGGCATCTTCCTCGGCCAGATCGTGCTCGCGGCGGGTCAGCGCGACGAGCGGCAACGGCACCCTCGGCGTGTGGAACGCCGATGCGGTGGCGGCGAGCTGGCGCGGTGGCGTGCTCACCGCGCGCTCGCTCGTCGACTGCAGCGCTTGCGACGGCTCGACCGCCAAAGGCGGCAACCTGCGCGTCGAGAGCTCCTCGCTGTCGACCCAGGGCGGCGACGGCGACGAGTTCCTCGACAACTGCGAGCACGGCGTCATCACCTTCGCGCTGCGCAACGTCGGCGACGGCGAGCTCACCAACGTGCGCGTCGCCGGCGTCACGACATCCAATCCTTCGGTGCGCGTGCGTCGCTTGCCGGTGCTCGCCGGCACCCTGCCGCAGTGCGGGTCCGTCTTCGGCACGGTGCGCGTCGAGGCCGCCGGCATGCAGCCGGGCGAGCGCGTGACGCTCGACGTCGAGCTCACTGCCGACGAGATGGCGGAGGCCGGCATCAGCCGCACGCTCAGCGTCGTCTACGACCCGGCGGAGCAGGACTTCACCCGCCTCGCCAGCAAGACCTTCTCCTTCGAGGCCGGCATGGAGGGTTGGGAGACGGTGGCCGGCAGCTTCCTGCGCAGCAGCGCCAACGGCGGCGGCGCGCAGACGACCGGCAGCTATCTCGCCTCCTCGTCGCTCACGTCGGGCATCTGCGACCAGGTGCGCTCGCCGGTGGTGAAGCTCACCGGCACCTCGACGCTCACCGTCTACAACCAGTTCTCCACCGAGCCGCACACCGACGCCTGGTACGACCGCGCCAACGTCGCCATCTTCGACCTCGCCGCCGGCACGCGCACGACGGTGGTGCCGAGCGGCGGCCGGCCGTACCTCGCCGAGGGCCCCAACGGCGTCTGCGCCACCGGCGGCCAGCCCGGCTGGGCGGGCCCCGGGTCCGGGCTGGCTGCCGAGCAACTGGTCGGCGGCCGACCTCGGCGCGGCGAGCCTCGCCGGGCGCAAGGTGCAGATCGACGTCGCCTACGGCACCGACCCCAATGTCACGCTCACCGGCCTGCAGTTCGACGAGGTGACGCTCACCGACTTCGACCTGCAGGGCAGCGATGCGCAGTCCGACGTCTGCGCCTTCTGCACGCCCGAGATCGACGACTTCGACCCCGGCGTCGAGTACACCGGCGGCTGGTTCGGCCGCAACGACGCCGGCGCCACCACGGGGCGCTACCACGTGCGCGAAGGGGTCAACCCGCAGGGCGCCGTCGCCCGCGTCGTCTTCGAGGGCGCGAGCATCACCTACCTCTACGGCAAGGCGGCCGACGGCGGCACCGCCGATCTCTATGTCGACGGCGTTTTCCGCGAGCGACTGTCGTACGCCGGGATCGACAAGGCGACCTTCGGCTACAGCGTCAGCTACACCAACCTCGGCGCCGGCGGCCACACCTTCGAAGTACGTCACGTCTCGGGCAGCGTCTACCTCGACGGCTTCCGCTTCAACTGCGCGAGCGGCAGCGGCGTCGACGGCGAAGCGCCGCAAGTGCAGTCGGAGCAGACCGACAGCACCGCGTCGTCGAGCGAAGGGCTGGTGGCGAGCCGCGTGCTCGACATCAAGCCCGGGGACTTCGCGGTGTCGGTGCTGGTCAAGGGGCTCGCCGCGCCGGTGACGGTGCAGCTGCTCGGGCAGCTCGGCAACCTGGTGGCGAGCGGCGGCGCGCGCATCCCCGGCTTCACCGGCTCGGGCCTCGACACCACCGCGCCGCTCGCGCCGGGCCGCTACACGGTGCGCGTGCCCAACGCGCCGGCGCCTGGCAAGACGCTGACGATCAGCGTTCTACGTACTTTCCCTCGGGTGGAGTAGAGAAGGGCGGCAGCTCGATCGAGGGCGGAGCTTACCGGCCTCGCCCTCGTTTATCATCGGGCTCCCTTATCATCGAGCTCCACCACAGAGCTCTGGCTATTCGAAAGGGGTGCGGTCACGGTCACCTCGGGAGAGGGTGTAGCCACCCTCGGCGCGGTCGCGGAGCTCGTCATCAACCTGAGCATCGCCCAGCGCAGCCATTTGATGTACGGCGGCGGTCACGCCGTCGCCCGGCGCAGCTCGGCGAAGGCGGCGGAGACGCTGGCGCACACGCTCGAGCTGCAGGTGCCGCTCGCCCTCCACTTCACCAAGAGCGCGGTCTTCTGCGGCGACCGCGCGCTGGCGCGCAGCCATCCGATCTACCGCACCTTCGCCGAGCGGCTGTGGAAGCTCGGCGTCGCCGCGGTGACCTTCCACGGCGGCGCCGGCGAGGAGGATCTGGTCCGCTTCATCGACGCGCTCAGCGCCGCCGCCCACGAGCACGCGACTCGCGAGCGCGCCGAGGAGCTGCTGCGCGGCGCCGGCCTCGAGCGCATCGAAGTGCGTTTCCTGCACGAGGTGGTCGCCCACTCGACCGAGGTCGACGTGCAGCCGCTCGCGCCGGGTGAAGCGGAGAAGCAGTGGGAGCGGCTGATCGGCGAGCTCGCCGCCCTCGCCATGCCGGCGAGCGAGAGCACCGGCCTGAGCGGCGAGCGGCAGACGCCCTCGCCGGACGCCGACAGCTCGCCCGACTACGCCGCCGCCGTCATCCGCTACTTGAAGCAGCTGCAGCGCTCGCAGCAGCAGGAGGCGGTGCTGCAGGAGACCGGCTTCGGCCAGCAGCTGAGCGCGCTCCTCGGCTCGATCAGCCCCGAGCTGCGGCGGCAGCTCGTTGCCGCCGCGGTGGTGTCGCCGGAGATGAACGCCGAGACGCTCCACCGGCTGGTCAACGCCGTCGGGCACGACCATCTGCTCGCGGCGCTGCAGCGGCTCAACGACAGTGGCCACACGCTGCCGCCGACGGCGCTGCGCACGCTCTCGATGCTGGCGCTGATGCGCAAGGACCCGGTGCCCGACTCGCTCACCGCTTCCGGCGTCGCCGCCGCCGGCGCGGCGCAGCGGCGCACCGAGGAAGAGTTGCAGGCGATGCTCGACCAGCTGCTCGGCGACGAGCAGGCCGAGCGCTACACCTCGGAGGAGTACGAGCGCACGCTCCGCGAGGCCGAGCAGCGCGCGCAGCGGGTGGTGAAGAAGCGCGGCGCTGCGACGCCCGCGCTGGCGTTGCCTCCTGTCGACGGCGAGCGCCACTTCCTGCTCGTCGGCCGCCAGCTGCTCGCCGGCGCCGACGGCGATGTCGAGCTTGCGAACGGCGTTTGCCGCGAGGGCCAGCGCTCGTGGGCGCGCTTCGCCGAGAGCGCTGATCCGGTGGCGTGCGCCGAAGCCATGTTGCTGGCGCGTGAGGCGCTGGAAGCGAGCGGCCGCCTGCTCGCCGGCCCCTGGCTGTGGGAGACGCCCGAGATGCTCGACCGCCTGCGCCGCCAGCTGGTGGAGGGCAACCGGGTCGTCGCCGACGCGACGGGCGAGGTGATGATCGCCGTCGGCGCGCCGGCGGTGCCGGTGCTCGTCGACGTGCTGGCGACGAGCCCGAGCCTGTCGGTGCGGCGGCGCGCGCTGGCGGTGCTCGAGACCCTCGACGACAACCCGTGCGAGGAGCTCACGGCGCTTCTCGTCGCCGAGCACCCGTGGTACCTGCAGCGCAACGCCGCCTTCGTGCTGCGCCGCCGGCGCGATCCGGTGGGGGCGGCGGCGGCGAAGGCGCTCTGGCGCCACGCCGACCCGCGCGTGAAGTTGGAGCTGGTCGGCTACCTGCTCGCCATCGGCGATCCCGAGCGGCTGCGCTTCCTCGGCGAAGCGCTTGCCGACCGCGATCCCGAGCAGGCGACCGCCGTCGCGCGCGCGGTGCTGCGCGAGCCCACCGAGGAGACGGTGGCGGCGGTGCTGCGGCGCGCCGAGCAGGTGCCCAACGACCAAGTGGGGATGCCGTTCCACCTTGCGCTGCTGCGCGCGCTGGCGGCGAGCAAGGTGCCGCAGGCGGTGCGCTACGTCGCCGAGCTGCCGCAGCGGCGCCGGCCGTTCCTGCCCTGGCAGCGCGAACGCTACCGGAAGGCGATCGCGGCGATGGTGGCGGAGGCATCATGACCCCGGCGGCGCTGTCGGCGATCTGCACGCTGCTGCTCACGGGCGCCACCCGCTCGCGGCTCTACGGCACCGACCACCGCCTGACGCGCCAGGCCGTCGAGCAGCTGTGGACGGCGCTCGCGCCGGTGCTCGATGAGAGCGGCGAGCTGCGGCTCGCCGTCTCCGGCGAGGAGCTGCTGTCGCGCGACGGCCGCCTCGACGCCACCAGCGGGCCGGCGGCGTCGCTGGTGCGTCGGCTGGGCGAGCGCGGCATCGGCCTGCTCGAGATCCGCCGCGGCCTGGAGCGTAGCGAGCTCGACGCCTTCTGCTTGCAGCTCGCCGACAACCGCGGCGCGCCGATGACCTCGCACCCGCACTTGAAGCTCGGCGCGGCGCAGCTGCGGCCGCTCGGCTCCTCGCTCCCCGAGCTGCCGGAAGGCCTGCGCGTGCAGGACGCCGCTGGCGCGCGCGAGGACCCGGTGCCCGACGAGGCGCTGCAGGTGATGAAGCTCAGCGAGCACCTGCGCGAGCACCAGGAAGTGCGCGTGCGCGACGCCCGCGACATCGTGCTCGGCCTGCTGAGCAACGTCTCCTGCCAGGACAACCTCTTCTTGAACCTCGCCGAGGTGCGCGAGCACAGCCTCTTCACCTACCTGCACACCTGCAATGTCGCCACCCTCGGCATGAGCTTCGGCCTCGCCCTCGGCCTGCAGGGCGAGGACGCCTTCGACCTCGGCTCGGCGGCGCTGCTGCACGACGTGGGGAAGACGCTGGTGCCGAAGGAGATCCTCGAGAAGCCGACGGCCCTCGAGGAGCACGAATGGCGGCTCGTGCGCCAGCACCCCGAGAACGGCGCCCGCCTGCTGCTGCGCCAGCCCGACGCCTCGCACTTGTCGGTGGTCGTCGCCTACGAGCACCACATGCACTACGACGGCGTCGGCGGCTACCCCAAGGCGCCCTTCGGTCCGTCGCTGCAGTCGCAGCTGGTGGCCATCGCCGACACTTTCGACGCGCTCTTCGGCAAGCGCTCGTACCACGCGCGCTACGACGTGCTGCAGGCGCTCGAGGTGCTGCAGAACGAGCGCGGCCGCATCTACAACCCCGAGCTCGTCGACGAGTTCAGCCGCTTCGTCACCCTGCAGCTCGACGAGCTGCAGCCGGCAGCGGAAGCGGTGGGCTAGCAAACCGGCCGAGCAGGCCGCGCCATCGAGATCGCTTCGTCGCTGCGCTCCTCGCGATGACAGGTCGCCGTCATCGCGAGCGAAGCGAAGCGATCTCGATGCTCGAGCCAGGCGGCACGCATCCTGCTCACCGGGCGCGCGGGAGGGTGCGCGCATGGGATATCCACCGGGCTCGGGTTCGATCTGGGAGCTGGCGGGCGAGTGGGAGCCGCTGGAGCCGCTGGAGAAGGACCGTGACGTCGACGTCTGTGTCGTCGGCGCCGGCATCGCCGGCATGTCGGTCGCCTACATGCTGGCGCGGGCGGGACGGCAGGTGCTGGTGCTCGACCGTCGCGGCGTCGGCGTCGGCGACACCGGGGTGACGACGGCGCACCTGGCGAGCGCGATGGACGACGGCTTCGGCACCCTCGAGCGGCTGCACGGCAAGAAGGGCGTGCGGCTCGCCTACGAGAGCCACCAGGCCGCCATCGACGTCATCGACCAGATCTGCGGCGAGGAGAAGATCGACTGCGACCTCAAGCGGCTGCCGGGCTACCTCTTCCTCGGCCCCGAGGACGATCCCGAGCTGCTCGACCGCGCCGTCGAGGGCGCGCGGCGCGCCGGCTTCGGCGACGTCGAGCGGCTCGAGGGGGCGCCGGGCGCGCTGTTCGACACCGGCCCGTGCGTGCGCTACCCGCGTCAGGGCCGCTTCCATCCGCTGCGCTACCTGCAGGGGCTGGTGGCGGCGTTACAGCGTCGTGGGGGCGAGGTGCGGCGGGCGACGGTCGTCGAGGTCGACGGCGGCAAGCCGGCGACGGTGAAGACCGAGGACGGTGTCATCGTGCGCGCCGGCTCGGCGGTGGTGGCCACCAACGTGCCGATCCATCACCAATTCGCCACCCACCCGAAGCAGGCGCCCTACATCACCTACGTCATCGCGGCGCCGTTGCGCGGACCGGCCAGCGGGGGCGACGGGCTCTACTGGGACACCGCCGATCCCTACCATTACGTGCGCCTGCAGGAGACCGCCGATGGTCCGGTGCTGATCGTCGGCGGCGAGGACCATCACGCCGGCGAGGAGCAGGGCACCGAGAAGGAGCGGTGGACGCGTCTCGAAGCGTGGACCCGCGCGCGGGTACCGATCGGCGACGTCACCCACCGCTGGTCGGGACAGGTGATGGAGCCCGCCGACGGCATGGCGTTCATCGGTCGCGACCAAACCGCCGGCGACAACGTCTACGTGTCGACGGGCGACTCCGGCCAGGGCATCACTCACGGCACCATCGCCGGCATCCTCATCAGCGAGCTGGTGCAAGGGCGCGAGCACGCTTGGGCCGACCTCTACGATCCCGGCCGCAAGTCGCTGCGGGCGATCAAGGACCTGGCGTCGCTCAACTTCCAGGTCGCTCGCCACTACGCCGAGTGGATCACCGGTGCGCCGGAAGAGGTCGACTCGACGGCCGAGGTCGCCTCCGGCAGCGGCGCGGTGATCCGTCGGCGCGGACGTCCCATCGCGCTCTACCGCGACGAGGCCGGCGTGCTGCACGAGCGCTCCGCGGTGTGCCGCCACCTCGGCTGCATCGTGCACTGGAACGACGGCGCGAAGTCCTGGGACTGCCCCTGCCACGGCTCGCGCTACGCGCCGACGGGCGAAGTGACGCACGGGCCGGCGCGGTCGGGGCTGGCGCCGATCGACGAATAGCGGCGACCGAGCTCGAACACTGCGCGCGAGGGCCGGTTGACACGTAGGGTGGGTCCACGGCCACCATCCGGACGGCGCGCGCCGAGCGGGCCCTACACGAACCTGGTCGCGGTGCTCGCGTAAGATTCTCCGTAGCTCCCCGCGACCCGACCATGCCGCCCGTGCTCCGCCGGCGGCGGTGCGCGCTCCGCCGCTCGTGCCTCCTCCTCGCCGTCGCGCTGGCGGCCGCGGCGCCGCTGCCGGCGCTCGATCCGCGGCTCGCCATCAGCCAGCTGGCGCGCGAGGTGTGGCAGGACGAGCTGCCGCAGAGCGCGGTGCTCAGCATCCTGCAGACGCGCGACGGCTACCTCTGGCTGGGCACTTACGAAGGGCTGGTGCGCTTCGACGGCGTGCGCTTCGTCGTCTTCGACCGCCAGCGCACGCACGACCTGCAGGGCACCTCGGTCTTCCACTTGAGCGAGGACCGCGCCGGCCGGCTGTGGATCGCCACCAACGGTGGCCTGGCGGTGCGAGAGGCGGGCCGCTTCCGCATCTATGGCCTCGCCGAGGGCCTGCCGACGCTGCTGGTGCGCGGCACTCTCGAAGCCGGCGACGGCACGCTCTGGATCGCCACCGACCGCGGTCTCGCCGAGCTGCGGGCTGGCAAGGTACGGCCGCGTCCCGACCTCGCGACCGGCGACGTGCGGGCCCTCGCCGAGGGGCGTGACGGCACGTTGTGGGCCGCCACCAGCGACGGGCTGCTGCGCGTGCGCGGCGGGCGGGCCAGCCGCATCGGTCTCGAGCAAGGGTTGCCCTCGGCGTTCTGCCGGCACGTGCTGATCGACCGCGCCGGCACCGTCTGGGTGGCCACCGACCGCGGCCTCGTGCAGCTGGACGGCGAGGGTGCGCCGCGGACCGTGTACCGCGCCGACGACGGTCTGGGCGACGACTACGTACGGGTGCTCGCCGAGGACAGGAGCGGCAGCCTCTGGGTGGGGACCGATTCGGCCGGGCTGGTTCGTTTGCGTCGCGACTCCGGCACCTTCGAGCGGCTCTCGGCCGCCCAGGGGCTCGCCAACGACTTCGTGCGCTCGATCTTCGAGGACCGCGAGGGCAGCTTGTGGGTGGGCACCAACGGCGGGCTCAACCGCTTCCGCGCCGGCAAGCTGACGCCCTGGGGCAGGCCCGAAGGGCTGTCGCACGACTTCACGCGCGCCGTCTTCGAGGACCGCGACGGCGTGCTCTGGGTGGGCACCGACGGGGGCGGCGTCAGTCGTCGCGCCGGCGGCGTGTGGAGCGCGATCGGCATGGCCGATGGGCTGGCGCACGATTCGGTGCGGGCGATCGCGCAGACCAGCGACGGCGCCCTCTGGTTCGGCACGCGCCTGGGCGTCGACCGCCTGCTCGACGGACGGATCGTCAACTTCGGCGAGCGCCTGCCCAGCCGGCTGGTGCGGGCCCTTGCCGGCGATGCCGCGGGCAACCTGTGGGTGGGAACGGAGGGAGGCGGCCTGGCGCGACTCCGGATGAACGAGGGCGACGGCGAGGTGACCGCCTTCGGCACCGCCGACGGCCTCGGCGCCAACGACGTGCGCACGATCTTCGTCGATCGCCGCGGCACGATCTGGGCAGGCACCTACGGTGGCGGGCTGTCGCGCTTCGACGGCACGCGCTTCCATACCTTGAGCTCGCGCGACGGCCTCCCCAACGACATCGTGTTCGCGCTGCACGAGAGCGACGCCGGCCTCTGGGTGGGGACCGACGGCGGAGTCGCCCTGCTGCCGCGCCGCGCCGACGGTCAGATCGCGACGGGCAAGGGTTTTCCCACCTTCTCGATCGCCGACGGTCTCTTCGACGACAAGATCTTCCGCATCCTGGCCGACCGCCACGGCACGCTCTGGATGAGCAGCAACCGCGGCGTTCACCAGGTGGCCGAGGCGGACCTCCTGGCGCGCGCCGCGGACCGTGCCGCCAAGGTGCGCTCGATCGGCTACACGCGCGCCGACGGCATGCGCGCCACGCAGTGCAACGGCGCCTCGTACCCGGCCGGATGGGCGACCCGCGACGGCCACCTCTGGTTCCCCACCGTGCTCGGCCTGGTGGAGATCGACCCCGACGACCTGAAGATCAACGGCCTGGCGCCGCCGGTGGTGGTGGAGGAAGTGCGCGTCGACGGCGGAGCGATCGACGTGTCGAGCCGCCCCGAGCTGCCCGCCGACCTCGAGCGGTTGGAGATCGACTTCACCGGCCTGTCGCTGGCGGCGCCCGAGAAGGTGCGCTTCCGCTATCGCCTCGAAGGATCCGACCGCGACTGGGTGGATGCCGGCGCGCGGCGCACGGCTTACTACACGCACCTGCCGCCGGGCAGCTACCGCTTCGCCGTGATCGCCGCCAACAACGACGGCGTGTGGAACACGCAGGGCGCGAGCATCGCATTCGGCGTTGCGACGCCGGCCTGGCGCACCTGGTGGGCGATCCTCCTCTACGTGGCGGCGCTGGTAGCCATGGTGCTCACGCTGCTGCATTGGCGGCTGCGCTCGTTCGCGCGCGACAAGGCGCTGCTCGAGGCGCGGGTCACCGAGCGCACCGCGGCGCTCGACGAGAAGGTGCACCAGCTCGAGGTCTCCGAGCGGCGCGCCCACGAGTCGGAGGCGCGGGCGCTGGAAGCGAGCCGCGCCAAGAGCGTATTCCTCTCCAACATGAGCCACGAGCTGCGCACGCCGCTCAACTCGATCATCGGCTTCTCGCAGATCCTCGAGGACCGCCTCATCGACCAGCTGTCGGAGAAGCACCGCCGCTTCCTCTCCAACATCCGGAGGAGCGGCGAGCACCTGCTGCAGCTCATCAACGACCTCCTCGACCTGTCGAAGATCGAGGCCGGGCGCATGGAGGTGCGCGCCGAGCCGCTCGATCCCGCTGCGGTCATCCACGAGGTGCGCGAGCTGATGCGCGGCATCTCGGCGGAGAAGAAGGTGGAGATCGAGGTCGAGGCGCCGCCGCGGCTGCCCTCGCTCACCACCGACCCGGCGAAGCTGCGTCAGGTGCTGCTCAACCTGCTCGCCAACGCCGTCAAGTTCTCGCCGCCAGGCTCGGTGGTGACGGTGCGCGCGGCGCCGGTCTTCGCCACCGAGCCGCCGCTGCACGAGGACGGCGTGCGCATCGACGTCGTCGACCGCGGTATCGGCATCGCGGCGCACCACCAGGAGCTGATCTTCGAAGAGTTCCGCCAGGTGGAGTCCGACCTCGCGCGCAGCAGCGAGGGCACCGGGCTCGGGCTGGCGCTGGTGCGGCGATTGCTCGAGCTGCAGGGCGGGTTGATCCAGCTCGACTCCGCCGTCGGCCGCGGCAGCACCTTCACGGTGTTCCTGCCGCGGGTGGCGCCATCGCGGCGGCGGGTGGGCGCGGTGCTGGCGGTGGAGGGACCAGCGGCATGAATAGCGAGGTCGTGATGCGGTTCGACAAGGACGAGCGACGGGGCATCGACTACCGGCGGGCGCTGCGCTACCAGCTCGACGATCCCGAGTGGTGGATGACGCTGCTCTTCGTCACCCTCGCCATGATCGTGCCGCTCGTCGGGCCGATCGTGGCGATGGGCTACCAGGGCACGGTCGTCGAGGCGCTGGCGCGCGGCGGCCGCAACGCGCCGCCGCCGCGCTTCGACTTCGGGCGGCTCGCCGACTACCTGCTGCGCGGGCTGCGGATGTTCCTCGTCACCCTGCTGATGACGCTCGTCGTGACGCCGGTGCTGTTCGTCATCATCCTCGTCGGCAACCTGAGCGGCGTGCTGTTGTTCACCCAGGAGCAGCCGGTGACGAACATGATGGGCTGCATGGTGATGGCGGTCGTCGCGCTGCTGTTCACCGCGGTGATGGTCGTCGGCATGGCGCTGGTGACGCCGCTCATCGTGCGCGCGGCGCTCGACCGCGACCTCGCCGGCATCTTCGACTTCGCCTTCCTGCGCGACTTCCTCGCCCGCGCCGGCCGCGAGACCGTGCTCGCCCACCTCGTGCACGTAGGCATCAACGTCCTGCTCTTCATCGCCGGCGTCCTCGCCTGCTTCGTCGGCGTCTTCCCGGCGCTGGCGTTCGGCCTGCTGGTGCAGGCGCACTTGTTCGGACAGCTCTACCTGCTCTACCTAGAGCGGGGCGGGCGGCGCATCGAGCTCGCCTGAAAAGAAAAGGCCCTCCGCGAGGAGGGCCTTTCAGGATCGGACTTGGAAGCTGCCTTCGCCGCCGGGGCCCGACTCCCCGGCGACGTCAGCCGCTACCAGCGCGGGCGCTGACGGAAACCGCCGCCGCCACCACCACCGCTCTCGCGGGGACGGGCCTCGTTGACCTTGAGGGTGCGACCGCCCATCTGGGAGCCGTCGAGGGCCTGGATGGCCGCCTCGGCCTCCTCGCCCGCCATCTCGACGAAACCGAAGCCGCGGGGGCGGCCGGTCTCGCGATCGTTCACCAGGCTGACGCTGGAGACTTCGCCGTGCTGGGAGAACAGCTCGCGCAGCTCGTCTTCGGTGGCGGAGTAGGGCAGGTTACCGACGTAGATCTTGGTCATGTAGCTCTTTCTCTTTCCTTTCGCGCCCGGCGCGTGGCCGCTGCGCTTCGATTCTCGAGGCGATTCCTCACGTGGGAATCTCGCGACGGGAGCTCAGTCTCCTGGTGGGTTTGCTGAAGGCGGCTACTGCAGGAAGGCGGTCGGGTGCGGCTTCTGACGGTAGCGCCCCATCCCTTGGGGCCTGCGCTCGCGCGGGGCGGATTGTAGGGGAAAGGGAAAGAGATGTCCACCTCGCAGTCGATTCAAGCGCCTGGGTTTGCGGCTCCGCGGCGGTCGCCGGATGGTGCGGCGAGCGCGCCCTACCGTAGACTCGCCGCCGGTGACCCCGACAATGAGTGCGAGCGGAGCGGTGGGCATCCTCGGCCTCGGCGCCTACGTGCCCGAGCGGGTGATGACCAACGACGAGTGGTCGCAGTACGTCGACACCAACGACGAGTGGATCCGCGAGCGCACCGGCATCGAGCGGCGGCGGGTGGCGGCGCCCGAGCAGAGCACCGTCGACCTGGCGCTGCCGGCGGCGGAAATGGCGCTCGCCGACGCCGGCATCACGGCGCGCGAGCTCGACGAGATCATCGTCGCCACGGACACGCCCGAGGTGTTCATCCCCGACACCGCCGCCTTCGTGCAGCACCGGCTAGGCGCGCGCGAGGTGCCGGCCTACGACCTCGCGGGCAGCGGCTGCGCGGGCTTCCTGCAGGCGCTCGACGTGGCGCGCTCGCGCGTGCTCGCCGGCGCCGCCTCGCGCGTGCTGGTGCTCGGCGTCGAGCTGCTGACGCGGCTGATGAGCTGGAGCGACCGCAACACCTGCATCCTCTTCGGCGACGCGGCGGGCGCCGCGGTGGTGGGCGCTTCGCCAAACGCAGCTGAAATCCTCGCCGCGGTGGCGGGCACCGACGGCAGCGCGGCCGGCATCCTGGCGCTCGAGGCCGGCGGCACCAAGGTGCCGTTCAGCGAGGAGGTGGCGCGCCAAGGGCTCCACCACAAGATCGATTTCCACGGCCGCGAGGTGTTCCGCCACGCCGTCAAGCGGATGGCGCAGGCGGGGCGCGAGACGCTGGCGAAGGCGGGACACGTGATCGAGGACATCGCCTTGCTGGTGCCGCACCAGGCCAACCTGCGCATCCTCGAAGCCGTGCGGCGCGAGCTCGAGCTGCCGCCGGAGAAGGTGTTCGTCAACGTGCAGGAGTACGGCAACACCGGCTCGGCGTCGGTGCCGCTGGCGCTGTGGGAGGCGCGCCGCGCCGGCCGCATCGACAACGGCAACCTGGTGCTGCTGGTGTCGTTCGGCGCCGGCTTCCATTGGGCCGGCGTGCTGCTGCGCTTCCCGTGAGGTGCTGATGGCGGCGTTCCGCGTCCATACGAGCACCGGCAGCCGGCGCCCGACGACCGTCGGCGGCCGCATCATGAGCTCGCTGTTCCTGCTCGTCTTCGCGGGCATGGGCGTCGCGGTGACGGTGATGTTCGCGCTGCCGATGGTGCAGAGCATGAGCTCGTGGGGTTGGAAGAGCACGGAGTGCCGCGTGCTCTCGTCGCAGGTCGAGGAGCTGCTGTTCACGCTGCCGCCGGAGCAGGCGGCGCTGGAGGTGAAGCCCTACCGTCTCGCCGTCACCTACCAGTGGGAGCGCGACGGCCGCACTTACACCGGCAGCGACGTCGGCGGCGGAGCGCAGCAGCGGACGCGCGGGAGCGCCGAGCGCCTGCTCGCCCGCTATCGCCCGGGCGGCGCCGTCCCCTGCTACGTCGATCCCGATCTCTCCTCCGCGGCGTCGCTGCGGCGGCCGCGGCTCTGGCCGCTGCTGCTGCTCGGCTTCCCCCTCATCTTCGTCGCCTTCGGCGTCGCCGGCCTGGTGGGCGTCTGGCGCGGCGGCTGGCGGCGGCGTGGAAAGGACGGCGTCGCCGCACCGCGCTCGCAACGGCGGAACGCCCTGGAACGTCCCGGCTGTCTCGCCGGCTTCTTCTCGATCTTCGCCATCGCCGGCGGCGCCTTCCTGCTGATCTTCATCTTCCCGCTGGCGCGCAAGCTCGGCAGCGGCGACTGGGCGCAGGTGCCGGCGACGATCGTGTGGAGCGGCGTCGGCGAGCACAGCGGCTCCGACAGCTCGACGTACAGCGTCGACGTGCTCTACGAGTACGAGCAGGGCGGCCGCCGCTGGCGCTCGAACCGGTACGACTTCATGTTCGGGTCCAGCAGCGGCGGCCGCGAGCCGAAGCAGGCGGCGGTGGACCGTATGCCGGCCGGCGCGCGCGTCGACGCTTGGGTGAACCCCGATGATCCGTCGAGAGCGGTGCTCAGCCGCGCGCTCGGCGGCTTCATCTGGTTCGCGCTGCTGCCGCTGGTGTTCGTCGCGGTCGGCGTCGGCGGCATGGTGTTCGCGTTGCGGAGCAGCCGCAAGAAGCGCCGGGGCGTCGAGTGGCTGCCGGAGCCGAGCGGCGGCGGAGATGACGCGGACGACGCGGACGACACGGACGTTGCGGCTTCGACGGCCTTCGAGGGCGGCATGGATACGGCACCGTCGCGCCGCCGCTCGACGGTCGAGGGCAGCGGCCTGCCGGCGGCGCCGCGCGAGCCGGTGACGCTGCAGCCCGGCAAGTCACGCGTCGGCGCCTTCGTGGGTCTCTTGATCTTCACCATCATCTGGGACGGCATCGTGGGCTTCGCCGGCTGGGCGATATGGCGCAACGGCGACTTGGGCGAGAACGGCTGCGCCACCGCCTTCATCGCCGTCTTCGCGCTCGTCGGCGTGCTGCTCCTCATCTCGCTGCCGCGGCAGTTCCTGATGATCTTCAACCCGCGCGCCGAGATCGTACTGGCGTCCCCGCCGGCGCCGGGTGTGCCGGTGGCGCTGTCGTGGAAATTCCACGGTGCCGCGAGCCGCGTGCAGCGCTTGACGCTGCGCCTCGAAGGGCGCGAGGAGGCGACCTACCGCCGGGGCACCAGCACCACGACCGACAAGCGGGTCTTCGCGCGGCACCTGCTGCTCGACACCACCGATTCCTCGCAGATCGCCGCCGGCGAGACGTTGCTGGCGCTGCCGGCCGACACGATGCACTCCTTCACCGCGCCGCGCAACAAGGTCGTCTGGTCACTCAAGCTGCACGGCGACGTGCCGCGGTACCCGGACATCGACGACGAGGTCGAGATCGTCGTCTACCCCGCGGCGCTGGCGACGGGAGCGTGAGCGCACAGGGCACGAGGGTGACGACGCGATGACGACGATGAGCGTGGAGATCGACGGCGGCCGCACCGGCTTCGCGCCCGGCGAGCGCGTCGAGGGACGCGCGTCGTGGGAGCTGGCGGAGCAGCCGGAGGAGCTCGAGGTGCGTCTCTTCTGGTCGACCAGCGGCCGCGGCGACGAGGACCAGGACGTGGTGGCGGTGGAGCCCGTTCCCGCGCCGGCCGCGTCGGGCTGGGTGCGCTTCAGCTTCGAGCTGCCACCGGGGCCGTACAGCTTCTCCGGCCGGCTGATCTCGCTCGCCTGGGCCGTCGAGCTGGTGGCGCCGAACGAGGAGCTCGCCGCCTCCGCTCCGATCGTCGTCGGGCCGGAGGGGCGCGAGGTGCGCATCGACGGCGAGCCGGAGCCGGAGCCGGAGCCGAAGTAGCGAGCGGCAACGATCGAGCTGCGCGATGCGAGCCTGCGACAACCCCTTCCGCGTGCAGCGTCTGGCGCAGCTCGCCTACCGGCTCGACGGCACGACTTGGGAGGCGCTGCTCGCGCGCTTCGCGGCGCTCGACCGTCGCGGTGCGCTGGTTGGCCCCGAAGGGCGCGGCAAGAGCACTCTGCTGCTCGAGCTCGGCGGGCGGCTCGCGCGGCAGGGCTTCCGACTGCGGCTGGCGACGTTGCGCCGCGGCGAGCGGCGGATGGCGGCGAGTGACTGGGAGCGGCTCTTCGGCGGTGCGAGCGAGCGCGACTTGCTGCTCGTCGACGGCGCGCAGGAGCTGGCGGCTCGCGAGTGGCGCCGCGTGCGCGAAGCGAGCCGGCGCGCCGGCGGTCTGCTGATCACCTCGCACCGCGCCGGTCTGCTGCCGACGCTCCACGAATGCCGCACGACGCCCGAGCTGCTCGTCGAGCTGATGGCGGAGCTGCTCGACGGCGCGGCGCCTCACGATGCTGCGTTTGCCTCACCTGCAGCGGCGCGCTCGCGCTACGACCGCCACGACGGCAACCTGCGCGACGCGCTGCTCGCCGCCTACGACGATTGCGCTCGCGCGGCGTCAGCCTGAGCGGCGCGTAGCACCAGCGCCGCGTCGCCGCTCCACGGCGCGCGTAGGCGCACGTTGGCGCCGCCGGCGACGGCGACGGGTGCGGTGGTGCTGTTCGTCGGATGCACCCACTCGCCCGCGAACCGCCCGCTCGCGGCCCGCAGGTCGAGCCGCACCCGCCCGCGCGGCGCCCAGGCCACGAGCGTCTCGCAAGCCTCGCCGATCGATGCCAGGCAGCAGCCGCTGCTCGCCAGCTCCGGTCGCGGCGCCACGCTCTCGAGACCGACGCGGTCCGCCACTCGTCGCGCGACTCCCATCGCCAGCCGCGCGCCGGCGCGCTCGCCGTGCGCGTCGAGGGGATCCATGTAGAGCGGCTGGTGGCCGTTGAGGAACGCCCGCCACACCCATGCCGCGTCGCCGCCGATGCCCCACAGGTGGTCGCTGTCGAGCAGCACCACCTTCTCGCCGTCGTTGGCGGGCGGCGTGGCCATCCAGCCGCCGTGACGGTTGGGCGATGCCCAGTCGGCAGGGCTCCTGAAGAGGTCGCGGTTGTCGCCGGCGGGGAAGCACGAGGTGAGCCCCGCCGGGTGCGCGGCGCGCCCTTGCTCGGCGCCGCGGGCGGCGTCGCAGGTGCGCAGGTGCCGCAGCACGTGGCGCTGCCAGTCGCGCGAGCTGCCGGGGCTCTCGTTCGACACTTCCCAGAGCACGCAGTCGAGGTCGCCCACCGCCTCGACGACGCGTTCGACGTAAAGCCGTTGCAGCTCGGTGACCGCCGGGATGCGCAGGCTGTGCACGTCGTCGCCGTCGCCGCGGTCGTCAGGGTCGCCGTCGAGGCCGTTGCGGTTGTTGTCGGGATGGAACGGGTGGCGCGGCCAGGGGTTGCCATCGCCGTTGTCGCGCAGCGACCAGCCGTTGAACAGCATGACGACGACGTAGAGGCCGCGCTCGCCGGCGCGCGCGACGCGCTGGCGCAGCCGCGCGAAGTATTCGCCGTCGAAGCGTTCGAGGTCGTAGCGCGGCAGGCCGTCGGCGGCGAGGCCGGGACCGGTACGCGCCCACGGCGAGTGCGACAGCTCGTGCACCCACGCCTCGTGCATCCACATCCGCACGCAGCTGTGGCCCCAGCCGGCGAGCTTGTCGAGGTAGCCCTCGAAGTCGAAGCCGCCGGGCCGCTCGCCGTTGTCGACCAGCACGTCCCAGTGGTGCGAGCCGGTGAGGAACACGGCGCGGCCGTCGGCGCCGGCGAGCCAGCAGGGGTTGGTAGGGTGGACGCGAAGGGGGGGCAACGCGAGCGTAGTGTAGGATTTCCCGCCCTCGAAACGCGGCCTCGCGCTCCCCGCCACCGCGATGCGATCTCCCTTCCGCGCGCCGGTCCTCGCCATCCTCCTCGCTGCGGCGCTGCTGAGCTGCACGGACGAGCGCGCCGAGGTGCCGGCGCCGCGCCGGATCTTCCTCATCACCGTCGACACGCTGCGCGCGGATCACACGAGCCTCTACGGCTATGCGCGCAAGACGACGCCGCGCCTCGATGCTCACGCGCCGAGCGGCGTGCTCTTCGCAGACGCGGTGGCGCAGTGGCCGAAGACCGGCGCCTCGTTCGCCTCGATGTTCACCGGCCGGTATCCGCAGACGACGGGCATGATGCAGAAGGCGGCGCTGCGCATCCCGGCGAAGTACCTGACGCTGCCCGAGCTGCTCCACGACGCCGGCTACCGCACGGCGGCCGTCGTCTCCAATGCCGTGCTCGGCGCGCCGCTGGGCTGGGACCGCGGCTTCGACGAGTACCTGCAGACCTGGGGCGAGGGGGAGTTCCCGAAGGATCCGGTCGCCTTCCGCGAGCTGGCGCACGCGCCGCGCGTCAACTCGCTCGCCGTGCCGCTGCTCGAGCGGCTGGCGAAAAACGCAAAGACAGGCGACGGCAAGGACGAGAAGCTCTTCGTCTGGGTGCACTACACCGATCCGCACGCGCCTTACATGCTGCCGACCGGCGTGGACAACCCCTTCCTCGGCGACGCGCAGCTCACCGGCGACGAGCCGGCGCCGCGCCACGTCGAACAGCTGGTGCCGCGTCACGCCGCGCGCACCAACCGCATCGGCGACCGTCGCGACCGCCGCTTCTACGTCGCGCAGTACGACGCCAACGTCTGGCTCGCCGACCTCCACGTCGGCGCCCTGCTCGACCACGCGCGGCGGCTCGGCCTGCTCGACGACGCGCTGGTGATCTTCACCTCCGACCACGGCGAGAGCCTCGGCGAGCACGGCTCCTGGTTCGAGCACGGGCCGCTGCCCTACAACACGACGGCGCGCGTGCCGCTGCTCGTCTTCGGCAGCGGCGTGACGGCGGGGCGGCGCGTCGAGCGGCCGGTCGAGCTCGTCGACCTCTATCCGACGCTGCGCGACCTGGTGGCGCCGAAGCGCGAGGTACGTGGCCTCGAGGGCCACACGCTGCTGCCGTGGCTGCAGGCCAAGGCCCCCGGCGAGACGGTGGCGAGCCAGTACCGCTACTCGTACTCGGAAGCGGGGGAGCGGCCGCACTACTACCGTTCCGTGCAGGACGGCAGCTGGAAGCTGGTGCAGGGCTTCCGCCGCCGCGGCCGGCAGGTGGGCCCCGGCGGCTGGCAGCTCTACGACCTCGCCCGCGACCCCGACGAGACGACGAACCTCGCCTCCACCCGCGCCGACGAGCTGCGCCGCATGCGCGCCGCCCTCCTGCGCTGGGCCCGCCCAGGCGCCGAGCGCCGCTCGGCGCACGAAGGCGCTGAAGACGCCGACACCGAAGCGGCGCTGAAGGCGCTCGGTTACGTGAATTGACCGCGACCGCGTCGCGGCCCTAGCTGAAGCTCGTCTTCCCGAAGTTCGACGCCAGCACCGCGAGGTCGCTGCCGTCGATGACGCCATCGGCGACGAGGTCGGCCGCGGCGAGGAACCGGTTCTCGCTGCTGCGGGCGCCGAAGCGGCGGGCGAGCTGGAGGAGGTCGCGCCCGTCGACGCGGCCGTCGCGGTCGAGGTCGCCGGCGAGCACCACCGTGCCGGTGACGAGGAAGCGCGCGATCTCCTTGTCGGTGGCGTTCGCCGTCGGCGTCGAGAGGTCGCGCGAGCGCAGGCCGACGCGCACGAGGCCGCTCATCGGCGTCGCGGGCGTGAAGCTCAGCTGCGCGCGCTTCGTCGTCCCGGTGGCGGTGACGCCGGCGTCGGCGCCGTTCACCAGCAGCCGCGTGGCGGCGAGGTCGATGCCGGTGCCGAAGTCCCAGACGTCGACGGTGATCGCGCTCGTCGCCGCCACCCCCTCCGCACCGTGCAGCGGCAAGCTGATGCCCGGCACCGGCGCCACGCGGTCGCGGTCGCGGATGATGTCGAAGAACACCTGCGCCAGCTGGTCGTAGCCTGCCGCGTTGGGATGGCCGACCGGATCGGGCTGGTCCGGCGTCACCGCCACGTAGTAGGTGCCGAAGAGGCCGCTGAGGCCCGAGAACACCTCGTAGGGGTCGGCGAGGTCGCGGTTGCGCTGGCCGGCGAGGTCGCGGATGTTCTCCGCCAGCCGCAGGTTGACGACGTTGCGGTCGTCGGCCAACGCGATCGGCAGCCGCGGGATGAGCGTGGCGTGAACGACCGACAACCCCCTTCGCTCGGCCTTGAGCGCCATCTCGCGCAGGTTGGCCATCGTCGTCTCGAAGCTGATGCCGCGCGAGATGTCGTTGGTGCCCTCCATCAGCAACATCACCTCGGTGGCGCTGCCGACCGAGGCGAGCACGGTGTCGAGGCGGGTCAGCCCGCCCGACGTGTCCTCGCCGCCGAGGCCGGCGTTCTGCACCGTCGCCTGCACGCCGTCGGCGACGAGCAGCGACTGCAGCCGCGGCGGGTAGCCCTTCTGCGTGCGCGCCGGGTCATCGCCGCGGCCCTCGGTGATGCTGTCGCCGAAGGCGAGGAAGCCCACCTGGGCGAGGGCCGGATGCGCGCCGCCCAGCAGGAGCAGGGCCGCGCCGCAGAGGAAGAGGCTGCGCCGCATCGGGCGGCTATGGTACTCCAACCTAAGGTCCAACCCTTGGAGTATCCTCGCCGCGCCCGCGGCTCGCCCGTCGAGCTTCACCAACCACCTTCGTGATCCCCGCTAACCCTCGCCGCCGCGGCGGCCGCGCCGTAGTCGCTGCCTGCCTCGCCGTTGCCGCGCTCGCAGGCGGCCTCTTCTTGCTGCGCTGCAACGGCGCCGGCAACCGTCACGCGCACCGCGGTCCGATCGTGCTCATCACGCTCGACGCGCTGCGCGCCGACGCCATCGGCGCCTTCGGCGGTCCGCCGCGGCTGACGCCGGCGATCGACGCGCTGGCGCGCGAGGCCACTTGGGCGGGCACGGCCGTGTCGCCGTCGAGCTGGACGGTACCGTCGATGGCCTCGCTCTTCACCGGCCTGCAGCCGTGGCGCAACCAGAACTGGCACGGCGAGGCGGCGATGCTGCGCCCCGAGCTGGTGACGATTCCCGAAGCGCTCAAGGGGCTCGGCTTCTCGACCGCCGGCTTTTACACCAACGTCTGGTTGCGCCCGCCCTTCGGCTACGGCGCCGGCTTCGACGAGTACCGCTACCTCGGCCAGGGCCGGCGCGCCGAGACGACGCTGGCAAGCCTCGGCAAGCCGGCGCCAGGAGAGAAGCCACGGCCGCCCTTCGTCTGGGCGCACGTCCTTCCGCCGCACGCGCCGTACGTGCGCCGCGAGCAGCTCCTCGACCGCCTGCCGGCGCCGGCGCCGGAGCTGCCGCGGCGGGTGACGGTGCTCGACCTCGAGCCCTGGTTCGACCCCGCGGTGCCGCTGCCCGAAGAGCGCGCGCGCACCTTCCGTGCTGCCTATCAAGTCCACGTCGCCTGGGCGGACCAAGTCCTCGGCCGGCTCCTCGATGCGTTGAAGAAGAGCGGCCGGTGGGACGAGACGCTTCTCGTCGTCACCGCCGACCACGGCGAGGAGTTCAAGGAGTGCGGCCAGATCGAGCACGGCGGCAACCTCTGCCGGCCGCTCGTCGAGGTGCCGTTGCTTATCAAGCTGCCGAGGGACTGGAAGGGCCCGGCGCTGGCGCTGCGGCCGAACGAGCGCCCCGGCACGGTGCGCATCCGCGCCACGCTCGTCGAGGCCGCCGGCGGCGAGGCGGAGGAGGGCACGGCACCGAGCCTCTTCCACGCCGCGCCGGAGGGCGTGCTCTCCGAGCTCTACCTCGGCAACGGCGTCAACCGCTTCTCGTGGGTGGAAGGCGACCGGCAGCTGGTGTGGGAGAGCAGCTTCGCGCCGCCGCACCCCGACTACTACCGCATCCACACCCTCGATCTGAACGGCAGGCCGAGCACGCCGCCGAGCATCTCGCCGGTCGTGCTCCACACTCACTTCGAGGAGGCCTTCGGGCGCACGCTGCCGCTCACCGGCCGCGACGACCTGCCGCCGCAGCTGTCGCTCTGGCGCTGGACACCGCCGCCGGCGGGCGCGCCGCCGATGACGAGCATGGCGCTGCCGCTCGCCGACCGCGCCACCACCGACGCGATGGCGCGGCGGCTCAAGACGGCGTGGATCGCGGCCAACGGCGCCGAGGCGCCGCCGGGGCGCCGCGACGGTCAGCCTCAGCTCACGGCCGAGGACGAGGCGGCGATGAAGGCGCTGGGCTATGGGGTGGGGAGACGGCAGCCGCCGCCTCCGCTGCCGTCACCGTCTCCGCCCTCGTCGTCCTCAACGCCGCAATGACCACGGCGACGAGCAAGAAGGCGGCGTTGGCGAAGAGCACCGCCCGCGCGTAGGCCTCGAGCGAGCCGCGGCCGAGCACGAGCAGCGCCGCCTCGAGGACGAGCAGCGCCGGCACCACCATCCAGCCGCGCGGCACGCCGGCAGCGAAGCGGAAGAGCAGCAGCGTGTTGCTGAACGCCATCAGCGCCATCGCCGAGGTGACGAGCAGCGCGATCGACGCCGCGCCGCCGTAGGCCGCGCCGCCGGCGAAGCGCACGATCTCGTCGGGGAAGAGGCCGACGAGCACGAGCGCGGGTACGATGCAAGCGGCGAGCAACGCGAGCGTGCCGGCGAGCACGCGGCGCCGCGTCGGGCTGCCCAGCGGCGTGCCGGTCGCGAAGGGGAACATCACGCGCGTGATCGGCTGCACGCCGAGCAGGATTCCCTTGCCGAGGAGCGACGCCACCGCGTACTGCCCCGCCGCGGCGGGCGCGAAGAGGGCGCGCGCCAAGAGCAGGTCGATGCTGTAGAAGGCGATCACCGTCGCGGTCACCGCGAGCACCGGCACGCCGTAGGCGAAGGCGCCGCCGTGCGCGGCCGCCGGCTCGGGCGCTACGCGCCGCAGGTCGCGCAGCGGCACGAGACCGCTGGCGAAAGCGGCGACGAGCGATAGCGAAACGGCGGCGCCAGCCCCGAGCTCGCGCCAGCCCACCCACACGGCGAGCGCGCCGAGGCCGAGCTTGACCGCCATCTCGGCGAGCATGCTGACGCCGAAGCCGCCGAAGCGGTGCAGGCCGAGCAGCGCGCCGCGCGACACCGGGATGAGCGGCAGGCTGGCGAAGGAGAGCGCGAAGACCGCCATCATCGCGTAGGAGACGTGGAGCAGCGGCGCGATGGCGAAAGCGAGCAGCAGGTAGACGACGGTGATCGCGGCGGCGGCGCGCCCGCCGTGCCGCAGCCCGTGCGCGAGCAGCGAGCGCACCTCGCCCGGGCTCGTCGCCAGCGCCGCGTACCGCGCCATCACCGTCTGCGCCGCCTCGGTGAGCACGTAGCCGACGGAGACGAGCGCCACCATCGCCGCCAGCGCGCCGTAGCCGCCGGGGCCGAGCAGGCGCGCCATCAGCACGTGATAGGCGAACTGCCCGACGTTGGCGACGTTGGCGGCGACGAGCAGCACCGCGCTGCCGCCGAGAAAACCCTGGAGAGCGCGCTTGCCGGTCAAGGCGCGATCGCCGTTGTCGATCGAGAAGCGTGCTGAGGCGTGCGTCCGGCGAACGATTCGAGCGGAGCGGCGGATGGCGCGTAGCTCATCGAGTGGCGTGCGTGGCGAGTGAGGGCGTGGCAAACGAAGCGGCAGCGATTCGCGCCCGCCGTCGCTGCTGTTTTCGGAACGGGCGGCGATGGTACCAGGGTGGCTCGCGCGACGGTGTTACCATCCGCCGCCGTGCCGCCCGGCGAGCTCGTCGGCCTCGTTCCGGCAGCCGGCCGCGCGCTCCGGCTGGGTCCGTTGCCGTGCAGCAAGGAAGTGCTGCCGATCGGAGTGCGCGACGCGCCGGGTGGACGTGAAGTACGCGTCGCCTGCGACTGGCTGTTCGAGTGCCTGCGCGTCGCCGGCGCCGCGCGCGCGTTCGTCGTGCTCCGCGACGAGAAGTGGGACGTGGCGCGCTACCTCGGTCCGGGCGACGCGCACGGCTTGCCGCTCGCGTACGTCTGCCTGCGCGAGTCGGCGAGCCTGCCGGAGAGCCTCGACCGCGCGCGGCCGTTCCTCGTCGACTCCCGCGTCGCACTCGGTTTCCCGGACGTTCTGATGGGGCCGAGCGATGCGCTGGCGCGCGTCGCGGCGCTGCAGACGGAGACCGGCGCCGATCTCGCGCTCGGGCTGTTCCCGGCGCGGCGGCCGGAGACGACCGACATGGTGGAAGTCGACGCTACCGGCCGCGTGGTGCGGATCGAGGTGCGTCCCGTCGTCACCACCCTGCGCTCCTGCTGGCTGCTCGCGGTGTGGGGGCCGCGATTCACCGAGCACTTGCACGAGGCCGTCGCCGCGGCGCGCGAAGGCACGAATGGCGAGCTACAGATCGGCGCCGTGGTCGCCGGCGCGCTCGCGGCCGGGCTCAACGTGCGCGCGGTCGAGATCCCCGACGGCTGGTACCGCGACATCGGCACGCCCGAGGAACTGGCTGCGGTGATGGCGCAGCCGCGCTGACGGCGGGATACGGCGGGCTGGGCTCAGCAAGGCGACCAATCTAGCGCCGCTCCATGAGAAGCCTTCACCGCGGGTGGGGCGAATCGGCAGCCGCGCGTCCGTCTAATCAGGCATAGGCCTAGCTCGACGAAGCGAGCCGGGTTCCGTTGCCGGAACGGGGTGAGCCATGAGACTGGTTGGCCTGCTCGCTGCTCTGACGCTCTTTGTCTCCCCGCGTGCAGTGGCGGACCCGTTGCCGATCGGGAGGCCCGCGGCCGATGCGAGTCTGGAGTATCTCCGACGCGCAATGGATCAGTTTCACGACCGCTTTCCGGTCTACGACGACATCAGCTCGGCGGGCAACCATTTCCACGCTTGGGCGCGAATACCGAACCAAGCCGCGGCAGTGAACATGCAGGGTGGGTGGACAGACCATCCCCATTCGGGAGCCACGGCGATTCGGGCGCAATTCGATAACGTGGCGGGCGCGAACTTCGGCGGCTTCTATCTTCTCAACGGCGTGCTTCTTCAGGGCGCTCAGTCGCCACAACCGAACTTCGGCACGGTTCCGAATGCCGGTATCGACTTGACGGGCGCTACGGCTCTGACTTTCTGGGCGCGAGGGGAGCGCGGCGGTGAGACGATCGAGTTTTTCATGGGCGGCGTGGGTAGAAATCCGAACAGCGGACTGCCCGAGTTCCCGTTTCCGGATTCGACTCCCGTCGTCAAGGTGGTCCGCACGCTGACGGCGGAGTGGGTGCAACATCGCATCGATCTCGGCGGCAAGGATCTCCACTACGTCCTGGGCGGCTTCGGGTGGGTGGCTTCCGATCAGGCCAACCCCGGCGGTGCCGTGTTCTACCTCGACGACGTGCAGTACGAGCTGAGCCCGGCGGCGCGGGCGGCGCGGCTCGAACAGCCTCGATTCGTCCGTAGCTTCACGACGGGGCCTCACCAGCAGCTGCCGCCGCCGCTCGGTGACTTCGACTTTGTCAACCGGAACGTCGCGCACAGCTACGACAACGCGCTGACGCTCCTCGCGTTCCTCGCCGACGGCGGCACTGACGGGCTGCGCCGTGCGCGGCTGATCGGCGACGCCTTCGTCTACGCGATCGACCACGATCGAACCTATGACGGCGATCGGGTCCGCGATGCCTACGCCGCGGGCGACCTCGCGTTGCCGCCCGGCTGGCAGGCCAACGGCCGACTCGGGACGGTGCCCACGCCGGGGTTCTTTGACGAGGCGACGCAGCAGTTCGTCGAGATCGAGCAGGGCCAGATCAGCACCGGCAACAACGCGTGGGTGATGCTCGCCTTGGAGGGCTTGTACGCGCGCACCGGCGATTCTCGCTATCTCGATGCGGTGCAACGCCTTGGGATGTTTGTTGCCGGTTTCCGCAACGACGTGGGTACTTATCGAGGTTTTCAAGGCGGGCTGGATCTCCCCGAGAGCGCGTCGCCGCAGCGGCGTCCGTGGGCTAGCACCGAGCACAACCTCGACATCGTCGCGGCCTTCACGACCCTCGCGGCCCTCACCGGCGAGGCGAACTGGGCCGATGGAGCCGCGCATGCGCGTCAGTTCGTCGAATCCATGTGGGATCCGGCGCGTGGTTGCAACCTCACCGGCACGACCGATCCGGAGCATCGCAACGAGAACGTCGGACAGCTGCCGGTTGACGCGCAATCCTGGGCCGTGCTCGCGGTGCCGGGGATTCTGGGCGAGCATCCTTCGTTGCTGAGGTGCGCCGAAACCAACCACCGCGTGGGTGACGCCGGTTTTGCGGGCTACGACTTCAACGAGGACCGTGACGGCGTCTGGTTCGAGGGCTCCGCTCACATGGCGGTGGCGTACCGGCTGGCGAACCACACCGCCGCCGCCGAGCAGTTGCGGCGGACGTTATCGGCCGCGCAGGCGGCCGATCCCGCCAACGGCCAAGGCGTTCCGTCGGCGAGCCGCGACGGCCTCACCACCGGTTTCGGTTTCCTCTTCCATCGCCGCCTGCACTCGGGCGCCACGGCGTGGAACGTGTTCGCGCAGCTCGGATTCAATCCGTTCTACGCCGCATCTGCGACTGGCGCAGCGCCTTGTCAACCCATCGCGGGCGTGCTCTGCCTGCAGGGAACGCGCTTCCGCGTCTCGGCGGCGTGGGACGTCGCCGACGAGTCTGCCGGGGTGGCCACGGGCGTACGGTTGACCGACGACAGTGGCTACTTGTCGTTCTTCAACCCCGCGAACATCGAGGTGATCGCCAAGGTGCTGAATGGATGCTCCTTCGGGGGCCATTTCTGGTTCTTCGTGACCGGACTGACCAATGTCGGCGTCGACATCGTCATCGAGGACACCTCGACCGGCCGGAGTCGCCGTTACCGAAACCCGCGAGAACGACCGTTCCCTCCTACGTTCGACACCCAGGCCTTCGCGTGCCCGTGAGGTAGTCCGCGGCGAATGCCGCCGCCTGCACGCGCTGTCGGGTAACATCGCCGCCCGCTGCCGGCTTCCAGCTGCCCTCCCGGCGCCGATCGCCCCATGGATCCACTTCGCCTCGCCGTCGTCGGCTGCGGCGCCGTCGCCCAGCTGCATCACCTGCCGGCGCTCGCCGCGTCGCGGGCGGCGAAGGCGGTGGCGCTCGTCGACCGCGACCTCGAGCGGGCGCGCGCGCTGGCGCGCCGCTGGGATGTGCCGCGCGTCGTCGCCGACGTCGGCGACGTGGTCGGTGAGATCGACGCCGCCATCGTCGCGCTGCCCAACCACCTGCACGCGCCGGTCACGATCGAGCTGCTGCGCCGGCGCATCTCCGTGCTGGTGGAGAAGCCGATGGCGCCCACCGTTGCGGAGTGCGACGCGATGATCGCCGCCGCCGAGGATGCCGGCGTCGCGCTCGCCGTCGGGCTCGAGTTCCGCTTCTTCGACTCGACCGACACCGTGCGCGAGTTGCTCGCGGCCGAGCTCGTCGGGCCGTTCTCCGGCTTCGAGCTGCGGCAGGGGGTGATCCCCCGCTGGCCGTTCGCCAGCGACTTCGTGCTGCGCAAGGAGAGCGCCGGCGGCGGCGTGCTCGCCGACTTCGGCGTCCACGTCCTCGACCTGCTGCTCTGCTGGCTCGGCGAGTGGCGCGAGGTCGAGTGCGCCGACGACGCGCTGGGCGGACTCGAGTCGGACGCCGAGATGACGCTCACCTTCGCCTCGGGTCTCGCCGGCACGGTGGAGGTGAGCCGCACGCGCAACCTGCGCAACAGCTGCCGCTTCACCGGCGCGCGCGGCGTGCTCGAGGTGGGGATTTGGGACCCCGACCCCGAGATCGTGTTGCGGCTCGCCGGCGAGCCGGAGCGCGACGTACGGCTCGCCGGCCGCGCGCGCACGGGCGGCCAGGCGCTCACCTTTCACGACGCGTTCCGCCGCCAGCTCGACGACTTCGCGGCGGCGGTTCGCGAGGGCCGGCAGCCGCGCGTGCCCGGCAGCGAGGGGCGGCGCTCGATCGCCCTCGTCGAAGCGTGCTACGCAGGCCGGCGATCGCTCGTGCTGCCGTGGGACGCGCCGCCCGAGCTCGCGGCGTGGGTCGAGCCGGCGCCGGTGTCAGGGGCGGCGCCGTGAGCGATCCTGTGCGGCGAGTCGAGCCGTCGCGCGCGGGAGGCGAAGTCCCGCCGCGCGAGACCGCGGGCACTGTCAGCTCAACCGCTGATTCGGGCTCATTCGCCCACGCCGGAAGCTTCGACGCCGCGAGCCCGATCGCCGGCGCGCTCGCCGGCCGCACGGTCCTCGTGACCGGCGCCTCCGGCTTCATCGGCGGCCGGCTCGCCGAGCGGCTGGCGCTGCACCATCATGCTCGCGTCCGCGTGCTCGTACGCGGCGTCGCCGGGGCGGCGCGGCTGGCGCGGCTACCGGTCGAGATCGTGCGCGGCGACGTCACGGATCGCGACGCCACCGCCGCCGCGGCCACCGGCTGCGACACGATCTTCCACTGCGCCTACGGCACGAGCGGCAGCCAGAAGCACCGCGCCTTCGTCAACCGCCGCGGCACGCGCCGCGTGCTGGAAGCGGCGGCCACCGCCGGCGTGTGGCGCGTCGTCTACCTGTCGACGCTGATGGTGTACGGCCGTACAGCGGACGGCGACCTCGACGAGACGGCGCCACGCCGCCGCTTCGGCAACGCCTACTCCGACAGCAAGCTCGACGCCGAGCGCGAGGCGATGCAGTGGGCGCGCGCCGGCCGCGCACCGGTCGTGGTGCTGCAGCCGACCGCCGTCTACGGGCCGTGGGGGGGAGTGTGGACGGCGCAGCCGCTGCTCGCGCTCGCCAGCGGACGCTGGATCCTCGTCGACGGCGGCCGCGGCACCGCCAACGCGATCTACGTCGACGACCTGGTGAGCGCGATGCTGCTCGCCGCCGTGCGCGACGGCGTGGTGGGGGAGGCGTTCCTCGTCTCCGGCCCCAAACCGGTGCCGTGGAGCGAGCTGTACGGTCACTTCGCCGCCATGCTCGACGGTGCCGGCGGACGCGACGAGCGCAGCACGCGGCTGGTATCGATGAGCGAGGCCGAGGCGCGCGCGTTCTGGAAGCAACACCAGCGCGGCGTGCCGCGCCTGCACCGCGAGCTGCTCGCCGCCTTCCGCGGCGATCGCGGCCTGCGCGATCGCCTGATGAGCACGCGCGAGCTCTACGCGCTGCGCGAGCTGGCGAGCGCGGTGCTGCCGGAGCGCGTGCAGCAGCGCATCAAGGGCAAGATGAGCGCCGCCGCGCCGTCGTCGCTTCCCGGCGACGATGGGAAACCGATCCATCCCCTGCGCCCCGAGATGATCGATTTCTTCGCCGCGCGCACCAGCGTGCGCATCGACAAGGCGCGGCGGCTGCTCGGCTACGAGCCGGCGTTCTCGCTCGAGCGCGGCATGGAGCTCACCCGGGCGTGGGCGCGCTGGGCCAACCTGCTGCAACCGCCGGTCGAGCCGGGTTCGTGAACGGGCGCGGCGTCCAGGCACGCCTCGGCCTCGCCGCCGTCCTCGCCGCGCTCGCCGCTTGGGGCGGCTGGCTGATCGCCCGCAGCTCGCTGCTCGTCGACGGGCGCCGCGTCTTCTGCCTCTTCGACGACGCGATGATCAGCATGACCTACGCGCGCAACCTGCTGGACGGGCACGGGCTCAACTGGGCGCGGCAGGGTGCGCCGGTGGAAGGGTTCACGCACCCGCTCTGGCTGCTCCTCATGCTGCCGGCGAACCTGCCCGGGATCGACCTGGCGCTGCGCAGCTTGGTCGTGCAAGTGCTCTCGCTCGCCCTCCTCGCGCTCGCCGCTGCGGCGGCGTGGCGGCTCGTGCGCACGCACTTCGCGCTGCCGGAGGCGCCCTTCGCGCTGCCCGCGGCGGTGCTCACCGCCTTCTACTACCCGCTCGCGTACTGGTCGGTGATGGGGATGGAGACCGCGCTCCAGGCGCTGCTCGTGCTCGTCTGTGTGCAGCTGGCGCTCGACGCGACATTCGCCGGCCGCGACGATCACCTGCCGCTCTGGCTCGCCTGCGCCGCCGCCTACTTGCTGCGCATGGACATGATGCTGCTCGTCGTCGTCGTCCAGGCCTATCTCGTGGCGATGGGCGGGCTGCGGCCGGCCGGGCGGCGCAGTTGGTGGATCGGTCTCGCGTGCTTCCTCGCCGCTGCGCTCGGCTACGAGCTCTTCCGCTGGGTCTACTTCGACGACCTGCTGCCCAACACCTACTACCTGAAGCTCACCGGCATCCCGTTGCTGGTGCGGTTGCGGCGCGGCCTCGACTCCTTCGGCAACTTCGCGGCGCGCCACGCGCTGCTGCTCGCCCTCGTCGTGCTCGTCGCCGTCGTGCGGCGGCGTGACCGCAAGCTCTGGTTGCCGCTCGCTCTCTTCGCCACTTTCGCCGCCTACGAGGTGTGGGTGGGCGGGGACGCGTGGGAAGACATCGGCCTGCGCGCCGACCGCTTCGTCGCCTTCGTCGTGCCGCTGCTCTTCGTCGTCCTCAACGCCGGTCTCGACGCGGCGCTCGCCGCGTGGGCGCGGCGGCGTCGCGGTGCCGACACCACCACGAGCGCCGCGAACCCCACGATCGCGACGCGCATCGCCGCCGCTCTCGCCACGCTCGCGATCTGGTCAGCCGCGAACGGCCTCGCCTCGCCCGCCTCGGCGCGCTGGAACTGGACGCTGATCAGCGGCCGCGAGCGCCCCCCGCTGACCAGCCGGCACGAGGAGGTGCTCAGAGACCTCGTGCGCTTCCAGCAATTCGTGTCGCCGCGGGCGACAGTGGCGACCGCGTGGGCCGGCATCCCCGCCTTCTTCTCCGACTACCGGATGGTCGACCTGCTCGGCTACAACGACCGCTACCTGGCGCACCGGCCCAGCCCGCGGCCGCTGGTGCCGGAGCGCTACTGGGAGCTGGTGCCGGGCCACACCAAGTGGGACGTCCGCTACGAGCTCGAGCAGGTGCGTCCCGACGCCTTCTTCCAGATCTGGGGTGTGCGACAGCTGGGCCCGGTGGAGAGCCTGATGAAGCAGCACGGCTACCACCGTTACCGCCGCTTCTGGGTACGCGCTGACTCGCCGTGGGTGGAGAGCGAGCCGCGCGAGCGCCGCGACCGCCTGCGCCGCAGGGCCGAGCGCGCCCGCGCACGAGCGACAGCGACGCCGGCGCCTACTCCGTGATCTTGAAGAAGAACGGGTCGATCGACACCGCCACCTGCGTGGTGCCGTCGGTGTCGAAGAGGCGCCGCGTCGCGAAGTCGGCGTTGCGCTGGTAGGTGACGCCGTTGGGGAAGCGCGACAGGTCGGGGCTGTTGTTGGCCGAGAAGATGCCCATGAAGTCCTTGCCCACGGAAGCCAGTCCGACGTAGTCGCCGATATAGGGCTGGAACTGCGGCGTCGGGGAAGTCGCCGGCGTGTTGGCGAGGATGAGCGAGCTCCAGTTGATGCCGTCGTCGGAGCGCTCGACGGTCGTCACCCAGCGGCGGCTGGCGTCGGCGCCGGTGACGCGCTGGAAGAGGAAGGCGACGCGCCCGCGGTCGTTGATCGCCAGGGCAGGGTTGGTGGCGAAGCCGACGGTGCGCAGGTCGTTGGGCGACCAGGTGACGCCGCGGTCGAGCGAGCGGCGCAGGTGCAGCGTGTAACCGGTCGTCGGCTGCACGTCGGCCCAGGCGAGGTAGATGACGCTGCTGTTGCGCGGGTCGACGGCGAGCGCGACGTCGCCGCCGAGGCGCTGGTTGCCGAGGCTGGCGTTCCACACGAAGCGGCGGCCGCCGGCGACGATGCGGCCGGCGAGGCCGTCGCTGGGGTCGACGAGGACGCTGAAGGGATCGGTCCCCAGCCCGCCGCGGTCGTCGCGCACGAGCACGATGTCGGTCGTCACCTCCTTCGTCGCGTCGTCGAAGGCCCGCCAGCCGTAGAAGCCGGCGTACACCGTGCCGTCGGCGTGGCAGATGGGACGCACCTGCGGGCCATCCTGGCCGGCGCTGCCGGTGCTGCGCCGCTCGATGCGCACCGAGGCGAAGGTCGGCGTGGTGGCGCCGCCGCTCTGGCTCTGGTCGATCGTCGCCGTGCGGCCGTTGGTGGGCGCGAAGTCGTTGCCGCCGACGTAGACGCGGTCGCGTCCGCCGCGCACGACGACGGCGAGGAACGGCTGGTCGAAGTCCTCGCGGCTCGACAGCACGCTCATCGGCGTCGTGCCGCTCGCCGAGGCGGTGCGCAGGATGGCGAGCAGCAGGTTGCCGGGCCGCTTGAGGATGCCGGTGTAGAGGCGGCCGCCGCCGCCGAAGCGCGGGCTGATGTCGCCGGTCTGTGTCTGGCTCGGTACCGTCGAGCGCAGAAGCCAGGTCTTGCCGCCGTCGGTGGAGACGAAGATCGGCGCGCTCAGACTGCCCATCGGGTCGGGGGTGAACGCCGAGCCGACGATGACGTTGGGGTTGCCGGGATCGACGGCGAGGCTGCACTCGCTGTCCTGCTCCGCCTCGCCGCTCAGCGAGCGCGGGATCATGTTGACGAGGAGGACGTTCGTCGCGGCGGCCGTCGCACCGGCGGCGGTGCGGGTACGGCGCGCGCTGGTCTTACGGGTGCCGCGCGCCTTGGCCTGGCGTGCCTTAACTGCCTTGCCGGGGCGCCGGCGAGCGGGGGAGGCTTTCTTCGCCGTTCTGCGAGCCATCGTGCGTCCCCTACTCGTCAGGTCGGTCGACGCCGGCGAGCGCGCGGACCTCGCTGCCGCGCTCGGCAGGCTGGAAGTCGTCCGGATCGAGGGCGGTGAACGTCTCGGCGCCGGCCGCTCCGGCGGCGGCCGCGAGCGAGCGAGCGCCCGCGCGCGTGCGCCGTGCGGCGGCTGTCGCAGGAGCGGCCGACTTCTGCAGGATGAAGGATCCCTCCTGCCCGGGCTCGAACTTCGGCGCCTTGTACCAGCGCACGTCGTTGCTGCCCGGGAAGCGGACGACGACGCGGTTCGTCTGCAGCCCGCCCTTGACCACCTCGTCGACCTCGATCTCGGCCTCGCGCCACTCGGGGTCGTGCTCGCTGATCCGCCGGCGCACGGGCGCGGCGGCAGCGGCGGCGGCGACGCCGCGCGCGCCGGTGCGGCGAGGCGGCGCTTCCGTCTGCGCCACGCGGACGGCGGTGACGCGGCCGCGCACCACCACGTCGGCGCCGGCCAGCCGCTCGGCGATCGCCGACGCCTTGAGGCGCGCCGCGGGCTCGGCCATCTCCTCGCCTGCCGCGGCGGCGGCCGCCAGCGCGGCGCGGCCCGCTTCGGCGGCTGCCGCGCGCGCGATGCCACGGCGGCGGGGGGCCGTTGCCGGCGGCTCGACCGGCTCGTGGCCGAGCGACTCCACCGCCAGCGTCTCGGCAAAGAGCCAGCCGTTGGTGAAGAAACGCGCCTGCTCCTGCTCGCGCACGGTCTCGCCCGTCGCGAGCTTGATGGTGACGTCGCGGCCGACGAAGCGGGCCATGTTCTGCGGCCCCTTCTCGACGCGGTCGACGTGCGCCACCACCGTGCGCCGCGTGTCCTCGACCTCGGCGACGTTCGAGGCGCGGAGCTTCTGCACCGTGGCGACGAAGACGAACGGCGCCTGCCGCCAGAGCTCTTCTTGCGAAGTGCGAGCGGGCATGTGGGCTCCTTTCCCTGTTCAAATAGACGGACGCGTCAGCCGTTTTTCCCGGTCGATCGCAGAGCGAGGACGCCGTCGCGCTCGAAACAAGCGTAAACGAGCTGGGCGAAACGGGCGGCGCCGCGCTCGTTGGGGTGGATGCCGTCGCGCAGGAAGTTGGCGCGCCGGCGCGCCGCCGGCATGGCGGCGAAGCTCGCCGCCAGGTCGCACAGCGGCGCGCGCTCGGCGGCAGCGACCTCGCGCACCGCGGCGACGTACGACGCGTGCAAGGGCACCAGATCCTCGAGGCTGCCGACGAAGCGGCCGCGGAGGTACTCCGGCTCGGCGCCGCGCTCGTGCGAGGACGGCGCGGTGAGTAGCATCGGTAGGGCGCCGGCGTCGCGGGCGGCGCGCACCATCGTGGTGAGATTGTCGCGGAAATCGGGGAGCGGCACGCGTGGGCCGGCGGTCGGCTCGCTGCCGCCGCCGAGCGCCGCCTTCTCGGCGAGCTGCACCAGCCGCAGACTGCCCCAGCGTGAGCCGCCGAGCGCGAGCAGACGCGCCAGCTCGGCGTCGGGGCGGCCGAAGGCGAGCCAGTGGTCGTTCCAGCCGAAGCCGATGGTGACGGCGCGCGGCCGCGCCGGCAGCACGTCGCGCTCGAGCTGCACGCGGCCCTGGTAGGTCGTCCACCCCGCGGTGCCGATGGCGAGACCGTGCCAAGGCGCCGCGTCGGGACGGCGCTCCTCCATCAGACGCAGGAGCCGCGCCGGCCAGTCGCTCAGCTCGACGCAGGAGTCGCCGAGGAAGACGACGTCGGGGCGGGGGGCCCCCTCGCGTCGCGCCTGCGCGAGCAGCTGCGCGTGATCGCGCCGCGTCCAGATCAGCGCCGGGTCGGGACGGTAGCGGTCCTCCATCGCCGCCAGGCTGCGCGGCCAGCCGAACTGGACGCGCTCCGGCTGCAGGTGCCAGGAGAAGCCGGCGGCACGCAGCCCGAGCTCCGCCGCGCCGAGCGCGGCGACGAGGCTCGCCAGCGAGAGCAGCGTCAGCTTGAGGGCGCGCCGCAGCACGGCGCGCAAGGTATCAGAGCGGGCGCAAGCGCTCGCCGCTCAGCGAGGATCCGTCATCTCAATACGGGACCATCTCGATCCGCAGGTCGTAGTACTTCCACCGCGGGCTTGCCACTTCGGGGCTCTCCGGGTCCTGCCCGAAGTAGTGCCCGAACTCGGCGACCATGCCGGTGCTGGGCACGGTAAGGCGGCCGCCGATCGCCGTGGCCGCCATGCCGATCGTCTTCAGCACCTGCCCGCCCGAGCTCACGGTCGCGGTGATCCGCTGGTTCTCGGCGTCGTAGACGTAGCGAAGGTGGTAGCGCTGCCCCTCAACGAAGGTGAGGCTGCCCTCGGCCACGGTGTTGCTGCCGGCGGGGAGGTCGACGTTCTGGTTCGCTTTGACGGTGTACTTGCTGGGGCCGAAGGCGTTGACGTTGGCCACCGTGTTGCTCCGGAACTTGCCGCGGTGGAGCCAGACGATGGCGTGGTTGCCGGGGATCTTCTCGCGGTTCCACGGCCCCGGCACGAACTCCATGGTGAGCACCAGCCGCTTGAGCGACAGCGCGCTTGGCACCGTCACCCCCACGATGCCCTTCGGGTTGCTCACCGTGGCGTCGTGGATGAGCCCGAGGCGCTCGAAGACTACGCTGTTGCCGCTGGGCGGCGGGTTCGACGGGCCGCCGCCGCTCGCCGGCGCGGCATTCGACGGCGTCACGAACATGTAATGCGAGCTGGGCCAGTGGAAGGAGGCGCCGAAGGCGTAGAACGGCTGGTTGCAGCTCACCTCCGCCCGCGCGCCTTCGACGCGGCCGGCGCCGAGCATGCCGAGCGCGTCGGCGAAATGGCGCAGCGAGATCGGCTTGACCTCGACGATGACGTTGGTGCCGAGCTGTGCGCCGTCGGCGCGCAAGAAGGCGAGCGTGCACTGCGCCGTCTGGGTGCCGGCGTTGACGATGCCGAAGTGGAGCAGCCGGCCGCGCTCGGGGTCGCGCTCGAGGCCGAGCAGCAGCGCCTTGCTGCCGGCGGCGATCTTCGTCGCGTCGGAGACGACCGGTACGCGGGAGATGACGACGCCGCCGCTGGGCGACGTCGTGATCATGCGTCCTTCGACGAGCAGCGAGCTGCCCACCTCGACGGCGACGAGCCCGCTCTTGCCGTTCTGTCCCAGCCCGGTGACCTTGGCGCTGCGCGTCGCGCCTACCGTGACGGTGGTGCCGACGATGCCGGTGCGCTGCGTGCCGTCGGTCTCGGCGGGGAGGTAGTAGGTGGTGGCGTTGACGGCGGCGGCGCCGGGGTTGGCGATCCACAGCTCGGTGTCGCTGCGGCTGCCGTCGTTGGCCACCGGGTTGAGCGCCGGCACGTAGACCTCGGCCGCGGCGAGCGGGACGGGCACGGTGGCGGCGACGGCGAGGGCGGCGAGGAGCGCGAGGCGGCCAGCGTGCGGTCGCGGCATCGTGGGGGTGACCTCCGCCGTCGGACCTCTGCCTGTGAAATGGAGCGCAGGGGCCGTGTTTTCCGTGAGTTAGCTCGCCTCTATGGTAACGCAGCACGGCGGGCTAGCGCAATGGAGAGAAACGAAAGGCCGCGGCACCTGCCGCGGCCCTCGTTCGGCGCACTCGATCGCGCCGATGCAGCCGACCGCGCGCCGTGGCGCGCGGTCAGCCGGAAATCGTCACTGCTTCGGCGTGAACGCCATCGTGAAGTTGGCGTACGTCCAGCCGATGCTCGCCATCTCGGGGTCGTGCTGCCCGAGGTAGTTGCCGAACTCGGCCACCATCGCCAGCTGCGCCAGGCCGCCGCTGCCGTACGGCTTGATGACCAGGGTCTGGTTGTTGCCCGGCGCGACGCGGTTGGTGACCGTCTTCAACGTCTGTCGCGCGCTGTTCTGGATCAGCCACGTGGCCGTCTTGTTGTGGGCGTCGAAGGTGTAGGTCATGTGGTAGACGGCGCGCTCGGCAATGAAGGCGGTCTTGGCGCTGGTGTTGTAGCCCTTTGGCATGCCGACGTTCTGCATCCACTTGGCGATGTTCTTGTTGGGACCGACGAGGTTGATGTTACCCACCACGCCGCTGCGGTAGCGCTCGAGGAAGAAGTAGGCGGCGTTGTGCACGCCCGACGGCTTCTTCGGGCTCCACGGGCCGAGCGTCACGTCCCACTCGAAGATGGCCTTCCCGATCTTCAGCTCGATCGGGGTCTTGATGCAGACGATGCCCTTGGGGTTGGCGTTGGTCGCCTGGTGGAAGTTGTTCGGCACATCGGCGCCGAGGATGCCGCCCGGCAGCTGGACGAGCGTCACGAACTTCTGGCACTGGCCGTTGGGGCCGACGCCCTTGGCGACGATGGCGCTGGTGCCGCCGTCCGGCCCGGCGCTGGTGGTGACGCCGATGGGGTAGAAGCTGCGGTTGCAGCCGACCTGCGCGTAGGCCGCCTTCTGCGTGCCGAGCCAGCCGGCGGCGTCGTGGCGCGCCAGCGACATCGCCGGCACCTCGAACGGGATGCGGGCGATCTCGACGTCGCTCTCGTCGAAGAGGATGGCGTGGCAGGAGGCCGCCTGGTTGCTGGTGTTGGCGGCGCCGACGAAGAAGCGGTCGTAGTCGCGGGCGACGTCGAGGCCGGGCTCGGCGCCGGCGTGGTACTCGTCGCGCGGCCCGATCACCGGCACCTCGGCGACCGAGGAGCCGTCGCCGCTCGGCATCCAGGCCGAGACCGCCATCTCGTCGCCGTCGATGGCGACGAGGCCGATCTCGCCGGCGCCGGCGAGGCGGTCGAGCAGCCGGCCGCCCGGCTCGACGTCGAACGCCCGCGCCTTCGCCGTCACGGCACCGCCGCGCACGAAGCCGGCGTTGACGACGCTCTTCGCCTGCGCTCCGTTGGCTACCCAGATCTCGGTGTTGAGAGTGCGTCCCTCCGCGTCCGGCGCGCCGATCATCGGCACGAACAGCCTCTCCGCCGTGGCGGGCAGGCTCCCCGCGAGGGTGAGGAGAGCTGCGTAAAGGATCGTCCGTCGCATCTTCGTGAACCTCCTTGCTGTGCGTTACCGCTCTCTCGTCACACGGCGGCCAACGACGGCGCCGTCAGTGGTTGCCAAGCCAACGGATCGAAGCGACGGGAAATAGAACTTCAAACCAGTACGTTAGATGTTAATGGGTAAATGCCATAGATGCAAGCGTTCTGGTTCACAGCGTCACGTTTGAAGTCTCGTAATCAGACCGGCGCGGTCAGCGGCTGAGCGAGCCGCTGCCGCCGGTTCTACGGTCCAGCGCAGGTCGGCGCCCAGGTTGCCGGCTGACTGCAGCTCGCGAATGCGCGACAGCCGCACGTAGCGGGCGCCGCGAAACTCCTCTTCGGTGAGCCCGGCGGCGCGGTAGGCGGCGGCGAGCTGCGCCGCGCCGCTGCGGGCGTCCCAGCGCGGACGCCACTCGGGCAGCAGCCGCGCGATCTTGCCGCAGTCGACGCGATAGCAACGCTTGTCGGGTCCGGCACCGTCCTGGTAGGTGACGCGGCAGCCCGGAACGGTTTCCGCCACGATGTCGGCGAGCTCGCGGATGCGGTAGTTGGCAGCCGTCTGCCCGACGTTGAACGCGTGGTCGTGCACCACCTCGCGCGGCGCCGCCAGCACGGCGAGGAAGGCGCGGGCGATGTCCTCGACGTGCACCAGCGGCCGCCAGGGCGTGCCGTCGCTCATCAGGTGGATGCGGCCCGCCGTCACCGCCCAGCCGACGAGGTTGTTGAGCACCAGGTCGACGCGCAGCCGCGGCGACACGCCGTAGGCGGTGGCGTTGCGCAGGTAGGTGGGCGAGAAGCCGGGCGCGGCGAGCGCGGCGAGCTGCTGCTCGACGCGGACCTTCGAGACGCCGTAGGGCGTCACCGGGTTGAACGGCGCCGTCTCGTCGAGGAAGTCGTCGCCGGCGGCGCCGTAGGTGCTGCAGGAGGAAGAGAAGACGAAGCGCTCGACGCCGGCCTCGCGGGCGAGCTCCGCCAGCCGCACCGAGGCGGCGTCGTTGATCTCGTAGGTGAGGCTCGAGTCGAGGTCGCCCAGCGGGTCGTTGGAGAGCCCGCCGAGGTGGAGCACGGCGTCGAAGCCGGCGAGGTCACGGACCTCCACGTCGCGCAGGTCGCGACGCAGCGACGACACCTCGACGGTGGCTTGCTCGGGAAGCGTGCAAGGAGCGAAGAAGTCGGCATCGAGGCCGACGACCTCGTGCCCCGCTTCGAGTAGCAGGGGCACGAGCACACTCCCCACGTACCCGTGGTGCCCAGTCACCAAGACCCGCATTGGTAGTCGGACAGGGTAGCACGCGCGAAGCGCGATGCTGGGACGCGCCGGTCAAGGCGCGGCGACGCGGTAGAGCAGGCAGCCGTGGAGGCGGCCGAGCCGCCAGCCGAGCTGCCAGGTCCAACGCGCGCGGCCGGCGCGCGAGAGCAACATCAGCGGCGTGCGCGCGGCGAGCGCGGCCCACTTCAACAGGCCCGGCAGCACGCCGAGCCGCGGCATCCCCAGCGGCCGGTACTTGGCGTAGATGAGCACGTTGTAGCGGCCGGTGCGCCACCCCTGGCGGAACATGCCGCCGTGGTCGTGGCGGTGGCGGATGCGCACCACCGCGTCGGGCACGAAGACGAGCGGATGGCCGGCACGCTGGATGCGCCAGCAGTAATCGGTGTCCTCGAGCGCCGGCATCGTCTCGTCGAAGCCGCCGACCGCGACGTGCACCGCTCGCCGCACGCCGAGCCCGCCGCCGCCGGCGTGCGGCAGGTAATCGGGGTAGTCGTAGCGCGAGATGCCGTCGCGCTGCGGGTTGGCGTGTGTGCCGCGGGCCCACTCGGGGTTCAACGTGTCGCTGTCGTAGCGGCAGGCGACGAAGTCGTGCGGTGAGAGCGCGGCGCCCATCGCGGCGAGCCAGCCCGGCGCCACCTCGTCGTCGGCGTCGACGAAGAGCAGCGCGTCGGCGGCGGAGGCGGCGGCGCCGAGGTTGCGCGCGTGAGCACGGCCGCGGCGGTCGGAAGCGTCGATGAGGGTGAGGCGCTGGAATCGCGGGCGGAACGACTCGACGACCGCGCGTGAGCCGTCGGTGGAGCCGTTGTCGGCGACGATCACTTCCCAATCGGCGTCGTAGCTCTGCGCTGCGAGCGCAGCGAGCTGCGCCGGCAGCGTGTCGGCGGCGTCGAGGCAAGGGATGACGACGCTGAGCGAAGGGAGCGACATGGCTTCGGTACGGCGCGGTGAAGCGGAAGGCTAGCCGAGATCGAGATCACTGTCGTTCGTCGCGCCGGAGGGGCCCCGTCATCGCGAGGCCGCGGGCTTCGTTCCGCAAAGCCGACCGAGCCGTGAGCATTGCAACAGCCAAGGAGCGTTCGCGCTCGGTCGCAGCGCTCTTTCGCTCCGGTTGCGTTGGTAGCATCGCGAGATCGTGTCCGACAGCGCCGCTTCTTCAACGGCCGGGACGGCTGCGCCGGCGCCGGCTCCGCCGCCGAGCCGCGCGCACGCTTCGTTTCGAGCTGCTGTTGCTCGGCGCCGTCATCGCGGCGCAGCTGCTGCCGCTCGTGCTGCTGCGCTATTTGCCGACGCAGGACGGGCCGAGCCACCAGGCGCTTGCGTACGCGATGCGCGTGATCGATCGCCCGGAAGGCGCGCCGCTGCGTGAGTACCTCATGGCCAACGACGAGGCGCTGCCCAACTGGTTTGTGTTCTTCCTGCAGGCGAAGGTGCTCGCCATCCTGTCGGTGCACGCGGCGGAGAAGGTGCTCGTCGCGGCGTACGTCGTGTTGCTGCCGCTGGGGCTGCGTTACGCGTTGCGGGCGATCGACTCGAATGCCGGCTTCCTCGCCGCGCTCGGTCTGCCGTTCACCTACAACTTTCTTTTCGGGATGGGCTTCCTCAACTTCTGCTTCAGTGTGGCGGCGTTCTTCTTCGCCTTTGGCTTCTACGTCCGCCGAGCGGAGCGTTTCGCGTGGAGGCACACGATCGGGCTGGCGCTGCTCGCCGCCTGGGTGTACTTCTGCCATCCGGTGACGCTGGTCATGCTGCTGCTCGCCGTCGGCACTTTCGGCTGTTGGCAGGTGTGGTTGCAGGTGCGGCGAACGAGCTCGAAGCCGAAGGAGTGGTGGCGCGCCGCGCGCGAGCGCCTGGTGCTGCCGCTGCTGTCATTCGTACCGGTCCTGCTGCTGCTCGCGACCTTCGTCGGACGGCGGCTCGATCGTCCCCACGCTCGGCTCGACTTCACCGTCAAGCTCAAGCACCTGCTCGGCCTCTACTCGTTGGTCTCGTTCGATCGCCGCACGCTAGTTTTCAGCCTCGGCTTGGCGACGCTGGCTCGGCGTGCTGGTGCTGCTCTTGGTGTGGAAACGCCGCCGCGAAGGATCGTTGAAGCCGTTGCCCGCAGACGCGTTGCTCGCGGTCGCCGCGCTCTTCACGGTGGTCTACTTCGCGGCGCCGAGCACCATGGCCGGCGGTGGCTTCCTCAACCACCGCCTGGCACTGTTTCCGCCGCTCGTGCTGCTTCTCTGGCTGGCGAGCGCCCGGTGGACAGCGCGCGCGCGCTGGACCATGCAGCTCGCCGGCATCCTCCTCGCCACCGGCATGCTCGTGACCCTGTGGGCCCGCTGGTCGCGGATCAACGTCGACCTCGACGAGTACGTCGCCACCGCCGACCGGATCGAGGACGGCCGCACCGTGCTGCCGCTCACCTTCGCACCGCAGGGCGTGGAGATCGCGAGCGACGGCCAACGCCAAGACCTCGCGTTTCGCGTCTGGCCCTTCGTCCACGCGCTCGGCTACGTCGCCGGCCGCCGCCCCATCGTCGACCTCGGCCTCTACGAGGCAGGTGAGGACTACTTCCCCCTCCGCTTCCGCCCCGAGCTCGACCCCTACCGCCACCTCTCGATCGGCCTACTCGGCATGGAAGAGGTCCCGCCCCGCGTCGACCTCCCGCGCTACGAACGCCAAGGCGGCCGCGTCGACTACGTCCTGCTCTGGCAACCTCAAGCGGCGCCGCACGAGCACCCCACGACGAAGGATCTCTACCGCCAGCTCGAGCGGACTTCGAGCGAGCTCACGTTTCGGCGCCAGGCAACGCCGAGCTGTGGAAAGGACTCGCGTTAGATCAAACGGCCGACTCTGAGGCGCCCGAAGTTCCACCTAACCCTGTGAGTCTCGACACGGTTGCCAAACCGCGTGGAGTGGTGGTCAGGTGTCTCGGGGGGTGGACTCCACATCTGCCCCTGCCCACTGGTCTTCATCGTAACTGCGAATCGCGCGAGAGCTGAATGGCAGCGGTAGCTCAACCGCCGCTTTACGCGCACACGCTGCCGGATCTGCTCCCCGGCCGGTGGCAGCCACTTGCCCATCACCTCACCGCGGTCGCCGAGCAGGCCGAAGCATTCGCAATGACCTTCGGCGCGGGGCCGTGGGCGCGACTCGCCGGGCAGTGGCACGACCTCGGTAAGTGTCAGTCCGAGTTCCAGGAGATGCTCCACGCGGTGGCTGCCGGCCGCCAGAAACGCCGTGTCGACCATTCGTCGGCCGGCGCCATTCACGCGACGAAGGTCCTGGCGCCTCGGCTCAAGCCGGCCGCGCGCGAGCTCGCCAGACTGGTGGCGCTGGCGATCGCCGGTCACCACAGCGGTTTAGCCGATGGGCGACGAGAGCTCGACGAGCGCGTCGAATCCCGCGCGCACTTGCTGGAGAAGGCGAGAGTGCAGGCGCCGTCAGAGTGGCTCGATCCCATGGTCCGCCTGACAGCACCGGAGCCGCTGCTGCATCGGAGTCGGAACGAGTTTCCCGCCGACCGCGCGCTTGCGCTGGAGTTTCTGGTCCGAATGGTGTTCTCCTGTCTGGTCGACGCCGACCGGCTGGACACGCAGCGCTTCCTCGACGAGAACCTCGTTACGCCTGGGCTCCGCGGCAGCGGGCTTCGCAGCTCCTACGCAGTCATCCCGGAGCTGCGCCAACGGATCGATGCTGCGATCGACGAGAAAGCGCTCACCGCGTCGCAAGCACCCATGTCTCACGCCGGCCGGCGGCTGCACGACTACCGTCAGCAGGTACTCGACGCATGCCGAGCGGCCGCCGAGGAGGCGCCTGGGCTGTTCTCACTCGCGGTCGATACCGGCGGCGGCAAGACCCTAAGCGCGCTCTCTTTCGCCCTCCGTCACGGCGAGCGTCACGGCCTGCGGCGCGTCATCGTCGTCATTCCGTTCACCAGCATCGTCGAACAGACTGCGGACGTGTACCGCTCGGCGCTCGGCGACCTCGCCGACAACGTGCTCGAGCACCACAGCGCGATGGAGGAAGACGCCGCGGTCGACCCGGAAGGCTCGCCCGATCCGCTCGCCGTCCGCCGCCGCCTCTCGATGGAGAACTGGGACGCACCGGTCGTGGTCACCACGGCCGTGCAGTTCTTCGAGAGCCTCTACGCGGCGAGCCCGTCGCGGTGCCGCAAGCTGCACAACGTCGCGCGTAGCGTGGTGATTCTCGACGAGGCCCAGACGCTACCGCCGGGTCTGCTGGATCCGACCGTTTGGGTCATCAACGAGCTGGCGGAGCGCTACGGCACGACGATCGTCGTCTCGACGGCCACCCAGCCCGCGCTCGAGAGGCCGTTTCCCGAGCTGCGCAGCGTCAGGCCGATCGTTCCGGCGGTCGTCGAGCGGCCGCCGCCGCGCGTGCGGGTCGAGGTCGCGGGCGAGGAAGCCGTGGCGTGGCCGGACCTCGCAGCGCGACTCGCGACCTACCCGCAAGTGCTTTGCATCACCCACCGCCGCGCCGATGCGCAGGACCTGGCGCGCGCCGTCGATTCGGTGGTCGGCAACGTCGACACGGTCCACCTCTCGGCGACGATGTGCCCGCAGCACCGCAGCCGCGAGCTCGCACGCGTCCGCGAGGCGATCGCCCGCGGCGGGACCTGCCGCGTCGTCTCCACTCAGCTCGTCGAAGCGGGCGTCGACCTCGACTTTCCCGTGGTCTTCCGCGCCCTCGCCGGCATCGACTCCTTGGTGCAGGCCGCCGGGCGGGCGAACCGCGAAGGCAAGCTCGGCGAGGGTGGCGGGCTGCTCGTCGTCTATCGCGCACCGACCGACCCGCCGGAGGGTCTCCCGCGCACGGCTGCGGCCGCGGCGGAGGTCATGTTCCGCGCCGCCGCTCAGTCGCGAGCGACGCTCGATCTCTTCTCGCCCGACGTTGCGCGCGCCTTCTTCCGCCGCTACTACCAGCAAATCGGCGACATGGACAGCGGCATCGCCGCGCTTCGCCGGGAGCTTCCGCTATCGCTCAGTGGCGGAGAAGTACCGCTTCATCCCGGGCGGGCCGGTGTCGATCTGGATTCCTTTCGATGCGACCGCCGAAGACCGCATCGAGGAGGTTCGTCGCCTCGGCCCCAGCCGCGAACGCTTCCGCGCGTTGCAGCGGTACACAGTCGCCGTCTGGCCGCAGCAGCTCGACGCTCTCTTGCGCGGCGGCCATCTCGAGCCTCTCGACGCCGGCGACGACGCCCATCTCTACTGCCTTCGCGCCGACAGCAACGCCTACGACTTCCGCCGCTTCGGTCTCGACCTGAGCCAGGTCGGCCTTTCCGACCTACCACTGCTGATGTACTGACTCACGAAAGGAGGAGGAGTGAGCGTTCGAAGTCACCCTGTCAGTGTCAGGGTCGCAGGCGAGCTCGCACTGTTCACGCGGCCCGAGCTCAAGGTCGAGCGCGTCAGCTATGAGGTGATCACGCCCTCGGCGGCACGCGGCGTCCTCAGCGCCGTGCTCTGGAAGCCGGAGATGCGTTGGGTGGTGCGGCGGATCAAGGTGCTGAAACCGATCCGCTTTCTCAACTTCAAGCGCAACGAGGTGGCGAGCAAGGTGCCCTCGACGATCGTCCGCTGGGCAGCCGCCAACGTCGCCGAGCGCGACTTCTTCGCCGACGACGACCGGCAGCAGCGCAACTCCGTGCTCCTGCGCGACGTGGACTACGTCGTCGACGCGTCGATCGAGCTCCACCGCGCGCGCCGGGCCGCAGGATCCGTTGCAGAAGTACGTGGACATCTTCGCGCGCCGGCTGATCCGCGGCCAATGCTTCCAGCAGCCTTACCTCGGCTGCCGGGAGCTCGCAGCAACCGTTGGTCTCGCCGACGGCAGCGAGCAGTCGGCGGAGGAGCTCCGCGGGCGCACCATCGACCTCGGCTGGATGCTCCACGATGTCGACTACGAGGTCACGCCGCATCGGCCGCGCTTCTTCCACGCCGTCTTGAAGGACGGCGTGATCGAAGTGCCGCCGTGGGAAGGCGAGGTGGCGGCATGATCCTGCAGTCGCTCAAGCGTCTGGCGGAGCGCGAAGGGCTTCTCGAGAGCCCGGACTACGTTCCGCAGGTGGTGCACTGGACGCTGTCGCTCGCCCAGGACGGCAGCTTCCTCGGCTTCGAGCCGCTCGGCAACCCGGAAGCCGCGAAGCGGCGCACCAAGGGGCCGCCCGGCGTTCGCATGCTGGTGCCTCGCCCGTTGCCAGGGGCGGCTCGGCAGGGGATTGCTCCCGATGCCGGATTGCTCGTCGAAAACCCGTCCTTCTTGCTCGGCATCGACCTCACCGCCGAGCAGAAGCTCGTTGCTCGAGAAGGCGAGCTCGAGCGCCGGCGCGGGCAGTACCGAGAGCTGGTGGGCGATGCGGCGCGGGCGATCCCCGCCGGCGACGTCGAAGCCGTAGCGCGCTTCGTCGGCGACGAAGGGGAGCTCGCGCGCGCGGCGGCAGCAGCCGAGGCGCTCCACGCGAAGCAGGAGCTCCTCGCCAACCACTTGATCGCGCCGCAAGTCGTCGCCGCGTCCGGCGCAACCGAGGATTGGGTGCATCTGCTGCCGTCCGTCGTGGCGCATTGGGCGGCCCGGCGCGAGCAGGCAGGCAGTACCGAGGGCGTCCGCCAGTGCCTGATCACGGGTAGGCACGCGGTGGTCGCCGACAAGCACCCGCTCGTCAAGAGCGTCCCGGGCGGGACGCCCTCCGGCGTGGCGGTCGTCAGCTTCAACAGCTCGGCGTTCGAGTCGTTCGGACTCGAGGGCAACGACAACGCGCCGGTGTCACGCGAGGCGGCGGAGGCCTACACCACGGCGCTCAACCGGCTGCTAGCGTCGAGCTGGCCCGATCCCAAGCGGCCCAGCTCGTCGTTGCCACGACAGCAGGTAAAGCTGTCGGCAGACACCACAGCCGTCTTCTGGACGGAGGAGCCGAGCCTGGTGCCGGCGGCGCTCGGACCGGCTCTCGAAAACGGCGATCCGATCGCGGCGGCGGCGCTTGGCGTCGAGCTCGACGCCAGTCTCGACGAGCTTGTCAGCTACGCGCCGGAGACGACAGCTGAACCGATCAAGGACACCTACGAGGCGCCCTGGTCTGGGCTCAAACCCGCCAACCTCGAGGATCTGTCGCCGTTTCGACTGCTGGTGCTGTCGGGGACCCAGGGCCGCGCGATCGTGCGCGCGTTTCACAGCTCGACCATTCGGGCAACGGTCGGTGCGGTGCGCCAGTGGTTCGAGGACCTGAGGCTCGATGGTTTCCGAGGACGCCCCGCCCTCTGGCGCCTGCTGGCCAGCCTTGCCGTCAGGGGAGAGCGCAAGAACCTGCCGCCGAACCTCGGTGGCGAGCTGTTGCTGGCAGCAATCACCGGCGCGCCCCTGCCGAGGTGGGTGCTCGAGGCGGCGGTGCGGCGCGCCCGTAGCGAATCCTCACGGCGAGTGACCCCGGAGCGCGCCGCGTTGATCAAAGCGTGGCTCGTAAGGGCGAAGCGCAACCCGGCCGAGTCGAAGCGGCTCGCCAACGAAGGAGCCTCGATTCCAGGAGGTACGACCAGTGCTGAGTAAAGAAGAACGCAACCGCGGATATCTCCTCGGGAGGTTGTTCGCGTGCATCGAGCGAATGCAGGAGCTGGCGCTCGGCGACGTCGGCGCCAGCGTGACCGACCGCTACTTCGCATCGGCGTGTGCGACGCCCCAGGCCGTGTTTCCTCGGCTTCTCAAGCTCGAGGTGCACCACTTCCGTAAGGCTCGGGAGGGAAAGAGGCCGGGTGCCGCTCGGTACGTCAATCGCTTGATCGACCGGCTGTCCGCGTGGCTGGTAGGCGAGCAGAACGGGATGGGTGCCAACGAGAGCATCGAGGCATACGTCCGGCGAGCCGCTGGAAAGCCGTTGCGAGGCTTCCCGGGCTTCCTGCCGCTTCCCGAGCAGGGGTTGTTCACACTCGGCTATCACCAGCAGCGCGCGGAGTTCTTCAAGGGCCGTGGCGCGTCGTCGACGGGCGACGGCGGCGCGGAGGGATCCCTCAAGCCAACGCAGGGCACCGAAAGCGAGGAGCAAGAGTCATGACCGCCAACGGCCATCTGGATCCGTCGAATCGCATCGATTTCGTCTATCTGTTCGACGTGCGGGACGGCAATCCGAACGGCGACCCGGACGCCGGCAACGCTCCGCGCATCGACCCGGAGACCGGCGAGGGGCTGGTGTCGGACGTGTCGCTCAAACGCAAGGTGCGTGACTACGTCGCCGCCGCCAAGAGCGGCGAGGAACGGTTCAACATCTACGTGAAGCTCCACTCCGCCCTCCACGAGCAGCGGGCGCCGGCCTACAAGGCGCTCGGGCTCGAAGGAACCAAGAAGGGAGCCGGCAAGGCGGAGGAGATCGGTCGCGCCCGCCGCTGGATGTGCGACAACTACTTCGACGTGCGCACCTTCGGCGCCGTCATGGGAGTGAAGGAGTTCAACTGCGGACAGGTGCGCGGGCCGGTGCAGGTGACCTTCGGCCGCTCCATCGATCCGATCGCCGACCTCGAGCAGGCGATCTCGCGCAAGGCGGTGGAGAAGGACGACGCCGAGAAGCAGCTGGCGAACGACGGCTTCATCACCGGCACGCTCGGCCGCAAGTCGATCGTGCCGTACGCCCTCTACCGCTCCCACGTCTTCTACAACCCGCACTTCGCCCGCGATACCGGCTTCGATGGGGCCGACCTCGGCCTCCTCGTCGAGGCTTTGGGGATGATGTTCGAGATCGACCGCTCGGCCACCCGCGGCGAGATGTCGGCGCGCGCCCTCGTCGCCTTCCAGCACGCCTCGCCGCTGGGCAGCGCGCCGGCCGCCTCGCTCCTCGAGAGGGTGAAGGTGGCGCCCAGCGACCGGCAGCGCGAACGCGAACGACCGCCGCGCGCCTTCGCCGACTATCAGCTCACCGTCGACGACGCGGACCTTCCCGCAGGCGTCGCCTGTTACCGGTTCCTCTGATGGCCTTTCTCGAGTCGGAGCTGTTGCCGATCTCGGGGCTTCAGCACCTGCTCTTCTGCGAGCGTCAGTGCGCGCTGATCCACGTCGAGCAGGTCTGGCAGGAGAACGTCCTCACCGTCGAAGGGAGGCTGCTGCACGAGCGCGTCGACAGCGGCGAGGCGGAGACGCGCGGCGATCGCAGGGTCGTGCGAGGAGTGCCGCTCCGCAGCTTTCGGCTCGGCCTGGCGGGTCGCGCCGATGCGCTGGAGTTGCACCGCGTGGCGGACGGCGCGCAGTCGGGCTGTGCGTTGACCGGATTCAGCGGCAGGTGGCAGCCTTTTCCCGTCGAGTACAAGCGTGGCGAGCCGAAGCGGATCGACAGCGACCGCGTGCAGCTGTGCGCCCAGGCGATCTGCATCGAGGAGATGCTCGCCGTCGAAGTGTCGCAGGGCGCGCTCTTCTACAACCGGCTGCGGCGGCGGGAGGAAGTCGCGTTCGACGAACGGCTTCGCGGGCTTACCGAAGATGCGGCGGCGCGCTTCCACCGGCTGGTTGCTTCCGGACGCACTCCGGTGATCGCGCGCGCGCCGAAGTGCCGCAGCTGCTCGCTGCTCGCCCTCTGCATGCCGCCGTCGCGTCGCCGCAAGACGGTGAGCCGCTACCTGGGGCAGCTCCTGGACGACACGCCATGAAGCGGCACCTCAACACGCTGTTCGTCACCACGCAGGGCAGCTATCTGGCGAAGGATGGCGAAACGGTAGTCGTTCGCGCCGATGGCGAGGTGCGCGCGCGGGTGCCCATTCACAACCTCGCCGGCGTCGTCTGCTTCGGCAACGTCGGCTGCAGCCCGTTCCTCATGGGTTTCTGCGGCGAACGCGGCGTGGCCCTCTCCTTCTTGACCGAGAACGGTCGCTTCCTCGCGCGCGTCGAAGGCCCGCAGTCGGGCAACGTCCTCCTCCGCCGCGAGCAGTACCGCCGAGCCGACGACCCGGAAGCGACGGCCGCCGTCGCCAGCTGCCTGGTGCTCGGCAAGATCGCCAACTGCCGGGCGGTGCTCCAACGTTGCCTGCGCGATCATTCGGTGGTGGGGGAGGCGGCGGTGAGCGAGACGATTCGCCTCCTGTCGCTGGCGGCCGCGCAGACGCAATCGGCCGACGCCGACTTGGAGCGGCTACGCGGCATCGAGGGTAACGCCGGCCGGCTCTACTTCGAATGCTTCGACAGCCTCATCGTTCAACAGCGGGACGAGTTTTCCTTTCGCGGCAGGAGCCGGCGTCCGCCGCTCGACCCGGTCAACTCCCTCCTTTCGTTCATCTACACGCTGCTCGTGCACGACATCGTCGCTGCGCTCGAGTCCGTGGGCCTCGATCCACAGGTCGGCTTCCTGCACCGCGATCGACCCGGCAGGCCATCGCTGGCGCTCGACCTCATGGAGGAGCTGCGCCCGTGGCTCGCCGACCGGGTTGTGCTGTCGCTGATCAACCTCCGGCAGGTACGATCGTCCGACTTCGTGGTCCGCGAGACTAACGCCGTCGCTCTCGAGGACGATGCTCGCAAGCGTGTGCTGGCCGCCTATCAGAAGAGAAAGGACGAAACCATCAGCCATCCGTTCCTGGGCGAGAAAACGACCGTCGGGTTGTTGCCGCACTTGCAAGCGCGCCTGCTGGCCAGGTACCTGCGTGGCGACCTCGACGGTTATCCGCCGTTCGTTCCGAAGTGAGGTGCAGCGATGCTCGTGGTGGTCAGCTACGACGTTTCGGTGGTCACGCCCGCCGGCCGCCGGCGGCTGAGGAGAGTGGCGCGCGTCTGCGTCAACTACGGCCAGCGCGTGCAGAAGTCGGTCTTCCAATGTCTGGTCGATCCCGAGCAGTGGGCGCTCCTCAAGGCAAAGCTGCTGCGCGTCTACGAGCCCGAGGAGGACAGCCTTCGCTTCTACTTCCTGGGCAGCAACTGGCGCAGCCGCGTCGAGCATCACGGCACGAAGAGCGTGCCGGACCTCGAGGGACCGCTGATCGCCTGAGACGAGCTCAGTTCTTTGACAACTGAATGCGGAGCGAGACCTCCGCGAACCCCGAGCTGCCACCGCGTCGCTCATGGGTTCGCGGAGGAGCCAAGTAGTGGTGTTATTGGTGCTTTGGGACCATCGTGCTTGGTGGTCGAAGGTGGATTAGCTGTCAAGGGCCCGGTGCGCGCTGTGGCGCCCATCGGGCCAATAGGGGCGGGGCCCGGAAAGGCCCGCCCCTCGCTCCCCGCGCGGGAGTGCGAGTTGAAACACCTATGCTGGTCGACCCTGTCGGAGCAGAGGTGCTCGCTCCCCGCGCGGGAGTGCGAGTTGAAACAACAATTCGTCGGCGTCGAAGCCGGACCACACCCGCCTCGCTCCCCGCGCGGGAGTGCGAGTTGAAACGCTCGAGCGCTTGCCCGTGCGCACGGCGCACCACTCGCTCCCCGCGCGGGAGTGCGAGTTGAAACTCTCCTATCCCGGCGCCGCGGGCGCCGACTGTGCTCGCTCCCCGCGCGGGAGTGCGAGTTGAAACGACTTCGCCGCCCAGCGCTACCAGGAGATGCTCCTCGCTCCCCGCGCGGGAGTGCGAGTTGAAACAGTACCCCAGCCGACAGCGCGGGCGGCTTCTCTTCTCGCTCCCCGCGCGGGAGTGCGAGTTGAAACGTCTACATCGCCGAGATGGTGCCGCGGTCGCGACTCGCTCCCCGCGCGGGAGTGCGAGTTGAAACAATCAGCGGTGGGTCACCGTGCAGCACGGCCGGGCCCTCGCTCCCCGCGCGGGAGTGCGAGTTGAAACATGGTGACGGTAGACACGCCGAGAGCGCCGTCGGGCTCGCTCCCCGCGCGGGAGTGCGAGTTGAAACTCGTTCGAGTCCAAGATCAACACCGTTACTCGCGCTCGCTCCCCGCGCGGGAGTGCGAGTTGAAACTCGTTCGAGTCCAAGATCAACACCGTTACTCGCGCTCGCTCCCCGCGCGGGAGTGCGAGTTGAAACAAGGTTTCCGAGGACGGCGACGCACCCATGACGGCTACTCGCTCCCCGCGCGGGAGTGCGAGTTGAAACTACACGCCTCCGGCTTACGAAGCCGCGGAGAAGACTCGCTCCCCGCGCGGGAGTGCGAGTTGAAACTACGGCAAGCCGTGGCTTCGTCGCGCCAACCGGCCGCTCGCTCCCCGCGCGGGAGTGCGAGTTGAAACCCGAGCTGATTCGCGGCACGCGACCAGGAAAGACAGCTCGCTCCCCGCGCGGGAGTGCGAGTTGAAACGTATTCACGGGCCAGTTGACGCACCACGGCAGCCTCGCTCCCCGCGCGGGAGTGCGAGTTGAAACCACTTGCGATCGACGCGCTTGAACCACGCGACGGCTCGCTCCCCGCGCGGGAGTGCGAGTTGAAACAAGAACACGAGGAGGTCGGTCTCGGCGTTCTCGAGCTCGCTCCCCGCGCGGGAGTGCGAGTTGAAACGTGGAAAGCGCCGCGGTCGCCACCGCGTTGCCGCTCTCGCTCCCCGCGCGGGAGTGCGAGTTGAAACTCGGTGGCGGACCCCCGGCTCCCCGCCGCCGGCCTCGCTCCCCGCGCGGGAGTGCGAGTTGAAACTCGTTGCTGCGGCTCTGGCTCCTCGCTGGCGGCGCTCTCGCTCCCCGCGCGGGAGTGCGAGTTGAAACGGTCGAAGACGGCCGTGCAGCATGGCCCAAAAACTCGCTCCCCGCGCGGGAGTGCGAGTTGAAACAGAACGCGGAACGCCCGCCGGCCAGCTCACTGTGCTCGCTCCCCGCGCGGGAGTGCGAGTTGAAACCAGTCGTGCGACCAGCTTGCGCAGGCTGTCCAGCTCGCTCCCCGCGCGGGAGTGCGAGTTGAAACAGTTGATCCTCGTCGAGGCGGTTACGGGAACGCTCGGCTCGCTCCCCGCGCGGGAGTGCGAGTTGAAACGCAGTCGCGCCCCGAAGATAAATCCCGTGGTCCTCGCTCCCCGCGCGGGAGTGCGAGTTGAAACGAGTTCGATGCGCGCGAACACGTCTCCGGGGTACCTCGCTTCCCGCGCGGGAGTGCGAGTTGAAACTGCGTAGTACGATGCATAGAGCGCGTACGCGGCGTCGGCTCGCTCCCCGCGCGGGAGTGCGAGTTGAAACATCCTCCTCGAGAACGTCCCTCGCGTCGCTACCTCGCTCCCCGCGCGGGAGAGAACGGTTCGGGCTTCCTCACGGAGATCACGTCGGTCGCGCGTCGGGATTCAGGCGCACGCCAACGGGTTGGCATCGGTGCCTGGTACGCCAACGTCTCTTCGCGCGCACAGATACTCCACCATTCCGGCGATGTCCACTGGTTCTCCATCCCAGCTCGGTAGCGCCGCCGCCCCGTCAACCGTGATTCCGCGATCGCGGAGCTTGGCGGCCAACAGCGCCCCGGCCTCCGCAGACACGCGAGGCAGCGGCGGCGCGGGCAGCAGCTCGCGACCGTCAGGCCGGAAGAACGAAACCTCTCCGTTGGCGAGCACCTTCACTCGGAACCCTTCCTCGTGCACCGATCGGTGATGCCGGCGGCATAGGAGGACGAGGTTAGCGAGCTTGGTGGCGCCGCCGTCCATCCAGTGCTCTATGTGGTGGGCGTCGCAGAGCTTCAGGCCGCAGCCGGGAAAGCGGCAGCTACGGTCGCGGTGGATGAGGGCGCGACGCAGCGCGGGCGAGATGATGCGCGTGCGGCGGCCGACGTCGAGAATGCCGCCGTGGGGGTCGTGTCGCATCACCACGAGCGCCGCGTCGCAGCAAAGGCGGCGTGACGTTTCCGCGGAAACGCGAGCGCCGGCGTCGCCGACGGTGGCAGCCGCTGCGGCGCCGCTTGCGGCTTCCGAATCGACGTGCAGGACGACCTGGTAGCGGTCGCCGCGGGTGCCGGGGTCGAGTCCGCCCGCGAGGGCGCTCTCGGCGACCAGGCCGAGGGCGTCTGCCCGCCGCTGCTCGGCCGTCGTGTCGGCGCCGCGTTCCTCCTTTGTCTGGTCGTGGAGTGCGTCGGCGGCTGCCGCGAGCGCTTTGAGCAGGACCGCGCCGGCATCCGGCGCGAGCCGCGCTTGCACCACAACCATGCCGTCCTCGTCGGTGCGGACGTGGAGATAGCGGCCGGCGAAACGGCGCTGCTCCTCCTGCGCCTCGGCGAGGCGGTCGACGCGGCGCCATGAGCGGACGAGTGTCTCGACGTGCGCTGCCGTACCGGCCTTCGCGAACAGCAACAGCTCGGCCTCGGTGGCCGGTGTCGCGACGCGGGTGAGCGCGCGCACCTTGGAAAAGGACAGCTCGCCGCGGTGCATGGCGGCGGAGATCGCCGGTAGCTCGGCGAGCGCGCGCGCCACGCGCACCTTCTCGCGGGCGGCGCCGAGGTCGAGGCCGGTGCGCCAGTTGAGCCAGTGCGCGCACGAGCGAAAGCCGCAGCTCCAACCGTCGCGCTCGTCGAAGTCGCGAATCATGACCAGCAGTTGGTAGGTGGCGGCCTGAATCTGCGCCGACAGCTCGGCGATGCGTTCGCCGAGCGTCTCGAGCTCGCTGCGAGCCCGTTCGTCGGCGGCCAAGGTCGACGCCGCGGCGGCGTTGTTCGGGCCGGTGTCTCGCTCTCGATCAGGCATGATCGAACCTCCGTGAGAGCGAGTGTAAGGCCGGGTTTTCAGGGCGGCTGGCGCGCCTCGAGAGGCACGATCTTGGCTCGGTAGCTTCGATTCGCGACCAAACGCCGAATTGGCGTTCTGATGGCCGGCGAGGTGGCCTGGCGAGGCGATCCGCGAAATACCTGGGCTCGGCCCAGGGCTGCAAGCGAAAATCTTGTCAAGTGTTTTCGTGTGACATTTTTCGAAGATGACGCTTGTCGGCTCCCAGCTGCCTTTCTGACCGTCGCTCGTCCGGCTGCATGAAACGACAGCAGCAAAAACAGGCGAGTCGCGCGCTCTCGCGCTTGCGGGCCGACGTTGGTCTCGCCTATTTTGAAAGCTCGTGGCAAGCGGGCCGCAGCTAGAATCGCTCTCTGGTGGAAACCACAGGCGATCCAGTCGCTGACCTTCTCCTGCACGGCGAAGCGGCGACGCTCGACGAGGCCGAGGAGCTTTATCTTGACCGCCACCTCGGTGAGGTGGTCGCGCTGGTCGAGAGCGAGCTCAGTGACGAGGAGCTGCGCCGGCATCCGTTGATCGCGCTGCTCTTCGCGCGGGGCAGCAGGGCTTTCGAAGACTCGCTCTGCTGAGCTCAGTCCGGCGGCTGGATGACGGTGACCTGGAAGAGCACTGTTTGCTCGGCGTCGCTGCCCACAGCGCGTACTGCTAGCAGGCCCGGGTTGACGCCGGGGCGCACGCGCTGCGAGGCGCGGCCGGCGTTGTCGGTCGTCGTTACCGCGCCGTCGAGCAGCTCGGCTGCGCCGTCGACGCTCCATTGGACGGTGGCGCCGCTCACCGGCTCACCGCTCGAGCTGCGGAGGCGGACTTGCAGCACCAGCATCTGGCCGGGGCGGGTGCGGCGCTCGCGGGGGCCGAGGGCTTCGAGCGTTACGGTGCCGCGGGCGTCGTCGTCGAGGATGAGGGCGTGGGCGGTGGAGCGGCCGAGCACGGCGTTGACCGGGTTGGCGAGGCCGACGACGAGCTCTTCGTCGCCTTCGTCGGCGCCGTCGCCGAGCACGGTGATCTCGATCGAGCGCGAGGTGGCGCCGGGCGGGAAGCGCAGCTTGCCCGAGCGCTCCTGGTAGTCCTCGCCGGCGCGCGCGGTGCCGTCGAGGGTGGCGTAGTCGACGGTGACCGTCTTGACGGCGGGCGTCGACAACGTCGCGACGAGCGTCACCGTGCGATGGCCGGAATTGCCCTCCGCGACGCGGCCGTCCTCGAGCGACAGCTCGGGACCGGAGCCGGGGCCGGCAGCGCCGTCGTCGTCGACGATCTCGGCTTGCGCCTCGGCGACCGCGAGCTCGGCGCCGGCGGGGTTCTTCAGCACCAGCGAGAAGGTTTCGTCGGGCTCTTCGCGCGTGTCGCCAGCGACGGGCACGTCGACGGTCGCGGTGTCGATGCCGGCCGGGATCTCTAGCCGGCCGCGCGTGCCGCGGTAGTCGCCCGTGGCCGCCGAAGCCGAGCCGTCGCGGGTGACGTACTCGACGGTCACCGCTCGCGTCGAGCGCGGCGTCAGCGTGATCACGAAGCTCGCCGGCGTGGTGCCGGAGTTGCCCTCGGGGATGGTGATGCTCGCGACTGACAGCGCCGGCCGCGGCGGCGGAGTCGGCGGTCGTTGCGGTCGCGTCTGCGCGCCGACCGCGGAGGCGCTCAGCAGGCATGCGGTGGTGGTGCCGATTGCCAGTGCTCTAGCGCGCCGCAAGCGTCGTGCGACCCCCGGCGAGCCCTTTGTCCCCTCGTGCATGCGGATCCTCCCGCGTTCGAGAAGGCAAGACACGTTCCAGCCTCGCACAATGGCTGGATGCGGGCCTAGATCGCTCGTCCGTTGAGCAGCGGGCGCACCTGCGGAGCCAGGATCTCGCCGACGCGGCGGTGCCCAGCCGCGTTCCAATGATGGTCGCGCGCGAAGCGCAGCCGCGGCCACTCGCGCGCCGCGATCAGCTCGTCGAGCGCCAGGTAGGGCACGTTGCGCGGGCGCAGCGCCGACGCCAGCGCGTCGCGATCCGCTTCGTAGCCTTTGCCGCGGCTGTCGAGGAAGACGACGAGCACCTGCGAGCCCGCCGCAGCGACGTCGCCGCGGATGCCGACGAGGGTGGCGGCGGTGGCCGAGACGTCGCCGGGCGCGTCCGGGTCTTGGCCCCGGCCCCGGTCTGTGATCGCTCCCGCCGCTGCCCGCACCGCCGGCAGCGCCAGCCGCGCCACGTGCGAGTAGCGTTTCGTCCACGCGGTGGCGGTGCCAACGACAGGCCAGCGCACGTCGGCGACGTAGAGGTTGCCGTGGATCAGGTGCAGCTTGTCGGCGTAGCCCGTGCCGACGATGTAGCCGCCCTTGTAGACGAACGGCGCGGCGCAGCGCTGCTGATCCCAGTGCGGCGAGAGGGCGACGATGACGAGGTCGGGCCGCAGCGCCGGCAGCAGCCGCTGCAGCCGCACGCGCATTTGCGGCGAGCCGTAGCCCGGGACGCCGGCGGCGTAGACGCGGGCGCCGAGCGCGCGCTCGAGCACCGCCGGCCATGCCTGTTCGGCCGTGACACCTTCGCCGAACGTCATCGAGTCACCGATGGCGAGCACGACCGGGCGGGCCGCCGCCACGTGCTTGTGGTCGCGTAGGCCGCGCGCGTCGATCTCGACGGGCACGTCGAACTCGTGGCCGCGCGCCACCTCGCGGCCGCGGAAGCCCGGCCGCAGCGTGTAGCCGCTCTCCGCGTCCGGCTGGAAGAGGAAGCGCTGATGGTTGCCTCCCGCGAACCAGGGCGCACCGCGGCCGGCGGCGGCGAGACCGGTGAGGCGTACGGCGGCTTCGGCGAAGAGGAGCGAGACTACGAGCGAGGCGGCGAGGAGCGCCAGCTTCCGGCGGCGCGTCGATGGAGGCGGCACTTCCGCGTCCGCGGCGCTCCCGTCGTTGGCGCCATCTGCGGGTGCAGCATCGTCGCCGGCCTCGTCTCCCGCGACGCGATCAGCCATCGGCCGCCGCGGGCTCGCCCTCGGGCAGCCTCGATGCCCGGCCGCTGCCGGCGGTGACCGTGTGTTGCTCGGGCTGCAGGCTGAAGGTGACCTCCGGCCCGCTCGGCGGCGGCTCGACCTTCACTTCGTAGAGGTAGAACGGATCGTCGCTCCACCACATGCGGTGCACGGCGCGCGGGCGCGAGAAGGCGAGCAGCCACGAGCCGCCGGCGCTGGCGGGCTTCGCGCCTGCCACCGCGAGCCGCTCACCAGGCGCCGCTTCGACGCGGACTCCCGCGAGCGGCTGCGCGCTGCCCACGAGCAGCTCGGCGGGCCCGCCGCTGCGCACTCCGAGCGCCGCTCCGCCGTCGACGGCGTGGAGGCCGGGCGTGAGCAGCTTGACCCACAGGCCGTTGAGGTGGAGGTCCTCCTGGCCCGCCGGCTTCAGGTGCGACAGCGTCGTCTCGTAAGGGAGCCAGCGGCGCGCGGCGGCGCTCGTCCAGCGGTAGCCGCCGTCCTCGGCGATGGGGAAGGCGCGCGGCGCCGTCCACAGCGGCCAGAGGAACGGCGCCGCCAGCACCGCCGCGGCGATCGGCAGCAGCACCGCGCGCGCGCCGCGCAGCGGCCTCGCGGCGAGGAACCAGAGCGCGGGGTAGGCGGGCAGGAAGTAGCGGTTGGCGATGGCGCCGCCGCCGCCGTAGAAGTTGAACGGCCGCACCCAGAAGAGGAGCGCGCCCGCCACCAGCGCTGCCAGCGGCAGCGCCCAGCGTCCCTCGCCGCGGCGGAAGGCGAGGACCGCGATGAGCAGCGGCAGGAAGTAGGGGAGCACGCCGACGTGGCGACCGACGAGGTAGTAGACGGCGTTCCACGCCGACTGCCGCGCGTCGAAGCCCATCTGCAGCGTCTGGGGCTTGATCCAGGTATGGGTGCCGTGCTCGGCGAGCTGACGCTGCCAGTCGTCCGCGGCGGCGTCGACGCCGGGGAAGCCGGTGTAGCCGTAGTAGCTGCGCCGATCGCCGCCGTAGCTCGACCAAGTGCCGCGCGCCACCTCGTTGACGACGGTCGAGGCGAGGACGACGGTCACGACACCGGCGGCGAGCGCCGCGCCGGCCCGCCGCCGGCTGCCGCGCGGCGCCAGGAGCAGCGCCGGCAGCAGCACCGGCGCGTAGAGCGGCCGCGAGAGCACGACGATGGCGAGCAGCGCTCCCGCCGCTGCGAAGCGCCACGATGCGAGAGGCATCGTGGCCCTAGCGGGCTCGCCGCCTTCGCGCGCCGCGGCGTCACCGGCGGCCGCCTCGTTTCCGATCGCCGTGCGCTCCGCCCGCCCGCCGCGCCGCCGTAGACCAGCGCCAACGCGATCGCCACCAGACAAGCCAGGAACAAATCCGCGTGCGCCCAGAAGACGTACGCAAACGTCACCGACGCGAACAGAAAGGCCGCCACCCACAACGCCGCCGCCGGCCCCAGCCGCCGCTGCAGCGCCCACGCCGACGCCCACGCCGCGGCCACCAGCAACAGTGCGTTCGCCACCCACGGCCCGCGCGCCGGCGAGATCCGCACGAACGGCGCGAGCACCACCGAGTACGCCGCCGGCTTGCCGTACACCAGCGTCTTGCCGCCGTCGTGGCTCTGCAGGATGAGCCCGTCCGGCCTCACGCCCCAACGCCCGAAGAAACGGTCGTAGTCCGCGCGCTCGTAGCGCAGGTCCTGGTCCCACGCCAGGCTCGCCGCCGCCATCAAATAGGTGGCCTCGTCGCCCACCAGGCTGGGCCAGCTCCGGCGGTCGAATGTCGCCGCGCCCGCCAGCGTGGCGGCCAGCAGGAGCGCGAGCACGAGCCAGGCAGCCCGCCGCATCGCGCCCGATTCTATCGGCGACCTACCAGGCCTTGACGACCTCCATCGAGGCGCTGGTCACGCGGTCGCTCGAGCTCGCCGCGACCGTGCTCAGCGCGCTGCCGCGATTCTGGTAGACCTGGACCTCGACGTAGTCGCCGGCCGTCATCTCCACCGAGGCCGACGCGTTGAGGTACGTGTAGTGGCCGCCGCCGGTGGCATCGACCAAGGTGTAGGCGGCGGCTACGGTGCCGTTCTTGATGATGCGGATGCCGCGTTGGCCGGTGGTATCGGCGGCGAACGTCACCTGCCCGACGAGGTGGTACTCGCCGGTCGCGGGAGCGGTGAACCGAGTGGCGTTCGACGTCGTCGAGTGGACCGGACCGTAGTCGTAGGCGTTGGAGTCGAACGACAGCGCGACCCACGAGGCATTCGAGATCGACTGCGTGCTGGAGCGGTAGGCCGACGACCGCGCCTGGGTCGCCGACTGGAACTTCGAGAGGTCGTTCGAGGTGGTGGCGGCGTACGCCTTCGGGTTGTCGATGTGGATCCCGGTGTGGGTGGTGTTGTCGGTGAGGTAGGCGATGTTCGCGCCGGTCACCTGCACGCCTTGGATGGTGATGTCCTGACAGCTGTTGAGGAACTGGAAGTCGGCGGTCCCGTAGTCGTTGGTGCTGCCCGATGCGCGACGTCGGCGCTCGCCTTCGGCTCGTGCCTCTGGTTGACCGATCGCGAGGTGGTGTTCGACCACTGTAGACCCCGGCGGCGCGCCAGGCTGTGACCGGCATCGCTGGCTGGCCGGCCGCTCCGAGGCGGCCCGCCGGCGCTCAGCTCAGCAGCAGGTCGAGGTCTTCGACGGTGAGCGCTTCCATGACGCTGGCGTCGGCGGCGAGGATGGCGTCGGCGACCCGGCGTTTGCGGCGCTGCAGCTCGACGATCTTCTCCTCGACCGTGTCGCGCGCGATGAGCCGGTAGGCGAACACCGGCCGCTGCTGGCCGATGCGGTGGGCGCGGTCGACGGCCTGCGCTTCGACGGCTGGGTTCCACCAGGGGTCGAGGAGGAAGACGTAGCCGGCGGCGGTCAGGTTGAGGCCGAGGCCGCCCGCCTTGAGGCTGACCAGGAACACCGGGCAGTCGGGGTCCTGCTGAAAGCGCTCCACCCTCGCCTTGCGGTCGACGGTGCGGCCGTCGAGGTACTCGCAGGCGATGCCCGCCTCGGCCAGCCGCGGGCGGAGCAGGCCGAGCAGCTTGGTGAACTGCGAGAAGACGATCGCCTTGTGCCCTTCGGCGCGCAGCTCGGCGAGCTGGGCGCACAGCGTCTCCAGCTTGGCGCTGGGCTCGCCGGCGCGCTCGGCCAGCACGAGCCCCGGGTGGCAGGCCGCCTGCCGCAGGCGGAGGAGCGCTTCGAGGACGAGGATCTTGGAGCGCCCGAGACCGACCTCGGCGACCTGCTTGGTCAGGGCTTGCTGATAGTGGCGGCGCAGCTCGTCGTAGAGCCGCCGCTGCGCGCCCTCGAGCGTGCAGACGAGCGTCTGCTCGGTCTTCGGCGGCAGCTCGGCGAGCACCTCCTCCTTGGTTCGCCGGAGGAGGAAGGGGCGCACCGCGCGGCCGATCGCGCCGAGCTCGGAGTCGGACAGCTCGCCGCCGCGCGCGCCGGTGCGGCTCGCCGACATGCGGCCCAGCAGCCCGGGGTTGAGCAGCTCCAGCAGCGCCCACAGCTCGCCGAGGTGGTTCTCGACCGGCGTGCCCGACAGCGCCAGCCGATGGCGGGCCTGGAGCAGACGACAAGCCTTGTGCGACTGCGTGGTCGGGTTCTTCACCGCCTGCGCTTCGTCGAAGATCGCGTAGTCGAAGGGGATCGAGCGCAGGTGGGCGGCGTCGCGGCGCACCATGCCGTAGGTCGCGACCACGAGGTCGTGCTCGGCGAAGCGGCGGCGCAGCGCGGCGCGGTCGCCGCCGCTGTACTCGAGCGTGCGCAGCTGCGGCGCGAAGCGGGCCGCCTCGTCGAGCCAGTTGTAGACGACGCTCTTCGGCGCTACGACGAGCGAGGGGCGCCGCTCGAGGGCTGCACCGTTGCCGGCTGCCGCGGCGACTCGGCGGCCTTGCAGCATCGCCAGCACCTGGACGGTCTTGCCGAGGCCCATGTCGTCGGCGAGGCAGCCGCCGAAGCCGACGCCGGCGAGGAAGTGAAGCCAGCCGAGACCGCTTCGCTGGTAGCCGCGCAGCTCGCCGCGGAAGCCCGGCGGCTCCTCGCCGGGCGCGATGCGGGCGCCGGCGAGCAGGCGCTCGCGCAACGACGCGAAGGCGGCGTCGACGTCGACCTGTGGCGCATCGGCGAGCAGCGCGTCGAGCAGCAGCGCCTGCGTCGGCGCGAAGCGCAGGCCGTCGCCGTCGGCCTCGCCGGCGAGCTTGGCGAGCGAGCCGTAGCGGTCGAGCCATGCCTGGGGCAGGACGCCCCGCGTGCCGTCGCCGAGGGTGACGAAGCGCTCGCGGCGGGCGAGCGCGGCGCGCAGCTCGCGCGGCGTTGCCGCGAGGCCGTCGAAGTCGGCTGCCACCGCGAGGTCGAGCCAGTCGATGCCCGACGAGACCGAGAAGCGCAGCGTGCTGGCGCGGCGCACCGGCGCGCCGTCGGCTTCGACCGTCCAGCCGGCGGCGAGCAGCCGGTCGACGACCTCCGGCAGGTGCCGCTCGGGCAGGTAGCGGTCGGCGCGGCGCGTGGGAGGGTCGGTGCGAGGCTGACTGCGCCAGGGATATGCCGGCTCGGGCCACGCCGGCACCGACGCGAAGGGCAGCGTGGCAAGAAGAGCCAATGCCTCGCGCTCGCCGCGAGCGTCGCGTATCAGCACGCGTCTCGCTGCCGCGTCGACGAGAGTGGGCCGCCGGTCGTCGGCGCTCACCTGCAAGCTGTCGTACGTGAAAGCGATATCCGCCGCCAACTGACCGCCGAGGTCCTCGACGCGGCGCAGCGTGAGCCGTGGCCGCAGCGGGTGGCGCTCCTCGCGGAGCTGCAGGCCTTCGATGCCGGTGATGGGCGGCACCGCCGCCAGCGACCAGAGCTCGGCGAGCGCCTCGTCCTCCTCGCCGGCCGGCACCACCAGCTCGCGGTGCTCGCGGAGCAGCAGGATCCAGCCGAAGTCGACGTCGGTCGAGAGTCGCGCGATGGTGCCGGGGAAGAACACCAGTCCGCTGGCGGTGAGCAGCAGCGGCTCGGCGAGCGGCACCGTGCGCTCGCCGCGCTGGATCTCGGCGCGCAGCCGAAGGCTGCCGTCCGGAGCGTCGCGGTCGGCGACCAGCCGCAAGCGCCACGGCTCACCGTCGTCCCAACGGCAGGTGTGGGTCAGGTCGATCGGCGCGCCGCCACCGGCGTACAGGAGGAGCCGGCCGGTGGCGGCCAAGCGCGGCAGCAGGTGCTCGTAGAGGCCGGGGAGCACCGTCCCCGCCGAGACGCGGTCGGCGATGGAGATGTTTCCCGACCAGGGCAAGTAGGGCACCGCCCGCAGCAACTCGAGCAGCGAGCGGTCGTCGCCGGCCGGGAGCTCGCCGAGCAGATGGGAGTCGACCGGCAGCGGCTTCAGCTTGCCCCACTCTCCCGAGCGCTTGCGGCGGCGTTGGTAGAAGCCGACGACGACCTGACCGCGGGCCCTCGTCGCGGCGAGGTCGACGACATAGAGCACCTCGCGGTCGGTGGCGGGAAGCGGAGCCGGCCGGCTGCGCTGCTCCGCCGCCTGGCGCAGCGCGGACAGGTGGCGGCGCCACTGCGAGGGCTTGCTCGCGAGGCGAGGGCCGGGGAGGCCCGACGTCTCGCGTTCGCGCCTGCCGGCGGCGAGCTCGCCGTCGTCGTCGAGCGGCGCATCGTCGAGCAGCGCGTCGTCGCCGTCGAATCGCTCATCGTCTTCGTCGAATCGTTCGGCGCTCTGCGCCAGCGGTACGGCCCTCAACGGGCCGTGGCCGGGTACTCGCCCCGCGAGGCCCGCTCCGTCGGCCGCCAGGATGACGGCCCACACGTGCTTGCAGCTGCCGTAGTCGGCGAAGCGAGGGCACTCGCAGGCGGTCTCCAGGACGCCGTTGGCCGCGTCTCGCCAGTCGAGCTCGACTCCGTACACGACGGTGCCGCGCACGCGCGCCTGCACGCCCATCGAGTCGGGCCGCCCCAGCCGCACGCGCCCACGCAGGTGGTAGTCGAAACCGCGGCTGCGGTCGCCGGCGGGCGCGTCGGCGAGGCAGCGCTCGGCGAGCGTCCGCATCGGTCGAGCCTACTCCGGCGGCTCGTGCGGGAATGCCCGTCGTCGTCGCGGGTTTCTATGAGTGTCTAGAATATGCGCACATGAGCACCGAGCCGCTGATGCTCGAGCAGCCGTTGGTCACGGTGTCGCTGGCGCCGGTGGACCTGTCTGTCCTCGTGCCGGTGCTCGACGAGGAGGCGTGCGTCCTCGAGCTCGCCGAGCGGGTCGCAGCCGTACTCGAGACGACCGGCCGCAGCTTCGAGATCGTCTTCGTCGACGACGGCTCGCGCGACGCCACTCCGCTGCGGGTGCGCGAGGCGCGCCACCGCGACTCGCGGGTCAAGCTGGTGCGGCTGCGGCGCAATTTCGGCAAGGCGGCGGCGCTCTCCGCCGGCTTCGACCACTGTGCGGGCCGCCTCGTGCTCACCATGGACGGCGACCTCCAGGACGCGCCGGAGGAGATCCCGCGCTTGCTCGCCGCTCTCGAAGGGGGAGACCTCGACCTCGTCTCGGGCTGGAAGCGGCGCCGCCGCGACCCGGCGACGAAGACCCTGCCGTCGCTGCTCTTCAACTGGGTGACGCGGCGGCTGGCGCAGGTCGACCTGCACGACTTCAACAGCGGCTTCAAGCTCTACCGCCGCGAGGTGCTGGGCGAGATCGCCGTCTACGGCGAGCTGCACCGCTACATCCCGGTGCTCGCCAGCCGCCGCGGCTTCCGCGTCGGCGAGATCGAGGTGGACCACCAGCCGCGCCGTCACGGCAACAGCAAGTACGGCTGGGACCGCTTCTACAAGGGCCTGCTCGACCTCATCACCGTCCTCTTCATCACCAAGTACACGCGCCGGCCGCTGCATCTCTTCGGCGGCTTCGGGCTGCTCTTCCTCGCCGCCGGCTTCTCGATCGACGCCTATCTCGCCTGGGGCTGGTTCCACGGCGAGGCGCTGTCGAACCGGCCGCTCCTGCTGTTGGGAATTCTCCTCATGCTCCTCGGCTTCCAGGTGCTGACCACCGGTCTGATCGGGGAGATGATCACCTACAAGAACTTCCGGCGCCGCGACAGCTACTCGATCCGAGAGTGGCTGGAGTAGCGCCGAGCCGATCGCTCACCCTTCGTCAACTTGATTGCCGCGCCCATGAGCTGGAGCGCGGCCCGCCCGGGAGTGACGTCATGACGCATCTGACCCATCGTGTGCTCGCCTGCCGCCGTTTCGCCGCCGCCCTCGCGGCTGCTGCGCTCCTGCTGCCGCTGCCCGCCGCCCGCGCCGCCGAGAAGCCCTTCGCCGAGTCGGCCGAGGTCGTCGTCGTCGAGGTGCCGGTGCAGGTCGTCGACGGCGGCGAGCCGGTGCGCGGCTTGACCGCCGCCAACTTCGAGGTGTTCGACGGCCGCAAGAAGGTGGCGGTCACCGGCTTCGAGGTGCTCGACCTCGCCTCGACGCCCGCCGCCTCGCCGGTCGACGTGCCGTCGGCGGCACGCCGCCACTTCATGATGCTCTTCGACCTCACCTTCTCCGACCCCACCTCGCTGCTGCGCGCGCGCGAGGCGGCCAAGGAAGTGGTGAAGACGCTCCACCCCGCCGACCTCCTGGCGGTGACCACCTACAGCACCATGCAGGGGCCGCAGATGGTGCTCGGCTTCACGCCCGACCGCGCGCAGGCGGTGGCCGCCATCGACACCCTGGGCCATGTCGAAGCTCTTCAACCGCGCGCCCGACCCGTTGCGGCTGGTGATGAGCACCGACATTTCGGGTAGCGCGGGTTCCAGCGCCGTGGTCAGCCCCGCCGGTGCGGGTGCGGGCGCCGAGGCGCGCGCCCAGCGCGACGAGGCGCTGAAAGCAGAGCTCGAGAAGTTCAGCGCCGTCGGCTCGCGGGCGGAGAAGAACGTCGACCAGATGATCGTGCGCAACATGACGCAGCAGTTCGCCGACCTGGCGAAGATGATGGGCTCGGTGGACGGCCGCAAGTACGTCGTCCTCCTCTCCGAAGGGTTCGACAGCTCGCTGGTGACGGGCAGCGGGAACGCCAGCGCGGATTCGAACGACCTGCGGAGCTCGGTCGAGTCCGCCAGCGGCGAGTCCGAGGCGAGCCTCGGCGTGCCGATGGACGACCTCGGCAGCGGCTCCGACGCGACCTTCGGCAGCTCGCGCTCGCTCAATCAGCTCGAGAAGATGCTCACCGAGTTCCGCCGCGCCGACTGCCAGATCCAGGCGGTCGACATCGGCGGCTTGCGCGCCCTCGCCGGCGAGGGGCGGCTCGGCGGCGGCGGCCGCGAGAGCCTGCTCACCATGGCCAAGGACACCGGCGGCGAGCTGTACGAGAACTTCAACGACCTCGCCGGCGCGATGGGACAGATGCTGCGCCGCACCGGCGTCACCTACGTGCTCTCGTTCCAGCCCGACAACTTGAAGCGCGACGGCGAGTTCCACAAGCTGCGCGTCGAGCTCAAGAACGCGCCGCGCGGCGCCCGCGTCGTGCACCGGCAGGGCTACTACGCGCCGAAGCCCTACAACCAGCAGGCGCCGATGCAGCGCCTCCTCGACACCGCCGACCAGGTGATGGGCGAGGAGGGCGGCAGCGTCGACGCCGCGGTGCTGGCGGCGGCCTACGCCGGCAGCGGCGGCCGCGCTTACGTGCCGGTGGTGATCGAGGTCGACGGCAAGACCCTGCTCGCCGGCAAGCAGGACAAGCAGCTGCCGCTCGAGATCTACGTCTACGGCATCGACGAGCAGGGTGCCGTGCACGACTACCGCACGCAGAGCCTGACGCTCGATCTCGCCAAGGCCGAGGCGCAGCTGCGCCAGACCGGCCTCAAGTTCTTCGGCCACCTGTCGCTGCCGCCGGGCAACTTCGTCATCCGCACGCTGGTGCGCAACGGCCACACCGGCGCCTCCGCCGTGCGCGTGACCGAGCTCGTGGTGCCGGCGCCGGGCGCCGGCGCGCCGGCCCTGCTGCCGCCGCTCTTCCCCGAGGCGGCCGGCCGCTGGGTGATGGTGCGCGAGACGCTGGCGCAGGGCGAGACGCAGCCGCCCTATCCGTTCATGCTCGACGGCGCGCCGTTCATCCCCGCCTCGCGCCCGGTGATCGCGCCGGGGCAGCCGACGGCGGTCGTGCTGCAGGGCTACAACCTGGCGAGCGGCAACCTCGCCGCCAAGGTCGAGGTGGTCGGCACCGACGGCAGCCAGCACGCGGGCGGCGCCTTCGAGCTCGGCAAGGCGAGCGGCAGCGGCGCGCTGCGCGTCGTCAGCGGCACCTTCAAGGCGCCGTCGCTGCAGCCGGGCGAGTACGAGCTGCGGGTGACGCTCACCGACAGCGCCGGCAAGACGGCGACGAGCACGGGCGCGTTCGCGGTCACCGGCAGCTAGCACTCGCGACGCTGCGCGGGCGCTGCGAAGCGGTTCGCAAAAGCGTCGAAGCGGGGGCCTTGTAACATTCGCGGCTCCCGCGCAATCCCCGCTCGCTCGACAGCACAAGGAGCACCGATGTCTGTAGCCTCCGTCCGCCTCGCGTTCGCAACTCTCGCGCTCGCCGCCATCGGATCGCCGCTCGCGGCGCAGGAGCTGCGCAGCGCGGAGCGCGCGTTCCGCGGCGGCTCCGCGGCCGTCATCGACGGCCTCAGGGTCTCGGCGACGGCGACGACGAACCTCGGCTTCGTCAACCTGGCGCCGAAGGCCAACCGCTGCTCGCTGGCGGTGACCGGCGCCGACGGCGCGGTGCTGCTTCCGGCGACGAGCTGGACGCTGCGTGCGTTCGAGGAGCGGCCGTTGCTCGACGTGTTCGAAGGGCTCGTCGAGTTCTTCGACGGTGCCGCAGCGAAGGCGACGATCTCCTGCCGGGACGCGTTCTCGACCTTCGCCGTGCTGGCCGACGCCGAGGGTGAAGCGTTGCGCACGATTGCCGCGGAGGAGGCGTTCGCGGCGCCCTCGGCCGAGGTCTCCGCGCCGAGTTGCGCGATGGCGAAGGCGTTGCCGGCGAAGGTCGCGTGCAGCGCCGGCGCGATCTGCCTCGACGCCGAGGGCGTCGTCCATGAGCCCGGCCCGCCGCCGGGACCGCCGCGGCCGGTCGGCCGCGTCGCCTTCGCGGCGCCCGCCGGCACCGCCAGCCGCCTCGTCATGTCGATGGACGTGAAGGTCGGCCCCTGGTTCGCCGACGAGACGAGCGGCAAGCACCTCATCTACTGGTTCGTGGTCAACAAGAACCCCGACATGCCCGGGCTGTTGTACTTCCGCGGCCCCAACAAGAACGAGGCGTTCGCGCGCCACGGCATGCAGGTGCCGCACGCGCGCAAGATCAAGGTGATCAAGAAGTGGACGGCCGAGGTCGGCCGCACCTACCACGTCGTCAACGACTACGACATGGCGGCCGGCCGCTACACGGTGACGATCACCGACGTCGCGACGGGCGAGGTCGAGGCCGTCCTCACCTCACGGCCCAACGTCGCGTCGTACGTCGTCAAGCGCGGCTCGAAGTTCCTCATCGACATGGGCTTCTATCCCGGCAAGGTGCCGACCGAGGTGCCCTCGTACGGCTGGCGCTACTCGAACGTGCACGTCGAGGCATTCGTGCGCTAAGGATTGTGCTGCCAGGTCGGAGGTCGCCATGGCAGAGAACTACGGTGAGAAGATCCTCCAGGACAAGATCGACCGCGGGATCGTCGAGCCGGAGCGGATCGCTGATCCCGAGATCCGGCAACAGCTTGTCGACGACTACAACGAAAGCTATGGCCGTGTCTTCGTACGCGAGGCACTGGCGGCGTTGGCAGCTCGCAACCTCAGTAGCGCCACCTTCATGAAATACGTCGACGCCGGTGATCTCGACAGGGCGATGCTCATTCTGCAGCGGGACATCGGTGACCTTCGGGCGGTCGAGCTGCGGCGCGCTGTGCTCAGGGAAGTGATGCGGAGGTAGCTAGCTCCTGGATGTCTTCCGTTCTGCTTTCCCACAGCAGCCGGGACAAAGCGTTCGTTCGCCGGCTGCGGGGTGACCTCGAGCGGGAGGGCATCGTCGTTTGGCTCGACGAGGTTGAGCTGCGCGTCGGCGACGACCTCGCGGCGATCGAGGAGGCGATTGGCAAGTCGCAGTACCTAGTGGTCGTGAAGTCGGCCGCAGCGATGGCATCGCCATGGGTGCGTCATGAGGTAAGGCGAGCGCAGGAGGTACGGTTGCCCGTTCTGCCGGTCGTTCTCGAGGAGATCCCAGATCAAGGGGACGGCTTTCTCGCGGATCTGGCGATTGCCGACTTTCGTGCCGGCTACCGACGAGCACTATGGAGATTGATCGGCGCCGTCACTGACCGGCCGAACCCACTGCTCACGGCAAAGGCTGCTGCCGAACGGGTGAAGAGGGAAATGCCGGTGGTGGGCGAGCTCTTCGGGCTCTCGCAGCAAGGTGTCGGGACCTGCTACAGCCTCACGGAAAGGGCGGACTGGGTCTTCGCCGACGCCACTGAGGGGCTAAGCCGGCTCTGGATCGTGGAACTTTATGATCGCCGGCGGCGGTCGGTCCATCCCTTCGCGGTGGTGGATCAACAGATCCACGAGCTTCCAGTACTTTACGCGCTGGACTCGGACCGCGAGCCCGTTGCCGATTCCGTGATTGTCAAGTCTTGCGTCCTCAACCCTGCTGAGTTGAGCCAAACGCCCGAAGCCCTTCCGGAAGGGCGGCAGTTAGCGAAACGCTACACACCTTTCCGGCCGGTCCCTATCGTTCGCGACTTCGTCAATTCCGACGTAGCCGTCGCGAGCGCAGTCGCTAGCCCGCAGGCGCGGCGGCAGCTCGGTGAGCGCATCGACCAGCTTTTCACGCTGACCAAGCTCGAAGCTGACAAGGTGCACGGCAACGCAGTGCTCTGGAAGGTGTCGTTCTTCGACTCTTCTCTGTCGGAGAGCGTCTTGACCGTGGGTGTCAACGCCGTGACCGGAGACGTGAAGTATCCCGCCATGCTGTGCGAAGACCTCAACGTCAATTCTTTCCTACTGCACGGGAAGGGCGACACGATCCACGTGTTTCTCGGCAATCAGCTGAAGTCAATCGACCGCCGCACCTCGAACACGAACACCGCACCGCCAGGCACGACGCTTTCAACGCGGCCTACGGCGGCGGACGCGCTCCGTCTCGCGAGTGTGCTTCTCGGAGACGACCGAGGGTCCTGGCAGCTCGCGTTTCTCTCTAACACTGGCGTCGTGAAGACGACGGTGCGGTCGCCCGTGGCGCCGGTGGATCGCTTGCTCAGGGTCGACGGCACTGCGGGGCAGTGGGTGGTTGAGCTGTGCGGCAAGACGGCGACTCCGGTCACGGAGGGCACACGGTCCGGTTTCAAGTACGACTTCCTTCAGATCGTCGTCACCCCCGAGGAGGGGGCGGTGATCGCCGAGCCGGTGAGCAAGGTGGTGTTCACGGTGCCAATGTCGCAGTGTCCCGTGCCGTCGCAGCTCCTCGATGCGTACGAAGACGCGCGTGATCTTGCGCTGCGCGCCATCGGCATCGACTTCGAGGCGATGTCCGTGGCCCACTCGCGGCCGCCGTCTGGACTGCAATGGTGCTTTCGCTTTTACGACGCCGAAGAGATCGTCGGAACGATCTGGGTTTCCGGTGATGGGTCGCGGGTAGTCAACTAAGCCCACGGTCTATGCCGGCGGATGTCCCGGCGGCTGCTCGCGGTCGTCGCCCCGCCACTTGGTTTAGAGTCCGGCGCGTCCGCTCATCACTCCAGGGAGGCAACGCTTGGTCTACGTCCCCTACGACTTCTCGCGCGTCCGCGTCCTCGACCTGTCGCAGAACTTCTCCGTCGACTCGCCGGCCTTCGCCTTCTACGAGGGGCCGACGATCAAGTGGGTGAAGCGCCTCGCCTTCGAAGGCGTCAACGCGCAGCTCATCTCGAGCACCAACCACATCGCCACCCACCTCGACTCGCCGATCCACTTCTACGACCCGGGGCCGGACATCGCCGGCATCCCGCTCGAGACGCTGGTCGGCCCGGCGTGCATCGTCGACCTCTCGAAGCTCGGCGTCGGCGACTACCAGATCTACGGCCCGTCGCACTTCGAGGAGTGGGAGAAGAAGACCGGCATCAAGATCGAGCGCGGCGACATCCTCGTCATCCACACCGGCTACCACCACTACTACAACGAGGACTGGTACAAGGTGCACCAGCAGGAGAAGGCCGACCTGCCGCGCGCCTTCCTGCGCCACCCCGGCCCGCGCAGCGAGTTCGTGCAGTGGGTGCTCGACCGCGGCATCCGCTGGCTCGCCTACGACTGCATCGCCGCCGACCACCCCTTCAACACCAACGTGCGGCGGGCCCGGCCCGACCTGATCCCGGCGGTGGAGCAGGTCATCGGCATGTCGATCGACGAAGCGTTCCCGTGGCCCGAGGACTACCAGTGCATGCACGTCAAGCTCTTCCCCAAGGGCGTCTTCCACGCCGAGAACGTCGGCGGGCAGATCGACGAGGTCCTCGACCAGCGCGTATGGGTGGGCTGCTTCCCCTTCCGCTTCAAGGGCGGCGAGGCGGCGTTCTGCAGGTTCGTGGCATTCGTCGAGGAGAAGTAGGAGTACCTACGGGGGCGCCCGTCTAGACACCACTCGTTCGCGGGTGTAGCTTCCTGCCTTCCGCACCAATCGACCCAGGAGGCCCGTGTGAGCGGTGCGCCTGACTCCACGCGGTTGCGGCAATCGTTGCTCCGGTTGCTTGAAACCGGTCCCAGCGAGGACGACGAGCTCCTCGCCGCGATCGAGAAGCGCACCAAGCCGGGGCAGCCGCTCTACTCGTGCCTGCTGCACGTGCTGACGCACCTGAGCTTCACCGAGGCGCAGGCACGGCGGCACTGGGAGCGCATCGTCGAGCACCGCGGCGCGCTGACGCGCAAGCTCGGCCGCGACGCCGGGCTGCGCGTCGCCATCCTCGACTACTTCGTCAACCGCGAGCAGGAGCTGAAGAGCCCGAAGATGGTCGAGATCTCGATCTTCGAGCGCACGCAGCGGCGGGCGATGACCGACGGGCTCACCGGCCTCTTCAACCGCGCCTACTTCACGCAGGCGCTGCGGCGCGAGGTGCAGCGGGCGCGGCGGCACGCGCTCAAGCTGTCGGTGGCGATGCTCGACCTCGACGACTTCAAGGCGCTCAACGACAGCCGCGGCCATGCCTTCGGCGACCGCGTGCTGGTGCGGGTCGCGGCGATGGTGACGGCGAGCCTGCGCCAGGTCGACGTCTGCGCGCGCTACGGCGGCGAGGAGTTCGCGCTGCTGCTGCCCGACACCGACCGCGAGGGCGCCCGCATCGTCGCCGAGCGCATTCGCGCTCGTATCGCCGATCAGCTCGGGCGCCGGCGCGGCCTCGCGGTGACGATCTCCGGCGGCGTCGTCACCTTTCCCGACGACGCGCTCGACCCGACGCAGCTGCTCCGGGAGGCGGACCGGCTGCTCTACCGCTCCAAGGCCGAAGGAAAGAACTGCATCACCGTCTCGGACCCGCACCGCCGCCGGCACGAGCGCCACGTGGTGAAGCACCCGGTCGAGGTGGTCGTCGCACCGCGGCGGGTGATCGAGGGCGTGACGCGCAACGCCTCCGAAGGCGGCCTGCTGGTGGCGGCGCCCGAGCCGGTGAGCGTGGGCAGCCGCATCGGCGTCGTGCTGCGGCCGCCGGGCGCGTTGCCGGTGGCGCTCCACGGCCAGATCGTGCGCACCGATGCGGGCGGCAACGGCGGCGGCGATTTCGAGCTCGGCCTGCGTCTCCTGAGCGACCCGCGGCGCAACCGCGCGCTGGCGGCGCTGTGGGAGGAAGCGCCGCTCGGCGAGGGCTGAGCGTCGGGCGCGGGCGGCTCGTCGCTCGAGTGGCCGCGGCGACAGGCGGGATCACCCGGCGACGACGGCTTCGCTGCGTCTCGTCGGCACCATCAATCGGATCGCCAGCAGCATCGCCAGGCTCACGATCGCCGCCTGCGACAGGAGCGCGCCCGGCGTGTGGAACGCGTCGTACGCCAGGCCGACCGCCGGCGGACCCATCACGCGGGCGAGCGAGCTCAGCGACATCGAGACGCCGAAGATGCCGCCCCGGTGCGATGCCGGAGCGACCTTGCTGACGTACGAGCTGAGCGTCGGGTTGCAGAGTCCCTGGCCGACGGCCATGAGGCAGGCCGCGACGACGAGCGCTCCGCGCGACGCCGTCGCCGGAACGAGCAGGAGCCCGAGCATCAGCCCGCCGGCGCCGATCATCGCCGCGCCGACGTCGCCGAGCCGCGACGCCAGCCGGTGCACGGCGGTGAGCTGCAGGACGGCCACGACGACGCCCATGAGACCGAGGAGGTAACCGATCTCGCGCGCGGTGAGGCCGAAGCGGTCCCTGCCGACCAGCACGAGGATCGGCGACAGCGAGGCGAGCGTGCACATGATCACCGCCAGCGAGCCGCCGGCGAGCCGCAGCTCGCGGGTGCGAAAGAAGATCGCCCACGTCTCGTGATCGATCGGCAGCCAGCGGCGCTCGGGCTCATGCCGGCTGCCCTCCCGCTTCAGTGACTCCGGCAGCACGAAGACAGCCATCAGCAGCGCCGTCGTCGACAGCAGCGCGGCGGCGGCACCCGGCAGCAGGCTTGGCGAGATCCCGAGGTCCGTGCCGTAGCTCGAGAGCAGCCCGCCGATCGGCGGCCCGAGGACGAAACCGAGGCCGAAGGCGAGACCGAGGAGCGCCATCCCTTTGGCGCGGTTCGTCTCGTCGGTCGAATCGCTGATGTACGCCTGCGCCGCGGGGATGCTCGCGGAGGCAATGCCGCTGATGATGCGCGCCGCGAAGAGCGCGGCCACGCTGGAAGCGAAGGCGAAGATCAGGAACCCGATGACGTGGCCGCAGAGGCTGCTGACGATCACCGGCCGGCGGCCGACGCGGTCCGAGAGCCGTCCCCACACCGGAGCGAAGAAGAACTGCATCAGCGAGAAGCTGCCGAGGATCCAGCCGAGCGTCGCGCCGCTGGCGCCGTACTGCTTGGCGCAGAAGGCAAGGACCGGAACCGCGATGCCGAACCCCAGCAGGTCGATGAAGACGGTGAGGAAGAGCACCCGCCGAACGGCGGTCCAGTTGCCCATCGCGCTGGTGGCTCAGGCCGTCGGCGCTGCGGCGAGCAGCGCGGAGGACTGCGATGGGGCGCGGCGTCTCATCCGTCCGCCCCGCGAGCTGGCTGACCGGCGCTCCACGGGGGGTGATGGCTCCACGGGCGGGGGCGGCAAAGGCTCCATGGGCGGCAGTCGTTCTTGCACCAGGCACGCGAAGGTCGGCTCGGCGATGGCGATCTCCTCGAGAATCGCGTCGCGCCGTTCCGGGGGCATGTCGAGGAGAAGCGCCTCGAGCCGCAGGGCGCTGATTCCGTCGGCTCCCTGTTCGCCGGCGTCTTTGAAGGCGTCGTGATGGTGCTCGTCGCTGCGACCCGCGCGGTCGGCTTGCGCGAAGAGCGCGGCGAGGCCGCCGTGTCCGAGCCGCTCGATCACCTCGCCGATCGCCGGCAGCCAGTGTTTGAAGGTGCCGAGCGAACGGATCATCTCGAGCTCCAACGCGGCGCGATCGTCGTGGAGCAGCTTGATGAAGCTGCGCACGCGGAAGAAGGGGTCCCCTCGCTCGTGTCCCCAGAGGATCGCCGCGCGCAGCGGATCGGCGATCTCCGGGTGCAGGCGGGCGAGGTGCAGCTTGTTCACGCAGGTGCGGACGATGCGCGTCGCGCGGTCGATCGGCGACGCGTGAATGTCGTTCCAGGCCACGATGGCGGGCGAGCGGTGCACCCAGCTCGCGTAGCCGCCGCACCGGTCCTCCACCAGCCCGGCGGCGATCGCCGCCTCGGCCGATCCCGTCATCAGGATCGCCGCCGCGACCTCGTTCAACGTCTTGTCGGGCGGTAGGGGGATGTAGATGCGATCGACGTTCATCAGCCCGTTGAGCTCGAGCGCCGTGTCGTCGTGAAAGATCGAAAGGTCGGCTTCGAGGCTGTGCGCATCCCACACCAAACCCCATCCGGCGACCACCGGCTCGCGCGCGCTGTGCGTGCGCCGCCGCGCATAGACGTACTTGGGAAGGAACCGCAGCTCGGGAGAATCGAGCGACTTGCCGACGCGCCGCGCCAGTTTCTCGTCGACGGGGCGGTCGGCGACGGCGAACATGTCGAAGTCGCGCATGCGCAGCGCCGCGCCGGCAAAGAGGTGATCGAGCAGGGCCGGAACGCTGGCGCCGCCGACGTACAGGCGGGTGAGGTCGTAACGGTCTCGCAGCTCGGCGGCGACCGAGGCGAAGATCGACGAGAGCCGGTTGATCGACAAGGCCTTCGTCTGGTGCAGCGGCCGAGCTCCTACCGCAGAATCGATTTAGTGCGAGGCTGCCAGGGGGACGCGGCAAGCTACCGAAGTCCGGTGAAATACGCAAGACCCCTCCGGGGATCTCGGCAAACCCGTCACTCAGGCAAGGCTTTGTCGTCGCGCCAGCGCGCGCAGCAGGGCCTCGAGCTCCTCGCCGGTGGCCGGCCGGCCGTACCAGTAGCCCTGCGCCTGGTCGCAGCCCATCGCCTGCAGCCGGCGATGTTGCAGCTCGTTCTCCACCCCCTCGGCGACCACCGTCAGCCTCAGGTTATGCGCCATGGCAATGATGGCGGCGCACAAGGTGTCGGCGTTCTGGTCGCTTCCTGCCCGCTCGATGAACACCTTGTCGATCTTCAGCTTGTCGATGGGTAGCTGAGCGAGCGTGGCGAACGACGAGTAGCCGGTGCCGAAATCGTCGATGGCGATGCCGATCCCGAGCGCGCGCAGCTCCCGGAGCGTGACGCCGATCCGCTCGGCGTTCTCCATGAACACGCTCTCGGTCACCTCGAGCTCGAAGGCGGCCGGCGGCAGCGCCAGGGCATCCAGCAAATGCCCCATCCTGGAGCACAGCTCGCCGCGGAGCAGCTGCTGCATGGAGACGTTGACGGAGAGGAAGATCGGCGGCAGCTCGGCGTCGCGCCAGGCGCGCACCTGCAGGCATACCCGCTCGAGCAGCCAGAGCCCTACCGCTTCGATCATGCCGGTGTCTTCGAGGATGGGAACGAACTCGGAGGGCGATACGGCTCCGTGCTCGGCGCTCTGCCAGCGCAGCAAGACCTCGGCGCCGCATGGGCGTTCGTCCGCCAGATCGATGATGGGCTGATAGACCAGACTGAGCTCGCCGTGCTCCAGCGCCTGACGGAGGCTCGTCTCCAGGGCCAGCCGCCGCGACACCTGGGCCACCATCTCGGGAGCGAAGAAGCGGTAGGCGTTGCGTCCGCTGTCCTTGGCGAAGTACATCGCCGAGTCGGCGTACTGGATCAGCGTCGCGCCGTCGCGCGCGTGCGCGGGGTGGAGGCTGATGCCGACCGAGAGCGTCACCACGACGTCGGAGCCGGCGACGCGCATCGGAACGGCAAAGGCGGCGAGGAGGTCTTCGGCGACCCTGGCCGCCTGCTGCTCGTCGGCCACCTGCGGCAGGATGGCGGTGAACTCGTCCCCACCCAGGCGGGCGAGGCTGGCGGCGCCGGGCAGGGCGGCGTGGAGCCGCTCTGCCGCCGCCACCAACACCAGGTCGCCGAAGCGGTGCCCCAGCGAGTCGTTGATGTTCTTGAAGCGGTCGAGGTCGATGAAGAGGAGCGCGAGCGGGCCGTCACCGATTGCCTTCGACAGCTCCTCACCGAAACGCGTGCGGTTGGGCAGCCCGGTCAGCGCGTCGTAGGTCGCCAGGCGCCGTAGCTCGGCCAGGTGTCGGCGGCGCTGTGCCTGGCGGCGGCGATAGGCGGCCGAGAGGAACACCAGCGCGGCCACGGCCGTGGCGACGTACGCCAGGTAGGCGCCGGCGGTGCGCCAGGGCGGCGGCAGGACGGTCAGCGGCACCGAAAGACCCGGAGCCTGCCACTCGCCGCCGGCGTTCATCTGTCGTACCTCGAAGCGGTAGCGTCCCGGGGGCAGCGCCTCGTAGCCCAGCGACAGGCTCGGCGGCATGCTCTGCCAGCCGCGCTCGAGACCAACCAGCCGGTACGACAGTCGGCGATGGTCGCCGAAGGCGGCAACCTGGAAGCGGGCGCGCGCCTCGGTGTAGGGCGTCGCCAGCGGCGGCAGGGTGGGGCCTTGCAGGTTGACGCGGCGGGCGCCGCCCAGCTCGTAGCTGCTGAGCAGCAGGGATTGCGGGCCGGTGGTGCGCAGCCGATCGGGCAGCAGGCGCAGCAAGCCCGAGGAGGTGCCGAAGTAGACGCTGCCGTCGCCCGCCGCCAGGCCGGCGCGGTAGTTGACGCCGTCGTCGACGAGCCCATCGGCCGGGGTCCAGGCGCGGAAGCGGTCGCGGCCGCTGTCGAGGCTCGCCACCCCTCGCGTGGTGCCGACCCACAGCGTGCCTCGGCGGTCGCTCACCAAGGCGTGGATCGTCTGGTCCGGCAAGCCGTCGGCCGGACCGTAGCGACGGAAGCGTAGACCCTGGAGCGGGCTGCCGATGGCCCGGTTGAGGCCGGCTTGCGTTCCCACCCAAAGCGTTCCCGAGGGCGCGACGTGAACCGAGGGCACCATGCTGTCCGACAGGCTCTGCTCGTCGCGCTCGTCATGGACGTAACGCTGCGTGCGGCCGCTCGCGGGGTCGTAGAAGACGAGCCCTTGCGGGGTGCCGATCCACAGCCACCCCTGCGGCGACTCCGCCAGCGCCAGCACGCCGCCGATGATCAGCCTGCCTGGGCTGCCGGCGGGATCGAGGCGGCGCAAGGTCTGGTCGTCTTGCACCGTCGCCAGGCCGAGGCTGCTGGCGACCCACAGGCGCCCCCGGCGGTCCAGCAGAGCATCGTTCATCGAGGGGGCGGGCAAGGTCGCGCCGTCGTGGGTGCGGAGGGGCAAACGCGCGATGCGGCCGAGCTGGGGCTGCCAGTGCAGCAGACCGAGGTTGGCCGTCGGCACCCACCAGCCGCCGCTGCCGTCGGCGACGAGGGTGTGCGCGGTCAGCGTCGGAGCGGGCTCCGCCAGGGCACGATCGAGCTCGCTGCCGCGCTCGTCGAGGCTCCCGGTGTTCAGATCGAGGATGGCGATGCTGCCGCCGCAGAGCGCGACCATCAGCCGGCCGTCGGAGAGCTCCCGCGCGGCGCAGAAGCCGACGCTCTTGCCGGCGGTGGACCGGTAGCGCCCCGCTCCCTGCTGGGCGACGCGCAGGCGATTGGCGCCGCCCTGCTGCAGGCCCACCCAGAGGTTGCCGCGGCGGTCCAGGGCGAGCGCGGAGACGCGGTCGGAGGAGAGGCTGTGCTCGTCGTCGGGATGGTGAAAGAAGACGGCCGCGCGTCCGGTGGCCGGAGCGAAGCGGAGCAGGCCGGGGCGGTGCTGGCCGCTCACCCACAGCTCGCCTTCGTCGTCGACGGCCAGCGCGTCGATGCGCCCGCTGACGAGGGTCGGCGGCACGTTGCGACGATCGAGCTGCCGGGTAGCGGGATCGAAGCGAAACAGCCCTTCGGTGGTGCCCAGCCAGAGCTGCCCCTTCGCCTCCGCCATCACCAGCGGAACGACGGCGCGGCCACCCTCCACCAGCGACACCAGCGTCTCGACGCGCGACGGGTGATCCAGGTCCATCGCCATGACGTCGCCGTCGACGCGGCCGATCAGCAGGCGGGTGCCGTCGGCGGCGAGCGACAGCCCCGTGATGCGGAGGTCGCCGCCGAGCGGAACGGTCGAGTAACGGCGCGACGTGCTGTCGAAGCGGAACAGGCCGATGTCGGTGCCGATCCACAGCCGTCCCCGCCGATCGGCCACGATGCGCCGGCCGCGGCTCGGCTGCCTGCCGTCCGGAGCTCGCAAGCGATAGTGCTCGATCGTTCCGGTCGCCGCGTCCAGGCGTTGCAGGACGCCGGCGAAGCTGAGGATCCAGATCGCGTCGGCGGTCTCGGCGAGCGCCGTGTTGGCGCGGCTGACCAGGGTGTCGCGCCGATCCGGGTCGCGATCGAAGGTCTCGACCCGGAGGCCGTCGTAGCGATGGACGCCGCTGTCGCCGGCCAGCCAGACGAACCCGATGACGATCGACGAGGACGTCCTGGATCGAGCTGCTGGTCAGCCCCTGGCCGGCGCCGATGGCTTCGAACACCGGCTCGGCCGCCGGCGGCAGCGACGGCGTGTCGGCCGCGGCAGGTCGCTGGCCGGCCGCGACGGCAACAACGGCCGCGAGCATGGCCTGTAGCAGCAAGCGCCGCGGCGCATGGGTGTCAGACAACCACACCGCTGACTCGAGGAATCGTCTAGAAGTGCGCGTCGAAGGTTAGCACCCCCGCACCCAGCGCAGGGTTGCCGCGAAGACCACCACGAGCGCTCGCTATGATCGCGCCTCGAACGCGATCCGGCACCTCAGGAGGCCCGCGATGTCGTCGACGTCCAGTGACAGGGTCATCGGCCACTCCATGCGCCGCAACGAGGACCCGCGTCTGCTCACCGGCCGCGCGCTCTTCGTCGACGACTTGCAGCTGCCGGGCTTGCTGCACGTCGCCTTCCTGCGCAGCACCTACGCGCACGCGCGCATCCTCGGAGTCGACGTGAGCGCGGCGCGCGCGATGGACGGGGTGCACGCGGTGATCACCGCCGAGGACCTCGGCGACTACTGGCAGCCGGGGCCGCTGCTGGTGCCGCCGCCGCCGGTGCCGGGGATGGTGTTCCACCAGCGCTGCCAGGTGCCTCTCGCCAAGGGCAAGGTGCGGCACGTCGGCGAGGCGGTGGCGCTGGTCGTCGCCGACTCGCGCTACCTCGCCGAAGACGCTGCCGAGCGCATCGTCGTCGACTGGGAGCCGCTCGGCGCCGCCGTCGGCCTCGAGGAGTCGCTCGCGCCCGGCGCGCCGCTCGTCCACGACGACCTCGAGAGCAACCTCGCCGCCTTCGTGCCGCAGAAGAAGGGCGACTACGAGGCGGCGCGCGCCGCCGCCGACTTAGTCATCACGCGGCGCTACGACTACGACCGCGGCGCCGCGGCGGCGATCGAGAACCGTGCGGTGGTGGCGGAGTGGGACGCGCGCGCCGACCGCCTCACCGTGTGGGACACGACGCAGGCGCCGATCCCCATCCGCAACGGGCTCGCCGCCATGCTCGGCCTCTCCGAGCACCAGGTGCGCCTGGTGGCGCCGTTCATCGGCGGCGGCTTCGGGCCGAAGATCATGATGTTCTACCCCGAGGAAGTGCTCGTCCCTTGGCTGGCAAAGCGCCTTGACAGACCCGTCAAGTGGACCGAGGACCGCGCCGAGAACTTCTTCGCCACCACGCAGGAGCGCGGCCAGCTGCACGACGCCGAGATGGCGCTGGCGAAGGACGGCCGCATCCTCGGCATCCGCGACCGCTTCCTGCACGACACCGGCGCCTACGACCCCTACGGCCTGACGGTGCCGCTCAACAGCCAGTGCACGCTGCTCGGGCCGTACAAGGTGCCGGCCTACGACAGCGAGCTGCGGGCGGTGTTCACCAACAAGCCGATCGTGACGCCCTACCGCGGCGCCGGGAGGCAGCACGGCGTCTTCGTCGTCGAGCGGCTGCTCGACCTGGCCGCGCGCGAGCTCGGCATCGACGGCAACGAGATCCGCCGCCGCAACTTCCTCCGTCCCGAGGAGTTCCCGGTCGACAACGAGATCATCTACCAGGACTTCGCGCCGCTCTACTACGACAGCGGCAACTACGCGGCGCTCATCGACGAGACCGAGCGGCGCATGGACTGGCAGCGGCTGACGAGCGAGGAGCTGCCGAAGCTGCGCGCGGAGGGGCGCGCGGTGGGCGCCGGCCTCGTCTGCTACGTCGAGGGCACCGGCATCGGCCCCTTCGAGGGAGCGCGTGTGCAGATCCAGACCTCCGGCAAGGTGACCGTCGTCACCGGCGTCGGCACTCAGGGGCAGGGGCACTTCACCGTGCTGGCGCAGATCGCCGCCGAGCAGCTGGGTGTCGAGGTCGTCGACGTCGAGGTGGTGACCGGCGACAGCGACCAGTTCCATTGGGGCACCGGCACCTTCGCCAGCCGCGGCGCCGTCGTCGCCGGCAACGCGGTGCACGCGGCGGCCAAGGAGGTGCGGGCGAAGGCCTTGCAACATGCCGCGAAGCACCTCGGCGTCGGCGAGGACGAGGTGGAGCTCGTGGGCGGCGCCGCCCGCGTCAAGGGCGACGTCGGCGCCGACCTCCGCGGGGATCGCGTCCGCGAGATCGGGCTCGGCGAGCTGGCGCGGCTCTCCAACCCCATGCGCGGCGCGGTGGAGCCGGGCACCGAGCCGGGGCTCGAGTCGACGCGCTACTTCGGCCCTCAGCGCGGCGCCACCGCGAGCGGCGCGCACGCGTGCATCGTCGAGGTCGACCGCGAGACCTTCGACGTGCGCGTCTTGAAGTACGTCGTCGTCCACGACTGCGGCCGCGTGCTCAACCCGCTGCTCGTCGACGGCCAGGTACACGGCGGCGTCGCGCAAGGTCTCGGCAACGCCTTCTATGAGCAACTGGTGTGGGACGAGAACGGCCAGCTGCTCAACGCCTCGTTCATGGACTTCCTGCTGCCGACGGCGCTCGACGTCCCGCGCGTCGAGGTCGGCCACGTCGAAACCCGGTCGCCGCTCAACGAGCTGGGCACCAAGGGAGCGGGGGAGGCGGGCGCCATCCCGACCGCGGCGCTCTTCGCGCAGGCGGTGGAGGATGCGCTGCAGGTGCCGGGGCTCGAGATCCGCGAGATGCCCCTGCGCCCGAGCCGGCTCTGGGAGCTGGTGCGCAGCGCGGAGAGCGCCGCCCGCTGATCGATGACGGCGGGTGGCGCCGAAGCCTTCGGCGTCCGTTTTACCGTGCTCAGTGTATGAGCAACTGCTCAGTTGGCGAGCAGGCGCCAAAGGCGCGTCGCGCCGACTCAGCGGTGCGCGCCTGCCAGCGCAAGTAGAAGCAAGCGCTGAGCTTACGTCGCGCGCGTGTGGCCGCTCCGCGGCCCGTCCGCCTGCGGCACGGATCTTGTGATGGCGCGCCGTGTCCGACCACACGTGCTCGCTCCACCACTGCGTCGTCGATGTCTGAGAAAGGAAGATCGTTATGACTCGAGCCAGCGCTCTCGCACTGACCATGGGATTCGTCCTGTTGCCGCTCGTGCTGTCGCCGCCGCCCGCGGCGGCGGCGCGAGCGGACGGCATCGTCTTTCAGGAGTACCTGGTCACCCTCGACGCGCCGCCGCCGCGGGCGGCAGGCAGGGATCGGCGCGTCGATTGGAAGGCCGCCGCGGGCGAGACCACCCGCCGGGCGGAGGCGCTCGCGGCCGGCGACCGCGCCGTGCTGCGCGAGGTGTGGCCGTCGCTCGGCATCTTCCTCGTCGCCGCCACCGAAGGGCAGGCGCGGAGCCTCGCCGGGCGGCCCGGCGTCGTGCGCGTCGACCCCAACCGCGAAGTCGAGCCCAGCCTGATCAAGCACTGCGGCGACCTGACGGCTCCGTTCGTGCTCGCCAACAGCTACAACGCGACCTCGCCGCAGACCATCTCCTGCTGGGACCCCTCGTGGACCTGCTCCGACAACTGGGCGCTCGACCGCATCGACCAGCGCACCGGCGACCAGTCGCAGCACACGCTCGACGCCAGGTTCGCGTTCGGCCCCACCGGCAACGGCGTGCACATCTACGTCGTCGACACCGGCGTGGCGTCGAACCACGGCGAGTTCCTCGGCACCAACGGCTACCCGCGCATCGGCAACGGCATCAACGTGCACGAGAACGGGCCGTGGTGGGACACCTACGACCAGTGCCACCTCGGCCACGGCACGCTGGTGGCGAGCGTCGCCGCCGGCCGGCGCTTCGGCGTGGCGAAGAAGGCCACCATCCATCCGGTGCGCGTCGCCGCCAGCTGCTCGTCGTCCACGGCTCGCCTCATCTCGGCGCTCTCCTGGGTGACGCTCAACCGCCAGCTGCCGGCCGTCGTCGTCCTGAGCTGGAACATGGACTCCGAGATGAGCGCCCTCGACGACGCGGTGCGCCGCACCGTGCGCGACTACGGCATCTCGGTGGTGAACTCGGCCGGCAACGCCAACCAGGACGCGCGCAGCAGCAGCCCTTCCGGGCTGCCGGAGGCCATCGTCGTCGGCGGCGTCGATTGGGTGGGCAACCGCCGCTGGGGCTCCGATGCGCCGTTCTGCCACAGCAACGGCTGCGGCTCGAACGGCGGTCCGACGGTGGACCTCTTCGCGCCGGCGGTGAACGTCCTCGGCGCGATGGGCACCGGCGAGGGGACCTATGCCTGCGAGAGCACGGGCACCTCGTTCGCGGCGCCGCTCGCTGCCGGCGTCGCCGCCCAGTTCCTCGAGCTCAACCCCACCGCGACGCCGGCGATGGTGGAGAGCGCGCTCGTCCAGCGCGCCACCGTCGGCGTCATCACCGGCGACCTCTTCGGGGCGCCGAACCGGCTGCTGTTCAGCTTCTGAAACGAGGTGTGCAATGACTCGCGACAAGCTTTCCAACGCTCTCGTGGCGGCGATCGTCGTGGCGGCGGTAGCTAGCGCGGCCCCCGCGCGCGCCGGCATCGAACAGACGCAGATCCGCTCCGTGGCCAACCTCACGCGCCTGGCGTTCGGCTGCGCCCTGAGCACCGATCCCGACAACGCCATCGAGGGTCCCTGGACGCTCGGGCCGCCGCCGCTCAATCAGCTGACGACGGGATCGCCCAACCAGCGGCTGCTCGCGCGCGCCTGGTACTACGGCTGGTCGCGGCGCGACGCCTTGGCGACGACACAGCAGAAGGACGAAGCCCGGAAGTACCTGCAGGACTCGATCGACGCCCAGTACCGCAACGTCCCGGGGATGGGCGGTCCCTGGGGGCACTACTCCGACGGCGGTTCGACGCGTGACGAGGCGCTCACCAGCAGCCACTTCCAGCTGTGGGCGGCGGCGATGACGGGAGCCTACGTATTCGCGATCGCGCCGCCGCCGGGGATGGGCACGATCACCGCGGGGTCTCCCACCGCGGCCACCACCGACATCGTGATCCGCGACTCGGCGCGCCGCTGGTGGGCGGACGAGAAGCGGGTCTGGGACTGGATGGCGAGGGCGAACAGCTCGGGCGTGCTCGAGATCGACGCCCCGGGCGCGCGTTTCACCTCCGGCCCCTTCGGCCCCAACCCGCTGCGCGATGACCTCTATCGGCTGCTGCGCGACAAGGCGCCCAACCAGACCCACGGCTGCACCTTCCACCGCTCGGTGACGTCGTCGTTCGCGATGAAGAAGATGCGGGACGTCGGCATCTCGCTGGCGAGCCTCCTGGCGACCCCGCTGCCCGGCGAGACGGCGACGGGCAGGTACTACGACACGCTCTGCATCTACACCGTCGACAACGACAACTGGGCGATCTACTTCCCCAAGATGCGCGAGGCGCTCAACCCGATGTTCTGGGTGCAGAAGCTCGGCGGCGTCAAGTCGTACGAGGCCGGCCACTTCGGGAGCTTCTCCAAGCCGGTGCTCCCGTCGACCAAGCCGCGCAACCTGCCCACCGCGACGGTGCGGACGATCGCCGGGCAGGTCCCCGGCGCTTCGAGCTGCCCCAGCGGCTCGCAGCTCGAGACGTTCACGCCGCCGTAGTCGGCTGCTGCCGGAACGCCGGCCGTGCGGCGAGTTTCTCTGTGTGTGAAGCTCGGTGCTCGTGGTGACCCGCTGCCTCGGTCGTTTGGCTGCCGTCCTCGCCGAGGAGCTCGGCGAGGTGCCGGGCGCCGAGCCCTGGCGCCGCGAAGTGCTGAGGCGGGCCGAAGACTTTCAACGCGCGCTGCGATTCGGCGACCTCGAACGGGCCCTCGCCGCCGGCGCCGAGTTGGTCGGCCTCGGCGAGGGCTCGACACCGGCGGGTGACGACTATCTCGTCGGCGTGTTGCACGCGCTGGCGGTGGGCGGCGAGGAGCGACGGCGCGACTCGCTGCTCACCGCGCTCGCCGGCATCGGCGAGGGCCGCACGACCACCGCGTCGGCGGCCTGGCTTGCCGCCGCCGCACGCGGCGATGCGAGCCCCGTCTGGCGCGCGCTGCTCGACGCCGTGGATGGGGGCGACGAAGGGCGCGTGCGCGCGGCCGCGCGCGCTGTGCGCGCCACGGGTCACACCTCGGGGGCCTTTTCGCTGCGCGGCTTCCTCGATACCGTCGCGGCATGAAGGCCGCTCTCCGCCGCACGATCCTCTCGACCGCCGTTCCGCTCGCCACCGCCGCTGCCGCCGTCGCGGCGCCCGTCGATCCCGCGCTCTTCGCCGGTCTCCACTGGCGGTTGCTCGGGCCGTTCCGCGGCGGCCGCGTCGTCGCCGTCACCGGAGTCCCGGGCGAGCCGAACCACTTCTACTTCGGCAGCGTCAACGGCGGCGTGTGGGAGACGATCGACGCCGGTCGCACCTGGAAGCCGATCTTCGACGGCCAGCCCATCGGCACCATCGGCGCCATCGCGGTGGCGCCGTCGCGGCCGCGCACGATCTACGTCGGCACCGGCGAGTCCGACATGCGCTCCGACATCGCCCAAGGCGACGGGATGTACAAATCGACCGACGGCGGCCGCACCTGGACGCACGTCGGGCTGCGCGACAGCCAGCAGATCGCGAAGATCCTCGTCCACCCCAGCGACCCCGAGCTCGTCTACGTCGCCGCGCTCGGGCATCCGTACGGCCCCAACGCCGAGCGCGGCGTCTTCCGCTCGCGCGACGGCGGCGCGACGTGGGAGAAGGTGCTCGGCAAGGACGAGCACACCGGCGCCGTCGACCTCGCCTTCGAGCCCGGCAACCCGCGCGTCCTCTACGCCGCGCTCTGGCAGACGCGGCGTCCACCCTGGAACGTCTACGCGCCGTCGAACGGGCCCGGCAGCGGCCTCTGGAAGTCGACCGACGGCGGCGATCATTGGACGGAGCTCACCGCCAACGGCCTGCCGGCGCCGCCGGGCCGCATCGGCATCGCCGTGGCGCCGACGCAGCCGCAGCGCGTCTACCTCGTCGTCGACGCCGGCACGCGCACCGGCGAGGGCGGCGTCTACCGCTCCGACGACGGCGGCGCGCACTTCCGCAAGACGAGCGGCGACGTCCGCCTGTGGAACCGCGGCTGGTACTTCGGCAACCTCGCCGTCGAGCCGCGCGACGCTGACGTGGTGTGGGTGTGCAACACCATCCTCTTGCGCTCCAAGGACGGCGGAGCGACGTTCGAGCCGGTGGAGGGCGACGCGACCGGTGACGACTTCCAGCGCCTCTGGATCGACCCCGAGCACCCCGAGCGCCGCGTCATCGGCGCCGACCAGGGCACCATCGTCTCGGTCGACGGCGGCGCGAGCTGGAGCTCGTGGCACAACCAGCCGACGGCGCAGATGTACCACGTCAGCGTCGACGACCGCTTCCCCTACTGGGTCTACGGCGCGCAGCAGGACTCGGGCGCCGCGGCGTTGCCCAGCCGCACCACCGACGGCGACGGCATCACCATGCGCCACTTCTCGGAGGTGACCGCCGGCGGCGAAGCGGACATGATCGCGCCCGACCCCAAGGACCCGCACATCGTCTTCGGCGGCCGCGTCGACAAGCTCGACCTGCGCACCGAGCAGACGCGCTCCGTCGACCCCACGATCGGCTACCCGGGCGAGCAGTACCGCAGCGTGTGGACGCTGCCGCTGGTGTTCTCGCGCCGCGACCCGCCTCCGGGTAAACAAACCCCGCTCTACTTCGCCAACCAGCGGCTCTTCCGCACCGAGGACGGCGGCGAGCACTGGACGGTGATCAGCCCCGACCTCACGCGCGAGGATCCCGGCGTGCCGCTCAACCTCGACGAGTCGGCGGCGGCGAACCACCTCGGCATCGGTCCGCGGCGCGGCGTCATCTACGCCATCGCGCCGTCGCGGCTCGCCGACCGCGACCTCTGGGTGGGCACCGACGACGGCAAGATCTGGCGCACGCGCGACGAGGGCGCGCACTGGATCGACGTCACGCCGGCCGAGCTACAGCCGTGGTCGAAGGTCGGCATCATCGACCCGTCGCCGTTCGACGCCGAGACGGCGTACGCGGCGATCGACCGCCACCGCCTCGACGACTTCAAGCCGTACCTCTATCGCACGCGCGACGGCGGCGCGCACTGGCAGCGCATCGACGCCGGCATCCCCGACGGCAGCTTCGTCAACGCCGTGCGCGCCGACACCGTGCGGCGCGGCCTCCTCTACGCCGGCACCGAGAAGGGCGTCTACGTCTCCTTCGACGACGGCGAGCGCTGGCAGCCGCTGCAGCTCGAGCTGCCGGTGACCTCGGTGCGCGACCTGGTGGTGAAGGACGCCGACCTGGTGATCGCCACCCACGGCCGCGGCTTCTGGGTGCTCGACGACGTGACGCCGCTGCGGCAGCTCGACGCGGCGGCGGCCGCGGCGCCGGCGTGGCTCTTCGCGCCGGCGCCGGCGGTGCGCGTCCACCCGGCCGGCTTCACCGGCACGCCCTTTCCGAAGGACGAGCCGAGGGCGGCCAACCCGCCGTTCGGTGCCGTCGTCGACTACCTGCTGAAGGAAGCGCCGAAGCAGCCGGTGACGCTGGAGGTCTTCGACGCCGCCGGCGCGCTGGTGCGGCGCTACAGCAGCGCCGACGCGGTGCCGGCATTCGACCCGGCGAAGGACCGCATGGCGCCGCAGTGGTTCGCGCCGCCGGTCGGGCTGTCGGCGACGCCCGGCGCCCACCGGTTCGTGTGGCCGCTCCACCATGCGGCGCCGGCGGAGCTCTCCAGCGGCGATTGGTGGGAGGACGGTCCGTGGGTCGTTCCGGGCCGGTACCAACTGGTGTTGACCGTGGACGGTAGGAAGCTCGAGCAGTCGCTCGACGTGCGGCCCGATCCGCGCGTCGTGCTGTCCGCCGAGGCCTACGCCGAGCAGCTTGCGGTGGCGCGCCAGGTCGACGCGCTGCGCGCGCCGATCGCGGCGGCGCAGGGCGAGGCGACCAAGATGCTGCGTGCGATCGGCGAGCGGATCGCTGCGGCGCCGCCAAGCCTGCGGCCGGCGCTCGCCGCGCTGCGCGAGAAGGTTGCCGAGGTGGCGGGAGTGACGATGACTAGCAATCCGTCGAACGCCTGGCCGTTCCCGCCGCGCCGTCTCGACAGCCTGCGCTTCGTGCGCAACGCGCTCGACGGCGTCTACCAAGCAGTGCAGGGAGCAGACGCCGCGCCGAGCCCCGACGCCAAGGCGGGCCTCGCTGCGATCACGCCGACGACGCGCGCGGCATTATCTGCGTGGCGCGAGCTGGTCGCGCGCGAGCTCGAGGAGGCGAACCGGCAGCTGCGGCGCGCGGGTCTGAAGGTGATCGAGATCGCGCCGCCGAGCTGAGCTTTGGCGCACGATCGCGCGGCGTAGCCGCGATGACGGCCGTCACCGGTAGCGCGCGAGCGCTCGGCTACACTGCCGCCCGTGAGTCATCACCGAGCCACACCGCGCCGCGCGCCTCGCCGCAGTCATCTGTCGTCGATCGTCGTCGTCTTGCTCGCCTCCGTCGTGCTGCCTGCTGCGACGCGGGCCGAAGACTTCGCCGTCGGCGTCCGCGCCGGCACCGCCGGCATCGGCCCCGAGCTCTCGTACGAGATCGGCCCGCACCTCGACCTGCGTGTCCCCGTCGGGCTCTCCACCTACGAAGACACCTACGACGAGACCGGCATCCAATACGACGCCAAGCTCGAGCTGCGCAACGCGCTGCTCCTCGCCGACATCCATCCCGGCGCCGGCGGCTTCCGCTTGAGCCTCGGCGGCGGCTGGGACGACAACACGTTGAAAGTCTCGGCGCCGGTCTCCGAGCTGGTGCGCCGTTACCGCCCCGAGCTCGCGCCGCTCGTTCCCACGAACACTGGAACGATCCACGGCGAAGCCACGGGCAGCTCGTTCGCGCCGTACCTCGGCCTCGGCTGGGGCAGTGCCGGCCGCGGCGGCCGCTGGGGTATGAGCTTCGACCTCGGCGTCATCTACCAGGGCTCGCCGCACGTCGACCTCACGGCCGACCTCGGAACGCCGATCCCCAGCCTCGTGCAAACCGCGCTCGACGCCGCCATCGCGGACGAAGAGCAGCGGCTCGAGCGCGAGCTCGAGAACTACCGCTACTACCCGGTCGTGGCGCTCGGCATCGTCTTCCGGCCCTGAGCACGGCGCTCGCGCGCCTGCGCCGCGCCTCAAGACTGCGGCGGGATCATGCGCCCGTCGGGCTGCCGTCGATCCCGTGGCGTTCCATCTTCGCTGCCAGACCGTTGCGCGACACTCCCAGCAGCCGCGCTGCTGCGCTGCGGCTGCCACCGGCGCGCGCCAGCGCCTCGCGGATGGTGGCCGCTTCCACCGTTGCCAGCCGTGCTTCGAGGTCGAGGTCGTCAGCTGCCGCCGCGGGCGGCGGGCCGTCGGTCGCCGCCGCGCGGATGTCGGGATGGACCATCGACGAGTCGATCGCCTGGCCGGACGGACAGACGAAGACCAGCCGGCGCACCTCGTTCTCGAGCTCGCGCACGTTGCCGGGCCAGCGGTAGGCGGTGAGCAGCTTGAGCGCGCTGACCGTCACGCCGCTGATGCGCTTGTCGACCTGCGTGCAGAAGCGGCCGAGGAAGTGCTGCAGCAGCAGTGGGACGTCTCCCACCCGTTCGCGCAGCGGCGGGACCGCGAGCTCGAAGCCGGCGAGGCGATAGTAGAGGTCGGCGCGAAAGGCGCCGCTCGCCATACGGGCGCGCAGGTCGGCGTTGGTGGCGGCGACGATGCGGACGTCGACCTTGACCGGCGCGGCGCCCACCGGCAGCACCACGCCTGATTCGAGGGCACGCAGGAGCTTGGCCTGCAGCGGCAGCGGCATGTCGCCCACTTCGTCGAGGAAGAGCGTGCCGCTCGAAGCCTGCTGCATGCGCCCGACCCGCTCGACGACCCCGGTCGCCACGCCGCGGCCGACGCCGAACATCTCCGACTCCAGGAGCTCGGCAGGGATGGCGGCGCAGTTGATGGCCACGAACGGTCCCTGGCGGCGTGGCGAGGAGTCGTGGATGAGACGGACGAGGTGCTCCTTGCCGACGCCGGTCTCACCGAGCACCAGCACCGGGAAGTCGCCCTGGCGCACCTGCTCGAGCTGTTGGTAGACGAGCAGCATCTTCGCCGAGACGCCGCGCACGAACCCGAGCGGAACGGCCAGGCGCCCGACGTCGTTGCCGATGCGGGGACGGTCCCGATCGGCAGCTCGATAGCGGGCCTGATCGAGCAGACGCAGGACGATCTCGCCGAGCTCGCTCCACGGGCCGAGCACGGCGTCGCCGCGCAGGACGAGGGCGAGCAGCGCCGCACCGGGGCGCTGCAACGCGCAGCAGAGGAGCGCGGGTTGAGTCGGCAAGGTGGCGGCGCGGAAGCAGACCGTCGAGCCGTCCTCGCCATGGACCTTGGCGAGAAAGGCGGACAGGAGGGGATGCTCGAGGTTGGCCCCCACGTCTCCGTACGTCGCGAACAGGCACGGCTCGCCGGTGCCTTCCCATTCGGCAACGGCGCCGCCGCTCATCTCCAGCTGCTCGCAGAGCAGCTGCAAGGCATGCGCGAGGTTGGGGCCGGAGTCGCCGAGCAGCAGCAGCAGCAGGCGGCGGGCGAGCTCGACGCTGTCGTCGACCGGACCGTGGCCCAGCTGCCACTCGGTCTCGGCGTCGCCGGTCGGCGGCCGGCTGTCGTCGATGGTGAGACCCAGCGTCGCATCGCCGGCGGCGACTTGCTCGAGGCGAAGGCTGACCGGGCCGAAGGCCAGCTCGTCGCCGGCGCTGAGCTGGCGCTGCTCGACGCGGATGCCGTTGACGAAGGTGCCGTTGCGGCTGCCCAGGTCGCGCACCTCGAGGACCTCGGCGTGACGCAGCAGCAAGGCATGCTGCCGTGAGACGCCCGCCACCGGAAGCACGAGGTCGGCCGGGGGCGAATAGCCGACCCGGGTCTCCTGCTGGCTCAGCACGAAGGTGAGGTTGGCGCGCGGCCGGATGCCGTGGAGCCGCCAGACCGGCGGCCCGTCCGCCGCCGCACCCTTTTCCATGGAAGAAGACACCGCGCGGGCAGCCTATTGCACGGCAGCATCACGAGCGAGATTGGCGAACCGATGCCAGCCGGCCCGTGTTGCCTCGCCGCGCACCTGCTCGCGAAGGGTGCGCGCCGCCGCCGACTCACCGGCCTGGTGGGCGCACCGCGCGGCGAGCAGACGAGCCTCGTAGTAGGTGCGCAGGAAGCCATGGTTGCGCGCGCGCGTCGCGAGCCCGTCGGCAGACGCGCTGCCGCCGGCGCAGCGACCGTCGCGAGCCGCCGCGATGCGCAGGGCGAGGAGCTCGGCAGGCAGCACGAGCTCGAGGTTCTCGGGCGCGACCGAACGGCGTGCGGCGTCGAGGGCACGTTCCGCCTCGGCCAACTCTGCTTGCGCGAGGAGAGACTCGGCGCGCATCAGATCCGCCTCGGTGGTGGGGGCACGTGTTCCGCCCAAAGCGGCCGCCGCCTGCTCCGCCAGCAGCTGGCCGGCGTGCGCCTGTCCCTGCGCCAGGGCGAGATCGGCCCGGGTCAGTGCGACCCTTGCTGTCGCGCGCGGGTTGCCGGTTGCCTCAGCCACTCGCTGCGCCCGCTCGAGCGCCGCGGTGGCGGCGCCGTCGGCGCCCGCCAGCATGTGGGACATCGCCGCCTCCACCTCGAGCTGCCACTGCATGTCGGGGAACTGCAGCTCGGCCAACCGCCTCGCCGCGGCGTCGAAGAGCCGTCGCGCCCGCGACAGGTCAGCGTCGGCAATGGTCCGAGCCTCGTACGACCACTGCCACGCCGGTGCCCGCGGCAGCTCGACACGCGACATCGCCTGCGCCGCCTCGGCGAACGCTCGCATCGCTTGCTGGCGCTTGCCGAGGCTGCGATAGATCTCGGCCAGGTTGCCCAGCACGACGCCGACGTCGAGGTCGTCGTCGTGGGAGCGGATGATCGCCATGAGACGTTCGAGCTCGGCCGCGGCCTCGGCAGGACGGCCGCGGTCGGTCCACAACAACGCCAGGTTGTTGCGCGCGTACTGCTCGGCCAGCCGGTCGCCGCTGTCCTCGGCGAGCCGGATCGACACGCCGAGCAGCCGCTCGGTGCGCTCGAGCTCGCCGTGCCGCGCGGCGAGGCGGGCCAGCGCACGGTAGCCCGAAGACTGGCCCGACGCGGAGCCGATGCTGCCGTAGGCGTCGATGGCCCGCTTGGCGAACCGCTCGGCGTCGGCGTCGAGACGCTGTCGCTCTGCCGTGGCGCTCAGGCCCAGCAGGACCTCCCCGACCATGGCTCGTGCCTCGGCGCGCTCGAGAATCGCGAGCGTCTCCTCCAGGCGCGCGCGGGCACCGGCGAGGTCCCCGGCTACCAGCAACGCGGCGGCGATCTCGCGGCCGGCCTGGGCACGCAGGGGGGCGAAGAAGGGATCGGGTCCGAGCCGCCCGAGGGCCTGCTCGGCAAGCTGCCGCCAGCGCTCCGGCTGCAAGCGTGTCTTGGCGATGCGCGCCTCCAGCAGATCCACTCGCGCCCCGGCGAGTGGATGGCCGGAGAGGTCATGGGAGCGCAGCTTGGCGACGGTGGCTTCGGCTCCGTCGACGTCGCCGCCGCCGAGCTGGACGAAGGCGAGGTCGATGCCGTAATCGATCTCGCTCGGGTGGAGCAACCAGAGCGCCTCGTAGACGCTCTTCGCTTTCTTGGTGTCGCCTTCGGCGTCGGCGAGCAGGGCCTCGATGCGGAGCTGCTGGACGCGCGGCAGCCGCGCCGCCAGCGACAGCGCCTGCTTCGCCGCCTGGGCCGCCGCGATCCTGCTGCCCTGGCGCAGAAAAACCTCCGCCTGCCCGGCGCGTGCCAGGGCATAACGCTCGTCGAGCGCCAGGGCGCGCTCGAAGGCGAGACGGGCGGCGCGGTAGTCGCCACGGGTGTAGTGCTCCCAGCCTTCGCCGTAGAGCAGCTGCGCCGCGGCGGTGCGCGGGCGCATGGCTTTCACCGGCGCCACCTCTTCGGCGGTGGGGGAGGAGACGCCGGTCAGCCGGCGCAGGTCCTCGGTCAGCCCGTCGGCGAGGGTGAAGAGGTCTTCGCGCTTGCCGGTCCGACGCAGCGTGCGAACGGCCTGGCGCTCGTCGGCGGGGACGATGCGCAGCGTCACCGCCACGTCACGACCGCCCGCCAGCTCGCCGATCACCATCACGTCCCCGTCCAAGGCCCGAGCGACGCGGCGCAGGCTGTCGTCCGACCGGCCGCTGCCCTCCAGCGTGAAGACCCGGCGCACCCGCTCCGACGAGCGCACCAAGGCGCGATCGCCGGCGGCGAGGTTGGCTTCGAGCAGCTGCGACAGCGCGGCCGCGAGCGCGCTGCCGGCCGGGTGCTGCGACCGCAGGCCGCCAAACACGACGCTGAGGCGATCGGCGGCGAGGGGAGCCGACTCCGCGGCGGATGACGCGACTGCTGCCGGCGGCGCCACGCGCCACACCAGGCCGGCGCCGGCGCCGAGCGCGAGCACGAGGACCGCGGCGGTCTGCCAGCCGAGGGAACGGCGGCCGAGGCGCTCGATGCGGTGCAGCAGTGCGGCGCCGTCCGCCGGGCGATCGTCCGGGTCCGTCGCCAGGCACTGCGCGATCAGGCGGCGCCAGCGTGCCGGGACCCGGCGGCCGCGCAGCTGCGCCACGGCAGCGGGTCCTTCCGCGCTCACGCGCCAGGCCTTCTCGCCGGTGAGCACCTGCACCGCCAGCACGCCGAAGGCGAAGACGTCGGCGGCCGCCGTCGCCGGCGCTCCCTGCCGCACCTCGGGGGCCATGTAGGGGGGCGTACCGGGCGGCCGCGGAGAATCCGGCGAGTCGTCCAGCGCCTCCTTGGCGATGCCGAAGTCGGTGAGCACCGGCCGCACCCCGGCGGGCCCTTCCACCAGCTGGACGTTGCTGCTCTTGAGGTCGCGGTGGACGACTCCGGCCTGATGGGCAGCGGCGAGGCCGGCGGCGACGCCGGCGAGGATCGGCAGGCCCGCGGCCGGCGCCAGGGCGCCGCCGCGCAGCCGCTCGGCGAGGTTGGCTCCCGCGAGCAGCTCCATGACGATGACGACGTTGCCGGTCGAGCCCTCGTCGACGAAGAGCTCGAAGAGCCGGCACACGTTGGGGTGCGTGATGCGCCGGGCGAGGAGGAGCTCGCGGCGCAGCAGGTGGCGAGCCTCGGGACGGCGGGCGATGCTCGAGCGCAGGACCTTGGCCGCGACCGTGATGCCGAGCTCGAGGTCGGTGCACTCGTAGACCTCGCTCATGCCACCGCGGCCGAGCTGCCGGAGGATGCGGAAACGGCCGCAGAGCAGCTGGCCGGGGTGAAGACGGTCGCCGGTGTCGAAGCTCCCGGTGTCGACGCCCCCGGTGTGGACGCTCCCGATGGCGGGCGTCACCGGCGCGGTTTCGAGCCCCACGGGCTGGGCCGTCGATCCACTCTCCCCATTTGCTCCGGCGCCCCCGCAGGTAGTGTCGGCTCGGTGCGTGACCTGCGGGCGCGATTCAAGCAGCCACTCCAGCTAGTGTACGGAAAGCTTACTCCGCGCGTCCGGACCGACCTGTCGGCCTTGATTGACACCCCTCCGCGCATCGGCTCGAATACGCCGACGAGCTGAGGAGGTGGCGTTGGCGCAGCCGGCAATCGGTCAGTCTCCGGGACTCGCGCGGCGGGCGTTCGAGACCAAGCGGCGCGATGCTTGGTGGGTACCCCAACTCATCACCTTCGTTGTCTTCGCCGGTTTCGTCGTCTACTCGACGTGGGCGGCGTTCCAGGGCGAGCACTACCGCAGCGGCCCGTATCTCTCGCCGATGTACTCGCCGGAGGTGTTCGGCGACGCCGAGCACAGCTGGTTCGGCGGCAAGCCGGACTGGTGGCCGGGGTGGATCCCCTGGTCGGCGGCCTTCTTCATCCTGTGGGCGCCGGGCGGCTTCCGCATCACCTGCTACTACTACCGCGGCGCCTACTACAAGGCGTTCTGGGCCGATCCGCCGGGCTGCACGGTGGGGGAGCCGCGCAAGAAGTACCGCGGCGAAGCGTCGTTCCCGCTCATCATCCAGAACATCCACCGCTACTTCCTCTACCTGGCGCTGCTCTTCCTCGTCTTCTTGGGCTGGGACGTGTGGAAGGCGCTCTGGTTCACCGACGAGGCGACCGGCACGACCTCGTTCGGCATCGGCGTCGGCACGCTGGTGCTCGCCGCCAACACCATCCTGCTCGCCGGCTACACCTTCGGCTGCCACTCGCTGCGCCACCTCGTCGGCGGCCGGCTCGACGAGCCGTCGAAGGCGCCGCTGCGCTTCGCCACCTACCGCTGCGTCGGCTGCTTCAACCGCCGCCACATGCTGTGGGCATGGATGAGCCTCTTCATGGTCGCCTTCGCCGACGTCTACGTGCGGCTCTGCGCGATGGGGATCTGGACCGACTGGAGATTGATCTGAGCCAAGAGCACCCCCACCCCAGACCGGACTGGGTTTGTCTGCCACCCCTCACTCCCCAGCCCCTCTCTCCCCTCGCCGGGGAGAGAGGGGTCCCGAGCCGGATCTTTCTTCGGAGCGTCGCTTAACGTGGAGCACGTTCGCCGCGAGTACGACGTCCTCGTCATCGGCGCCGGCGGCGCCGGCCTGCGCGCCGCCATCGCCGCGTCGGCCGCGGGCGCGCGCGTCGGCGTCGTTTCGAAATCGCTGCTCGGGAAGGCGCACACGGTCATGGCGGAAGGCGGAGTCGCGGCCGCGCTGGCCAACGTCGACGAGCGCGACTCGTGGAAGGTGCACTTCGCCGACACCATGCGCGGCGGGCAGTACCTGAACTACCCGCGGATGGCGGAGCTGCACGCCAGGGAGGCGCCCGACCGCGTGCGCGAGCTCGAGGCCTGGGGCGCCCTCTTCGACCGCACGCCGGACGGCCGCATCCTGCAGCGCAACTTCGGCGGCCACCGCTACCCGCGGCTGGCGCACGTCGGCGACCGCACCGGGCTGGAGATGATCCGCACGCTGCAGGACCACGGCATCCACCGCGGCATCGACTTCCACATGGAGCACACGGTCACCACGCTGCTCCTCGACGGCGCGCCGGGCGCGCCCGGCACCCGCGTCGCCGGCGCCTTCGGCTACGACCGCGAGCGCGGCCGCTGCGTGGTGTTCGCCGCGGCGGCGGTGGTGCTCGCCACCGGCGGCATCGGCCGCGCCTACTCGATCACCAGCAACAGCTGGGAGTACACCGGCGACGGCCACGCCCTCGCCTACGAGGCGGGCGCCGAGCTGATGGACATGGAGTTCGTGCAGTTCCACCCCACCGGCATGGTGTGGCCGCCGAGCGTGCGCGGCATCCTGGTCACCGAGGGCGTGCGCGGCGAGGGCGGCGTGCTGCGCAACAGCGAAGGCCGCCGCTTCATGTTCGACGACATCCCGGCCAACTACCGCGCGCAGACGGCCGACAACGAAGAGGAAGGGTGGCGCTACTGCCAGGGCGACAAGAACGCCCGGCGGCCGCCCGAGCTGCTCACCCGCGACCACGTGGCGCGCTGCATCATGCGCGAGGTGCGCGAGGGCCGGGGCAGCCCGCACGGCGGCGTCTTCCTCGACATCTCGTGGATCAAGGAGAAGATCCCCAAGGCCGAGGAGCACATCAAGAAGAAGCTGCCCAGCATGTACCACCAGTTCCACCAGCTGGCGGGCATCGACATCACCAAGGAGCCGATGGAAGTCGGCCCGACGACGCACTACATGATGGGCGGCGTGCGCGTCGACCCGGAGACGCAGATGTCGACGCTGCCCGGACTGTTCGCCGCCGGCGAGTGTGGCGCGGGCCTTCACGGCGCCAATCGGCTTGGGGGCAACTCGTTGTCGGACCTGTTGGTGTTCGGTAAGCGGGCGGGCGACTTCGCGGCGCAGTACGCGAGCGAGAAAGGCGCCGGCCGCATCGACGAGGCCCAAGTGGAGAAGGCGCACCGGGGGGCGCTGCTGCCGCTCGATGGGAGTGCACCGAGTGGTGGCGGCGCCGCGGCCGAGGGCCCGTACGCCATCCAGCAAGAGCTGCAGGTGATGATGCAGGACCTCGTCGGCATCGTCCGCCGCGGCGAGGAGATGGAGCGCGCGCTGGTGCTCCTCGGCGAGCTGCGGCGGCGCGCCGAGCACGTGCGCGTCACCGGCAACCGCGAGTACAACCCCGGCTGGCACACCGCGCTCGACCTGCCCAATCTGCTCACCGTCTCCGAGGCGATCACCCGCGCCGCCCTCGAGCGCAAGGAGAGCCGCGGCGCCCAGTTCCGCGACGACTACCCGGACAAGAACGCCGACGAAGGCAAGGTCAACATCGTGGTGAAGAAGGGCGCCGACGGCGCGATGCGCGTCGAGCGCATGCCGCTGCCGCCGATGCCGTCGGAGCTGCAGGCGATCGTCGAGGAGATGAAGTAGCGATGCCCCAGGCGACGTTCAGCATCTGGCGCGGCGATAGGCAGGGCGGCGGTTTCGTCGACTACGAGACCGAGGTCGGCGAGGGGATGGTGGTGCTCGACGCCGTGCACCAGATCCAGGCCGAGTCGGCCAACGACCTCGCCGTGCGCTGGAACTGCAAGGCCGGCAAGTGCGGCTCCTGCTCGGCGGAGGTCAACGGCTCGCCGCGCCTCATGTGCATGACGCGGCTCTCCGACCTGCCGCTCGACCAACCGGTGACCGTCGAGCCGATGCGCTGCTTCCCGCCGGTGCGCGACCTGGTCACCGACGTGTCGTGGAACTACGCCGCGAAGAAGACCATCAAGCCCTTCGCGCCGCGGCCCGCCGACGCGCCCGACGGCACCTGGCGCATGGCGCAGGCCGACGTCGACCGCGTGCAGGAGTTCCGCAAGTGCATCGAGTGCTTCCTCTGCCAGGACGTCTGCCACGTCCTGCGCGACCACCAGCTCCACGAGCGCTTCATCGGCCCGCGCCTGCTCGTCTACGCCGCGGCGCTCGAGATGCACCCGCTCGACGGCGCCGAGCGCGTGCGCGACCTCTGGAGCGAGCACGGCATCGGCTACTGCAACATCACCAAGTGCTGCACCAAGGTGTGCCCGGAGTCGATCACCATCACCGACAACGCCATCATCCCGCTCAAGGAGCGGGTGGTCGACGAGGTGCACGACCCGCTGACGCGGATCTTCCGGCGGAACAAGCCCGCGACGTAACCGCCGGATCCGTCCCGGCGTCCCCGGCCGGCCTCACTCGCGCCAGACCATGACGCTGCGCGTGCCGGTGCCGGCCCACAACTTCAGCGGGTCGGCGGGATCGACGGCAAGCGTCATCACCGGCGTACCGTCGAGCCCGGCGCTCGCGGCCTCCCACGTGGCGCCGCCGTCGCGGCTACGGCGCACCTCGCGCGCCGCCCCGGCGATGGCCCACACATTCGTCGGCGAGGTGGCGGTGGCGAGCACCTGCGTCACCGGCGAGCCCGCCCCCGGCAGCGGCGACCAGCTGGCGCCGGAATCGGTGCTGCGGAAGAGCCCGGCGTCGGTGGCGGCGAAGAGGGTGCTCGTCGTCGTCGGATCGACGGCGACCGAGGCCACGATGGTGCCGGCGATGCCGGCGTCGCGCCGCACCCAGGTGCGGCCGCCGTCGCTGCTGCGCCAGATCCTCGGCGCGGTGCTCCGGCCGGCGCTGCCGCCGACCCACAGCGTGGCGGGGTCGCGGGGATCGACGGCGAGGTCCTGGAAGAAGTGCTCGCGCTCGGTGGAAACGATCGAGCTCTGCCAGCTCACCGCGCCGTCGTCGGAGTGGTGCAGCCCGTCAGAGGCGAGCGCCCATAGCGCGCGCGACCGGCGTGGGTCGAGGCGTAGTCGGCGGGCGCGCCACGGGGTCGGCGTCGCCGCCCAAGTGGCGCCGCCGTCCTCGCTGCGGAAGACGCCGGTGGAGAAGGCCGCCGTCGCGTAGAGCGTGTCCGCGTGGCTCGGCTCGACGACCAGGGCCGCGAGGGGGTCGTCGTTGGGACGCGTGAGCGGGGTCCAAGTCGCTCCGCCGTCGCGGCTGCGCTGGAGCTCGGCGTCGATGGAGTAGAGGCCGCCGCTCGCCGCGTACAGCGCGCCGTCGCCGGGCGGGCCGCTCGCCACCACCTCGGTGAGCAGGTTGGTGAGACCGCTGCGCGCCAGCTGCCAAGTCGCCCCGCCGTCGAGGCTGCGGTAGACGCCGCCGCGCCCGTCGCGTGTGAAGGTGCCGGCGAACACGCCGGCCGCCGAGCCGGCGAGGCTCACCACGGGGCGATCGGGCGAAGACGGCGCCGACAGCCAGGTGAGCCCATGGTCGTCGCTGTAGACGATGCGGGTGGCGAGCCCGGTGTCGTCGGAGACGGCCGCGAAGGCCCGCCCGCCGCGGAAGGCGAGCTCGGTGGCGCGGCCGGCCAGCTGCCGCGTCCAGCGGCCGTTGCCCTGGCGACGCCAGATGCCGGCGAAGTTGGTGGCGAGCACCACCTTCGGAGTCGTTGGGTCGACCGCCAGCGCCCCTACGTGCCCGCCCTTGAGGCCGTCGCTCGCCTTGGTCCACAGCTTGGCGTCGCCGGTGGCGGTGAAGACACCGAAGCGGGTCGCCGCCCAGAGCTGCCCGTCGGCGGGGTCGAGGGCGAGGGCGCTGACGCCGAAGTAGCCCTTGGGAGGGATGCCGCGCGAGCGCTCGGTCCAGTGGGCGCCGCCGTCGACGGTGAGCCAGATGCTCCACGGTCCGCCCGCCCACAGCCGCCCCGTCTGCCGGGGATCGGCGACCAGCACGTTGGCGCCGGCCGCCCACGACGGCGCCGCAGGCAGCGCCGCCGTGGGGGTCCAGGTGAGGCCGTCGTCGCCGCTGCGCCAGACCCCGGCGCCCGCCACGGAGGGGAGACCGGCGTAGACGACGCCGCCCGACATGGCGAAGGTGTTGGCGCCGGGCAGGCCACGGCCGCGGAACGTCCAGCTGGTTCCGCCGTCGGCGCTGCGCCACACCGTCGAGCCCCCGGCGTAGACGACCTCGGGATGGGCGGGGTCGGCGCCCAGCGCGAAGATGTTGCCCCCCTCCGGTCCCTGCGGCTCCCACTGCGCGGCGGCGAGCGGGGCGGCCGCGGCCGCCAGCAGGATCAGGGCGTAGATCTGGCGGTGGAGGACGCCGTGGAGCGGCTGGCTGTGATGTTGATCCACGTTGGTGCTCCCGTCGGGATGTCGATGTCCATCACCAGACGCGCGTTCCGGTCGCAGCACCGATCATGCCGGCGAAAGCGAGCTAGCCGCCCTACAGCGCGAGCCCCGGGTCACCCTCGACGACGCGCTGCTCCAGGCGCGGCCGCTCGCCGCGGCGCCACAGCGGCGCGCGGTGGACGACGCGGTAGCGCAACGGCCCGCCGTCGGCGCCTTCGCTGCGCTCGAGCGGCCGCGGGATGCAGACGAACTCGCACTCGACGGCGTCGGCGGTGAATTTCACCGCCGCGTAGCCGTGCCCGCCCATGTCGAGGAACGACAGGTGCGGCGCGAGGTCGGGATTCGAGGCCTTGCGCGCCAGCGCGGCGTCGCCGGTGCGCGCGTACTCCAGGCAGCTCTTCACGCCGTGGTGCATGAGCAGGTTGACCATCGGCGCCGGCTTGCCGCCGACCTCCGTCATGTAGAGGGCGCGCAGCGGGTGGTCCTTGGGGAAGCGGTGCTCGAAGGCCTCGACGAGGCCGGGGGCGGAGACCGAGCCGGTGATGAAGGCGACGCCGACCGGCTCGAAGGGCGCCGGCGGCAATGCCTTGGCGGCGAGCCCCGCCCAGAAGCTGTGGCGGTCGCCCGAGACGGTGACGAACCCGGTGATGCCGGCCTCGCGCACCGCGTCGTAGATCTCGCCGCGCTCCGTGTACGTCGAGCCCCAGTCGCCGCCGCCGAGGTAAGCGTAGCCCCGGCCGGGCCATGGCTTGCCGACGCCGGCGGGCAGGTTCTGCGGGTCGGCGCGCCAGTCGAGCGTGCCCATCGAGTTGCCCCACACCTTCCAGGTGGCGCGCGAGGCGCGCAGCTTGTCGAGGAACCACGCCTTCTGCTCGGCGCCGAGCAGCGTGTGGGGCGCCTCGCCCTGGCGGAAGTTCGCCACCTCGACCTCGCCGAAGCGGATCGTCTCCGGCGGCTTGCCGCCGGCGTAGGTCCGCCCGGCGTCGAGAATCGCGAGCGCCTCCTCCGGCACGAGGTTCGGGAAGTCGTCGCTGCTGAGCTTCGGCGCGTCGCCGCGGTTGCCGGGATACTCGGCGCCGTAGGAGTGCTGGTCGGTGATCAGCAGGTCGAGGAACTTCCCCCAGCGCAGCGTGCGGTAGACGGTGAGGCTGCCGATGGCGGCGAGGTTGTTGGGCTCCTGTCCGAGCCCGTGCTCGTCGAAGCGCTCGATCGGCGCGTCGCGTACCGCCGGCGCCGTGAAGCTCTCGAGCGCGGGCGAGCCGGCGTGGCGGACGCGCGCCGGCTGGTACTCGAACCACGCCTGGTTCGCTCGTACCTTGCGCGTCTGCGCGGGACGCACCTTCCCCTCGAAGAGCTGGAACGACTGCCATCCCTCCCAGGAGAACTCGTGGTTGTCCCACATCGGCACGAAGGGGAAGCGCGCCCGCGCGTCCTGCAGGTCGGGGTCCTGCAGGTAGGCGCGGTAGAGCGCGCGGTAGTCGGCGAGCGAGGCGGGGACGCGGAACGAGGAGATCTTCTCGCCGTCGGGGAAGCGGATGACGTCGCGCAGGCGGCGGTCGTAACGGTGGCCCGCCGGGGACGTCCTCGGGGTACTGCACCACCTCGTAGACGAAGTCGCCGAGGTGGAGCACGAAGGCGAGCTGGTCGTCCGGGGCGGCGCGCTCGTCCTCGAAGATCATCCGCCGGTAAGTGTTCTGCGCGCCTTCGCAAACGTTCTGGCAGCTGACGAAGGCGAAGCGCACCGGCCGCGGGTCGTCCTCGGCGGCAGCGGTGCGCGTGCGGCCGATGCGGCTGCCGTTGCCGTCCTCGTCGGCGAAGCGGTACCAATAGGTGCTCGCCGGCTTCAGGCCGCCGACCAGCACGCGGCAGGTGTGGTCGGCGGCGGCGAGGGCGCGCACGGGAGCGGTGGCGACGACGCGCTCGAAGGCTGCGTCCTCGGCCACCTCCACCGTCAGCGCCACGGCCGCCGCCGACCCCGCCGCCGAGGCGCGCGTCCACAGCAGCACGCTGTCGGGGGCCGGGTCGCCGGAGGCGACGCCCTGGGCGAAGCGGTCGCGGCGCTCCACCCAGCGGGTGCGGGAAGGTTTGGCCGTCGCGCGCCCCCAGGCGAAGGTGGCGCCCATGGCGGCGGCGGCGGTGATGAGCTCGCGGCGGGTCCAGCGTCTCGTCATGGTGCGTATCGTGGCGTTCCTCGCGGGGTCAGGGCAAGAGCGATTCGGCCCTCGACAGCGAGGCGGTCGCGAGCGGCGGACGTGGCAGCGGTGGTGCCGTCGAGCCGGCGGTATAGTCGCCGTCCGGAGGCACCATGTTCGAGCTCAAGCGGTTGTCGCCCGCCGCCGTCCCCGCCGCGCTCGAGAAGGCGCACCGCTACCGGCTCCTCAACGAGCCCACCGACGCCGAGAGCATCTGCCGCGACGTGCTCGCCGTCGACCCGCAGAACCAGGAAGCGCTGGTGACGCTGACCCTCTCGCTCTCCGACCAGCTCGAGGAGCGCATGTCGGCCGCTTACGAGCAAGCGCTCGCCGCGCTGTCGCAGCTCGAGGACGAGTACCGCCGCCACTACTACACCGGCATCCTCTGCGAGCGCCGAGCGAAAGCGCAGCAGCGCCGCGGCGGCCCGCGCGCCGGCCACACCGTCTACGACTGGTTCCGCCAGGCCATGGACCACTACGAAGCCGCCGCCGCCGTCCGCCCCGCCGGCAACGACGACGCCCTCCTGCGCTGGAACGCCTGCGCCCGCGTCCTCAACGCCCACCCGGACTTGGCGCCGGAGGCCGAGGAAGCGTTCCGGCCCTGGTTGGAGTAGGAGCGGCCGAGGCGCGACGCGCATAATGAGGCGGTGGAAAGCACCGCGACCGCACTGGCGCGCGTCAACGCCTTCGCCAGGGCGATGAAGCCCGACGTCCCTTCAGTCGATGTCGCATTGGCGGACCTCCGAGAAATGCTCGGTCGCGCCGGAGTGGCGTACGTCCTCGTCGGCGGAGTGGCGGTCATTCACCACGGTTACATTCGGGCGACCGACGACATCGACGTCTTGTTGGATCGCGAGGCCGCCGCCAGCGTCGAGCCGCTGCTCGCCGATGGCGGCTTCGAGCGTCGTACCGAAAGGCGATGGCACCACCTGGAGGCTCGTGTCGACGTCGACCTGCTGTTGGCGGGCGAACCGATGCCGCGCGGGCGAGATCACTATCCGCATCCTGCCGAGGTCGGACGAAGCCCGCGCGAGGCGGACGTGGTGGACCTCACCGGATTGATTGCCTTGAAGCTCAAAGCCGGGCGCTACCAGGATTTGGCCGACATCGTCAGGCTCCTCCAATCGCTCGACGAAGGCGACTACTCGACCGTCGAAGCCGGGCTGCCGCCTGACCTTCGACCGCCGGTTTTCGAGCTGCGTGAAGACGCGCTCGAAGAGCGGCGCATGCGCGATCGCGACGCCAACCGCTGACGGCGGCGGCGCTCGTCCCCGCTCAGCCTTCGCTCAGCGCTCTTCGCCCGGCCGGCGGAAGCGCGGCTGCTCGGCGGCGATCTTGGCTCGCTTGCGCGCGCGGCCGGTGGGGGTGAACGAGTAGATGGTGTTGCCGAACCAGTAGACAGCGCCGGCGAGCGCCATGGCGACGGCGGCGCGCACGGCAAACACCGCGCCGTCGTAGCCGAGCAGCTCGCGCAGCCAGCCGCCCGGGTCGAACCACTCGCCGCGCGCCCATTCGGCGGGCGGGCTCATGACCATCCAGAGGACGACCGCTGCCATGCCCACGGCGAGCAGGCCGGGCAGCAGGTCGCGCATTCGCCAGTCGCGATCAGCGCGCAGCTCCTCTTCCACGATCCGTTGCCGCACGTCCTCCAGCTTCACGCCGAGCCTCCGCCAGCGCCTAGAATGCGGCGCATCCAAGACGTTCTCGATTGGCTCCTATCGTACGCGCAGCGCGAGGCTTGGGTTCCCATCGTCTTGGTGGTCCTCGCCGTCGGGCTCGTGATCTGGCTGCTCGACGCGCTGGGCGGACTGCTCGACCGGCGCGTGCCGCTCGACGATCGGCAACGGGCGCGACTCGCGCTCGCGGCGCCGTACTTCACCGTGCACTCGTTCCGCGAGAAGGACCTCGTCGGCAAGCGCCCGCTCGGCCGGCTGCGGATCCGCTACCTGCTCCGCAAGGATTGGGGCATCAACAGCGAGGCGACGGCGCTCGAGCGGCTCGAGGACCTCGTTCACTACGGCCACCGCAGCCAGCCGCGGTTCCAGGATCCCACCCAGCCGCGCGCCGACCAGGAGCTCGTCGATCGCGCCATGCTGGCCTGGGACGCCCTCCGCATCCCCTGGGTCGCCCGCTGCTGCTACGCCGCCGGCTTCCTCGACGAGGCGGCCGTGTGGCACTACGCCGAGGCCGGCGCGGCGCTGGCGCGCGGCGGCTTCCAGGGCTGGGAGGAGTGGGGCCGCGCCTTCCTCGACGGCCGCGTGCTGTGGGGCGGCGAGGCGCGCTCGTACTACGAGATCGTGGTCAAGAAGCTTCTCGACGACCCGAAGTCGGTGTGGCGCCGGGTGCCGTGGGAGGAGGCGAGCGGCGCCTGGTGAGGCACCGCACGCGCCCCCCGGCGCCTCGCTTGCCGCCCCTGAGCCGGGTGAAACCGCGTCGCCGCGTCCGTCTAATAGCGAGAACGCATCAGCGGAGGGGTGAGGAGGCGCGGGCGGCGACATGGGGTGGCCGCCTCGGCCTCCGCGCGCCGTCGCTCGGGGAGGGAACGCCGATGAGACGCGTGACGACAGCCTCGCGACGCCGGGGACTCCTTCTCGTCGCGGTATTCGCGCTCGCCTGCCTGGCGCTTCCCGCCGCGCGCGCGGCCGACCACAACGATCCCAACGCGGTCAACTCGATCTTCTCCGACATCCCGCTCAGCGCCGCCGACCTCTACGACCTCTTCGGTTACCCCAGCGACGACCGCGCCGGCGGCGAGAAGGTGGTGCTCGCCCTCACCTTCGCGCCGGTGCCCAACGCCGGGCTGCTCGACCCCGACCTGCTCTACAAGGTGCGGGTGACGACGGCGCCGCGGCTGGGCGGCAGGCTCGAGAACGAGGGGAGCCTCGCCGCGGCCAGGCGCTTCGCCGACGCGGTGCGCGACCGCTACGTCAACGTCGAGGCGGCGGAGATCCGCGTGCGCCCCGCTGCGGAGAACGAAGCGAAGGTGGACTTCCTCGGCTTCGCCTCGGGACCGTTCTCGACCGTCGTCAGGCTCGACACGAGCAACGACGTGCCGACCCCCGACGGCCACGTCATCAAGCTCTTCGTCGGCGGCCGCGACGACGCTTTCTTCAACGACCTGCCAGGCTTCTTCCGCTCGATCAACTACGCGCCGCAGTTCTACTTCGTGCCGCTGTCGGCGCCGGTGGCATTGCGCGAGCTGCCGATCCCCAAGACGCTGCTCGAGCTCGAAGGCAACGAGCTCTTCAACTTCGACCCCAAGGACCCGCAGCACGGCTCGGGCGTCAAGCACCCGCTGCCGCCGGGACCATACGGGTGGGCTGGCAACAGCTATCGCAAGGACCAGAACGGCAACTTCCGCTTCGTCTACAGCGGCCGCGACGCGCAGGCGGGGCGCAACATCAACGCCATCGTCCTCGAGATCCCGCTCGGCTTCCTCACCAAGAAGCCGGAGACGAACCGCATCGTCAACGCTTGGGGCGAGAGCTGGGTGCGCAAGTCCTCGATCGAGGCCCAGTCGATCCCCGACCGCGGCGCCGCTCGCCGCCCCTTCTGGTCCTGGCTGCTGACGCTGGGGCTGCTCGTCGCCGGCGGCGTGCTCCTCGGCAAGAGCCAGCCCAAGACGTGGAAGCGGCGGCTCGCCATCGCTGTCACCGCGCTCGGCGTCGTCGCGGGGGTGGTGGTGATGATCGTCTTCCGTTCGTCGACGAGCTCCTTCCCGGACCGCGAGCTCGCCGACTACAAGCTCGTCGACACCGACGGCCTACCCTTCGCCGACGCCGGCCTCAGCGAGCGCGAGGACGAGCGGCAGCTGGGCGCCAACAACAGCCGGCTGGGGCTCTTCTTCGTGAAGCGGTTCGGCCACCTCGGGTGGGGCTTCGCGCCCTCGGTCAGCGCCCTCGGCCTCGCCACCTGCTTCGACCACGGCGACGCCCCGGTGCCCGTCTACAAGACGTACAGCTTCGCCCTCGCCGCCTTCCCGCGGGTGAAGAAGTGCTTCTTCCAGAAGCTCAACATGCCCGACGACTCGTGGAACCCGAAGCGCCTCGACATCCCGCTGCGGCGGCCGTTCGAAGTCTTCATCCCCAACGTTTGCGCCGTCGACATGGACACGACCGGCTCCTGGCCCTTCGGCCGCCGGCTCGAGGACCAGGTGGCGACGCGCTTCCTGTCGGTGTTCCTCGACCACACGGCGCAGCTCAACGGCAAGCCCTACAACCTCGACACCCTCGCCGACCAGGCGCTGTGGGACGCGGCGCCGATCGAGCCCAAGACGCCGCCCAACCCGCTGTACAACGACAAGCCGTTCCTCAGCAGGTTCCCGTACCTCGCCGAGCCGTGGCCGGAGAACTATGGCGACGGCACACCGTACCCGCCAACTGCGGAAGGCCACGGCGGCGCCGCGACGTACGCGCCGGCTCCGGGAAGCTACGGTGGTGCACCGGCGTCGCCGCCGGCTACGCCGAGCTACGGCGGCGCCGCCCCGTCGCCTTCGGCTACGCCAAGCGCTGCAGGAGCCGCAACACCAGGGCCGTACCCAGCCCCCACACCGCGTTGACGATCAGCCCGCCGACGATGACCTTGGGGTTGCCGCCGGCGGCGATCGGCATCCCTTTGAGCGGCATCACGACGAGGAACGCGACCGCGGTGGGCAGTATGGCGCCCGCGATCGTCCACGCGAGCCAGTACGACCACGACCCGTTCCAGCGCGCGAGCAGCGGCAGCAGCGCCATCGCCCACAGCCCGGCCCAGAAGGCGAGCGAGATCACGCTCGGCACCGAGAAGGGCGGCACGGGCTTCATCACGTAGGCGGGCCGCGGGTAGGCGCCGATGCGGTGGAAGATCCACAGCAGCCCCTGGTGGAAGACCAGCGTCGAGACGAAGCCGGCGACGAAGGCGAGCAGGTAGCGCACGCGCGGCGATCCTACTGCCGTTTGCGACGCCGGATCGAGCGGCCGGTCGTGACTTGCGCCCGCAAGTGCCGCGTATGCTCGCCGGCGATGCTGAAAGTCGAGTGGGCCGGAGGCTCGCGCGCGGCGTGAGCGTGCCGTGCCGCGTGCTGGTCACCGGCGTCAGCGGCTTCGTCGGCGGGGCGTTGGGCCGGCACCTGCGCGAGCGCGGCGGGTATCGCGTCGCTGGGATGAGCCGCTCGGCGCCGCGGGCCGGCGCGGTCGACGAGTTCCTGGCGCACGATCTCAGCCTGCCGCTGCCCGCCGGCTGCGAGGGGCACGACGTGATCGTCCACTGCGCCGCGCTGGCGGCGCCGTGGGGCTCGCCGACGAGCTACCGCCGCCACAACGTCGACGCCACGCGCAACGTGCTCGAGCTCGCGACGCGCGCCGGGGTGCGCAAGCTGGTGTTCGTCTCGTCGAGCAGCGTCTACTACCGCCACGGCGACCAGCTCGGCATCAGCGAAGAGACGCCGATGCCGGCGATGCCGATCAACGAGTACGCCGCCTCCAAGCTCGCCGCCGAGCAGCTGGTGATGGCTTCGCCGGTGCCGAGCGTGATCCTGCGGCCGCGCGCCGTCTTCGGTCCCGGCGACACGGTGCTCTTCCCGCGCATCCTGCGGGCGGCGCGGCGCGGCGTGCTGCCGCGGTTCGTTCGGCCCGACGGGGTCTCGCCGCTCGGCGACCTCATCTACGTCGACAACCTCGCGCACTTCATCGAGCGCGCCATCGCCACGCCGTGCGCGGGGGCGTTCAACCTGACCAACGGCGAGCCGGTCGACCTCAACGAGTTCCTGGCCGAGATCTTCCGCCAGCTCGGGCTGCCGCCCGTGACGCGCACGCTACGGGTGGGGACGGCGTTCGCGCTGGCGCGGGTGCTCGAGCTCGTGTCGCGGTGGCTGCTCGCCTACCGGGAGCCGCCGATCACGCGCTACGGTGTCGAGGTGATGGCCTACTCGAAGACCTTCGACGTCAGGAAAGCGACCGCCGCTTTCGGCCCGGCGCCGGTCGCCAACGACGAGGGGCTGGCGCGCTTCGTCGCCTGGCAGCGCGAGCAGCCGGCGTGACGGCGCTCCGATGACGGTCGCGGCCGCCTTCGCCGCCGTGGCGGCGCTCTACCTGGCGCACTTGGCCGTGCGGCTGGCTCTCACCTGGCGATTCCTCGCTCGCCATCGCGTCGCCGGCGCGTCGCTGCCCCCGCCGTCGACGGAAGTCGTCGTCGTGCAGCCGATCCTCGGCGGCGATCCCGACCTCGAGCCTTGCCTGCGCAGGAACCTCGACGCCAATCCCGGCGCGCGCTTCCTCTGGCTGGTCGACGAGGACGATCCGCCGGGGCGCGAGATCGCGGCGCGGTTGGCCGGCGAGCATGCGGGCGAGAGCGGCCGCGTGCGGGTGGTCGTCGGTCCACCGCCCGCCGACGGCGAGAACCCCAAGCTGGCGAAGCTCGCGCGGGCGCTGCCGATGGTGGGCGACGAGGCGGTGCTCGTCGTCCTCGACGACGACACGACGATTGACGCCGGCGAGCTGTCGCGGCTCACCGCCGCGCTCGGCGACGCCGACCTGGTGACCGGCCTGCCGGTGTTCATTGCCGACCGCACGCCGTGGGAGCGCCTCGTCGGCGGCTTCGTCAACGGCAACGCCTTGCTCACCTACCTGCCGGCGACGGCGGTCGGGGCGCAGCGCACGATCAACGGCATGATCTACGCCGCGCGCGCGAGCGTCCTGCGCGAGGTGGGCGGCTTCGCGACCGTGCTCGGCGTGCTCACCGACGACTACGCCGTGGCCAAGCTGTTCGCCGATGCCGGCCGGCGCGTGCGCCAGCTGCCGGCTTTCGTGCGGGTGACGATGACGATCCGCGACGCGGCGCACTGCGGGCGCGTCATGCGCCGCTGGCTCATCTTCGCCAACCACTACCTGCGCGAGAACCTCAGCTCGACGACGTTGTTGCTCGTCGCCTTGCCGGCGCTGCTCTCGACGGCGGCGCTGGTGCTCGCGCTCGCCGGCGGCGTCGTGACCACGGCGCTGTGGATCGGATGCTTGCTGGGCAAGGCCGCCGTCGACCGTTGGCTGCTGCTGCGGTGGGCGTTCCGGCCCGGCCGCAGCGGCCACGCATCGGCGATGCTCTACGAGGTGCTGGCGGAGCTGGTGCTGCCTTTCTTCTACGTCTCGGCGTGGGTGCGGCCGCGGCAGCTGCGCTGGCGCAGCCGTCGGATCGCCCTCGGCGGCAGCGGCGGCACCATCCACTATCGATGAGCAGCTCGGCGACGAGCGGCCGCCGCTACCTGCGCAGGCTCGCCGCGCTCGACCCGCACGGCTCGCTGCTTGCTCCGGCCGATGTTCGCATGCTGCTGCTCACCGGCCAGAGCTCGTTCCGTTCGGCGCGCCTCGCGGCCGAGCAGGTGGCGTTCCTGCGAGCGGTGTCTCCCTGCCCGGACGCCGTCGTCGAAGCGGGGTTCCCCTTCCACGCCGATCTGCTGGCGGACGAGCGCGAGCCCTTCGATCTCCTCGTCGCCTCCGCGCGCAACGCACGGCAGGTGGTGTGGAGCATGACGTCGAGCCGTTACCAACAAGTGGTCCAGCGCACGCTGCAGCAGGCGTTGAACGCGACGCGCGAGCGTCTGATGGTGGTGACCGGCAGCTGCGGTCTGCAACTGCTCAACCGTGCGTGGACGAGCCTCGTCGTGCCGCCGCGTCTGCGCGTGCAGGTGGTGGCGCTGGGTCCCGCTTGCTTCGCGCCGCTGCGGCTGCGGCCGGCCGAGGTCACCGTGATCGCCGGGACGCGCGATCCCTGGAGCCGGCTCTTCTACTATGGCCGCGCCGACCTGCGGGTGGCCTGCGGGCACCTCGACTACTGGGCGTCGCCGGAGGTGCGCGCGCGGGTGGCGGCGATCCTGCGATGAGGATCGTCTTCGTCGCGCCGCCGTTCGCCGGGCACCTCTACCCGCTGCTGCCGCTGGCGCGGGCGGCGCGCGACGCCGGCCACGCGGTCGAGGTGGTCACCGGCGCGCGCAAGCGCGCGGTGCTCGAGAGTCACGGGTTCGAGGTGCGCGTGCTGGCGAGCGCCGGCGTCGATCGTCTCGAGGCGATCGCCAACACGACGACGCGGGTGGGGAGCCACCCACTGCGGCTGCTCGCGCAGCTGCGCGAGAACCTGGCGTTGATGCCGCCGGTCGAGCAGGAGCTCGTCGACGCCTGGCGCGCGACGCGGCCCGACCTGGTGGTCGCCGACTCAGTCGCCGTGGTGGCCGGCCTGGCCGCCGTCGACCTCGGCATTCCGTGGATCACGACCATCGCCACTCCGTTCGCGATCGAGAACCGGCGCGGGGTGCCTGCCTACTGCGGCGGCTGGGCGCCGCGCGCGGACGCCTCGGGTCGCGCTCGCGACGCTGCCGGCCGCTTCGCCGTGCGCGCATTCAAGCGCTCGGTGGGCTGGTGGTTCCGGCGCGAGCTCGCCCGCCTCGGGCTCGCCGCGCTCTACCGCCCCGACGGCACGGAGACGGTCTACTCACCGACCGCCATCCTCGGCTTCGGCATCCAAGAGCTGGAGCTCGATCGCGACTGGCCGGCAGCCTTCCGCATGATCGGCCCGGTGGTCGAGGCGCCCGAGACTTGTCCGGAGCTCGCGCTGCCGCCGCGGCCGCGCGTGCTGGTGACGCTGGGCACGCATCTGCTGTGGGCCAAGGAGCGGCTCGTCGCCGACGTCGTGCGCGTTGCGGCGGAGCTGCCCGGTGTCGAGCTGGTCGTGTCGATGGGGAACGCGGAAGAGGCGGGCGGTCCGCTCGTGCGTGTCGGACCCGGCGTCAGCGTCTGTCCGTTCGTGCCCTACGCGCGGGACCTCGCGGCCTTCGACGCGGTCGTCCACCACGGCGGCGCCGGCATCACCTATGCCGCCGTGCTGGCCGGCGTGCCGAGCCTGGTCGTGCCCCACGACTACGACCAGTTCGACTTCGCGGCCCGCGTCGAGCACCACCGGCTGGGCCTGCGCGCCGCGAAGCTCACGGCTCCGGCGCTGCGGCGCGTGCTCGAACGCGACTCGTGGCCGGCGCTCACGCGGATGCAGGCCGCCGCGCGCCGTTATCGGCCGGTGGAGAGCTTCCTCGACGCAGTGGCCGCGGCGGTCCCAGCGCGGCGGTGAGCAGCTCGGAGCGAGGGTCGAAGAGGCGCCGGAACGGGCGCCGCTTCTCGCCGGGAAGCGGAGCGGTGTAGGGCGCGACGTCCAGACGCAACGGCCCGCCATCGTCCGCCGCCGTTGGCGCGCGAGCGAGCAGCGCCATCAACTCATCGCGCAGAGCCGCTGGCACGGGTGCGTCGATGGCGAGCGTAAAGACGTCGAAGTCGTGCTGCAGCAGCGCGTACGAGCATCCCGGCGCGAGGTGACGGTTCAGCACAGCGTCGAGCTCGAGCGGAAAGATTGGCGAGCCGTCGCGCCGGACGAAGACGTCGGCCAACCTCCCTTCGACAGCGAGGATCGCGATGAACGGACTCCCGCACGGGCAGGCGGAGCTGTCGGCGAGCAGCACGTCGTCGACGCGATGGCGCCAGTACGACTGGCTGTGACGCGTGAAGTCGGTGATCACCGGCACCATCCGCATGGGGTCGGCCGGGAAGCGCTGCACTTCGAAGAGCACGAGGTCCTCGTTGAGATGCAGCCGCCCGTGCGCGCAACCGGTGGCGAGGAAGCCCTCCTTGGCCTGGTAGAGGCCGCGTGGCGCGACTCCGTACGCTCGCACCAGCTCCTCGCGGTGGCGCGGAAAGAGCGGCTCGGCGCCGGCGAGGAGGAGCTCGGGTCGAATCGCGCGGCCCTCCGCGGCCAGGGCAGCGGCGAGCGCCACGAGGACGCTCGGCGGCCCGACCAGCACCTCCGGCGCCATCGCGGCCACGCTGGCCGCCCATTCGGCGAGCGGTCGCGCGAGGTCGAAGTAGTGGAGGCGCACGCGGCCGGTGGTTGTCACCTCGCCGTAGAGCCGGCTGTCGTGCTTGAGCAGCAGCGCGACGTCGAGCCCGCCGCGCCGCAGTAGCCGCCCCGGCGAGAAGAGCTTGCCGAGGATGGTCCCCACCCACTGCGCGCGCTCGGCGGCGGTGGTGATGAAGACACCGGGCTCGCCGGTCGAGCCGGTGGAGAGGCCGAAGCTGTAGCCGCGGTGGGGAGATTTGCCGCCGCTTTGCTCGCGCCGCGCGCAGCTCCGCGCCGCGTCGAGCGAGAGGCCGAGCACGTTGCGGCTCGCGAACTCGCGCTCGAAGTCCTGCGCGGTGACGAGCGGCAGCCGCGCGAGCCCTTCCTCCACGATCGCGACTTCGGCGAGGCCGGGGAGCCGGCGTAGACGAGCAATCTGATGCCGGGCCAGCTGGCCGGCGCTCCAGCGCAAGCGACGCCGCGCTCGCAGGTAGGCGAGGAGGATCGCCGTCCTAGCCCACGGCCTCGCTTCGCTCGGCCGCCCGGCGGACCGAGCGGCCGCCGCTTCGCGGCGCCGTGGGTCCCTACTCGCCATGGCCGCCAGCGGTGAAGGTCCGCTGCGAAACCTCGCAATGCGACGGCACGAGGAGCAGCTCGGGCCGCCGCCGTCGCAACGCATGCAGCCGCTGCAGCGTCTCGACCAGCGCCTTCCCGTCGCCGAGCAGCCGGCGAACGAACCACGCCGGCAGCGCGAGGTCGTCGACGTTGGTGTGGACCCACGCCGCGTCGGCCACCAGGAACAGCTCGCGGCCGCCGGCGAGCCTGCAGATCAGGCCGTGCTGTCCCAGCGCGTGCCCGGGAAGCGCCACCGCCAGCAGCGAGCCGTCGCCGAGCGCGTCGTGCGCCGTGGTGAACGGCTGCCAGCGCTCGTCCAGCGCGACTGCCGGAAGGTCCTCGATCGCGCGCGCTCGCTGGTCGAAATCGGGCGGCAGCAGCTCGGGCAGGAACACCGCGCGCAAGCGCGCCAGTCCGCGGCGGTGGCGCAACGCGTCGAGACCCTCGCGCGAGTAGATCAGCGGCACCGCCGGCAGCTCGCGCAGGCTACCCACGTGGTCGGGGTGGAAGTGCGAGAGGAAGACCGCCGCTACCTCGCTCGGCCGCACGCCGATTCGTTCGAGCTGCGGCAGCAGGCGCTCCTCCTCGGGCAGGCGAAACGGCAACACGCGCCGATACAGCCGCGCCGCGCGGCTCCTGGACGTGAGCAGCGGGCCGCCGTAGCCGGTGTCGAAGAGGATGGTTCCGGCGCCAGGATGGTCGATGACCGCGACCAACGCCGGAAAGGTCAGCTCGCCGCCGCCGCGCCTGCCGTCGACGAGCCACGCCTTGGCGCGGCACGACCCAACGGCGAGCAAGCGGACGCGGACCGTGGCGCTCATCGCCGAACGGCGCTCAATAACGAAGAACGATGCCGTTCATGGTGAGCCCGGCACCGGTCGCCACCAACAGCGCACAGTCGCCGCGCCGCAGCGCGCCCTCGCGGATCGCATGGTCGAGCGCCGTGGGCAGCGAAGCACTCACCTGGTTGCCGCGCTCGGCGAGCACGTCGACCACCGCCAGCGCCTCGTTCTCGCGCGCCGCCAGCTGCCGGCGCAGCAGCGCGAGCCCGGCGACGCTCGCCTGGTGAGGCACCACCACCGAGACGGGCGCCGCCGCGAGCAGCTCGGCGAGGAAGCGCGGAAAGTGCGTTTGCGTCAGGCGCAGCAAGCGGTGCCCTTGCATCGAGAAGAAGTAGTCGTCGCTGCTCGGCGGCGGCGTCCGCCAGTTGTGGCGCGAGCCGCCGGCGCGGATGACGCTCAGCTCGGCGCCCTCGCTGAAGGTGTCGTTGCCCACGGCGAGGAACGCCGACTCGTCGCCCTTCGCCGGCCCGAGCACGGCGGCCGCGGCGCCGTCGCCGAACAGCGTGCAGGTGTCGGGGTCAGACCAGTTGAGCCCCTTCGAGGCGAGCTCCGCGGCGACGACGGCGACCTGCCGCCAGAGACCCGCCACGATCCCGCCGGCGGCGATCTCGCAGCCGACGAGGAAGCCGATGCAGGAGGCATTGACGTCGAAGCAGCTCACGCCCTGCGCGCGCCCGCCGAGCCGCCGGTGGACGAGCACCGCCGTCGACGGCATCGGCTGCTCCGACGCGACGCCCGAGTAGACGATGGCGTCGAGGTCCGTCGCGGCGAGGCCGGCGGCCGCGAGCGCCCGCTCCACTGCCTGCGCCGCCAGGAAGCTCGCCGTCTCGCTCTCGGCGGCGAAGTAGCGCGTGCGCACGCCGTTGCGCGCCAGGCACGTCCCGGGCGGCAGCCCCAGCCGGCCGTCGAGCTCTTCGGCGGTGACCGCCTGCGCCGGCAGCGCCGCGCCGGTGCCGAGGATGCGAACGGGCCAGGGCTTCAGCACGGTACGCATGAGTTGCTCTCCCGCCGGAACGGCGGAAACGAGCCACCGCGACGCTCTCTCGGCCGAGCAAGCCTACATCGGCGCTCGGTGTGGCCGCGGCCGGCGGCGCGCCGGCGGCGGGCCGATAGCGCCGGGCTCGGCCGCCGCATCGACGAGAGGCACCGGCGCATGATGTAGGCTGACGCAGTGACTTGAAGCTTGGAGAGGGTGACATGGCGCTCGAAATCGAGATCAACGGTTCCGCCGCGCCCACCGCGCGCTACATCGCCAATACGCCTTCCCCCTGCCGCATCCGGCAGACACCCGCGTCGGCGAACGTCCAGGTCAAGCTGGAGAGCAAGCCGGCGCAGACCGGCGGCGGTCAAGCGGTCTTCTACGCCACGCCAGGCGCCAAGTCGCAAGCCACGCTGCAGCTGACGCTGCCGGCCAGCGGCCTCTGGGTGCCCTTCGGTCTGGGCGGCAAGTTCCAGGTGCCGAGCGTCGACGACCGCGATTGTCTGCTCATCGCCACGGCAGGGACTCAGACCCTGACGGTGCCGTTGATGGTGCGGGTGCGCAAGAACGCCGACAAGCTGCAACCGCGCGAGCGCGACCGCTTCCTCAACGCCCTGGCGAAGCTCAACGCCCGCGGCACCTACCAGACCTTCCGCGACATCCACGTCCTCGGCGCCAACAACGTGGTCTACGCGCAAGAGCACGCCGGGCCCCAGTTCCTGCCCTGGCACCGCACCTATCTGCTCGACCTCGAGCGCGAGCTGCAGGCGATCGATCCCGCGGTGTCGCTGCACTACTGGCGCTTCGACCAGCCGGCGGCGAACGTCTTCAAGAACACCTTCATGGGTGCCACTCGTCGGGTGAGCCCGGGAGGTCCCGCCTCGAACGTGACCTTCGTGGCGGGACATCCGCTCAGCGGGTGGGTCACCGACGGCGTGCCGGGGATCCTCCGCAGCGCCATCTTCGACACCCAGACGAAGGCGGCGCCAGGTCCGCCGGGGTTCCCCCTGCTCAGCCAGAGCGCGACGCTCGCGCTCGGCACCACCTACACGCCGTTCGCAGGAATGGAATCCTCGCCGCACGGCGCGGCGCACGTCTCGTTCGTCGGCTGGGTCTCGTCGATCGCCACCGCCGTCAAGGACCCGCTCTTCTTCATGCTGCACTCCAACGTCGATCGGCTGTGGGGCCTCTGGCAGTGGCTCAACAAGCGCACGAACCCTGCGAGCACGCAGACCTATCAGGGACAGAACGTCGACGGCCGCCGGGTCGGCGACACCACCTGGCCCTGGAACGGCGTGGTCACGCCGCCGCGCCCCAACTTCGCGCCGGGCGGGCCGCTGCCGGCGTCGCCGTTGATCACGGCGCCGGGAGCGAAGCCGACGATCGGCGGCGTCGTCGACTTCCAAGGACAAACCTCGGCGGCGGCCCGCATCGGCTATGGCTACGACGACGTGCCGTTCGAGTTCTGATCGACGAGGCCTAGAACCATGAGCGTCAACAGCTATCGCCGTCGGCTCGAGCAACAGGTGGAGCGCGCGCGCGAGCGGGCCGCGGAAAAGGCGGGCGCGGCAACGACGCGGCGCGTCGGAGTCGCGGGGCCCGCACCGCGCGGGAAGTCCCTCGACAAGGCCCACGTGGAGCCGCTGCGGCGTCTCGCCGACGAGGGCGAGAAGCCGTCGGTGCGGCTGGAGGCGTTGCATCAGCTGAAGGTGCTGGCGTTCTCGAGCCCGACCTTCCCCGACTGGCGGCCGGACTTCCTCGACGCCTTGCGCGCAGCGCTTCGAGAGGCGACGCTGCGGACGGCGGCGCTCGAGGTGCTCACGCAGCAGAAGGACCGTTCCACGGTGGAGCAGTTGCTCGCCGGCCTGCGCAACGCGGCCGAGGCGATCGTCGAGCCGGAGCACGCGTTGCGGCTGCTGGCCAACGATCCTCATGCTGACGCCGTCGACGTCGCGCAGCAGATCGCCGACAATCCGCCGAACGAGGATGCGCGGCGCGAAGCGCTGGCGCTGCTCGCCGCCGATCCGTCGTCCGTGGAGCGCTTCCGGTCGCTGCTCGCCGATTCGGCGGAGAGTGTGCCGGTGCGCAAGCTGGCGGCGACGGCGCTCAGCCAACTCGCGCCGGAGGACCTGCCGGCGGAGGCGGAGTCGGCGACGAGGAAGCGAGCGGGCGCGCGCCGGGGCGTCGCCGCCGAGGCTGGCGCACGCGAGGACGCCCAGCTGGCGAAGCACCTCGAGGCGTTGCTGCGGGCGCGCCAGTGACGTCCACGCCCGGCGGCTGCTGCTGCGGCGGCGGCGGCGCGGGTACGGACGAAACGTCATCGGCGAGCAGTGTCCGTTGCGAAGCCGACCTGTTGCGATTCGTCGAGGCGGGTCGCGGCAACGGCAGCTACACGCCCGCCTTCCTCGAGCTGCTCGACGAGCGGCACGCGGTCTACGCGGGCGTCGGCACGCCGGCGGTCGTTCGCATGCGCGGCGCGTTGCTGCTCGCGCTCGGGAACCGCGTGCTGCCGACGGCGGCGCTGCCGTTCGTCCTCGAAGAGCTGGAGAGCCCGCACGACGCGTGGCTGACCGCCGTCGCCGCCCGCGTGCTGCGCAACCATCCCGCGCCTTCCGCTGCGTTCGTCGAGCCGTTGCTCGCCGCGGTGACGTCGATCCGCCACCGCGACGACGTGGTTCGGCTCGCGACCTACGGCGGCTACGGCGGCGAAGGGGAGCCGACGACCGCTACCGCGGAGGTGCTTCAGTCGCTGGCATGGCTGGGTGGGCTCGCGACTGCGGCGTTGCCGCGGTTGCTGGAGTGGCGGGCGCAGCGGCCGGGGACGCGCTTCGGCGGCCTCCTCGACGAAGCCATCGCCGCGATCCGCGCCGCGGCTGACGACGCCACCGTCGTGACGGCTGAGCACGAGCCGCGGAGCGCGGTGGTCCCGCTGCGGGCGGAGCCGTCACGCGAGGTGAGGGAGCTGCTGCTCCAGGACCAGTCCGGCGCGACGCTGACCTTCGACGAGCTCTTCGTCGGGCGTCCGTCGATCGTGGTGTTCTTCTACACGCGCTGCGACAACGCCGCCAAGTGCCCGTCGACGATCGCCAGGCTCGGGCGCCTGCAGGAGCGCTTGCGGACGGCCGGTCTCGACGGCGCGATCGGCACCGCCGCGATCACCTACGATCCGGCGTACGACGTCCCGCACCGGTTGCGGCAGTACGCGAGCACATGGGGCGTGTGCACTGGCGAAGGCCATCGGCTGCTGCGGACGGTCGGCGACTTCGCACCGCTGCAGGCGTTCTTCGACCTCGGCGTGGGCTACGGCAGCTCGGGCCTCGTCAACCGGCACCAGCTGCAAGCGTTCGTGCTCGACCCCACCGGCGCGATCGTCGGCACGGTGGCGCGCACGGCGTGGGACGAAGCCGAGCTGCTGGCGGCGGTCACCCGCGATCGCGGCGCTCAGCCGATGACGAGCGGCACCACCAGCCAGCACCACGCCGCCACCATCACCGCCGCGACGAGGTCGAGCAGCACTCCGGTGCGCGCCATCCTCGGCAGCGAGACGTAGCCGCTGCCGAAGACGATGGCGTTGGGCGGCGTCCCCGCCGGCAGCGCGAAGTCGCACGAGGCCGCGAGCGTGGCGGCGAAGAGGATGGTGGGCAGCAGCGCCGCCGATGCCGCCTCGCGCAGCACCACCAGCATGATGGCGATGGTCGCCGTGTTGGAGGCGATCGCCGAGACGCCCACCGTCACCACGCTGGCGAGCAGTACCTGCGCCGGCGGCGGCATCGCGCGCGCCGCCAGCATCTGACCGGCGAGCCAGCGCGACAGGCCGCTGCCCTGCACGCCGGCCGCCATCGCGAAGCCGCCGCCGAGGAGCAGCAGCGTCTCCCACGGCACGCGGCGCAGCGAGGCCGGCCGGAGAACCGCGCCGCCGTCGGCGCGCAGCAGGAGCAGCGTGATCCCCGCCAGCATGGCGATGCCGCCCTCGACGTGCGCCGAGGTGAGGCCGCTCCAGCGCTGCTGCAGGAGACCGGTGAGCGGCTTGCTGGCGATCCACAGCGCCGCGGCGGCGAGGAACACCGCGGCGACCGTGCGCTCGGCCCGCCGCACCGGCCCGAGCGCCGCCAGCTCGCCGGCGATCACCTCGGAACCGAGGTCGCCCGCCAGCCCCTCGCGCCTGCCGATCCGCCACAGCGCGTACCACGCCACCGGCAGGAAGAGGACGACGAACGGGAAGCCCACGGCGGCGAACTGCAGGAACGAGATCTCGATGCCGATCTTCTCGGCGAAGCCCGAGAGCTGCGCGTTGGGCGCCGTGCCGATCTTGGTGCCCATGCCGCCGATGTTGCTGCCGTAGGCGACGGCGAGCATCACCGCCATGCCGTAGTGGGCCAGCCGCCGCCCCTGCTGCACCTCGAGCTGCGCGACGAGCGCCAGGCCGATGGGAAACATCATCGTCGCCGTCGCCGTGTTGGAGAGCCACAGCGATACGAACGCCGTGGCAAGCAGCACGCCGCCGAGCAGCCGCCGCGGCGCCGCGCCCACCTTCACCATGATCGACAGCGCCAGCCGCCGGTGCAGGTCGTGCTGCTGCATGGCGGCGGCGATCGCCATGCCGCCGGCGAAGAGGAAGATGTAGGGATCGATGTACGGCAGCGCCGCGGCGCGCGCGTTGGCGACCAAGCCGCCGTCGAACGGCCGCAGCAGCGGGTAGGCGAGGAGCGGCAGGCAGGCCGTCCAGTAGATCGGCACCGCCTCGGTGAGCCACCACACCGCCATGCAGGCGACGACCGCCGCCGCCCGCGCCGGCCGCGACCCGTACTCGCCGGAATGTTGCAGCGGCGAGTCCACGAGCAGCAACAGCGCCGCCGCGAGCAGGCCGGCGAGCACGCCCGCGACGCGGCCGAGGCGGAGAGGAGAAGGGGTGGGTTCCAAGCGATCTGCCGGCGGCTCAAATGCGGCGCGACGTTTCCTCGGACCGTGTCGACGCAGCGAGCTCGCAGAGCGCCGTCAACGCCATGGCCGCCGCTCGTCGCACCTGCTCAGCTCGTCTCGCCGTTGAGCGCGTAGGCGGCGAGCCGCTCGGGCGGCAGCGCGGCGCCCTCGTGCACGTTCGCTTCGTAGGCCTGAGGACCCAGCGTCGCCGCCGCGGCGCTGCGCTCGGCTTCCCAGTCCTGCGCCTCGACGGGCGGCAGCGGCGTCCCCAGCGCCTCGCGCAGCGCAGCGGCGCCGGCGTCGAGGCGCACCGCCCGCGGCAGGTCGCCGCGCGCCCGCGCCACGGCGGCCAGCGCCTCGAGCACGCTCGCCATGCGCCAGCGGTCGCCGAGGTCGCGATGGAGCTCGAGGCTCCTGCGCAGTAGCGCCGCAGCCTGGTCGACGCGGCGCTCGCGCAGCGCCACCAGGCCGAGCAGGTTGAGGCCCCACCCCGACCCTTCCTTGTACGACGCGTCGCCGGCGAGGCCGAGCGCCTCGCGGGCGATGACGCGCGCGTCGGCGAGCTGGCCGGCGTAGTACGCCGCCGCGGCGCGGTTGAGCAGCGACCACGCCATGCCCTCGGGGTCGCCGAGCGCCTTGAACCTCGCGAAGGTGTCGGCGCCGTGGCCCGCCGCGCCGACGAGGTCGCCGCGCAGCCACGACGAGAAGGCGAGGTAGTTGAGCGAGCGCGCCACGCCACCTTCGTCGCCGAGCTCTCGCCAGAGCTCGAGGCTCTCGCCGTGCAGCGTCATCGCCTCGTCGTACTGGCCGCGCTCGCGCGCGATGCTGCCCGAGAACTGCAACGCCGCGGCGAGCACGCGCGACTCGCCCATCCGCCGCGCCAGCTCGCTCGCCTGCGCCAGCAGCTGCTCGGCGCCCGGGTAGTCGCACTGCAGGAAGCAGAGCCTCGCGGCGCCGAGGAGCGTGCGCGCCCGCGCCGGCGACTCGATGCCGCCGGCGCGCGCCAGGGCGGCCTCGATCCAACGACGCCCCTCGGCGTACTCGCCGTGCAGGTACCAGAACCACCACAACGAGCCGGTGAGCCGCAGCGCCGGCTCCGGGTCCTCCTGCTCGAGCGCCCACACCAGCGCCGCGCGCAGGTCGTCGGCCGCCGCCGCCAGCTCGGCGAGCGGCACTGCCCCGGTTGAGGTCTGCAGCTCGGGCACCCCGCGCTCGGCGAGGTCGAGGAAGTAGGCGGCGTGGCGGCGCCGCAGCTCGGCGCCCTCGCCGTCGGCGAGCTGTGCGGCGGCGTAGGCGCGGATCGTCTCCAGCATCGAGAAGCGCGGCTCCGCGTCGCCGTTGCCTTGCCGCACCAGCAGGCTCTTGTCGAGCAGCGAGGCGAGCAGCTCGAACGCTTCGGCTTCGTCGGCCGCCGGCTCGCCGGCGTCGCCGAAGCAGACGGCGAGCACCGCCTCGACGGTGAACGAACCGCGGAAGACACCCAGCCGCCGGAACAGCCCCCGCTCCGGCGCGGCGAGCAGGTCGTAGCCCCAGTCGAGGGTGGCGCGCAGCGTGCGGTGGCGGTCGGGCAGGTCGGCGGCGCCGCCGGCGAGCAGGCGGAAGCGGTCGTCGAGCCGCCGCAGCATCGCCTGCGGCGGCAGCAGGCGCACGCGCGCCGCGGCGAGCTCGATGGCGAGCGGCAAGCCGTCGAGGCGGCGGCACAGCTCGGCCACCGCCTGCGCGTTGCCGCGGTCGAGCTCGAAGTCGGGAGCGAGGGCGCGGGCGCGGCTGACGAACAGCGCCACCGAGGGGAAGCTCTCGAGGTCCTCGAGCGCCGGCAGCCGCTCGGCGTCGGGCAGCTCGAGCGGCGGCACCGGCAGGTCGTGCTCACCGCGCAGGCGCAGCACCTCGCGGCTGGTCACCAGCAGCTTCAGGCCGCCGGCGCCGCCGAGCAGCCGCGACAGCGCCGGCCCCGCCGCCACCACCTGCTCGAAGTTGTCGAGCACGAGCAGCAGCCGCCGCGGCCGCAGCCAATCGGTGAGGCTCTCGAGCGACGGCCGATCGCCCAGCTCCCTGACCCCGAGCACGTCGGCCATCGCCGCCGGCACGTCGTCGGGGTCGGTCACCGCGGCGAGCGAGACGAGCCAGACGCCGTCGGGCAGCTCGTCGAGCAGGGCAGCCGCCACCTCGTTGGCGAGCCGCGACTTGCCGACGCCGCCAGGGCCGGTGAGCACGAGGAGCCGCACCTCGGGCCGCCGCAACGCCTCGACGGCGGCGACGAGCAGCTCCTCGCGGCCGTGAAACGAGGTCGGTTGCAGCGGCAGGTTGTGCCGCGGCCGCTCCTCGGGCGCGCTGCGCAGCGCCTCGGCGATCTCGATCCAGGGGCCGGTCGGCTCTCTCTGCGCGGCGGCGAGCGAGGCGGCGTCGGCGCCCGACTCCACCGACATGCGCAGCCGCTCGAGCTCGGCGAGGAAGTCCTCGGCGCGGGCGTAGCGCTGCGCCGGGTCGCGCGAGAGGGCGCGCGCGAGGACGGTATCGAGCGCCCGCGGCACGCGCATCGGCGCCAGCTCGCCGGCCGGCACCAGCGGCGCGGTGAGGATCTTGGCGATCGCCGCGCCCGAGCTCTTCGCGGCGAACGGCAATTGTCCCGTCGCCATCTCGTAGAGCAGGACGCCGAGGCTCCACAGGTCGCTGCGGCCGTCGACGTCGTGCGCCCGCAACTGCTCGGGCGACATGTAGCCGACGGTGCCGACGAGCGTGTTGTCGCGCGTGACGTGGAGCTGGTCGTCGTGGGCGACCGCCGGCGAGCCCTCGAGCACCTTGGCGATGCCGAAGTCGAGCACCTTGACGTAGCCGTCGCGGCGCAGCATCACGTTCTCGGGCTTGACGTCGCGGTGGACGATGCCGCGCGCGTGCGCCGCGGCGAGCGCCGAGGCCACCTGCGCGGCGATGCGCAGCATCTCGGCGACGGGCAGCTCGCCCTCGGCCATGCGCTGCCGCAGGTTGATGCCGTCGACGAGCTCGGTGGCGAGAAACGGCATGCCCTCCGCCTCGCCGGCGTCGTAGACGGTGACGATGTGCGGATGGTTGAGCGCCACCACCATCTGCGCCTCGCGCCGGAAACGCAGGAGCAGCCCGGGATCGCGCGCGATCTCCGGCGGCAGCAGCTTCAACGCCACCGGCCGCTGCAGCTTCGTGTCGCGCGCCACGTAGACCCGACCCATGCCGCCGGCGGCGAGGGGGCGCTCTACCTCGTAGCGGCCGATGAGCGTGCCGGCGGCGATCTCCATTTGCGTCGCGCGGTGACGGTGGCGATCCTAGCAGCGGCCGGAGCGCTCGCTGGCCGTGACAGCCGAGCCGGCGGCCGCGACAACTTCTCGTGCAAATGGCGAAAGCACGCAGCTCTGTCCGTCTAATCGAGTAGATACCCGCCTCGACTTGCACGCTAGCTGGTCTCCGCCGACGCGGGGGAGGTGCAGCGATGGAAGGACCGACCGCGACCGCTTCTACCGCCTACCGATCGCTCGACGACGACCTGCGTGCCTATGTCGACGCTTTTGCGGCTTCCTCGAATCGCTCGCGCTGGGCGCTGTTCGCCGTCATCGTCGCCACCGTGCTGCTGGGGATCGCGAACTACAACTTCCAGCCCTGGAGTTGGCCGCTGCGGCGCATCGACGCGTGGTACGGCCGTCCGGCGCCGGCGGGAGCGGCCGGCGCGGCCGCCGAGGCCGCCAAGGCGACGCAGATGCAGCAGATCGCCGACAAGTTCTTTGCCGGCGACGTCGCGCGCCTCGAGGTCGCCCGCGAAGAGTACCTGCGGCAGTTCGCCGGCCGCTCGGTCTTCAACGCTTCGCCGATTCCCGGGGTGTCGATCGACTTCAACGACCTCGGAATCCTCGGCGGCATCGCGCTCGTGCTCCTCATGCTGGTGCTGGTGATCTCGCTTCACCGCGAGCACGGGAACCTCTACCTGGGTCTCTACAAGGTGCGCCGGCTGGCCGCCATTCCGGGAGAGGCGCAGAAGGGCGGCGAGAGCCTGGCCAACTTTCTCTACCACGCGCTGGCGATGAATCAGGCGCTCAGCGCGCCGCCTACGCTGGCGCGCTGGGGCACCCCCCGCACCGGCCGGTCATGGGCGCGGCGGATCCTCATTCACTTCGGCTTCATCTACTTCCTCCCCACGCTCGCGCACGGCTGGGTCTTGTGGGCCAACGTCAAGACGGTCCAGATCGGGGCGGCATATGGAGCGCACATGCGCCGCATCCTGATCACGCAGGGCATCATCACCGCGCTCTTGCTGCTGCTCAGCGGGCTGGCGTTCCTGAACGCCAGTGCCATGGCGCAACGCTGGGAGCGCGCGTTCTTTCACGTCAACCCCGGACGCGCGCATGTCTACCCGATGAGCTTGCTGGCGTGGTTTGGGCTGAAGCGAGGGAATCAGGCCAACGACGCGACGCGGAGACTCGCCTCCGAGCTGGTGGACACGATTCGCGCCGTCGACGACGAGCTGGCCCAAGTGCGCGTCCAATCCACGGCGAAAACGGCCGACGAGCTGGCTCTCATTCGCCGCGCCGATGTGAAAGCGATGACGGCACGCCTCACTCGCGACGGCGAGAGCGCGGCCACGGAGTGGTGTGCTGCTGGAAACCGAGGGACCTTTGGAGGTCTACGGACCTTCCGGGTCGACACGAACCAGCTGCGGGGCGACGAATGGGTCGTTGCCGGTATGTGGACGTTCGCGTTCAGCCCTTCGCCTGATGCTTCGCCACCGGCGATTGGGGGCACCATCATTGGGGACATCGTCGCTCCGGATCGAGGCGACGCCTCACCGCCGATGCCAGAGAACCTTCGGTCCTAGCGATCACCGCCCTCGACCGGCTGTCGAACCCTCATCCGGCTCGTAGCGCGAGCAGCAGCGCGTCGCGCCGCGCCGGCAGCGTTTGCGCGACGAGGAGGAACAGCGGCCAGGCGAGCAGCGCGGCGGCGGCGGCGAGGAGCGCTTCGGCGAGCAGCGCGCCGGCGGGGCCGCCGATGGCGAAGCCGAGGGCGCCGAGGGCCTGCACGAAGCCGAGCGTGATCATCACCAGGAAGATGCCGGCGAGGGCGGCACCGCCGTGCGGCTTGCCCTTGTTGCCCAGCTTGCTGAGGTCCGCGGCCTTGGGGAAGAGCATCGACAGCCAGAGCGCGACGGGAGCGAAGAGCAGGTAGGCGGCGATGGCGCCGAGCACGGTCGCCGGCCAGAGCAGCAGCGGCGTCGACGGGTGGAGGAGCGTCGTCACCAGCAGCGCCGGCAGCAGCGCGAAGAGAGCAAGCGTGGCACCGCCGAGGACGCGGCCGAGGACGAGGTCGCGGTCGGAGAGCGGGCTCAACGTCTGCAGCGAGAAGCCGGCGCCGTCGATGCCGAACTGGTTGAGCAGTATCGCCTGGTAGACCATCACCGAGATCGGACCGAGGGCGAGCACCGCCGTCGCGCCGAGCAACGACGTGAAGCCGCCAAACGCCTTGCCGAAGTCGGTGGTGAGCGAAAACGCCGCCGCGAGCACAGTGGGGCTCAAGATCGCGATCCGTCCTTGCACGCTGCGTAGCGTGGTGGCGACCTGGGCGCGGGCGATGGCGGTCGCCGGGTGGCCGGCGAGCGTCGACGGCGAGGCGAGGCGAGGCAACGCCAGCTTCCGATTGCGGCGCGAGCCGAGCGCGGGCGAGTCGACGAGGCGGCGCCAGACGATCGCGGATAGCGCGTAGAGCGAAGCGGCCTCGGCGGCGAGGATGCCGAGCGGCAGCGTCGCGCCTGCGGTCCGTCCGGCGGCGGCGTGCGAGAGCGCCCGCGCGTACGCCTCCGACGGCACCGGTTGCAGCCAGCGCTCGACCTGAGCGGCCCGGCGCTTGGCGGCGGCGCGGCGCGCTGCCGTGCGATGCGGCCCGATACGGTCGCTCGCCGCGGCATCTGGCGCGGGGCTCGCCTCCGGCGTGGTCCTGCTACGGCCGTTCGGCACTTGCGGGCCGACCGGCTGCTCCCGTTCGCCGCGTTCGCTCGCCGCGGTCTCTCTCCCTCTTGCGCCCGCCTTGCGGTCGTAATCGCGGCTCATCATCACGCCGGGCAACCAGCCGACGGTCATCAGCGCCACCATGGCGACGAGCATCACCACCTCGGCCCGCCGCCGGTCGCGTAGCAGCAGCTGCACGAGCAGCGCGAGGAGCGTCGCCAGCGCGGCGAGGGTGAGGTAGAGCAGCACGCCGCCGAGCGCCGCCACCATCGCGGCGGCCGCGCCGCGCGTGGCGAGCGCGACGGCGAGCAGCAGCAGCGAAGGCACCGTCACCAGCAGCCAGGGCTCGCCGAGGCTGCCGATCAGCTCGAGCGCGTGGAGCTCGCGCCGCGCGATGGGCAGCAGCAGGAGCCGCGTCCAGTCGGTGATCGCGCTGCGACCTGAGGCGATCACGGTGAAGAGCGCGAGCAGCACGAGAAAGATCGCGCCGGCGACGCGCAGGCCGACGAGCGCCGGCCCTGCGGCGTTGCCGGCGGCGAGCGCGCGACCGGCGAACCATGCGCCGACCCCTAGCGTCGACGCGATACCGGTGGCCACCACGCCCAACACCACCGTCAGCACCAACCCGAGCCACGCCGAGACGCGGCCGCCGCCGCTGCGGCGCTTGCCGGCGAGCGCGTTGACGAGCGCCCGCCAGCGCAGCCAGGAGAGCGCCGCGAAGAGGCGGAGGAGTCTCACGATTCCAGATGTCTCACGATTCCAGCTGCCTCACGACCCCAGCCACTCGAGCGCCGGCTCCTCGCTCGCGGCGCCGGCGCCGACGATGCCGAGGAAGAGGTCCTCGAGCGTGCGCGCCGCGCCGGGATCGCCGGCCGCCTCGCCGTCGCCGCGCCGCGCGCGCAGCTCGGCGATGGGTCCCTGCGCCACCAGCCGGCCGCGGTCGATGATGCCGACGTGATCGGCCAGCCGCTCGACGATCTCCAGCACGTGCGAGGTCAGGAAGACGGTGCCGCCGCGGCCGGTGAACTCGTGGAGGAAGCGCTTGACGAGGCGCGACGACACCGCGTCGATGCCCTCGAACGGCTCGTCGAGGAAGAGCAGCCGCGGCGAAGGGAGCAGCGCCATCGCCAGCGACAGCTTCTTGCGCATGCCGTGCGAGTAGTCGGCGGCGAGCACCGAGGCGGAGTCGGCGAGCTCGAGCAGCTCGAGGAGCTCGGCGGCGCGGCGCTCGAAGGTCGCGCGCTCGAGGCCGTGCACGCGCGCCACGAAGGCGAGGTTCTCGGCGCCGGTCAGGCGGTCGAAGAGCGCCAGGTCCTCCGGCACGACGCCGACCTTGCGCTTGACCGCGACGGCCTCGCGTTCGGGGTCGAGGCCGAGGATGCGCACGCTGCCGGCGCTCGGCCGCAGCAGGCCGGTGAGGCACTTGATGGTCGTCGACTTGCCGGCGCCGTTGGGGCCGAGGAAGCCGTAGAAGCTCCCCTCGGGCACGGCGAGGTCGATGCCGTCGACGGCGACGAAGTCGCCGAAGGTGCGGCGCAGGCCGTGGGTGGAGAGGGCAAGGCCGTTGCCGATTACCGGCGACGGCGCTCCCGCTGCTGACGTGGTCATTGTGGCGACTCTACCGTCACGTGGATGTTCCGACCGTGCTGTCGCGCTCGCCTAGAATGCGCCGCGTTGTCCTCTGACAATGTGACCACCGCCGCTGGCGCGGCCGCCGATCCGGCGAACGGCACAAGCTCCGCCGCAGCGGCCGAGGCCAAGCTCGTGCGCCGGCTGGGGCCAATCGACGCCACGCTCGTCGTCATGGGCGGCATCATCGGCTCGGGCATCTTCATGAACCCGGCGCTCGTCGCGCGCGAGGTGCACACTCCCGCGCTCATCCTCGGTGCCTGGCTCACCGGCGGCGTCATCGCCGTGCTCGGCGCCTTCGTGTGGGCGGAGCTGGCGTCGCGCCGGCCGCAGGTGGGCGGGCAGTACGCCTATCTGCGCGAGGCGTATCACCCGGTGCTCGCTTTCGTCTACGGCTGGGGCTTTCTGCTGGTGACGTTGAGCGGCGGCATGGCGGCCGTGGCGGTGACCTTCGCGCGCTACGTGCGCGAGCTCGGCATCGCCCTGCCCGAGGCGTGGATCGCCACCCTCGCGCTCGTCGCGCTGACCGTCATCAACTGCTTCGGCGTGCGCGCCGGCGCGGCGTCGCAGAACCTGTTCATGGTGCTCAAGCTGGTGGCGATCGCCGGGCTCGTCGTCGCCGGCGCGCTCTTCGCACGCGCCTTCGGCGGCGGGCCGTACCCGGTGCTCGACCGGCCGCCGTCGTTCGGCCTCGTCACCGCCTTCGGCGCCGCGCTGGGGCCGGTGCTCTTCGCTTACGGCGGTTGGCAGACGGCGTCGTTCCTCGCCGGCGAGGTGCGCGAGCCGCGGCGCAACCTGCCGCGCGGGCTGCTGCTCGGCGTCGGCGGCGTCATCGTGCTCTACCTCGCGGTGTCGTGGGTATGCCTGCGAGTGCTCGGGCCCGACGGTCTCGCGGCGACGAAGACGCCCGCCTCCGACGTCATGCGGACGGCGCTCGGCCCCGTCGGCGGCACGCTCATCGCCGCCGGCATCGCCATCTCCACCATCGGCTTCCTATCGCAGAGCATGCTCACCGGTCCGCGGCTCTACTACGCGATGGCGGCCGACGGCGCCTTCTTCCGCCGCGTCGCCTACGTGCACCCGAAGAGCCGCGTGCCGGTGGTGGCGATCGTGCTGCAGGGCGTCTTCGCCATCGCCATCGCGTGGAGCGGCGAGTACGAGGAGATCCTGGGCTACTGCATCGCCGCCGACTGGACCTTCTTCGCGTTGGCGGCGAGCTGCCTGTTCGCGCTGCGGCGCCGCGACGCCGCGCGCGGTGACGGCGAGGACGTCTTTCGCACTCCGGGGCATCCGTGGACGACGGTGGCCTTCATCGTCGCGTCGTTGGCGGTGGTGGCGAACACCGTGTATCGGTTCCCGGTCAACAGCGCCATCGGGTTGGGGATCCTGGCCGCCGGCGTGCCGGTGTGGTGGCTGTGGAAGCGGCAGCGCCGGCGAGTGGCGATGAGCGGCGCTGCCGCCGCGGACGCCGATCCTCAGCGGTAGTGCACCGCCAGCCAAACCGTCGGCTCGTCCGGCGTCGTCCAGGCCACGCGGTGGCGGAGCCGCGCCGGCAGCACCAGGTGGTCGCCGGGGCCGAGCTCGACGAGCTCCGGCTCGCCGTCGAGCTCGAGCGCGGCGCGGCCGCGCAGGACGAGCACCCACTCGTCGCGATCCTGGTCGTACCACGAGCCGGGCGCGGTCTGGTGGCCCGGCGGCGAGACGATGCGCTCGATTCGCACCGACGCCGACTCGGTTAGGGTAGAGAAGAGCTCTTCCGCCAGTTGCGGCGGGATGTCGGCGAAGAGGTCGGCGACGGCGGGCTTCGACATGACGACGACTCCTTGGCGAGAGACGACGAGCGCGCGGCTGCCGAGTATGCGGCAGCGGGCGAGCGTGTGGCCGTGGCTGGAAGGTCGCGGCGACCGCGCGCTCGTCAGCTGAAGGTGAGGCGAGCGATGCGCGTGCTGCTCGTCAATCCTCCGTACCAGACGTTCACGTCGAACGTCGGCGTTGGGCACCAGGTGCCGCTCGGGCTGTTGATGGTCGGCGGACCGCTGCTCGACACCGGTCACGAGGTGCGGCTGCTGGACGCCGAGTACTTGGACCTCACACCGGCCGAGATCGCCGCCGCGGCGCGTGAGTGGCGAGCCGAGGTGGTGATGACCGGCCACGCCGGCTCGACGCCGGCGCACCCCGATTGCGTCGCGACGCTCGCGGCGGTGAAGCGCGAGCTGCCTGCCGCCGTCACCATCTACGGCGGCGTCTTCCCGAGCTACCACGGCGAGCAGGTGCTGGCGCAGACGCCGGAAATCGACGTGGTGGTGCGCGGCGAGGGCGAGGCGACGGCGTTGGCGTTGGTAAACGCGCTGGCAGCGGCGCGAGCGAGCGCAGCGACGGCGACGTCAGCTGCGTCGTCCGCGTCGTCTCAGCGCTCATCCGTCGCCGCCGCGCTCTCGACCGTCGCCGGGCTCACGCTTCGCGACGGCGACAGCATCCTCGCCACGCCCGACCGCCCGCCGGAGCGCGACCTCGATCGCTTCCGCGTCGGCTGGGAGCTGATCGACGACTGGGACCGCTACCAGTGCTTCGGGCTCGGCCGTGCCGCCATCGTGCAGTTCTCGCGCGGCTGCCCGTATCGCTGCACCTACTGCGGCCAGCACGGGTTCTGGGTGAAGTGGCGGCACCGCGACCCCGAGCGGCTCGCCGCCGAGATCGAGTGGCTCCACCGCCGCCACGACGTCCGCTTCGTCACCCTTGCCGACGAGAACCCGACGACGCTGCAACGTCCGTGGGCCGCGTTCCTCGAGGCGCTGGCGGCGCGGCGGCTGCCGGTGCAGATGTTCGCCACCATCCGCGCCACCGAGATCGTGCGCGACGCCGAGCTGCTGCCGCTCTACCGCCGCGCCGGCCTGCTCTACGTGTTGATGGGCGTCGACTCGACCGACGAGGACGTGCTGCGGCACGTCGACAAGCGCTCGACGCCGCGCCACGACCTGCTCGCCTGCCGCCTGCTGCGCGAGCACGGCATCCACTCGATCCTCGGCCACGTCGTCGGCTTCCGCGATGAGAGCTTCGCCTCGCTGTGGCGGGCCCTGCGCAACCTCAACCGCTACGGCGGCGACTTCCTCAACGCCATGTACGCCACGCCGCATGACTGGACGCCGTTCGGCCAAGAAGCGCTCGCGACGATGGGCGTCGTCGAGCCCGACCTCCGCCGCTGGGACTACCGCCACCCGGTGCTGGCGCAGCGTCGGCTTGGCGCCCTGGCAGCTGGCACTCGCGGTCAAGGCGATGGAGCTGCTCTTCCACCTCCAGCCGGGGCGACTGGCGCGCACGCTCTTCGCGCGCGACCGCTTCTGCCGCCGGCAGGCCCGGTGGACGCTGCGCCGCACCGGCGCCGTGTGGATGGCCGAAGTGTCGGAGATGGTGATCGACCTGCTGCGCGGACGACTGCGGCGGCGGCAGCCGGCGCACGCGATCGACGCCGCCTCGTCGGCGGTCGGCTCGGTAGCAACCACCGCGGCGACGCGTTGACCGCCGCGGGGTTCCCGGCTACGGTGCAGCGCGGTGAGCCTGCTTTGGCGCCTGCCTTTCCCGCTGATCCTTGCGCTGCGCTACCTGCGCAGCACGCGCAAGGACGCTTTCGTCAGCTTCCTCTCCGCCGTCGCGGCGGGCGGCATCGGTCTCGGCGTGGCGGCGCTGGTGCTCGCGCTGTCGGCGCTCGCCGGGCTGCAGCAAGCGTTGCGCGGCGAGGTGCTGGCGCGTACGCCGCACCTCGAGATCGAGCTGCCGCCCGGTGATGCGCCCGGCGCGGGCGCCGCGGCGCTGCAAGAGCGTCTGCTGCGCCTGCAGGGTGTCGTGCAGGTGCAGGAAGCCGTGCACGGCCGCGGCTGGCTGGAGAGCGGCGGTCTCGTGCAGGCGGTCGAGATCGTCGGCTACTCGGGCCTCGTGCCGCGCTTCTTCCCTGGCGCCGAGGGGCGCCCGCCGGGCCTCTACATCAGCAGCGCCCTCGCCACCAGGTGGGGCGTGGAAGCGGGCGACGTCATCTCGGTTGTTTCGCCGCGTCCGACGCTGACGCCGCTCGGGCCGCAGCCGCGCATCCGCAGCCTGCCGCTCGCCGGCACCTTCGAGAGCGGCCGCACCGAAGACGTCGAGCGCGTCGCGCTGCCGGTGGGTGTGGCGCGGCCGCTCGCCGGCAACCCTTCATCGTTCCTCGAGGTCACGGCGCACGGGCTCGACGAGGCGCTGGAGCTCGTGCCGGAAGTACGCGCGCTGCTGCCGGCGGGCGCGACGCTGCGCACCTGGGAGCAGCTCAACCGGCCGCTCTTCTTCGCGCTGCGGCTCGAGAAGTCGGTGATGTTCGTCGCCGTGTCGCTGATCGTGCTGGTGGCCGCGATGGCGCTCGTCGCCGACCTCGCACTGGTGATCACGAACAAGCGCGCCGAGCTGGGCATGCTGGCGACCATGGGCGCCACGCCCGAGCGTCTTCGCCGCGCCTTCCTCTGGCTCGGCCTGCTGATCGCCGGCGTCGGCACCGTCGCCGGCGCGCTCCTCGGCTGCATCGTCGCCCTGATCCTCGACCGCTACCGGCTGGTGCAACTGCCGGGGCAGATCTACTTCCTTGACTACTTGCCCTTCCGCCTGCAGCTACCCGACGTGGCCGCTGTGCTGGCAGTCGCTGTGGTCCTCGCGATCGTCAGCGCGCTGTGGGTAGCGCAACGGGTGGCGAAGCTGTCGCCGGTCGAGGCGATGCGGCGATGAGCGTCTCTGTCCGCGTCGCCAATCTGCACAAGGCGTATCTCGACGCCACGCGGCGGGTCGAGGTGCTGCGCGGCGTCGATCTCGAGGTCGCGCCCGGCGAGCTCGTTGCTGTCGTCGGTCCTTCGGGGTCGGGCAAGTCGACGTTGCTGCATCTGCTTGGTGGGCTCGATTCGCCTGATTCGGGGACGGTGGAGGTCGCTGGGCAGAATCTCTCGCGGCTCTCTGGCAGCGCCCTTGCTCGCTTTCGCAACAAGACTCTCGGGTTCGTCTTCCAGTTCCACCAGCTGCTGCCGGACTTCACGGCGCTCGAGAACGTGATGATGCCCGGGCGCATTGCTGGCCGCGAGCCGCGCGAGGTGGCGAACGCCGCGCGGCGGCTCCTCGAAGAGGTCGGTCTGACAGAGCGGCTCGACCATTTTCCGAACCAGCTCTCCGGCGGCGAGCGGCAGCGGGTCGCGCTCTGCCGGGCGCTGCTGCTCGAGCCGCCGCTGTTGCTGGCCGACGAGCCGACCGGGAACCTCGATCCGGCGACCGGCGAGCAGATGTTCGAGCTGCTGCGCGAGATGGCGCTGCGTCACGGCACCACGATGGTGCTCGTCACTCACAACCCGGAGCTGGCACGGCGGTGCTCGCGCGTCCACCTGCTCGAGGGGGGCACGCTCTCGACGATGTGGGCGGCGCCGGCCGAGGCGAACACCGCGAACTGACGGGAGCGGATCCATCGCGAGCGCCGACGCCGCGTTCTTAGAATGAGCGTAAGGGTCGACCCGAGAGGAGGACGCGCCATGCGTGGATTCGCCCGCTTGACCATCATCGCCGCCTGCTGCTTCGGCAGTCTGCTCGCCGCGCGCATGGCCGCCGCCGATCCCACCACCGGCCACTCCCATCCGTCGACGCCCGTCGCCGCGGCGGCGCCCGCCGCGGAGACCCCTCCGGCCGCGCACGCCGGCCACGGTCACGACGATCACGCCGCTCACATCGAGAAGCTCGGCACCGTGAAGTTCCCCACCTCCTGTGCCGAGCTCGCGCAGCCGGGTTTCGAGCGCGGCCTCGCGCTGCTGCATTCCTTCGGCTACGAGGAGGCGCGCCTCGCCTTCGAGGCCGCGGCGCGGGTCGATCCCAACTGCGCGATGGCGCAGTGGGGCATCGCCATGAGCTACTACCACCCGCTGTGGGCGCCGCCCACCGAGGCCGAGCTCGCCGCCGGCCGCGCTGCCGCGGGGAAGGCCGCCGCGCTGGGCGCCCCGACGCCGCGCGAGCAGGCGTACGTCGCCGCCGCCGGCGCCTACTACCGCGACGAGCCGGGCCGCGACCACCGCGCCCGCGCGCAGGCTTACCGCGCCGCCATGGAGGACGTCGTCCGCCGTTTCCCCGACGATCACGAGGCGGCGATCTTCCATGCGCTCACGCTGCTCGGCACGGCGCCGCCCTCCGACAGCAGCTTCGCGCAGCAGAAGGAGGCGGCGGCGATCCTCGAGCGGCTGCTGCCGCTGGAGCCCGATCACCCCGGCATCGCCCACTACGTGATCCATTCCTTCGACTACCCGCAGCTGGCGGAGCTGGCGCTCGGTGCCGCTCGCGCCTACGCCAAGATCGCCCCCGACTCGCCGCACGCGCAGCACATGCCGTCGCACATCTTCACGCGCCTCGGGCTTTGGCAGGACTCGATCGAGAGCAACCTCGACTCGGCCGCGTCGGCGCGCAAGCTGGCGGCGTTGCGCAGCCCGGGCAAGACGGCCTACGACGAGCTGCACGCGCTCGACTACCTGGAGTACGCGTACCTGCAGATCGGGCAGGAGGAGAAGGCGGCGGCGGTGGTGAAGGCGATCGAGAGCGCCCTCGCCAACGCCGACGACTATTTCTCCGCCGGCTTCGCGCTCGCCGCGGTGCCGGCGCGGTGGACGCTGGAGCGGCGCGCCTGGGCCGAGGCGGCGGCGCTGCAGCCGCCGGCGGCACCGCTGTCGTGGGACCGTTACTCGTACGCGCCGGCGACGTCCTGGTTCGCGCGCGCGCTCGGCGCCGCGCGCAGCGGCGATCGCGCCCGCGCCACCGCCGCGCTCGCGGAGCTGGCGAAGATCCAGGCGTCGCTCGCGGCGAAGCCGCCGTCGGCGACGTACGACTGGGCCGGCCACGTCGAGTCGCTGCGGTTGGCCGCCGCCGGCTGGCTGGCCCACGCCGAAGGCCGTTCCAACGAGGGCCTGATGCTGCTGATGCAGGCCGCCGATCTCGACGACCGCGTCGGCAAGCACCCGGTGACGCCCGGCGCCGTGCTGCCGCCGCGCGAGCTGCTCGCCGACTTGCTGCTCGAGCTCGACAAACCGAATGCAGCGCTCGAGCAGTACGAAGCGGCGCTGCGCGACGCGCCCGGCCGCTTCAACGCGCTCGCCGGCGCGGCGCGCGCGGCTGCAGCAGCGGGCAAGCCGGAGCGCGCGCGCGAGCTCCGCGCGCAGCTCGTCGAGCAATGCGACGGAGCAACCACGACGCGCGCCGAGCTGCGCGAGGCGCGTGCCGCGTTGGCCGCGAACTAGTTCACTTAAACTTGCGTGCTACACTTTTTTCGCGCGGGCACGGTATCCTCAAGCGACTCAATGAAGTAGACGGTAGCGCGACGGGAGGCTGACGAGCCGGGAAGGGCGCGAGCCCAAACACCGATGTTCGAGAAGTACAACGAGAAGGCTCGCCGGGCGCTGTTCTTCGCCCGCTACGAGGCGAGCAAGTTGGGCAGCCGCGTCATCGAGTCCGAGCACGTCCTGCTCGGCATCCTTCGCGAAGGCGAAGACACCGTCACCGAGCTCTTCCGGCGCTTCCACGTCAAGCCGGACGAGATCCGCCGCGAGATCGAAGGGGAGCGCGTCTTCGTCGAGCGCATCTCTTCGACCGCCGAGCTGCCGCTCTCCGAGGAGTCGAAGAAGATCCTCGCCTACGCCGCCCACGAGGCGGAGTCGATGCTGCACGGCAGCGTCGGCAGCGAGCACCTGCTGATCGGCATCCTGCGCGTCGAAGGCTGCCTCGCCATGCGCATCCTCGCCCAGCACGGCCTCGACGTGTACTCGGTGCGCGAGGAGCTGATGTCGCTGGTCAAGGAGCGCGAGGCGTCGCAGCAGAAGAAGGAACTGCCGTTCCTCACCGAGTACGGCCGCGACCTGACTTCGCTCGCCGGGCAGGCCGCCTTCGACCCGCTCATCGGGCGCGAGACCGAGGTCGAGCGCATCATCCAGATCCTCTCGCGGCGCACCAAGAACAACCCGATCCTCCTCGGCGAGCCGGGCGTCGGCAAGACCGCCATCGTCGAGGGGCTCGCCCAGCGCATCGTCGAGGGGCGCGTCCCCATCTTCCTCGCCAGCAAGCGCATCGTCGCGCTCGACCTTTCGCTCATCGTCGCCGGCACCAAGTACCGCGGCCAGTTCGAGGAGCGTCTCAAGGGCATCCTCAAGGAGCTCAAGGAGACGCCCGACGTCATCGTCTTCATCGACGAGATCCACTCGCTCGTCGGCGCCGGTTCGGCGGAAGGCTCGCTCGACGCCGCCAACATCTTGAAGCCGGCGCTGTCGCGCGGCGAGATCTCCTGCGTCGGCGCCACCACGCTCAAGGAGTACCGCAAGTACATCGAGAAGGACCGCTCGCTGATGCGGCGGTTCCAATCGGTGTCGGTGACGCCGCCCGACGCCGAGGAGACGCTGCGCATCCTCGAGGGGCTGCGCGAGCGCTACGAGTCGTTCCACAAGGTGCGCTACCGCCCCGAGTCGCTGAAGGTGGCCATCATCCAGAGCAGCCGCTACATCAGCGACCGCCACCAGCCCGACAAGGCGATCGACGTCATCGACGAGGCGGGGGCGAAGGTCAAGCTGCGCCGCGTCCGCGACACCCAGAACCTGCGCCGTCTCGAGCGCGAGATCCAGCAGGTGGTCAAGGAGATGAAGCGGGCGATCTCGGCCAAGGACTTCGAGAAGGCGGTCTACCAGCGCGAGCGCGAGATCGAGCTGCGCGAGGACGTCGAGAAGCTCTCCCAGCTCACCGAGGAGAGCGCCGTCCTCGAGGTGACGCCCGAGGACGTCGAGGAGGTCATCGCCTCCTGGACCGGCGTGCCGGTGGCGGCGCTGCAGAGCGAGGAAGCCGAGAAGCTGATGGACATGGAGAACATCCTGCGCCGCCGGGTGGTGGGGCAGGAGCGCGCCATCGCCGCCATCTCGCGCGCCATCCGCCGCTCGCGGCTGGGTGTATCGAATCCCGGACGCCCTGTCGGATCTTTCATGTTCCTCGGACCGTCGGGCGTCGGCAAGACCGAGGTGGCGAGGCAGCTCGCGAGCTTCCTCTTCGGCACCCAGGAAGCCCTGGTGCGCTTCGACATGTCGGAGTACATGGAGAAGCACGCGGTATCGAAGCTGATCGGCTCGCCGCCGGGCTACATCGGCCACGAGGAGGGTGGACAGCTCACCGAGCGCATCCGCCGCCAGCCCTACTCGCTGGTGCTCTTCGACGAAATCGAGAAGGCGCATCCCGACGTCGCCAACCTGCTGCTGCAGATCCTCGACGACGGCGTGCTCACCGACAGCTACGGCAACCAGGTCGACTTCAAGAACGCCATCGTGCTGATGACCAGCAACGTCGGCAGCAAGGTGGTGCTCAACAAGGGCCGCATGGGCTTCGGGGCGCAGAACGAGCAGGAAGCGTTCGCCCGCATCGAGGAGGAGATCCTCGCCGAGCTCAAGCGTGCTTTCTCGCCCGAGTTCATCAACCGCCTAGACGAGGTGATCGTCTTCAACCCGCTCGGGCCCAACGAGTTGCGGGCGGTGGTCGACATCCTGCTCGACGACGTCAACAAGACCCTCGGGCAGCGCGGCCTGCACGTCGAGGTCTCGCCCGAGGTGCGCGAGTGGCTGCTCGAGCAGGCCGGGGTCGAGCCCTCGACCGGCGCGCGTCCGCTGCGGCGGACGATCCAGCGCCACCTCCAGGACGCGGTGTCGGAGATCCTCATCTCGCGGCGCGGCGAGTCGATCGAGCTCATCGAGGTCGACCTCGTCGACGGCAAGCTCCACTTCGACGTGCAGGCGCGCGAAGCGATCCCCGCTCAATAAGAAACATGCGGGTGGGTGCGGCGCGCCGGGACGGCAGCGCGCTTTGCGCGCGGGGCGGGGTAGGATTCCGCCCCGCATCGCGGCGCCGGCGTCCCCTGGCGCAACCCTTGCTGAAACCGCGGCCGTTCCAGGCAGATCGAAAGGGGTAGACCTGTTGTGCTCGTGAACCGACTCGATGCCTCCGGCGCAAGCCCAGGTCCCGGCCTCGATCCGCTCGCCTCGACCGCGGGCCGTGCTGGCGCGCGGCGGCGCCGTTTTGGCGCCGTCTGGTGTCGGCTCGCTGCTGCCGTCGTGCTCGTCCTCCTCCTCGCGCCGGTCCTGCGCGCAGCCGAAGCGGAGGACCTCGCGGGCAAGCCGATCGCCGCCATCGAGTTCCAGGGGCTGCGCACGCTCTCCGAGGAGACGCTGCTCTACTACCTCGGCCTCGAGGTCGGCGCCAACTTCGATCCCGTCGCGCTCGACAAGAACCTGAAGGCGCTCTGGGAGCGCCACCTGCTCGACGACATCTCGGTGGAGGCGTCGCCGACCCCCGCCGGCGTCCACGTGCTGCTGAAGATCGTCGAGCGGCCGGTGCTGCGGTCGGTCGAGTACACCGGCCTCAAGAAGCTCGGCCACACCGACATCCAGGACCGCATGGACAAGGAGCAGATCCGCCTGCGCGAGGGCGGGCCGCTCGACCTCGGCGAGCTCGAGCGCGCCAAGCACGCGCTGACGCAGATGTACGCCGAGAAGGGGTACCGCTTCGCCACCGTCGACTACGCGCTCGAAGAAGTGAGCCAGGGCGAGCGTCGCGTGCGCTTCACCGTCGACGAGGGCACCAAGGTCAAGATCGGCAAGATCCAGTTCGAGGGCAACACCGTCTTCCGCGACCGCCGCCTGCGGCTGGTGATGCGCAAGACCAAGGAGACCGGGCCGATCTCGCGCTTCTTGAAGCACGACATCTACAACCCGGCGACCATCCAGGAAGACCTGGTCAAGGTCCGCGACCTCTACCGCGAGCGCGGCTACAAGAACGTCGACGTCACCGAGCCGCGCCTCGAGGTGCGCGCCAAGCGTCCCAACGCGCCGCCCAAGCGGCAGAAGCGGCGGCTGCAGCTCACCATCCCCGTCGTCGAGGGCGACCGCTGGAAGTTCGGCACCATCACCATCGACGGCAACAAGGTCTACTCCGACGAAATGCTGCTGCGCGCCTTCGACCGGCCGCGCAACCCCTGGCTGCGCGCCTCGGCGGTGGAGAAGGGGGTCAAGGCGATCGAGGAGGTGTACCGCAACAACGGCTACATCTACTCGCAGATCGACGTCGAGCTGGTGGAGAAGCCCGACAACGTCGCCGACGTGGTGGTGAAGATCTTCGAAGGCGACCAGTTCAAGGTCGGCCGCATCGAGTTCAAGGGCAACGACCGCACCCGCGACAAGGTGCTGCGCCGCGAGTTCCGCCTGCAGGAAGGGCTGGTCATGAACATGGGGGCGCTCAAGAACAGCGTCTACAAGCTCAACCAGCTCACCTACTTCAAGATCGACGAGGACAACCCGATCGAGTTCGAGCCGCCCGACCGCGAGAACAAGACCGTCGACTTGACCGTCAACGGCAAGGAGTCGGACCGCACCGAGCTGCTCTTCGGCGGCGGCTGGAGCGAGCTCGACGGCTTCTTCGGCCAGTTCTCGATGCAGACCCAGAACTTCATGGGCCGCGGCGAGAGCGTCGGCGTCTCGGTGCAGACCGGCCGCGTGCGCGACATCTACGAGCTGTCGTACTTCGTGCCCTGGCTGCTCGACCGCCCGCAGTCGGCCGGCGTCCAGCTGTTCAAGCGCGACCTCGACTACAACCTGCTCGGCACCCAGCGGCAGGTGCGCAACGAGAAGGGCGGCGTGCTCACCTACGGGCGCAGCATCGGCCTCTTCCACAGCGCGCGCCTGCAGTACGAGTTCGCCGACATCAGCGACGAGGTGAGCTTCCTCGACGGCACCGGCACGGTGAGCACCTCGGAGGCGAAGTACTCGAAGTCCGACATCCGGCCGCTCTGGTTCTACGACAGCCTCGACAACCGCTTCGAGCCCACCGTCGGCCTGCGCAGCTCGTTCTCCGTCGAGTACGCCGGCGGCCCGCTGGGCGGCGACATCGACCTCTGGCGGCCCGAGGTGGCCTTCACCTGGTTCAGGCCGATCCTCCGCCGGCCGGTGCGCCAGGTGTTCGCCGTCAACTTCGAGGCCGGCCTGGTGGAGCAGATCGGCGACACCGCCCTGCCGCTGCTCGAGCGCTACTACATCGGCGGCGCCCGCAGCCTGCGCGGCCACGCCTCGCGCTCGATCTCGCTGCGCGACGAGGACGACAACCCGGTGCAGGACCAGTTCGGCAACCTGCTCGGCGGCACGTCGTACCTGCAGGCCGCGGTGGAGTACCATCTGCTGCTCGGCGGGCCCTTCCGTCTCGTCTTCTTCGCCGACGGCGGCAACGTCTTCGGCGACGAGGGCTTGAGGGCGGGGATCGAGAGCATGCGGGGGACGGCGGGCGCCGAGCTGCGGCTCTTCGTCCCCGTGTTCGGCCTGCCGCTGCGCTTCATCTACGCCAACAACCTCACACCGCTGCCCGGAGACCGGTTCGAGAGCTTCCAGTTCGACGTCGGAACGAGCTTCTGACCGACCCCCTCTGCGGCCGATATCGCAAGGAGAGCCATCGATGGCCCGGAAGTTGACCCCCGTTCGCATCCTCGCCCTGCTCGCCGTGCTGGCGGCGCCGGCCGTCACGGCTCACGCGCAGCAGCCGGCCGCCGCGGCGGCGCCCAAGCCGATGAAGATCGGCATCATCGATCCCGAGCGCATCGTCGCCGAGTCGGCGCGCGGCAAGCAGGCGATCGAGCGCCTCAACCAGGAGCGCGACCGGCGCCTCGCCGAGGGCAACAAGCTCAAGCAGGACATCACCGACCTGCAGAAGCGGATGAACGAGGGGCGGCTGTCGCTGGGCCAGGACAAGCTGGCGCAGATGAACGAGGAGGTGCAGGTAAAGACGCTCGCCCTGCAGCGCTTCGGCGAGGACGCCCAGCAGGCGATGGCGAAGCTCGAGCAGGAGATCATGGAGCCCATCGAGGCGCAGATCCTGCGCATCATCAACCAGGTGGGCGCCGAGCAGGGCTACACGATGATCTTCAAGAAGTTCCAGAGCGGGCTCGTCTTCGCCGACCCGTCGGTGGACATGACGCAGCTGGTGATCCAGCGCTACGACGCCGCCCCCGCGGCGGCGGCGGCCCCGGCGGCGGCGCGGCCGGCGGCGACGCCCAAGCCGTAGCGGGCCCCGGTGGCGACAAGCCTCGGCAGGCTCGCTGAGCTGGTGCAGGGGCGGGTGCGGGGCAATCCCGACCGCCCGCTGCACGGCGTGCGGCCGCTCGCGACAGCCGGGCCCGACGAGCTGTCGTTCCTCACCTCGCCGCGCTACCGCGACGAGGCGCGGCAGTCGCGCGCCGGCGCGCTGCTGGTGGCGCGCGAGGAGCCGGCGCTGCCGCACGACCAGCTGGTGTGTGCCGAGGCCGCGTGGGCGCTCGGCGAGCTGCTGCGGCACTTCCATCCCTCGCCGGCCGCGAGCCCGGGCGTGCACCCGACGGCGGTGGTGGCAGCCACCGCGACGATCGACGAGACGGCGAGCGTCGGCGCGCAGGTGGTGATCGGCGAAGAGAGCCGTGTCGAGGCCGGCGCCGTGCTCCACCCCGGCGTCGTCGTCGGCGCGCGCTGCCGCATCGGCCAAGGGACGATGATCTATCCGCGCGCCGTGCTCTACGACGACACCGAGCTCGGCGCGCGCGTCGTCGTGCACGCCGGCGCGGTGCTCGGCGCCGACGGCTTCGGCTACGCGCCGCGCGGCGGCGCGCTGGTCAAGGTGCCGCAGGTGGGACGCGTCGTCGTCGAGGACGACGTCGAGATCGGCGCCAATACCACCATCGACCGCGCCACCCTCGAAGAGACCCGCATCGGCGCCGGCAGCAAGCTCGACAACCTGGTACAGGTCGGACACAATGTGCGGCTCGGAAAGGGCTGCGTGCTCTGCGGCCAGGCGGGCATCGCCGGCAGCGCGCGGCTGGGCGACGGGGTGGTGCTGGCGGGGCAGTCGGGCGTGGGCGGCCACCTCGAGCTCGGCGACGGCGTGCAGGTGGCGGCGAAGTCGGCGGCGCTGCAGTCGGCCCCGGCGGGAAGCAAGCTGGCGGGGATCCCCGCCGTGCCGCTCGGCGAGTGGCGGCGCCAGGTGAGCTGGCTCAGCCGCCTGGCCGAGCTGGGACGGCGAGTGCGCCGGCTCGAGAAGGCGCGCGGCGAAGCGGGCACGGAAGGGCAGGAGGAGGACCGCGGGTGACGGAGACGGGCGCGGGAACCGGGAGCGGAACGACGGGCCAGCCGGCGAGCTGGGACATCCGTTGGATCCAGGAGGTGCTGCCGCACCGCTATCCCTTCCTGCTCGTCGACCGCGTCCTCGAGCTCGAGCCCGGCAAGCGCGTCGTCGCGATCAAGAACGTCACCGTCAACGAGGAGTTCTTCCTCGGCCACTTCCCCGGCCACCCGGTGATGCCCGGCGTGCTGCTGCTGGAGGCGATGGCACAGGCGGGCGGCGTGCTGCTGCTGCACGACATGCCCGACCGCAAGGACAAGCTGCTCTACTTCACCGGCATCGAGCGGGCGCGCTTCCGCCGCCCAGTGGTGCCCGGCGACCAGGTGCGGCTGGAGATCGACATCCTCAACCTGCGCAGCAACTTCTGCCGGCTGCAGGCGAAGGCGCTGGTGGACGGCAAGCTCGCCGCCGAGGCGATCCTCTCCTCGGCGATGGTCTCGAGATGAGCGTGACGAGGCGCGCGTTCGGCGGTGGCGTCCACTGCCCCGCGAGGGAGAGCGTGTGAGCGCCGGCATCCATCCGTCCGCGGTCGTCGATCCGACGGCCGAGCTCGCCGAGGACGTCGTCATCGGACCGTATGCGGTGATCGGCGCCCGCGTCTCCATCGGCAGCGGCACCACCGTCGGCGCCGCGGCGCAGATCCAGGGGCCGACGCGCATCGGCCGCGACAACCGCATCCACGGCCAGGCTTGCATCGGCTTCGACCCCCAGGACGTCAAGTTCAGGGGCGAGGAGACCTGGCTCGAGATCGGCGACCGCAACCACTTCCGCGAGCTGAGCACCATCCAGCGCGGCACCGCCAAGGGCGGCGGCACCACGCGCATCGGCGACGACAACCTGTTCATGGTCTACACCCACGTGGCGCACGACTGCCAGGTGGGGAACCGCACCATCTTCGCCAACAACGCCACGCTCGCCGGCCACGTCGAGGTGCAGGACGACGCCTCGATCTCCGCCTTCACCTCGATCCACCAGTTCTGCCGCGTCGGCCGTCACGCGTACGTCGGCGGCTACTCGGTCATCGTCCAGGACGCCCTGCCGTTCGTGAAGACGGTGGGCATCAAGCCCGCCTGCTACGGCTTGAACCGCATCGGCCTCGAGCGCAAGGGGGTGCCGGCGGAGACGATCACGCGGCTAGAAGCGGCGGTGCGCCGGCTGACGCGCTCGAAGCAGCCGCTGACGCAGGTGCTGGCGGGGCTGCGAGCCGATTTCCCCGACGACGCCGAGATCGCCTATCTCGTCGACTTCGTCGAGACGGCGGCGCGCGGCGTCATCCGCTCGCTGCCCGGCCGCAAGGGCGGCCGCGGCGGGGGAGGTTCCGGCGATGGGGGTTGAGACGATGGCGGCAGCAGCGGTCGCGGCGCCGCCCCTGCCCGAGACCCTGGTCGAGCCGCAGCCTCAGCTGCAGCTCGTCGACGAGCCGACGCCGGTGCGCATCGGCGTCGTCGGCACCGGCGCGCTCGGCCGCCACCACGTACGCATCCTCGCCTCGCTGCCGGGCGCCGCCCTCATCGGCATCCACGACGCGCGGCCGGAAGTGGCGCAGGAGCTGGCGGCGACCCACGGCACGGTGGCCTTCGCCGACGTCGCGAGCCTCGCCGCGCAGGTCGACGCGATGGTCGTCGCCGCGCCCACCAGCGAGCACGCGCGCATCGGCGCACCGCTCCTTGCCATGGGCAAGCACGTGCTGGTGGAGAAGCCGATCGCCGGCTCGCTCGCCGAGGCCGACGAGCTGATCGCCGCGGCCGAGAGCGGCGGCGGCGTGCTCGCCGTCGGCCACGTCGAGTTCTACAACCCGGCCGTGCAGGCGCTGCTCGCCGCCGGCGCCGAGCCGCGCTTCGTCGAGGTGCAGCGGCTGGGAGTGTTCTCGCCGCGCAGCCTCGACGTCGACGTGGTGCTCGACCTGATGATCCACGACCTGCAGATCCTCCACGCCCTCGACAAGAGCGGCGTCGCCGAGGTGCGCGCCACCGGCATCAACGTGCTGTCGCCGCGTATCGACATCTGCAACGTTCGGCTCGAGCTCAAGTCAGGCTGCACCGCCAACCTCACCGCTTCGCGTGTCTCGGCCGAGCGCGTGCGCAAGCTGCGCGCCTTCGTGCCGCGCGGCTACTACTCGCTCGACTACCAGTCGCAGGAGATCAAGGGCTATCGCCTCGAGGGGAGCGAGGGCGCGCCGCAGATCGTGCGCGCCGACCTCGAGGTGGTGCCCGGCGAGCCGCTGCGCCGCGAGCTCGAAGCCTTCCTGCGCGCCTGCCGCGGCGAGCCGACGCGGCTCGTCGGCGGCGTCGAGGGCCGCCAGGCGCTGGAGACCGCGCTCGGCGTAGTGGCGGCGATGGCGCCGAAGTCATAGGCTCCGCCGCCGAAGCCCCAGGGCGGCACATCTCATTGCGTTCCGACGAAGGAGAGCGATCCCCGTGAGCAGCGATACGTACACCGTTGGCATCATCGGCGGCAGCGGCCTCTACTCGATGGAGGGGCTGCACATCGAGGAGGAGCGGCGCCTCAGCACGCCCTTCGGCGACCCCTCCGACTCCTACCTGCTGGGCACGCTCGACGGCCAGAAGGTGGCGTTCCTGCCGCGACACGGGCGCGGTCACAAGATGCTGCCCAGCGAGCTCAACTACCGCGCCAACATCTACGGCTTCAAAGTCCTCGGCGTCGAGCGCATCGTCTCGATCAGCGCCGTCGGCTCGATGAAGATCGAGTACAAGCCGACGCACATCGTGGTGCCCGACCAGTTCTTCGACCGGACGCGCCACCGTCCCGACACCTTCTTCGGCGAGGGCATCGTCGCGCACGTGTCGTTCGCACGGCCGGTCTGCCCCGACCTCGTGCCGGTGTTCGTCGACGGCGCGCGGGCGGCCGGCGCCACCGTCCACCAGGGCGGCTGCTACCTGTGCATGGAGGGGCCGCTGTTCTCGACCCGCGCCGAGTCGGAGGTCTACCGCAGCTGGGGGATGGACGTCATCGGCATGACCAACCTCCAGGAGGCGAAGCTGGCCCGCGAGGCCGAGATCTGCTACGCCACCCTGGCGATGATCACCGACTACGACTGCTGGCACGAGGAGGAGGCGGACGTCTCCGGCCAGGCGGTGATGGAGGTGATCGCCAAGAACGTGGTGATGGCGCAGAACGTGGTGCGCAACGTCGTCGGCCGCATCGCCGCCATGCCGCGCACCTGCCCGTGCAAGGACGCGCTGGCGCACTCGCTCATCACCGACCGTTCGCTGGTGCCGGCGAAGACGCTCAAGAACCTCGAACCCATCATCGGCAGGTATTACCCGGCGACTTAGATCGACTCGGAATGGTGCGCAGCGCGCACCCTACGCTGCAGCCGGCAGCCCGGGTCGCGGTAGGGTGCGCTCTGCGCACCATCCGTCAACGCAGATGCGAATCCTGGTCACCAACGACGACGGCATCTTCTCCGAGGGGATCAAGCTGCTCGCCCAGGCGCTGGCGCCGTTGGGCGAGGTGGTGGTGGTCGCCCCCGACCGCGAGCAGAGCGCCAGCGGCCACTCGCTCACCCTCAACCGGCCGCTGCGGCTGCGCAAGATCGAGGAGCGCTGGTACGCCGTCGACGGCACGCCCACCGACTGCGTGAGCCTCGCCGTGCAGTGGCTGATGAAGGACGAGCCGCCGGGGCTCATCGTCTCCGGCATCAACTTCGGCCTGAACCTCGGCAACGACGTGACCTACTCCGGCACCGTGTCGGCGACCTTCGAGGGGAGCCTGCTCGGCATCCCGTCGGTGGCGTTCAGCCAGGAGGTGTCGGAGAAGTTCTCCTTCGTGCGCGCGGCGCGCTTCGCCGGCGACTTCGTGCGCGAGCTGCTCGCGCACGCCGAGCGCGAGCCGCTGCCGGCCGGGCTGCTGCTCAACGTCAACCTCCCTGCCGGCGAGGTGCGCGGCGTGCGCTGGACGCGGCTCGGCTACCGCCGCTACCACCAGGTGGTGGTGGAGAAGGTCGACCCGCGGGGCCGCAAGTACTACTGGATCGCCGGCACGCCCGAGTGGCGCGAGGAGGAGGGCACCGACTACCTGGCGATGGCGTCGGGCTACGCCTCGGTGACGCCGCTCCACCTCGACTTGACCGACTACCGGGTGCTCGATGGCGCGGCGGCGCTGCGCGACCACCTCGAGCGCAGCCTCGGCCCCGTCGAGCAGGGCCGCGGCGAGTGACCGCCCTGTGACCGTCCCGAAGCGGCACGCGCCGCGCGACTACACCTGGCAGCGCCAGCAGATGGTCGAGAAGCTCGCCGAGCGCGGCATCCGCGATCCGCGTGTCCTGAACGCGATGCGCCAGGTGCCGCGCCATCGCTTCGTGCGCGAGCACCTCTGGGGGCAGGCCTACGGCGACTTCGCGCTGCCGCTCTCGTCGGGGCAGACGATCTCGCAGCCCTGGATCGTGGCGCGGATGAGCGAGCTGCTCGCCGTCGAGCCCGAGCACAAGGCGCTCGAGATCGGCACCGGCTCGGGCTACCAGACCGCGGTGCTGGCGCTGCTCGCACGCTGGGTGTTCAGCCTCGAACGAGTCAGCGCCTTGGCCCGCACCGCCATCGAGCGGCTGCGCGAGCTCGGAGTCGGCAACGTCAAGGTGCAGGCCTTCGACGGCACCATCGGCTGGAGCGAGGTGGCGCCCTTCGACCGCATCCTGGTCACCGCCGGCGCGCCGGCGGCGCCGCAGCCGCTGCTCGACCAGCTGGCGCCCGGCGGCCGGCTGCTGCTGCCGGAGGGGAGCCTCGACGAGCAGCGGCTCGTCGTCTACGACAAGGACCGCTTCGGCGGCCTGCAGCGGCAGGAGGCCGACGCGGTGGCCTTCGTGCCGCTCGTCGGGCGCTTCGGCTGGGAGCCGAAGGAGGGCAAGAAGTGATCGCCGCCGCGGCGCCGGTGCGCCAACCCGTCCTCGGCGGTCCCGCTGCTCCTGTTATCAGCGAGCTCCCCACGGTCGGGGAGCTCGCTGATGCCGTTCGTGGCTCGCTCCCGCTCGCCACTCGGGTTATCCTGCCGCACCGGATGCCCGAGGTGGAGGCGCGGCGCTGGATCGTCATCGGCCGGGTGCAGGGCGTGGGCTATCGCTACTTCGCCCGCCAGGCGGCCCAGGCGCTCGGCGTACGCGGTTGGATCCGCAACCTCCCCGACGGCACCTGCGAGGTGCAGGTGGCGGCGACGGCCGAGACGCTGCAGCGCTACAAGGACGAGCTGCTGCGCGGCCCGCGCGGCTCGCGCGTCGAGGGCGTCGACGAGGAGCGCCTGGTGCAGGTGCCCACCTGGCAGAGCTTCCAGATCGTTTTCTGATTCACGCGTTCCGATCACAGAGAGGGCTGCATGGACGATCTCAAGCGCTACATCCGCGAGGTGCCGGACTGGCCGAAGCCCGGCATCCTCTTCTACGACATCACCACCCTGCTCAAGGACCCGCTCGCCCTGCGCATGACCGTCGACCGCTTCGTCTGGCTGTTCGCCCAGCAGCAGGTCGACAAGGTGGTGGGCATGGAGTCGCGCGGCTTCATGTTCGGCCCCATCGTCGCCTACGACCTCAACGCCGGCTTCGTGCCGGTGAGGAAGCCCGGCAAGCTGCCGGCGAAGTCGGTGGAGCAGTCCTACGAGCTCGAGTACGGCACCGACCGGCTGCAGGTGCACGAGGACGCCATCGGGCCGGGCGACAAGGTGCTCATCGTCGACGACCTGGTGGCGACCGGCGGCACCGCTCGCGCCACCGCCCAGCTCATCGAGCGGCTGGGGGGTCAGGTCGTCGGCATGGGGTTCATCATCGAGCTCACCTTCCTGCAGCCGCGCGACAAGCTGGGCGGCTATCGCTTGGAGTCGTTGATCCAGTATTGAGCGGCGTGAACGGCGGGCCGAGCCCGCCCCGCTGGCTCCGTGGCTATAATCACGCGCCGCGAGCGGCTGTAGCTCAGCTGGATAGAGCAGCAGTTTCCTAAACTGCGGGTCGGAGGTTCGAGTCCTCTCAGCCGCACCACCCGCCTGCGGCCGCCGATCCCCGAACAAGCCGTCCGCATTCACGTTCCGTAGCGAGGTACGAGGTCGTCGCATGAGCACAGAGCGCCTGAGCCGCAAAGAAATCAAGCACGAGATCCGCGACGACGCCTTCCGCCACGCGGTGGGGGAGAGCTACGGCTACGTCCTCGGCCATCGGCGCAACTTGCTGCTCGCCATCGGCGCGGTGCTGCTGCTGATCGTCGCCGTCGTCGCCTGGCGCACCTGGCACACGCGCCGCGAAGGGGCGGCGTCGGAGAAGGTCGGCAAGGCGATCACGATCTACGACGCGCCGATCGTCGCCACCGGCGCCACGCCCGACGATCCCGACACGCCGAGCTTCGCCGACGAGAAGACCCGCCAGGCGCGCGCCAAGGGGCAGTTCGAGGAGCTGGCGAACGACTACTCGGGCACCGGCGGCGGCGCCATCGCGCAGGTCTACCTCGGCCGCATCCGCCTGCAGGAGGGCGACGAGGCCGGCGCGCGCAAGGTGTGGGACGAGTTCCTCGACGACCACCCGGACCACATGCTCGCCGCCGCCGTGCGCCGCACGCTGCTCGACCTCGACCGCAAGGCGGGCAAGGGCGAGCAGGTCGTGCAGCGGCTCCGCGCCGACCTCGAGAAGGAGAAGAAGCCGATGCCGGAGGACCTCATCCTCTTCGAGCTCGGCTCCACCCTCGAGCAGCTGGGCCGTCGCCAGGAGGCCCACGACGCCTTCCAGCGCGTCGTCGACGAGTACCCCGACTCGGCGTGGCGCAACAAGGCGATGGAGCGGCTCCGCGAGCTCGGGCCCCGCGCTGGGATGGGCTGATAGCGCGCAGCGAGGGAAGGGCGCGGCGGCGATGCTTCCCTACGAGATCCTGAGCCGCAAGCGGGCGGGCGAGGCGCTGTCGGAGACGGCGGTGCGCGACGTGGTCGCGGGCACGACCGACGGCAGCTGGAGCGACGCGCAGCTCGGCGCCTTCCTCATGGCGACGGCGATCCGCGGCTTCGGCGCCGAGGAGACGCGCACGCTGACGCTCGCCATGCTCGAGTCGGGCGAGCGCTGGGAGCTGGCGCGCCAGGTGCCGCGGCTGTGCGACAAGCACTCGACGGGCGGTGTCGGCGACAAGGTGTCGCTGCCGCTGGCGCCGCTGCTCGCCGCCTGCGGGCTGCCGGTGGTGATGCTCACCGGCCGCGCCCTCGGCCACACCGGCGGCACGGCCGACAAGCTCGAGGCGGTGCCCGGGCTGCGGCTCGGCATCGACCGCGATAGCACGCTGCGGCTGCTGCGCGAGACCGGCATCGCCATCGGCATCGCCACCGGCAGCATCGCGCCCGCCGACAAGCGCCTCTACGCGCTGCGCGACCAGACCGCCACGGTGTCGTCGCTGCCGTTGATCACCGCCAGCATCCTGTCGAAGAAATTGGCTGCTGGCGCTGGCGCGCTGGTGCTCGACGTGAAGACCGGCAGCGGTGCGATCCTGTCCGACCCCGCGGAGGCGCGCGCGCTCGCCGAGCTGCTCGTCGCGACCGCCAACGCGCTCGGTTTGCGCACCAGCGGCTGGATCACCGACATGAGCCAGCCGCTGGGCGATTGGGTGGGTCACGCCTGCGAGGTCAACGAGTCGATCGAGCTGCTCGAAGGGGGCGGAGGCGAGGACCTGCGCGAGCTGACATTCGCGCTGGCGACCGAGGTGGCGGCGCTGCAAGGCGTGGAGCTGCCGGCCGAGAAGCTAGCAGCGGTCGTCGCGTCGGGGGAGGCGCGCGAGCTGTTCTTGCGCTGGGCGCGGGCGCAGGGCGCCGATGCCGCTTGGTCGGCGTCGCCGCAGCTGCCGATCGCCGAAGAGGAGCACGTGGTGGAGGCGCCGGAGGTCGGGTGGCTCGCCGCCGTCGACTGCCGCGCGCTGGGGATGCTGATGATCGAGGCAGGCGCCGGCCGGGCGCGCGCGGATGCTGCCATCGACCCCGCCGTGTCGCTGCGTCGCGAGGCGCGGTTGGGCGAGCGCGTCGAGAAGGGAGCGCCGCTCGCGCGTCTCTACCTGCGTCGCCGCGACGAGGCGCTGGCGGCGCGCATCGGCGCCTGCTTCACGATTTCGTCCGAGCCGGCGGAAGCGCCGCCGCTGCTCCGCGAGCGCATCGCGTAGTTACGGTACGGCCGGCGCGCCCCGCTCGAGTGCGGCGTCGAGCGCCGCGACGGCGGCGCTCACTTGTTCGCGCGACACCTTGGCGCCGGGCCCCTCGCCTTCGACCGCCGCGAGCGTGGCGCGGGCGAGCAGCACCGGCAGCGCGGTGAAAGCCACCAGGCCGCGCGGGGCGCCCGCCTCCTGCAGCGCCTGCACGTATTCGCCGGCGGCGCGCAGGTCCGCTCGCGCCAGCTCGAACACGGCGCCGCGCGGCACGTCGGCGGGCAGATACGCGCGCCCCTCGCGCTCGTCGCCGCCCGCGTCCTTGAGGATGTTCACCAGCTGCAGCCCCTCGCCGAAGAGCGCTGCCCGCTCGCGCAAGCGCGACGCGACCGGCGCCAACGCCGGCGCGTCGAGCAGAAAGAGATCGCAGAGCATCTCGCCGACGATGCCGGCGACGACGTAGCAGTAGTCGCGCAGCTCCGCCAGCGATCCGAGCGCGAGCGCGCCGGTGCCGTCCGTGCGCTCGACGAAGCGGGCCATGCCGTCGATGGTGCGGCCGAGGTGATGGCGGATTGCCGCGCGCGCCGGCGCGGTGAGCTCGGCGAACGCCGCGAGCACCTGCGGCGTCGCCGCGAGGAGCTGCTGGTAGCCGGCGTGCGGGATGGCCGCCGGCGGCGCCAGCCACGCGTCGGCGCACGCCGCCGCTCGCGCCTCGCCGTCGAGCAGCGCGGCGAGGTCGGCGAGGGCGGCGAGCTTGCGCTCGCGCGGCCAGCCCACCGCGTCCTCGAAGGTGTCGGCGATGCGGAAGAGCAGGTAGGCGATGGCGACCTCGCCGCGCGTGGGCTCGGGCAGGCGCGGGATGGAGAGCGCGAAGGTGCGGCTCGTGCGCTCGAGCAGCTCGTCGATCGAGACCGGCGCGAGCGTCGGCGCGGCCGGCGAGTCGAACGCGGTCACGGGAAGAGGAGCCGCACGGCGCCGTCGCGACGCTCGACGGCCGGACGCGGCTCGGGCGGGGCGGCCGCCGCGTTCTCCGCTTTCAGGCGGTCCGCGGCGTCGACGCGCGCCGCGATCCAGGCGCCGGCGGCGGCGTCGCGGTAGGTCAGCGTCTCGCCTTCCCAACGCGGCAGGATCGTCCCCGCCCCGGCCGCCCAGTCGGCCCCTTCCCAGCGGCCGCCGGCGAAGCGCGCCAGCACGAGGCGATAGTCGTTGCCGTCGTAGCGGCTCCAGACGAGGACGGCGCCGTCGCCATCCGCGCGCAGCGCCGGTGTCGTGTCGGGAACGTGGTTGCCGGCCGCGACGGCGCGCGGCTCGCTCCAGCGATTCTTGCGGCGGATGCTCGACACCACCTCGTCGTCCTCGCCGTCGTAGGCGCTCCAGGCGAGCAGCCAGGAGCCGTCGGCGAGCACGGCGCCGGTGAGCGCCAGCTGGCTGCCGACGCCGGGACCGGCCACGGTCGCCGGCGCTGACCACTCGCGGCCGTCCCATGCGCTGGCGCGGACGCCGAAGCGATCGACCGCCTCGCCCTCGAGCCAGGCGAGACCGACGAGATCGCCGTCGCGCAGCAGCGGCACGGCGAAGGCGCGCACGGCGCCGGCGCGGCCCGGCGGTGGCGGCATTGTCGACGCCGCCGCGCCACCTTGTCCGCGCCAGAGCGACAGCTCGCGCCCGCCCATCACGGGCACGCTGCCGACCGCGAGCCAGCCTCCCCGAGTAGCGTGGAAAGCGTCGATGCTGCCTCCGGGCGGAACCGCCAACCGCACCTCGGCCGCATCGCCGCCGGCGACGCTCGCGCCGGCGCCGTCGATGCGCAGCCGCAGCGGTCTCTCGCCGTCGCCGGCGACGAGGAGCGCCGGCGCGGCAACCGCCGGGCCGGCGAGCAGGGTCGCCGCGAGGAGGGCAGCGATGACGCGTGGCACGGGCCCATGGTACGGGCCGCTCCGAGGGGAGTCAACGCGGGGCGCTCTGCTGCGCGCTCGCGGCGGTCTCGGCGTCGGGCATCGTTGGCGCGCGACCTGCACGGCGCGCCGGCGTGCGCGGCAGCCCCTGCTATCCTCAGTCGATGGTCGGCCGCGCCTCCCACCGCCGCGGAGTCGCTGTTTTCGTCTCGACGCTGCTCCCGGCCGCGGCCCTCCTTCTGGTCGCTCCGGCCGACGCCGCTCAACCTCCTGCCTCGACGGCGGAGAGCTACGTCATCGGCCGCATGCTCGCCCTCGAGGGCGACTTCGTCGGCGCGGTCACGATGCTCGAGAAGGTCGTCGAAAGCACGCCGCACGATCCCTACGTGCGCCTCGAGCTGGCCAACGTGGCGCTGCGCACCGGACAGGTCGACGAGGCGGCGACGCAGGCGCGCCGTGCGATCGAGCTCGCTCCCGCCGATCCCGACGTGCTGCGTGCCGGCGCCGACGCGATGCTGGCGCTCGTCGAAGCGCAGCCCGGGCTGCTCGCCGAAGCGCGCGACGCGCTCGAGAAGCTCCTCCTGCTGCGCCCCGACGACCCCGACGCCCTGCAGTCGCTCAGCCGTATCTACCTCGGCAGCGGCGAGCCGCGCAAGGCCGAAGAGATGCTGCGCCGCCTCGCCGCCGCGGTGCCCGACTCGCGACAGGTCTCGAACCAGCTGCTGCAGCTGATGCTCAAGCGCGGCGGCAAGTCCGATGCCGCGGCGCTGATGCGCGAGCAGCTGGCGCGCGACCCCGAGTCGCTCGAGCAACGTCTCGGCCTCGCCGACCTATTGAGCGACAGCGGCGACCACAAGGGCGCCGTCGAGGTGCTGCGCGCCGCGCCGGGCGAGCAGGCCAACGACTCGGACGTGCAGCGTCGCCTCGCCTTCGAGCTCTACCGCACCGGCGACGTGCCGGCGGCGCGGGCGATCGTCGACGCTCAGCTCGCCGCCAACCCCGATCCGCGGCTGCGCCTCTTCCGCGCCCTGCTGCTCGAGGAGCAGGGCAAGGACGAGGAAGCGCTGCGCGAGCTCGAGACGCTGCACGGCGAGCTGCCTTCGGACCCCGAGGTGGGCCTCGCCCTCGCCCGCATGCTGGCGCGCGGCGGCAAGCGCGACGACGCCCGTACGCTGCTGCAGGAGCTGGTCGAGAAGCTGGGCAGCGCGGGTGACGCGCGCCGGCCGTTCGCCGACCGCGCGCGCCTGCAGTTCGCCGAGCTGCTGGCGCAGGAGGAGCGCTGGGACGACGTGATGGCGGCTCTCCTCGAGCTCGACGTGCGCGACAGCTCGACGCGCGCCGCGGCGACGCTGCTCAAGGTCGACGCTCTCGTCGGGCAGGGGCACAAGGACGAGGCGCTGGCTCAGCTCGGGCCGGACTCGGGCCTGCCCGAGGCGGCGCTCGCCGCCAAGCGCGCCGAGGTGCTGCTCGATCTCGGCCGCGACGAGGAGGCGGCGAGCGAGCTGGCGAAGCTGCCCGCGGGCGTCGAAGGCAAGGACCAGGCGGCCGAGGTCTACCAGCGCGCCGGCAAGCACGCGCGCGCGATCCCGCTGCTCGAGGAGCTGCTCGCCGGCGAGCCCGAGTCGATCGAGCTGCGCTTCCGCCTGGCCGCCGCCTACGAGCGCAGCGGCAAGACCACCGAGGCGACCGGCGCCTTCCGCGAGCTGCTCGAGCGCGCGCCCGACAACTCGATGGCGCTCAACTACCTCGGTTACATGTGGGCGGAGAAGGGGGAGAACCTGCCGGAGGCGCTGCGGATGATCAACCGCGCCCTCGAGATCGAGCCGGGCAACGGCGCCTACGTCGACTCGCTGGGCTGGGTCTACTTCCGCATGGGCGACTTTCGTCGCGCGGTCGAGCAGCTCGAAAAGGCCGCGGAGCTCCTCCCCGCCGACGGCACGGTGCTGGAGCACCTGGGCGATGCCCTGCGCGCGCTCGGCAAGCTGCCCGAGGCCCGCAGCGCCTACGAGCGGGCGCTGGCGCTGGGCGACGGCGACGCCGCGCAGGTGCAGCGCAAGCTCGACGAGGTCGAGCGCACGGAGCCCCGGCCGTAGCGGCCGCCACCGCGGTTCACCACTCGAGTCGCGCATGGCAATCGACGCCGGTGGCGGTGGGGTGGCGAGGTGACGGCGGCGGAGCCGGCGCGCTGGCGCGTTCGCACGCGACCGTGGCTCTTCACGCTGGCGTGCGGACTTGTCGCGCTCGCCTATCTCGGTTGCGCGTCGACGGGCCGGCGCGACTCGACGGCGCCCGGCGCCTCCGGGCCAGCGAGCGACGCGGTGGCTGCGGGCGCGCCGTGGGACCTTCCGGCTGGCACGATGCCCTCGCAGCGGCTTTACCAGGGCAGCTACGAGGGCCCCGAGGGCGGCGGCACCTTCCGCGCTACCTTGCGGCTCGCTGCGCCCGACCGCTTCCGCCTCGACGCCGCGGACCGACTGGGCCGCCTGCTTTGGACGGTCGGCGTCGACACCGGCTCGGCGTGGTGGGTCGACCATCGCGCCGGCGTCTGGTGCCCTGACCTCTCTCGGCTGGCGCTGCCCGGGCTCGGACGCGGCCCGGTGCCTGCGACGGCGTTGCCGGCGATGCTGCTCGGCGTCCTGCCGGCGCGGCCGGCCGACACGGCCGCGGCGCCCGCGGGGGACGGCGACGTCGAAGTGCGGGACGTCGCCGGCCGCCGCTGGCGCGCCACTGTCGCGGGCGGCCGCGTGACCACCTGGACCGTCGCCGACCGCGACCAGCCCGTCTGGTGGTGGCGGCGGCAGGGGAAGGGAGGCATCCTCTCGCAGCGGCAGGGGCGCCAGCTGCGCTGGCAGGAAGTGGTGGCCGAGCCGCTGCGCGGCGAGCTGCCGCCTCGGTCGATCCCGCCCGGCTTTCGAGAGAGCTGCGATGAGCCCCCGCCCCCTTAGCGTCCCGAGCTACGCCAAGGTCAACCTCCACCTGCAGGTGGTGGGGAAGCGCGGCGACGGCTACCACGAGCTGCGCACGGTCTTCCAGACCGTCGACCTGGCCGACGAGCTGACCGTCGAGCTCGGGACCGCCTCCGACGGACCAGGCGTACGGCTTACGGTGGAAGGGGCCGACCTCTCCGCCGGCCCCGACAACCTGGCGCACCGCGCGGCCGCCCGCTTCCTCGAGCGCTGGGCCCCGGACCAGGGAGTGACGCTCACGCTACGCAAGCGGATCCCCATGGGCGCCGGCCTCGGCGGCGGCAGCAGCAACGCGGCGGCGGTGCTGCGGGCGCTCCAGCGCGCCCTCGGCGAGCCCGCTCCGCCCGCCGAGCTGTGGCTCCTCGCCCGCGAGCTGGGCGCCGACGTGCCCTACTTCCTCGTCGGCGGCACCGCCCTCGGCATCGGCCGGGGCGACGAGATCCTCCCCCTTCCCGACCTCCCGGAGCGCGAGCTCTGGCTGGTCCTGCCGCCCATCCACGTTTCAACTGCCGAGCTCTTCGGCGACCTCGGCCAATTGACAGCCCGCTCCTTCGACCCTAGGATCATGCTCCCGGTTCAGCGAAGCGAGCTTGGCTGGAAGGCGTTCGCGCACGCCGTGAACGACCTCGAAGCTGCGGTGTTTCGCCGCTGGCCGGAGCTGGCCGCCTTGCACGCCGATCTGGTATCGGCAGGTCTGGTGGCCCGCCTGTCGGGTAGCGGCGCCGCGTTCTGGGCCATGGAGGCCGGGGAAAGGAGCGGCGGCGCCGAGGGGACGGGCGAAAGGCTCCGCGGCCTGCGGCTACCCGAAGGCACCCGCATCGAGCGGGTCCGCACCGTGTCCCGCGCCGCATCGAGCCGGTGACGGTCCCCAAGGGGGAGGAGAGACATGCAGATCACCGAGGTTAGGGTGTTCCCCGTCGACGAGGAGAAGCTCAAGGCTTACGCCTCGATCGTCCTGGACGCCTGCTTCATCGTCAACGACCTCAAGGTCATCGAAGGGAAGCGGGGACTGTTCATCAGCATGCCGAGCCGGCGGCGCAAGCGCGGGGGCTACCGCGACGTGGCGCATCCGCTCAACAACGAGACGCGGCGGATGATCGAGGAGAGCGTGCTCGCCGAGTATCAACGCGCCCTCGGCGACGCGGCGGCGGGCGTGCGGCTGGCGCCGCACGACGACGAGCTGCCCGACGACGAGCGCTGGCACGAGCCGGCGGCCCAGCCGCCGGCAGGCGCGGTGGTGGCGACGCCCATCCCCGACGCCCCGGCCGCCGCTGCCGACGGCAGCCGCGCCTCGCTCGAGGAAGTCGAGCAGGCGCACCTGCGCGACTCGTTCTGGAGCGTGACCTGACGAGAGCAACATCGGCCGCCGGCTAGTTTCCGGGCCCCTCTCGCGGGTTGGGAGAGAGGGGTGGCCGCGTGTTACTGTTCGGCGGCTCCGGGACGGGCGGCCCGGCTCCTGGGGCGTAGCCAAGTGGTAAGGCACGGGACTTTGGATCCCGCTACCGGAGGTTCGAATCCTCCCGCCCCAACCTCGTGACCGAAAAATCCAATAGCAGTGCAGCGCGGTGTCAACGAACGGCGATCGGGAGGAGCGTCGGGGGTCCTGCCCCGCAACGGTGAAGGCATGTCGGGAGAGCTGAAGATCTTCGGTGGGCGTGCCCACCCGGCGCTGACGGAGAAGATCTGCGCCTACCTCAACCTGCCCGCCGGCAAGGTGACGCTCTACAACTTCTCCGACGGCGAGACCTTCTTCCAGATTCGCGAGAACGTGCGCGGCTCCGACGTCTACGTCGTGCAGCCCACCTGTCAGCCCGTCAACGACAACCTGATGGAGCTGCTGATCATGCTCGACGCCTTCAAGCGCTCCTCGGCGTCGCGCGTGACGGCGGTGATCCCGTATTACGGCTACGCGCGGCAGGACAAGAAGGACGCGCCGCGGGTGCCGATCAGCTCCAAGCTGGTGGCCGACCTCATCTCCAGCGCCGGCGCCGACCGCATCCTCGCCATGGACCTGCACGCCTCGCAGATCCAGGGCTTCTTCAACGTGCCGGTGGACCACCTCTTCGCGGCACCGGTGCTGCTCGAAGCGGTGCGCGAGCTCGACCTGCCCGACCTCGTCATCGTCTCCCCCGACGCCGGCGGCGTCGAGCGCGCCCGCGCCATCGCCAAGCGGCTCGACGCCGGCCTCGCCATCGTCGACAAGCGGCGGGTGGCGAAGAACGAGGCCGAGGTGATGCACCTCATCGGCGAGGTCGAGGGGATGACGGCGCTCGTCGTCGACGACATCATCGACACCGCGGGCACTCTCACCAAGACCGCCGACCTGCTGCGCCGCCGCGGCGCCGTGCGCATCCTCGCCGCCGGCATCCACGGCGTGCTGTCGGGCCCGGCGCTCGACCGCATCAACGCGGCGCCGATCGAGCGGGTGCTCGTTTCGGACACCATCCCCCTGGATGATAAACTCGCCCGCTGCTCGAAGCTCGAGCCCCTCTCGGTGGCCGCGCTCCTGGGCGAGGCGATCCGCCGCATCCACGACAACAGCTCGGTCAGCTCCTTGTTCGTCTGATCGGGCCCCCGACCGCAAAATCGAAGGAATCGACCATGGCTGAGCTCAATCTCGAAGTGAACCCCCGCGAGGAGCGCGGGAAGAACGCCAATCGCCGTCTGCGCGAGCAGGGGCTGGTGCCGGCGGTCGTCTACGGCGGCGGCAAGGAGCCGGTGCCCGTCCAGCTCGACCGCCGCACGCTGCTCGACCTGCTGCGCTCGACCGGCGACAACCCGATCTTCCTGCTGCAGCTCGGCGGCACCGACAAGAGCCGCCACGCCATGATCCGCGAGATGCAGGTGCACCCGGTGTCGCGCCGCATCCTGCACATCGACTTCCAGCGCGTGCTGATGACCGAGACGGTCAAGGTGGCCGTCCACATCGAGCTGCAGGGCACGCCGGTGGGCGTCAAGGTCGACGGCGGCCTGCTCGACTTCGTCACCCGCGAGCTACACGTCGCCTGCACCCCCGACAAGATCCCCGCCAAGCTCGTCGTCGACGTCTCGGAGCTGCACATCGGCCAGCACGTCGAGGCCAAGGAAATAGCGCTGCCCGAGGGCGTCCAGCTGCTCGACGAGCCGGGCCGCGTCATCGCCTCGGTCGCGCACCACAAGATCACCGAGGTCGAGGCGCCTGCTGCCGGCGAGGAGGCGCTGCTCGAGAGCGAGCAGGCGCAGCCCGAGGTCATCAAGCGCGGCAAGACCGACGAGGAGTAGCGGGTGGTGGACGCGGCGGAGCCGGACGCCGGCGCCGCCGCGTCCTCGACCAAGCTCGTCGTCGGCCTCGGCAACCCGGGCGCGGCGTACCGCGACACCCGGCACAACGTCGGCTTCCGCGTCGTCGAGGAGGTGGCGCGGCGCGCCGGCGTGCGGCTCCGCACCGGCGAGTGCAACTCGCTGGTGGCATCGATCCCCGGCGCGCTCTTGGCGCTGCCGCAGACCTTCATGAACCGCAGCGGCTACGCCGTCCGCTGCCTGGTCGAGAAGCACGGCGTGCCGCCCGAGGCGGTGCTGGTGGTGCTCGACGAGGTGGCGCTGCCGCTGGGCAAGCTCCGCGTGCGGCCGTCGGGCAGCCCCGGCGGCCACCGCGGCCTCGAGTCGATCCTCGAGAACCTGCAGAGCGCCGCCGTGCCGCGGCTGCGCCTCGGCGTGCGCGAAGAAGAAGAGCCCGTGCCCGGCGAGCAGCTCGCCGACTACGTGCTCGAGCCCTTCACGACGGCGGCGCGCGAGCAGGTCGAAGAGATGGTCTTGCGCGGCGCCGACGCCGTCGAGGTCTGGCTGCGCGACGGCGTCGAGCGCGCCATGGCACGCTTCAACGGCGGCTGAGCGGCGTGACGCGGCCGGCCCTCGCCCTGCGCCGCCAGCCCACTCGCCTTGACGCGGCGCGATCCCTACGTACAATAGGCGGCTCCTGACCGAGCCGGTCAGACTTCCGGGAGCGGGTGTACCGCCTCCGGCCTCTCTGCTCCGCACCTCTCTCCCCGAGAGGACCGCGGGGCCCAACGTCCAGAGGGAGGCATCCCAGACATGCGCAGAACGTACGAGCTGGCGCTCGTGCTCGACCCGACCCTGTCCGACGAGGAGCAGGTAGGCCTCGTCGACGAGGTCAAGAAGATGGTGTCGAGCAAGGGCGTCGAAGTGGTGAAGGAAGAGAGCTGGGGCAAGCGCAAGCTCGCCTACCCGGTCAAGAAGGCCAACGAAGGGCGCTACGTGTTCCTCTACGTCGTCGCCGAGGGCGGCGTGCCGCCGGTCGCCGAGGTGGAGAAGCGCCTCAACCAGAACGAGCGCGTGCTGCGCTACCTGTGGGTGCGCACCGACGAGGACCTTCGCCGCGCCATGCGCAAGGGCAAGCGATCGTTCGCAGCCGCCGAGGCGGTGGGCATCACCGGCCCGCTCCGCGGCGGCGGCCTGCCCCGTGAACGCTCGGCCGAAGAAGTGAGGGAAGCATGAGCCCCCCGCCGCGCAAGAAGGTGTTCTTCCGCCGCCGCAAGGTCTGCAAGTTCTGCGCGGACGGCATCGAGTACATCGACTACAAGGACGTCAAGCTGCTCCAGCAGTACATCCTGGAGCACGCCAAGATCCTTCCCCGTCGCATCTCCGGCACCTCCGCCCGCCACCAGCGGATGCTGACCGACGCCATCAAGCGGGCGCGCCACCTGGCGCTGCTGCCGTTCGTATCGGACTAGGAGCTGCCGCCATGCGAGTCATCTTGCTCAACGACCTGCGCCAGAAGGGCAAGCGCGGCCAGGAGGTCGAGGTCAAGCCCGGCTTCGCGCGCAACTACCTGCTGCCGCAGGGCCATGCCGTCGAGGCCACCGACGCCAACCGCAAGTGGTTCGAGAGCCAGCGCAAGAAGATCGACGCCCGCGTCGCCAAGGAGCGCGAGGGCGCCCTCGAAGCGGCCGGCGCCCTCGCCGGCGTGCGCGTCGAGCTCAGCAAGCGGGTGGGCGAGACCGGCACGCTCTACGGCTCGGTGACCGCCACCGAGATCGCCGACGCGCTGGCCGCGAAGGGCGTCAGCATCGACCGGCGGAAGATCGACGTCGGCGGCGGCATCAAGGCGATCGGCGACCATCGGGTGAACGTCTACCTGCACCCCGACGTCACCGCCGAGCTGATGGTCACCGTCCTGCCGGCGGAGTAGCGCCCGCTTGGCCGAGCCTCCGGCTGAGGCAGGCGAGGCTGATCGCGGGCGCCCCGCGCCGCGCGTCGAGGACTTCCTCGGCGAGCCGACGCGCGACCTCGAGGCCTGGCGCTGGTTGTGGGCGGGGGACCACCGGTTCCCCGTCCGCAGCCACCGCGGTTTCGCCGGCCGCCTTCTCGTCCTCTTCAAGCGGCTGCTGCGGCCGTTCGTGCAGGTGCCGCAGAACGACCTGTGGGAGCGGCAGCGCGTCTTCAACCTGATCCTGCTCGAGCGCGTGGCGGGGCTAGCCGCCACCACGCGCCACCTCGAAGACCGCGTCGGCCACGTCGAGCGGATCGTGCAGGAAGGGCTCGACGAGGTGATCCGTCACCACGACGCGCTCTACGCGCGGCTCGACGCCAAGGTGGACGCGCACCGCGCCGATGCGCGTGAGCTGCTGGCGTGGGCGCGCTCGGCGCTGCTGGCGGCAGACGGCGTGGCGAGCGCGGCGTCGGCGCCGGCCGGCGAGGAACGGCCCGTCGCGGCCGCGCCCGTGCTCGCGCGCGCCTTCGCCGAGCGCGGCTACGTCGAGTTCGAGCGCCGCTACCGCGGCACCGAGGCGGAGATCGCCGAGCGCGTCGCCGCCTACCTGCCGCACCTGCGCGACGCGAGCCCGCTGCTCGACCTCGGCTGCGGCCGCGGCGAGGCGCTGCGCGTCTTCGCCGCCGCCGGGCTCGCCGTGCGCGGCGTCGACAGCAGCGCCGGCATGGTGGCGCACTGCCGGGCGCAGGGGCTCGACGTCGTCGAGGGCGACCTCTTCGAGCACCTCGCCGCGGTGCCGCGCGAGAGCCTCGGCGCCGTCGTCTCCTTCCACGTCATCGAGCACCTTCCGGCCCCCGCTCTCGAACGGCTGGTGGCGCTCGCCTGGGCGGCGCTGCGGCGCGGTGGCGTGCTGGTGCTCGAGACGCCGAGCCCGTTGTCGCTCACCGTCGCGGCGCGCAACTTCTGGCTCGACCCCACGCACCAGCGGCCGGTGCACCCCGGCTACTTGACCGAGCTGGCGCGCCAGCAGGGCTTCGACGAGGTCGAGGTGCTGCCGCTGCGCCCGTTCCCCGACGCCGAGCGGCTGCCCGAAGTGCCACTGGCGGCGATCCCCGCCGAGCTGCATCCGCTCGCCGACCGCGTCAACCGCTTGCGCGACCGCCTCGACGACCTGCTCTTCGGCTGCCAGGACTACGGGCTCGTCGCACGCAAGCCCGCCCCGCGCGCTGAGCGCGCTGCCGCCCCACCCAACCCCCTCCCCTGGCTCTTGCTCCACCCCTGTCCCCCCGACCCCCTGCCCCTCCAGGGGCAGGGGGTGCCACCGCCCGACCAGTCTTGACTAAGGACAGGTCGCAAAGGCGTCGGTGTCCTGCACCGGCGGCGCCGCGCGATTGAGCGGGTTGAAGTAGCCGCGCGTCTTGCCGGTCTGGGTGTCGGTGACCGTGAGCGCGAACTCGACGTTGGTGGTGGCGGCGAAGAAGACCCAGTAGCGCTCGAAGATGCAGGCGTCGAGCACCTTCACCAGCAGCTCGATGTTGGCCGGGTTGAAGAAGTAGACGAGGCCGGAATCGGGCGCCGACGGGATCGGCACCGTGTGGCCGCGGCCGCTGTCGCTGGCCGTCCGCCAGACGGCGTCGACGCGGAAGCGAGAGTCGTTGAGGCAGAGCGTCTCGTCGTTCGGCACGCAGGGCGCGACATTGCCGAGGGTCGTAGCGCCCGCTTCGTTCGAGTAGGCCGAGGCAGTCCCGCCGCCGCCCGAGGCGCGCACGCGGAAGAGGTAGAACGTCGAAGGCGTCAGCCCCGGCACCACCGCGCTCGTAGCGTTCGCGCCCACGGTCAAGATCTGCGCGAAGGTGCCGTCGACGGTGCGTCGCTCGACGAGGAAGCCGGTCTCGTTGGTGGCGTTGTCGGTCCAGCCGAGGAGCACCTCGGTCGGCGACTGCGGCGTCGCCACGAGGTTCGTCGGTGCCGCCGGCGGGTTGCCGGGCGCCACGTCGTCGTCGAGGATCTGCAGCGTCGCGGTCTGTCGCGTCGGATCGATGGTGGCGCCGCCGCTCGGGCTCGACAGCGCGAGCTGCACCGTCTCGTTCGCCTCCGGCGTGCCGTCGGCGATGATCGGCACCGCGAAGCTCTTACTCGCATCGTCGTTGTCGGCCCACGACAAGGTGCCGCTCGTGGCGCTGAAGTCGGCGCCCGCCGTGGCCGTGCCGGCGGTGGCGGCGAACTGCACCGACACCGCGCCGTCGTCGCCGTCGACGCGCTGCACGGTGACGTTGGCGCTGCCGCCGGCTTCGCCGACCGAGTAGGAGGTCTGGCTGAAGCGCAGCGTGCCGGGCTGGTCGTTGCCGCCGCCGCCGCTCACCACCACCGTTCCCGACATGCCGGCGTTGGGCCCGCCGTGGATGCTGCAGAAGTAGCCGAAGCTGCCCGCCGTGGTGAAGGTGTGCGAGAAGACAAACGACGTCGAGGCGACGTTACCGAAGCTGCCGTCGTTGGCCTGCACGTCGTGGAAGTCGCCGCTGTTGTTGGTCCAGCGCACGGTGTCGCCGACCTGGATGTTTACCGTCGACGGCGAGAAGCTGAAGCCGACGATCGCCACGTCGACGGTGGCGGCGCGCGCGACTGCGACGCTGGTGAACATCAAGAGGCCGAAGGCGATGGCGGTGCGGTGGCGCATGGTGTGTTCCTCCGGTGCTCGATCCCACGTGAGTGCGAGGCGCGCGACGTCGCGGTTCAACGCTGCACGGGCGGTGCCCGGCCGAGCGCCCGACCGAGGAGCCGCTCGCGCTGCCCCCTGCTATGCTTTTCCCGGTGCACCCCACCGAGACGAGCGACCATGGGCTCCTCGAGGTCGCCCTCGAGGCCGCCGGGGCCGGCGCCGCGGTGCTGCGCGAACAGTTCAAGAGCTCCTCGCTGCGCGTGCGCAGCAAGGGGCCGAACGACCTCGTCTCGTCCGCCGACCAGGCGGCCGAGGCGGCGATCGCGCAGACGATCCGCCGGCACTTCCCCGACGCGGCCTTCCTGGGCGAGGAGGGCGGACGCAGCGGCCGCCGCGGCGACGAGCTGCTGTGGATCGTCGATCCGCTCGACGGCACCAACAACTTCCTGCAGGGACTGCCGATCTTCTGCACCTCGGTCGCCTGCTGCCGCCGCGGCGAGCCGGTCGCCGGCGTCGTGCGCGAGCCGCTCACCGGCACGGTCTACAGCGCCGTGCGCGGCGGCGGCGCCTGGCGCGATCCCGGCGTCGGTGAAACCGGCGAGCGCGAGCGGCTGCGCGTCAGCGGTCACCCGCACCTCGACGGCGCCTTCCTCGCCACCGGTTTTCCGTTCCGCGCCCACGCCGCGCTCGACCTTTACCTCGCGGCCTTCCGCGATGTCTTCCTGCAGGCGCGCGCCGTGCGCCGCTGCGGCGCCGCGGCGCTCGATCTCGCGCACACCGCGGCCGGCGTCTACGACGGCTTTTTCGAGTTCCGGCTCTCGCCGTGGGACGTCGCCGCCGGCGTGCTGCTCGTCGAGGAGGCGGGCGGGCGGGTGAGCGACCTCGACGGCGGCCGCGCCTACCTCGAGACCGGCAACGTCGTCGCCGGTGGCGAAGCGGTGTGGCGCGAGCTGCGCCGCACCGTCGCGCGGCACGCCGACGAGGAGCGCCTGCGGGCCGTCGATCCCGCCGGCCCGGTGGTGGCCTGATGCGCAAGCCGCTGCTCGAGGTCCAGGTGCACGCGTCGGACATCCGGCGGCGGGTGCTCTACCTCTTCCTCGACCACCGCCACTTCTGGGGCGCCGGCTTCCTCGCCGTGCTGCTCGCCGCCTTCGTCGCCTGGGGCTTCTCGACCGCGCCCGGCGTGGCGCGCAATCAGCTCTCGCGGCAGCAGTACCGCGAGCTCGAACGGGTGCGTGCGCAGCAGGGGGAGCGTCTCAAGTCGCTGCTCGGCCGGCTCGAGCAGCTGTCGCAAGGCGCCGAGACGCTGCGCCTGCGCACCGAGAAGGTCTACCTCGCCTACGGCCTGCCGCAGGAGGCGGCGCACGGGCAGGGTGGCTTCCCGGTGACGCGGCCGCCGGTGCCGCGCTCGATCTACGCCGACAGCATCGCCCACGGCGGCCTCTTGCAGAGCGAGGTCGTCGAGCAGCTCGAGGTGGTGAGCGCCTTCTTGCGCGAGGTGCAGGAGTTCGAGCGCGACCACCAGCAGGACGTGCTGCTGACACCCTCCATTTGTCCGCTCACCGGCCGCGACTTCGTCCTCACCAGCCCCTTCGGCATGCGGCGCAACCCGTTCACCAAGGCGGCCGACTTCCACGCCGGCCTCGACCTCGCCGCGCCCCCCGGCACGCCGGTGCACGCAACCGCCGCCGGCGTCGTCGTCTTCGCCGGCCGCTACGACCTGCGGCAGAGCGTCGGCTGGTGGCGCTACGGCAACCTGGTGATGATTCGCCACGGCGAGCGCTTCGCCACCCTCTACGGCCACTGCCAGGACGTCAAGGTGCGCGTCGGCCAGCGCGTGGCGCAGGGCGATGTCGTCGCCACCGTCGGCAACACCGGCTGGAGCACCAGCCCGCACCTGCACTACGAGGTGCGGAGGAGCGACGGCGCCGAGTACCGGCCCATCGATCCGCGCATCTACATCCTCGACCACCGCTGGCGCGACGAGGAGCGCCTGCTGGTGCGTGCGCGCAGCGCCCCCGATCCCGGGGATTACGAGCCGCTGCCGCGCTCCTTCGGGCGCTGACGAGGCGGCGACGCGATGCGCAGGCCCGACCTCTCGAAGCTCCACCTGACGGGCGGTTCGGCTGTGCCGACGATGATCGTGCCGCCGGGCACGCAGATCCAGGTCGACCCGCAGGGGCAGGTGTCGATCCGCACGCCGGGCAACTTGGTGCTGCAGAACTCGGGCGCTTACGCGACGCTGGAGTCGGTGTCGGGCTCGATCCGCATCGAGCCCGCCGTGCACGTCGAGGCGGTGACGGTGCGCTGCGCCGACACCTGCCTGGTGCAGGGCACGCTGACCGCTTGGCGGGTGGTGGCGCGCACGCTCCACGTCGACAGCGACGCCGAGGCGCGCGTGGTGATGCAGGAGACCGAGAAGCTCGAGGTGGGGAAGAACGGGCGCGTCGTCGGCAACTTCCGCTCCGAGAAGGAGCTCTACGACCTTTTCTCGCGCTTCGCCGGCAACGTGCGGGCGCTGCCGTCGCCGCTGGTGGGCGAGGAGCCGCACGCGGACGTGGCGGAGGAGGCGCCGGTCGACGCCGAAGTGCATGCGGTAGAGACGACGGCCGCGGCTGCGCGCGCAAACGGGAGACCGCAAGCCACCGATGCGGACCCCTTGATCGTCGGCGCCGACCTCGATGAGGAGCACGACGAGGACGACGACGACCTTACGCCGCCGCGGCCGCTTTCCCGTCCTGCGGCCGCGGGCTCGCCGTCTGGCGCCACGCTGCCGCCCGCGGACCTCCCGGACGGTCTGGCGCTGGCGCTGCTGCTGCTCGAGCAGGAGGGCACACCTCCGGCGACGGCGCCGGGCGCCCGCCGCGCGCTCGGCGAGCTGGTGCGCCTCCTGCGCGAGGGGGACGTCGAGACGCTCCGCCACACCTACAAGACCCTCTTCGCCCGCCTCGCCGGCGGCGGCGACGCGGTGCGGCGGGCGCGCCGGGCGGTGGGCAGTTTCTTCGATGCGGAGATCGAACGCGGTACGGGGTGAGGCGCGGCATTGGGGCGGGATAGCCGCCGGGGCGCCGCGGCGTGATTAGAATGGTCGAAATGGATCCACAAGCCGGCGCGCCTTCCCAGCGCCGCGCCTTTCCACGCGTTCCCTTGCGGGCGAAGGTCCGCATGGAGTTCGCCGAGCACCGCTTCTTCTTGAGCGAGTGGGCGGTGAACCTCTCGCCGGGCGGCATGTTCGTGCGCAGCGAGGCGCCGATCGTGCCCGGCCAGCGCTTCCACTTCGACGCCGGCCTGACGGCGAAGGGGCCGCGCTTCGAAGGGGTCGGCGAGGTGATGTGGGTGCGCCGCGAGTGGGAAGGCAACGCGCGGCCCCCCGGCTTCGCGGTGCGCTTCCTCGAGCTGCAGCAGGACGGCGTCGACGCCATGCAGCAGCTCGCCGACGTCTTCCTCGACAAGGGCGTCGGCGCCATGCAGGAGGAGCTGATGGCGATGGCGGCGGCGTGGCAGCGGCGCCGCCTCGACGACGAGAGCACCGACGAGATGGAAGCGCCGGTCGAGCAGGTGGAGACGCCGCTGCCCGACACCGCCGTGATGCAGGCGCCGTGGGTGGCGGGCGAGGATCAGCCGACGGCGCCGATCGCGCAGATCGTGGCGGCGCCGCCAGATGGCGAAGAGGGGGCCGCCGCGGTCGAGCTCGAGCGCGAGGTCACGGCGCCGCTCGTCGTCGAGCCGGCGACGCCGCCGCAGGAGCCGAGCGGCGAGGCGCCGAAGCCGCCCGGCCGTCGCCGCGTGTGGTGGGTCGGCGGCGTGGCGCTGCTGCTCGCCGGCAGCGCTTACCTCGCGCTCCAGGGCCCGCTAGGCGGGCGCCTCACCGGCGTCGCGACGACGGACGCCGCCGCCGAGGCGCTGCTCGCGACCGCGCCGCGCGCCGTGCCGGCCGCGGCGCGCACGCTCGCCGGGCCGCCGTCGTTCGGCGGTCTCGACGCCGTGCGCTGGAGCGAGGACGCGAGCGGGCTCTGGGTCATGCTCGACCTCGACGGCGTGCTGCCCCCCGACGCCATCCATCGCTTGCGGCTCGTCGACGATCATCCCCGCGAGGTGATCCGTCTCGTCGGCGCACGCCACGGCTACATCCCCGCGGTGACGCCCGTCGGCTCGCCGCTCCTCGAGCGCATTCGCGTCGGCTTCCACCCCGCCTACGACGGCACCGGTCCCGCCGGCGACGAGCTGCGAGTCGTCCTCGACCTCACCTCGGCGGCAGTCAAGGCCCGCGAAGTGCTCGCCGGCGCCGACGGCCGCTCGGTGCGCGTGCTGCTGGTACGCGACGACGCAGCCACCGCGGCAGCGGCGGCGGCGAGCACGGCCGCGGCCTCGTCAGCAGCCGCGCCGGCAGCTCCCGCGCCCACGCCCGCTGCTGCCGGCAGCGCGGCGGCGCCGCCGCAGTAGCGAGCAATCCCGAAAGATTGGCCGCAGTGAGCAGCGAGCCGCTCCAGCCGCGGGCGGGGTCGGGGGGCCGCCGCTGCGAGGGACGCGCGCAATACGAGGTGTGCAGGCGGAGGTTGCGCGCTCGCCTCCGGGTGCCGCGGAACGAGCGCCTGACTTCGATTGCCCGACGAAGGCGCCCTCCGGAGCCCTCGCTGCGACGGCCCCCCGACCCCGCCCGCGGCTGGGATCAGCGAATGGTCGCGCGTACGCCGGAGCGCTTGCCAGCGCGCGCCTCAGCCGGCGAGCCGCCGGTACAGAGCGACGTACTCCTGCACTTGCCGGCCCCAGGAGAAGTCGTGCTCCATCCCGCGCTTCATCATCCGCGTCCACGCCTCGCGATCCTCGCGGTATAGCCAGAGTGCGTACCGTAGCCCCCAGTCGAGCCCGGCGGCGGTGAAGTGCTCGAACACGAACCCCGTGCCGGCGTCTCTCGCGCGATCGTACGGCTCCACCGTGTCCGCGAGCCCCCCGGTCTTTCGCACCACCGGCACCGTGCCATAGCTCTGCGAGTACATCTGGTTCAAGCCGCAAGGCTCGTAGCGTGACGGCATCAGGAAGATGTCGGCCCCCGCCTCGATGCGGTGCGCCAGCGGGTTGCTGTACCCCTCGTGGAATGCGGCGCGCCCGGGGAAACGCCCGGCCACCCAGCGCAGGAAATCGACGTACTTCTGCTCGCCGCTTCCCAACGCCACGAAGCGCAGCTCATCCTGCGCGAGCAGGGCAGGCAGCGTGTCGAAAAGCAAATCGAAACCCTTCTGATAGGTGAGCCGCGACACCACGCCGACGAGCGGCTTGTACACCGTCGGATCAAGTCCCGCCTCGGCCAGCAGCGCCGCCTTGCACTTCGCTTTTCCGCTCAAGTCGGCGGCCGAGTAGTGCGCTGGCAGATGCGGATCCGCTTCCGGCGACCACTCTTCGGGATCGATGCCGTTGACGATGCCGACTAGGTTCTCGCGCCGCTCGCGCAATAGCGCATCGAGACCGAAGCCCTGCTCGGCGGTCTGGATCTCCCGCGCATACGTTCTGCTCACTGTGGTGACCAGATCCGCGTAGACGATCCCCGTCTTCATGAAGTTGATGCGCCCCGCCTGCAGGTCCTCCTGCCAGAACAGATGAGACTCGGCCGCCAGCCCGAGGTCGTGCAACAGCGAGGCCGCGAACATCCCCTGGTAGCCGAGGTTGTGGACCGTGAGCACCGTCTTCGTGTCGGCGAACAACCGATCCCACGCGTAGCTCGTCTTCAGCAGCACCGGCCCCAGCGCCGTGTGCCAGTCGTTGCAGTGGAAGACCTGCGGCGCCCACTGCAGGTGCTGACAAGAGACGAGCGCGGCGCGCGTGAGATAAGCGAAGCGCAGCCCCTCGTCCCAATCCTCCGTGTAGAACCCAGCGCGCCCGTACAGCGGTGGGCAATGGACGAAATACGCTGCCAGGTCGCTCTTCGGGATGGGAGCCTGCCAGAGCGAGAACGACACCTCCCACGGCCCCATCCGCAACGGCACCGACTGCACCCGTTCGACCGGTGCGAACGTCGCACCCGCGCGGTCCGCGGTGGCGTAGAGCGGGAGGAAGACCTTGACGTCGTGCCCGGCGCGGTGGAGCGCCACCGCCAGCGCCGCCACCACGTCGCCCAGCCCGCCGGTCTTGGCGAACGGCGTCACCTCCGACGAGACGAGCGCGATGCGAAGGGGAGTCAGATCTCCGTCCCCGGCGGGATCACTCCGTCCCGGTGCACGACGATGATGCCGTCGCGGATCGAGTAGCTCTCTTCCTCGGCGTGCTCGACGCCGCGCGCGTTCACCAGCCGCGCGCCATCGCCGATCCGCGCGTTGAAGTCGACGATGGCGCGGTTCAGCACGCAGTTCCGCCCCACCCCCAGCCGCGGCCCGGGCTGGCTGCCCGGCGCCTCGAAGTGGGTGGCGCCCATGATGATGCTGTCCTCGACCACCGAGCCTTCGGAGACCTGCGCGCGGATGCCGACGATGGAGCTGCGGATCGAGCTGCCGGAGATGATCGAGCCCTCGCAGAGGATCGACTCGTGCACGACGCAATCGTGGATCTTGGTGCCGGGGAGGAAGCGCGGGTGGGTGTAGATCGGCCGGTCGGGGCTGTAGAGGTCGAGCGGCGGCACCGACTGCGTGAGGTCGAGGTTGGCGCTGTGGAAGGTGGGGATCGTCCCGATGTCCTGCCAGTAGCCGGTGTGGTTGTAGGCGAAGACCTCGAGCTGGCCGATCATCGCCGGGATCACCTGGTGGCCGAAGTCGGTCGAGTCGGTGTCGCGCAGCGCGCGGTTCAACACCTCGCGGCGGAAGGCGTAGATCCCCATGCTGGCGAGCAGCGAGCCGGCCGGCGCCTCGAAGCCGAGCGAGGCCAGCTGCCCGGCCTCGAGCGTGAAGCGGTCGAGCAGCTCCGGCTGCTTCGGCTTCTCGACGAACTCGACAATGCGTCCCGCGTTGTCGACGCGCATGATGCCGAAGGCGGAAGCCTCTTCGCGTGGCACCGGCTTCACCGCCACCGTCAGGTCGGCGCGGCTCCGCCGGTGGTGCTCGAGGAACGCCGTCACGTTCATCAGGTAGAGCTGGTCGCCGGAGAGGATGAGGATGTCGGCCGGCTTCTGCTCGTTCAGCCGGTCGAGGTTCCGCCGCACAGCGTCTGCCGTGCCCTGGTACCAGTCGCGATGGGTGACCGTCTGCTCGGCAGCGAGGATGTGCACGTAGCCGCCGGAGAAGATGTCGAAGCGGTAAGTCTGCGCGATGTGGCGGTGCAGGCTCTCGCTGTTGAACTGGGTGATGACGTAGATGCGGTCGATGCCGGCGTGCAGGCTGTTGCTGATCGGCACGTCGATCAGGCGGAAGCGGCCGCCGACCGGCACGGCGGGCTTGGCGCGCGTCTTGGTGAGCGGCCAGAGACGGCTGCCCTGGCCGCCGCCGAGGACGGCGGTGACGGCGTCGCGTGTCGCGCCGGGACGGGTCAATCGGCGCTCCTCGTCGTGGACGTCGCCGATTGTCGCGTCAGCTCTCTCACCACCACCTCCCTGCCACTCCGTCGGCGCTTCCGCCGCGGTCGCGCCGCGCAGTTTATCGCCGGTTCCGCCATAGAATCCGCGTCGCAAAACGCTCGCCATGCTCGACGTCCAGTTCGTCCTCCCGTTCCCGGCGCCGATCGCCGACCGCTTCGCGCGCGCGGTGGCGATGCTGCCCGGCGTGCGCTTTGGCCTCATCTCGCAGGAGCCCATCGAGCGGCTGTCGCCGGAGATCCGGAAACACGTCGCCGGCCATTGGCAGGTGGGGAGCTGCTTCGATCCCGAGCAGCTGGCGCAGCGGCGTGGCGCAGCTCGGTAAGCGGCTGGGCAAGCCCGACCGTCTGCTCGGCGTGCTCGAGCAGCTGCAGGAGCCGCTCGGCGCTGTGCGCGACGCGCTCCGCATCCCCGGCATGTCGGAGGCGGTGGCGGCCAACTTCCGCGACAAGTCGCGGATGAAGATCGGTCCTCCACAAGGCAGGGCTGCCGTGCGCGCGCTACACCCTCGCCGAGGATCCCGCGGCGGTGTGGTCGCTGGCGCACGTCGCCGGCTTCCCGCTGGTGGTGAAGCCGCCGGCCGGCGCCGGCGCCAAGGCCACCTTCCGCCTCGACTCGGCCGAGCAGCTCAAGGAGGCGCTGGCGAGCGACCCGCCGGGACGTGGCCGGCCGTGGATGGTGGAGGAGTTCATCCTCGGCGACGAGCAGTCCTTCGACACGGTTTCGATCGGCGGCCGCCCGGTGTGGCACTCGCTCACCCACTACCTGCCGACGCCGCTCGAGGCGCTGCGCCACCCGTGGATTCAGTGGTGCGTGGTGCTGCCGCGCGAGGTCGACGATTCGCGCTACGACGACATCCGCAACGCCGCCTTCGCCAGCCTCGACGCGCTGGGGATGGACACCGGCTTCTCGCACATGGAGTGGTTCCGCAGGAACGACGGCTCGGTGGCGATCTCCGAGGTCGGCGCGCGGCCGCCGGGGGCGCAGATCACGCGCCTCATGTGCTACGCCCACGACTTCGACTTCTACGACTCCTGGGCCCGGCTCATGGTGTTCGAGACCTTCACTCCGCCCGCGCGCAAGTACGCGGCGGGCGCGGCGTTCCTGCGCGGCCAGGGCGCGGGCCGCGTCGTCGCCGTGCACGGGCTCGAGAAGGCGCAGAAGGAGATGGGCCACCTCGTCGTCGAGTCCAACCTGCCCAAGAAGGGGCAGCCGCGCTCGTCGAGCTACGAGGGGGAAGGGAACGTCATCATCCGCCACCCGGAGACGCGGGTGGTGGTCGAGGCGTTGAAGCGATTGATCACGGCGGTCCGCGTGGAGGTCGCGTGAGCAAAGACGTACTCATGTTCTCGCCGGGCTACCCGGCGGAGATGCCTTACTTCACGCGCGGCCTTGCCGAGGTCGGCGCGCGCGTGTGGGGCCTCGGCGACCAGCCGGCCGGCGCACTGCCCGACGTGGTGCGCCATGCGCTCGCCGGCTACCTGCAGGTGCGCGACCTCTGGGACGCCCGCGGCGTGCTCGACGACCTGCGCCGCTGGCGCGGCCCGCGCGGCTTCGACCGCGTCGAGTGCCTGTGGGAGCCGGGGATGATCCTCGCCGCCCAGCTGCGCGAGGCGCTCGGCGCCGAGGGGATGAGCGAGGCCGAGACGATCCCCTTCCGCGACAAGGGCCGCATGAAGGAAGTGCTCGACGCCGCCGGCCTGCGCACGCCGCGCCACTTCCGCGCCAAGACCGCGGACGGCGTCCGCGAAGCGGCCGAGCGCGTCGGCTACCCGGTGTGCGTCAAGCCGATCGCCGGCGCCGGCTCCGCCGACACGCACAAGGTCTCGGACCCCGGCGAGCTCGAAGGCGTGCTGCAGGCAACGCGGCACGTGCCCGAGGTGTCGGTGGAGGAGTGGATCGAGGGCGAGGAGTACACCTTCGACACCATCTGCGCCGACGGCCGCATCCTCTACTACAACGTCGCCTGGTACCGCCCCAAGCCGATCGTCGGCCGCTCGGTCGAGTGGATCAGCCCGCAGACGGTGACCTTGCGCGACGTCGACCATCCCGACCTGCAAGGCGGCATCAAGCTCGGCCTGCAGGTGCTCAAGGCGCTCGGCTTCCGCACCGGCTTCACCCACATGGAGTGGTTCCGGAAGCCCGACGGCGAAGCCGTCTTCGGCGAGATCGCGGCGCGGCCGCCGGGCGCGCGCTCGACCGAGCTGATGAACTACGGCTGCGACATCGACGTCTTCCGCGGCTGGGCCGAGGCGGTCGTCCACGGCCGCTGGTCGCAGCCGCTCGAGCGCAAGTTCAACTCCGCCGTCATCTTCAAGCGCGCGCAGGGCCAGGGCCGCATCAAGCACATCGAAGGCCTCGAGTCGCTGCTCGAGCACTACGGCGACTGGATCGTCAACGTCAACCTGTTGCCGCTCGGCGCACCGCGGCGCAACTGGAAAGCGACGCTGATCTCCGACGGCTACTTGATCGTGCGCCACCCCGACCTCGGCGCCTGTTTGGAGATGGCGGATCGCGTCGGGACGCATCTGCGGCTGCTCGCCGGATAGGGTGCGCTTTGCGCACCGATGCGGATGGTGCGCAGAGCGCACCCTACGGTCGTAGCGTGGCGTAATCCTCGGGTGTGTCGACGTCGCGGATGCTGCCCGGGTCGTCGACCGGCAGCTCGTGCACGGCGCCGGCGGCGAGCTCGAGGATGCGGCGCAGGCCGCCTTCGTGGGCGGCGAGCTCGGGGATGCGCGCTTGCCAGCTGGGTGCGATGAGCAGAGGGTGGCCGCGGCGGCGGCCGTGCCGCGGAACGACGATGCCGCCTTTGCGACGGTAGGCGGCGAGGAGTGCGGCCACGGTGGACGCGCGCAACGCCGGCAGGTCGGCGGGGCAGACGAGGAGCGGGTCGGGAGTGCCGAGCGCTGACAAGCCGGCGAGCACGCTCGACAGCATGCCTTGTGACGGAGCGGCGTTCACGGTGCACCGCACTCCGGGCGGCGGCGTCCAGTCCCTCAACGGCCCATCAGCGGCGAGGACGACGATCACGGTTTCCGCACCGCCCTCCCGCAGCGCTGCGATCGTCGATTCCAGCACCGTCGTCTCGCCCCACGGCAGCAGCAGCTTCGGCTTGCCCATGCGCGTCGAGGCGCCGGCGGCGGGGACGACAGCGGCCGGAGGAGCGAGACGCGTCATCGGCAGGTTGCTGCAGGTGCGTTTCCAGCCGTTGGTGACACGGCTTCATCCTAGTCGCCGCGTATCTCCTTGATGCTCTCCGATATGCTGCGCGCGGAGCTCGCTCGACAAGCTTGAGCCGCCGAATTCTCGTCGTCGACGACAGTGCGCTGTCGCGGTCGCTCATCCAGCGCATGCTGCAGCGGCAGGGGTTCGCGGTGCTCACCGCCGGAGATGGCGCCGAGGGGGCGGTGATGGCGTTTCGCGAGCATCCGGACGCGGTGGTCACCGACCTCGAGATGCCGGTGATGAACGGGTACCAGCTGGCGCGCCTGCTCAAGAGCGACCCGGCGACAGCCGACATCCCGCTGCTCATCCTCACCTCGCACGGCGAGGCTTCGTCGCGTTTCTGGGGGCTCGAGACGGGTGCCGACGCTTACCTGATCAAAGACAACCTGACGACCGGGCTCCTTCCCGCCGTCGACGAGCTTCTCCAAGCCACCGCCGATCGGCAGCGGATGGCGGTGGCGCCGCCGCAGTCGCCGCTCGAGGTGGTGGCGCGGGTGGCGAGCCACCTCGACGCCCGCCTGCTCGAAGCGGTGCTGATGAACCGCATCCTCGAGCGCGGCATGCAGGCGGAGGGGGTCCGCGACGCCGCCCAGGCGCTGATGGGGACCGTCGCCGAGTTCATCGACGTCGTGCTGTTGGCGGTGGCCCTCCACGAGCCCGACGAGTCGGTGGCGGTGCACGTCAAGGCCTGCGAGCCGCTCCCCGACGGCGTGCGCGAGGGGCTCGTCGGCGTGCTCTTCGAGCGCCTCCAGGTGGCGATCGACGCGCCGCGCGAGATCGTGCTGCACGCCGCCGAGCTGCCGGCGGCGGCGCAGGAGGACCTCGACCGGTTGCAGTTGCATCCGCTGCCGATGCGCGGCGCCCACGCCGTGCTGGCGGTGCTGCCCAAGCGCGTCTTCGGCGACGACTCGCGCGAAGGTCTGCTGCTGCGCGAGCTCGCGGGGCCCCTCGGCCTGGTGCTCGACAACGCGCGGCTGGCGCAGCGGCTGCGCGAGCTGTCGATGATCGACGGCCTGACGCACCTGCTCAACCGGCGCACCATCCACCAGCGGTTGGGCGAGGAGTGGGAGCGCGCCCGCCGCTACGGCGGCTCGCTGTCGGTGCTGCTCGCCGACCTCGATCACTTCAAGTCGGTCAACGACACCTACGGCCACCTCGCCGGCGATGCCGTGCTCGCTGCCGTTGCCGACGTGCTGCGACTCCACGCGCGCACCGCCGACATCATCGGCCGCTATGGCGGCGAGGAGTTCCTGCTGCTGCTGCCCAGCACCGACCTCGACGCCGCCTGCCGCGCCGCGCGGCGGCTGCTCGAGGCGCTCGCCAACCATCCGGTGGCGATGGAGAACGGCAGCCGGATCACCGTCACCACCTCGGCCGGCGTGGCATCGCTCTCCGAGCTGCCGGAGGACGCGACGCCGGATTCGCTGCTCGCGCTCGCCGACCAGCGGCTCTACGAGGCCAAGGCCGCCGGTCGCAACCGCGCGGTTCCATAAGACCGACACGCGGCTGCCACGGCAAACGCGCGGGGCCGCGAACCGTGACTCGACAGGCACGGCGTGTCCCCTTTGCCGGCGGCGATCCGTTTCTGTAACTGTGATTCGCGCGGCTTCCGGCTGCGTGCCGCTTCACCATGACGCCTCGGAGGCGAGGTATAAACTTTCCGCCGCTCGCGATGGCACCCCGCTCCCCCTTGCTGGCTCTCCTCGCTGGCGACCCGCTGCGTGCGGGCGACCTCTACTACCAGCAGGGCCACCTCGGCCGCGCCGCCGCGATGTACCGGCGGGCAAAGCGGTTCGACCAGGCAGCGCGCGTGCAGCTCGAGCTCGGCAACCGCGCCGCCGCGCTCGAGATGTACGTCGAGGCCGGCGACCACCTGCACGCTGGCGAGCTGCTGGCACAGGACGGCGACCACAAGGCGGCGATCCCGCACTTCGAGAGTGCCAAGGCGTACGCGCAGGCGGCGGAGTCGAGCCTGGCGCTCAAGCAGCACGAACGGGCGGCGCGCTTCTTCGAGCGCGCCGGCGCCCTCGACCGCGCCGCCGTCGCCTTCGAGAAAGGCGGCGAGCTCGACGAAGCGATGCGCGTGCTGGAGCGCGAGTCGCGCTCGCTGTCGGGCAAGATCCGCGTCAGCGCTGACGACAGGCTGAAGGAGCGCCAACGCCAGGTCGAGGTGCAGCGCGCGGCGCTGCTGGCGCGGCTCGGCCGCTCCGCCGAAGCCGCCGACCTGCTGCTCGTGCAGGGCGCGACCTCGCGCGCCGCCGAGCTGCTGGAGAAGAGCGGCGAGGTCGAGCGCGCCGTGCGCAGCTGGGTCGCCGCCGGCCAGCCGGAGCGGGCACTGCCGATGCTCGACCGCGCCACGAGCCTGCCGGCCGAGGAGCGGGCGACGATCTTCCGCCAGTGCCAGCGCTACGCCGAGGCGGCGGCGCTGTTCGCCGAGGCGGGGCAGGGCGCCGACGCTGCCGAGTGCTGGGAGGCCGCCGGCGAGCACGAGCAGGCGGGGCCGCTGTGGGAAGCCGCCGGCGAGATGGAGCGCGCCGGCGACGCCTACTCGCGCGGTGAGCGGTGGGGCGACGCCGCCCGTTGCTTCGAGGCGGCGCGCCGGTACGACACCGCCGCCGACTCGTACATGAAGGTACCCGACGAGGCGGCCGCTGCGCGCTGCTATCTCGCTGCTGGCCGGCCGTTGCGTGCCGCGAAGTGTTTCCTCGCGGCGAAAGATCGGACGGCGGCCGTCGATGCGCTGCAAGGGATGCTGCAACAGATCAAGGCCGACAACCCCGACTTCGAGCGCGGCACACTGTTGCTCGTCCCGCTACTCGTCGAGGAGGGTAACTTCGGGGGCGCGCTCCATTGGTTGCAGATGCTGCCCCAGGACCCCACCGTCACCGGCGCCGTGGCGGTCGAGAGGTACTACTGGGAAGGGCGCGCGCTCGAAGGGGAGGGACGGCTGCAGGAAGCGGCGCAGGCGTACCAGCGGGTGGTGGCGATGCGCCGCGACCATCGCGACGCCACCCGCCGCCTCGCCGCCGTGCGCGAACGCGCCGGCCGCGAGAGCGGCGCGAGCTCGACCGGCCTGATCACCAGCCGGCTCGAGACCGGCGGCGGCGCACGCATCGACACGCCGACGCCGACCGGCGGCACGCCGACGCCCGAGCTGCGGCCGGGGATGGTGCTCGCCGGCCGCTACCACCTGCTCGGCGAGCTCGGCCGCGGCGGCATGGGCCGCGTCTACAAGGCCGAGGACAAGGAGCTCGGCGGCGTCATCGCGCTCAAGACCTTGCGCTCGAGCGCCTTCGAGTCCACCGATCAGGAGCGGCTGTTGCGCGAGGTGCAGATCTGCCGCCGCATCACGCATCCGCACGTGGTGCGCGTCTACGACATCGGCCGCTTCGCCGGCGGCCTCTTCGTCACCATGGAGTACCTCGAAGGGCGCACGCTCGACCACGAGCTGCGCGAGACCGGCCCGCTGCCGCTCGCCCGCGTGCGCGAGCTGCTCGCTCAGCTGCTCGCCGGTCTCGAGGAGGCGCACCAGCTGCGCATCATCCACCGCGACTTGAAGCCTTCGAACGTGTTCCTCACCGCCGGCCGCGCCAAGATCCTCGACTTCGGCATCGCCCGCCAGGAAGGTCCCGACAACAACCTCACCCACACCGGCGAGGTCCTCGGCTCGCCGAAGTACATGTCGCCCGAGCAGATCCAGGGCGAAGAGCTCGACGGCCGCTCCGACCTCTACGCGCTCGGCGTTCTCACCTACGTGATGCTCTCCGGCCGCGAGCCGTTCGTCGGCAAGACGCCGAGCGCCATCGCGCTGGCGCAGCTCCGCGACGCGCCGCCGGACATTCGGCAGCTGCGCCCCGACCTGCCTGTCGAATGGCAGCAGTTCCTGGCGCGGCTGCTGGAGAAGGACCGCGCCCGCCGGTTCGCAGATGCGGCAGAGACGCGCGCCGCGGTGATGGCGCTGCCGGCGTAGCGCGCTCCCGCCCGTGGCCCTCCCGCGCGCTGGCCGCGCCAGCCAAGGTGCGACTTTTCTCGCGAGCGGGGAATCGCGTACTCTGCGTCCGCCCAAGGACAACTCGCATGCCGCCGATGCCGACGTGAGCCGCAACCCGCGCCCGGCCGTCATCTTCCTTGCCTTCGCCAACGACCGCGAAGACAGGGCGCGCTACCTGCGCAACCTCCCCAAGGAGCAGCGGCGCATCCGCGACGCCATCGCGCCGGCGGTGGAGGCGGGCCACTGCGAGGTGGTGGAGCGCAACAACGCCACCGTCGACGACGTGTTCGACGTGCTGCAGGACCCGCGTTATCGCGACCGCGTCGCGGTGTTCCACTACGGCGGCCACGCCGGCCCCGCCGAGCTCGTGCTCGAGACGCCGACGGGCGGCACCGAGCTCGCGCACGCCGGCGGGCTCGCCGCCTTCCTCGGCGAGCAGCGCGGCCTCGCTCTCGTCTTCCTCAACGGCTGCTCCTCGGCGGGGCAGGTGCAGGCGCTCCTCGACGCCGGAGTGCCTGCCGTCGTCGCCACCTCGCAAGCCATCGACGACGCGGTGGCCACCGAGCTCGCGGCGCGCTTCTATCGCAGCCTCGCCTCCGGCATGCCGCTACGCACCGCCTACGCGGAAGCGCAGGCGGCGGTGCGTACGCGCTGGGGAAGCGAGTCGAAGAGCACCTATCGCTCCACCGTCGCCGAGGCGGTGGGCGAGGAGCGCTGGCCGTGGGACGTCTACGTGCGGCCGGGCGCCGAGGAGCACGCCTCGAAATGGAGCCTGGCGCTGGCGGCGCGCGATCACCTCTACGGCCTTCCGTCCCCGCCCGCGATGGAGCTGCCGGCGTCGCCGTTCAAGCACCTCGACTGGTTCACGCGCGAGGACGCCGCGGTGTTCTTCGGCCGCGGCCGCGCCATCCGCGACCTCTACGAGACCCTCACCGCCATCGACGCGCCGCCCATCGTCCTGCTCTTCGGCGAGACCGGAGCCGGCAAGTCGTCGCTGCTCGCCGCCGGCCTGGCGCCGCGGCTGGAGGCGACGCGTGACGTGATCTACACGCGACGCGACGGCAGCCTCGGCCTCGGCGGCACGCTGGCGCGGGCGCTCGGCGCGGCGGAGAGCACGAGCGACGATGTCGCGAGCGATCTCGGCGACGCTTGGCGCCAGCGCGAAGCGGCGGCAGGCAAGCCGCTGGTGGTGATCCTCGACCAGGCCGAGGAGGCCTGGACCCGGCCGCTTCCCGGCGGGCAAGAAGCCCAGGAAGTGGTCGCCGCGCTGCGCTCGATCTTCGGCGCGCGGGATCGTCCGCAGGGGAAGCTCCTCCTCGGCTTCCGCAAGGAGTGGCTGGCAGAAGTGCTGCGCGTGCTCGACGCCGAGAGGCTGCCTCGGGATCGCGTCGAGCTCCGCCACCTCGACCGCGAGGGGATCGTCGAAGTGGTCGAAGGTCCGGCGAGCACCGAGCGGCTGCGCCGGCGGTACAAGCTGGAGATCGAGCCCGGGCTGGCGGAGGAGATCGCCGCCGATCTCGCCATTGACGCCCGCTCGTCGGTCGCCCCGACGCTGCAGATCCTGCTCTCCAAGATGTGGGCCGAGGCGAGCCAGGGAACCGACGCGCCGCGCTTCACGATCGAGCTGTACCGCGAGATGAAGCGGAAGGGGATCCTGCTCGACGACTTCCTCGAGCAGCAGCTCGCGGAGCTCGCCACGTGGCGCCGCGACACGGTGAGCTCGGGCCTGGCGCTCGACCTCCTCGCCCACCACACGACGCCGCTCGGCACGGCGGAGACGCGGCAGGCCGTCGAGGTGGTGGCGCGGTACGGCGGCCGGCCGGACGTGGTCGCCTTGCTGGGTCAGTGCAAGGACCTTTATCTCCTCGTCGGCACGGTCCACGTCCAGGAAGGCGAGCTGGCGCCGGTGGGGAACGACCCGGCGGACCTGGGCACGACTCGCCTCGCCCACGACACCCTCGCGCCGCTGGTGCGGCGTCGCTTCGAGGCGTCCATGTTGCCTGGCCAACGTGCCACGCGCCTCCTCGCCCAGCGCGCCGTGGATTGGAGCGACGGTAAGCAAGGGACGCCTTTCGACGAAGTGGACCTCTCGTTCGTCGAAGCCGGCGCCAACGGCATGCGCGCCTGGAACGCCGACGAGGCTCGGCTCGTCGAGGCGAGCCGAGCCGAGCGTTCGCGTCGCGCGCTGGCACGGCGGGCTCTGCGGATTGGGATGGCCGTCGCGGCAGTGGTGGTCGCGACGGTCGCTGCCGTGGCGTGGTGGCAGCGCAGCGTCGCGGTCGAGGCGACGGAGAAGGCGCAGGACACCGCTCGCGTCGTCGTCGCCAGGGAATGGATGGATAGGGACCCGACCCGCGGCGCCCTGGTCCTGCTGGAAGTCGCCAAACCCGAGGAGATCGGGCACGCGCAGTCGGGACTGCGAGAAGCTCTGGAATCGGGACTGTCGAGCACCATTCTGCGCGGCCTCCCCGACGGGGGATACGGCATTGCGTTCGATCCCGACGGCACGCGGGTGGTCTCCCTCTCGGCAGACAACACCGTATGGATTTCGCCAATCGATGGTCGACGCGAGCCCATCGTCTTGCGCGGCCACAACGGCAGAGTCCTCAGCGCTGCTTTCAGCCCAGACGGCACGCGCGTGGTCACCACGTCGGCGGACGGGACGGCGCGAGTGTGGGCGGCCGATGGCGCTGGTGAGCCCGTAGTTCTGCGCGGCGACGAAAGCGAGGTGACGAGCGCCGCTTTCAGCCCTGACGGCGCACGCCTGGTCACTGTCGACGATGGGAACAACGCGCGGGTGTGGGCGGCCGATGGTTCCGGCGAGCCGGTGATTTTGAGCGGTCACGGCGATGCCTTGAACGTCGCCGTCTGGAGCCCTGACGGTAGCCGGATCGCCACCGCCTCGGGCGACGCCACGGCGCGAGTGTGGCAAGCCGACGGTTCAGGTGAGCCCGTCGTGCTACGCGGTCACGAGGGGCCGGTGCGGGGCGTCAGCTTCAGCCGCGATGGCCAGCGTGTCGCGACTGCTGGCGACGACGGTACGGCGCGCGTGTGGGCGGCCGATGGCTCCGGCGAGCCCGTGATCCTGCGCCATCACGGCGTCGTGCTGGATGCCCGCTTCAGTCTTGACAGCAAGCGCATCGTCACGCGCTCCGACGACAAGACGGCGCACGTCTGGAGGGCCGACGGCCTGGGGGAGCCCGTCGTCCTGCGCGGCCACGTGGAAGACATCTTCAGCGCCGCCTTCACCCCCGACGGCCAGCGGATCATTACCGCCAGCGGCCGTACGGTGCGAGTGTGGCAGCCGGATGGTCTGGGCGAGCCGTTGGTCCTGCGTGGCCACGACGGGTTGCTGACGAGCTTCGCCCTCAGCCGCGATGGCCGGCGTGTCGTCAGCGCTGCCGACGATGCGACGCTGCGAGTGTGGCCGCTCGAGGGCTTCGCCGATCCGGTCGTCCTGCGCGGGCACCAGTGGGCGGTGAACAGCGCCGCCTTCAGTCGTGACGGCAAGCGCGTCCTTACCGCCTCCGACGACGGCACCGCTCGCATCTGGGCAGCAGACGGCTCGGGTGAGGCCATCGTCCTGCGCGGCCATGAGGGGGAGGTCACCCGTGCCGCCTTCAGTCCCGACGGCAAGCGCGTCGTGACGGCGAGCCGGAGCGTTGCGCGCGTGTGGGCCGCCGATGGGAGCGGCACGCCAACAGTCCTCCAGGGCCACTCGAAGTGGCTATGGGACGTCGCCTTCAGCCCAGCGGGTGACCGCGTCCTCACCGTCTCCCTCGACGAGACGGCGCGAGTGTGGACGGTCGACGGCTCTCGCGAGCCGGTCGTGTTGCGCGGACACGAGGAGTCGGTGGGCGACGGAGCATTCAGCCCCGACGGCGAACGCGTCGTCACCGGCTCGACCGACGGCACCGCGCGAGTGTGGCCGGCGGATGGCGTAGCCGAACCCATGGTGCTGCGCGGCCACGAGGGTCCGGTGGAGAGCGTCGCCTTCAGCCCGGACGGCCGCCGCATCATCACCGCCTCCGCCGACAAGACGGCCCGCATGTGGGCGGCCGACGGCTCGGGTAAGCCAGTGGTGCTTCGCGGCCACACGGATGCCGTGGAGAGCGCCGTCTTCAGCCCGAACGGCAGGCGCGTCGTCACCGCCTCCGCCGACTGGACCGCCCGCGTGTGGGCAGCCGACGGCTCGGGCGAGCCGGTCGTCCTCCGCGGCCACCGCAAGCCGGTGCGAAGCGCCGCCTTCAGCCCCGACGGCCGGCGGATCGTCACCGCCTCCGCCGACGGCACGGTGCGGTTGTGGGGAGCCGACGGCTCCGGTCAGCTCGTCGTCCTGCGCGGACAGGGCGACATGCGCGACGCCGCCTTCAGCCCCGACGGCCGCCGCATCGTCGCCGCCGGCTCCGACGGTACGGCGAGAGTTTGGGCGATCGACGAAACGCTGCTCCAGGCCATGATGCGCCGCGCGACGACGGCCTGCCTGGATCACGAGTTCCGCATCGGCAACCTCGGCGAAGCGCCGCAAAAAGCCGCAGCGACCTACGACCGCTGCGAACGTTGCGTCTCCAAATGGCACCCTCGCTTCGACCTCCGCTCCATCCTCGGCGACCCGAAAGAAGGCGTGGGGCGAGTGGCAGCGGTGCATGGATCGCTGACGCTGTTCGCGATGCCCGGATTCCGAATTCGGCAATGGTGATGGTCGAGCGTTCTGCGGCTTTCCGGCCGGCGTTCGCTGCGGGTCTCGGGGGCGCTGCGTCGTGGGCACGCGCGCCACTTGAGGGATGCAGGCGAGGATGGCGCGCTCGCCGACGGGCGCGAGCAACATCCGCTGCCTAACCTCCACCCGACGAGTGCGCCCGTCGGAGGCCCACGCCGCAGCGCCCCCGAGCCCCGCAGCCGCGAACGCCTTCATCGGTGATGGTCGAGCGACCTGGTGGCGAGCTCGACCGTCGCCGTGAAGCCTGCACCACTTTGCCTTGCGGCGAAGCGGTCGCTACGGCCGGCAGTCTGTCGTGCCGCTCATTACCGGGATGCGCACCGCCCTTCGTCCGCAACTACTCGCGGCACGCTGGTGGGCGCCGGAACCCAGACAGAGATCGTGCATTCGAAAGAGCATCAACTTTCAATCGTCATTGCGGAGGAGCGGAGCGACGAAGCAATCTCGATGATCGAGATCGCCACGGCCGCTACGCGGCCTCGCGATGACGGAGTAGGTACAGCCTCGTGACGAAAGACGGCCGAGACCTTGCGTCGAACGGCGGCAATCTTCGGACGACACCTACGCCACTCTTCATCCGGCGACCACTCACTGTGCCGCGAGTATTTACAGGCGGTACGGCGGTGCGCATCCCGGTGAGTGAGCGGCACGACAGACAACCGGCGGTAGCGATCGCTCGCCGCAAGGCAAAGTGGTCCGACCTTCACGGCAGCACTCGAGCTTGCGCTATGAAGCTCCGTGGCCACGAATGGAGGCGGGTACGAGCGGGGCCGGGGGCCGCCGTGGCCGGGCCTGGAGGAGCGCGCTTCGTCGGTCAGGTGAGGGGCAGCGACTGTACGCGGCGTGCTCCGACCGAGCGGCGCGCCAACCTCTTAAGTAACAGCAGAGCGCGCCGCGTGCCCGGCCGCGGCGGCCCCCGGCCCCGCCGCCACCCGCCGGCCGGAAAGCCACCACCGCTCCGTAGCCACCAACGCTCTCCGCCTCCGCCTCCGACTCCGACTGACCGACCAAGCCCTGCGGTACGCTTCCTGCACGAGCGACCGAACGCCAGCGATGCCCGCCGAGCGGATCCTCACCGACGACCTCGACCTTCTCCTTCGCGTGCTGCCGCCGCGGCTGCGCAGCGGTTTCGAGGCCGCCGACCGGCGCGAGGAGTTGCTCGAGATCGTCATGGACCTCGGGCGCGTCCCCGAAGCGCGCTACCTGGGCCGCGCCGAAGAGCTCTCCAAGGAGCCCGTAGCGCACGACGACCTCCAGCACGTCGTCGGCGGCGTCGGCCGCTTCGGCAAAGACAACCGCGCCGGCATCGAACGCACGCTCCATCGCATCTCGGCGCTGCGCAATCGCCAAGGCGACATCGTCGGCTTGACCTGCCGCGTCGGCCGCGCCGTCATCGGCACCGTCGAGGTCATTCGCGACGTCATCGAGGGTGGCCGCTCGATCCTCCTCCTCGGCCGCCCCGGCGTCGGCAAGACCACGCTCCTGCGCGAAGCCGCCCGCGTGCTCGCCGACGACCTCGGCAAGCGCGTCGTCGTCGTCGACACCTCCAACGAGATCGCCGGCGACGGCGACGTCCCTCACCCCGGCATCGGCCGCGCCCGCCGCATGCAAGTGCCGACGCCCGAAGAGCAGCACGCGGTGATGATCGAGGCGGTCGAGAACCACATGCCGCAGGTCATCGTCATCGACGAGATCGGCACCCACGCCGAGGCCCTCGCCGCACGCACCATCGCCGAGCGCGGCGTGCAGCTCGTCGCCACCGCGCACGGCAACAGCCTCGACAACCTGCTGCTCAACCCGACCCTCGCCGACCTCGTCGGCGGCATCCACGCCGTCACGCTCTCCGACGAGGAAGCGCGCCGCCGCGGCACGCAAAAGACCGTGCTCGAACGCAAGGCGCCGCCCACCTTCGACGTCCTCATCGAGATCCAGGACAAGGATCGTTTGGCGGTGCACCATCGCGTCGCCGACGTCGTCGACCGCTTCCTGCGCGGCACCAAGCCGCGCCCCGAGGTGCGCGTGCGCACGGCGGAAGGGATGGAGATCGAGGAGGCGGGCAGCGTACCGGCGCCGCCGCCGCCTGATCGATCGATGCCGCATCCCGTGGATGCCGTGGACGGCGCATCCGCTCCTCCACGCCTCGGGACGCAACCAGTGCAGCGGCAGACGCGAATGTTCCCGTTCGCGGTCTCACGCGGGAAGCTCGAGCGCGCCATCCGCGACCTCGGCGTGCCGGCGCGGCTGGTCAATCACCTCAACGAAGCCGACCTCGTGCTCACCGTCAAGGCGCAGGAGCGCCGCCAGCCGCAGCGCATCCGCGACGCGCAGGAGCGCGGCGTGCGGCTCGAGGTGGTGCGCAGCAACACGGTGAAGCAGATGGAGGCGTTCCTGCGCAAGGAGTTCGGCCTCGCCGACTTCCCCGAGGGAAGCGAGGTGGCGCTGCAGGAGGTCGAGGACGCGGTCGACTCGGTGCTCGAGGTGGGGCGTCCCGTCGAGCTGTCGCCGCAGGAGTCCTACGTGCGGCGCCTCCAGCACGAATTCATCGAGCGCGCCGGACTGGTGTCGGAGAGCAAGGGGCGCGAGCCCTTCCGCCGCGTCGTCATCTACCCGAGCTGACGACCGCGCTCACAAGGCGCCGAACTTGAGCGTGCTCAGATAATCCGGCATCAGCCCGGTCGGCAGCTCGAGCTCGAGCGCCGCGGCCAGCCTTCTCCCCATCACCGACGCCTGCGGCCGCAGTTGCGGGTCCTTGGCAAGCGCCGACAGCACCACCGCCTCGACGGCCTCCGGCAGGTCGGGCCGCAGCGCGCGGGGTGGCCGCGGCTCCTCGGTGAGGTGCATGGTCACCACCGCCAACGGATCGCCGTCCGCCGACACGAACGGCAGCCGGCCGGTCAACATCTCGTACAACATGACGCCCAGGCTGTAGACGTCGGCGCGGCCGTCGTACGGCTGGTTGCGCAGCCGCTCGGGAGCCATGTAGGCCGGCGAGCCGAGGATCGACCCTTCGAGCGTGATGCTCCGCTCCAGCGCCGAAGCGGCGAGCGGCTTGGCGAGGCCGAAGTCGAGCACCTTGACGCGCTCGCCCTGCGGCGTCTCCTGCAGGAAGACGTTGGCGGGCTTGACGTCGCGGTGCACCATCTCGCGGGCGTGGGCGGCGGCGAGCACCTCGCAGACCGGCAGCAGCACCTCGGCGGCGCGCTGCGGCGGCAAGATGCGGTGCTCGCGCAGCTCGACGTCGAGGCCGTGCCCTTCGAGGTACTCCATGACCAGGAACGCCACCGAGTCTGCCGTCACCCGCAGCTCGTGCACCTCGACGGCGTTGGGGTGGCGCAACTCGCGGGCGGCGCGCGACTCGCGGCGCAGCCGCTCGAGCGCCTCGAGCGAGTCGCCGAGGGTGCTCTTCAGCACCTTGACCGCCACGGCCGTGTGCTTCTGCTCGTCGCGGGCGCGGAAGACGACGCCGAAGGTGCCGGTGCCCAGCTTTTCCTCCAGCAAGTAGCGGCCGTCGAGGAGCGTTCCGGGGGCGATGCGCTCGGTGGCGGTGCGGTCGAGGCGCTCCAGGCGCGGCGCCGAGGCCTCCTTGGTACGCAGCTGCGCGCGTACGCGCGCCAGCACGATCGGCAGGTCGAGCGGCTTGGTGATGTAGTCGTTGGCGCCCTGCCCGAGCGCCGCCACCACGTCGGTGCTCTGGTCCTTGGCGCTCATCATGATCACCGGCAGCTCGGCGGGGGAGTAGCGCTGGCGCAGCGAGCCGAGCAGCTCCATGCCGGTCGTCTTCGGCATGACGATGTCGAGCAGCACGAGGTCGGGCAGGTGCGCTTCGACGCGGTCGAGCGCCTGCGCGCCGTCGCGAGCCGTAGCGACAGCGTAGCCCTCGCTGCGCAGCAGCTCGGCGAGCGCTTCCCGGGTGTCGTCATCGTCGACGACGAGGAGCGAAGGGCGGGTCTCCGTCGTCATGCGGTCGTTCCCGAGCAAAGCAAACGCAAGAGGGGTGCCACGGGACGGATCGTCGACGAGGATCATGCCGCAGCTCGTTGCCTGGTGAGCGAGCGCAGGAGCGCCAGCAGGACGGTCTCGTCCGCCGACAGGCCCGCCGTCGGGCGGCGGCCGTCGACGCGCGCCAGCCGGGCCGTCAGGCGCCCTTCCAGGTACTCCTGCTGCAGGCCGGGGTGAACGTAGAACTTACGGCAGACGGTGCGGGTGTTGCCGAGCTGCTCGGCGACGTAGTCGATGACGCCGAGGAGCTCGGTCTTCGTCGCCTTGAGGTCGGTGCGGCAGACTTCGCGCAGGCGGGCGAGGGCGTGCACGCTGCCCATCCAGGTGCGGAAGTCCTTGGCGGTGAAGCTGCTGCCGGTCACCTCGCGCAAGTACTCGTTGACGTCGGCGGAGTCGATCGGCTGCGGCTCGCCGTCCTCGCCGCGGAACTGGAAGAGCTCGTAGCCGGGCAGCTCCTGGCACTCGCGGACGGCCTTGGCGAGGCTGCGGTCGCTGAGCTTCGCCTCCTGCACCTTGCCGCCCTTGGCGCGCAGGCGGAAGAAGAGCCGCTCGCCGCGCACCGCCACGTGGCGGTTGCGCAGGGTGGTGAGGCCGAAGGTGCCGTTCTGCTTCATGTACTCGTCATTGCCGATGCGGATGCAGGTCGTCTCGAGCAGACGCAGGACGGTGGCGAGGACCTTCTCGCGCGGCATGCCGTCGCGCAGGAGGTCGCGCCGCAGGCGCCGGCGTAGCGCCGGCAGCGCTTCGCCGAACTCGATCATGCGGCTGAACTTGGTGGCGTCGCGCACCTCGCGCCAACGAGGGTGATAGCGGTACTGCTTGCGCCCGCGGGCGTCGCGGCCGGTGGCCTGGATGTGGCCGCGCGGCGTCGGGCAGATCCAGACGTCCGTCCACGCCGGTGGGATCGCCAGCGAGCGGATTCGCTGCAACTCCTCCCGGTCGCGGATCGTTTGCCCCTGCGCGTCGCGGTAGCTGAAGCCCTTGCCGGCGCGGCGGCGGCGGAGGCCGGAGCCGTCGTCGCTCACGTAGCGCAGGCCGGCGGCGATGGCGGCGGCTACCGGATCGTCGACCGACGGGAGAGCGGAGAGGGCGGGGGCGGCGGCCATCCTGAGTGTTTGGCGCCGACGGCGGCGCTCGATGCGGTCCGGTGGCAATTCAAGTGCCAGTGGCGTTCTTCTTGCAGCCGCCCGCGACCGATGCCCGAACTACCGACCTCCTCATCCAGCCCCTCGCCCGAGTCGCTGCCCGCCGAGTCCCAATCCCCCGAGAGGGGCGCGGCGTCTCCGCGGAAGCGCGTGCTGGTGGTGGACGACAACCTCGACGCCGCCGAAGGGCTGGCGATGCTCCTCACCTTGAAAGGTCACCAGGTGTCCACGGCTTACGACGGCCAGGGCGCCATCGACCGCGCGCGCGAGGTCGAGCCCGACGTCGTGCTGCTCGACATCGGCCTGCCGCGCCTCGACGGCTTCGAGGTGGCCCGCCGGCTGCGCGAGGAGCACCCGGAGCGGCAGATGCTGCTGGTGGCGCTCACCGGCTACGGCCAGGAGCGCGACCGCGTGCGCGCCCGCGAGGCCGGCTTCGACCATCACCTGCTCAAGCCGGTGCGGCTGGAGATGCTCGAGCAGTTGCTGACGGTCTCGGCGCAAGCGTAGACGCTCGCGCCCCGGTGCTCGCGTCACTCGACGCCGAGTTGCTTCAGCACCGCGCGTGGCACTTTCTGCTTCAGGGTGAAGAAACCGTCCCACGGGTCGCGGCGCAAGGTCGCCAGCCGCCGCGACAGGTTGCGCACGTTGTAGTGGTCGGGCAGGAGCTTGGGCGTGAGCTCCTCCCAGCGGATGGGCACCGCCACCGGCGCGCCGGGACGGGCGCGCGTCGAGTAGGGGGCGATGGCGGTGTTGCCGAAGCCGTTGCGCAAATAGTCTAGGAAGATCTTTCCCTGCCGCTTCGACTTCGCCATCACCGTCACGTAGCGGTCGGGGTCGCGCTTGGCGAGCAACTGCACGACCGCCTGGGTGAACGCCTTCGCCGGCTCCCACTCGAGTTGCGGCACGATCGGCACCACCGCGTGGACGCCCTTGCCGCCGGAGAGCTTGGCGAAGCTCTCGAGACCGAGCTCGTGCAGGAGGTCGCGCAGGTCGCGGGCGGCGGCGATCGTCTCGGGCCAGCCGACGCCCGGCCCCGGGTCGAGGTCGAAGATGAGCACGTCGGGTTTCTCGAGGTGCTGTCGCCGCGAGCCCCACGGGTGGATCTCGAGGATGCCCATCTGCGGCAGCACCAGTAAGCCTTGGAGCGACTCGACGGCGACGTAGACGCTCTTGGCGCCGCTGCGCTCGACGACTGGCACCTCGACGAGCTCGGGCGGCACGCCCTCGGCGATGTGCTTCTGGTAGAAGCACCCCTTGTCGCGCCCGCCGGGGCAGCGCACGAGGGAGAGCGGGCGGGCGTGCAGGTAAGGCAGCATGCGGTCGGCGACGCGCTCGTAGTAGTGCACCAGCTCGATCTTGGTGAGGCCCTGTTCGGGGTAGAGGACGCGGTCGGGGTTGGTGATGCGGACGCCGGCGACTTCGACGCTGGTCTTGCGCGACGATTTCGACGCCACCTTCGGCGCCGACTTGGACGGCGACTTGGCGGGCTGCTTCGCGCCGGTCGCCTTCGAGCCCGTCTTCTTCGGGCTCGCCTTGCGCGTCGTCGTCGCGGTCGCTGATGCGGCGCGCGATGCCTTGGTGCGGGACGTCTTGGCGCGCTTCGCAGCCGGCGGCGTAGCGTTCTCCTCGTCGCCGTCGTCGCCGCCGGTCGCGGGCTCTGGCACTTCGCGCACCACCTCGCTCGCCTCCTTGTCCTCGCGCAGGCCCTTGAACGACGGATGGCGCAGCACGTTCTCCTCGGTCCAGCCGGTGAACGCCACCTGGGCCACCAGCTTCGGCTCCACCCAGTGGACGCCGCGCGCCTTGTAGCCGCGCGGCGGATCGACGACCGGCGGCGTCTCTTGCTCGAGCGGCCGCAGCCGGCGCAGCAGGTCGCGCAGCGTGGCGCCGGTGTAGCCGGTCCCCACCTTGCCGGCGTAGCGCAGCTCGCCGTCTGCCTTGGCGGTCTCGTGGACGCCGACGAGCAGCGCGCCCAGCCCCTCGCGCGAGCCGGTTCCCCGAGAACCAGAACGGGGGTCGGTGTAGCCGACGATCACCACCTCCTGCTCGGCGAGGCACTTGACCTTCAGCCAGTCACGCGTTCGCTTCTCGCTGTAGGCGGCGTCGGCGCGCTTGCAGATGATGCCTTCGAGGCGATGCGCGCATGCCTGACGCAGGAACGGCTCGCCGTCGCCTTCGACGTGGTCGGAGTAGCGCAGCGCGGCCATCTCGGCGGGCGCCGCGGCGAGGAGCGCGCGCAGCGCTCCCTTGCGGTCGAGGAGCGGGGTGCGCCGCAGGTCCCAGCCGTCGAGGTGGAGCAGGTCGAAGGCGAAGTAGAAGAGCCGCTCGTCGCGCCCGTCGCCGAGCGCCTGCTGGAGGGCCTGGAAGTCGGTGCGGCCGTCGGCGCCGAGTGACACCACCTCACCGTCGAGGAGCGCCGTCTCCGCCGGCAGGAAGGCGGCGGCCGAGGCGACGCGGCCGAAGGTGTCGGTCCAGTCGTTGCCGCGGCGGGTGAGCAGCCGCGCGCGGCCCTTCTCGAGGCGACAGAGCGCGCGGTAGCCGTCGAGCTTGATCTCGTGCACCCAGCCTTCGCCGCGCGGCGGCTCGGCGACGAGGGTGGCGAGCTGCGGCGGCACGAAGTCGGGGAGCGCGCCGCGGCGGGCGTTGGGGAGCTTCGACGGGTCGATGGCCGGATTCTCGGCGCGGTCGCTGCGCCAGACGCGCGGCGGACGTTTCCCGATCTCCTCGATGGTGCGGCCGGTCTCGACGCTCTCCGGCCGCTCCTCGACAATGGCGCCTGCCGTGCCGGGCTGCGCTGCATCGTCGGCGAGCTTGCGTAGCAGCCACTGCGGCTTGCCGCCGTCGCTGCCGGTGCGCACGAGGAGCCAGCGGCCTTGGAGCTTCTCGCCGTCGAGGTCGAACTCGAGCTTGCCGCGGCGTAGCCCTTCGTCGGCGTCGCCCTTGGGTTGCCAGGTGCCGCGGTCCCAGAGGAGCACGGAGCCGCCGCCGTACTGGCCCTTGGGGATGACGCCTTCGAAGTCGCCGTAGTCGAGGGGGTGGTCTTCGACTTCGACGGCGAGACGCTTGTCGGCGGGGTCGAGGGACGGGCCTTTGGGCACGGCCCAGCTCTTGAGGACGCCGTCGTGCTCGAGGCGGAAGTCGTAGTGGAGGCGGCGCGCGGCGTGTTTCTGGATGACGAAGCTATGGCCGCGCGCGCGCTTCGGCTTCTTGGCGGCGCGGCCGCTCGGCTCGGGGGTGCGCTCGAAGTCGCGCTTTTGGTTGTACTCGCGGAGGCCCATGGCTCAAGAACGCCGATCGTTACAGGCGCGAGGCGCCCGCGGAGGCAACCAGAGCGCCGAGCCCTTGAGGCGAGGCGCGACGTCGCGGAGCGGTCGCCCGGTCCGCCGGGCGCCCGCGGAGGCAACATGCGTGCCGGGAGAGTCTAAGCGCGATAGCGCAGGGCCGTCAGCTGCGCGCCGCGATCAACGCGCAGGGATCGCGAGGACCTGGCCGGGCTTGATGCGCGAGGCGACGCGGCTGTTGGCTCGCTTGATGGCCGCCACCGATACGCCGTGCCGGCGCGCGATCGTCCACAGGTTGTCGCCGCTGCGGACCTTGTAGCGGCGAGTCGTGGCGCGCGAGCTCGAGCTCTTGCTCTTGCTGGCGCTCGTGCTGGTGCGCCGCGTCGTGGCCGGTTTCTTCGCCGTCGTCGAGCTGGATTGCGAGCTCGTGCGCTGCACGGCCGGCGCGGTGCCGGTGTTGCTCACCGAGGTCAACGCCGCGGGCACGACGCCGGTCGCCGACGTAGTCGGCAGCAGTGAGGGGAGCCCGAGCGGCCCAGCAGCGCGAGTGCTCGCCAGCACGAAGCCGCCGGCCTTGGGGAGCTCGATGCCGTTCTTCTCGAGGTGACGTTCGTAGGCCGGGAAGACGACGATGTGGTAGTGGGGGATGACGCGCTCGCGCGCGGCTTCGACGAGACCCTTGCCTTCGAGATCGAGGAGGGTGTCTTCGAGCCAGCGGCGGCAGGAGGAGGTGGAGCTGATGCGGAGGTCGACGGCCATTCCCGTCGGGTGGACGGAGAGGGGGTCGCTGTTCCAGGGCTGGCGGCTCTTGGGGCGGACGAGGCTGGTGACGACCAGCTTTTCGCCGCAGGAGGCGCGGTATTGCTTGGCGAGGCGCTCGACGAAGACTTTGACTTCGGCGCGGGCGGCGGCGAAGCGGACGTCGTCGTCGATGTGGTAGTCGGCGTTGCCGCGCATGGGCAGGAGGAGGCCCTTGCGGACGAAGTCGTGAACTTGTTGGTCGTTTTGGAGGAAGCTGTAGTCGGCTTCGCGGGCGCCTAGCGACTGCCGGACGAGACCGGCACGGGTGGGCTGGAGGCTGGCGGCAGCGAGGACAGGGGCGGCGGTGGCGACTAGGAAGGCGAGGAGAAGGACGGTGCGCAGGACGGGGAGCAGCGGCTGGCGGGAGCGCTGGAGCAAGGGTGACGCCTCCTTCGCGACTTCGACGCGGTCCTGATGAGCGCCGGCGTCCACTCGTGAGGGCCCAGCGCGGCTTCGAGCTGTGGGGAGAGCGGTCCCGCGACCGTGGCCATTATAACGGCCGCAGTGAGCGGCTATTCCCGGAGCGCGCGGGAGGGGAGGGGAGCGGCCTCGAGGTCGCTTCGCTCGCGTTACGGAACACTGTCTGTCCGGCGTAAGTAGCTAGCGACCGCCACTGGCCGGAGGAGCGGGAGGCGCTGAGCCGAGCGGCTGCTCGGCTGGCGGCTCTACGGGCGGGAGCGAATCGCCGGGGCGCTTGAGGGATCTCGACGGGCGTCTCGCCGCCGGGGCCACGGCCGATGCGGATGTCGGCGCCTTCGCCGGAGACGCGGGTTACGTCGGAGTGGAGACGGCCGGCGTCGCCGCGGGGGGAGGAGCGGGCGATGTATTCGGTGAGGGTCTCGCTGACGTCTAGGCCGGTGGTGGCGTCGTAGGGGGCTTGCCACCAGGCGAGTTGGGGGAGGTGGGCGTCGCAGGAGCGCAGGGGAGCTCGCCAGTCGGGGAGCTCGACGTGGGTGCGACGGGGGCAGTAGGGGGTTGCGAGGAGGCCGGTCTCGGGGTCGACTTCGACGGTGACGAAGCCTGCCGGGGCGGCGATGGGGGCCCAGCCGTCGTGGGGCTCGGCGCGGGCGGTGAAGCGGCTCCAGAGGGGGAGGGCGCCGGTGCTGCCGGAGAGGCGGGTGGCTTGGTTGTCGTCGTAGCCGACCCAGACGACGGTGGCGCGGTCGGAGGAGTAGCCGGCGAACCAGCTGTCGCGGCGGTCGTCGGTCGTGCCGGTCTTGCCGGCGAGGGTGCCGCGGACGCCGTAGAGGCGGGCGCTGGTGGCGGTGCCGCCGTCGATGACGCCGCGGAGCATGGTGGTGACTTCGTAGGCGTGCTCGGCGGCGAGGACGCGCTCGGCGGCGGGCGGCGCTTCGCCGACGAGCGCTTCGCCGTCGTTGCCGACGACGGCTTCGAGGCCCCAGGCTGCGGGCGGCGGCCTTCGCCGGCGAGCGTGGCGTAGGTGGTCGCGAGCTCCAGCGGCGTCACCGCGCAGGAGCCGAGGGCGAGCGACGGCACGGCTTCGAGGGGCGAGTGATGCCCATGGCGTGCGCCACCTCGACGACGCGCGGGAGGCCGGCGCGGATGCCGACGCGGACGGCGGGGACGTTGAGGCTTTGCGCCATGGCCTGCGCGGGCGTGACGTCGCCTTGGAAGGAGCGGTCGTAGTTTCGCGGCCGCCAGTCGTTGTTGCGGTCGAGGCGGACGACGATGGGGGAGTCGCGCAGCAGCTCCCAAGGGGTCAGACGGCCGTCGGCGAAGGCGGTGGCGAAGACGATGGGCTTGAAGGCGCTGCCGGCTTGGCGGCGGGCTTGGGCGACGCGGTCGAACTCGCTGCGCGCGAAGTCGCGGCCGCCGACCCAGGCGCGGATGCGGCCGCTCTCGGGCTCGAGCGAGACGAGGGCGGCTTCGAGCGGCGAGGCGGCGCGGCGACGGGGCTGGATCGTGCTCTCCAGGCGGACGAGGCCGCGGCGCACTTCCTGCTCGGCGATCGTCTGCTCGGTCGAGGAGAGGGTGGAGAGCAGGCGGTGGCCGGTGCCGCCGAGGCGCTCGATCTCGAAGCGCTCACGCGCCTCGCTTGCCATCGCCACGGCGAACCAGGGCGCGCGGCGGCCGGCCACCGGTAGCGGGTGAGGAGCAAGCGGCTCGGCCCTCGCGGCGTCTGCGACCGCGCGCGTCACCATCCGGCGCGACGCCATCCGGCCCAGCACCCAATCGCGGCGCTGTCGTGCGTCGTCGGGCGCGGTGAGCGGCGAGTAGCTCGCCGGCGACTGGATCATGCCGGCGAGGGTGGCGGCTTCGGCGAGGGTGAGCTCGGCGGGGTCCTTGCCGAAGTAGGCACGGGCAGCCGCGCCGATACCGTGCAGGTTGGCGTTGCCGGCGCTGCCCCAGTAGATCTCGTTGAGGTAGGCCTCGAGCACTCGCTCTTTCTTGAAGCGCGCCTCGACGAGCACCGCCAGCACAGCCTCGCGCAGCTTGCGGCCGAGAGTGCGGCGGTTGCCGACCCAGAGGTTCTTCACCAGTTGCTGGGTGATGGTGCTGCCGCCCTGGCGGACCTCGCGCGCGCGCAGGTCGTGCCAGGCGGCGCGCGCGATGCCGAGCGGCGCGACGCCCGAGTGGCGGAAGAAGCGCGCGTCCTCCGCGGCGAGCACGGCGTCGACGACGTGCCGCGGCAGCGCGGCGAAATGCACCGGCAAGCACTCGCGCAGCTCGGCGTCGTAATAGGTGTAGAGGAGGGGACGGCCGAGGGTCACGGTGGCGTCGGCGGCGAGCGGCCGCCCGTCGACGCGCAATGCGCGCACGCGGCCGCGCGCGAGGTCGACGTCGAGCAGCTGCCACTGACTACGTTGGCGATGCTTACATCGTCGTTCGCCGGTCGCAGCATGACGGTCAGCCCGTCGGTCCGCGGTGCAAGCTCGCCCGGTTGCGAGGCATGCTCGACGCGGCGATAGCCGAGCGACTGCAGGTCGGCGACGAGCGCCGCGCGGTCGACTGGCCCGTCGACGCGCAACACCAGCGGCGCGGCGTAGAGGCGCGACGGCTCCGCCGGCCGATAGCTCGCGAGCCTCCCGGCCGTGCTCCAGAAGTGCGCGGCGACCGCCAGCACGACGAGTGGCGGGATCGCCGCTGCGAGCGCGATGAGCAGCTGCAGGCGCCGGCCGCGGAGGCGGCCGAGCGCAACGCTCAGTCGACGCTGGAGTGCCTGCAGCTGGTCGGTTGGAAGGCGGGGTGGCATTGGCTGGCGGCCGCTCGGGCATCGAGTCCCGGGGGCCGCGCCCGCCGCTAGTGCAAGGCAAGTACCACAACCGGTAGTGGCTCGCGAGCAGCTTTTACACCTCTGGTGCAGGGATTACATCCGCTGCCCCGCCCTGCGCTACGACGCTAAATCGTTGCAATGGCTCTGTATCTCTGCGCCTACCGCCCAGTCTGACGCGCCGTGTCCGCCGGCGCCTGGCACGCAGCCTGCACTAGGGCGCGCCGGAGACAACAGAACGGTACGGGGAGCACCAGCCGCCTTCGCCACATTCGCCGTTTACCGCAGTATCCTTTCAATCCCCTGCCAGAACCACCCTTCCCCAGCTACTCCAGGGCCGCTCCTCCGTACCGTTCCGTCTCCCAAATCCGTAGCTAGAAACCACGAGGCCCACGCTGAGCGTGGGCCTCGTTGCGTCTGACGGACCGCCGCCCCGCCCTTCAGACCGGCTTCTCCAGGAAGGTGGTCCAGCGGGCGCGCATGTGCGCCTTGTCGAAGTACTCGCTGTGAGAGAAGGAGAACCTCTCCTGCTCGACCTCTGGCCGGTCGGTCGAGAAACCGTCGATGCCAGAAGAGCCGGCGTCGGGGACGCCGAGGCGCACTAGGCGAGTCCACAGGTCGCGAGTGCCGTACTCGTTCCTCACGCTTTTGACCTGACGGCGGTCCAAGATCTGCCCCCACGGGAAATCGACCGGCAGAATCGATCCGCAGAGCAGCACACGGTCGAATCGCAGGTAGGGGTAGTGCAGTAGTGCGTAGCCTAGGATGTAGGTGCCGAAGCTATGGGCAACGACGGACGGTAGCTCACCGTCGGCGAGCTCGACCTCGCGATCCGCGATTTCCTCTTGATAGGCCCTGCGGCACCACTCGATCTTGGCTTGCCGCGCCGCTGGCAGCAGCAACCTAAGCACCGAGAAATAGCCGAAGTTCCAACGGTCGGTGCGACAGCCCCAGCCACGCGCCGACGCCACTTCGGAAAAGGCCCTTTGCCAACGTGCCGCCGTACGGATGCCGTGAAGCATGAAGACGACACCGCGTGAAGGAACTCGGCCGCCACGCGGCGCCAAGCTGTCGATGACGGTCGGACCGAGATCCTCGATACCCGCTTTCACCAAGGCGCTGACGAGATCCTCGGCGGTCTGGAAGCGAGCACTGCCCTCGGTTGCTACGGCCTTTGCTAGCAAAGCACGCAGAAGTGGCCCTCCTTCGGCGTGCTCGGCAAGCGCTGGCCGCTCGTTCGGCAGCCGACCGCTCGCCTCGAAGGAGCCGAGAAAGAGCTCAATTAGGGTTATCCCCAGTGAATATAGGTCTGACCGATAGTTCGCATCATGCAGTAGTTCTTCCGGCGCAGAGTAGGGCGAGGTGGCCTGCATCGGCCGCATGACAGTCACAACCGTCGTGCTGTCGCGCCGCTTGGCGAGGCCCGATTCGAGGATCTTCACCTGGCCTTCCCGGGTGACGAAGATGTTCTCAGGTCGCAGGTCTCGGTGGAGGATTCCGTTGCGATGCAGGCAAGCCGCCCCTCGAGCCATCTGCACGGCGATGCGGTAACGCTCGAGTGCGCTCAGTCGCTGGCCACGTCGAATGATGCCGTCGAGGGCAACGCCCTCGAGAAATTCGAAGGCGATGAAGGCGGTGCCGCCTTCATCGCCGGGACTCCAGTCGTACACTCTGACTATGTTCTCGTGGTCAATATGCCGCCATTCGCGACCGGAGCGGATGAAACGTTGGAATTCTTGCTCATCGACACTGATATTGTTGGCAAACAGCTTGAGCGCAACGTGGCGCTGATCGAGGGAGTCCCATGTTCGATACAGGATCCCACGAGCGCTGCGACCGAGTAGATCGAGCACGATGTAGCGCTCGGGCAGAACCAGTGAACTGGGTGCGTTGACTCGACTGCGCCCGGGCGTCTCGAGGTCCTTTACAAGCAGCTGGCGAAGGCGGCCCGTGTGGGCGGCTGCGGCGGCGCCGCCGAGCGCCACCTCGATCTCGCCGGTCAGGCCTTCCGTAGAAGGTGTCTCCACGCGGCTGCCTATCTCTTGCGTCGAGTTGACGGAGTGCGGCGTCCGGCGCACGTCGGCGGTGCCTTCGAGGTCGAGATCGCCGATGCCGGCCGAGGCAGTGGCCGCCCCGATCGACGTGGTGCGCGCGTTCTCGCTCGCGGTGGGGTGCGCGGCGATCGACGGCGTCTCCGTCATCTCGGCCTGGCCGTCGGCGGCGAGGCCGGAGAGCGAGGCCTGCGGCACCGCTCGCCGCGCTTGGATCGCACGGTCGAGTTCGCGCAGCAGCTCGGCGCAGCTGGCATAGCGGCGCTCCGGCTTTTTCTCCAGGCAGCGGTCGACGATGGCGACGATCTCCGCCGGCACCTCGGGCGCGACGTCGCGCAGCGGCGGGTGGCGCTCGTTGAGGATCCGGTAGAGCACGGTCGAGATGTGCTCGCCGACGAACGGCCGCTGGTAGGAGAACAGCTCCCACGCCGTGACGCCCCACGAGAAGATGTCGGCGGTGGGGCCGATAGTCTCGCCGCGGATCTGCTCGGGTGCCAGGTAAGCGGCCGTACCGAGGGTCATGCCGGTCTGGGTGAGGCCCGTGTCCTGGGTGGTGAGCTTGGCGATGCCGAAGTCCATGATCTTCGCCGTGCCGTCCTCGAGGACACGGATGTTGGCCGGCTTGATGTCGCGGTGTACGACGCCCTTCGAGTGGGCATAGTCGAGCCCGCCCGCCACCTGGATCAGGTAGAGCAGCTTCTCCGGCAGCGGGATGTGGTCTTTGCGCTTGATCTTTTGGTTGAGGTCTTCGCCTGAGAGGTATTCCTGCACTATGTACGGCACACCGTCCTGCACGCCGAAGTCGTACACGGTGACGATGTGCCGGTGCTGCAAGTGGCCGGCGATCTGCGCCTCATGGAAGAAGCGGTTGCGGACTTCCTGCTCTTCCGAGCCGCAGCTCTTGATGGCAACGAAGCGCCGGATGTGCGGGTCGAAGCCTTTGAAGATGGTGCCGAAGCCACCTTCGCCGATCTTCTCGACGACCTCATACTTTCCGATATTGCGCATGGAAAGAGAAAAACGATGTTAACACTGGACGCCGTCCGCCCTTATCGGGACGGCACCAATAGGCACAGCGGACCCCAGGCTCGCTCTGCCTGCGCGGAAGGGCCAATCGCTGGAATCGCTGACCGACTGGTCGCCCCCGGCGAATTCGAAGCGAGATAGCGCGAACGAGGTCTAGTGTCAGCTGGACTCGGGGAGCACCAGCCGCCTTCGCCACCATTCGCCGTTTACCGCAGTATCCTTTCAATCCCCTGCCAGAACCACCCTTCCCCAGCTACTCCAGGGCCGCTCCCCCGTACCGTTCCGTCTCCCAAATCCCGTAGCTAGACACGATGAGGCCCACGCTGAGCGTGGGCCTCATTGCATATTGAGCTCCCCGGCGCCCCGTCGCGGGCGCGCGCCGGTCGTTAGCTCGACTGCTTGCCGGCGTATTCGGGGTAGAGCTGCCGGTAGCTGTCGGCGAGCACCAGGATCCGCTTGACGTACGCCTGCGACTCGCTGATGTCGAGGCGCTCGAGGAAGAGGTCGAGATCTTCCTCCTTCGCACCCGCCTCGCGCCACTTGCGCAGGATGCGGTTGGGGCCGCCGTTGTAGCCCATGAGCGCCAGCTCGACGTTGCCGTCCATGCGGCCGAGCACGTGGGCGAAGTAGGCGGTGCCCATGCGGATGCTGTAGGTCGGGTCGTAGAGCTTCTCCGGCGAGTCGGGCAGGCCCAGCCGCTGCGCCCACTCCTTCGCCGTCGCCGGCATGAGCTGCATCAAACCGCGCGCGCCGGCCCAGCTCTGCGCCCGCGTGTCGTACGAGCTCTCCTGGCGGATGATCCCGGCGACGAGCGCCGGCGGCAGCCCCTGCCTCTCGGCGTTGCTGCGGATGGCGTCGTCGAAGCGCAGCGGGTAGTAGGCCTCGAGCACCGGCCGCGGCACGGTGGCCTGGAACGGTCCGCCGAGCGAGGGGAAGGCGGCGCGGAGCAGCTGCACGCCCTTGCGCGGGTTGCCCTCGCGCACGGTGAGGATCCCTTCGAGGGCCTGCAGGTCGCGCGCGTGCGCGGCGTCGCCGTGCGGCTCGGCGAGGCTGGCGAGCTCCACCCGCGCCAGCGCGTCGAGGCCGAAGTTGGAGAGCACCAGCACGCGCCGCATCGACGGCGCTTCCGGCCACTCGGCCGAGCGGCTGCCGGGCTGCTTCTCGTCGACGGCCTCGCCGCCTGCTTCACCGCCGAGGCGCGCCGCCGCCTGGCGGACGTAGAAGTCGGCGGTGTCGGCGTTGGCTAGCACCTCGCGGTACATCCCGTCGGCGCGGCGCTTCTCGCCCAGCTCCTCGAGCGCGCGCCCCTTCCAGTAGCGGCCGCGGTGGGTCTCGCGATCGTGGGGGTAGATCTGCTCGAGCTGCGTCCAGTAGCCGACGGCGCTGCTGTAGTTGTCGTGCTCGAACTCCTTCCACCCCAGCTCCCAGAGGTGCGAGGCGCCGGTGCGGTCGGTGGGGTCGAGCTTGCGCAGCAGCTCGAGCATCTCCATCGCCTCGTCGAAACGGTCGGCTTCGGCGAGCAGGCCGTAGAGCTTGCGCACTGCCGGCACCGAGGTGGCGGTGTCGACGTCGAGGTCGACGACGCGGCGCAGGTGGCGCTGCGCCAGCGCCAGCATGCGCGTGCGCTCGCTCGACTGCAGGTTGGCGCGGCCGGGGCGGGCGGTGGCCACGTCGGCGGCGGCGAGCGCACGCTGCCACTCTAGACGCGCTTCCTCTTCCTCGTTCGACGGGAAGACGCTGCGCAGCAGCGAGTAGGCGAGGCTGCCCTTCTGTTGCTGGGTGAGCGCCTCGGCCTGCAGCAGGTACCAGCGCAGATCGCGGTCGGCCACCGGGATCGTCGACAGGGTGCTGGCGGCAGCGAGGCCCTGGTCGGCGGCGAGCCACTTCTCGGCGCGCTGCTCGACCTCGGGGCGGGTGAGCACGCCGTCCCAGTTGTCGATGCGGCCGGTCTCGTCGCGGAAGACGTCGCCGACGCGCAGCTGGCTCGCCACCGTCGGCGAGCTCACCAGCAGGCGCTTGGCGGCGGCGCGCTCGACGATGCGGTCGCCCAGGGCGACGCCGATGCGCCAAGCGAGCACGTCCACCTCGGTCGCGGCGAGCGGCGGCAGCTTCTGCGTGCGCGCGAGCTCGATCCAGTTGAGGGCGCGCTCGGTCTGGCCGCGTTCCCACGCGCGGTGGGCGGCGACGATGATGGAGCGGCCGCGCAGCGGCGAGTCGCTGCCGCGGTCGAGCAGCATCTGCAGCGCGCGGTCGGCGAGGGCCTGGTCGTTCTGCCGCGACGACGCGTCTGCGAGGGCGAAGAGGCGCCAGTCTTCGAGCTCGCCGGCAGGGTCGGCGACCATCTGCAGCACGTCGGCGGCGTCCTGGAACTTGGCGCTCGCGTATTGGTGGAGGCCGAGCACGAGCAGCGCGCGCTCGCGCTCCGACGGGTCGCGGTCGGCGAGGCTGGTGAGCAACTCGCGCACCCGATCGATGTCGCCGCTGCGGAAGGCGGCGGCGGCTTGCTCGTAAGCCTCGGCGGCGGTGGGCGGCGGGCCCAGCACCGGCTTCGTGGCCCGCTGCCGCTCGAGCGGCGGCCGAGCCCGTCGCTGCAGGCCGATCAGGGCGCCGACGGCGGCGGCAATGACCAGCAGGAGGCCGAGGGCGGTGACCAGGGTGCGAGTCGTGCGGCGCATCGAGCTCCTTCGTTCCCCCGCAGTCGGGGGCGGTGGTAGCGAAGGCTGGCGGTTGCCAGGGTGACGATCCTCACTGCGTGCAGGGCGCCGAGAAAATGCCGGGTGCAGGGACGGCAACAGAGGTGAACAGGGGGGTATTCCCCCGCGAAGGGACCAATCTTCAGGATGCGCCCGATCGCGGGCGGGCGGCAGTGGTACACTTCACGCGCGGCCGGAGGTCAGCGCTCCGGCCGTTGCCACTTCCGCCCCCGTTCCGTCCCAGTTCCGCCCCACCCGTAACCGTTCTTCCCGATTTCGGAGGCAGCCGTGCAGACGGAGACCCCAGCGGCGGCTCCCGCCGCCTCGACTCGCCAAAGCACAGACCAAGGCGGCAGTGAGCGCCGCGCCGACGTGCGCAACCTGGCCATCATCGCCCACGTCGACCATGGCAAGACGACGCTCGTCGACGCCATGCTCTGGCAGAGCGGGACCTTCCGCATGAACGAGTCGGTGATGGAGCGGGTGATGGACAGCAACGACCTCGAGCGCGAGAAGGGCATCACCATCCTCGCCAAGAACACTTCCATCAACTATCTCGGCACCCGCATCAACATCGTCGACACCCCCGGCCACGCCGACTTCGGCGGCGAGGTCGAGCGCACGCTCAAGATGGTCGACGGCGTGCTGCTGCTCGTCGACGCCAGCGAGGGGCCGCTGCCGCAGACCCGCTTCGTGCTGCGCAAGGCGCTCGAGGCGCACCTCGTTCCCATCGTGGTGATCAACAAGATCGACCGCCCCGACGCGCGGCCGGCCGAGGTGCTCGACGAGATCTACAGCCTCTTCATCGACCTCGATGCCGAGGAGGGGCAGCTCGATTTCCCGGTCTGGTACTGCAACGCGCGCAAGGGCACCTGCTACGCCACGCCCGAAGGCGAGGAGACGACGCTCGAGCCGCTCTTCGAGGAGATCCTGCGTACGGTCCCGGCGCCGAGCTACTCGCCGAACGTGCCGCTGCAGCTGCTGGTGACGAGCCTCGACTACGACGACTACGTCGGCCGCCTCGCCATCGGCCGCCTCTTCAACGGCGCGGTGCGCAAGGGGCAGGACGCTGCGGTCTGCCATCGCGACGGCGCCGTCGTCACCTTCAAGGTCACCGGCCTCTATGGATACGACGGCTTACGGCGGGTGGAGATTGCGGAAGCGAGCGCGGGCGACATCGTCGCCGTGTCGGGCATCGAAGAGGTGACGATCGGCGACACGCTCTCCGATCCCGCCGACCCGCGGCCGCTGCCGCCCATCCACGTCGACGAGCCGACGCTGCAGATGGTCTTCGCCGTCAACGACTCGCCGGTCGCCGGCCGCGAGGGGCAGCACGTCACCTCCAACAAGCTGCGCGAGCGGCTGCTGCGCGAGGCGCGTCTCAACGTCGCCATCCGCGTCGAAGGGACGGACGCGCCCGAGGCGTTCCAGGTCTCGGGCCGTGGCGAGCTGCAGATGGCGATCCTCATCGAGATGATGCGCCGCGAAGGCTACGAGCTGGCGGTGGGGAAGCCCGAGGTGCTGACGCGCACCATCGACGGCAAGCTGCACGAGCCGATGGAGCAACTCGTCATCGATTGCCCCGAGGAGTCGGTGGGTGGTGTCACGCAGAAGGCGGGCATGCGCAAGGGGCGGCTGCTCAACCTGGTCAACCACGGCAGCGGCCGCGTTCGCCTCGAGTTCCGCATCCCCTCGCGCGGCCTCATCGGTTTCCGCACCGAATTCCTCACCGAGACGCGCGGCGGCGGCTTGATGAACCACCTCTTCGAGGGCTGGGAGCCGTGGCAAGGGGAGATCGCCCATCGCATGACCGGCGTGCTGGTCTCCGATCGGGCAGGCAAGGCGACGCCTTACGCCATCGACCACCTGCAGCCGCGCGGCACCCTCCTCGTCGGCCCCACCGAAGAGGTCTACGAAGGGATGATCGTCGGCGAGCACGCCCGCGAAAGCGACCTCGACGTCAACATCACCAAGGAGAAGAAGCTCACCAACATGCGCAGCTCGACGAGCGACGAGCTGGTGCGCCTCGTGCCGCCGCGCAAGCTGTCGCTCGAGCAGGCGCTCGAGTTCATCCGCGAGGACGAGCTGGTGGAGGTGACGCCGAAAGCGTTCCGCCTCCGCAAGCGCGTGCTCTCCGCCTCGCGGCGGCGCACGCTGGCCAAGCAGGACTAGGCGCGACGGCGGCCGGCGAGCACGCGGTAGAGCAGTAGCAGCAGGATGGCGCCGCCGACGGCGAGTAGGAAGCTGCGCAGGTCGAAGCCGGTGATGTTGCCGAAGCCGAGCAGGCTGCCGAGGAAACCGCCGAGGACGGCGCCGAGCACGCCCAAGACGACGGTGATGATGCAACCCTTCGGGTCACTGCCGGGCGTCAGCAGCTTGGCGATGAAACCGGCGATCAGGCCGAAGACGATCCACGCAAGGATGCCCATGACCCCTCCTCCCCCTTCGCTGCGCTATGGGCACCGGCCGGCACGGCCGCGCCGCCGCGCTAGCCGAGCAAGAAGCGCGCCGTTGACGCTCTCGGGCGCCGGCGCCGCCCGCACAGGAACTTCCCGGATGCCAGTCAAGCTACAATCGAATGAGATGTTTACCGGTGCGATCCCGCAGCACACCGTAACCACCACCGACAAGAGCTTCAGCGCCCTCGGCCTCTCGGAGCCGATTCTCGAGGCCTTGAGCGAGATCGGCTTCGAGCACCCGACGCCGGTGCAGGCGGAGGTGATCCCGCTGGCGCTCTCCGGCCGCGACGTCATCGGCCTGGCGCAGACCGGCTCGGGCAAGACCGCCGCCTTCTCGCTGCCGCTGGCGCAGCGGCTCTGGCACGGCCGTGGCGTGCGCGGCCTCATCCTCTCGCCGACGCGCGAGATCGCGCTGCAGACGCAGGCCTTCCTCGAGCACTTTGGCCGCAGCCACCAGCTGCGCGCCGCCTGCATCATCGGCGGCGTCCGCATGGGCCCGCAGATCGACGCGCTGAAGAAGGGGCCAGACATCGTCGTCGCCACGCCCGGCCGGCTGCTCGACCACGTCGAGCGCGGCAACGTCAAGCTCGACGGGATCGAGCACCTGGTGCTCGACGAGGCCGACCACATGCTCGACCTCGGCTTCCTGCCGCAGATGAACCGCATCCTCGAGCGGCTGCCGACGTGGCGGCAGACGCTGATGTTCTCGGCCACCATGCCGCCGACGATCGCGAAGCTCGCCAAGCGCTTCATGGACTCGCCGGCCACCGTCGACCTGCGGCCGCGCACGCGCGCCGCCGCCGGCATCGAGCACCGGCTCTACTTCGTCGAGGAGAAGGACAAGAAGCGCGCCCTCTTCGCCCTCGTCGAGCAGGAGAAGGGCGCCGTGCTCGTCTTCGTGCGGCGGAAGATCGACGCCGAGTGGGCGTCGCGCCAGCTCGAGCAGGAGGGGCACCCGGTGGAGCGCATCCACTCGGACCTCACGCAGCAGCAACGCGTGGCGGCGCTGCAGGGGCTGCGCGAAGGGGAGCACCGCATCCTCGTCGCCACCGACATCGCGGCGCGCGGCATCGACATCCCGGTGATCGACCACATCGTCAACTACAACGTCCCCGAGTCGGTCGAGGATTACGTCCACCGCGCCGGCCGCACCGCGCGCGGCACGGCGGGCGGCACGGTGTCGACGATCGCCACCTGGAAAGACCGCGAGCAGGTGCGCGCCATCGAGCAGGCGCTCGGCCAGCTGCTGCCGCGCTGCGCCGCGCCCGGCGTCGAGCCCTACGTCGAGAAGAGCAAGTCAGCGCCGCGGCGGCGGCTGCGTTAGCCGAGATCGAGATCTCTTCGCTTCGCTCGCGATGACACGTTGACCGTCATCGCGAGGAGCGAAGCGACGAAGCGATCTCGATGCGACGCGCTTCTCGACCCTATTGCTCGTCGAGACGCTGTTCGACGAGCTTGAAGGCCTGCTCGCGGGTCAGCGTCGGGCCGAGCTGCAGGCTGCGCAGCGGCTCCCAGCCGGGGCCGGCGGTCTCGCGGTAGCGCACCGCGGTCGGCGCGCTCCAGGCAATCGACGCCTCCTGCGCGCGCGGCGAGAGGAAGAGCTTGAGGTCCGGCACCTCGGGCAGCTGCGGCAGCACGCGGCGCGACACCCAGCGGAGGTCGAGGGCGCGGCTGCTGCCGTCGCTCGCCGTGCCGGCGAGCTCGACGACGTGCGGCTTGGCTCCCGTCCCCTGCTGCAGGGTGATGCCGGTGCCGATGACGTGCGCCCAGGAGCCGCGCGCCGCCGTCTCGATCGTCGACGACGCGTCGGCTGCCGCCAAGTGGTCGAGGAAGGCCTTGCTGAGGAAGTCGGCAACGACCGGGTGCATGACCTTGCGGCCGATCTCGATCACCACCGCCCGCGCCTTGTCGGCGATCTTCGAGTGGGAGTCGCCGGGGTTGCGGACGCCGATCTCGATGACCACCGCCCGCGCCGCGTCGGCGAAGTGGGCGAGGTCGTCGGCGATGGGGCGGAGCTCGACCGTCACCAGCTCGCCGCGCTCGTCGTCGACGAAGGCGATGCCGACGTTGTCGTTGTCGCGGCCGCGTCGCGCCACCGGCCTCTGCCGCAGGCTGGCCGGAGCGGTCAGCGCGTTGGGCAGCGTCGGCGCGTCGCCGGCGAGGAGCCGCAGGTCGAGGGCGCTCGCGGCGGGCACCACCACGTTGTCCTCGATCGCCGCCGCGGTGTAGACGAGGCGGCCGTCGGGCTCGGCGTCGTCGTGGTAGACGAGGTGGACGATGGTGCGGCGGGCGGCGACGGGGTTGTCCTCGGCGTCGAGCTTCGAGGTAGCGCACGACGGAGGTCGCGAGCTGCGGGTTGCGCTTGGTGCTTGCCAGGTCGCCGGGGAGCTCGACCGTTTGCTGCCAGCCGTCGGCGCCGGCGAAGCCGACGATCGAGAACACCCGCTGCGACTGCCAGATGACGTAAGGGCGGCTGCCGATGGTGTCGTAGGCGAGGGCGGCGTCCTGCTCGTCCTCGGGGCCGCCGGTGCCGGGCACGAGCGTGCGCTCGAGCTGGCCCGCCTTGAGCACCTCGAGCGCCAGCACCGGGTTGGCGCCGGAGCCGGCCGGCGCGTCGGCGCCGAAGAGGTTGCCGTAGCTGCCGCGCACGACCGTGTAGACCTCGCCGTTGGCGCCGAGGGCGGTGCGCGCTTCGTTTGCGGAGGCAGGCGTCGCCGCGAGCAGCGCCAGCGCGCCGGCGGCGAGGAGGATGACGAAGTAGAGGCGACGTCGCATGGATTAAGCCCTGAGGTTGACGAGCTTGCGGATGTCGATGCTGAGCAGCAGGTCGGGCAGGTGGCTCTGCGTCGGGTAGAAGCGCCGCTGCAGCTCGTGGAACCAGGCGTAGGCGCGGGCGTCGGCGCCGGCGAGCACGGCGACCTCGCCCAAGAGGTAGAGGGCGTTCTTCACCCAGTCGATCTCGCCGATCTTCTCCGCCAGCTCGAGGCCGCGGCGGCCGTGACGCTCGGCGGTGTCGAAGCGGCCGAGCTCGAGGTGGCCGTAGCAGAGGTCGATGCGGGCGATCATCTCGAGGCGCGCCCAGCGGCGGCGGCGGGCCGTGCGCAGGCAGCGGTAGAGGAGGTCGAGGCCGCTGCGGTAGCGGCCGAGCACGAGCTCGCAGTAGCCGAGGTTGGCTTCGTAGACGAGCTGGCGCGCGACGCCGGCGTCGGGAGTGGAGCCGAGCGCCTGGCGGTAGTTGTTGGCCGCCTCTTCGAAGTAGCTCTCGGCGAGGAGGAGGTTGCCGATCTGGTTGTTGGCCGTGGCGATCCACTCGGGGCGGCCGAGGGCGTCGGCGCGCTCGCGGGCGATGCGGGCGTAGAAGAGGCCCTTGGTGTAGTCGCGGCGCAGCTCGCAGGCACGGGCGATGTTGTTGGCGGCGAGGAAGCCGTTGATGGGCGAGCGGTTGCGCATGAGGATGGCGCAGAGTCGCGGCACGGGGTCTTCGGCGTGGTCGCCGAGGGCCATGTTGAGGGCCGCTTGGTTGCAGTAGGCGCGGTCGACGAGGTCTTCGTCGCCTTCTTGTTTGGCCGCTTGGAGGGCGGCGGCGAGGTGCCGGCGGGCATCCTCGAGCCGACCAGCCTCGTTGGCGGCGATCGCCAGTTGCCATTCCCGCTCGTAGATCGCCGAGGCGTTGTCGTCGGTCACTTGCTCCCCCTCCTGACTACCGCAAAGTGCGAACGCGGCGCGGACCGGCGGCCGCCGGCTCGTCGCCGTCTTGAATGTCGTTAGAACACGTGTCGGAAGGCGTTTCCTTCGCCGTGGCGATGAGGAAGGCTTCGCCGCCTACTTCGAGGGCGCCGAGGATACGGAAGAGAACGTCGAGGCTGGCGCGGTATTCCCCCTTTTCGAGGCGGAGGAGGTCGCCGGGTGGGATGCCGGCGGCCGCGGCTAAATCGTCGAGGGAGAGGCGGCGTTCTTTGCGTAGGCGACGGACTTGCCGGCCGACCAGTTGGACTGGGCGATCTTGGCGGTCGGAGACCGCCGTCTGCCGCGCTTGGGGGCTATGCCGCGAAACCATAGAGAGCTGGGCGGAGTATACGGACCGGGGTGGGGCGGGTCAACGACCTGGGTCACCGGCGGCGGAGCGGAGGGAGGGGAGTGGTGGCGCGCGGACCGTCGGGCGGTCGAGGGTCCCGGCCGGCGTCGGCGTCCGGGGCCGGGGGCCGCCGCTGCGGGACCGGCGCGCGCTTCGTGGATGCTGGGAGGTTGGCGCGCGCCTCCGCACTCCGGGCGCTGGTACGGAGGTGGCTTCTCAAAACTGGCGAAGCGCCCTACGTGAGGTCCCGCCGCGACGGCCCCCGGCCCCGGACGCCGACGCCTCCTGCTGTGTGGCGCGTGGAGCGCGGGAACGAACGACTAAGGGCTGTGGGCGCTCCAGTGTTCGAGGGTGCCGGTTTCGAAGTCGTCCTTCGTGTAGTCCCAGCCGAGCACCACGATCACGGTGCCGTCGGCGTTTACGGTGAAAGAACAGTTCGTCGTGATTCCGGTGCAGAGCCCGGTCCAGCCGACGAAGTGGTAGCCGAGGAATGGCGTCGAGGAGCCGACCGTTGCTGCCAGCGACAAGTCCGTGCCGTAGGTGAACTGGGCGCTGCAGGTCGCACCGCAGTCGATACCTGCCGGTGTGGAAAGCACCGAGACACTACCCGGGCCCTGCCTCGAGAGATTGATCGTCTGGATGGCGACGCCGAACGTCGCCGTTACCGATCGAGCCTGGTCGATGGTGACGTTGCATGCGCCCGTGCCGGAGCAGGCCCCGCTCCAGCCGGTGAACACGGCGCCGGTGCCGGGTGTGGCGGTTAGGCCGACGACGGTGCCGTGGTCGTAGGTCTCGCTGCAGTCGCCGGGGCAGTTGAGGCCGGTGCCGGTCACCGTGCCGTTGCCGGTCACCGACACGTTGAGGGTGTGGGTGTCGATGGCAAAGGTGGCGCCGACGCTGCGGTCGGCGGTCATCGTGACGCTGCAGGCGCCCGTGCCGCTGCAGTCGCCTGACCACGCCGAGAGGTGGTAGTTGGTGTTCGGCGTCGCGGTAAGGCCCACCACCGTGCCGTGGTCATAGGTCTCGCTGCAGTCGCCGGGACAGTTGACGCCGGTGCCGGTCACCGTGCCGTTGCCGGTCACCGACACGTTGAGGGTGTGGGTGTCGATGGCAAAGGTGGCGCCGACGCTCTTGTCGGCCGTCATCGTGACACTGCAGGCGCCGGTGCCGCTGCAGTCACCCGACCAGGACGAAAGGTGGTAGTTGGCGTTCGGCGTGGCGGTGAGGCCCACCACCGTGCCGTGGTCGTAGGACTCGCTGCAGTCGCCGGGACAGTTGATGCCAGTACCGGCCACCGTGCCGTTGCCGGTCACTGAGACGGTGAGGGTGTGGGTGTCGATCGCGAAGGTGGCGCCGACGCTGCGGTCGGCGGTCATCGTAACGCTGCACGCGCCCGTGCCGCTGCAGTCGCCCGACCAGGCTGAGAGGTGGTGGTTGGCGTTCGGCGTGGCGGTGAGGCTCACCACTGTGCCGTGGTCATAAGTCTCGTTACAGTCGCCAGGGCAGTTGATGCCAGTGCCGGTCACTGTGCCGTTGCCGGTCACTGAGACGTTCAGCGTATGGGTGTCGATCGCAAAGGTGGCGCCGACGCTGCGGTCAGCGTTCGTCGTGACGCTGCACGCGCCGGTGCCGCTGCAGTCACCCGACCAACCCGAGAGGTGATGGTTGGCGTTCGGCGTGGCGGTGAGGCTCACGACGGTGCCGTGGTCGTAGGTCTCGCTGCAGTCACCGGGACAGTTGATGCCGGTGCCGGTCACTGTGCCGTTGCCGGTCACTGACACAGTGAGGGTGTGGGTGTCGATTGCGAAGGAAGCGCCGACGTTGCGGTCGGCGTTCATCGTGACGCTGCACGCGCCGGTGCCGCTGCAGTCACCCGACCAGGACGACAAATGATGATTGGCGTTGGGTGTGGCGGTGAGGCTCACCACCGTGCCGTGGTCGTAGGTCTCACTGCAGTCGCCAGGGCAGTTGATGCCGGTGCCCGTCACCGTGCCGTTGCCGGTCACCGACACCGTGAGCGTGTGAGTGTCGATCGCGAACGTGGCGCCGACGCTGCGGTCGGCGTTCATCGTGACGCTGCACGCGCCGGTGCCGCTACAGTCGCCCGACCAGGCCGAGAGGTGATGGTTGGCGTTGGGCGTGGCGGTGAGGCTCACCACCGTGCCGTGGTCGTAGGTCTCGGTGCAATCGCCGGGGCAGTTGATGCCGGTGCCGGTCACCGTGCCGTTGCCGGTCACCGAGACGGTGAGGGTGTGGCTGTCGATGGCGAACGTGGCGCCGACGCTCCGGTCGCCGTTCATCGTGACGCTGCACGCGCCGGTGCCGCTACAGTCGCCTGACCAGGCCGAGAGGTGATGGTTGGCGTTGGGTGTGGCGGTGAGGCTCACCACCGTGCCGTAGTCGTAGGTCTCACTGCAGTCGCCAGGGCAGTTGATGCCGGTGCCCGTCACCGTGCCGTTGCCGGTCACCGACACCGTGAGCGTGTGAGTGTCGATCGCGAACGTGGCGCCGACGCTGCGGTCGGCGTTCATCGTGACGCTGCACGCGCCGGTGCCGCTGCAGTCACCCGACCAGGACGACAAATGATGATTGGCGTTGGGCGTGGCGGTGAGGCTGACCACCGTGCCGTGGTCGTAGGTTTCGCTGCAATCACCGGGGCAGTTGATGCCGGTGCCGGTCACGGTGCCGTTGCCGGTGGCCGAGACGGTGAGCGTGTGAGTGTCGATCGTGAACGTGGCGCCGACGCTACGGTCGCCGTTCATCGTCACGTTGCAGGCGCCCGTGCCGCTGCAGTCGCCCGACCAAGCCGAGAGGTGGTAGTTGGCGTTCGGCGAGGCGGTGAGGCTCACCACCGTGCCGTAGTTATAGGTCTCGCTGCAGTCGCCGGGGCAGTTGATGCCGGTGCCGGTCACGGTGCCGTTACCGGTCACCGACACCGTCAACGTGTGGGTTTCGAGGGTGAAGGTGGCGGTCACCGACCGCGCCTGGCTCATCGTCACGTTGCAGGTGCCGACGCCGGTGCAGTCGCCGCTCCAGCCGGTGAAGGTCGAGCCCGTGTCGGGGGTGGCCGTCAAGGTCACGGGAGTTCCGAGGGCGTAGGTTGCGGAGCAGGTCGGTCCGCAGTTGATTCCTGCTGGCGAGCTGGTGACGGTGCCGCTGCCGGTGCCGGTCTTGCTCGCGGTGAGCGTCACGCCGTTGTCGAAGCAGATGGTGACTCGGCGAGGGTCGGCGTGACGGCGCTGTTGGTCGTCGACAGGTAGGCCTTGTAGCGCAGGTAGCGCTTGCCGTTGAACTGGGCGAGCGAGCCCCCGCTGGTGGTGTAGAAGGTCGCCGCAGTGCCGTCCGGGCCGACGTAGTTGAAAGGCCCGCCCACCACGGTGCTGGCGGCGACCTGGAAGCGCAGCGTGGTGTTGACCGGGGTCGTGCCGTTCCAGCTGATCGTCGTCCAGGTCGCGGTGGATCCGGTCGCGGGGTTGGCGTCCTTGATCGAGGAGACCAGGCTGCCCGAGGCGGCATACCCGGTGTCCATGTAGGTCTTGAAGATCAGGTCGCTGTCGTTGTTCGCCCCGGTCGGGTTGCTACAGGAGGCGGCGGTGCAGACCTTTCGCCGGCCGCCCGCGTAGACGCTGCCGCTGCTCGACAGCCACGCTTGCGTGCCCGTGCGCGCCGCGGCGAGCCGGATCGACCAGGCCGTACTGCGTGCCGGCGGTGAGGGTCGCCGGGGTGGCGTAGTTGAAGGTGAAGTTGCCGCCTGATCCGCTCGAGGTGCCGGGAATGGTGGCGGTGGCGAGCAGGCCGCCGGCCGTCATCACCGGGTTGCCGCCGCTCGTCGTCCTCACCTCGAGGATCATGTTCGGGTTGGCTCCCGAGCAGCTGGCGCAAAAGAGGTTGGCGTCGACGCGCGTCAGCGTGCCGCTGATCCCGGGCGTGAAGGTCTGGCCGGCGAACGAGGTGTTGGTGAAGCCGTAACCCGAGCCGAACCCGTTGTCGTCGGCGTGCTGGTCGAGCGTCGTGGGCTTGCTGAGGGTGACGTTGCCCGGGCTGGTGGTGAGGTCGACGTTGGTCGGCTCGCCGGTTTGGAAATCGGCCTGCGTCGTGTCGGTGAAGCACCCGGTGCTCGGCGCCGCGGCGAGCGCGAAGTTGCGCGTCGTGGTGCCGCCGTCGGTCACCGGGATGGTGGCCGTCGAGGATGTTCCATAGCCGGGAGCGCTGGCGCTCATCGACGGGTAGGTCCCGGCCGGGATGTTGGTGAAGGAGTAGAAGCCCGACCCGTTGGTGGTCGTGCTACGCACGCCGAGGCGGACGGTGGCGCCGCTCAGAGGCGCGCCTCCCGGCGTCACCGTCACCGTGCCGGAGATCGTGCCGCCGCTGCCGACCGGCGTGCAGGGGGAGAAGTTGAACGAGCCGATCTTGGTCTTCCAGCGCTTATCGAAGTCTTGCGACAGTGGGTTGGCGTACTCGCTGGTGAACCAGAAGGTGCAGCCGTCGGGATCGACGCTCATCGCGGCGTAGTCGCCCCATCGGTTGCTCCCCGTCTGCGAGGCGGTGCCGGCGAACATCGTCTGCTCGGTCTGGCTGAAGGTGTTGACCGGGTCGGTCGACAGCCGGCCGGCGTACTTGATCGACGGGAAGTTGGGAGCCGTGCTGCCGGAGGTGCTGTAGCCCATCGCCAGGTTGCCGGCACGGTCTACCGCCAGGCTGGGCATGTAGCGGTGGATGGTGTTGTTGCCGTCGGGGTCCCAGGTCGCGGCCTGCGGCAGGTTGGCCGCCACCGTGCCGCCGGTGACGTCGACCTGGTACCAGCGCGGCGCCGCGGCGCCCGTGGTGTTGGCGCGGCGCACCGTGTGCGGGACCCACAGCGCCTCGGTGCCGCCGATGCGGGTGTACTGGTTCTGCATCATCGCGCGGATCTGCAGCGTGTCGAGCGTCATCGCCGTGCCCGGCTGCGGCGCGTTGGCGACGTTGGCGTTCGGCCAGCTGGTGGCGGCGAGCGGGACGTCCGGGCCGGTAAACGAGGACAGCGAGGTGCTCGTCCAGTCGACGTGGAACTTGTAGACCGACAGCGCGTTGAGGAACTGCCAGCTCGACACGTAGTAGTTGGGAGCCCCGGCCGGCGGCGTGCCGGTCTGCAGCCGGGCGTTGGCCGGCAGGATGGTGAAGTCACTCGCCGGACCGTCGAACGACACCACCTGCACCGTGGCGTCGCCGGCGTACATCTGAGCCTTGTTGAAGGCGTAGACCCGCGGGTTCTGGAAGCCGCCGCTGGCGGCGTAGTCGAACATGCTGGTCGTCATGTAGAGGCCGTCGGGCCAGATGCCGAACTTCGGGTAGTCGCCGAGACCGCCGAGCGTTTCGATCGAGTAGAAGTTCCAGCCGCCGGTGACCGGGTCGCCGGTCTTCGACACCGCGAAGCACTGGTACGCCTCCTCGGGGAAGACGTTGTCGTTGACGTCGAGCTGGAACGCGAAGTCGGTGAGGATCCAGCGGTCCTCGAAGGTGTCGTAGAGCACCACCGGATCGCCGAAGTTGTCGGTGTCGCACATGTTGCCGAAGTTGCCCTGGCTCATCAGGGCGTCGAAGGTGAAGCCGGCCTCGCGGAAACCGTCCGACTTGCGGTAGATGCCCACCGCGGCGTTGACACTCTGGATGTAGTAGACCGGACCGACGTCGCCGTTGGTGTCCGGTGGGCTGCCGAAGCCGAGCTCCTCGCGATCCAGCCCTTCGAAGACGATGTTCGGCGACGGCGCCGGGGCGCGGCGCTCGGGCGGGATCGGCTCCACGGGCGCCGGGCCGCCGGGCAGCAGCACCGGAGCGCCCTTGGGGTCGTGGCGCTCGGGGCGGAAGCGCTGCCGGCGTGGGGGCTCCGGCAGGTTACGCACGTCGATGTCGACGCTCGCCCCGCGACGCATCACCTGCTCCGTCGGCTTGCCCCGGAAACGCTGATGCCCGGGCGCTCTGCCGACCTGGTCCTGAGCGAAGGCGTTCGCGGCCAGCGAAACGGCGACAGCGACGAGGAGCAGGAAACGCTTCATGGAGCACCCCTATGCACTCGTCTCGCACTGGCGCGACCCCGATGCGGATGCCGCGGCAGTGAGGACACCGGCAGAATGAAAGGCCGCTGCGATGGCGCGAAAGACTTAAGTAAGGCTAGCACCCCCGCTGCATTCTCGAGTCAGGAGGTGGCGTTTCGCTGCGGCAGCCGCGTCGCGTCGTTTACTGGACGTAGCCGAGAGCGCGCAATCTCGCGCGCGTCTCGGCATCGTAGGAATCTTCCGCGTCTGCTTCGGCGTCAGGTTCCATCGCCCACGATTGCAGCCTGGCGCGCAACCAGAGGACTTCCACGTCGTCGACCATGCCGGCGAGGTTGTGGCGTTCTTGCGGGTCGGCTGAGAGATCGAACACCAGCTCGGCGTCGTGGCCTCGACCGAGTCCGGCGCCCATGCCCCATCCTTGGCCCGTTCGCGGTGCCCAGATCACTTTCCATCGCCGCGAGCGCACGGCGAAGATCCCGCCCCGCACGTTGGCTGCGGAAGCGAAGTGCACGTCGTCTTCGAAGGGACGCGGGGCCGAGGTGAGGAGAGCGGCGAGTGGTGCGGACCGTTTCCGTGCGATATCGCGCAGCGCTTTGTGGAGGTGGAGAGTCGACGTCGGTTGGCGGATCCGCCGCGGCGCGATGGTGCGCGGCCAGGAGAGGACGAGCGGGATGCGGATCTGTTCGTCGTAGAGGGTGTAGCCGTGGAGCAGGCCGCCGTGATCGAAGAGCTCTTCGCCGTGGTCGGAGGTGGCGACGACGAGCGACTCGTCGGCAGGGAAACGCTCGCGGAGCGCGGCCAGGAGGTTGCCGAATTGGGCGTCGGCGTAGGCGAGGTTGGCGTGGTAGAGCGCGGTGATCCGCGCTTGGTCTGCGGCAGTGACTTGGCGGCGGCGGTGGACGATGTCGAGCAGCGTTCGCGTGCTGCCGTCGATGACGCTGCCCGCTACGGACGTGACATGGCCGGGTGGCTGATAGGGATTGTGCGGGTGAATGACGTGGAGATAGAGGAACGCCTTTGCGTCTGGCGGGAGGCTGCGGATCCAGGTGGCGGCAGCGGCGTTGACTCGCGCCGCGTTGTCGTTGGCCGCGCCGAGCTCCTCTTCGTCCGCCAGCGTGTCTTCCGGGGCGACTTCGAAGCCGCGATCCATGCCGAAGGCGCGCGAGACGTAGACGTTGCCGGAGAAGAGGCCGGTGCGGTAGCCGGCGGCACGGAAGGCCTCGGCCAAGGTAGGTAGGTCCGGCCCCAGGCGCACGCCGCCGCGTCGCCGCCAGGGGCGGCCGGTGAACAGGGCCTTGGTCGACGGCAAGGTGCTGGGAGCCAACGCGAGGTGCTGGTCGAAGGAGACGCCATTGGCGGCCAACTCGTCGAGCACCGGTGTTCCCGAGCGCCCCTGCATCCGCTTGCCGACCGCGTCGCTGCGCAGCGCATCGAAAACGTAGACGAGCACCAGGCGAGGCGGCCGGTACGCCTGCGGTGGCGGTGGCGCTGCCGGTGGTTCTGGCGTTGGCGCTTTGCTGTTGCCGTGCGCGTCGGGCGTTGGTTGGTTGAGCGACAGTCGCCGCCAGGTAGCTGCCGGACCTGGAAGCGGCGCCAGGAGACGCAGATGGAGCCAGCCTGACGAGCAGCCGGCTTTGACGCTGAAGGCAGGACGGCGCAAGGAGTCCCACCACCGCGGCTGCCAGCGCCAGAGGAGCTGGTCTTTCCCATCGCAACGCTGGCGCAGCTCGATCACCTGGCCGTCCCGCGGCTGCGACGGCGGCTCGAGCTCGCCGCTGACGACCGTGTGGCCGCGCAGGGGCCGCAGGATCTCGACGAGGGACGCGCCTCCCTGGACGATCGCGCGTGCACCGACGCGTACTTCCCCGGCGGGGCGCGCCGGGCTCAAGGCAGCTTGTAGGGGTGGGGCGTTCAGCGGTAAAGCGAGCTCGATCGGAACGCGACCGATCGGTAGGGGAGCCGGCAGCGGGACCTCGGTGCGGTCTGCCATCCGAACATTGCGCCACGGACCGCCACCGACGCGAGCTCGAATGACGCCCTGCGGCGGCCCGTCGAACGCCAGGACGAGCGTGCGATCTTCGTTCGACAGGTTCGCCGCTTCGAGGCGAGACACCGGTGCGTCGGCGACGACCGATCGCTTGGCCGCGGCGCCGGCCGACCGCCAACCGGCCACGAAGCGACTGCCGGTAGATGCCGGAGGCAGGGCGACCAGGCGCGATTCGACGAGCACCTGCAGCTGGGAAGGAGGGTGCAAGAGCGGCGCTTGACCCGGGCCGAGCTCCTGGGGGCGAGCGCAGGCAACCGCCAAGAGGGCCGCGCCGGCCGAGAGGGCGACCAGCGCGAGCGGGCGCTTGGTTCCTCCGGCACTGTCCACCGGCGCGGAGCTTACTCCGATCAGCCGACCGCCACCGGCTCCGGTTTACGGATCTCCACCGCGATGCCGCCTTCGCCGACGCCGACTGCGATCGTCGAGCCTTCGCTCGCTTCGCCGGCGATCAAGGCGCGGCCGATGCGGGTCTCGAGCTGACGCTGCAGGTAGCGGCGCAGCGGACGCGCGCCGTAGACCGGGTCGAAGCCTTCGCGGGCGATGAGCACGCGCGCCGGCTCGGTGAGCACGAGCGCGATGCCGCGGTCGGCGAGGCGGTGGCGCAGGTCTGCCGTGAGCAGGTCGACGATGCGCTCGATCTCTTCCAGCCGCAGCGGGCGGAACAGCACGATGTCGTCGACGCGGTTCAGGAACTCGGGCCGGAAGTATGTGCGCAGATCGCGCATCACCGCTTCGCGCGCCGACTCGCGGATCTCGCCGTGCTCGGTGATGCCTTCGAGCAGGTGATGGCTGCCGATGTTCGACGTCATGATGATGACCGTGTTCTTGAAGTCCACGGTGCGCCCTTGCGAGTCGGTCAAGCGGCCGTCGTCGAGGATCTGCAGCAGCACGTTGAAGACGTCGTGGTGCGCCTTCTCGATCTCGTCGAAGAGCAACACCGAGTACGGCTTCCGCCGCACGGCCTCGGTGAGCTGGCCGCCCTCCTCGTAGCCGACGTAGCCGGGCGGCGCGCCGACGAGCCGCGACACGGTGTGCTTCTCCATGTACTCGGACATGTCGATGCGCACCATGTTCTCTTCGCTGTCGAAGAGCGCTTGGGCGAGGGTCTTCGCCAGCTCGGTCTTGCCGACGCCGGTTGGGCCGAGGAAGATGAACGAGCCGATCGGGCGGCGCGGGTCCTTGATACCCGAGCGGGCGCGGATGACGGCGTCGGCGACGAGCCCGACCGCTTCCTCCTGACCCACCACGCGCTGGTGGAGGATCTCGTCGAGGCGCAGCAGCTTCTCGCGCTCGCCTTCGACCAGACGGGTCACCGGGATGCCGGTCCACTTCGAGACGATCTCGGCGATCTCCTCCTCGGTGACCTCCTCGCGCAGCAGCTGGTTGGCGCCGCGGTCGATGCGCGCCTCCTCCTCGTGCAGCTGGCGCTCGAGCTGCGGCAGCTGGCCGTGGCGGAGCTGGGCGGCGCGGTCGAGGTCGTACTGGCGCTCGGCCTCCTCGACCTGGCGGCGCACCTGCTCGATCTGCTCGCGCAGCGCGCGCACCTTCTCGATGGCCGCCTTCTCCGTCTCCCACTGCGCGCGCATGCCGCCGGCCTTTTCCTTCAGGTCCGCGAGCTCGCGGCGCAGCTCCTCCAAGCGGTCCTTGGAGCCCTTGTCCTTCTCCTTCTTGAGCGCCGCCTCTTCGATCTCGAGCTGCATGATGCGGCGCGTCGTCTGGTCGAGCTCCTGGGGCAGCGAATCGATCTCGGTGCGGATCATCGCGCACGCTTCGTCGACGAGGTCGATCGCCTTGTCGGGCAGGAAGCGGTCGGTGATGTAGCGGTGCGACAGCACGGCGGCGGCGACGAGCGCGTTGTCCTGGATGCGCACGCCGTGGTGCACCTCGAAGCGCTCCTTGAGCCCACGCAGGATCGACACCGTGTCCTCGACGGTCGGCGGGTCGACCATCACCGGCTGGAAGCGGCGCTCGAGCGCGGCGTCCTTCTCGATGTGCTTGCGGTACTCGTCGAGCGTCGTGGCGCCGATGCAGTGGAGCTCGCCGCGCGCCAGCATCGGCTTGAGCAGGTTGCCGGCGTCGGTCGAGCCTTCGGTCTTGCCGGCGCCGACGATGGTGTGCAGCTCGTCGATGAAGAGGACGACGCGGCCTTCGCTCTCCTTGATCTCGTTGAGCACTGCCTTGAGGCGCTCCTCGAACTCGCCGCGGTACTTGGCGCCGGCGAGGAGCGTGCCCATGTCGAGCGACCAGACGGCGCGGTCCTTCAGCCACTCGGGCACGTCGCCGCGCACGATTCTTTGAGCCAATCCCTCCACGATCGCCGTCTTGCCTACTCCGGGCTCGCCGATGAGCACCGGGTTGTTCTTGGTCTTACGCGAGAGGATGCGCACGACGCGGCGGATCTCGGCGTCGCGGCCGATGACCGGGTCGAGCTTGCCGCGCTTGGCTTGCTCGACGAGGTCGATGCCGTACTTCGACAGCGCCTCGTAGGCGACCTCGGGGTTCGCCGAAGTGACGCGCTGGTTGCCGCGCAGCTGCTGCAGGCTGGCGAGCGTGCGGTCGCGATCGAGGCCGTGTTGCTTGAAGACCTTGCCGAGCCCGCCCTTGTCTGCGGTGTCGAGCAGCGCGAGCCAGAGGTGCTCGACGGAGACGTATTCGTCCTTGAGCCGCTTCGCCTCGTCCTCGGCCTTGACCAGCACTTGCTGCAGGCGCTGGGTGACGTAGATCTTCCCCGCCTCGACGGCCGGGCCCGAGACCTTCGGCCGGCGCTCGAGCTCGGCGTCGATCGCGTGGCGTAGCGACTCGAGCGGCGCTTCCATGCGGGTGAGGAGGCGCGGCACGACGCCGTCCGGCTGCTCGAGCAGCGCCGCGGCGAGGTGGTCGGCGTCCACCTCCTGATGTCCGAGGCGCACCGCCAGCGTCTGCGCGCCAGCGATCGCCTCCTGGGATTTCTGAGTGAGCTTGTTGGGGTCCATATCGGTCAACCTTTCGTGCAAATCCTTTGCAATCGCATCAGGAGCGGCGCGGGTTCCAGGTGGAGACCTTCGCCAGCTCCTCGAACAGCTCGCGCTCGCGCTCGGAGAGCTGTGGCGGCACCACCACGTCGAGCTCGGCGAGGAGGTCGCCCTTGCCGCCTTTGGCCTGCGGATAGCCGTAGCCGCGCAGCCGGATCTTGCGGCCGGCGGGGGAGCCGGCGGGGATGCGCACCGTCACCGGTGTCTCCAGCGTCTCGAGCTGCGCCGTGCCGCCGAGCGCCGCTTCCCACGGCGTGATCGGCAGCGTGGTGTGGAGGTCGCTGCCGTCCAGCCGGAAGCGCGCGTGCGGCAGCACGTCGACGGTGAGGTAGAGGTCGCCGGGCGGCCCTCCGCCGCTGCCCGCGGCGCCCTTGGCGGCGAGGCGGATCTTCTGCCCCGGCCGGATGCCGCGCGGGATCTTGATGTGCAGCGTCTGTTGGCTGCCGCTCTGCGGATCGGCGAGGGTGATCGCGCGCTCGCCGCCTTCGGCCGCTTCCTCGAGCGTCAGCTGGATGCGAGCTTCCTGGTCGTTGCCCGGCTGCTGCCAGTCGGCGCGGTAGCCGCCTGGCCGCGGTCCGCCCGCGGCAGCACCTGCTGCCGCTCCAGCCCCGCGCTGGCCGAAGAGCATCTCGAAGAAGTCCGAGAAGCCGGCGCCGCCCGGGCCGCCGACGTTGAAGCCGCCGACGCCGCCGGGGAAACCGCCGCCCTGGAAGCCGCCGAAATCGAACTCGACGCGCTGCCCGCCGGGGCCGCCGCCGCCGAAGATGACCTGCTCCCAGCCGGGGGGCGGCTGGCCGCCGGGTCCGCCGGAGGCCTGCTTCCACGCCTTGCCGAACTGGTCGTATTTCTGGCGCTTGTCGGGGTCCTTGAGGACCTCGTAGGCCTCGGTGACCTCCTTGAAGCGGTCCTCCGCCCCCGCCTCCTTGGAGATGTCCGGGTGGAGCTTGCGCGCCAGCTTGCGGTAGGCGCGCTGGATCTCCTGCTGGGATGCGGAGCGCTCGATGCCGAGCGTCTTGTAGTAGTCCTTGTACTCCACCTGCTTTAGCCCTCTCCCGGATGTGGCCCCCCCCGCACTCGCCCTCGGAGCAGGGCGTGAATCTTAGTCCATGGCCCTCACATTTTAACGCCGATGAGGGCATTCCGATTCCCGGACGTCCGCGCAAAGGCAAACGGCTCAACGAAAAAGGGCGCCCAGCGGCGCCCTTTTCGGTCTACGGCAGCTCGGATCGCGCCCGCTACGGCGGCGTCAGCCCGAAGTGCTCGTAGTTCTTGGCGATGAACTCTTTCCACTTGTCGGGCGTTTCCTCGAGCGGGAAGATCGCCTGCACTGGACAAGCGTCGACGCAGAGCCCGCAGTCGATGCACTCCTCCGGGTGGATGTAGAGCTGCTCCCAGTCCTCCGCCTTGCCGTAGATGCAATCGACCGGGCAGACGTCGACGCACGCCGTGTCCTTCACTCCGATGCAGGGCTCGGCGATGATGTGGGTCATCTCTTCCGAATCTCCTCTCGCTTGGGTTCGCGGAGTCTACATAGGAATCAGGCCGCGGCGAAAGCGCGCGCGAAGGCGTCGAGCGTGACGGCGATCTCTTCGTCGCCGTGCGCGACGGAGACGAAGAGCGCCTCGTAGGCCGACGGCGGCAGGTGCACGCCGGCGGCGAGGAGCGCGTGGAAGATGCGCGCGAAGGCGACGCGATCGGAGGCGTCGACGTCGGCCATGCTCGCCACTTCGCCGGCAGTGAGGAAGAAGCCGAGCATGGAGCCGACGCGGTGCACGCGGCAGGGCACGCCTGCCTTCGCAGCGGCGGCGGCGATGCCGTCGGCGATCGCCGCCGAGGTGCGCTCGAGCCGCGCGTACGGGGCGCCGTCGGCGAGCTGCGCGAGCGTGGCGAGCCCGGCCGCCACCGCCAGCGGGCTGCCGGAGAGCGTGCCTGCCTGGTACACGGGCCCGGCCGGTGCGATGCGCTCCATCAGCGCGCGCGGCCCGCCGTAAGCGCCGATGTTGAGGCCGCCGCCGATCACCTTGCCGAGCGTCGTGAGGTCGGGGCGCACGCCGAGCAGCGACTGCGCGCCGCCCCAGGCGACGCGGAAGCCGGTCATCACCTCGTCGAAGACGAGCAGCGCGCCGTGCTCGTCGCAGAGTCGGCGCAGACCTTCGAGGAAGCCGGTTCGCGGCGGCACCAGGCCCATGTTGCCGGCGATCGGCTCGACGAAGACGGCGGCGATCTCGCCGCCCCAGCGCGCGAACAGCGCCTCGACGGCGGCGAGGTCGTTGTAGGGCGCGACGAGAGTGTCGTCGGTGACGGCAGCTGGAACGCCGGGCGACGACGGCGTGCCGATCGTCGCCGCGCCCGAGCCCGCGGCGACGAGGAACGCGTCGCCATGCCCGTGGTAGCAGCCAACGAACTTGACCAGCTTCGCGCGCCCGGTCGCGGCACGCGCGAGACGCAGCGCCGACATCGTCGCCTCGGTGCCCGAGGAGACGAGGCGCACCATCTCGAGCGACGGCACCGCGGCGACGATGCGCTCGGCGAGCTCGACCTCGGCGGCGGTGGGCGCGCCGAAGACGAGGCCGCGGCGCAGCGCGCGCTCGACCGCCTCCTCGACGGCAGGGTGGCGATGGCCGAGGATCATCGGCCCGTAGCCGCCGATGTAGTCGACGTAGCGGCGCCCGTCCTCGCCCTCGAGCCAGGCGCCCTGGCGCGGCGCGGACGAACACCGGCTCGCCGCCGACGCCGCGGAACGCGCGCACGGGAGAGTTGACGCCGCCGGGGAGCGTGCGGCAGGCGCGGGCGTAGAGGCTCTCTGTCATTGCGAGGCCGCGAAGCGGCCGTGGCAATCTCGATGGTCGAGATTGCTTCGTCGCTGCGCTCCTCGCAATGACGGACCGTGCCTCACTCTTCCCACCCCTTCCGCAGCAGCGCCGCCGCTTCGCGCGCCGCGTAGGTGAGGATCCAGTCGGCGCCGGCGCGGCGGATGGCGAGCAGCGACTCCATCATCACGCGGTCGTAGTCGAGCCAGCCGTTCTGCGCCGCCGCCTTGAGCATCGCGTACTCGCCGCTCACGTGGTAGGCGGCGAGCGGCACGTCGAAGCGCTCGCGCAGCGCCGCCAGCACGTCGAGGTAGGCCATCGCCGGCTTGACCATCAGCACGTCGGCGCCCTCTTCGACGTCGAGCTCGACCTCGCGCAGCGCTTCGCGCTTGTTCGCCGGGTCCATCTGGTAGGCGCGGCGGTCGCCGAAGGACGGCGTCGAGCCGGCGGCCTCGCGGAAGGGACCGTAGAAGCCTGACGCAAACTTCGCCGCGTACGAGAGCAGGATGGTGTCGGTGAGCTCGGCGGCGTCGAGAGCGCCGCGGATCTCGCCGACGCGGCCGTCCATCATGTCGGAGGGCGCCACGACATCCGCGCCGTTCTTCGCCAGCGACACCGCCTGCCGCGCCAGGTTCTCCACCGTGGCGTCGTTGTCGACGCTGCCGTCGGCGCGCAGCACGCCGCAGTGGCCGTGGTCGGTGTACTCGCAGAAGCAGACGTCGGCGATGCGCAGCATGCTCGGCACCTGCTCGCGCAATGCGCGCAGCGCCTGCTGCACGATGCCGTCGTCGCTCCACGACGAGCTGCCGATCGCGTCCTTGTGCTCGGGGATGCCGAAGAGGATGACGGCCGGCACGCCTTCGTCGAACGCCGCCGCCGCGGTCGAGACGATGCGGTCGACCGACTGCCGCGCCACGCCCGGCATCGACCCGATCGGCTGCTCGACGCCTTCGCCGGGGCAGACGAAGAGCGGCAGCACGAGGTTGGCGGTCGAGAGCCGCGTCTCGCGCACCATCCGCCGCAGCAGCGGCGTGCGGCGCGTGCGGCGCAGGCGGACGGCGGGGTAGCCCATTCAGGTAGACACCAACCAGGTGGCGGAGTTGTACCACAGCGTCGGCTCGGCCTTCGGACCTAGAATGACGCGCCCGCAACGTCAGCCTGGAGGAGGGTTCATGCTGAAGCGACTCGCCTTGGCATCCGTCTTCGCTGCGCTCACGCTCGCCGCTCCCTCGCTCGCCGTCGACGCGGCTCCCGCGCCCGAGCCGAGCATCGTGCTCAAGGCCGCCCGCCTCTTCGACGGCACCTCGGACAAGCTGGTGACTCCCGGCGTGGTGGTGGTGACCGGCGGCAAGATCGCCGGGGTCGGCAGCGACGCCGCCGTTCCCGCCGGCGCCCGCGTCGTCGACCTCGGCGACGCCACGCTGCTGCCCGGCCTCATCGACGCCCACGTCCACCTGACGCAGGAGATGTCGGACAACTGGTACCGCGACTTCGCGAACAACGTCCTGCAGCTGGCGCCGGAGAAGGCGCTGCTCGCGATCCCGTACGCGAAGAAGACGCTCGAGGCCGGCTTCACCACCGTGCGCAACGTCGGCGCCGACGACTACGTCGACGTCGGCCTGCGCAACGCCATCGAGGCCGGCGTCGTCGTCGGCCCGCGCGTGCTCACCGCCGTGCACGCCATCGGCTCCACCGCCGGCCACGGCGACGGGCCGCCGGTGGACCCGCACCTCATCGCGCCCTTCGGCCCCCTGGACGGCGTCTGCAACGGCGTCGACGAGTGCCGCGCCGCCGTGCGCTACCAGGTCAAGTACGGCGCCGACGTCATCAAGGTGATGCCGTCGGGCGGCGTCCTGTCGCTCGCCGACCCGGTCGACAACCCTCAGCTGACGCAGGAGGAGATGGACGCCGTGGTGAGCGAATCGCACGCCTGGGGGCGCAAGGTGGCGGCGCACTGCCACGGCGACGCGGCGGCGCGCGTCGCCATCGAAGCGGGAGTCGACTCCATCGAGCATGGCTCGTTCATCAAGCCCGAGACGCTGGCGCTGATGAAGCGCAAGGGCGTCTACCTGGTGCCGACGCTGCTCGCCGGAGAGACGGTGGGGAAGAACAGCGACCGCTTCCCTCCCGCCATCGCCGCCAAGGCGCGGGCGGCGCTCGCCGGCCGCACCGAGATGTTCCGCAATGCCGTGCGCATCGGCGTCCCGATCGCCTTCGGCACCGACTCGGCGGTGTCGCCGCACGGCCAGAACGGCCAGGAGTTCGCGCTGATGACTGCGCTGGGCATGACGCCTGCCGCGACGCTGCGCTCCGCGACCAGCGCGGCGGCGGACCTGCTCGGCATCGCCGACACCACGGGAACCCTGCAGAAAGGAAAGACGGCCGATGTCGTCGCCGTCCGGGGCAACCCGCTCACCGACATCCATGTCATGGAGAAGCCGGTGCTGGTGATGAAGGAGGGAAAGCTCTACCTCGAGCCTTGAGCCCCCGAGGCTCGCGCCACGCTGGGCCCGCCGGGAATCGTTGCGGCTCGACGCCGCGCTCGAGCCCGGCCCCGCCGCTCAACGCATGTAGCCGAGCGCGCGTAGTTGGTCGATCGCCTCGCTCGACCGCTCGCGCGCCGCGGGCCCCTCGAGCTCGACCCAGGCGGTGAGGGCTCTCGCCAGCGGCCGCGCGGCGTCCGTCCGCGCGGGCCAGAGGTTGCGACGCTCGCCGGCGTCGTCGTGCAGGTCGAACAGCTGCACTTCGCCCTTCCCCAGGTGGCGGATCAGCTTGTGGCGGCCGTCGGTCGTCGCGCGAAGGTCGCCGATGAGGGCGAACAAGGGCCGCGCCTCCCGCACTTCGCCGCGCCCTTCGGCGAGTGGACGCAGCGAGCGCCCTTCGATGCCCGGCGGCCCGGCGAGACCGAGATAGTCGAGGATGGTCGGCACGATGTCGAGGTTGGCCACCGCGGTCGCCACTCGCCGGCCGCTCTCGCCGCCCGGCGGCCGCAGCACCAGCGGTACGTGGAGCTCCTCCTCGAAGAGGCTGTGGCCGTGCTCGGCGTGTCCGTGCTCGAGCAAGGCTTCGCCGTGGTCGGCCGCGACGATCACCAGCGTGCGCTCGGCCAGGCCGCGCTCCGCGAGCGCGGCGAGGAGGCGGCCGAGCTCGCGGTCGAACGCCGCCACCTCGCCGTCGTAGAGGGCCGACAGCTGCCGCACGTCGCGCTCGTCCCACGCGGTCTCCGCATCGCCGTAGAGCGCGGCGGAGATCGGACGCGGGTCGCCGGCGCGCGACCATGCGTGGGTGCCGCGCTCGGCTGCCGCGAAGCGCCGCGCCAGGGGGCGGGGCGGCGTGTAGACCGCGTGCGGGTCGAGGTAGTGGGCGTAGAGGAAGAAGGGCTCACGTAGCTGCGGCAGCAAGCGGAGCGCGGCGGCGCTCACGCAGCGCCCCCAGCGCCACTCGCAGGCCTCCTCGAAGGTGTCGAAGCCGCCTCCGAAGCCGCCGAGCTTGTTCACCGCGCCCGGCCGATGACGGACGATCGGGCTCGATGACACCGCCGCCGTGGCGTAGCCCTCGCGATGCAGCAACTCCGCCAGCGTCGGGAGGTGCGGCGGGATGCCCAACGCCCCTTTCGGCTGGCCGAAGAAGAGCGCCGGATGGCGCGACGTGAGCAGCGAGTTCATCGACGGGAAGGTGGAGCTCGCCTGCGACCAGGCGTGCTCGAACAGCACGCCGTCGGCGGCCAGCTGCTCGAGGTTGGGGCTGGTCGGTCGGGCGTAGCCGTAGGCCGACAAGCGATCCGCGCGCAGTGTGTCGGCGACCACCAGCAGCACGTTGACGCGCTCGGGAGACCCGCAGCCGACGATGGCCAGCAGGCCCAGCGCGAGGAGGAGCTGCCGCATGGCGGCGACTGTAGCAAGCGCTATCCGGCGCCCGCGCACGGCCGTGAATGGCCGCGAACGCCGGCGCCGCGCTGACCGCGCGGTCAGCGGCAGGTGATCGGCTTGATCTTGCCCGCCAGCAGGTCGGTCGACTCGCCGAAGCGCGCCTGGATCTTGTGAGCGCGGCCGTTCTTGAGCGCCGCCGGGATCGTCCAGCGGAAGCCGTGGCGGCCGTCGCCGCGCGTGCCTACGAGGTCGGGGCGCAGCTCGTCGGCGGGCACCGTCGCCGCGACGACGCCGTCGACGAGCACCTCGACGCTGATCGGCGCGTTGGGGAACATCGGGTCCCATGCCCAGCCCCGCACCTCGGTGCAGCTCGCGCTCTCGACGGTGCCTTGCTGCGCGCAGCTGCTCGCCGGACCGCCGAACCTCGGCGGCAGCACGGCTTCCTCGTCGGCCCAGTAGTAGAGGTACCAGCGGCCCAGCCGGACATCGGCAATCTCGTCCCAGGTGCGGCCGTCGGAGATCTGCGCCACGACGACCTTCGGCTCGACGATGGTGCGATTCGGGCCTTTGAGATAAGCGGCGTCGCGCACGTAATACGTCCACGGCGCGCCGCTCGAGTGCGACGGCGCCCGCCATTGCCGGCCGGTGGGCTCCCAGAAGAGCCCGATCTCGCTCGGTCCACCATCGGAGACCCACTCGGTGACGGCGCCCAAGCGCTCGACGAGCAGCAGCATTCGCCCGTCGGCGGTGCGCGCGATGTCGGAGATCAGGGGCGGCGCCGTCGCGAGGCCGGCGAAGCGCACGCAGCCGTCGGGACGGTCGCTCGCCACGGTGAGGTTGGTGGCGACGCGGTGGCGCACGAAGCCGGTCTCGCAGAACGGGTAGTTGCCGTCCTTGTGGTAGAGGAAGAGGTCGCCGTTGGGGTGGAGCGTGAGCAGCGGGTCGAGGCCGCTGCCGCGGCCGCTGCAGCTGGCGATCTGGCCGCAGCGCGGGTCGATCGGCTTGACCCAGTTGTTGACGACCTGCGAGCTCACGGCGCGCGTCACCAGGTCGTTGAGGTCGATACGGCTGGCGCGGTCTCTGTTCGGCCGGTGGAAGGGGAGGAAGGTGGTGACGAAGCCGATGCGCCACTTGCCGCCGTAGAAGAGCGCCGAGGGGAAGCCGAGCTCCGCCTCCTTGCGCTTGGGCTGCTTGCCGAAGTCGTTGGTCGCCCACAGGCCGCGGAAGCGCGGCGTGGCGGCGCGCCCTTCGGCGGGGTAGTTGAGCGAGAAGAGCGCCTCCCAGTGGCGGGTGCCGATGCAGCAGCGGCCGGCGCCGACGAGCAGCGTCACGTCGCCGTTGGGCATCTGGATCGGCTCGGGACCCTGCAGGTAGTTGAGGGCATCCGGCGTGTACTTCGGCGGCACGCAGGTGGGGCGCGTGGTGATGAACCCGGTGCGGTCGACGAAGTCGGCGAGGGTCGGCGAAGCGAGCCCGAGGAAGGCGAGGAGCGAGTAGAGGGCGGCCTTGCGCATGGCTGTTGTACGCACCGGTGCGGCTTCGCGCCTAGGGGAATCCATGGCGTGGTGCCATCAAGCCTAACCGATTGCGGCATCGGCTAGGGGGGTGGAGGTGGGTGCCGAAGTCTGGGGGGGTAGGTTCTGCTAGCGGCCGGTGGCGCCGCCGGGGGCCGCCGCCGCGGGACCGGCGCGCCTTTCCGTGAGTGCGGAACAGGAGCGGCGCGCCTCCGCACTCCGGGCGCTTGGACGGACGTTGCCCCTCGCGATCCACGAAGCGCCCTCCGAGAGGTCCCGCCGCGGCGGCCCCCGGCGGCGCCACCGGCCGCGCGAGCTGTCGTTAGGATGCGCGCGCTTGGCGTTGATCGACACGCTCGCTACGCACCAGCTGGTGGTGGTCACCGGCAAGGGTGGCGTGGGGAAGACGACGGTGGCGGTGGCGCTCGCTTCGGCGCTCGCAGCGGCGGGGCGGCGGACGCTGGTGCTCGAGGTCGATCCGCGGGAGAACGCGCATCGCATGCTCGGCGTACCGCCGTCGGGCGGCGAGATCGCGGCGGTCGGGCCGCGGCTCTTTCTGCAGAACCTGCGGCCGCGCGACGTGCTCGACCAGCTGGTGCGCGAGCAGGTGCGCATCGGCGCGGTGGTGCGCCGCGTGTTGTCGAGCGAGGTCTATCGGCACTTCGCCGAAGGCGCGCCGGGGTTCAAGGAGCTGGCGATCCTCGGCCACGCGCTGCGGCTCGTGCGCGGCATCGAGCACGTCGGGCCGGCGCGGCGACGATCGAGGTCACGCGGAGGCGGGTCGGAGGGCGACGGCGCGCGGGCCGACGTCGACGTCGTCGTCCTCGACGCTCCCGCCACCGGCCACGGGCTGTCGCTGCTGCTGGCGCCGCGCCTCACCGCCGAGACGGTGACGCGCGGGCCGTTCGGCGAGATGTCGCGTGAGCTCGCGGCGATGGTCGACGACCCGCGGCGCACGGCCGTCGTCATCGCCGCGGCGGCCGAGGAGATGCCGATGCAGGAGGCGCTCGAGTCTCTCGAGCGCTTGCGCGGCGAGCTCGGCCGCGACGCGCAAGCGGTCGTCGTGAACGGGCTCTTTCCGCCGTTCCCCGCCGGCGCTACGGTTGACGATCCGGCGGGCCGCCTTTGGCACGACCGCCGAGCGGTGCAGGAGCGCGAGCTCGCCCGCCTCGCTGCAGCGTGGAAGGGGGCGACGGTCGAGCTGCCGCTGCTGCCGCTCGACAGCGGCCCGGCGCTGGTGCGCGAGCTTGCGATGCGGCTGGCGAACGCGCCGGCAGGGGAGACCGCGTGATCGACCTCACCGGCCCCGAGCCGCCGCTCGTCGTCGTCGTCGGCGCCGGCGGCGTCGGCAAGACGACGCTGGCAGCGGCGATGGGCGTGCAGTCCGCCGCCGCCGGCCGCGAGACGCTGGTGATGACCTTCGACCCGTCGCTGCGCTTGAAGGACGCGCTCGGCGTCGGCGAAGAAGCGCGCGACTCCGAAGTGCGCGTCTCGGGCGAAGCGTGGGAAGCGCGCTCCGCCGCCGGCTTGTGGGCTGGGCTCCTCGACGCGCGGCGCACCTTCGATCGCATCGTCGAGCGCCATGCGCCCGACGCTCAGGCGCGCGACCGCATCCTCGGCAACCGCTTCTACAACAACCTCGCCGGCAGCCTCGCCGGCATCCTCGAATACATGGCCGTCGAGCGCCTGTGGGAAGCCTGGCAGTCGCACCGCTGGCAACGCATCATCCTCGACACCCCGCCAACCCGTCAGGCGCTCGATTTCCTCGAAGCCCCGCAACGCATCGTCGGCTTCCTCGACAGCGGCGCCCTCCGCGTCGCCCTCCGCCCCTGGTTCGACGAAGCCGGCCGCCTGCGCGCGGCATCCCGCTGGGGCGCCATGGGCCGGAGCTTCGAATCCTGGCTCGACGAAGTCGTCGGCCTCGACCTCCTCCGCGACATGGCCGAATTCTTCGCCGCCTTCGCCCCCCTCTTCACCGGCTTCCGCCAACGCGCCCTAGACGTACAGGCCCTTCTGCGCAGCAAGCAAACGCAGTTCGTCCTCGTCGCCGGCCCCGGCGAAGAACGCAACGCCGACACCCTCTTCTTCGCCCGCCGCCTCCGCGAAGCCGGCTACCACCTCGGCCCCATCGTCGTGAACCGCGTCCACCCGCGATTCGAATCCACGTCGAGCGCCGCGAGCACGCCAGTGCCTGCATCCGAACGCGATGACGGCCGCCGCCTCCTCGCCTGGCTCGGCGAGCGCGACTCTCGCGGCGTCGCCGCCCTGAAGCGACTCCTTCCCTCGGAGCAACCGCTACTCGCGTTGCCGCTGCTTCCCGCCGAGCCCGTAGACCTCGTCGCGCTCGCCGCACTAGGCGAGTCGCTGCGACACTAGCGGTCAACTCCGAACCGCCTTCACGCGCCACAGCAGGAGGTGTCGGCGTCCGGGGCCGGGGCCGTCGCGGCGGGACCTCTCGGAGGGCGCTGCGCGGATCTCGAAATGCAGCGGCGTGCCGGCGCCCGGAGAGCGGAGGCGCGCGCTCTTCCTCCCAGTGGTCACATGGCGCGCGCCGGTCCCGCGGCGGCGGCCCCGGCCCCGGACGCCGACACCGGCCGACACGCGCTCGCGCTCGCACCCGCGCCTTGCCGCAGCGCGGCATGGCGGGTTATAGTGATCTCGACGCATGCCGCTCCGCGGCAGCCGCCGCCGAACGCCGGAGTTGGGACGTGGCGAGGAGGCCCGGATGATCCGTCTGATCAAGCGCTACGAAAGCCGCAAGCTGTACGACACCGAGGAAAGCCGCTACGTCTCCCTCGAAGACATCGCCGCCTGGGTGCGCAACGGCCAAGAAGTGAAAGTCGTCGACAACGGCACCTCCGAAGACGTCACCGCGCAAACCCTCACCCAAATCATCCTCGACGAAGGCAAGAAGGGCACCTCCCTCCTCCCCAGCGAGCTCCTCCACGAGCTCGTCCGCGTCGGCGAGCGCGCGGTCTCGAGCGGCGTCGAGCAACTCCAGCACGGCGTCGACCGCGTCCTCAAAGCGTCGATGGACCGCCTAGGGCCCGTGCGCCGCGCCCGCGAAGAAATGTCCTCGCTGCGCGAGCGCCTCGAAGAGCTCGAGTCCTCGCTCGAGGCCCTCGAGCGCGACCGCGAGCCGGGTAGCGGTGCGGCTACCGCGGGCGCCGCCCGCGCCAAGACCCCGCGGCCGGCAGCACGCGCCGCCAAGGGCGCCGCCGCTCCCGCCCGCAAGCTCCCCAAGACTGGTTGAACTGATCCGACCGGGAGGTCGAGCGATGGCGAAGAAGAACTGGCAGGGTGACGTGCGCGAGTCCGCTCACAAGATCTGGCTCGCCGGCCTCGGCGCGCTGGCGACGGCGGAGCAGGAAGGCTCGAAGCTCTTCAAGACCCTCGTCGAGCAAGGCGAGCGCTTCGAGGCCGAAGGCAAGCAGAAGCTCAAGGAAGCGAAGAAGGACGCCGAAGCCGCGAGCGGCCGCGCCAAGAAGGTGGCCGAGGAGACCGCGGATCGCGCGCGGCGCGCGGCAGAGGGCGCGTGGGAGCAGCTCGGCGGCGCCTTCGACGACAAGCTCGCCAAGGCCATGCACCGCATCGGCGTGCCGACCCGCGAAGAGATCAACGCGCTGTCGCGCCGTATCGAGGAGCTCACCCGCGCCGTCGAGCGGGCGCGCGCAACGCAGGGGAGTAAGCCGTCGGGCGGCGGCGGCGGGACCGGCTCCAGCCGAGGCGGCGCGAAGAAGCCGGCCGCGGGCGCGGCGTCCAAGCCGGCTGGGGCGTCGAAGGCGAGCGCCGCATCTGCCGCCGCTCCCGAGATCAGCACGACGAAAGACGTCGTCGCCACCACGACCGACGTAGTCACCACCCGGCCGTGAGCCTTCCCGCCGGCAGCGCCCCGGGTTCGGCTTCGCACCGGATCGGCCTGGCGCTCGCCGGCGGCGCCCCCGAGGGCGCCATCTACGAGATCGGCGCGCTACGCGCGCTCGAAGAGTCCATCGCCGGCCTCGACCTCAACGCGATGGAGGTCTACGTCGGCGTCTCCGCCGGCGCCTGCATCGCCGCCAACCTCGCCAACCAGATCGCCGTGCGCGACATGTGCGCAGCGCTCGTCGGCGAACGCGGCGCGCTCTCCGGCACCAACGGCAGCGCGGCCGCCCTCCGTGGCGACGAGGACCATCCGTTCCTGCCCGAGACCTTCTTCCAGCCCGCGCTCGGCGAGTTCTTCCGCCGCGGCTCGCGCGTGCCCGGCCTCCTCGTCGACGCGCTGCGCGACTGGGCGCGCCAGTCGGGCGACCTCGCGCTCTCCGACTCGTTGCTGCGCCTCACCCGCGCACTGCCGGTGGCGGTGCTCGACAACGAGCCCGTCCGCGATTACCTGCGCCGTCTCTACGCGCGCTCGGGCCGCACCGACGACTTCCGCGCGCTGCCGCGGCGGCTCGCCGTCGTCGCCACCGAGCTCGAGAGCGGCGCCGCCGTCTGCTTCGGCGATCCCGGCCACGACCACGTGCCGATCTCCACCGCGGTGCAGGCCAGCATGGCGCTGCCGGGTCTCTATCCGCCGGTCGAGATCGACGGCCGCCACTACGTCGACGGCATCCTGCTCAAGACGCTGCACGCCTCGGTCGCGCTCGAGGCGGGCGCCAAGCTGGTGCTCTGCGTCAACCCGATCGTGCCCGTCGACCTCTACGCCGGCGCGCCGAACGCCGAGGGGCAGCTCGTCGACCGCGGCCTCGCCGCCGTGCTGGCGCAGACCTTCCGCACCCTCATCCACTCGCGCCTGCAGGTGGGCCTCGCCGCTTACCGCGAGCGCTACCCCGACGCCGACGTGGTGCTCTTCGAGCCGCGCCGCGACGACCACCGGATGTTCTTCACCAACGTCTTCACCTTCTCCTCGCGCAAGGCGGTGTGCGAGCACGCCTACCTCGCCACCCGCCGCGACCTGCGCGAGCGGGCGGCAACGCTCGAGCCGGTGCTCGAGCGCCACGGCATGCAGCTGCGTCACGAAGTGCTCGCCGACGACGAGCGCACGGTGTGGGACGTCTTGGGGTCACGCCGCAATGGGCACCACGATCGCGTCGCGGACGACACGTTCGGGCGGCTGAGCGCCTCTCTCGACAAGCTCGAAGGCCTCCTCGACGCGGCGTCCTGAGCCGCCGCCTCGGGTTCGCCTCTGGTTTCGTCGCGCGTGAATCAGCTGCTCGCGAGCGCCACCGTCTTCGCTCGCCGCGCGCGGACGACCCGGGCGACGCGCGTCGCCCAGGCGTAGCGCGACGCTCCGTCGGCCACCGCGTCGATCGCCGCGGCGTCGGCGTCGCCGCGGCGGGCCGCGTCGCGCAGCAGGGTGACCCAGGCGAGCGTCGGCGACACCTCCGGCCCCACCGCCAGCGCCACCGTCGCGGCGTCGGTCTTGCCTTCGAGCATCAACAAGGCTTGTGTCGAGCGCGAGAGGCTGCCGCGCAGCTCGTCGACGTTGGCGGCGGCGAGCCAAGCGTCGACGTCGGCCTGATAGGTGATCGGTCGGCGCGCCGCGAGCTGATTGCTCCACTGCAGCACCAACGCCGCGGCGCGTGCCTCGGCGTTGGCGGCGTCGATAGCGGCGACGTGCTGGTGCACGGCGGCGCCATCGCCTTCGGCCAGCGCGAGCTCGATGCGCATCATCTCCGCCCGCGTGACGACGTCTGGATCGTTCCCGGACGACTTCCTCGGCGGCGGCCATGGCTTGGGCGGCCAGCACGCTCTTCCCCTCGGCGGTCAGCACTTCGGCGCGCGCCAGGCCGATCGACGCCGTCAGCTCGGCGGGCGCTCCCTTGGCGATCTCCTCGAGCATCGCGAGGGCCGCCGCCGGATCGTCGTCGAGCACGTCGTTGGCGAGCGCGAGCCGACAGCTGGCGTGGTCCGGATGGGCGGCGAGGTGCTGCCGCATGTCCGCCTGCCAGGCCGCCGCTGTTTCCCCTCGCCGCGCTTCGTAGATGTAGATCGCGTCCAGGGTCGAGGCGAGCGGATGCTCGGCGTCGCGCGCGGCCGCCGCCAGCGCGCGCCGCCGCGGACCGTCGCGCAGCGGGTCGAGCGAGTTGATGCGCACGAAAGTCGGCGCCGGCTCGTGCCGCACCGCCAGGTAGGCGTCGAGGTCGGCGTTGAGCACCGGCTCGGGCAGCCACTGCCAGGCCTGCATCCAAGCGTCGCCGGGGGTCTCCTTGGCACGCAGCCAGCTGCGCACCTTGGCGCGCGCCGCCTCGAGATGGCCGGCGCGCTCGGTCGCCGTCACCAGCTGCCGCATCGCCACCTCCGAATAGCCCTTTCCGGTCCAGCGGGCGAACACTTGCTCCATTGGCGGATCAGGCGCCGTGCGCAACGCATGGATCGTGAAGGCGAGATCGGCGCTCTCGTTCGCCGGATCGAGCTTGTCCTTCAGCGCCTCGCGGGCGGCGGCGTAGCCCGCAAGATCGTCGCGGCCGAGCAGGGCGAGCAGTTGCTGGGGCGGGAAGTAGGGCGCGTCGGGGAACTTCTGCACCGCCGTTCGCGCGGCGGCCTCGAGCGCCGGCCAGTCCTCGAGCTCGAAGTAGAGATCGGCCATCCACTCCGCATCCATGGGCTCCTGTGGCTCCCGGCCGGCGATCGCCTTCGCCTTGAGGCGCGCCGCTTCCGTGTCGCCCGTGCGTTGCAGCAGCCAGCCATGTAGGGCGGCGTGGCTGAGCCGGTTCGGCGCCAGCTCTTCCGCCCGCGCGGCATGGCGCAGCGCCTTGTCGAGCTCGCCGAGGTTGACGTAGGTCGTGGCGAGCGAGGCGTTCAGGTTGCTCGAGTTGGGGACCTGCTCGTATGCCTTCAGGTAGAGCGCCAGCGCCTCCGCGGGCTTGCCTTGGTCGCTCTGCTCGTGCCCCTGCTCGATCAGCTTGACGACCTCCTCGGAGCCCCAATCACCGGTCTTCTTGGCCTCCTCCGTGCGCAGCTGGTCCTGCATCAGCCAGGCGGCCACGCCGACGGGGGCGGCGAAGGCGAGCAGGCCGAGGAGCGGCACCGCCGCCTTGGGCAGCGTCGACCAGCGGAAGAGCGAGCGTACGTTCTTGAAGATGGCGCCGAAGGTGAGCAGGCCCCACGGGATGCCCCACCAGCCCAAGAGCGCCGACTTGCCCAGCTCGGTGAACCCGATGCGGGTCGCGCAGCCGCGGCAGAGCCGCGCCTCGTAGGTCGCGTGCCGCGTGAAGAGCAAGAAGGACATCACGTACATGTATTGGTTGGTGCGCGCGGGACTCGCACCGCAGCGGAGGCACGGCCCCTCGTCGCCCGGCTCCACGGGATCGGGAACCCATTGCGCTTCCAACGGCGACTGCTCACCCATGACGATGACCTCCTGACGCACCAGTAAGGCGCTACCGGGCCGCGCCGACCTTCGTTTGTGGAAGAGGGCGTCACGCTAGCCAGCAAGCGACGGCGAGTCAAGACGGGTGACGACGCGGTCTGGCGGGCAACGCCGGATGCCGGCGCTAGAATCCGCCCTGTTGACCGCCAGCGAGCCGCTCTCCGCCAGCCGCGCCGCCGCGCGTCGAGCCGATGAAGCCCATCGACCGCGCCTGGCTGCGCATGGACGAGCCGGCGAACCTGATGGTCATCAACGGCGTGATGTTCTTCGACGCGCCGCTCGACCGTGCGCGGGTGCATCACATGCTGGCCGCGCGTCTCGGCCAGGTGCGCCGCTTCCGGCAGCGCGCGGTACGGCGCTCCTCGACGCACTGGGATTGGGAGGAGGCGCCCGCCTTCGACGTCGGCGATCACGTCGTCGAGCGCTCGCTGCCGCCCGGCAGCGGCGACGACGAGCTGCGCGCTCTCGCGGCGGAGGAGATGGGCAAGCCGCTCCCGCTCGAACGGCCGCTCTGGCAGGTGCAGCTGGTGCACGGCTACTACGGCGGCTCGGCGCTGCTCTGGCGTCTCCACCACTGCATGGGCGACGGCATGGCGTTGATGGTGCTCACACTCGCCATCACCGACCTCGACGCCGACGCCGACCTGCGGCAAGGCAAGGGCGCCTGGGGTAGCGAGAACCCGTTGGCCGACCTCTTCGGCGACGTACCGCTCTCGCATCACGACGCCCTCGAGCATCTCCAGCGGCTGCTCCCCGAGGGGGCGCGCTTACTCGCCAAGCCGGCGGAGATGCTGGCCGCCACCAAGCCCTGGCTCCGCCGCGCCGGCTCGGTGCCCGCCTTCGCCAAGCTCGCCGGCCGGTGGCCCGACCCGCGCACGCCGCTCAAGGGAAAGCTCGGCGGCCGCAAGTGCGTGGCGTGGAGCCGCGCCGTGCCGCTCGAGGAAGTGCGGCTCGCCAAGGCCGCGGTCGGCGGCACCGTCAACGACGTGCTGCTCGCCACCATCTCGGGCGGCCTGCGTCGCTACCTCGAGCGGCGCGGCCAGCGCGTCGACGGCCTGTCGTTCCGCGCCGTCGTGCCGGTGTCGCTGCGGCCGCTCGAGGAGATGAGCGAGCTCGGCAACTGCTTCGGCCTCGTTTTCCTGCCGCTGCCGGTGGGGATCGGCGAGCCACGGGCGCGCCTCCTCGAGGTGCAGCGCCGCATGCGCGCGATCAAGCACTCGCTCGAGCCGGTCGTGGTGCTCAACGTGCTCGGCCTCCTGGGCCGCGTGCCGAAGGCGCTGCAGGACCTGGTGATCCGCATCTTCGGCACCAAGGGCACGGCGGTGCTCACCAGCGTGCCGGGGCCGGCGCGGCCGCTCTACGTCGCCGGCCAGGCCATCTCGGGCATCGTCTTCTGGGTGCCCCAGAGCGGCCGCCTCGGGCTCGGCATCAGCATCATCACCTACGCCGGCCAGGTGCGCGTCGGCGTGGCGAGCGACGCCAACCTCATCCCCGACCCCGAAGCGATCGTCGCCGGCTTCGAGGAAGAGCTGCACTTCCTCGAAGAGCTCAAGGGCACCGCGGCGCCGCAACCGGTGCTCGCCGAGGTGTAGGGCGGGTTCTGAACCCGCCGTCCGCTTTCTCGAGCCAATCGGCGGGCGCGGAGCCCGCCTACCGCGCCGCCGGCAAGACGACGCGGAAGGTCGAGCCCTTTGCCCGGCTCGCTTTCGACCTCGACGCGGCCGCCGTGGAGTTGGGCGACGTGCTTGACGATGGCGAGGCCGAGGCCGGTGCCGCCTTCGCCGCGCGAGCGGGCGCGGTCGACGCGGTAGAAGCGCTCGAAGATGCGCGGCAGGTGCTCGGGCGCGATGCCGATGCCGGTGTCGCGCACTTCGACGACGATCTCGTCGCCGGCGCGGTGCACTTCGAGCCGAACCGCGCCGCCGGGCCGGTTGTACTTGACCGCGTTGTCGAGCAGGTTCACTAGCAGCCGCTCGAGCGCGTCGGCGTCGCCGGGCAGCTTCTCTTCGCCAGCGACCACCTCGACGGTGACGTCGCGTTCGGCGGCCGTCGGCGCCACGACCTCGCTCGCCACGTCCGCCAGCTCACGGAGGTCGACGGGCTGCGGCTCTTGCGTTCCTGCGGAGCTCTCGAGGCGCGACAGCGTCAGCAGGTCGTCGACGAGCGCCTGCAGCCGCCCGCACTGGTCGAGCATGCGGGCCAGGAAGCGGTCGGCCGTTTCGAGATCACCCAACGCGCCGTCGCGCAGCGTCTCCGCCATGCCGCGGATGGCTGCCAGCGGCGTCTTCAGCTCGTGCGAGACGTTGGCGACGAAGTCGCGACGCATCTCGGTGAGCCGGATGAACGGCGAGACGTCGCGCGCCACCACGACGACGCCGCTGCTCCTGCCCAGCGGCGAGGCGAGCAGCGCGACGTGGCGCCGCTCGCCGCGCTCGATCACCAGCTCGGCGGCGCCGGCCGCGCGCGTGCGCAGCGTCTCGGCGACGAGCTGCTGCAGCGCCGGCTCGCGCGCCAGCTCGATGGGCAGCTTGCCGGCGACGCTGCCGCGGATGCCGAACAGCCGCTCGAACGCCGGGTTGGCGAGCAGCGCCCGCCCTTCGGCGTCGGTGACGAGCACGCCCTCGGCCATGCTGGCGAGGATCGAGCGCAGCTGGTCGCGCTCGCGCTCGGCCGCCCCGAGCTGCGCCTCGGCGTGCTCGGCGAGCCGGTTGAGCGCGCCGCCGAGCGCTGCGAGCTCGCTCTCCTCCGGCACCTTGACGCGATAGCCGAGCTCGCCGCCGGCGAAGCGCTCGGCGCCGGCGACGAGGTCGGCGAGCGGACGGAAGAGCCGGCGGCTCACCCACCACGAAAGCACGGCGGTGACGAGCAGCGCCGCCAGCAACGCCACCGCGGCGCCGCGGCCCACCTGCGCTTCGAGCACCGCCAGCGAGCGGATCGGCGCCGCCAGCCGCACCACCACTCGGCCGCCGCGCGGCAGGTCGACGCTGCGCGCCGCGTAGGCGTAGGCGAGGCCGGTGGTGTCGCTGCGCCGCACGGCGGTGCCGCTGCCGCGCGCCAGCGCCTGCAGCACCTCGGGCCGGCCGCGATGGTTGTCCATCCGCCGCACCGCGGGCTCGCTCGGGCGCGAGCTGTCGGCGAGCACGACGCCGTCGCCGCGGATGAGCGTCAGCCGGAGCTGCGTGCTGCCGGCGATGCCGCGCACCCACGCCTGTAGCTCGTGCGACGGCTGTAACGGCGGCGCGGCCTGCGCGAGCTGCTGCGCGGCGAGCGGCGCCACCAGCGCCGTCGTCTCCAGCAGCTCGGCGGCGGCGGCGCGCTCGAAGCGGCGCGGCAGGATCCAGGCGAGCAGCAGCCCGGTGACCAGCAGCGCCGCCAGCGCCGGCCAGAGGAGCGCGAGGCGCAGCTTGCTGGCGAAGGAGAGCCGCACGGAGAGCTTCAGCCGACGTTCAGAGGAGTTTCAGCGGAGGTTCTGAGGGCGCGCTGCGCAGCGGACTCAACCGCGGAGCCGGTAGCCGACGCCGATCACCGTCTCCACGCGCTCGGCCTCGGGGCCGAGCTTGCGGCGCAGCCTGCGCACGTGGGTGTCGACGGTGCGGCTGTCGACGTCCTCGGCGTACCCCCACACCTCCGACAGCAGCTGCGGCCGCGACTGCACGCGGCCCTGCCGCTCGAGCAGCAGCTGCAGCAGGCGGAACTCGGTGGCGGTGAGCGCCAGCGGCTCGCCGTTGAGCGTCACCGAGTGCGCGGCGCGGTCGAGCCGGATGCCGCCCGCCTCGAGCACCACCGGCGGCGGCGCGCCGTCGCCGCGCCGCAGCACCGCCTTGATGCGCAGCGTCAGCTCGCGCGGGCTGAACGGCTTGCTCACGTAGTCGTCGGCGCCCAGCTCGAGGCCGACGACGCGGTCGACCTCTTCGCTGCGCGCGGTGAGCATCACCAGGCGGATGCGCGACGTCGCCGGGTCGCGCTTGAGCGCCCGCGTCAGCTCTAAGCCGTCGAGGCCTGGGAGCATGAGGTCGAGCACGATGAGGTCGGGCGGCCGGCGCCGCACCGCCTCGAGCGCCGTGTCGCCGCGGCCGTGCACGTCGACTTGAAAACCTTCGCGCGTGAGGTTGTAACGCACCACCTCGGCCAGGTCCGGCTCGTCTTCGACGACGGCGATGCGCGGCGGCATGAGGCGAAACCTAGCATGGCTAGGGACCCGCGGTGCCGCGAAGCGGAAGCGCCAGGTCTGCCTGGCGCCCGAGCGTTAGCGAGGCCGTGGGCTCGCCGCGCGATGGTTGCCGACGTGAGACGAGGTCGTCGCTCATCGGAATGGCCCGGCGCGCGTGGCTGTTGTCGCTCGCAAGCCACCGTATGGCGGTGTACCATGACTCTTCACGCGCGTAATTCCGACGGACTCGGAGACGACCTCATGCCACGTCACGCCATCGCTTCGTCGCTGCTCCTCCTCCTGTTGCTCGCCGTCGGTGGCGCCGCCGCCGCCGCGCCCGCGCCGCGGCTGCTCTCGCTCGACGCCGAGGCGACGACGCCGATCGGGCTCGCCTGGGCGGCGCAGGACAGCGCGCCCGGCGCGCTCGTTCGCATCGCCGGCTTGCGCGATGCCGAGGGACGGCCGCTCGCCCTCGCCCTCGAGCGCGGCCGGCTCTTCGCACCCGACTTCAAGCTCTATCTCAACGGCCGCGAGACGCCGACCGATGCGCCGACGCGGCTCGTCTATCTGCACGGCACGGCGGAAGACTGGCCGGGCTCGTCCGTCGCGATCAGCATCGACGCCTCGACCGGCGCCTGGTCCGGCATGCTGGTGAGAAGCGACGGCGCCTTCGACTTGACGCTGCCAGCGGCCGCAGCCGCCAAGGCCACCGTCGCCGCGGCCGCGGTCGTGCAACCGGCCGACTCGACCGGCGTGGCGCGTGGCGCGGTGAGCGACGTGCTCGATCGCGCCCTCGGATCGGCGGCCGAGAAGAGCGCCATCGCCGCGGCGGCGAAGAAGCGCGTCATCCCGGCGCCGGGCGGCGTCTTCGGCGCCACCATCGCCGTCGAAACCGACCACGAGTTCCTCGGCACCCGCAGCGTGGAGGACGGCGAGCGGAGCGTGCACGACATCATGGCCGGCGTCTCCGAGCTCTACGAGCGGCAGCTCGGCGTGCCGCTCGTCATCTCCAGTCTCTTCCTCTATCCCGATCCCGACGATCCTTGGGACGCTCCCAACCCGCACTCGGGGAGCAACGCCGAGGTGCTCTGCGAGTTCGCCAGCTACTGGCAGTCGCGCCGCCCGCTCGCGGCGTTCCCGCGCAATGCGGCGCTGTTCTTCACCGGCAAGTCCTCGTCGGACATCGGCGGCCAGGCGTGGCGCGGCGGCCTGTGCAGCTTCAACGCGCGGCCGGGGTCGTGCCCCTTCGGCGGCTACGGCATCGTCGTTCGCCAGCGCGTCGCCGCCTCCATGGTCCTGGTCACCGCTCACGAGCTGGGCCACGTCTTCGGCTCGGCGCACACGCACTGCTACCAGCCGGAGATCGACCAGTGCTACGCCGGCGAGGCGCGTTGTTACTCGGGCCCGGAGTCGGAGCCGGAGGACGGCGGCTCGGTGATGAGCTACTGCGGCGCCTGGAGGATGTCGCTGGGCGAGCCCGGGAAGTACGGCAACCAGAGCGAGCGCGTCATCGGCGTCATGCGCGGCGTCGTCGACCGCGTGGCGCCGACCTGCATGGGTCGCGTCAACGACCCCTACGAGCTCGCCGGCGCCGCCGAGGGCGCCAGCGCGACGCTCACCTGGGTCGACCCCTTCGGCAACGAGACCGCGTGGTCGGTGGAGCAGCTGGTGAAGGGGAAGTGGAAGCAGGTGAAGTCGCTGCCGGCCAACAGCACCACGGTGACGATCACCAAGCTCAAGCCCGGCGAGGCGAGCTTCCGCGTGCGGGCGAAGATCAAGAAGGACGTCAGCGACTACTCGAACGTCGTCACGGTCGTCGTCGGGTAGGGGAGCGGGATTCGGCGCGAAGCGCGCCCGCCGAGGAGTGGATATGCCTGCAGAACCGTCCTCCACCGGGCGCGAGCCATCTCTAGGCAGCTTCGCGGCGGCCAATGCGACGTTGATCGCCTGGCTCGTGTTCCTGGGCTTCGGCAGCGCGTTCTTGGCCTTCTACTACTCACACGTCCACTACTTCCCCGAGCTCGAGTGGGAGGATGCTTTCTCCTATCTCGCTGCGATCTCCATCCTCGGCGGTGGGATCGTCGTCGTCTACGGTCTGTTGCTGTTCGTTCCCGGCTGGATCTGGTCGGAGTTCCTGATCTTCGACGACCAGCTCGTCGCCCAACAGACCCTGTGTTATCCGCGGCGCCAGGACGGGGGCGTCGACCCGTGCTTCTGGAGCATCACGCGCCACCTCGTTTTTCCCTTCGCGATCTTTATGATCGCTCTCCATCTGGCGCTCTATACGGGCGACGATCGCCTGTTGGTCGCCACCATCGTCGCCGGGGTCGCGGGCGTGGCCTGGTTCTCGCTCCGGCAGTTCCTGGCCGAGCTCTCGCTCGAGGTGCCGGGCCGGCCCGTCGATGCGCCGGTGCCTCGCCAGCACTCCTTGCTCGGCAAGTACGTAGCGACGACCGCGATCGCCGCTCTCTCCGGGGCGGTTGCGCTCTTCATTCTCAGCCGATTGGTCGACCCCGAGGGCGAGTCGTTGACGCTGCTGACGATCTGCACGATCGGTGTGGTGGTGACGAACCTGCTCGTCGCCGTGCAGTTCCGGCAGCGGCCGATTCGGGCGGTGGTGACGAGCATCGTTGCCGCCCTGGCGCTCTTGACCTGCGGCGAGTCGCTGGCCAAGCGCGGCCAGTCGCAGTCCGAGCGCATGATGGCCAGCTTCGGAGTCGGCGAAAGGTCGCGGGTCAGCTTGAACGTGACGGCGGACGGTGCCGCGCTTCTCTCGCAGAGCGGGCTGCACCCTGCCAACGTCGCGCTGCTCTCCCGTCTCGGCGAGGAGTACCTCGTCGCCGGCACCGATGAGACCAACCGAAGCCACCGCGTTGCGCTACGGAAAGACATGGTGAAGTCGTGGGCGAGTCTCGACGTCGAACCCACTCCGCGCCGGCCCGTGTCGTTCAGCTCGCTGCGGGGCCTGAAGCTGCTGGCCTGGGTGGGCAACGTGGCAATGATCGTCGGGTTGCTGTTCTGGGTGACGTTGTGGGACTGGCGGCAATCGTTGCTTGCGGTCGCGGCTCTCCGCCGCGCCGAGCGTGGGCCTCGCGCCGCCGACGATGGCAAGGGCTTGTTGCTGGTCGTGGAGAAAGAGGGGTAGGGCCTCAGCTGCCCTTGCGCAGCGCCAGGAACAACCCGAGCACGAAGAGCGCGACGTAGAACGGCCAAGGGCCGTGGAAGGCGGCGAGGATCGCGCCGGCGAGGATGCAGAAGCCGCCGAGCAGCGTGCCGCGCACACCGGCGAAGGGGTTCTCGGGATGCTGGCGCGTCGCCTTGTCGAGGGCGCGCAAGCCCTGCGTCACCAGCATCGGCATCTTCACCAGCGCGTCGACCAGCTCGGGCGCACCGCGTAGGCTCTCGCGCGCCATGCGCAGCGGCGAGAACTGCTGGATGAAGATCTTGTTGATGTGCTTCTGCGACACCTTGGCGACGTCGAAGCCCGGCAGCAGCAGCTGGCCGACGCCCTCGAAGGTGACGATCGCTTTGACCATCAGCACCATCTCGACGGGGAAGTACATGCGGAACTTGCCGCCGCGCGCCGTCGATTCGAGGATGAGCTGGCCGAGCGAGAACTCGTCGAAGTTGGCGGTGCGGTACCAGCGCCGGCAGATCTCCTCCACCTCGCGCTGGAAGGCCTTGGGGTTGCTCTTGCCGCCGGTGTCGGCGAGCGCCGAGAGGTAGCGCGCCGCGTTCTCGGCGTCGCCGGTGACCATGCAGTAGTAGTAATAGAGCATCGTCCGCTTGAGCTCTTCGTCGAAGCGGCCGACCATGCCGAGGTCGATGAAGCCCGCCTTCGGCCCCGGCAGGAGGATGAGGTTGCCGGGGTGCAGGTCGGCGTGGAAGAAGCCGTCGCGGTAGAGCATGCGGATGATCGCCGAGGCGCCGAGATCGACGACCCGCTCGCGGTCCTCCTGCGGCATCTCGCGCGCCGCCGCGGAGTCGGGCTTGACGCCTTCGAAGAACTCCATCGTCAGCACGCTCGGCCCGGTGAGCTGGCGATAGATCTTCGGGAAGACGATGTCGGACTGGTCGCGGAAGTTGGCGGCGAAGGTCTCGGCGTTGTCGGCCTCCAGCCGCAGGTCGACCTCGCGCAGCGTGTAGTGGCAGAACTCGTCGATGACGCGCTTGGGCTGGAAGCGGCCGGCGACGACTTGCAGCACGTGTCCCAGCAGCTTGAGCAGCACGACGTCGCGGCGAAGCGTCTCGCGGATGCCGGGTTTGACCACCTTGATGACGACGCGCTCGCCGCTGTGGAGCCGCGCGAAGTGGGTCTGCCCGATCGAGGCGGAGCCGATGGGCCGGCGCTGGATCTCGGCGAAGGCGGCCATCGGCTCGATGCCGAGGTCCTTCGCCACCAGCTCGACGAAGCGGTCAAAGGGCACCGCGGGCAGGCGGTCGAGGAGGTTCTTGAGCTCGGTGGTGACGCTCTTCGGCAGGATGTCTTCGCGCAGCGAGAGGATCTGCCCAAGCTTGATGTAGGTGGGGCCGAGGACCTCGAGCCGCTTGCGCAGCTGCACGGGGAAGGGGAGGTCGCGCAGCTGCTTGTCGAGGAACGGCGCCGCGAGCGTCGCGAAGATGCGCGCGACGAGGACGCGCGCGCCGCGGGGTGCGGTGCGCGGACGGTCGCGCAGCCACGCGCGCAGGCCGCCGAAGAGCAGGCCGAGGAAGTGTCGATGAGTGGCGACGAAACGCCGCACCAGCGTCGGCGTCTTGGGCTCGAGGTAGAGCTGGAAGCCGGCGAGGTCGTCGCTGGGAAGTGATTCCAGCTTCGGCTCGGCGCCGGCGGGCGCGGCGTGCTCGGCGGCCGGAACGGTGCCGGCTGGCGGTGCGGGAGGCGGCGGCGGCGCCTCGAGCGGCACCACCGCGGCTGGCGCGGCGCTCAGGCCATCGCCGCCGTCCGCCCCGGCGCCGGCCTGCTCGGAGGAGGGCACCGGCGAATTCTACGCGGCTTGACAGCGCGCCGACGATGGCGGGAGAGTGGCGGTGACGCTACCGCAGACGGTTTCGATTTCGGGCTCGCCCAGCGATGCACGTTCCGCCTCGTCGTCAGACGGGGGTCCACTCAGGAGAGGAGGTCAGCATGTTCCTGTATCGGGCTTCCACGGCTCTCACCGTCTTGCTGCTCGGCGCCGGCTGCGCGACGCAACCGACGCCTCAGACGCCGATCGCCGCCGAGCCCGTGGCTGAGCGGTCTCCCCCCGGGCTCTACGTGCCGTCGCCGCCCGCTCCCGAGCCGACGCCCGAGCCGACGCCGGAGCCGCTCGACAGCGGCAAGCCCTGCCCGCCGTCGCCCTGCGGCGACGACTGCAGCAACCAACCGTTCATCCCGACGCGCTGCTGGACGACCGAGTACGGACCGGCGCGCGCCGACGTCTACGTCGAGAACACCAACTTCCTCTTGTGCGACGGCGGCACCTACGCCCTCTGTGCCTTCTCCGGGCCGCCGATTCCGACCGGCAAGCCCACCAACAACGCACTCCCCTGTGTGTTGCAAGGTGACGGTGCCGCCAACTGCACCTGCCAGGTCTACACCTCGGGGCCTTACTACGTCGAGATCAACAGCATCTTGAGCCTCAACGCTTGGTACGAGACCGTGGCGGCGTGCGGCGCCGACGGTTCCGGCTGCAAGAACATGGCGGCCTGCGGCCGCACGGATCCGAAGCCCGGCGCCTGCCCCGGCCTGAAGGCCGCTCCGATCTGCAAGTACATCAATCAACAGAACCGCGAGGACGCCAGCGTGTCGCTTATACCCGGCGCCGACGTGATCTCGGCTTACAGCTTTGCGATGAACGACGACTACCCGGGCGGCTCGAGTGCGTGCCCGAGCGGCGAGTACGCCGGCTGTATGACCGCGCCGTGCTACTTCCAGGAGGGGGACACCATCCCGCCGGTCGACGGCCAGCTCATCCAGTGCATGTGCCCGACGTGGACCGGCGAGTTCCAGATCGGCCAGTCAATCGAGAAGAGGCAGTGCACGATCGGCGGCGGCGGCGTCTACGTCTGGTCGGCGTCGAACAAGATCAAGAGTGGTAGTTAGCGCCGCAGCGTAGATGGCTGTGCGGGCAGCAGCTCCCGCAGCGTCGGCGGTCGATGGTCGAGGAACCACTGCAGGTCCCGCATCGCCGCTCTCGCCAGCGGGTCACCGGTGCGCAGATAGCAGCGAGCGCGCTTTCGCAACACCTCTTCGTCCCAGATCGGGTGCGGCTCGAGGGCGCGGAAGGCGGCCCGGCACGCGTCGCCGCCGACGCGCTCGGCGAGCTGGAGGTGGACGAGCGCGCGCCGGCTTTCGAGCACCCCGACCGAGAAGGGCTCGCCGACCGCCGCCAGCAGGCGGCGGGCCGATTCCTCGTCGGTCGCCTGCTCCAGAGCGAGGTCGAGCAGTCGCCGCATGAGGTCGAACCAGGGCCAAGGATCGCGGCGGTAACCGACCAAGGCGCGCTCGAGCTCGGCGAGGCCTTCGGCGCGCTGGCCGCGGCGCAGCAGGTAGCGCGCGAGCAGCGCGTGGGCCTCCACCGGGCGGGTGGGAAGCAGCGAACGGGCGGGACCCTCCGCGCGCGGATCGCCGCGGTCGGCCAGCGCTTCGGCCTGGAGGACGAAGGCGACGATCGAATTCTCGGCCATCCAATTCGGCGTCACGCCGCGGATGCCGACCATCCAGCGCGCCTGCGTCGCCACGTCGACGCCGCTCGGCAACCCGGTCTCCTCGTTGGCGAGGTCGCGCAGCCTCTTCATCGCCGCCACGCGGTGCCAGTCGAGGCCGGCGAGCGCCGGAATGGAGCGCTCGGCGGGCGTTACTGCGGCGCGCAGCGTCGCGACGTCGAACGAGCCGCGGCCGAGGCTGCGGGCGAAGCCGAACTCGATGACCGGGCGGTCGTCGACGTTCGGCAGCACTGCCGCCGCGGCCATGCGGCGCGCGAACGCGGGGCCGGCGATGAAGCCGGCGTAGAACCCCTCCAGGCCGCTGACGCCCCAGGCGTGGGCGAGGGCCGGCGCGAACGGCGCGTCGGCGGCTCGCCGGGCGTCGCGCGCCAGGTCGTGCCGCAGCGGCTCCGGCGAGGCGACGAGCAGCAGGTCGGCTCCGTTGGTCGACCAGGTCTCGACCTCGGGGAAGACCTGCGTGAGGCTGGCGTAGACGCTCGCCACCGTCGACGCGTCGACCTCGTAGGCCTGTAGCCACTGGACGAAGACGCCGCCCGGAGCGAGGCGCTCGGCGACGGCGCGGTAGAACTCGGTGGTGAAGAGGCTGGCGACGCCGGCGCGGAAGGGGTTCGAGGGCTCGGAGAGGATCACGTCCCAGCGCTCGTCGCGGGTGAGCAGGTGCTCGCGTCCGTCGCCGAGGTGGAGGCGCACCTTGGGGTTGTCGAGCACGCCGTGGTTGACCGGCGTGCAATCGCGCGCCACGCGCACCACCGCCGGCTCGAGCTCGACGACGTCGACGCGCTGCACGGTGGGAATGGCCGCCAGCCAGCCGGCGCTGCTGCCGGTGCCGAGGCCGATGACGAGGGCTCGGCGCGGCTGCGGATGCAGCATGGCGCCGACGAGAGGCGCCATCACCTGCGTCGAGGCGTCGCGGCGTGCGTTGCCGTCGGTCTTGCCGTTGACGCTGAAGGCGTAGCCGGCGCCGGTCCGCAGGGCGATGCTGCTCTCGCGGCCGTCCTCTTCCCACAGGACCTGCGTTTCCTCGGCGAGCACGCGGCGCCGCACCTCGTTGGGCGAAGCGGCTTCGACCAGGCCGCGCCCGGCGCCGATCTCGCCGAAGCGCCAGAGCGCTCCGGGGCCGGGTGCGAGGCAGAGCGCCGCGGCGGCGAGGGCGGCGGCAGCGGAGGCGATGCGCCGCGTCGCGGACGCCGCGCCGCGAGTGGCCGCGCCGCCACCCCGTAGCAGCGCCGAGGCGAAGGCCAGCACGGCGAGCAGCAGCGTCGCCGCTCGCCAGGCGCCGGGGGCGCCGAGCAGCGGCAGCAGCCCGAAGCCACCGGCCAAGGAGCCGGCCATGGCGCCGAGGGTGTTGGCGGCGGCGACCTTGCCGGTGTGCGCGGCCAGCTCGCGGCGTCCGCCGCCGAGCAGCGCGACGAGCAACGGAAACTGGTAGCCGGCGACCAGCGAGGCCGGCAGCACGACGACAGCGCAGACGACCAGCCAGCCGAGCACCAGGCCGTAGAAGTCGAAGGCGGCGAGCTCGCGCAGCATCGAGGTCAGCACCGCCAGCCGATACGACAGCGCCAGCGGGACGACGAGCAGCAGCGCTTCCAAGCCACAGGTCCAGGCGAAGTCGGCGACCGACGGGCGGCGGCGCGGCGCCACCGCGCCGTACAGGAGGCCGCCGCCGCCGATGCCGGCGAGCGCCACCAGCAGGATGACGCCGAAGGTGTAGGTGGTGCCGCCCAAGAGCGGCGCGAGCAGGCGATACCAGACGAGCTCCATCAGGAAGTAGACGAAGCCGACGATCGCGGCGGCGGCGAGCGCCGGCGGCAGCGGCACCGCGCCAGCTATGGGCGGCTCCGCGGCGGGCGCCGCCGCGGAGTCCGTGGAAAGCGCGGCGTTGCTGTCGCTGGCGGCCGCAGGCTGGCGCCGCGCCAGCGAGCGCGCGGTCACGCCCACCAGCAGGTTGACGAGGGCGGCGAGCAATAGGCTCTTGCGCTGGCCGAGCGCTTCGAGCAGCACGAACGTAGTGAGGAATGCGCCGGCCATGGCGCCGAGGGTGTTCCAGCCGTAGATCCAGCCCAGCGCTCGTCGCCCGCGGTCGTCGACCGCCGTCACCGCCCGTCCCAATGCCGGCAGGGTGCCGCCCATCAAGAAGGTGGCGGCCCCCAGCACCAGCGCGGTGAGCAGGAGACGCACGACGGCGCTCCCCGCTGCGCCCAACGTCGCGCTGCCGCCGGTGGCGAGGTAGAGATGCCGGGCGGCGGCGATCGTCAGCGGCGAGATCCCGGCCAGCAGCGCGATGCCGAGCTCGAGCGTGCCGTAGAAGGCGAGCGGGCGCGCCACGCGGTCGGCGCGGCGGCCCAGCACCAGCCCGCCGAAGCCGAGGCCGCCCATGAACACCGCCAGCACCGCCGCCGATGCCGGCGTCGAGGCCCCGAAGACGAGCCGCAGCTCCCGCAGCCAGGTCGTCTGGTAGACGAGGGCGCAGAGACCGGAGGCAAAGCCGAGGAGCGCGAAGGCCGCGCGCGACCGCCCCAACGGCACGGACGACTCCGGTGCGGCCCCCTCTGGCGCGGCCCCGTGCGCGGCGGCGAAACGGACCGGGCTACCGGTTGCGCCCGTACTGCTCGTGCGAAGAAACCCAGTCCAGCGAGGAGATCGCCGCACCCAGCGACAGCTCGCCTGCCAGCACCACGCCGGCGATGATCTCGGCGAGCTTCTTGACCTTGCCCTTGCCGGAGCAGCCCATGATCTCCAGGCACTCTTTCTGCGTCGGCAGGGCGGTGCCGCCGCCGTGGGTGGCGATGATCAGCGACGGCAGCGTGATCGAGATGTGCAGGTCGCCCTCCTTCGTCACCTCGGTGTAGCCGATCGCCGCCGAGGACTCGGAGACGTTGGCGACGTCCTGGCCGGTGGCGATGAACATCGCGGTGATGGCGTTGGGAGAATGGGCGCCGTTGTTGTTGGCGCCGGAGAGCATGGTGCCGATGTTGGCGATCGAGGCGTGGTAGTGCAGCGTCTCGGGATCGACCCTCATGTTCTGCGCCAGCGTGTCGCGCGGGATGGTCGCCTCGGCGATCACCCGCTTGCCGCGGGTGTTCATGACGTTGACCTGCGACGCCTTCTTGTCGGTGGCCAGGTTCGATTCCAGGTAGAAGCGGCGCACCGTCTTCACCTGCTCGAGGATCCAGCTGCAGGCCGCGAAGGTGGCGCGGCCCACCATGTTCTGGCCGGCGGCGTCGCCGGTGAAGTAGTTGAAGCGCAGGTAGGCGAACTTGCCGGCGAGGTAGATCTCGATCTTGAGCAGCTTGGCGACGCGCGAGGTCGTCTCCGCCTGCTCGGCGATCTGCGGCAGGTGCTGGTCGACCCAGCGCTTGAAGTCGCGCGCCTCGCGCGCCGAGTCGAAGATGAACACCGGCGCCCGCTGCATGGCGTCGTCGACGACCGTGCAGGTGACGCCGCCCGACATGTTGAGCAGCTTGATGCCGCGGTTGTAGGAGGCGACGAGCGTCCCCTCGGTGGTGGCAAGCGGGATGAGGAAGTCGCCCTGCGCGTGCTCGCCGTTCACCTTCAGCGGCCCGGCGAGGCCGATGGGGATCTGCGCCACGCCGATGAAGTTCTCGATGTTGCCCTGGGTGACGCTGGGGTCGTACGAGGCGCTGGTGATGTGCTTCGGCTTGACGCCGGAGAACTCTTCGAGGAAGCGCAGCCGCTGGCGCACGATCTTGTGCGAGTAGTTGTCTTCCTTGTCGTAGGGGACGGCGACCGGCTTGTCCTTCTTGTCCTCGATCGAGTCGCTGACCTTGAAGGCGAGGAGGCCGAACGGCGTCGCCTCGACCGCGATCTCGATCTCGTGCTTGCCCTTCTCGAGCGATCCGTTCTTGGCCTGAATCGCCACCGTGCGGGCGAGCGGGAATGGCAGCGGCTTGCTCGCCGAGACGTCGGGCGCCTTCAGCGTGTGCTGCTTCTCGCCGTCGCTGAACTCGAGCGTCAGGTTGGCGAGCGGCACCTCATGTCCGTTGATCTTGATGCTCTGCAGGCGCGTGAGCGTGGCGTCGGCGAGCCGGTTCTTGACGCTGAAGCGGACGCCGCCCGGGACGTTCTCCAGGCTGCCGAAGTTGTACATCTGCTTGAGGATGAGACCGGGGACCTTCATCATCGCGATCCTCCGCCGAGACGGGCCGTGGGAGGCCGCCGATGCTATGCGATGTGCGCGCGGCGACGAAACCTACGGGCGCAGGCGGCGCGCGAGGTCGCGGCCGAAGCCGAGCACGAGCTCGATGTCGCGCACCTCGCCCTCGTCCTCGCTGCGCTGGACGAACAGCAGGCGGCCGTCCGGCAGCACGTCGAAGCGGCGCCAGTAGTCGATGAAGCCCTGCGGGTCGTCGAGGCTCGCGGCGAGCTGTGGCTCGCCGTCGGGAGCACCATCGCGGATGGGGACGCCGAAGATCTGATCGCCACCTTGGCTGTAGTACAGGGTCCGCCCGTCGGGGCTCCAGCGCGGCTGGCCCCCCTCCGCGCCGGAGATGGCGCGGCCGCGCTCCAACGCGCCGGAGACTCGGTAGGGCGCCACGTGGACGCCAGGATTGCCGGTGCGGTCCTCGGTGAAGGCGATCCAGCGGCCGTCGGGAGAGAGAGCGGCGTGCTCGCTGGGCGGCGGCAGCAGGAGCCGTGGTGGCGCGGTGGGGTCGCCGTTTATCTCGACCTCGAGGACCGCCTCGCCGGCGTTCTGCTGCTGCGCCATCAGCAGACGCGAAGAGTCGGGCAGCCAGCAAAGCGGACGCAAGATGTCGCTCGCTGACGTGAAGGGCCGCAGCAGTCGCGGCTCGGCGCGTCGCTCGAGGTCGAGCAGGTAGACGCCATTGCCCCGGCCGCTTCCGCGCTGCGTGAAGGCGAGCCATCGCCCATCGGGCGAGGGCACCGGCCATCTCACGTCGGCATGTCGGACCGCCCACAGCCGCTCGGCGCCGCCCTGGCGAGGGACCCTCCAGATCTCGGTCATCTGCCGCGAGTTGACGGATGCCCGCGTAGACCCAGCGTCCGTCGCGCGAGGACGAGCCGTAGACGTACTCGTGCTGCTCGCTGCTCCAGGGGACGACGTCATGGCCGCGCGGCGCGACGGCGACCAGACGCCGGTGGCGGGCTGCGTCGGCCCCAGGGCGATACGTCAGCGTTCCGTTGTCGCTGAGGTCCCAGTCGGCGCCGTAGACGGCGAAGATGTCGCCGGTCAGCGCGACCGGCTCGCCGGTGAGGCGGCCGGCGCGCGCGTCGAAAGGCGCACCGAGGAGGACGGTCCCGCGCGCAAACAGCAGCCGATCGGGGGCTACGAAACGGGCCTGGTGCCCATCCTCGAGGACGCGGTGGGTCTTCCCTGTCGTCGGGTCGACGAGAAGGGTGCCGATCTGCAGCCCGTTCTCTCCCCACTGGGCGGCGTCGAAGAGCACGCGTCCGTCGGGCAAGGGCCGGCTGGAGGAAGTCCTCAGCCAACTGCCCGAGAGGTCGAGGCGAATCGGAGGGTCGGCCTTGCCGGAGCTGCCGTCGAGGCGGACCATACGACTGCCGTTTCCGAGCATGACCAGGATGCCGCCGTCGGCGAGCGCCACCATGCCGGTGAATTCGGGATCCAGCTCGGCGACGTCGAGCGCCGGCGCGCTGCCGTCGACCGGCATCCGCACCAGATGGGCGGGCGCACCCGCGCTCACCTCGCGCGCGACGTAAAGCCAACGGCCGTCGGGCGACAGCGCCATGGTGACGATCCCCTCGCTCCCGGGGACCTCCGCCACCTCGGGGCTGTCCAGCCGGCGGCGGTAGAGCCGCAACGCGCTGGTCGTCGCCTCGCGCGGGCGCGCCCAGAAGAAGACGCTGGAGCCGTCACGGGTGAGCGCCGCGAAGGAGGCACGCAGCGAGCTCGGCACGGCGATCTCCAAGTGGAGCGGGGCCGGCGGCCAGGCGATCTCGCGGCGGCCCAGCCACCAACCGAGCAGGCCGGCGACGAGCGCGCTGCCCAGCGCGATGACGGCCGCGAGGGCGCGCCGGCGCCGGCGCGGCTTCGCCAAGCTCACCGTCACTGCGCTCGACGAGCCGCGCTCGGCGTGCGCCGATTCGAGCTCGAGCCGCGCATCGCCGGCATCGCGCAGACGCCGTCTGCGGTCCTTTTCCAGGCAGCGCCGCAGCAGGTCGCGCACGCGCGGCGGCGTCTCGGGCGGCAGCTGCTCCCACGGCGGCTCGCGCTCGAGGATCTTCACCATCGTGTCGGTGGGCGTGTTGCCGTCGAACGGCGCGCGGCCGGCGAGGCACTCGAAGAGGATGCAGCCCAGGGCCCAGACGTCGGTGCGGCGGTCGACGGCTTTTCCCGTCGCCTGCTCGGGGCTCATGTAGGTGACGGTGCCGAGGACGGCTCCTTCGGTCGAGAGCTCGGCGAGCACGCGGGTGGGCGAGTCGCCACCGCTCCCGGCGCTCGACGAGCTCGCCGCCGCGCCCTTGGCGAGGCCGAAGTCGAGCAGCTTGGCGACGCCGTCCGGCGTGATGCGTACGTTGCTCGGCTTCAGGTCGCGGTGGACGACGCCCGCCTCGTGCGCCGCTTCGAGGCCGGCGGCGAGCTGGGTGCAGACGGCGAGCGACTCGCTCAGCGGCAGCGGCGAGCGGTCCAGCCGCTCGGCGAGGCTCTCGCCGGGCACGTACTCGAGCGCGAGATAGCGGTGGCCGTCGTCGTCCTCGCCGACGCCGAAGATGCTCGCCACGTTCGGGTGGTGAACGGCGGCGAGCATCCGCGCCTCGCGATCGAAGCGCGCCAGCCGCTGCGGGTCGGCCGCCATCTCGAGCGGCAGCACCTTGACCGCCACCGGCCGTCCGAGCGCCGGGTCGCGGCCGAGGTAGACGACGCCCATGCCGCCGCGCCCGATCTCGCGCTCGATCGGGTAGGGACCGATCCGCTCCGGCGCAAGCTGCATCGCTGCGGCGGCATCCTACCGCCGCCGCAGCGGCTATCGATCAGTCCGCGAGCGGCGTCTCCCATAGCGAGGTGGTGCCCGACTCGAAGCCGTCGTTCCACACCAGTGCGTTCTGCAGACGTGCGGCCGCGAGCTGCCACTGGCTGCCGGCGGTGGCGTAGCCGGCGACGAGGATGCGCCCGCCGCTCGACGTCACCGCCAGGGCAGAGTCGGCGCGGGTACCGTCGACGTCGAACTCAAGGCGACGGTGACCCAGCCGCCGCTGCCGAAGGACGGGTCCGGGGCGCCGCTCACGGTCCGCCGCGTCAGCGCGAAGTCGACCGTGCCGTTGACGTCGGTGCTGCCGACGACGACGGGCTTGCCGTCGGATTGCACCATCAACGCTTGGGCGGCGGCCGTCTCGCCGGCGACGGCGGGGAAGACGAGCTCCGCCCAGCCGGCGTTGCCGAACGTGGTGTCGACGGTGCTGCCGCGGAAGCGCACCAGCGCAGCGTGCTGGAACGAGCCGACGTTGACGGCAAGCGCCACGGCGCGGCCGCTGGAATCGAGAGCGAGACCCAGCCCGTGCGCGCTCCACGGGTTGGCGCCGGGCGGGCTGAACGACGCGGTGCCGCCGGCGCCGAAGGAGGTGTCGAGGTCGCCGTTGTCGAGGTAGCGCGCGAGGGTGAGCACGCTGTGGTCGGTGGCGAGGGTGAGCAGCTTGCCGTCGAAGGTGGCGACGGTGGAGACCAGCGAGCCGCAGCCGGGACAGACGTCGCTGCGTCCGGCGAAGGCGAAGCTCGCGTCGAGGTCGCCGTTCCACTGCAGACGCAGCAGCTGAGTGTCGCCGGAGTTGTTGTTCGGCGTGAGGAGGATCTTGAAGTCCGGACGCAGCAGCAGCGAGCAGGAGGCGGTGAAGCCGCCGCCGGCCGCGGCGGCGCTGTAGGTGACCTTGCCGTCGCCGCCGCCGAAAGTGAAGTCGAGCGCGCCGGTGGGCGTGAGCTGCGCGACGGCGATCCGCTGCTCGCCGTTGCTGACGCTGGCCGTGCCGCAGACGAGGATGCGGCCGCCGCCTCCCACGGCGATCGCCGTCGCCGTGTCCCTGCGGAAGCCCGGCGCGCCGAGGTCGAACTCGACGGTGACCTTGCCGTTCTGCGACGGACCGAAGGTGAGGTCCGGGGTCCCGTTGGCGTTGAGCCGCGCGATCGCGAACGCGGTGTTGGAGCCGTCACCGGCGGTTCGGCACCTCGGCGCGCCCCGCCAGCAGCACCTTGCCGTCGGGTTGCACGGCGACGGCGCGGGCGAAGTCGTAGCTGCCGACGCGGACGAGCGCGCCGCCGGTGCCGTTGAACTTGGGGTCGAGGGCGCCGTCGGCGGCGGCGAGCGGTGCGGCGACGAGGAGCGCAACGCTCGCCAGCGAAACGGCGAGCGACCGGCGTCGCGGCTTGTGGCACGAGCGAGGGTGGGCGCTCATGGGCTCGTCTCCCAGAACCAGGTCGAGCCCGACTCGAAGCCGTCCGTCCACAAGAGCGCGTTGTCCAGCCGCGCCACCGCGAACAGCTGCCCCGAAGCCGTGTTCGCGAGGCCGGCCACGAGGGGCCGGCCGGCGCTCGAGGTCATCGCGTACGGGTGGTCGGTGAGCCCGCCGCCGACGTCGAAGCCGATCGTGCGCCAGCCACCGGAGAACGACGTGTCGATGGCGATGCCATCTGCCGTCAGGCGGGCAATTGCGAAGTCGATGCTGCCGTTCATGCGCGCGTTGCCCGCGATGACGGGCTTGCCGTCGGACTGCACCATCAGCGCCGCCGCGTACCCCGTGGCCGTGGCGGATGGCGGTGTGAACGTGAGCTCGGACCAGCCGCCGGTGCCAAAGGTGGGATCGGGCTGGTCGCCGCGGACGCGCAGCAGTCCCGTATGGGAAAACACGCTCGTATCGCGCACCAAGACCAGGGCTCGGGCTTCGTGGTCGAGCGCCATGCCGAGCACGTTGACGTCGGCAAAGCCAGGATGAGAGAAGGACGCGATGCCGCCGATGCCGAAGCTGGTGTCGAGCTCGCCGGGGCCGCCGTTCTCGCCCAGGAAGTGGGCGAGCACCACGGCATCACCGGCCTGGGTCTCGCCCAGGCTGAGCAGGCTGCCGTCGGGCAGCTCGACGGTGTCGAGGAACCAGCCGCATGCAGGCGAGCCGCAGTCCCAGGGCTCCGTCTGCCCGCCGAAGCCCCAGGTCACGTCGCGGAAGCCGTCGCTCGTCAGCTGCAGCAGCACGTTGCCGCCGACGGTCGTCGGCGTCAGCAGGATTTTGCCGTCCCGTCGCAGCAGGAGCGAGCAGCGCGAAGTGAAGCCGAGCTCCGGAAAGTCGGCCTTGCCGTCGCCGCCGCCGAAGGTCGCGTCGAGGTCGCCGTCGGGCGCGAGCCGCGCCACCACCGCCACCATCTGGGTGGGGGTCAGTTGGGCGACGCCGGCGACCACGATGTAGCCGTCGGGCTGAATGACCACCGAGGTCGCGCCATCGCTCTGCAAACCGACGCCGCCGAAGTCGAGCTCGACGTCGACGACGCCGGTCTGCAGCGGGCCGAACGTGGTATCCGGCGTTCCGTCCGGGTTCCACCGAGCCACCACGAATGCGGTGTTCGACCAGTCTTCGGGTGTCGGGCGCCTCGCGGAGCCGACCGTCACGATCTTGCCGTCGGGCTGCGCCGCGACTGCCCGCAGCAGGGGGTCTGCTCCGACGTCGATAACCGCGCGGCCATTGCCGTTGAATTTCGGATCGGGAGCGCCGTCGAGGGCGGTGGCGCGCCCGCTGGCGCAGAGGGCGAGGAGCATCAGCGAAGCGGCGATGCGAAGGCGCGAGGGGTTCATGCCGTTCTCCAGTCGCGGCGCGCGCGGTGCAGCGCGCGATGCCGTCTAGCGTGGAGAACGGAACTGGAGGAGCCGAGAGGACACGCCGCTCGCGGTCAGAGCCAGGCTGCGGCGGCGGCGAGGAGAGCGAGGATTGTTGCGGCGAGGGCGGCAACGATCCACCAGGTGCGGTGCGTGGCGCCTGGCCGTTGGCGCTGCAGCGCGCGCAGGTCGTCGAGCATGGCGTCGGCGCTCGGGTAGCGCCGGTCGGGCGCTTTGCGGAGCGCGCGCTCGACGACGGCGGCCAGTGCGCGCGGGACCGCCGGCCGCCGGCGCGCGAGCGGCACGGGCTCCTGGTCGACCACTGCCACCGCGGTCTCGGCGACGCTGCTGCGCTGGAACGGGCCCACGCCGGCGAGCATCTCGTAGAGCACGCAGCCGAGCGCGAAGAGGTCGCTGCGGGCATCGATCTGCCGCCCCTGCACCTGCTCGGGCGACATGTACTGCGGCGTCCCGGCGAGCGCGGTGCCGAGGGTGGTGCTGATGCGCGTCGGTGTCCGCGAGGCAGCGCCCACCGTCGGCATACCCGTAGCGCGGGCGATGCCGAAGTCGAGCACTTTGACGCGTCCCGCCGTCGTGACGACCACGTTGCCGGGCTTGAGGTCGCTGTGGACGATGCCGTGCGCGTGCGCGTGGCCGAGGGCCTCGGCGATCTGGATGGCGTAGTCGACGGCGTCGGCGATCGGCATCCCGCCGGCCGGGATGAGGGCCTGCAGCGGCCGGCCGTCGACGAGCTCCATGGCGATGAAGTCCATTCCCGCCGCCGAGCCCACCTCGTGGATGACGACGATGCCGGGGTGGACGAGCGAAGCAGCGGCGCGCGCCTCGCGCAGCAGGCGATCGTGGGCGAGAGTGGTGAGGCCGCCGTCGACAGGCGGCGTCGCCGCACCTGAGCCGAAGAACTTCAGCGCCACCGGCCGCCGCAGCTTCTCGTCGAAGCCGCGGTAGACGACGCCCGCGCCGCCGGCGCCGAGCAGCTCGCCGACGGTGAAGTGCGCGAGCCGCTTGCCGGTGAGCGGCCCGCGGGCTATCGACGCTTCGGTGTTGACATCGACGTCCGGAGCGTCCACGTCATCGGCGTCGTCCGGCGCCTCGAGCAACATCGCCGCGCCCAGCGCGGCTGCATTGCGATCGAGAGTGCCGCCCTGGTGGCTGTCGGCGCGCAGCAACGCGTCGAGGTCACGCAGCAGCGTGGCGTCCTCGGCGGCGATGGCGTCGAGCCGCGCCCCACGCTCGTCCGGGGACAGCTCGAGCAACTCGACGAGCAAGGCATCGAGTCGCCGCCAGCGTTCGGGATCGTCGAGCAGCGACACGCGAGAGCTCGCGTTTACGGCGGCGCTCCCGCCAGCTCGACGTGCAGGAAGGCACGGGCGCGGCGCCAGTCGCGCCTCACCGTGCGCACCGAGAGCGCCAGCAGCTCGGCCGCTTCCTCTTCCGATAAGCCGACGAAGAAGCGCAGGTCGACGAGCTGCGCCAGCCGCTCGTCGAGCGCGCCCAGCTTGCGCAGCGCGGTGTCGAGCGCCAGCACGTCGTGCGCTTCGCCGTCGGCGCCGACGAGGCTCTCATCGAGGACGAGCGGCTCGGCGCCGCCGCCGCGCTTCTGCGCCTGCCGCTCGCGCGCGTGGTCGACGAGGACCTGCCGCATGGCGCGGGCAGCGGTAGCGAAGAAGTGGATGCGGTCCTGCGGCGCCACCCCTTCGCGCCGCGCCAGCTTGAGGTAGGCCTCGTGGACGAGCGCCGTAGTGCGCAGCGTCGCTCCCGGCGGCCCCCGCCGCAGCTGCCGCCTCGCCAGCGCGCGCAGCTCGCGGTAGACGATGGTGAAGACGCGGTCCATCGCCGCCCGCTCGCCGCTGCGCGCGGCAGCGAGCAGCTGGGTGATGTCGCCCTGGGTGTCGTCGGACGCGGTCACCGGGTGCGCACCAGCTCTGGCCGCCGCCGATAGTACGGCAAGCCGAGAGGGCAGCGGGCGCGCCACCGTGTCCTGTCGCAGCCCCCGTTTCCGTTCAAGGAGGGCATGAAGCACCACATCACTCTCCGGGCAGGGCTGCTCGCGCTCGTCCTGCCCGTCCTCGGCACCTCGCCCGCATCGTCGCAGGACCGCTCGGTCTTCGAGCCCTTCACCTGGCGCGGCAACCACGCGGCGACGATCACCGCGCAGCCGCCGGTGACCGGCGCCTTCCCCAACGTGCACCACGACTGCGCTGCCGCCCCGGCGAGCGAGGCCGGAGCGGCCGCGACCTCGACCTACGCGACGACCGTCTGGTGGAACCCCGACCTCTGGGAAGCGCGCGGCGACACCAGCTTCCCCGCCATCGCGCCGCCGGCGACCGGCTACCACGTCGACGTCCACAAGGCGCTCACCGCCGATCCCGCCGACGGTCGCGAGGACAACACCGTCTACGCAGTGGGCGGCGACGGCAGCCCCGGCGTGGCGGCGATGCGCATGGACTTTCAGGGCATCTCGAGCGCGCGCCTGCGCAACCCGATGCTCATCTCTGCGGCGCGCCCCGGCGTGGTGAGCTTCTGGACGACGCGCTTCCTCACCACCGCGCACTGGTGGGAGATCGCCATCGCGCCGACCGGGACGGTGGCGGGAGCGGAGCAGACCGCAGTCCCCACGCCCGACGACGGCCTCGACGGGCCGTTCGCCAATAGCGCCGGCACGCCGGGACCCGGCCACCGCCCCGCCCAGGACTCGATCAACGTCATCGCCACCGGCTCGGCGGACCGGCCGTGCGACGTTGGCTGGTCGACGCGCTTCGCCGTCACCCGCTCGGTGGGCGGCGTCGCCGCCGACGTCTTCAACCCGATCACCGACTTCTCGCAGCTCGTGCAGACCGATCCCAGCGAGCTGGAGGAGCTCTATCTCTGGCGCATCGAGTTTCGCCCCAACCGCATCGACCTGCGGGCGGACTTCGACCGCGACGGCACGACCGAGCTGATCGAGACGTTCAACGTCAACGTCCCGTGGAGCGAGGTCTACGTCCACTTCATGTCGGTGACCTACCAGGCCAACCACCACCCCCAGGAGCCCTGCTACCTCGGCACCGTGCGCGAGTTCGTGTGGCGGGACCTCTTCGTGTCGCCGGTCAAGTACGCGCGGACGATCGTCCATCCCAAGGAGGTCGGCACCACCAACGTGCCGCGCGACACCGGCTGGCTGTCCTACGACCTGCGCGACATCCAGCGGTTCGGCCCCGCCGTCAACGGCGTGCCGCAAGCGAATCCCGTGGCCTTCGACCAGTTCGAATCCCTGTTGGCCTGCAGCACGCCGGCCCTCTACTGCCCCAACCCGACGCCTTCGCTTCACCTCGAGGTCGACATCCCTGCGGCGGACTTGCACGCGGTGCAGCGGACGCAGCTCCTTTACGACATCCGCTCGCCCCTCGCCTCGGGAGTGGCGACGCTCACGGTGAACGGCGTGACGGTCGGCGTGATGCCGGGGCACGACACGGTGCCGGGCGCGGCGTTCTCGGAGTGGGCCCACCGCTCGCTCGACATCCCGCCGGGTCTGATTCACGGCGGTCTCAACACCGTCGACGTTTCGATGACCGGCAACGTCGAGCTCGACCGCCTGCAGATCGAGATCGCCACCGACGCGGAGCTGCCGTTCGCCGACGGCTTCGAGAGCGGCGGGTTCACGGCATGGTCGGCGGCGCTCGGCGCCGGCTGAAGCGCAAGCCTCAACCGGCAGGACGGATCGAAGTCACCGCCACCGACCGCGCCACCAGCGAGCCGGGCTCGACAGCGACACGGTCGGCCACCAGCACCACCTCGAGCGCCTGGTCGCCGTCGCGGTCGCGCGGCACCGCGATGCGAAACGTCTGCGTCGGCGGCTCGTCGGCACGCACGACGACGCGGACCGAGGTGCCGCCGCCGGCGGACGGGATGCGGATCGAGAGCCCGAGCGGATAGAAGCCACGCAGATCCGGTAGGCGGCGAAGGCGAACGTCGAGCGCACGCGTCCCCGGCGGCGGCGCGACGAGGATGGTGGTCGCACGGCCGATCGCGCCGGTGGCGGGATCGCCGGGGCCGGAGAAGGCGTGAGCGGAATCGGCGCCGGGCGCGAAGGTGGCGCCGAGGAACTGCCGCGTGCCGGCGCGCAGCCGCTCGCGCGCCTCGCCCTCCCAACTCTGCCGCGGCGGCGGCACGGCGAACACCGGCACCGCGTTGGCGATCGCGTCGCCGGCAGCGAGCGGGCGCCAGCCGAGCCGCTGCTCGAGCACGCGGTGCAGGACGCGCGCGTAGACCTCGTTGGCGGCAGGGTTGCCGTGCGGGTTCTCGAGCTGGGTGAGCCAACGGCCGAGCGTCAGCTCCTCGGGCACCACCGCGTACGGCGCGTGCAGGCCGGCCTCGGCGACGAAGCGGTGCACGATCGGCGGCGGCCAGCGGGCGACGAAGAGGAGCGCCAGCGGCACGCCCCGCGCCTCGAGCCGCCGCTCGAGCTCGCGCACGCGGGCGAAGGCGGCGCGCCAGCGCGACAGCGAGCCGTGGCCGTCGTGCAGCCACGGGAAGGAGCGCCAGACGTCGTGCGGCCAGCCGAACGCGTCCGGCTGCCCGGCCGCACCGACGTAGAGCCTGCCGTCGGGCGTGACGCGCGGCGTGCTCTCGTCGTCGTTGCTGCTCGGCACGACGACGACCGCATCGGCGTCGAGGCGTCCCTCCCACAACTCGAAGGCGGCGATCGAGTTGAGCGGGCTGTAGCCGGGCAGCGCGAGCGTGCGGACCTCGACGGGACCTCCCGCGGTGCGATCAGCGTTCGCCAGCCGCGCCAGCACGCGCGGGAACGACTCGCTTTCGCGGATACCCATCCCGTACGTCCACGAGTCGCCTAGAAAGACGATGCGGAAGACACCCGCTGGCTTGTCGAGCGGCCCGGAGCGGTAACCGATCTCGTTGCTGGTAAACGTGTCGTCCCACACCGTCACTTGTGCGTTACGCCGCAGCGTGTAGCCGATCCGCGGCTCGAACCACGCCGCCTCGAAGACACCCGGATCCGTGCGCGTCAGGCTCTCCGCCAACCGCTGCCGCTGCGACGGCTGCAGGTCCTCGAGCCGTAGCGGCCGATGCGTCGACCAGAACCAACCACCGGTGCCGACGAGCCCCGCCGTGAGCCCGGCGGCGGCGAGCACCAACAGGCCGCGCAACAGCGCGCCGGAAGGTTGCGGAGATCGACTCGTCGGCTCGGCGCTCATCGCTACGGTCCAACCGATGTACGGCCGGACCGCGGGGATCGTTGGGGAGGGTCGCGGCCGCGGCTGTCGAGTCGCCGGCGTGCGGCCGCGCGTGGACCTTCCGCGTGGAAGATGCGGGGTCAGCGCAAAAGGATCAACGGCTGCTCTTCAAATGCGGGTTCGAGAGCAGCCGCTCGCCTTCGAGTTCGTCCGTGAGCTGGTTCAGCCGCAGCACGTCCACCTCGCCGCGGAAGCCGCAGGCTTTAGGCACCACTCGGAACGGCGGCAGTCCAGCCGCCGACTTCTGGCCGCGTTGAAGGCCGGCGCGCAGCGTGTCGTTCACCACCTCTTTGAAGGTCGCGCCTCGCCGTCTCACGAGCTCGCGCAGCTGATGGGCAACATCGTCATCGAGGGTCAGGGTCGTACGCACTCAAACATCATGGTGCTGACAATTGGTGATGTCCAGATGTCCTTTAGTCGCGCAACCGGAGTGGTCGAGGTGCGCGCGACCACAAGCTACGCCGTCACCCACGTCCCCGTCGTTCCCGCCAGCGCTTCTTTCAGCGTGAAGACGTTGGTGATCAGCGTCCGGCTGCCGCCGCCTTCGACGAAGCGGCAGGCGGCTTCCATCTTGGGGCCCATGCTGCCGGCGGGGAAGTGGCCTTGGGCCATGTACTCGCGCGCTTCGGCGACGCTGACGATGTTGAGCGCGCGCGCCTCGGGCGTGCCGTAGCCGATCTGCACGCGGTCGACTCCCGTGAGGATGATGAGCTCGGGCGCGCCGAGCGCCAGCGCCATCACCGCCGAGGCGAGGTCTTTGTCGATGACGCCTTCGGCGCCCACCAGCTCGCCGTTGCTGCTGCGCGCCACCGGAATGCCGCCGCCGCCGCCGCTGATGACGATGGTGCCGGCCTCGAGCAACGTCAGGATCTCCTGGCGCTGGATGATGCTCTTCGGCTCCGGCGAGGGGACGACCCGCCGCCAGCCGCGGCCCTTGTCTTCCTTGATCACGTAGCCGCGCTCGCGCACCAGCGCATCGACTTCGCCCTTGTCGTAGAACGGTCCGACGAATTTCGTCGGGTCCTTGAACGCCGGGTCGTTGGCGTCGACCTCGACCATCGTCAGCATGCAGCAGACGCGGTGCACCATGCCGCGGCGGCGCAGCTTGCCGCGCAGCACGCGCTCGATCATGTAGCCGAGGCCGCCCTGCAGGTCGGCGCCCATGACGTCGAGCGGCAGGAGCGGCGCCTCGCCCTTGGCGAGCTCGACGCGGATCATCTGGTTGCCGATCTGCGGGCCGTTGCCGTGGGTGAGCACCAGCTCGTAGCCGCGCTCGAGCACGTCGAGCACGCCCTCGAGGCTGCGCTCGAGATTGGCGTAATCCTGCTCGACCGTGCCCTCCTGCTCGGGCCGGGTGATGGCGTTGCCGCCGAGGGCGATGACGGCGCGGCGGCCGTGAGTGCGGTCGAGCATGGGAGGAGCGCTCCTCGGTCAGGAGCCGCGCCGAGGCGAGCGATGCTCGGCTGCTGGCGGTCGCCGCGCCTCCCCGACCGCAGCGAAGCGTAGCTCAGCGTGGCTTCTTTGCGCCGCGTGGTCGCCGCGTTCGTCTCGTCGTCCCGGCTGAACCTTGCTCGGGCGGATCCGTGGCTTGCGGCACCATCCGGTAGTACTGCTCGACCAAGTGCTTGCCGGTGTGCGAGTCCTGGTGGACGAGGAAGTGCGGCCCGTTGGAGGCGTTGTCGTCGCGCCAGTAGGCGCCGAAATAGATCAAGTCGTCGATCCACAGCAGGCTGACCGAAGCCCAACCCTTGCAGTAGGAGACGGTGAGCTTCCCGGCGCCGCGCAGCGCCGAGAGGATCTTCTTGTTCCCCTCAATCGACGACGCGAGAGGCAGCTCCTGCGAGAACGCCGTGCGACGCAGCTTCACGAAGGGGTCGTCGGGCTCCCATAGGGCGATGCTCACGTCGCACTTGCGGCCTAGCGCCTTCTGCAGTCCGGGCACCAGCTGGTCGAGCGTCGGCCACTGCAGCGCACAGAGGGCCACCCGACGGCAGCGGCGGAGCTTGGCGGCCACCTGCTCGATGGGAAAGCTCCGGTAGGTCGCCAGCACGTCGCAGTCCTGGCGATCGGATTCGACGAAGGTTGGATCCTCGACGGTGATCGACTCGGCGAACCTGTTCCTCGACAGGGCCGTGAACAGGCGTTGGAACTCCTCGACCAGCCGACTGTCCGTCGTCTTGAACACCTGAGTTTTTTCGAGCGATTCCTCGTCGTGCGCTCCGTAACCGAAGAGCACCTCGGTCACGTCGTCGGCAAAGGTGAGGATCAAGAAGTTCATGATCGGCACCGTCCGTCTCAAGCGAAACAACTTGAGGCGGGCGCTTTGCTCGCCGCTGAAGGCGTCGCGCAGCGCCTCGACGTAGGCGCGATCGGTTACCGGCCCGGTGATCGACACGAACTCGGTAGCACTCTCCCGCAGAGCGCGCGTGAACTCTTGCAACGCTGCTTTGCTGTAGACCGAGGCGGCGGCGAGCCAGCGGATCGCTGTGTCCTCGATGCGCGTCGCCCGACCGATTCTGGCGGTGAGGTACCTGAGGGCCTTCTCGCTGTTGCCGTAGTAGGCGCTCCCCCCTGCGCTCGCGCTCTCGTCTGCCGCGGACACCACCGGCACTTGCCGCGTTTTGATCTCGGGTCGATTCCGTTCACCGATCTTCAGTTCTAGGGTGTCGGCGGCGTCCCAAGCGAGCTTGTCGTAGTACTTCTCGAGCCGCTTTCTCAGAGCAATGATCTGGTGGCGGTACCTACTGTCGACCTCGCTGTAGCGGCGGCCGCGGTCGCCGACCCGCTTGTGGTATTCCGCGAGAATGTCCTTGCCGAAGACGAGGGTTCCGGGTGGCCAACGTTTTTCCTTGATCTTGTCCACCAGAAACGCCAAGAGCCGTCGCTGATCGTCATCCTTGAGGGCGGGTTTCAGCAGACTTACTTGGTCGTCGATCTCCGCAAACGGCACGTCCCGGGCTGGTTGGTCGTCGGACTGTACGACGTCCATGGCGTCCCTTCCCTCCAAGAACCGTGAAAGCGTGAACGCACAGATTCCTACCACAGGACATCGACGTCGGCTAATGCGCGCTCACCGCCTCGGCGCCGTCACCTGACGAGACGCGGTTTCCCTCGGCGCCAGGGGTCGCACATGAGCTTTCACGCCGATGGCGTATCAGCTCATGCCGCACCGGCGATGTGCGGGTTTTCTTCTCTCACTAATTTTGGGCTTCCTCCATGCGATCGTGTCAGGCATTAGGCGATGAGGTGGCTCTTTATGAGAAGAATTGGATTGCGGGCGACGAGTCGTGAAACCGTTGGTAATCAATACCTTGGTGCCCGTCGCAGTGATGCCGCGAACGGCGGCGCGAGCGGCCGGTCGGCAACCACAGTGCGGCGCACCAGGCGGCGGATCGGCGTCGCTGGGGCGCTGCTGGGCGGGGCGGCGGCCATCGCCCTCGGGGCTTTCGGCCACGCGTGGCTGGGAGCCGACAGCACGAGAGCGGAAACGGCCGAGGCGAGCCGAGGCCCGGTTTCCCCAACCGCCCCGGCAGCCGTCGAGGAGGATCCCCGAGAGGTGTGCGCCGCGCTCGCTCCGGAGGATCCCTATGAGATCGATCCCGACGGCGCCGGCCGCGCGCTGGACGCCTGCCGGCGTGCCGCAGCCGCCGCAGCGCCGGACGGGCCGACGTTGCTGCGCCTGGCGAGGTCGGCGATCCAGGCCGACAGCCTGGATGAGGCCGTCACCGCCCTCGAGGCGGCGGCAGCGTGCGGAGAGTGCGAAGCGTGGGGTTGGCTCGGCGACGCGGCATGGCATGGCCGCCAGGATGCCGACGCAGCGGAGACCTATTACGAGCGAGGGAAAGTCTGTGGCGACCGGCGCTCCGCGCAGGCCGTCTTCGCGCCCGAGATGTTCGCGCAATCGGCCTTTCCGGAGCTGATGGAGGCGCTCTACCGACGCGACGTGGAGCGCTTGAACCAGCAAAGATTCTTGACCGCATCATACGTGCCTGGCCTCTACGAAATGTTTGGTGAACAATATCCAACCACCACGTTCAGCACCTGTTGGGGGCGTTCTTACTTCAAGGGCGGCAAGCTTTCGTTCGCGCTACAGGCCGCCGAGAAGGGCGATGCCTCCAGCTTGCCGGAATCGATCGTCTACGAGCAGGGCCTGCCGCTGGTGTTCGCGCTGCTCCACCCGGAGGCGGGCTCCTCAGCCCTCGAAGACTTCCGCGAGACCGCGCGCCGAGCTGGGAACGCCGACGTCGTCCGCTTGGCTGAATCCTCGGAATGCGGCGCCCTGCTTCCCCACCGCATCGTCGAGGGGATCGAGGCTTTCGCCGCCCACCGACGCTCGCTCTACGCGGTCGCTCGCGAGCGGCTGCCGCAGCTAGGTTCTCTGGAGGCGCTGCGGGCGGCACCGTGGTCGCCGCCGACCAACGCCGCTCCGTCACAGCCATAGTCGCGTTCCGCTGTCCACGATCTTTGGAACGCTTTCGATGAGGACGATCATCATGGCAACGAAAACGACGCGGTGGTTGGTGTGTGCTCTTTCGATCCTGCTTCCCGCGGTCTTGTCGGCGGCGCCGCGTGGCAAGGGCGGTGAGCGTAGAGGCGAGGCGGGGCGCGAGGGGGCGAGTGGACGCGCCGGCCGTGTGCGGGCCGAGGAGAAATGGGAGCGCGGCCGTCAGCGCGATGGCTTCAACGCTGCGGCACGGCCGGCCGGCGAGACCAAGCGCGGCGAGGGGACGGGCGAAAGGCGCCGGGAAGGCTCGGCGCGTCCGCGGGAGACCGCGGCCGATAAGTGGTCGCGCGGCCGCCACACGGAGGCATTCAAAGATGCAGCGCGCGGCCAGCCGGCCGGCAAGGGCGGCGCCCGCGGTCAGGGCGGTGGCGGCCGCGGCGGCAAGAAGGGCGACGGAGACGGCGGCAATCCGCCACCGGCGGCGCCGCCACCGGCCCCGAAACCCAGGCCCCCGTCGCCTTCCCGGCCCTGAGCTGGAGGAGTGCCATGCGAACCGCCAAAGATGCGACTCCATTCGTCACGCTCGCCCTGCTCGCCGCGTTGGCCATGGCCTGCGACGACGGGACCGCGCGCCGCGCGGAGCTCGAGCGCGTGCGTGAGGAGAGTTTCAAGAGCGCCTACGATGCCGCTTACTGGCCGGCCTTCGACGATGCCAGGCGGAAGGCCTACGCGGTCACCGAGCCGAAGGCCTACGAGGAGACGAGGGAGGGGTTGGTCGCCAACGGCCGGTTCTCCTACGACCCCAGGGTGCTGGCGCTGGTCGTCGCCGTCGGCGCGCTGCTCGGCTTCCTGCTGCAGTACCGCGTCGTGCTCGCCTTGCGACGAGGCGGCTTTCTCGTCGGCGACATCGACGCGTTCCTGCTGCCCAAGGAATCGCGATGGGTCGACGTGCGCATGCCGCTGGCGGCGAAGCCCGCACGCCCCGTCTCTGGCGCCTCGCGGCGGGCCGCGAGGGCGGTCCTCCTCGGCGGCGCTTTGCTCTGTCTCGCCGGCTGCGAGACGCGGGAGAGCGTGGTGCGGGCGGCAGCGGTGGCGGGTCGGGAAGCCGGCGCGCGCGACGGCAAACGCGATGGCCGTCTCGCCGGCGAAGCAAGGGGTAGGGAAGCTGGGCGGCGGCGCGCCCGTGCGGACGCGGATGACGGTGCGTTGTGGGAGATCTATCCGGCGCCGCTGCTTTGGGCGGGGGCGGCGGGGATCGCTGGCGGACTGCTCCTCCAAATGGCGGCGTTGATCGCCTTGAGGAAGAGCGCCATCCCCGAGACGCTCGCTATCTTCCTGGTGCCCAACCTCGGCAACTCGCTCGCCTACCGGCGCTGGAAGACGACGGAGGAACGGCTCGCCAAGGCGCGGGCGACGCTGCGGGTGGAGGAGCTGCGCGGCCGGGTGCGGCTGACCGCGATCGCCAACGAGCACGCTGCTTGCGCCGCCCGGATGAGCTCCGCCAGCACTCTCGACGAGCTGCGCGTCGAGCGCCTCGTCGAGCTCTTCGCGGGCGAGGCGCAGGGGTTGGTCGCCGCCGCCGAGCGCAGCCACGCCGGCGGCGGCAGCAAGGAACTCTCGACCGAGAACCAACGACCGGGTACGACACCCGAGAAGGGAGACTGTTCGTCATGAGCGATGTTGGCGATCGCAAGGATGACTGGAGCTTTCTCGAAGAGATCCACGCCGTGGAGCGCGCCCGCGGCGAGCCTCACCGTGACCCCGAACGCGAGGTGCCATCCGGGCTGGCCGAGCAGGCCATCCTCGACGCGCTGGTGGCGCCGATCAACGACGAGCGGCTGCCGCTCCTGCGCGAGGAGGCGCACGGGTTGGTTACCCGTTTCCGAGAGCGTTCGATCCGCCAGGAGGCCGCTCTCGCCGGGGTGCGCAAGGTGATGGCGGCGCAGCTCGAGGTGCTCGACCACTACCTCGCCAATGCGGTGCAGGTGAAGCGCAGCCGCCTCGACGTCGAGGTCAAGGAGTTCCTGGCCGCCCTCGATGCCGAGCACATCCGGCTGCTCAACCAGTTCGACGTCAGGAATCTCGCCACCCGCGCCAAGACCTTGGCTGAGCTCAGCGAGACCTACCTCGCAGCGGTCAGGGACATGCGCGACCGTAACTGGCCGCCATCGATGCTCAGCGAGACCCTCGCGGCGCTGAACGCCATCCGCATTCGCATCGCCACCCAGGTCGCCGAGGACTTCCCGTCGCGGTACGGCAGTGCCGGCGCGATGAAGGGCAACTGACCTCGGCGCGAGAGGTCATCGCCGCGGGCGGCCCGACGCCGCTGCGACGACGGCGGCGGCGAGACCGGCCTCCGAGGCCGCGCTCGCCTCCGCCGCCGGACGCACCCCGAGCGCGCGCAGTGCCTCGCTGGTGACGGGGCCGATGGAGGCGGCGCGCAGCGTGCGGCGGCGCTCGCTCCAGCGCGGCTCGAGGAGCAGCGCGAAGGAGCGCACGGCGCTCGGGCTGGCGAAGGTCACCCAGCCCAGCGGGCCATCGCCGAAGAGGACGGCCGTGCGTTCGGGCGCCTCCGGTGGCAGGGTCTTGCGATAGGCGGTGACGACGTCGATCTCGACGCCGGGCGCGCGCAGACCGGCGGCGAGCGCCGGCCGCGCGTCGGCGGCCTGCGGCAGCAGCACGCGCTGGCCGGCGGTGAGACGCGGCAGCAGCTCGACGGCGAGGTCCTCCGCCTGCGATCGGCTGGCGACGAGCGTCGCCGGCGCGCCCGCGTCGGCGAGCGCCTGCGCGGTGGCGCCGCCGATGGCGGCGACGGCGACGTGCGGCGGCCAACCGCCGGGCAGCAACGGCAGCAGCGCGCGCACCGCGTTGGCGGAGGTGAACGCCACCCACCCGTAGTCGCCGAGCGCGCGCGCCGCGGCCTGCAGCGGCGCGGGATCGTCGGGCGGCAGCACGGCGAGGAGCGGCAGCCGTTCGACGTCCGCTCCCGCGGCCGTCAGCGCGTCGGCGAGGCCGTCGGCCTGGTGCTCGGCGCGGGTGACGACGACCCGGACGCCGGCGAGCGGTGGGTTCGGCACGGCCGGCAGACTATCGGATGGTGGGCAGCGGGCCCCCCCACCCTACGAGGGCGCGCGCAGCCGCGCGAGCACTCGCTCGGCGCCCGCCGCGCGCAACGACTCGACGCAGCGCGCGGCGACTTCGTCGGGGTCGACGCCTTCGGCGACGGCGCGAACGACTTCGGTGCCGTCGGGATCGGCGAGCAACGCCGAGAGCTCGAGCCCTTCGCTCGTCGGCCGTGCCCATGCCGCGAGCGGGAGCGTGCAATCGCCGCCGAACGCCGCGACGACCGCGCGCTCGGCGCGCGCCGCCGCGGCGGTCGGCGCGTGATCGAGGGCGCGGCATAACGTCTCCGCTTCGCTGCCGGCCCGCACCTGCACGGCGAGGATGCCTTGACCGGGCGCGGGGAGCATCTCCTCGACAGCAAGCGGGTGAAGCGCTACGCGCAGCGTCGCATCCTCGTCGAGCCCCAGCCGCTCCAAACCCGCCGCGGCGAGCACGACCGCTGCGGCGCCGCTCTCGCGCCACTTGCGCAAGCGCGTGTCGACGTTGCCGCGCACCGGCACCGGCTCGACGTCGGGCCGCAGCGCGCGCAGCTGGGCCTGCCGCCGCAGCGAGCCGGTGAGCACGCGCGCGCTGGGCGGCAGCTCGGCGACGCTGCTCGCCACCTCGCTCACCAGCACGTCGCGCGGGTCGGCACGCTCTGGATACGCGGCGATCACGAGCCCGTCCGCCGAACGCACCGGCAGGTCCTTCAGGCTGTGCACCGCGAGGTCGAGCCGGCCATCGAGCAGTCCCGCCTCGAGCTCGACGGTGAACAGCCCTTTGCCGCCGAGCGTGTTGAGGTCCCCGAGCAGCCGGTCGCCCTGCGTCGTCATCGCTACCAGCTCGACGCGCAATCCTGGGTGCGTCGCTTCGAGCGCGCGCGCCACCATCCCCGACTGCGCTAGAGCGAGCGGGCTCTTGCGCGTGCCCAATCGCAGGCGGCGCTCGCCGCCCGCGCCCACTCTCGCCGTCACTCCTCGTCCTCGCCGAGTTGGAAGAGGTCGCGCACGAGCTCGAGCTGCGCGCGCCCGCGGTCGCCCTCGCCGGCGCCGCCGGACCGTAGGCGCGACGACGGGTGGTGGAGGATCTTGCGCACCAGCGAGCGCGTGAGGCGGTCGAGCTCCTCCTGCACCTCGGGGGGAAAGCGGTCGCGCGCGCCGTCGACTTCCTGCCGGCGGATGCGCTCGGCGCGCCGCTGCAGCTCGGCGATGAGCGGCTCGGCCTCGAGCCCTTGGTACCAGTCGTCGAAGTGGCGCAGCTCTTCGCCGACGATCGCCTCGACCTCCGGCACCTGCGCGCGGCGGCGGTCGAGGTTGCGCGCCACGAGATGCTGCAAGGAGTCGACGTCGTGGAGGAAGACGTTCTCGAGCCGGCCCACCTCGGCCGCCACGTTGCGCGGCACGCCGAGGTCGACGACGAGCAGCGATCTCGACTTGCGCGAGCGCATCGCCACCCGCAGCTCGCCGGCTTCGACGACCGGCTCGTCGGAGGAGGTCGAGGCGACGACGACGTCGCAGTCGGCGATCGTGGCGTAGCGCTCCTGGAACGAGGTCATCGTCGCGCTCGGGAACTCCTCGCGCAGCGCCGCATGACGCTGCGTGCCGCGCAAAGCGAAACGCAAATCGCGCACGCCTTTCTCGACCAGCGCGCGCGCTGCCATCGTCGCCGTCTCGCCGCCGCCGAGCACCAGGCAGGAGCGTCCTTCGACGCCGACGAAGATGTGCCGCGCCAGCTCGACGACCGCGTAACCGAGCGACACCGCGCCCTCGCCGATCTCGGTCTCGCCGCGGGCGCGACGCCCGGCCTGAAGAGCGCAGCGCAGCAGCCGCTTGAGCACGGTGCCGCAGCTGCCCACCTGCTCGGCGAGCTCGGCGGCGCGCCGCACCTGGCCGAGCACCTCGGGCTCGCCGAGCACCGCCGACTCGAGGCCCGCCGCAACCGCGAGCAGGTGCCGCGCCGCCTCGCCGTCGTGGCGCACCCAGAAGCGCCCCTCGCGCTCGATCTCTGGCGCGCGCGCCGTGAAGACGAGCTCGAGCGCGGCGCGGAAGGCGCCCTCCAGCTCGCGCGGCCGCAGGTAGACCTCGGTGCGGTTGCAGGTCGAGATCACGTACGCCTCGGCCACCTCCGGCCGCGCCATCAGCCGCAGCAGAAGGCCCTCGTTGTCGGCGCGCGACAGCGCCACGCGCTCGCGCAGCTCGAGCGGCGCCGAGTGATGGTCGATGCCCACCGCGAGCAGCGTCGGCCCGCCGGCCGCTTCGGCCGCTCGTTCAGGCGTCGTCAGCGAATCGTCGGGAAGCGCCATCAGAAGGAGCGGTGGAAGCCCACCATCAGCGTGTGCACGGCGACGAGCGAGACGACGATGACGGCCGAGCCCGGCGAGGCTCGCCACCGCCGTCTGCCGCCCCTGCCAGCGCCGCAGCCGGCGCAGCAGCAGCGCCACGCCGTAGAGCACCCAGGTGGCGAAGGTGAGCAGGATCGTCGGGTCGCGCTGCCAGTCGACGTCGGGGATCTGGCGCGCCCACAGCGCGCCGTCGAGCAGCGCGCCGGTGAGCGCCGCGAAGCCGACGGCGAGCGCGCCGGTCATCATCCGCTCGAGCACGAGCAGCGGCGGCAGCTTGCCGTAGAAGACCGAGAAGCGCGCTCCCTTGAGCTCGCGGTAGAGGCGCAGGAAGAGGAAGCCGTAGCTCGCCGCCACCGCGAACGCGGCGTAGCCGAGCAGCGCGAGGAAGACGTGGATGCCGAACAGCGGGTGCTCGAACAGCTCGCGCTTGGGCGGCTGCGGCTCGTGCAGCACGACGGCGAGGAGCTGGAACACCAGCACCTGCCCGACGAGCCACACGCCCGTCGCCCGCTCGCCGCCCAGCCACTCGAGGAAGAGGTAGAGGATGGCGATGGCGAAGGCGACGACGGAGAGCGCCTGCGACACGGTGGCGCCGGGGAACTGCTCCCAGCGCCAGGTGAGCCAGCCGAGATAGACGACGTGGAGCACGATCGCGAGCCGGAGCAGCGGGCTCGCCAGCCGCGGCGCCACGCGGCCGCCGCCGAAGAACAGCACCCCGTAGGCGGCGGTCGCCGCCGCGTAGGCGGCCAGCAGCACGTACGGCGCGGCAGCGGCGAAGTCGTTCATGGGGAAGGGCGTCGAGCCCTGCGAACATTGTAGTCCCCGCTTCCGCAACGGCTTGCTGGCCGCGCGAGCGCTCTGTTACTGTGCCGCCCCCCGCCGCGTCGCGCGGCACCGTACCTCCGCACCTCCCGCAAGGATCTCCAATGGCCAACGTCGTCGTCGTCGGCATGCAGTGGGGGGACGAGGGGAAGGGGAAGATCGTCGATCTCCTCTGCCCGGCCTTCGACGTCGTCGCGCGCTACCAGGGCGGCCACAACGCCGGCCACACGGTGCGCTTCGGCGACCAGCACTTCTCGCTGCGTCTCATCCCGTCGGGCATCCTGCACGCCGGCGTGGATTGCGTGCTCGGCAACGGCATGGTCGTCGATCCCGAGGCGTTCTTCGAGGAGGTCGGCAACCTGAAGGCGGCGGGGATCGCCGTCGACGGCCGGCTCTTCGTCTCCGAGCGCGCGCACGTCATCTTCCGCGTGCATGCGGAGCTCGACCGGCAGCGCGAGGCGGCGGCGGGCAGCGGCAAGATCGGCACCACCGGCCGCGGCATCGGCCCCACCTACGAGACGAAGATCGGCCGCGCCGGCATCCGCGTCGGCGACCTCTCGGCGCCCGACGTCGTGGAGCGGCTGCGCACGCTGCTGAGTCGTCTCGAGGCGGAGCTCAAGGCGCTCGGCGGCGAGCCGATGGGGCATCCGATGCGCGTCGCGGATCAGTGCCGCGAGTGGGCGGAAAAGTTGGCGCCGTATCGCCGCGACACCGCCGACTTCCTCCAGCAAGCGGCGAAAGCCGGCAAGCGGATCATGCTCGAGGGCGCGCAGGGCAGCATGCTCGACGTCGACTTCGGCACCTATCCCTTCGTCACCAGCTCGAGCGCCACGGCAGGCGGCGCTTGCACCGGTACCGGGCTGCCGCCGCGCGCCATCGACGGCGTGCTCGGCGTGCTCAAGGCCTACACGACGCGCGTCGGCGGCGGGCCGCTGCCCACCGAAGACCTCGGCGAGGCGGGCGAGTACCTGCGCAAGCGCGGCAACGAGTTCGGCACCGTCACCGGCCGGCCGCGCCGCTGCGGCTGGCTCGACCTCGTGGCGGCGCGCTTCTCGACGACGCTCAACGGCGTCGACGCGGTGGCGCTCACCAAGCTCGACGTGCTCGACGGCTTCGCCGAGATCCCGGTGTGCGTCGGCTACCGCTACCGCGGCGAGCTGCTCAAGCGCTTCCCGGCCGAGGCGCGCGCGCTCGCCGAGGCGAAGCCCGAGTACAAGGCGCTGCCGGGTTGGCGGCGGCAGACGGTGGGGATCCTGGACTACGAATCGCTGCCGCAGGCGGCGCGCGACTACGTCGCCTACGTCGAGGGCGAGCTCGAGGTGCCGATGGCGCTGGTGTCGACGGGACCGCGGCGCGAAGAGACGATCCTGCGCGACGTCCCGGAGCTGCGGCGGCTGACTTCGGACCGGCTCGCGACGTTGCGCGCTTGAGAGCGGGTGCGACGCCGGACGGCGGGCGCCGCGCCCGCCCTACGCGTGCACGCGTAGGCTCGATGCGAGGTAGGGCGGCCTCCGCTGCCGCCGACGAGAACGTGGCGCCAGGCGCCGCCGCACTTCATGGTTCCGTGACATAGTGCCGCCAGCGATGTCGACGCCTCAAACGCCGCTCGCCGCGCGCGCTCGCCCGCCGCGTGTCGTCGTCGTCGCGTTCGCCGTGCTTGGGTTCGTGCTCGTAGTGGCGTCGCCACCGCTCTCAGCGCAGAGCAACGACGAGATCCAGAGCGCGCTGCAGTGGAACCTGTCGACGCCGGGAGCGCGCAGCCTCGCGCTCGGCGGCGCCTTCCTCGGTCTCGCCGACGACGCCACCGCCGCCTACGCCAACCCCGCCGGCCTCGCGCAGCTGCCGCGGCCGGAGATCTCGGTCGAAGGGCGGGCGTGGGACTTCACCAGCCGCTTCGTCGACCGCGGTCACCAACCGGCGACGGGCGTCACCGGCATCGGCGTCGACATCGTCGACGGTTTGCAGTTCGGCGAGCGACGCGACCACAACGCCGCCATCTCGTTCGCCTCCTACGTGCACGGCGGCGGGCGCATCGCCTGGGCGCTCTACCGTCACCAGCTCGCCGACTTCGAGGCGTCGCTGCTGTCGCACGGACCGTTCGCCGGCCCGCGCGAGTCGCCGGGGCGCGCGGTGCCGGCGCGCTCGCGGCTGGAGCTCGACATCGAGTCGTGGGGCGCGGCGGCGGCGTACCGGCCGCACGCCGAGCTGTCGGTCGGTCTCGCGCTGTCGTGGCAGCGCTTCCGGCTGCGCTCGCACACCGACCGCTTCGACCGCCGCGACCGCACCGGCGATCCGCTCGTCGACGGGCTCACCGGCGGCTTCTTCGGACCGGCCGACTTCCTGCCCGGCAACGTGCAAAACACACAGACGCTCGAAGGCGACGACGACGACCTCACCGGCAGCCTAGGCGTGCTCTGGCGGCCGGCGGCGGAGTGGAGCGTCGGCGCCGTCTACCGCCGCGGCGGCGACTTCGACTTCCGCGCGCGCTACGTGCACGGGCCGGCGAGCGACCAGCCCGGAGTCGTCGAGCGGAGGGTCGGCGGCGAAGGCGTCTTCCATGCGCCCGACAGCTTCGGCGCCGGCGTGGCGTGGCGTCCGCGCGACGACCTGGTGATCGCCTTCGACTGGGACCGCGTCGGCTACTCGGCGCTCGCCGACGACCTCGTCAATGTGCTGCTGGCGGCGCAGGGCGCCGAGGACGCCTTCTCGATCGACGATGCCGACGAGCTGCACCTCGGCGCGGAGTACCAGGCCGTGACCTGGCGGCTGCCGGTCGCCTTCCGCGTCGGCGTCTGGCACGACCCCGATCACCGGCTGCGCTACGGCGGCCGCAACCCGGTGCTGCTGGCGCGCTTCGCGCCCGGCGAAGACCAGCTCCACCTCTGCGGCGGGCTGGGGATGGTGCTCGGGCGCGCGCAAGTCGACCTCGCCTTCGACAGCTCCGAGCTGGTGGACACGGTGTCGCTTTCGACGGTGGCGCGGTTCTGAACGTAGACATGGCGGAGGAGAGAGAGCATGCGCTCGCTGAACGAATCGCAACGGGTACGGCGCGCCTCCCTCGCGTGATGCGGAAGTCCCCACATCCCACGTCCGCGGTGAACTGGCCGGCGCTGCTCGTGCTGTGGGCGATCGCGTTGGTGTTCGTGCTGCTCGGGCGCTGACGCAGCGCCGCGCGAGTCAGCGCTGACCGGACCAGAGCTCGAGAAAGCGCGGCGAGAAGAGATCGGCGCTCGGGCGGAAGCTCGGATCGGCGCGCCGCGCCTCGCGCGCGTCGGCGATGGCGTCGGCGAGGAGAACGGCGTTGCGCTCGCCGCCGAGCCGATAGAGCGCCAGACGCGCGGCGGCGCGAAGAGCGAGCTGCCAGGCGCGCGCCTCGGCATCGGCGGGGGGAGGCAGCGCTTCGAGCAGCTCGACCGTGCGCGCGTAGCCGCCGGCGAGGTAGGCGTCGAGCGCACGAGTGAGCTCGCGGCGCGCCGCGGCACGCGCGGCGGCGGCCGCCTCCGCGGGATCGGCGAGGCCGAGGCGGCGTCGACAGTCGGCGACGCCGGCCCGCGCTTCCGCGGCAGGGCCGGCGAGCGTGGGCGCCACACCTTGCGCGGCAGAGACCTCCCACTCGCGCCAGCGCTTCCGTGCAGCGGCCAAGCCTTGCGTACGCGATGGCGAGGAGGTGATGGGGAAGGTACGGCTCGGGGATAGCGCCGACGAGGCGCGCGCGGGCTTGCTCGGCGGGGCGCTCGACGACAGCCGCGGCGAACAAACGCGCCGCAACCTCGGCGTCGCCGCGGGCGAGTGCGGCGCGCCCGTCGAGGTACGACTGGCGATAGTCCGCGCGCGCGGCGGTGGCGCAAAGAAGCGGGGCAGCAGCAACGAGCGCCGCAGCAGCCCATGCGCGCATACGTGCGCCTCCCTTCGCCGCGAGGAGCGCGCGTGCACGCCTCGTCAACACTAGGGCAGCGCGCGTCGCTATCGTCATCGCGAGGAGCGCAGCGACGAAGCGATCTCGATGCGAAACGGATCGCGGCTCCTTCGAGCTCGCGCGCTCCTGCGGCGCGCTCGCCATGGCGCGCACGCTCACGAGTTGCCGCCTCCCAGCAACTCGCTCGCGCGCAGCTCTCGCAGCTCGGCGCGGCACAAGGCGCGGCCACCAGCCTCGACGTGCGCTTCACAGCTCCGCTCACCGCCCTGCGGGTGACGCAACGTTGCCGTGTAGTCGCCGGCGGGAACGGCGAACGCGAGCGGCGTGATGGCATCGTCGGGAAGCCGCACCTCGCTGCCGTCCGCGGCGACGAGTCGGACCAGCTGGCCCCAAGGTCGGGCGTCGATCTGCAGTGTGCCCGTCGCAACTGGTGCCGCTGCCGGCGACGCCGTGGTCGGTGTCGAAGCGCTCGGGTTCGCCAGCGTCGCACCTGGGCTTGTGTTGTCGCCGATTGCCGGCGAGAGCGCGGTGCCAGCTGGAGAGGGTAGAGAGCCTGGTTGCGGCGGCGGCACAACATTCTGCGAGTTCCGATCCGCATCGGCGATCGTTCCGCCCGCGGATGACATGCCGCTGCTCGCTTCGCGGTTCGCTGCGCGACTCTGCTCTTCGGCGCGGCTGCTGGATGCTGCACCGCCGACACCGTCGACGTTGGTTCGCATCGCCATGCGCGTGGCCAGTACGGCGGCGGCGACAACCGCGGCGGCTGCGGCCCACTTGACCCATCGACCTTTGCGCCGTGCCACGCTCGCCGCGCTCCACGCTCCGACCAGGCCGCGCAGCTCCTCGGACGGCACCAACCTGCGCGCCATCGGCTCGAGCAGCCCGAGCAGCTCGGCCCCGTCGCGCGGCCGCTTCGCGGGCTCGCGCTCGAGACAGCGGTCGACGAGCGCCGCCAGCTCGGGCGGCGTCGACGGCGCCACCTGGCGCAACGGCGGCGGCGCCGTGTCGAGCAGCCGGAAGATGAGCGCCGCCGGACTCTCGCCGGGAACCGCGCGGCTGCCCGACAACAGCTCGTAGGCGACGGCCCCCCAGCCGTGCACGTCGGCGCGAGCGTCGGGCAGCTCGCCGCGCGCCTGCTCGGGCGCCATGTAGGCGAGCGTGCCGATCGCCCGCTCGTCGCCGGTGAGCACCGAGCCCGCGCCGAGCTCGCGCGCGATGCCGAAGTCGAGGATCTTCACGCGGCCGTCGGGCAGCAGCCGCAGGTTGCCCGGCTTGACGTCGCGATGGACGATGCCGGCCGCGTGCGCGTGCGCGAGCCCGGCGGCGACGTCGAGCAGCAAGCGCAGCTTGTCGCCGAGTGACAGCTCGCCGCCATCGCCGCCGGCCGCGCTCTTTCGCCGGCGCGGCGGCCGAGCCGCTGCGAGAGGTCCTCGCCCGGCAGCAGCTCCTGCACCAGGTAGGGCACCTCGCCATCGGCGCCGAAGTCGTGCACGGTGACGATGTTCGGGTGGACGAGGCGAGCCGCGAGCTCGGCCTCGCGCACGAAGCGCTCGCGCACCGAAGTCTCAGCGGCGAGGCAGGTCTTGATCGCCACCGCGCGCTTCAACACCGGGTCGAAGCCGCGGTAGACGTCGCCGAAGCCGCCGCGGCCGATGCGCTCGAGCACCTGATAGCGGCCGATGACGGCTGGCACTCCGGAAGCGGGCGACGGTGCCACGCCGCCGATGGTGGGAGGGAGGTCGCCACTTGCCTCTGCCTCGCCGACCGCCGCTTGGTCGGGCAGACCGAGCGCGCCGAGAAGGCGCTGCGGATCGCTGTCGAGCACGCCGCTGCCGGTGTCGGCGGCGAGCAGCCGCTCGAGCTCGGCCGCGGCGTCGGGATCCTCGGCGCGGCGCGCGTCGACGAACTGCTGCCGTTCCTCGTCGCTCATCGCGGCCGCCGCCTCGAAGTCGGCGAGCAACCGCTGCCAGCGCTCGCTCACCGCGATCAGGCCTCGCCTTCGACGGTGTCCGGAGGCGGCGGCGCGCCGTCGGCCGCCAGCCGCGCGTGCAGCCACGCGCGCGCCGCGCGCCACTGCCGGCCCACGGTGGCGGTGGAGGAGCCGAGCACCGTCGCCGTCTCCTCGACCGACATGCCGCCAAAGAATCGCAGCTCGACGATCGCGGCCGCCGTCGAGTCGAGCGCCGCCAGCTCGCCGAGCGCATCGTCGAGCGCGGCGAGCTCGTGCGGCGCGTCGGCCGGCAGCTCGCCGACGACGTCGAGCGGCAACGGCCGCGCGCTGCCGCCGCGCTTGTCCGCCGTGTGCCGGCGCGCGTGATCGAGCAGCACGCGCCGCATCAGCCGCGCCGCGATGGCGAAGAAGTGCGCGCGGTCCTGCCACTGCGCCTGCCGCTGGTCGACGAGCCGCAGGTACAGCTCGCTGATCAGCGCCGTCGGCTGCAGCGTGTGGCCGGGCCGCTCGCGAGCCAGCAGCCGCTCGGCGCGCCGGTGCAGCTCGGGGTAGACGAGCCGCATCAGCTCCTCCTGCGCGCGGGCGTCGCCGCTGCGCCAGGCGCGCAGCGCCGCGGTCACCCCGGCGTCGGACATGGCGCCGAGGATTCTAGACGAGCCCGGGCGCTACAATCCCGCGCCAGGCGCCGCTCTGCGCCCCCATCGTCTAGGGGTCAGGACACCGCCCTTTCAAGGCGGTAACACGGGTTCGAATCCCGTTGGGGGTATACCCGGTTGTGAACAGGGTATACCGGCAGGCAGGTATGCGGCGCTGAGCAGGTTGCCGGGGACGGCCCCGGCGATCAGCTTCTCTACGCTTCCTGTGGCCCGGAATTGGAATCCTTCGCGGCCGTCCTGCGATGCGGGCGAGAAGGTGACGCGGCCGTCGAGCAGCTTGGCGACGATCTGCCGCGCGAGCGGCACCTGCCGGCCGAGCACGTCGCGCCACTCGCCGGCCGCCTTTCGCAGCCGGCCCTCTAGCGTCGCGTCGAAGATGACGACAGGCGCGGCTAGCGCCGCTAGACGCCGCTCCAGCGTCTGTCGCTGGCCCTCAGCGGCCTTGATCGCCGCCACCAGCGACGGCACGTCACCGCCGGCCGCGACGGCTGCTGTGAGCCGCTGCAGAGCCGTCTCGATCTCGCCGAGCTGCTGCTCAACCGCTCCCCGCGCGTCCGGGCTGGCGGCACGCTCGGCAGCCGCGAGCGCCATCGCCCTGCGCACGACCTCCGACAGCCGCTCGGGGGTGAGCAGCGCGCCGAGTAGCGCGTCGATGACCGCCGCGTCGGCGGCCGACATGGGGATCTCCTGCCGGTTAGCGCAGACTGCAAGGCCACGGCGCCAGTAGCCCGAGCAGCCGTAGAACATGCGGCGCTCGCCGCCGTGGGAGCGCGAGCGCGCCTCCATGGTGTGACCGCACAACCCACACGTCGACATGCCGGCGAGCAGATACTTCGACGCCACGCCGTTCGCTGGCCGCCCCCACACCTTGCCGTCGGTCTGGCGCAGGTACGTTTCGCGGGTGGAAGCAAGGCGCGCGTGCACAGCCTTCCACTGCTCATCGGTGACAATCCGAAGCTCCGGGCGCTCGACCGTTACCCACTCCGACGCCGCGCGCTTGCTGCGCTTCTGCTGGCCCCACTGGTCGCGCTTCTGCGAGCGGTTCCAGACCACGACGCCACGGTAGCTTTCGCGGTAGAGGACGCTGCGCACGGTCGAGGGCGCCCAAGCTGTCGGCCGTCCCTTCGGCCGCGGTGCCGGCGCTCGCTCGTTGTTCAGCAACTTGGCAATGCGAGTGACGCCGTAACCCTCACCCGCGAGCGTAAAGATACGGCGCACCACAAGCGCTTCCGGCTCGTGGACTCGCCGCTCAACGTGAGAGCGCGAGCCATCGCCGCCAATGACCTCCACGGACCTGTAGCCGAAGCAATCCCCGCCGCAGTGGTGTCCGTTGCGCGCTTTGCGGGTCAGTGCGTCCTTCGTGCGCACTCGTGCGCGCTCGCGCTCTAGCTCGTCGGCGAATCCGGTAAGCGCCGACATGATCTTGTCCGTTGGGGTGTCGAGCGTTCGTTGGACACCGGACAAGTAGAACCAGACCTCTACACCAGCCTGTACTAGCTGTTTTAACGCATATGCGGTTTCGATTTGCTCGCGGCCGAGCCTGGATTCCTCCGACATAATGACTATCTGAAATCTAGGCCGCGGTTTCAGAGCCGCCATGAGGCGCACGAAGCCGGGGCGGCTGGAGAACTCGGCGCCGCTCACGCCGTCATCGCAGTAGACGTGCTCTTCGGCTACCACCCACCCGTGAGCAGCAGCGAACGCGCGGGCGCCTTCAATCTGCCGAGCGACGCTGCGTTGCTCGTCGGCTACCCCGCTCTGATCGGTTGACTTTCTCGCATAGACGGCGGCGATCATCGCGTAACCCTCCGTTTCGACCCATGGCGCAACAGAACGCGCGCTCGTGGCGTGAGTTGTCCCCCTGCTCGCCCTGTCGTCTGCTTCGTCAGCAGTCCGCGCTTTCGCGCTCTGTAGAGCACTGTCCGCAGAGCCATATCAGTCATGCCACGCACTCTTGCCACGTCGGCAACAGGCGACCGACTACCGGACTCGCACGCCTTCAGGTAGTCGGCGGCGAGCTTCGCCAACTCGGCGTCCGTCCGGCCCTTCGGTCCGCGACGACCGCGCTTCGGCGGCATGTCCGGGTTGATGAGTTTCCCGAAGAGTGCGTCAAAGAGCGTTGTTTGGCGTCCGCCTAAGACGACAGGGCTGCGGCCGATTTGCCCGTCGCGCATTGACCGTAAAGCCGCGGGGAGAACCTCGTAAATGTGGCGCCCAATGACCACCCGGTCTTTGAGGACAGCGGCCGTCAATCCGGTTTCGCCTGGTGGCTCGTGGTGGCCCTGCGGGCTTCCATCGGGGCGGATGTGGACGACGCACTCGGACGGGGTGGGGAGCAGCCGCAACTCGACCACAACCGGCCGTCCGTCTCGCGGTACGAGGAGGTAACAGGCCGTCCAGCCGCCCCGTAGAGGAATACAAAACCAGAGGTGGCCGTCATCGGTCAGGGAGAGGCGGTAGGGGGTCATCCGCGCCACGGGTGCGAGTGTACCAGAAATTAACCACGGCGCCAACCGTTGCAAGTTTCGAGGTTAGCGGTAGCGATTGCTTAGAGGGCGGCACGTTACCGATCATTAACCTCGTGAGCAGCACTCAGCGGACCGACCTGCTTTCCCGAGCGCGCGCTCGCCAGACGCTGCGGACAACGCCAGCACTTGCCCGCGACCTGCGCCGGCAGGCAGGACTAACGCTGTGTGAAGTGGGAGCTGCACTCGGGGTTAGCCACGTGACCGTGGGGCGTTGGGAGACGGGGAAGCGAGTGCCGCGCGGAACGATGGCGTGTCGGTACCTCGAACTGCTCCGTGAGGCGGTAGGGGAGTGAGGATGGCGCTTACCTCCGCCAGTTCCAAGCCCCAGCCTGGGTCCGTCGAAGCGGTTGTTCTTGGCAACGTGCTTGACCTGCTCGCGCGAGCAATCCTCTTCGACGTGAGTCAACCCCCGCAGCGGATACAGCCCCCATCCGGCCGCGAGAGGACGCAGTGACGATCAGTCGCGCCCAGTCGGAGAGCGAGCCGTCAGACGTCGCCCGTCTGCCGGAGGGTTGGACGACGCTCGCTGATCTGCTTTGCGACCCTACGGCTGGTCAGCCCGCCCGGATAGTGGCGCGCGGATTCGCGTGGGAAGGCCGCACAACCTTGCTGGCCTCGCGCGAGGGCGTAGGAAAGTCAACACTCGCCGGCGCCATCGTCGGAGCCGTATCGGCTGGTCGCGATTGGCTGGGCGAGCCCACCATCGCAGGTGCCGTGGTGGTACTGGACATCGAGGAGCATGTCGGCGACCTAGTGCGTCGTCTCATGGTCCACTGCGCAGCGGCGGAGCGAGTCGTCCTCGCACACGAGCAGCATGAGCACCCGATTCACGCACTACACCTAGCGGTCGCCGCGGTGCGGCCCGTGCTGGTCGTGGTGGACTCGCTCGCCGCAGTCGGCGGTCGAATGAACGTCACCGAGGCCGGGAGCAGCGCCCAATGGCAGCCCGTCATGCAGGCACTCGGCGACCTCGCGCGCTCCACCGGTGCGGCGGTGTTGATCCTGCACCACAGCCGCAAGACCGGCGACGACTACCGCGACAGCACCGCGGTCGGAGCAGCGGTCGACGTGGTGGCGCTGTTGCGCGGCCCGGACAAGGGGCAGCCGTCGACGTTTCGACGCATCGAGTACCGCAAGCGCCGAGTACCAGCTGATGACTTTGTACTCAATTTCACCGGCAACGGATTCGAGCTGGCCAGCAGCGACCTCGCCCCGCGTGACCGAGTGCGCGCCTACATCGCCGAGCACCCCGGTTGCTCTCTGCGACAGTTGCGTACCGTCCCCGGCGATAACCGCAGCCTCGACGCGGCGATAGCTGCGCTCATCGCTGAGGGGGTTGTCGAGGACCGCGGCAACGCTGGAGGTCGCGCCTACCACCTTGTCGGCGTGGGTGCAGACAGCGCAGCCCGCAGCTCGGTCGGCAGCAATCTCCCGCGCTTCGAGAACAGCAAGGGCGCAGCACCGCCGCAGCACGGCGAGCAGCAAGGCCCCGTGCTGCTCCCTGTGAAGGGGAGAGCAGCACGGTGAGAAGCAAGCCAGCACACCGCGCCGACGAAGCGAGGCAAGAGAGGACCACGGTGACCGACCGCGGTGGTAATGATTTCGTTGCCATTGCGGCGATTGCTGGTCAGTTGCGGCACGGCGATCTCGTGCAAGTTGAGGTTAAGCACGACGACTGGTGCAGATATTGGCTCGGCGGCGAATGCGACTGTCGGCCTCACGTCGTGGCTCGTCCGGTCATGAAGGCGAACCGCCCACAAGCGGAGTGAAGAGCACGGACGTGCAAAGCCCCTCGTATTCACGCCCGTCACTGCCAGCGGCGTCCGTTGTCGAGATGCAGCAAACGGTGCGGCCGATCAGTGGTGGCGAGGCTGTCGAGCAGCCAGCTGAGAGCATCATGAGCCATTCTGCGTTACGGTCAATTCCTCGACGGGGATTAACCGTAGTGGAGCGGCTAAGTTGTTGACCCACCGCGGAAATGGGTCGACCATCGATCCCCCTGGAGACAGGGCCGCAGAAGCGTCCGCGGTTCTCGGGCGGCCGCTCGACCAGCCGTCCGCAGAAAACTCGCCGCCTGGTGCAGTACGTGCCGCCGTCGTCGAGCTGAGCGAGCGCACCAGCCGCGATCCTGCAACCGGCCGCTGGGTGTGTGGCAACGTCGGCGCGCTGCGCCATGGCGGGCGATCCTTGCAGCTTCGCGGCGCGTTGGAAGATGCCAAGGCCGAGCTGCTGAGGCAGGTTCAGTCCGACCTCGCCCTCGACGAGACAGCAGCCGTCACGCTCGCATCGCTCGCCGATGCCTACTGCGAAGCGACACTGCTGCGCCGCTCGCTGTTCCAGCGTCTCGCCGTCGAAGGTGGCGCAGTGACCGGCCGCGGTCGCACGCGTCAGTCACTCGGCGTGTACCTCCAGGTGCTCGACCGCGAGCTACGGCTAGCTGCAACTCTCGGCCTGGAGCGTCGCACCAAACCCGTGAGTCCGCTCGACGCCTTGCGCTCGGCCGTCGAAGCGGCATCCGACCCCGACACCACCCCTCCCCCCCTCACTTCGACTAGTGGCCCTACCGCCTGACAAGCGGCAGCGCGCGACCCCACACAAATCATATCGGTTCCGGCTCTCGAGAGTGTGCGAGGCGCACATTCGATGAAGCCGCTCGAATTGGTCCGCCTGCTGTCGGAGTTTCAGGCGCCGAGCTGGTCGCGGTGGCGCGCAATCCTCGCGCTGATCGTCGCCACCGTCCGCAGTCTCTACATCAATGCCGGCCGCGGCAGCGGCAAGTCGAGAATCGTTGCACTTCTCGCCGTCGCCTTTGCCGTTCGCGAATACCGGCGGGCGCCGGGCGAAAGGATATATGTCGGCGTCTTCGCCCCTGACCGCAAGCAAGCTGCGACGACCTATGACTACATCGCCGCTCTCTTGAAGACGGTCTGCGAGCAGACGCGGGCGGAAAAGCTTATCGAGCGTGAGACGGCGGAGCGTATCGACCTCTGCAACGGCGTCACTATCGAGGTGCTGACCGCCAGCAAAGCGGCACCACGCTCGCGTAGTTACGCGCTGGCGATCATCGAAGAGGCCGCGTACCTCGAAACCGACGAGGAGTCCGCCGATCCCGACGTCGAGCTACTCCGCGCCCTACGTCCGGCCCTCGCCCGTGTCCCTGGATCGCTGCTCGTTGTCGTCAGCAGCCCGTTTGCCCAGCGCGGCATCCTCCACGCGGCCGCGGAGCGCCATGCCGCCGGCACCGCACCGGCGCGCGAGCTGTACGTCACCGGGACGACCCTCGAACTAAACCCCACGTTCGATGAGCAGGCAGTTGCCGACGCCTACGCCGAAGATCCAACCGGCGCAAGGACCGAATACGGCGCTGAGTTTCGCAACGATATCGACACCTTCATGTCCGTCGAAGCAGTGGCCGCCGTCACGGTCGCCGCCCGGCGGGAGCTGCCACCGCTGCCGAGCATCGCCTATGTGGGATTCCTCGACTTCGCGGGCGGTAGCGGCAGGGACTCGGCCACGCTGGCAATCGCTCACGCTGTTGAGCGCGACGGGCAGCGCGTCGGCGTCCTGGACCTGGTGCGCGAGGTACGGCCGCCCTTCTCGCCCGAGAGTGTGTGTCGGCAGTTTGCAGCCGAGCTCCGGCGCTACAGGATCACCGGCGCTCGCGCCGATCGCTTCGCGGGCGACTTCCCGGCCGAGCAGATGAAGAAAGCCGGGATCAGTGTCGAGCCTGCCGAGCACTCTAAGTCGGACCTCTACCTAGCGCTGCTGCCGCTCGTCAACTCGCGCCGCGTCGAGCTGCTCGACCTCGACCGGCTACGCGGTCAACTTACTGCGTTGGAGCGCCGCACGGCTCGCGGTGGGCGCGATTCTGTGGACCACCCGCGAGGGCGACATGACGACCTCGCCAATGCCGTAGCCGGCGCGCTCACCATCGCGGTAGCGGAGCCGCGCTTCCAAAACGTCGTGTGGGGTACGGGCCGCCTCGCAGTGAACGCCGGAGCCGGAGCCGGCACGCGCACCGGCCGACACCGCGGCACCGCCCAACCGTCCCGCCGTGCCGAGCTGCTACGCCGCGCCCATGAAGCGTCCGCTCGACGACTAGGGATAGCGAGGTAAATCGACATGTCGACTGCAAGTTTTCGGCTACTGGCGACGACGGTAAAACCCAAGGTCGGCAGTGTCATGTTTCGCGGGCGACGGCACCTGACCTGCCCGGCGGTGCTGCTTATCGGTGACGGAGTGTATGAAGGCTTACATTCGGACGGCCCCGAATTCGTCTCCTCGAAGCTACTTGCCGCCGCTCCGCAGGGCATGAACGGAAGGCCGATTCTGCCGTGGCATCCGACCGGCAGCGCCAACCTACCGGACATTATCGACAGTAGCGCTTTCGGCGTCGCGTTCAACGCCGAGTTTTCTAACGGCGCCTTGCAAGCCGACTTGTATATCGACGCCGAAGCGGCGGTAGCAGTTGGCACAGATGCAATGTCAAGTGTCGCGGACATCGTATTAGGTCGCATTGTGGAATTGAGCGTCGGCTGCTATATCGCAATCGAACGTCGAGCAGGCACTTCACCTAGGAAGGTGCTGAAAAACTCGCTGAACCCTGGCAGTATTCACTGAACGCTTGCCAGGAGGGTCCACGATGCGTGGTGACGATCCCAATCAGAGCGCAGCCTTTAGCTATGTGGGGCCGGAGCAACGGGTTCCAGCCGGTCACCCGCTGCGGCCGATTCGGGAGATGACCAATCACGTGCTGCGCGAGCTGTCGCCGCGGTTCGAGGAGCTGTACTCGCGCCTGGGACGCCCCTCGATTCCGCCCGAGCGCTTGCTCCGCGCCTTGTTGCTGCAGCTGCTCTACAGCATTCGCAGCGAGCGGATGCTGATGGAGCAGCTTGACTACAACCTGCTGTTTCGGTGGTTTGTTGGGTTGAGTATGGACGACCCGGTGTGGGCGCCGACCGTGTTCTCGAAGAATCGGGACCGCTTGCTCGACGGCGACATCGCCCAGGAGTTCTTCCATGAAGTCGTCGCGCTGGCGCGCCGGCGCAACCTGCTGTCGGACGAGCACTTTACCGTCGATGGGACGCTGATCGAGGCCTGGGCAAGCCAGAAGAGCTTTCGGCGGAAGGACGGAGAGCCGCCAGCAGAAGGTGGAGGCCGGGAGTTCCGTGGGGAGCGTCGATCCAACGAAACCCATGCCTCCACGAGCGACCCGGAAGCGCGCTTGTACCGTCGGTCGAACCACGGAGAAGCGAAGCTTGCCTATCTCGGTCACATCTTGATGGAGAACCGCAACGGCTTGGCGGTAGGCGGCTGCATCACTCAGGCTACGGGGTACGCCGAACGCGAGGCGGCGCTCGAGCTGGTGCAGGCCCTTCCTCGCAATGGTCGCATCACCCTCGGCGCCGACAAGGCCTATGACACCGAAGCCTTTGTCGCCGCCCTGCGCGCCAATCAGGTGACCCCGCACGTAGCTCAGAACGACACCACCAAAGCCAGCGCGATCGATCGCCGCACAACGCGTCACCGAGGCTACGGCATGAGCCGCGCGCGGCGCTTCATGGTCGAGCGGGTTCCCGCCTGGCTCAAGAACGTCGCGTTGCTGCGTAAGGTCAAACACCGAGGTAGAGAACGCATCGATTGGATGTTTGTCTTCGCTCTCGGTGCCTACAACCTGGTAAGACTGCGAGGGCTGACAGCCGCATGACAATAGAGCCCAACCTGCCGCCTTCGACGCGGGAGCCGAATTCGGTTCCCCACCCCGCCGAGCCTGCCTGAAGGCTGCTCCTCTCGCGCTGACCATCGCGAATGTCCTCACCAGTGAATTCTTCAGCAGGCTCCTAGCGGCGAGAAGTACACCCACGCGTGGGCGAGCGTCCCGCTGTGGGATCACGTCAGCCTTGGACTCGCTCGGCACGGTGGAGTAGGTAGCTGCTCTATCAGCAAAGGATGCGGCGCGCTTCGTGTCATGTCGGCGTCAGTAAACAGAGGAGCAAAGGCAATGTGTCAATGCAACCGTAGCGTGAAAGAGGCCGTCGATGTGATGGTGAAAGAGCGCAACGAATACAACAATTCGGGTCAACCCGACCCGTGGAACGTCCCGGCGGCGCTCGCACGTCAACTTGGAGTGCGACAGGACGAAACGACGCAGCGCGGACGGCGGACCGGCGACGACAAGCAGCGGCAGCGCTCGGCAAAGCCTTCCTAGACTTCGGCCTCCAGACAAAGGAAAAGCGATGCTTAAATCCCCACCCCGCGAGGAGCAGGTGATCCTTGCCGCCATCGCTCACACGACGCGGCTCGTCGAGGAGTCCTCCGAAGCATGCACCCGCATGGCGACTGCGAAGCGCGTTCTACGCGACCGCCTGCAACAAGCCGAGCGCGCGATCCGAAAGTCTGAGACGCTTCCTGGTGTGCGCGATCTCGACAAGCTGCGCTCATCGATCATTCTCGCCATTGCGGTGCTCGACGCCGACGGCGACGGCATCGCCGACCGCACATCCGAGACGGCCGACTACGACTCGTTGAGCCTGATCGAACGCGCGGCACCCACACCCGATGGCGGCGACGCGCTGAAGTCGTGGCACTCGACCTTCGCCGCCGCCAACGCCTACGAATCGCGCATCGAAGAGCTGGGCCGCTTGGAAGAGGAGCTAGCCGCGCGTCGCAGCGGTCCTGGCGAGCGCCGCGCCTACGTCGTGCTCGCCGGGTATCACGGCCGATGGGAAGACGGAGTCAATAAGACCTTCGGTCCCGGCGCCGAAATGATGCTCAACGCGTGGGAGCTGGCGAGCATCGGCGCTCACAGGGTCGTCGCTGCCGAGGCGGTTGAAGCGGAAGGCTGACTGCGCCACGCCGTGCAATCAGTCAAGAAGTACTGTCTGACCAAGCGACCACGATGTCGTTTTCGAGCGTGATCTTGGTGGCGTAGCCTCCACGGCGGGTTCTCGCGTATTTCCAAACCTCCCTCTTCTTAGTCTTGAGGGTGTGTCGATCAACGGCCTCTGGAGAGCCGAGAGAGTCGACAAGCTGCTCGGCCGTTTGGCCCTGCCAATAGCGTTTGGCCATTATTCGATTGATTAGTTCGGTGTCACCGTATTTCCGATTAAGGTCGTTGCGGCGCCGGTCGAGTGCCTCCGCCTGACGTTGGATCTCCTGAGCTGTTTCGCGGTCGCGCCGACGGTTGTTAGCGGCGTTAGCAGCAAACCCGATGGCGACGACGACGGCAATGATGAGAATGAGGAGTGGCACTCCGAGGGCATCCACGAGCCGCAGAATGATGACGAGCGCGATGATAAAAGGGGCGACGAGAACGGCTAACTTGGTACCCGCATTGACGGCTGCGATGCTGGGGCGGCCCATTTTGAATCGGCTCCGGTTAGCTTTGGCCGTAACAGTGAGCTTGGCCTTGAGGGCCTAATTGGGGTATGAATTCACCGGCAACGCCCGCGCGAACGCCCGTGTCGTGTCCGCTGCCAACGAGGGGTTAGGAGCCTGCTGAAGAATTCACTGGTGAGGACATTCGCGATGGTCAGCGCGAGAGGAGCAGCCTTCAGGCAGGCTCGGCGGGGTGGGGAACCGAATTCGGCTCCCGCGTCGAAGGCGGCAGGTTGGGCTCTATTGTCATGCGGCTGTCAGCCCTCGCAGTCTTACCAGGTTGTAGGCACCGAGAGCGAAGACAAACATCCAATCGATGCGTTCTCTACCTCGGTGTTTGACCTTACGCAGCAACGCGACGTTCTTGAGCCAGGCGGGAACCCGCTCGACCATGAAGCGCCGCGCGCGGCTCATGCCGTAGCCTCGGTGACGCGTTGTGCGGCGATCGATCGCGCTGGCTTTGGTGGTGTCGTTCTGAGCTACGTGCGGGGTCACCTGATTGGCGCGCAGGGCGGCGACAAAGGCTTCGGTGTCATAGGCCTTGTCGGCGCCGAGGGTGATGCGACCATTGCGAGGAAGGGCCTGCACCAGCTCGAGCGCCGCCTCGCGTTCGGCGTACCCCGTAGCCTGAGTGATGCAGCCGCCTACCGCCAAGCCGTTGCGGTTCTCCATCAAGATGTGACCGAGATAGGCAAGCTTCGCTTCTCCGTGGTTCGACCGACGGTACAAGCGCGCTTCCGGGTCGCTCGTGGAGGCATGGGTTTCGTTGGATCGACGCTCCCCACGGAACTCCCGGCCTCCACCTTCTGCTGGCGGCTCTCCGTCCTTCCGCCGAAAGCTCTTCTGGCTTGCCCAGGCCTCGATCAGCGTCCCATCGACGGTAAAGTGCTCGTCCGACAGCAGGTTGCGCCGGCGCGCCAGCGCGACGACTTCATGGAAGAACTCCTGGGCGATGTCGCCGTCGAGCAAGCGGTCCCGATTCTTCGAGAACACGGTCGGCGCCCACACCGGGTCGTCCATACTCAACCCAACAAACCACCGAAACAGCAGGTTGTAGTCAAGCTGCTCCATCAGCATCCGCTCGCTGCGAATGCTGTAGAGCAGCTGCAGCAACAAGGCGCGGAGCAAGCGCTCGGGCGGAATCGAGGGGCGTCCCAGGCGCGAGTACAGCTCCTCGAACCGCGGCGACAGCTCGCGCAGCACGTGATTGGTCATCTCCCGAATCGGCCGCAGCGGGTGACCGGCTGGAACCCGTTGCTCCGGCCCCACATAGCTAAAGGCTGCGCTCTGATTGGGATCGTCACCACGCATCGTGGACCCTCCTGGCAAGCGTTCAGTGAATACTGCCAGGGTTCAGCGAGTTTTTCAGCACCTTCTTAGACGTCGGGTCACTTGCGCTTGTGGGTCTTCTTCTGCAGCCGTTGAAGAGACTGCTCGGCGCGCTGGACGAGGTAGGGAGCGCCGTACACGTATTCCAGAATCGCGCGCGCCAGTGCGTCGAGAATTGGTGTCTCACTGCCTTGGAGAGTCCCTAGAGTCGCGTGAGCACCTACATTTCCAAGTTGTCGAAGACTTGCAGCGACTTTCACCAGCTGTGTCGGAATCTCGCCGCGACTGGCGAGCGACTGAAGTTGCAGATTCAGAGTGTCGCCCACGGCGTCCCGATCTTGGCAAACGAGCTCGAGGAGGCGACGCAGGAGAACTGCGTAGGCATTGGGCTCGATGGCCTTGACGCGTTCTGCTGCCTCATGCGCTAACGCGATACTTCGCGGAAGACCTTGTGGGGCGTTTGTCGACTGTGGATAGAGGTCCTCTCGGTCTAGCGCTCCCGATTCGGCCATCGGATGCTCGTAGTAGCGGGTGAGTGTGACGCCGTCGCAGGCGGGGCAGACGCTCAGAAGATAGACGCGACCCTCATCCCACGTTAGACCCAGTCGTTCGTCCTGTTCCTCGCGGACCTGCGAGTAAGTCGCGACGACCTCATGAGGTGCCGTGTTGCCACAGTGCTTGCAACGCTGCTGTCCGGTAAAGACCTTTTCGCGACTCACTGTCTTGGGTCCCGACGTCTAAGGCGTATGAGTTCAGCGGCAACAACCGGGCGAACGCCCGTGTAGTGTCCGCTGCAAAGGGTTAGCCGAGACGTCATGAACGGCCGAGGATCCGTCTAAGAAGGGACGGACGGCCAGTTCGCGCCACACTGGCGGTGATGTCTGCCCGGTCAAGGAGTTGCGCGGCGAAAAAGAGGGAATCCCTACGGGCGCGAATGCGGTGCCCGAGGTGCGCTACGATTTCGCCAACGTCCCATATTAGACCCCCACCAGCGAGGAATGCGAGCGTTGTTGAGGCCGAACCGAGGTGACCCGTCAACCCTGCAATGAACGTGAAAGACTTGACTCCCAATCGCGCGTTAACCAGTGTGTTCTGTTGAGCAATGAGCTTGTAGGACTCACGAAGTTTCGCGGACTCGTCAGCAATCTTGGCTGATACATCGTCGGCCCAGGCTGCATCGGCACCGGCGGGCGCCGATCGCAAGTAGGACATGAGCAATCGAGAGAATCGCGCGCGGTGATCGGGTAGTTCGTTGCGAACTCCCACAAGGTCACGAAGACCAAGTCCGGCGAGACTGGGCACGGTGACGGTGAGTATCGCCTTGCGGAGGTCTCCCGTTGGCGAGTAGTCACACGCGAAGTCGTTAAGATAAGGCAGCCGAAACGAGATATGATTAAAGAAAACGGCATTCAATGACTCGGCGGCGACTCTGTCGGTCGCGAGATCCATCAAACCCTCAGTTATCGCAGCGGCTGCCGTGTCGAAATCCTCATACGGAGCTGGCAGTCGGGGCATTGGAAGGAGCGGATGCTCCCAGCGGCCGCGATGCCGGATGCCGGGTAGTACAGTTACTGCGCCGCTTTGAGCGAGTTGGGGTTCTTCGAGCAGGAGCGCGAGCAAGTCGTGCTGGAGCTCCAAGCTGACTTCGTATGCGACATCGCCTTTGTGCGAAAAGTGAGTCGCGGATGAGAACTCGGGCCATGTCGACTGATCCATTCCACAGGAAGGCGACATGGGCGCTGGAACAAATATTACGAGGTCGGTCCAACACAGAAGTCGCTTGAGTAGATTGCGCAGCCGTTCGCGTGACGGGCCATCATCCCTCGACCAGTCCCTGCAGCTGTATGACACGAACAGCTTGCTCCCTGGGAATCGTGCAAGGGATCGAAGAATGTCGTGAGAAGCCGATTTGACACAGGATTGAAGAGAGAATGCGAATGCGAGCGGCGCGGCGTCGCGTTTCTTTGCTGCGGATCGGAGACACGATACAAGCCAGCGGTTGTCGTAAGTCTGCATCGAAGTAGGACCAGTAGGACCTTAAGTCACCTTGAGAGTCCCGAGTGCTGCCCTAACCCTACATTCGACGACACATGCGCAGCGCGCAGAGCTGTCGTGGTCGAAGTTCGACACCCCGGAGTCCCTAGCGTCCGGACCCGCCCCCACACGATTCGCCGTCCTCTCCGCGCTTGCCCTGGCCATGTCCGTAGCCCCCCCGCCGCAGGGGGGGCTCAATCCTCGATGTGCAGGTACTTCCGCAGCGACCTCCGCACGATCTCACCGCGGCTCACGCGTTGCTTGCGAGCAGCATTGACGACGGCTCGAAACTCGTCGTTGTGAACGTAGGCGACGAGCCGATTCAACCGCGGCCCGGCGGGAGTCTCGTCGGCGTCTGGTGGCGCAGCTGGCGGCGGCTTCCTCGGCATGATGGCCGAAGGCTATTGAAATCCGCTTGCCGCTATGTACACGTTCCGTGCTGGACAGTGCTAACCTGGCACGGATGCTAAGGCCGCGTGATCCCTGTCCCGGTTGCGGGCGGCTGATTGCCTACCCAGGGCGCATGGGCCGCGCGCCGCACCGCCTGCGGCGCGCCGAGCACAGCTGCCCCCATGGACGCCGCTGCATCGCGTCGCGCGTCAGCGAATGGGAGCGCGGCGGCTGGGAGCATTGGAAGAGCTGCCCGCACTGCGCCGAAGCCGCCCGAGCGGCAGACAGGACGGCGCCCGGCGTCTTCGACTGCCACCGCTGCAACGTGCCGATGCCCTTCGACCCCGACCCCTTCGCCGATCACTGCCCGCCTCACGGTGCGGTGCTCGTCATGGGAGTGCGGTGCGCCAAGTGCCGCACGGCGTTCGCCTACCGGATCACCGGCGAGCGCGTGACGCGGCTGTCTCCGCGGGGCTCTGCGGTGCGGGCGCGGTAGCCGCGCTTCGCGCCATTGGCAAGCGTGTCCCGAATGCTGCGAGACTGCGCGCATGGCTGTCCCTATCCCGCCGTCCATCTTCGACTGCCATCACTGCGGCACGGCGCTGCCCTTCGAGCCCGAGCAGTACCAGGAGCTATGCCCGCCGCGCGGCGCACTCGTCGTGACGGGGGTGGAATGCCCGAAGTGCGGCGCTGTCGGTTCCTACGGCTTCACACAGGCGACGGCTCATCGCCTTGCCGATGCGGCACTGACGCAGCGGAGCCGAGTTAGACCAGCCGCTCGGGCGGGAAACTAGAGGGGTTAACGGAATCGCTGCCACACGCTAGGCGTAGGATGGTGTTGCCCTCCATGGTGGAGAGGCGCTCTTGAAAAGGGGGTGCCACTCTTGGCCGAGTTCATCGGCAACCTCGTGACGGGTAACCGGAAACACCTCGCGTAGGAGGAGGGTTTGGGGTGAGCCCGGCTCGGCTCTGCTGACGTCGGGGTAGCCTCTGATCCGAACACCGAAGCGGGGATAACCACAGTCCCCCGGCGGGCTGTTAGGAGCCCGGAAGTGGACCCTGGGCGCCATGAGCGGAAACCCCCGGTGGGGGCTGGTCTCGCGGTGCGGGACCTCGCTGACCGAATGGCGGCTGTGGGATTCGAGGCAAGGCATGGGCCGAGGGCGGTGGAGCTGGTGCCTAACTCACTGGCCCCACCGCCCAAGGCAACCTCGGAAGACCTAGCGTCGGGATCCCTCTAGGTCAGTACCGCGAGCCACCGCGTGAGCGGCCCCTACGCTGCACGCGCCACCCAGCCCACCAGCGGCACCGTCCACACGCCGTTACTCCCCGTTGGGGGTATCGCGCTTCCGAGCCCTTCATCGGTAGGCATCGCTGCGATGCTGCACGCGGAGCACGATCAGCCAATCCGCCTTCTCGGGATCGCGCGCGAAGCGGACGCGCCAGTCGCCGACGCGCAGGCGGTACTGCGGCGGCGAAACGTCTGTGAGCTTGCGTACGTCTCCTTGATCTGTCGCGGCGAATCGTTGCATCGCCGCGATTGTCCGCTCGCGTTGATTCGGCGGGAGTTTCGCGAGGTCGCGCCTCGCTGCCGGCATCCACTTGAGGGAGCGGTTCACGCTAGGCCGAGGTCGCGGCGCAGCTGCTCTGTCGAGAGCCCTTCGCCCCGTTCGTGCTCGGCCCAGGCTTCGGAGATCGCTGCCCGTTCCGCCGCCGTCTCAGGCTCGTCATCGGGCGGCGCGTTATCTAGCGAATACAGCGTGCGTTCGTCCTTGGCAGCGTCTTTGAGCGCTTCCAGAACGCGCTCGGCGCGTTGCACTTCGCTATCGGGAAGCTCCTCAACCAACCGATGCAACGCGTCGCGACTCGACATATTGGGCGTCTCTTAAATGCTCCGCGCGGTAACGGTGATCCGCGCGTCCCTACGTTGATTCAGCCGCCCGGTACACATAGGTGGGATTGGGACGGCTCTCCTCGTCGACGAATTGGTACAGCGCGTCCATCTCGGCGCCATCTTGGCGGACTCTCGTGGAGAGAAGCAAGTAAGGCCGCAGGCTGGCCGACGAGTCACGATTCGAGGTGGCAACACCGGTTCGAATACCGTTGGGGGTATCGCCTCTCAGCGCTCGCGCGAGACCACGTGCACCGACGGCGCGAAGCATCCGAGGTCCACCCAGTACGGCACGTCCGCCTCGACGGCGATCGGGCAGGTGCTGCACGTCCCGGCAACAACTTCAGGGAAGCGGATGGTGTCTGGCCGCAGGTGCCAGCTCCAACCGGGGTTGATCCCGCCGTCCCCCGCTACCGGGATCCCGGCGATCATCCGCGACTCGCCGCTCTGGCGGTAGCTCTCCGCCTCCGCGATGCGCACGGGATCGACGATGAGTACGCGGAAGAGCTCGCCGGCCGGAGCGTGCCCCGAGCCCTCGCAGGCCCGCACGAGGAAGACTGCAGGGCCGCTACGCGGTTGGCCCGCGTCGGTCGGCGAGCGGGAGTCGCTGCACCCGAGCCAGAGGGCGGCGGCAAGGGGGACAAGGACCTGCAGGCACGCACGCTGGCGCATAGGCGGCCTCCGGCTTGTTTCGGCGTTGCGTCCGGCGCGTTCAATGATACCCGCGTCGAGAGAGGTCGATGGCCCGAACCCCTCTCTCAGTTGGACATCGGCGCCGGCCGCGACGAACCGCTGCGCACCGTCGGCGAGCCGTTTCGCCTCGGCTATTCGACCGGGCTGCCCGAAGAGCTGCGGCCCGCAGAAGCTGTGCGCTCCTGCGGGCCTGGCGCTCTCTCGCCGCGGCGAGCTCTTCGTGACCGACGCGGCCGTGCACCGCGCGTTCGCGTTCGCGTCGCCCTGAATCGCGGCCGCTACCGCTTGACCTTCGTCGCCACCGCCAGGAAGAGGTACTCCTCGTAGGACTCGCCGTCGCCGGCGAACATGTAGCCGTCGAACTGGCGGCGGCCCGTTCCCGTGCACGAGAAGGCGAGGTTGCCGATGCACGAGAGGTAGACGACCTGGCCGAACGGCTTGTTGTTCTGCATCGCCAGCACCGTGATCGGCGTGCCGTCGCTCAGGGTGTCGAGGTCCCAGGCGAGGACGTTGCCGATGAACACGAAGGTGTTCTTGTCGGTGCGCGAGACGGCCTTCTCTTCCGGCCCGGAGCCGGTCGCCTCGACCAGGCTCAGCAGCCCGGAATCGCGATGCGCGTCGAGCGCGTTGGCGATTCGCGCCACCCGCGCCGCGAACGGATCGACTTGGCGCCCCGACCAACCGCCAGCCACGACGGCCACCACCGCAACGACGACGACCGCAATCCCCCCGGCGATCTTGGACCGCATAGATACCCCCCTATTGCTGGCGCCGCAGAATGCGGCGTCATTGTTCCCTTTGATCCCTTACGCGTAATAGACGGACACTTCGGCGAAGAGTCCCGTCTCGAAGCGCGTCGGACGGGTGAAGAGCCGCCTATTCAAAGAGGCGGCTTCCCGGGAGAGTGCGGGCCACGCTCAGCTGTCCCGATCAGCCTTGCGGAGCCCCGGCCGCTGCCGAGTCGCCCGGCCGCCCGCACGCGCCGCGTTCCAGCGCTTCGCGCAGCGCGGCCCGCTCCTCGGGGGTCATCTCCTGCCAGCGCTGCCACTTCTCCCAGCGCCCGCGCCGGCCGTACGAGGGGCGGCCGGAGCCGCCGAAGCCACGGAAGCCGCCGAAGAGGATCCACGACAGGGACAGCAGGCCCACCGCCTGCCAGAAGGTGATCGCCGGCAGACCGAAGAGGGAGGGCATGAGCCAGTTCCACAGGTGCAGCACGGCCTGGCCGAAGCCGGCGATGAAGATGAGGAGGAAGAGTGGGACGAGAAACAGCAGCTTGACGATGCGGTTGACGATGCGATGGGTCGTGCGGTGGGCGGCTTGGCGATTGATCTCGCGGTCGGACATGGCGGATCTCCTTCTTCAACGGGTCAGGAATTCGTCGTAGACGGCCTGCAGCCGCCGTCGCAGCTGCAGCACCTCGTTGTGCTTGCGAGAGAGCAAGGTGTTGACGCCCACGCCGGTGCGGGCGGCGATCTCCTTGAAGCTCAGCCCTTCCACCTCGTGTGCGAGGAAGACTTCGCGCTGCGCCGCCGGCAACGCTTCGAGCGCCTCGGCGAGCTCCTCGACGAGCACGCCACGCGCGTAGGCCGCGTCGGGCCCGGCGTCGACAGCAGGCAGGAGCTCCGCGAGCCCGAGTCGCTCGCCTTCGTCAGTGACGACGTCATGGTCGGCGAGCGCCTCCGGCTTCTTCTTGCGCCAGCGGTCGACGAGGCGGTTCCTGGCGACGCGGAAGAGCCACGCGCCCGCTTCCTCGATCGGCTGCAGGAAGCGGTAGGCGACGACGAGCTCGTAGAAGACGTCCTGCAGCACGTCCTCGACGTCGCCCGGTTCGGCGACATGGCGGCGCAGCCATTGGAGCAGGCGCGGCCGCTCGCGCTCGAGGGCGGCGACGATGCGCCGATCCTGCTCGTCGTGCATGGCGGCGGTGAGGGCGAGCTCGTTCGTCACCCTTGCGAAGACGGATGACGACCGCCGATATTGTGCGCCGAGCGCCAAACAGCGCGCGCGAGCACACGCACGAATCCCCGCCCGGAGGCTCGTTGCCTCCGAGCGGGGACACGATCTCGAGGCGCTACGGCGCTACGGAATCTCGCAGACGCCTTCGAGCACCGAGGCGCTCATCGCCGTGCCGAGACCCTGCCGCGTCGACTTGAGCACGGTCACCCACCCCTGCGAGACGACGCCGAAGAGGTCGGTCTCGCGGTGGCCGAGGTCGATGGCCGTCCAGCCGAACGGCTCGCTGATCGGCAGCGCGGTGGTGCCCACCTCGACGGCTTGCGTCGCCCACGGGTAGCGCTGGTCCGAGGCGGGCAGCGTCATCACGCCTTCCTCCTCGTCCCACACCAGCTGCTGCGACGCGCCGAGCGGCGCCCACGAGGGCAGCGAGCCGCACGGCACCGCCGTCGCCGCCGGGCTCTTGGTGTCGCGCCAGACGGTGAACGAGGTGTCGGTGCCCTGACCCTGCGCGTAGCTCGCCGCGAAGCGGGCCCCCAGCGGCTGCCGGTTGTCGCTCGCGTCGCCGTGCACGTAGCGGCCGTAGAAGGTGTAGCCGGCGCCGTACGCGACGTCGTCGGCGACGATGTGCACCGCCTGGTCGCCTTGTGCGATGCCGCGGCGGCCGTTGACGAGGGCGTACTCGCCGAGGAGCACGTTCTCGTTGGTGGCGATCCCCTCGCCGCCGTCGACGAAGTAGCCGGCGGACGACGGGTTGAGCTGCGAGCACGAGCTCACCACGTCGACGGTGACGTAGCCGGTCGCCAGGTGGTCGCGCCGCGGGGCGGCGAAGCACGAAGTGCCGACGGCGAGGCCGTTGTGGGCCCGCGACAGCACGCCTGCCGGGACCTCGAGCGGTCCGAGCGCCGGTGCGCAGCCGGGGAACGACACGCCGCCGCCCGAGAGCGGACCGACGGGACTCACGGCCACGCCCGTCCCCGGCAGCTTGCCGCCCGCGAACAGCGAGCGCAGGTTGATCGTCTGCACGTCGAAGCCGGTGAGGTAGAGGTTGAAGGTCAGCGTCGGGATCGCCCAGTCGGTCCACACGGTGACGCTCACCAGGTGCGACTGCGGGGCGGCGTTGGTGATCGAGATGACGGTGCTGAGGCCGTTGGTGTCCTTCAAGTCGACGCCGAACCAGGGGAAGAGCAGCGTCGCCGCCGGCCTCGGCGAGACGCGGCAGTCGCCGGCATCGGGACAGGTCGGGCCGGGGGTCGTCGCCGCCTCGCAGGCGTCGCCCGTGCCGTCGCCGTTCGTGTCGGCCTGGCTCGGGTTGGGCGTCGTCGGACAGTTGTCGCAGGCGTCGCCGATGCCGTCGTTGTCGGTGTCGCCTTGGTCGGGGTTCGAGGTCGACGGACAGTTGTCGGTCTGGCTCGGCGACTGGTCGGAGTCCTCGTCGTCCTCGCAGGCGTCGCCGATGCCGTCGCCGTCGCTGTCGCTCTGACCGGGATTGAAGACGGTGGGGCAGTTGTCGCCGGGGCCGATACCGTCGCAGTCCGCGTCGACGGCGATGGTGGCCGAGGCCTGGTCGTTGGCCGGGTTGGAGTCGGCGGTCGTGGTGCTCACCGTGAACTGACCGGTGGCGCTCGTCGTCGTCGGGCTCGTGCGCACGACTACGGTGACGGTGGCGCTGGCGCCGGCCGCGAGGTCGCCGAGCTGACAGCTGACCGTCGCGCCGGGTGTGCAGCTACCGGTGCTCGCGTTGGCGGAGAGCAAAGTGCTCCCGGACGGTGGCAGGAATTGCACGACGACGCCCTGCGCATTCTCCGCGCCGCCGTTGTGGACGGTGCCGGTGAAGGTCACCTGCGCGCAGTCGGCGGTCGCCGCGGCGACGATGCCGACGTCGGTCGTGACCGGCGGCGGTGGCGGCGGTGGCGGCGGCGGCGGAGGAGGAGGCGGGGGAGGCGGCGGCGGGGTGCCTTGGACGGTGGCGAGATAGAAGGTCTCGAAGCCGCCTTGCGCGTCGCTGATCGTGGCGGCTAGACCGATGCGGTTGGCGCTGTCGCCGAACACCGCCGCGTCGTCGGCGACGTTGGTCAGAGCGAAGGCCCAACCGGAGTTGCCGATGCCGGAGTCGGTGCCTTCGAGGTCGAGCGGTCCCGGCAGCGCCGCCTCGAGCAGCACGTCGCCGGCGGGGGACAGCACGCGCAGCACCAGCGCATCGAGTCGGACATGCCGGTTCGAGCCGGGCTCGTTGACGTTGAAGATGACTTGGAGGGTGGAGGAGCTCGGGTCGCCGAGCTCGGCCAAGGTGCGGGTCAGGGTCTGCGAGGCGCCGCGCTTCTCGTCGCCGCCGGCGATGCCGGCGGGGCAGGCCGGCGCGCCGGGCCCCACGATGTCCTGGGTGCCGTCCCAGGAGACGCAGCCCGATTCGACCTCACGGTCGCCGACGCTGAGCACGGTCGCGACGTGCCCGATGCCGGTCCCGTTCTGGTCGATCGGACCGAGGTACTGCAGCTCCGCTCCGCTCGCGCCGAGGGGCACGAGCGCTGATCCGATACCGCACGCAAGCGCGATGCACGCCAAGCGGCGACGCTTAGGGGAAGGCATGATGTGGACTCCCTGGTGGTGATGGCGTTCACGATGGATGTATGACGTTCTTCACTGTCCCCGCTGCGGCGCAGAGCAAGCGCGCTGCCAAGTTGGCGGCAGCAGCGAGCTGCCACCTTTTCGTTAGCAGGGTGTCTGAGCCGGTGTCTCGTTGGTGGGCCTATGCGGGCGGCGCGGATTCGCGTAGAGTCCCCGCCAATCGGACATCGGACATCGGCGACGGTAATTCCCACCGGAAAGGGCTGGAGATGACCCGCGGACACCTTCCTGTCTGGAATCGTCGGGTTGTGCTCGCCGTCGGCGCGATCAGCGTCGCAGGCTGCGTGCTCGTCGCCGTCGGCGGCTTCGCGCAGACCGGAGCGCCGTCGGAAGCGGCCGCTCCTGTGCAGGCGAAGATCCTGGCAAAGGGGCCGGACGTCCTGGTCTTCTCGCTCTCCTCGCCCGGCAACTACGGCTCCTCAGGCGGCTTCGTCGGCTACGCGCTCGGCACGGTGTCCTGCAACCGCGGCGACGCGCCGCTCAACTGGTGCGACCAGGGCAGCGGCTGCGCCCCCGGCGCCGGTCCCGAGGACCACCCGGTCATCGCGCAGAACCTCTACCGCATCAAGAACGGCCGCATGGATCAGGTCGGCATGAGCTGGCTCAAGCACGGCTTCCTGTCGACCAACTCGAACACGACGGGATGCCGCGAGTCGTCGTCGACCGGGAGCTGCCAGTCGCCGCCGGCGGGCAGCAACCAGCTCGGCATCGGCTGCACCGATCCCTACGGCTCGAGCCTCAACGGCAGCCGCCCGCTCGGCCCGCGCTCGCAGGTCAACGGCACGACGGCGGTCTTCCCCTTCCCGCCCACCAGCCCGGGCGGGCCGTACACCGTCTACGACCAGCGCATCAAGGTGGCGACGACCGACGTCGACAGCAGCCAGAACCCGGGCGCCACCTACTTCGCCGAGGGACAGTACTTCGCCAGCGACGACGCCGCCGCCGGCAACTCGCTCAACAACGCCTCCTACCGGCAGGTCACCGTCGGCGCCGGCCCGAGCTACAACCTCGCCTACACGGGCTCGTTCTTCGAGGGGCAGTCGGCGATCAACGCCTGGCGGACGTCCGACCCCACCGTGGTGATCGCCAACGTCGACGTCGCGGGCTCGATCGTCGAGCGCTTCGAGGTGGCGCGCAAGGTCACGGATCTCGGGGACGGCCTGTGGCATTACGAGTACGCCGTCCGCAACCACAACTCCGACCGCAACGCGCGCGGCTTCACCGTCGCGTTCCCTGGGGCGACGACGTTCACCAACATCGGCTTCCACGACGTCGAGCACCATTCGGGCGAGCCTTACGCGACGACCGACTGGGCGCAAACACGGCGGCGAACGCGGTGTCGTGGTCGACCGACACCTTCGCCACCGACCCCAACGCCAACGCGCTGCGCTTCGCCACGATGTTCAACTTCTGGTTCGACGCCGACCGACAGCCCAACAGCGACGTCGACACGCCCGAGCAGCACACCCTCGACCTCTTCAGGCCCGGCGACCCGACGGCGGTGCAGTTCCAGGGCTTCAACGGGATGTTCAACGACGGCTTCGAGGGCGGCAACTACAACGCCTGGAACGGGGGGCCAGCTGATCGCCGCTCGAGGAGCGCGGCAGCGAGATCGCTTCGTCGCTGCGCTCCTCGCGATGACGGATTCGCTCGTTCGCGCGCTGGGAGCTGCGTCTCGACGGCGAGAACCTCGCCGACGAGCGCCCAGCGGTGTCGGAGAGCGAGCTCGGCGACGCGCAGTTCTACCGCCTGCCGGCGCGGCCTGGCTGACTACTCGGCCGCGCGGGCGACCGCTGTATCTGCGCCGCCTTCATCGCCGCAAGCTGCTCGGCGGTTGGGAAGCTCTCGACGCGGTGGCGCGGCAGGCGATGCTCGGTGCGCGACATCAGCGGGCCGCAGTAGGCGGTGACGAGGTCCCAATCGATCTCGGCGAGCAGGTGCTCTCCCTCGGGGCGCTCCGTGTCGTAGAAGGCGATGAGGTCGGTCTCGGGTAGCAGCGACACGATTCCCTTCGTCCACACGCAGTAGCTGTGGACGGCCTTGGTCTCGCGGTTCTCGATGGCGCCGAAGATGGCGACGAAGAGGTCGAGTTGACCCACTCGTCGGCGCCCACGCGCAGCTCGAAAGCCTCCAGATCGAGCGCGACGTCACCCGTGACACCGAAGCTGCGCATCGCGCGGACGACGCGCCGCGCGAAACGCTCGCGGTGCGGACGGGGCCAGCGGATCGGCACGAAGGCCAGCGACGCTAGCACGCGGTCAGTGCAGTGCCAGCCGCCGCCGCATCGCGCGCACCGTCCCGGCGGGGTCGCGGGCGGCCGGCTGGTCAGAGCAGCGTGAAAGCCGGCGTTTGTCGAGAGCGCGGTCGAACGTGAACGTGCTCTCGCAACCCGCCTTGGCGTTGCGCCGGCCGATGACGTGATCGGCAAAGTCGGCGCCACTGCGACGGTACTCGTCGAGTGCCTGACGGAGGAGCTCGCGATCGTCGACGGCGAAGAGCGACGCTCAAGATCTTGTCCAGCGCGGAGGCGATGGCGACGCGATCGAAGCGGTAGGCGCCGCGGAGGACCCAGACGAGCTCGCAGAGCACGACGTCGTCGATGCGCATCGGCCGCCTTCTGCGACCGCTTCCGCGATCAGCTCGTCGACGGCCCGCGCTTGCTTGGCGTCGTCCTGCGTCAGGTAGCGGACCAGGACGTTGGTGTCGATGCCGTTCAACGCTTCCGCCCATGAGCACGCAGGATGGCGGCGTTCATCTGCTCGACGGCGACCGGCCGCGTGCGCCGCCGCTTGAGCAGACCCTTGAGCTCGGTCACGTCGAGGTTGGCGGCGCGC
>CAWJWP010000034.1:0-19322 GCA_963846495.1 Thermoanaerobaculia bacterium | reverse complement strand
GAGCTAACGGAATCTCCCATCCATCGTCTAATGGGGCGGATGGAGGAGGGCGAGCTCGAGCTGGAGCTGGTGGGGAGGGCTGCCGCGGGTGACGAGGACGCCTTCCGAACCTTGGTGGACCGTCATGGACGCATGGTCTTCAACCTCGCCTACCGCATCACCAGCGACACGGCCAGCGCCGAGGACATCGTGCAGGAGACCTTCCTGCGCGCCTACCGCGCCCTGCACCGCTTCGACGGCCGCGCCGGCTTCGCCACCTGGATCCACCGCATCGCCATGAACGCGTCGCTCGACCACCTGCGCCAGCGCAAGGCACGCGCCGAGGTCGCCTACGAGACCGAGGCGGCGGCGCTCACACCGGTCGCCGCGCCCGAGCCCGGCCCCGAGCGGGTGGCGGCGAGCGGCGACCTGCGTCGCGCGCTGCAGCGCGCCATGCAAGCCTCACCGAGCTCGAGCGCGTCGCCTTCGTGCTGCGCCACTACGAGGGGCGCAGCACGGCCGAGATCGGCGAGCGGCTGGGGCTCCAGGCGAGCGCCACCCGCCAGGCCGTCTTCCGCGCCGTCCGCAAGCTGCGCCGCGCGCTCCAGCCGCTCGTCGCCGGCGCGCCGTCGAGAGCACCAACACCATGAACGACCACCGCGACAACCGCCTCGACGATCTCAGCGACGAGGAGCTGATCCTCTACCACTACGGCGAGTCGCCCGACGCCGACGCGATCGCGGCCCGGCTCGCCGCCTCGCCCGACGCGCAGCCGCGCTACGACGAGCTGCGCCGCCTGCTCGCCGCCGCCGACGAATGGACGCCGCCCGAGCTCGCCCGAGCTTCGAGGCCGAGGTGTGGCAGCGGCTGCAGCCGCGGCTCGCGAGACGAACCCTCGTCATCGCGAAGAGTGCAGCGACGAAGCGATCTATCGATGCCAACGCGCCGCCAGCGGCCGCAGCCCCCTGCTCGCCGCCGCCCACCGCTTCGGCGCCCGCACCCGCCGCTGGCTGCCGGCCGCGGCCGCCGCCGTGCTCCTGCTCGCCGTCGGCTACCTCGCCGGCCGCCTCGCGCCCACGCCCCCGCCGTCCCAGCCGCAGACGCTCTCCGCCGAAGCGCGCCAGCGCCTGCTCGTCGAGACGCTCGCCGAGCACCTCGAGCGCTCGCAGCGCCTCTTCACCGAGCTCGTCAACCTGGACACGACGGCACCGCGCTCGCCGGCGAGCCAGCAGGCGGCGCGCGAGCTGCTCGCCGCCAACCGCCTCTACCGCACCGCCGCCGAGCACGGCGGCCGCGACGGCGTCGCCGCCCTGCTCGACGAGATGGAGCCGGTGCTGCTCGAGCTGGCGCACCTCCCGGCCGAGCCGCAGCCGGAGGACCTCGAGTTCCTGCGCCGGCGCATCGAGGCGCACGGGCTGCTGTTCAAGACCCGCGTCGCCTCCGAGCTGCTCACCCGCTCGCTCGCGGCGCCTCCACCACCTCACCGCCACGTTCGACCGTCTGACCGCGGAGACCACCCATGAAGCAGCACCGCCGATTCCTCGCTTGCCTCGCCATCGCCGCGCTCCTCGTCGCGCCGGCGGCCGCCGCCCTCGACGCCGACGCGATGGGCCCCGGCATCTCGCTCACCGGCCCCGCCGGCCTCGTCTTCGGCGTCCTTCCCGGCCTCGCCGCCGACGGCGGCGGCGGCGGGCGCAGCACCGCTTATCGCAACGGCCAGGAGGCGCTCGACGACGAGGATTGGAAGGAAGCGGCCGCGATCTTCCGCAAGCTCGCCAACGAGAAGGGCGTCCGAAGCCGACGCGGCGCTCTACTGGCTCGCCTACGCGCTCGACAAGGACGACCGCCGGGCCGACGCGCTCGCCGCCCTCCGCGAGCTGCGCGCGGCGTATCCCAAGAGCAGCTGGCTCGACGACGCGCAGGCGCTCGAAGTCGAGATGCGCGGCCCGCGCGCGCCGCTGCCCACCGGCAGCGACGAGGAGACCGAGGAGCTCAAGCTGATCGCCGTCAGCAACCTCATGCACGTCGAGGCCGCGCGCGCGCTGCCGGTCCTGCGCAAGATCCTGCAGGGCAACTCCTCGCGGGAGCTGAAGAAGAAGGCGCTCTTCGTGCTCGGCCAGAGCGGCTCGCCCGAGGCGCGGCAGCTGCTCGTCGAGGTGGCGCACGGCCGCGCCTATCCGGGGCTGCAGGAAGAGGCCATCCGCATGCTCGGCATCGCCGGCGGTCAAGGCTCGGTGGCGGCGCTGGGAGACATCTATCGCCAGTCCACGAACCCCGACGTGAAGTCCGCCGTGCTCAGCGCCTACCTCGTCGCCGGCGCTCAGGACGCGGTGCTCGCCGTCGCCACCGGCGAGAAGAACGCCGACCTGCGCGAGGAGGCGATCGGCAAGCTCGGCGCCATGGGAGCGCGGCGGCAGCTGCGCGACCTCTACGCCCGCGAGACCTCGCGCGAGCTGCAAGGAGAAGGCGCTTCACGGCCTCGGCGTCGCCGGCGACGCCGAAGGGCTGGCGGAGATCGCGCGCACCGAGCGCGATGCCGAGCTGCGCGAAGCCGCCATCCACAGCATGGGGATCGCCGGCGGCGGCGGCCCGGCGCTCAAGCAGATCTACCTCGCCCACGGCGATCGGTCGACGCGCGAGGCCGTCATCCACGCCCTCTTCATCCAGAACAACGCCAAGATGATGATCGAGCTCTTCCGCGCCGAGCAGGACAAGGAGCTGCGCCGCGAGATCGTGCGCAAGCTGTCGCTGATGTCGTCGCCCGAAGCCACCGACCTGCTGATGAAGATGCTCGACCAGTGAGGAGAACGGCGATGAACCACGACACGCGCATGCTGCTGCTTTGCATCGCCTTGATCGGTTGCACCGGCCCGGCGACCTCGAGCGAGGCTGTTGCCCAGTCGACGACGGCGAGGAACGCGCCTCGATCGACGGCCGCTGGCCGACGGCGCAGCCGGTCGGCGCCGGCGGTCTCGCCTCCGCCATCGCGCGCGCCGGCGCCGACGCCCACGGCCCGGTGTGGCTGGCGTGGGAAGTGCCGGCCTCCTCGATGGGCAACGCCTGCTGCCTGGACCGTCAGTTCAAGCCGACCACCTGCCGGCTCGAAAACAACCGGCAGAGCTGGGGCACCAACAACGACTCGCCGCCGGGAAGCGGCCGGCTGCTGGTGCTGGCGCGCTGGGAAGACGGCAAAGTCGAGCGCATCCGTCACGTCGACACGCAGTGCCCGGTGGATCCCGCGCCGCTGTCGATCGTCGACCTGCAAGGGGTCGCTGCCGCCGAATCGGTGCGCTGGCTCGCCGGTTTGGCCGCCGAGGCCGAGAGCAAGCGCGACAGCGGCGAGCCCCTCGCCGCGCTCGCCCACCACGGCGAGCCGGCCGCCGACGAAGCGCTCGAGCGCCTTGCCTCCAAGCCGAATCGCGACGAGCTGCGCGAACAGGCGCTCTTCTGGATGGGCCAGGCGCGCGGCGAGAGAGGCGCCCGCTTCCTCGCCGACGTCGCGCGTCACGACCCCGACGGCGAGATCCGCGAGAAGGCCATCTTCTCGCTCTCGCAAAGCGAAGTTCCCACTGCGGTCGACACCATCGTCGAGGTGGCGCGCAACGACCGCGACGAAGAGGTGCGCGGCCACGCCCTCTTCTGGCTGGCGCAGACGAACGCCGAACGGGCGCCGAAAGTGCTGCTCGACGCGCTCGATCGGGATCCATCCGAAGACGTGCGCAAGAAGGCGATCTTCGCCATCTCGCAGCTCGACGACGGCGCGCCGATCTTGATCCGCATCGTCCGCGAGCGCCGCGACACCCAGCTGCGCCGCGAAGCCCTCTTCTGGCTCGGCCAGTCCAAAGACCCGAGGGCGTTCGATTTCCTCGCCGACGTGCTCGAGCAGTCCGCGGGCGCTCGACTTCCTCACCGAAGTGCTCGAGCAGTAGGCTCGGCACCCGCGCTCTCTCAGTCACAATTAACGCTGCTTGACGCGCGTTTGCGCCTCGCGCGTCGATGGCGCCCGCCACAGCCGAACGTCGGATGCAGTCGCCGCGATCAGGCGATTTCCATCTGCTGAGAAACTGAGGTCGCTAGCCGCGGACTCGAGACCGTGCACCGTCAGCAGCCGGCGCCCGGTCAGCACATGCCACAGATCGATGCTCCCGTCCTGCCGCGCCGTGGCGAGCGTGTTGCTGTCCGGGCTCAGCGTCATTGCGGCCACACCACTGCCGCGAAATCCGCCGAGCGACGCACGCTCCTCGCCATCGGCGGCATCCCACAACGTCGCAAGATCGTCCGCGAGCACGACCGCCGACGATGAATCAGCAGACAGCATGAGCGTGCGCGGCCGCGTCCGCAGCCCGCCGAGGGTGGCTTCCCGATAGCCCGAGCCGGTCCGCCAAACGGCGACAGTCCGGTCGTCCACCGTTGTGAGCAATCGATTGCCGTCGGGCGCCAGATGGATCGGCGCGGACCCGGCGAACGTGCCGACGCGGCGACGGTTGCGCACGTCCCAGGTGATGACCTCGGCCGCACTGGCGCTCGCGAGCATGCGGCCGTTGCGCCCAAACACGATTGCCGACACCGGTTGCGTGTGACCGAGCAGCATGGCCTCCCGACGCCCACTCGCGACGTTCCAGAGCACGATGGACTTGTCGCCGCCGCCCGTGGCGAGCGTTTCGCCGTCCGGAGCCAGCCGCACGGCCCGCAGCGACCGGTCGGCGCGAAGCACCGAGCGCAATTCACCCGACCCCGATGGACCGACGTCCCAGAGGACGACGCGTCCCTGAACATCTGCGGACGCCAGCGTTGCGCCGTCGGGCGCAAACGCGAGCGCTTGGACCTCTCGCGTATGACCGGTCAGCTCGCGCGCCAGCCAAGAGTTTCCTTCGCGTCGCCACAGTACGACTGTGCCGTCGGCGCGAGCGGCCGCTAATTGCGTTGCGTCCGCATCGAACGCTACGTCGAGGATTGCCGTGCCGAAGTCGGCGCGAGCCGGTAGCGTCTCGAGGATCTGCGTGCCCGGTAATCTCCACAACGTGACGCTACCTCTCACCGAGGCAGCGGCGACGAGACCGTTACGCGATACGGCGACCGCTCGAATTCCTGGATCACCCTGCAGCCGAGCGATTTCAGCGCCGCTGTTCTGATCCCGAATCGAAAGCACACCTTCCTCTGGTTGCGTAGCGACGACGAACCGCGTGCCGGCAGGCTGGGTTGCCAGCACGATGCTTGCCGCTGCATCGATACGCGATGCGAAACGACGCGCGCCGTCGCGCAACGCCGTTGCGGTAAGGGTTCCATCCCGGTCCACCGCGACAACGGTGTCGGCTCCGGGCGATATCGCCATGCCGCGCGTAGCGCCGAGCCGGGCCAGCTCACTGGCCTTGCCGGTGCGGAGATTCCAGGAGCGCACCATGCCATCCGCACTTGCAGCGACCAGCGCAGCGGGCTGCCCTGCGAACGAAAGCGAACGGACGGGACGCCGGTGTCCTTCGAGCACCGCGGTCACCGCCCCCGTGCGCGCGTCGTAGACGCGAACCGTCCCCGCTTCGCTGCCGACAGCCAATGCGCCCCCGTCGCTGGAGAAGGTCATTGACCACGCCTCCGGCGCATCCGCGGCGGCGAAATCACGCCGCGGCGCCGCGCGCGCGAGGTCCCAGATCCGTACTTCATCCGTCATGCCAGCGTTCTGCGGACGAGCGGTTATTACGAATGCGCGGTTGTCGGTGGCGACCCCGATCGACCGGATTGCCGCGGGGCTCGGTCGCGAAGCAGCGCTGAGCCGGCCGGTGCCCATGTCGACCAGCCGCACCTCGTTCAGCTCCCGGATGGCGAGCGCCTGACCTCCGCGCACGAACGACAAGCTCGACTGTCGCTCGCGAGTCTGAGAATTGATCTCGTGAGAATCCACCGAAACGCTGAGACGCTCCGTGCCGCTCGCGAGATCCCAAATGCGCACGCGCGTCGAGGCGTAACTGAACGAGACGCGTGGCTCGGTGGACCACGTTCCACTCGCGAACGCCGCGGACGCAAGCTGCGCACCGGACGCATCGAAAGTCAACGCGTGAACGTTCGGCTCGCGTGCCGGCAACTCGAGCAGCGTTCGCAAGTTGCTCACGTCGAGAATTCTGATGCCGCCCGTCCGAGCGAAGCGGCCGCCTTGCGCAATGGCCAGACGGCTGCCATCAGCAGAGAACGCCGCGGCCGTGATCTCGACCGCCCGATCCGTCATCGGCGTAGTCGCGCCTCGGCGCCATTGCGCCACGTGACGAATCTCGAGGTGGCTGTCGGCATCCGTTCCGCGAACCGCGACCAGGCTTCCATCGTCGCTCAGCGCTACCAACCGCATCGAGAAGTCGTCGATCTCCGACTCTGCGGCGCGACGGGATCTTTCGATGTCCCAGCGCTCGACCCAACCGCCGCGCGAAACGACGGTGAGATAGCGACCGGTCGCGTCGAGCCGCAGATCTTCGACCTCGGGGATCTTGAGCTCACGCCGTGTGTTGGCGGTGAGGTCAGCGATGGAGACGGTGCCAGACGCGTATCCCGCGAGATGGCGCCCATCGGCGCTGAACGCCAGCAGCCCGAGCGGCCCTGAAGGGACTTTCAGCACGCGACGAGTGGCATGCAGGCGCGTCGCATCTGCGAGCACCGCGGTACCGTCGCTGAACCCCAAAGCCACGGTGGCACCATCGGGCGAGACCGCGCTGCCGGTCACGGATTCGCCGGGCTGAGCGAAGCTGCGCGCCGACGGCCCGACTTGCGTATCCCAGATCCGGGCGATGCCGTCGCTGCTTGCGGTGGCGAGCAGGCGCCCGTCGTTGCTGAACCCGACGACACCGATGGGTTGCGTGTGCCCGCGAAACTGCGTGCGCACCTGCGCGGTCGCGGCGTCGATGAGCGTCACCACCGCATCTGTCGATACAAGTGCAACGAGTGGCGCATGTTCGGCGGTGACCAGGCGCTCGATGAAGCCGGTCTGCGCCTGTTCGACAGCGAGCAGCGGTTTGCGCGTGTCGAGGTCCCAGAGAATGAACTCGCTGCCGAGAGGAACGTCCGTCGCATCCCGGAATATCACTTCTCCGCTCACCGAGGCGAGCCGCTTGCCGCCGGGCAAAAAAGCCACCAGTCGCGCGCCGCTCTTGTGTCCTTCGAGCAAGCCGAGCGGCTTGCCTGAGTGGGCATCCCAGAGCCTGATGCGACCCGGCTGCACGTCGTCCGAACCGAGTGTCGACTCATGAGCCGTTGCGAGGATGCGAGTATCCGGCGAATACGCGAGGCCGCCGATACTCTCCTGACAACACTCGGCCTCGATCTCCGGCCAGATCTCGTAGCGCAGGCTCCGATCGGTTGCGTCCCAGACGCGAACTCGGGAGGGCCCGAACCGCTTGGTCCGTTGCAGGATCGCTAGCGTTCTGCCGTCAGGCGAGTAGGCCCAGGCGACAACGTCCGCGTTCTCAGCGTCCTCGTCCGGCTCGCTCGCCCGAAACCGCGCTGCACCCGTCTGCGCATCCCAGATTTGAAACGGTGCGCCCACCTCTGCCCTGCATGGCGCCAGGATCGATCGTCCATCGCGCGTGAACGTCAGACCCAAGAATCCGCAGTCCGCGGGGAAGGAGCGCAGGAGAGCGCCGGAATGGCCATCCCAGATCGCTATCCGTGACGGTCTATTGGTCTCATCGAGGTTGGTGGCGAACGACACGCCGTCGGGTGCGAACGCGACGAAGCCACCGGTCTCGAACTTGGCGAGGTCCGTTCTGTGCCGCTGCGCGCCGGATGAGGTGTCCCAGAGCCGGATCACACCGCCGCCGCTGCTCACGTCATAGCGCGCGCTCGTCGCGACGAGCTTGCCGTCCGGCGAGAACGCGAGCTGCGGCGTTTCCGGCTCGTGGCGTAGCTGATGGCGCTGGCCGTGATAGAGGCCCCATAGATACCGCCAGGCGAACTCGGGCATGCGCCGTCTGCCGAGAAGACTTTCGTACTGCGCCGTCCTCTCCACCACGAGCGGAGCATCGCGGTCGCGGTGTGCGAGCTCGGCGAGGTTCAGATCCGCGGCATAGGCCTGACCCAGCGCCATTTCCGCTTCGCGGACGGCGGTCTGGCGCTGCCACAGCGCGACTACGGCTATCGCTGCGAGAACGATGATCGTCGCCCACATGATCGCGCGGCTGATCGATGCCACGCGGACCCGGCCGAATGCCCGGCGAATGCCGCCGAGCACCGTCTCGGTGGGCGAGCCGAGCTCGAACTCGCGCTCGGCTTCGTTCAGCCAGGTCAGCGTTTGCAGGTAGTCGAAGGGCTCGGGCTGCGGCTTGCCGGGCGCGAGGAACGAGCGGACGTTGATCGGGACGATGCGTCCCTTGCGTTTGCCGGCAAACGTGCGGATCTCGTCAGGGACATAGCGGGAACTGGCCACGTCCGGCTCGGCGAGCACCACTAGCAAGCGGCTGCGGCGCAGGGCACGTTGGAGTGCGGGCGTTAGCTCGACGCCTCCCTCGGTCTCTTCCTGATCGAGAAAGCAACTGAAGCCGAGCGCGGCGAGGCCGTTGCGCAGATTGCGCGCGTAGATCGACGTCAATGGACCGCGCTTGTACGAAATGAATACGTCGTACCCGAGAAGCCGCGACCAATCGAAGCGGCTTTTCGCGTGGCTGTCCATACGCGCGGCGATTCTAGCTGCGCGTGCCCGGTGCCGATACGCACGGCGATGCGCTCGGCGGTGCTCTTCTCGCCGATGCGGAACGTTTGCCGCGCCTTGCCGCAGGATTACCGCGTCGCGCGAACCGTAACGACCCGTGCTGCTCGGCGCCGGCGAGTTCGACGGCACGGCCGAGCCGATGGGCATCGCCACCACGACCGGTCAGCGCCGCACCTACCCAACCCCAGGGGCCCGATGGCGAGCGTGCCGACGTCGAGGCCTTCTGACCTTCCTGACCGAGGTGATCGAGCAGTAGGCTTGCAGCGCCGTACAAAGGGAGGCGCCGTAAGATCGACCAAGTTGCCTCTCGGGCTAGCCGCCAGCGTTTTGCTGGCGGGCCGAGCTAAGCCGATGTGGCTCTGGCGCGAGCTCATGCTCGTTCTCGGATTCGCTTGGTCATTCGTCTTGGCGCCGCTCTTCGTCATCATCAGTGCGCTGATCGTGTTGGTGTCCTTCGGCGACCCGTGGGTGCGACCGTGACCGGCACGGGAGCTCGTCACATGCTGGAGCGGCTGAAACGACATCCCTTCGACGTCGTGGCGCACTTCGAGGACGTGCTCGTCCTCACCTATGCCGTGCCCGCCGGCGAGCTTCGCGGCCTCCTCCCGCGCGGGCTGGAGCTCGACGTCCTCGACGCCGGGTCGGAGCAAGTCGGGTTCGTCGCCGTCGCGATGGTCAACGTGCGCGGGATGCGTCCGGCATTCCTGCCTCGCTGGCTCGGCCAGCGTTTCGTGCTCGTCGGCTATCGAGTGTTCGCCCGCCATCGCGACGCGACGGGGCGGACGCGTCGCGGGCTGCGCATCCTGGAGAGCCGCACCGATCGCCGCACCCTGGTGGCCATGGGCAATCTGCTCACCCACTACAACTATCGCCGGGCGGAGGTCGATTGGAAGCGAACCGCCGACGGCCTCGAGGTCAGGCTGAGCGAGCCGGGCGCCGGCGTGAGCCTCGACGTGCAGGCACGCCTCGACGTCGAAGCGCCGCTGCCGGCCTCGTCGCCATTCCGCGACTGGCACCAGGCAAGGCGCTTCGCCGGACCACTGCCGTGGACGTTCGACTACGACGCGAGCCGCCATGCCGTGGTGATGATCGAAGGCGAGCGTGAGGGTTGGACGCCCCGCGGCGTCGCGGCAGACATCCGGGTCAACCGCTTCTTCGAACGGCCGGACCTGGCGGCCTGTCACCCGGTGCTCGCCAGCGTCTTCCACCTCGCCGACGTCGACTATCGCTGGCGGCGCGGCATCCTCTCGCCGCTGCCCGTCGAAGCGACCGCCTGAGCGCGGGCCCGACCGATGCTGCCCCTCAGCTTGCGCCTGGCCGGAGCGGCGATCCTCGTGCTGGCGGCGCTCTACCCGATCTACCCGCGACGCTTCCGCTGGTCCGAGCAGCTCCAACGCGTCGAGCTGCTGACGCGGCAAGTCTTCTGGGTGCACATCGGGTTCATCATCATTCTCCTCGTCCTCCAGGGCGTCCTACTGGCGGGCTTTCCACGCCTCCTGCTCGCGCCCAACGGCGCCGCCACCGCCCTGCTCGTCGGCATGCTCGCCTTCTGGCTCTACCGGCTCGTTGCGCAGCTGTTCGTGTACGACCCCGCGCTCTGGCGTGGCCGCCCAGAGCACCTGCTCGTCCACGTTGTCTTCACCTTGCTCTGGCTCGCCATCAGCGCCGTTCTCGCCTGGGCCCTGCTCGTTCAGCTGAAGGTCGTCGCAGACGCATAGCGAGTTGGGGCGGGGCGCCGCCCGCCCCACACGCACTACGACTGCTTCTTGCTTTCGATCTCGGCGCGCAGGCGGTCTTCCTGCTCGCGCAGCTCGGGGGTGAACTCGGCGCCGAAGTCTTCGGCTTCGAAGATGGGGCGGATCTCGAGGTCGGAGTCGCCCGGCATCGGGTTGGGGCAGCGCTTGGCCCACTCGACGGCTTCGTCCATCGACTTCACCTGCCAGATCCAGAAGCCGGCGACGAGCTCCTTGGTCTCGGCGAAGGGGCCGTCGACGACGCTGCGGTTCTTGCCGGAGAAGCGCACGCGCTTCCCCTTCGCGCTCGGGTGCAGGCCCTCGCCGGCCTGCATGATGCCGGCCTTGACCAGCTCTTCGTTGTAATTGCCCATCTCGGTGAGCAGCTGCTCGCTGGGCATCTCACCGGCCTCGGACTCCGCGCTCGCCTTGACGATCACCATCACTCGCATCTCGTTCTCTCCCTTCGGGTTTCGATCTCGTTTCGGAGCCGGTCTCGTTGTCCGCTACAGGCGGCCGGGGCCGTGCTCTCACCCAGGACGACGAAGGAGCCGGCGCCAGATCGACTAATCCGCTCCGTGACCTTACAGGGACGGCCAGCAAGCGCCCCGCCACCTCCTGGCGGCTGCGGGATTTTCGCGTCCGGGCCTCTCTAACGGGCGCCGCGGCTCCTATCCCGCAGAGGATCCCTTCGATGCGCTCCAGACGTCTGCGGATCGCTACCCTCTTGTCTGCCGTCCTCGCGACGGCTCCGCAACGGAGCACCGCCCAAACCGGCGCCGCGACGTTCGGCGAAGCGATCGAGGTCCGCGTCGTCAACGTCGAGGCGGTCGTCGTCGACGACAACGGGAAGCCGGTGCACGGCCTCGCTAAGAGCGACTTCCGGCTGCTCGTCGACGGCAAGGAGGTGTCGATCGACCACTTCGACGAGGTGGTCGCGGAGATCGCGCCCGCGGCCGCACCCGCGCCTTCGTCCTCCGTCGACGAGGCCGCCGCGACGCCCGCGGCGCGCGCCCTCCTGGTGCTCGTCGACGATTCGTTCGCGGTCAAGGCCTCGCGCAACGCAGCGCTGCAGGCGGTGAGCCGCGAGCTGTCGGTGCTCGCACCCGGCGACCGCGTCGCCATCGTCGCCTTCAACGGCCGGCGGCTCGACACGCTGGCGCCGTGGACGAGCGACCGCAAGGCTCTCGCCGGCGCGCTCGCAGCCGCCGCGCGCCGTCCGGCCACCGGCAGCCAGTTCATCGCCGAGGACCGCGGCATGGCCGCCGACGTCGACTTGACCATCGCGGCCGCGGCCGATGCGGGTCTCGACCCCGACGAGATCGGCATGATCACGGCCTCGATGCGCAAGCGCGTCAACCCCGCGGCGGGCGCGCAGCTGCGCCGCACCGCCGAGGCGATGGCGGGCGCGCTGCGCGGCTTCGACGCGCCGCCGGGGCGCAAGGTGCTCGTGCTGATGACCGGCGGCTGGTCGATGCGCGTCGCGCCGAAGCTCTTCGGGCCGCTCGTCGAGTCCGCCAACCGGCTCGGCTACACCATCTACCCGGTCGACGTGGCGGCGAGCGAGGCGGCGGCGACGCGAGGCCTCGACGCGCTCGCCCGCGCCACCGGCGGCAAAGCGAGCGGCGTCACCGGCAAGCTGCTGACCGAGATCGCCAGAGACTCTGGCAGCTACTACTGGATCGGCTTCAACGCCGGCTTCCGCGGCGACGACAGCGTGCACAAGGTCGACGTCGAGGTGCTGCGGCCCGGCCTGCGCGTGCGCTCACGCAACAGCTTCTCCGACCTCTCGGCGCGCACCGAGACGTCGATGCGGGCGGAAGGCGTGACGCTCTTCGGCGGCGCGCCCGAGGACAAGCGGCTCGTCGTGCAGGTCGAAGGTACCAAGGAGGTCGGCAAGCGCAACCGCGAGGTGGAAGTGGCAGTGACCCTCGGCGTGCCGGTCGAGGCGCTCGCCTTTACCGCCGCGCCCGACGGTGCGGGTCTACTGGCGGAGGTGCCGCTCGCCATCCTGGCGCTCGACCGCGACGGCGGACGCTCGGAGATCGCCAGCCGGCTGCGCGTCGCCATCCAAGGAGCGCCGCCGACGCAGGGCCTCGCCCGCTTCCGCACCACCGTGAAGCTGCGGCGCGTCAGCCAGCGTGTCGTCTTCACGGTGCAGTCCGCGGACGGCAGATTCCTCTGGGGCGAGACCGAGCTGACGTTCTAGGGCGAACGCGTTTCTACCATTTGCAAGCCCGCGACTCTTGGCTCTTGCAAGATCGCGCAGTGCTTGCTGCGCCCCGCGAACGCTCTGTCAGCTGCGTCTTACGCGACGGCAGCACACCAGTAGGCGACTACGGTAGCCTGCGCGCTCGACGCGCCGTGAAAGTGACCTAAATCACAGTGGGTAACAACTTACGTCACGGTGGCACATCTCGTGCTGGCCGCGCACAAGCGAAAAGTTGTATCCGATGGGCTTTCTCTTCCCAACTCCCCGACGCGAAATGCTGGATGGCTGGACTTTCTTCTCGATGGCGAAGTTCCAGCCGCTCTACGTCGTGCTCACGCCGCCAGGCGCGGGCAAGGGGCCGATCCCTCTCCCGCTCGCCGGCCTTCCGGCCGAGCAGGTCGAGGATCTTCACGCGCTGCGCCGAGGCGACCCGGTGCCGCCGCAGATCATCGCCGGCCTGCTGACGCTGTCGCCGACGTCGGTGCTGCGAGGGCAGATCAGCCCACGCAGCTAGGCTTCACATCCGCCGTTCCCAGCGCCGCCGCAGCCACACCGCCACCGAGTTCATGGCGATGAGGAAGGCGAGCAGCACGAGGATCGCCGCCGAGGTCTTCTCGACGAAGCCACGCTCCGGGCTGTCGGCCCACAGGTAGACCTGCACCGGGAGCGCGCTCGCGGGGTCGAGCGGCGTCCTCGGCGGGTCGACGACGAAGGCCACCATGCCGACCATCAGCAGCGGCGCGCTCTCCCCCACCGCGCGGGCGAGGCCGATGATGGTGCCGGTGAGAATCCCCGGCATCGCCATCGGCAGCACGTGGTGCTGGATCACCTGGAGAGGCGTGGCGCCGAGCGCGTAGGCGGCGTGGCGGATCGACGGCGGCACCGACTGCAGCGCGGCGCGGCCGGCGATGATGATCACCGGCAGCGTCATCAGGCTCAAGATCATGCCGCCGACGAGCGGCGAGGAGCGCGGCAGGCCGAAGACGTTCAAGAAGACGGCGAGGCCGAGCAGGCCGAAGACGATCGACGGCACCGCCGCCAGGTTGTTGACGTTGACCTCGATCCAGTCGAGCCACCGGCGGTTCTTGGGCGCCAGCTCCTCGAGGTAGACCGCCGCCGCCACGCCGAGCGGGAAGGAGATGAGGAAGCAGACGACGATCGAGTAGAAGGAGCCGAGCAGCGCGGCGAGGATCCCCGCCTGCTGCGGGTCGCGCGAGTCGCCGCTCCGGAAGAAGCTGCCGTTCCAGCGCAGCCGCAGGTCGCCGCTCTTCTCGAGCGCGGTGAGCCAGCCGAGCTGCCGCTCGTCGAGCGGGCTGCCGGCGGCCGCCGAGCGCGGCACGTTCCCCTTGTGCACCTGGTCGAGGTCGGAGGACGAGGGGAGCCAGACCACTTGCCGCTTGCCGATGATCGACGGGTCCGCGAGCACCAGGTCGCGCAGCCGGTAGGTCGCCGCCTCTCCGAGCAGGCCGTAGAGCGCCCGCCGCTCGGCCCGCTCCTCGACCGGGAAGCGCGCCTTGAGCGACTCCTTCCACAACGCCGCGTAGTCGGCACTCCTGAGAGCCGCCGCATCGCGCGTGCCGGCGGGATCGATCACCGCAGGGTCGAAAAGGATCGGCAGCCGCACCGTGGTCGAGCTGAAACCGCTCCACCCCTTGCTCGCGATGTCGGCGAAGAGGACGACGAGGAAGGTGAGCGCCAGGCCGATGGCGCCGATGCAGTAGAACCGGAAGCGGCGATCGCGCCGCCTCCGCGAGCGCAGCCGCGCGCGCACCGCCTCGTCGGCGAGCAGCGGATGGCGCGGGTACGCCGCCTTCGGGGGGTGCCCCGCAACCGGCCGGCCGCCGGCGGTCAGCGACTCACTCATAGCGCTCGCGGTACTTCCGCACCACGCTCAAGCGCGACGATGTTGAAGATCAGCGTGACGAGGAAGAGCACCAGCCCCAACGCGAAGGCGGCGAGGGTCTTCGCGCTGTCGAACTCCTGGTCGCCGACGAGCAGGGTGACGATCTGCACCGTCACCGTCGTCACCGCCGCCAGCGGGTTCGCGGTGAGGTTGGCGGTGAGGCCCGGCCGCCATCACCACGATCATCGTCTCGCCGATGGCGCGCGAGACGGCGAGCAGCACGCTGCCGACGACGCCTGGCAGCGCGGCAGGCAGCACCACCCGCACGATCGTCTCCGCCTTGGTGGCGCCGAGCCCGTAGGACGCCTCGCGCAGCGCGCGCGGCACGGCGGTGAGGACGTCGTCCGAGAGCGACGACACGAAGGGGATGATCATCACGCCCATGACGAGGCCCGCGGCGAGCGCGCTCTCCGAGGCCACCGGCAGCCCTACCGCCTCGCCGGCGCGGCGCAGCAGCGGCGCCACCGTCAGCGCGGCGAAGAAGCCGTAGACGACGGTCGGGATGCCGGCGAGGATCTCGAGCAGCGGCTTCAAGACGCCGCGCGTGCGGGCGTGCGCGTACTCGGCGAGGTAGACGGCCGAGAAGAGCCCGATCGGCACCGCCACTGCCATGGCGACGCCGCTGATGAGCAACGTGCCGGTGAAGAGCGGCACGGCGCCGAACGAGCCCGAGCTCCCCACCTGGTCGGCGCGCAGCGCCGTCTGCGGGCTCCAGTGGAGGCCGAAGAGGAACTCCACGACCGGCACGCGCTGGAAGAAGCGCAGCGCCTCGAAGAGGAGCGACAGCACGATGCCGATCGTCGTCAGCACGGCGACGCAGGAGCCGGCGAGGAGCAGCGCCTTGACGATCGACTCCACGGCGTTGATCGCCGCGAGGCGCGGCCGCACCCGCCGCCAGGCGAGCGCGCCACCGCCCAGCGCCAGCGCCAGCGTGACGACGACGAGCGCCGCGTTGGCCGTGCGCCGGTAGGTGAGATAGCGCCGCGCCGCCGCCTGCACCAGCGGATCGGCGGAGGCCACCGCGCCCGCGGCGGCGTTGCGCACCTCGTTGACGAGCAGCGTCAGCCGCTCCCCCGGCAGCGACCGCGCCTCCGGCGGCAGCTCCGACACGAGCACCGCCTCGACGATGCGCCCCTGCAACGCCACCCACAGCCCCAGCACGAGCAACGCCGGCAGCGCGCACCAGAGCGCCACGTAGACGCCGTAGTAGCTCGGCAGCGAGTGCAGCCGCCGCTGATCGCCGCCGGCGGTGGCGAGCGCGCGACGCCGGCCCGCCTGATAAGCGGCGGCGGTGAGGACGAGCAGCGCGGCGAGGAGCAGCAGCGAGGTCATGACGGGGACCGCGGTGATCCTAGTGGCGCCCTCTCCTGGTCGGTGTGACGGCAGCGTGACGGCCGGCGAAGACAAGTCGGGCCGGCGGATGGCGCCGCCGGCCCGGATAAGGGGATACGAACGGAAGGCCCTTACGGGTGCCTATTTGACGTTGGGAGCGAGAGAACGCCCAGCTTTCTGCGCCAGCTCGAGCTTGGGCGCCGGCAGGGGGATGAGGCCGATGTCGGCGAGGTAGCCCTCGTCGCCGATCGCCTTGTCGGCGGTGAACTCGGCGACGTACTCCTTGAGCCCCGGGATGACGCCGATGTGCGCCTTCTTGACGTAGAAGAAGAGCGGCCGCGACACCGGGTACTTCAAGGCGGCGATGTTGTCGAAGGTCGGCTCGAGGCCGTCGACGATCGAGGCCTGGATCTGGTCGCCGTTCTCCTCGAGGAAGCTGAAGCCGAAGATGCCCACCGCGGCGGGGTTGGCCTCCAGCTTCTGCACGATCAGGTTGTCGTTCTCGCCCGCCTCGACGTAGCCGCCGTCCTCGCGCAGCGAGTCGCACATCTTGAGGTACTTGGCGTTGTCGTCCTTCTCGAGGTTGGCGAGCCAGGGGTACATCGCCTTGCAGCCGGGCTCCATCACCAGGCCGACGAGCGCGTCACGCGTGCCCGACGTCGGCGGCGGGCCGTAGACCTGGATCTTCACCGCCGGCAGCGACTTGTCGACGTCCTGCCAGGTCTTCGAAGGGTTGGGCTTGAAGCCGCCCATCGCCGTCGGCCACTGCGCCGCCAGCGCCATGAAGAGCTGCTTGCGGGTAACGCGCAGGCGCGGCGACTTCTTCGAGTTGGCGAAGACGATGCCGTCGTAGCCGATGGCGACCTCGATGATCTCCTTGACGCCGTGCGAGGCGCAGTCCTCGACCTCCGACGGCTTGATCTTGCGCGAGGCGTTGCTGATGTCGGCGTAGGTGGGGCCGACGCCGGCGCAGAACAGCTTGAAGCCGCCGCCGGTGCCGGTCGACTCGACGATCGGCGTCTTGAAGCTGCCGGCGCGGCCGAAGGCCTCGGCGACCTTGGCCGAGAACGGGTAGACGGTCGAGCTGCCGACGATGCGGATCTGGTCGCGCTGCGCGTGCGCCGCCGAGGCGAGGGCGAGAACGCCCGCGGCGGCCAGGCCGAGGATCTTGCGCATGGGTTGCCTCCCTTGAAGGTCAGGACCGGGTGTCGTCCCGGCCGGCCCTCAGCGTAGGAGGAGGGGCCGACGCGCAAGAGGCGGCGGCGTCACCAGCGTGTGACAGCGCGGCTCGCGGCGGCCACGCGCTCGGCGTGGAGCGGGCTCAGACCTCGCCCGATTGCACGAACTCCTCGTACTGCTCGGCATTCATCAGCTGCTTGAGGTCGGCGGCCGAGGAGTAGCGGAACTTCGCCAGCCAGCCGTCGCCGTGCGGGTCTTCGTTGAGCAGCTCGGGATCGGTGACCACGGCCTCGTTGATCTCGACGACCTCGCCGGCGACCGGCGTATAGACCTCGGCCACCGCCTTCACCGACTCGATGGTGCCGATCTCCTCGTTGGCGTCGAACACCTGGCCCATCTCGGGCAGCTCGACGAACACCACCTCGCCCAGCTCCTTCTGGGCGAACTCGGTGATGCCGAGGGTGCAAACGTCGTCCTCCACCTTGATCCACTCGTGCTGGCGCGAGTAGAGGTAGTCGCTCGGATACATGCCTTCCCTCCTCGAAGCCGGTGAGCGAGGCACGGCAGGAGCGCCGCCGCACTCGCGATGGAACTGGTTTCAGCGTTCGCGCCGATAAAAAGGTACACCCACGAGTCGCGCCGGCACTCTACGCCCGCGCACGTCGATCTCGATCTCGGCGCCGTCGGTCGCCGCCGCGGTCGTCACGTAACCCATGCCGAGCGCCTTCTCGAAAGTGGGGCTCCAGGTGCCGCTCGTCACCTGGCCGACACGGTTGCCGTCGAGGTACACGACGTGGCCCTCGCGCGCGATACCGCGGCCGGTGACCTCGAAGCCCACCAGCTTGCGCGGCACGCCCTCGCGCTTCTGCTCGGCGAGCGCGCCGCTGCCGAGGAACTCGCCCTTGTCGAGCTTCACCACCCAGTTGAGCCCGGCCTCGAGCGGCGTCGTCGAGGCGTCGAGCTCGTGGCCGTAGAGCGCCATCCCCGCCTCGAGCCGCAGCGTGTCGCGAGCGCCGAGGCCGGCGGGTACCAGGCCGTGCCCGCCGCCCACCTCGAGCAGCCGCTTCCACAACGCCGGCGCCGCCTCGGGACCGACGTAGAGCTCGAAGCCGTCCTCGCCGGTGTAGCCGGTGCGCGAGACGATGGCGCGGTGGCCGTCGACGGTGCCCTCGGCGAAGCCGTAGTACTTGAGCGACGAGAGATCGACGTCGGTGAGCGGCGCGAGAATGGCCGTCGCCTGCGGCCCTTGGAGCGCCAGCAGCGCGTAGCGGTCGGAGACGTCGCGCACCTGCGCATCGTCCGGCGCGTGCCGCTTCACCCAATCGACGTCCTTCTCCTGGTTCGAGGCGTTGACGACGAGCAGGAAGTCGCTCTCGCCCAGCCGGTAGATCAGCAGGTCGTCGACGTAGGTGCCGCCCTCGGTCAGCAGTCCGCTGTAGTGGGCGCGGCCGATGGCGAGCTTGGCGACGTGGTTCGGCGTCAGCCAGTCGAGGAAGCGCAGGGCGCCGGCGCCGCGCACGGAGATCTGTCCCATGTGCGAGACGTCGAAGAGGCCGGCCGCCTGGCGCACCGCCCGGTGCTCCTCGATGACGCCGGCGTACTGCACCGGCATCTCCCAGCCGGCGAAGGGGACGAGCTTGCCGCCCGCCTCTCGATGGCACTCGAAGAGGGGGGTGCGGCGCAGCGTCTCCGTCGGCATGGCGGCGACGAATATATCGCCAGCCATCGCGCCCGCCGTCACACCGCCGTAACTCGGCCCTGGCGAGGCACTTAGCCGGCCGGATTCGGGCGACTGCGGAAAAGCCCGGATCAGAAGTTTGGAACGAGTCTTCCGCAACACCCGGCAAACAGCACGTAACCCCTTGGCAGTCAGTCGCTTACGCTCGCTGCACAAGGGCCTGTTCAATCTGCTCTAAGGCGCGGCAAACGGACCACTTAGCTATCGCGGCCCCGATTTTCTCCACAGCCTTTTCCACAGCTGCTGCGGAGTCCTCCGAAGCCGCGGCAGAGTAACGAGTTGCAGGTTTGTCACCGACGCGCCGGCAGCACGCGCGGCGTGCCGCGACACCCGGTTGTCGGCGACCGAGCCGCCCGCGCCGGCGGCACCGCGTTACACTACGTGCCTCATTTCGCGGTAGAGACGCCGAGCGCGATGGACCCGAGCTCCAAGGCATTCGATCTCGAAGAGGTCACCGCTCTCGCCAAGCGGTTCATCGACGGCAAGCTCTACGACGAGGCCATCCAGCTCTACGAGATGGCCCTGCGCTTCGACCCCAAGAACATGGGGATCCAGCTGTCGCT
>CAWJWP010000033.1:410000-538618 GCA_963846495.1 Thermoanaerobaculia bacterium | reverse complement strand
ACCGCCGGCGGAGGATCACCGTCACGCCGGCCCCGGCGAGGGCCAGCACGAGGGCGAGGAGGCCGACGTCGCCCAGCGCCGGGATGGCGACCCCGAGCGAGCCCTGGGTGACGATCTGCAGCTGCTCGTTGGCCACCTCGATCTCGATCGGGCCCTTGTGGGCGCTCTGCGTCCACCCCTTCGTCACCTGCAGAGCGCGGAAGGCGCGGCGGTAGAGGAGGCGCGCCTCGATCTCGACCGTGGCGCCGTGAGGCACGCCGTCGGGGAGCTGGAGCTCGACCGTCGTGTTGTCGGTCGCGCCCGAGGGGATGGCGGTGTTGGAGAAGACGTTCTCGGCGTCGATGAAGAGCACCGGCCGCACCGTCGGGCCCTGGTCGTTGATCCGCCCCTCGAGCACCTTGGCGAAGCCCTTGCCGGCGGCGCCGGCGTAGTCGCCGGGCTGGTTGCCCGGCACGTCGTCGCTGCCCCAGAAGGGGATCGTCGGCCCGGCGACCTGCTGGAGCGGCTGGCCGTTGACGGTCGCCGTGATGAGGAGCAGCGCATTGCGGATCGCCACGCCAGTGGGGAAGTCGTGGCCGGCGCCGAAGTTGGTCACGTCGGCGCTGACGCGGATCCGCCCGCCGCCGAGATCGGTGGCGGCGAGGGTGAGCGACAGGTTGTTCTGCAGCATGTCCGGCGTCGAGCCGATGAAGGTGTGCTGCCGCCGCTCGTTGCCGGTGCGGTCGGCGTCGAGGAAGACGCACAGCCGACCGATGCCCGCGGAGGGCGGCATGTGGCAGTCCTGGCAGGTGCGGTAGCCCGGGCCGGGCACGGCGAACGGCGAGGCCACCCACTCGGTGAAAGTGTGCTGGCCGGCGACGCCGTTGTCGGGGCGGTTGTACTGGTGGCAGGAGGCGCAGAGGAGCGACTCCCGGTGCAGCGTCGAGTGCGACGCCCGCATCCCGAAGAAGGTGACGTCGCTCAACGGCCCCCAGACGAAGTCCTCGGTCGAGCCCTGCGGGAAGCGGTACGTCGCCTTGCCGCCGACGATGTGGAGGTCGTTGAGATGCGCCGGGCTGCCGTCGACGGACGCGAGCTGGTGACAGGTGACGCAGTTGACGCCCTCGAGGGCCGCCGAGTCGGTGACCTCGTCGAGGTAGACGTTGCCGGGGTCGAGCACCTCGGCCATCGGCGCGTGGCAGGAAGAGCAGAAGCCGGTCTCGTTGGCGTCGTGGGTGTCGCGGAAGACGTAGCCGGCGCCGCCGCCCGCCGTGCCGCTGCCGGAGTAGAGGTCGAGCACCCATTCGTTCTCGGCGGTGCCGGCGTGGTTCGAGCTCTGCCACTGCGGGTAGATCGTCTTGTGGCAGCTGCCGCAGTCACCGGCGGAGACGGGGATGTAGCCGGGGTTGTCGGCCGCCGGCAGCTCGTTGAGCAGGATGACGACGCCGGTGTCGCCGTCGTTGACGAAGGCGCCGTCGATCAGGTAGTTGACGGCGTTGGCCAGGTTGTAGGGCACCGAGGCCGCGATCTCTACCGTCCCCACCGGGTCGGCGGTGAGGGTGAAGCTGCCGTCGGCGGCGGTGAAGACGCCCGAAGCGCCGCCGTCGGCGCGGATGTGGACGAGCGCGCCGCTGATCGGCGGGTTGCCGGCGGCGGAGGAACGCACGAAGCCGGAGACGTCGGCCGCGAGCGGCGCGGCGAGGGTGGCGGCGCCGGCGAAGAGCGCAGACAGGACGAGCTTGGTGCGGACGGAGAGCGCGAACGCGTTCAGGGACGACCTCCTTCGGACCGGGTACGGCGGCGCGAATTATCGACGAAGCGGGCGCCCGCCGCTAGGTCACGGCCGCTTCGTCGAAGGTGAGCGTGCCGGCGGCGGCGTCGAGCGTTGCCGGCAGACCGATCGGCAACGTGAGCTGCTTCTCGCGGTGGCCGAAGGCGAGTCCCGCCATCGCCGGTACGCCGACCGAGCCGATGTGCTGGTGGAGGAGCTCCTCGAGGCTGAAGCTCGGCCCTTCGACGGGGCAGTCGGTGCAGTAGCCGAAGACGATGCCGGCGGCTTTCGCGAGCTTGCCGCCCTGCGCGAGTTGGGTGAGCATGCGGTCGACGCGGTAGAGCTCCTCCTCGACGTCCTCGAGGAGCAGGATGGCGCCCTCGGTGTCGACCTCCCACGGCGTCCCCATGAGCGCGCAGACGAGCGTCAGGTTGCCGCCGACGAGCCGGCCGCGGCAGGTGCCGGGCGAGAGCGTGAGGATGCGATAGCTGCGCGGCACGAGCTCGTCGTCCTCCTTGGGCGGGTTCGCGAGCGACGCCGATGGGGTCGGTCGACATGACGACGCGGCGCAGGCCCTCGCGGTTGAACGGCCGCAGGTTGGAGGCGGCGATCGGGCCGTGGAAGGTGACGAGGCCGGTGCGCTGGTGGATGGCGTTGAGCAGCGCCGTGACGTCGCTGTAGCCGACGAACGGCTTGGGATTCGCGCGGATGGCGTCGAAGTCGAGAAGCGGCAGCAGGCGCGGCGTGCCCCAGCCCCCCTTGAAGCAGAAGACGGCGGCGACCTCGGGGTCGCGAAACATCGCCATCAAGTCGCCGGCGCGCTCGGCGTCGGTGCCGGCGAGATAGCCGTGCTTGGCGAGCGCGTGCGCGCCCACCTTGACGCGGAAGCCGAGCGCCTCGAGCTGCTCGCGCGCGAGGTCGACCGTGCTCGCCTCGAAGGCCTGCGAGGCGGGGAGCATGATGACCGATGGTGTCGCCGGGGAGAGATGGCGCGGCTTGAGCAGCGGCGGGCGCGGCGGCGATTGCCGCCGAAAGTCTCGCGGCGTGACGTGGCAGGTGCGCCGGCGGCGGCGCAGGCGGTGACGGGCGACGCGGCCGCGGCGGCGCCGCCGAGCGCGAGCAGCTTGCCGAACCGGCGACGGTCGAGTGCCGGCGTTCACGCGCGGAGCTATAACCGTGCGGCGCCTACGACAACAAGCCGCGCGCTCGCGAGCTCAGCCCGTCGGCAGCTCCAAGGGGCACTCACAAGGGTCGTCAGCGGGGCAGGTGGTCGTGGAACATTGGCAACTCGAGCCACCACAGGGCGACTCCACGGTCGATTCCCTGCGGCAGGCGAGGACCGCAACGTTTGCCGGCGGAGTCTGGGTACCAACCCAGGTGAAGGCTTTGGCGTCGCCGAAAGCGGCGATGATCAGAGTCCGGCTCGCCGGAGAATTGCATCCTCGGTACTCGGTGAGGATGGCATTCCAAGGGCCGTCGCTCGAACGGCAGAAGGCGAGAGGGATCTCCAGGCCCGGGAGCCGCGTGAGCCTGTACAACTGCGGCTTGGCGCTCCCGCGTCGCTCCTGACTCAGGACCCCGTCCTCGAGATCGACGACGTGGTCCAGCGGGCCGCACTTGATGTAGCGGAACCGGACCTGCAGGCTGCGGGTCTCCGTGGTCGAGCAGCACGGCGCCAAGATCTCTCCCGTTGGCGTCTCCGGCGTGCTCACCGACACGACCTTGGTCGCCAAGGTCTTCGGATCCAGCGTCGCGGCGAGCTCCGGCGGCAGCTCCGGCAGCGCCGCGACTTGGTCCTCGACGCTCTTGGGCCGGCAGTGCACCAGCACCAGGACCAAGGGGACGACGGCGAGCCGGCGAGCGACCAGCCAATCTTGCTCATGGGGACGTCCCCCGTCATCACGCTACGGCCGCGTGGTGACGCCGCGAGCCACCGCTTCGGCGACGTCGGCGAGCGCCGGCAGCGCGACCTGCTCGTAGTCGTAGAGGTCGTCGTTGAGCACGCCGTCGGCGTTGGTGTAGAGCGCGGCGGCGAGGAAGAACGAGCGGCCGTCGCCGGCGTCGACCCAGGAGTTGTCGAGGGTGAAGCCGTAGGCCTGGCCGCTCTTGTCGTAGACGCGCAGCCGCTCCGGGTCGAGGACGCGGCGCAGGCCGGGGAGGAGGAACTTGACGTAGGCGTCGGGGTGCTCGGCGCGGTCGAGGCGCGGGTTCACCGACTCGCGCGGCAGCCGCCGCATGGCGCGCAGCAGCAGCTCGCGGTCGGCTTCGGAAAGAGTGAAGCCGGCGGCGCCGCAGTCGACGTCGGGGCGCACCACGGTGCAGAGCGCGCGCTGCAGCACCGCGAGCGGCGCGCGGTTCTTGGGCGCGAAGTCCATCGGGCCTTCGATGCGCTGCCCGCCGTTGTCGAGCACGGCGCTGCCGATGAGGAGGCCGGGCATCACCGGCGGCTCGGGCAGCGGCTGGGCGGTGCGCTCGGGCAGCATGTGCGTGAAGGCGCGGGCGACGAAGTCGATCTGCGGCGAGCGCAGGTTCTCCTCGGCCGTGTGCGGCTCCGAGAGGCGGTGGACGATGCGCACGCCGGGCAGGCCGGCGCGCTCGATCGACGCCGCCAAGCGATCGGGGCCGACGAGCTCGTAGAGGCGATTGAAGGCGGCGTTGTCGGAGATGAGGAAGATCTTGCGGATCTCGTGCGCGACGGTGAGCTTGCCGCCGGCGCGGTTGGTGGGGTCGGCGTCCTCGCGCTCCTCGCCGGGGAAGAGCGGGTGGTAGACGAGCGGGGTGTCGGCGTCGATGTTGAGGCCGGTCTCGCGGCGCAGCTCGGCGAGGCGCTCGAGCGCGGCGACGGCGGCGAAGAGCTTCACCGAGCTCGCGGGGTAGAGGTACTCGGCGCCGGCGCGGTAGCCGTGCTGGACGAGCACCGGCTTCTCGCCGGGCCGCTCCTCGACGAGACCGAGGACGACCTGGAAGCGGTAGCGCGAGGCGTCGGCGAGGAGGTCGCGCAGGCCGGGCTGCGACTCGAGCATGCCGGTGAGGAGCGGGCTGTCGGGGAGCAGGCCGCGCTCGGCGTCAGTGGCGGCGGGCGGTTGCGGCTCGGGCGGTGGCGCTGCGGGCTGCGGCGCTGGTGCCGGCGCGCGGCTGGCGCAGCCGGTCGCGAGCACCGTCGCGACGAGGAGCGTCACGCGGAGCAGCGCGCCGGCAACAGGTGCGGGCCAGCGCCGCACGCGCCTCATGCGCGCGCTCGTCCGCGCTCGCCGACGAAATAGAGCACCGCGCCGAGGACGAGCGCGATCGCTGCGGCCAGCAGGTGCTTCCACGAGAGATTGACGACGATGAGCAGCGAGACGACGACGCCGAGCACTGGGACCCACACCGGAATGCGAAAGCCCCCAGCGCCGCCGCGCTGGAGCCGCGGCACGGCCGCGCACGTCGCGAGGTAGGTCGTCAGCCGCGCCACGGTCGAGATGAGCGCCAGGCCGGCGAAGCTGCCGGCAATAGCCACCGGGATGGCGATGCCCACGTGGAGCACGATGGCGACGAGCGGCGTGCGGAAGCGCGGATGGACGTAGCTCACGGCGCGGAACGGCCGCCGCTCGAGCGACAGCGCGTAGAGCATGCGCGAGCCCTCGAGCACGGTGCCGGAGTTGGTGCCGAGCATGGAGAGCAGCGCGCCGACGGTGACCAGCACGGCGCCGCCGTGGCCCATGAGCACGGCGGCGGCGTCGGCGATGGGCGTCCGCGAGGCGCCGACGTCGGGGAGGACGGCCATGGTGCCGAGCTGCGCCAGGGCATAGAGGAGGGCGATGATGAGGATGCCGATGAGCAGCGAGAGCGGCAGGTCGCGGCGCGGGTTCTTGTACTCGCCGGCGGGCACGCCGAGGTTTTCGAAGCCGGCGTAGGCGAAGAGCATGAAGAGGGCGGCGTCGCTCCACTTGGTGTCGGGGCCGGGCAGGGTGAAGCTCGCCGGCAGGGGGTTGGTGGGCAGGGCGAAGAGGGCGACGGTGATGAAGATGACGAGCGGCACGAGCTTGCCGGCCGTGAAGGCGTAGATGGTGCCCGCACCGTAGCGCACGCCGAGGGCGTGGATGGTGCCGAGGCCCCCGATGGTGGCGACGATGAGGGCGACGCGCAGGCCGGGCTCGGCTGCTGCCGGCCAGAGCCGCGCGAGCGCGAGGATGAAGCCGTTGGCGAGCGACGCCAGCGAAGTGACGCGCGCGATCCAGTTCATCCACCCGGTCTCGAAGCCGACGAAGTTGCCGAATGCGGTGCGGGCGTAGAGGTAGGCGCCGCCGGGTTCTTGGAAGTGGCTGGCGGCGGCGGCGACGCAGAGGACGAGGATGAAGACAGGGATCGCGAAGAGGACGGGCGCCCAGAGGGAGAAGGGGCCGAGGAGCTCGTAGGTCTCGCGGGGGAGGAGGAAGACGCCGCTGCCGACTACGGCGTTGATGCACATCGCGATCAGGCCCCAGAAGCCGACGGCGCGGATGAGTGCGACGTTGCCGGTGGGGGACTCAGTGTGGTTTGCGGGCATCGGCGAGGAAGCTAACACGGGCGCTCGAAGGTCCGTGACGGCCGGTTCGGGCGGCCGCCGCGGGCCGGCGCTGCGGGCCACGGCTCGCGACCGAGGATGTTCAGTGGTCGCGCGGGGTGTAGCATGGGACTGCCCCGCTTCGCCGCGCCGGCCGCGCTCTCGAGGCAAGCTTGATCGAGAGGCGGCCCGGTCGCAATCCCGGCGTCGGGGCCGCACGATGTGCTTGCCTTCACGTGCAGCGGTGGCGACTTTCGCCGTCGCCTTGCTCGCAGCCTTCGCCGCACTGACGGGCGCTCCGGCACGTGCCGCCTCTCGGGAGGCCACGCTGCTCGCGCTGCGAAACAACCAGTTCGTCACCTATACGCCGGGTGACGGATGGGACCCGCAACAGACCGTCTCGATCCCGCAGCTCACGACGGAGCTCACGCTGCTGCGCGCCACCGGCCTCGACGGGGTCATCACCTACAGCATGCGCAACGGCCTGGACGCGGTGCCGCAGGTTGCGAAGTCGGTGGGCTTCGCCTACGTAATCGTCGGTCTGCACGATCCGGCTGCCGATTGGGATCTCATCGACGCGACCAACCTGCCGCTCATCGACGGCATCGTGGTGGGCAACGAGGGGATCTGTCGTGGCCTCAATGCATGCGGTAGTGGGTCGCCCAGCTGGACGACGGCCCAGTTGGTGGACTGGATCGCCGCGGCCCGGCAGCAATGGGCCGGCAAGGTGGTGCTCACCTCCGAGATCTGGAACCTCTATGACGAGCTGTCTCCGACCTACCAACCCGAGCTGTTGACGCTCGACGCCGGCGACCTGGTGTTTCCGAACATGCTGCCGGCCTGGGATCAGTCGCCGCACGTAGAGTTTTGCCCGCAGGTCGGCGTGAATTTCATCCAGAACGTCGTCGGAACCAACATTCCCGCCGGCAATCCGGAGATGCCGATCGTCCTTCACGAGGCGTGGTGGCCGAGCGAGCCGACGAGCAACACCTGCGGCGGCCTCGTCGGCTGTCCCGGCACGCCGAACGGTTACTCGCAAGCGGCGCAGAGCCGGTTCTTCGCGCTCCTCGAAGGCTCGGAAGTCAGCTTCGTGTGGGGTGAGGCATTCGACCAGCCATGGAAGATCGAGGGCAACAACAGTGCTTGTGGTGCCGCCCTCGGCCCCCATTGGGGACTGTGGAACAACGACCACACGCCGAAGCTCGTCGTCGGTGTCGTCGACCGAACCGTCTTCCGGGACGGCTTCGAGTCGGGCAGCATGTCGTCATGGTCGGCGACGACGCCCTGAGCGGAGCGAGCATCACACGCCAGCGGCACGCGTCCGCCGGTAAGCGTCGGCCGAGTCGAGGTTGGCGGGCGGGCAGCTGGGCGGCGATCATCGCGCTGCTCTGCTGGCGGTGCTCTCGCGAGGCTTCTCTCGACGGCGAGAGAGCCGCGCCGGATGCGCGGCCCTCCACTCTTTTGGTGACGCTCGACACGACGCGCGCCGACGTGGCCGAGGCGGGCGACGCGGTGACCCCCAACCTCGCGCGGTTGGCGCGGCGCGGCACTCGCTTTCTGCATGCGTATGCGACGGCGCCGATGACGTTGCCGTCGCACGCTTCGATGCTCACCGGGCGTTATCCCGCGGAGCACGGGATTCACGAGAACAGCCGGGCGCTGGCCGAGACGCAGCCGCTGGTCGCCGCCGAGTTGAAGAAGAGCGGGTACGCGACGGCGGCGTTCGTGTCGTCGTTCGTGCTCGATAGGCAGTTTGGGCTGACGCGCGGGTTCGATCGGTACGACGACGAGCTCGCCGGCGGCGCGCTCGAGCGGTCGGCTCGCGAGACGACCGCTCGTGCGCTGGCGTGGCTGGCGAGCGCGCCGGCGTCGCCGCTGTTCGTTTGGGTGCACTACTACGATCCGCATGCGCCGTATGCGCCGCCGGAGCCGTTTCGCAGCCGCTTTGCGAACGAGCCGTATCGCGGCGAGGTGGCGTACATGGACGGCGAGCTCGGGCGGTTGCTCGCGGCATTCGAGCGTCGCGCGGGCGCTCGCGAGTGGCGGGTGCTGGTGGTGGGCGACCATGGCGAGGGGCTGGGCGAGCATGGCGAGGCGCAGCACGGCAACCTGCTGTACCAGGCGACGATGCGCGTGCCGCTGCTGGTTGCCGGCAGCGGTGTCCCGGCCGGCGACGTCAGTGAGCCGGTGAGCGCTCGCCGCGTACACGACACGTTGCTCGCTTGGGCGGGCTTGCCTGCGCCGCGGCCGCTGCTCGCGCCACCGCCTGAACGAGGGAGGGCCGCAAGCGAGACCACGGCGGCGAGCGAGCCGGTGCTCGGCGAGGCGATGAAGCCATTCCTCTCCTATGGGTGGCAGCCGCAGGTGATGGTGGTCGACGGGCGGTTGAAGGTGATCCGTGCCGGCGAGACCGAGGTCTACGACGTCGTCGCCGATCCGGCGGAGGCGCGTGACCTCGGGAGCGGCGCCTCGCCGAGCCGCGCGGCGCGTGAGGCGTTGCGCGCGTATCGGTTGCCGGCGCCGCCGCGCGGCGACGAGCAGCTGCCGGCGGAGACGCGCGAGAAGCTCGCCAGCCTCGGCTACGTCGCCTCGACGGCGGCGCCGCGGCTGCGCGCGGATGCGCCGAGCCCGCGGCGGATGACGCATTTGTTCGACGACCTCGATCGCGCTTCGGGCCTCTTCGCGCGTGGCGAGTACGCGCGCGGCGTCTGCCCGCCTTCGAGCGGATCGTCGCGGCCGACCCGCACAATCCGATGGCTGCCGTCTACCTCGCCGTCGCGCACTCGATGCTCGATCACGATGCCGACGCCGAGCGCTGGTTTCGGCGCGCCGCTGCGGTGGCGCCGGACTCGCCGGACCTACGCCACTATCAGGCGCTGCACGAGTGCAAGAACGAGCGGTGGGCGCGCGCCGAGCCGCTGGTCGAGAGCGTGCTGGCCGTGGAGCCGGACCGGCTGCCCGCGGTCGCCTGTCTTGCCGAGGTGCGGGCGCATCAAGGGCGACGCGCTGACGCCATCGCGCTGCTCGAGCGCGTGGTCGCGAAGAAGGGTGCGCCGGCGGCCGAGCTGCTGCGACTCGGCGAGCTGCGCATGGAGGGCGGCGAGACGGACGCCGCCATCGCGGCATTCGAGCGTGCCCGGGCGCTGCAAGGCGAGCGCTTTGCCGCCGACCTCGAGCTCGGCGTGCTGTACCTCGTGGCCCGGCGCTTCGACGACGCTCGCGTGAGCCTCGACCGCGCGCTCGCCGCGCGGCCGAGCGAGCCGATGGCGCTCTTCAAGCGCGCGCAGGTGAGCGTGCTGCTCGGCGAGGCCGACCGCGGCGAGCGTGCGCGCCGCGCGCTCGCCGCCGCCGACGAGACGACGCGCCCGCTCGTCGAGCGTGAGCCGCTCTTCCGCGGGCTGCTCTGACCGCGCCCGCGAGCCGCCAAGAAACACGAAGGGCGGCGAGCCCGCGCCCGCCGCCCTCACTGTCGCGTCGAGCCGCCTAGAAGGAGAAGCGGATCGCGGCCTGCAACCGCCGCGGCTCGAAGAAGGAGCGCGGCGTGCCGAAGGGTGAGGTGCCCGTGTTCACCTTGTTCTGGATGTTGTAGCCGGTCTGTTTGTCGAAGGCGTTGAACAGGTCGAGCCGCAGCTGCACGTTGTAGCGGCTGGCGAACGGGAAGTCGTGGGTGTAGTTGAGGTCGAGCTGGTAGTGGGCCGACGTCGTGCGGTGGCCGGCCGGCTCGGCGTAGCGGCTGGTGTCGTCGGTGTCGGTGCCGATCAGGTTCGCCGGGTAGATCGTGTAGTCCCACTTCTCCCACGGTTGGCCCGACTGGTAGATGGCGAGGCCGCCGACGCTGGCGCTCCACGGCAGCTGGTAGAAGCCGTAGAGCTTGAGCTGGTGGCGGCGGTCGCCGCGCAGGTCGCCGTAGCGGTGGTCCCACACCTGCCGGCCGACGCTGTCGGCGATGAACGACGAGCCGATGAAGGCGTTGGCGTCGTTGGCGGTCGTCGTGTTGTCCTGGTCGAAGTTGCCGTAGTAGTGGCTCCACACGTACGAGCCGCGCACGAAGGTCTTCGCCGTGCGGTGCTCGGCCTCGAGGCTCACCTCGTAGAACTTGGTGAAGGCGCCGTCGAGCTCGGCGATGACGTAGGAGGAGCCGCCGATCTCGGCGCGCACGGTGGCGAGATTGGCGATGTAGAGATCCCGCGGCACGCCCTCCGGCGGGTTGAAGCGCTGACGCGCGTCGTTGTTGGTGTCCTCCCAGAAGTTGGTGCCGTAGCGGTAGCGGGCGTAGGCGCGGCCGGTCCAGCGGCTGTTGATCTGCCGCGCGGTACCGAGGATGTACTCGTCGATCGAGCGCGGGTCGAGGTCGTCGTCGAAGAACTTGCCCGAGGAAGCGGCGAGCGCCTGGCTGCCGAGGAAGTTGCCGTTTTGGTCGAAGAACACTTGCCGTTCGCTGCGCAGGTTGCGGTCCCAGGAGGCGGCACGCGACAGCGAGCTGGCGGCGGGGTAGTAGCGGGCGGCGCTGGCGTACACGGTGCCGCGGTCGTCGTAGGCCCAGGTGGCGCCCAGCCGCGGCGACACCATCTCGTCCCAGCCGACCTCGTACATCTCGTATTTGTTGCCGGGCGCCAGCGCGAAGCCGGAGACGTTGCCGCTCACCTCGCGCAATCCCTGGCCGTAGAAGATGTCGTTGGAGAGCATTAGGCCGACGTTGAACGTCCAGCTCTGCAGCTTGATGGTGTCGTTGAGCTCGATGCTCTGAGACTCGAACTCGGAGTGGATGACCGGCACCAGCGAGCCGGCCTGGCCCTGCAGGCTCTGCTGCTGGACGCGGGCGATGAAGAAGACCGGCTGGCCGTTGAAGGTCGTCGGCGTGGCGGGGACGGTGATGATGCCCCAACCATTGGAGAAGCGCGCCAAGTCCTCTTCGTCGAGGTTCCACTGGTAGCCGGCGTGCAGCTCGTGGACGACGTTGTTGCCCAGCACGTAGTCGTAGCCGACCTGGAAGCCCTCGCGGAAGAAGTCGTTCTGGTCGATCTGGCTGGCGCCGCCCACCCGGCCGCCACCCTTGCGCACGCCGTTCTCGGTATAGCCGTAACGCTGGATGAGGCCGGGGATGATGGCGGCGACGAGCGGATCGCTGGAGGCGCTCGGCACGTCGAAGCGGCCCTGGCGGTCGAGGTTCGCGACGTCGAGCCGCACGCTGCCGTCGATGCGGATGGGGAAGTCGAACAGCGTGTCGGGACGCGACGCCGTCTCGTTGGCGAAGTCGGTGTACTTGAAGGAGGCGAAGCTACGGTCGTTGATCACCCACGAGCCTTCGAGGATGCCGATCTGGATGGTGGCGTCCGAGCCGCTCGACGTGCTACCCGCGTGGGTGGAGAGGATGGCGCCGGCGGTGCCCGCGGTGTCGGCGTTGATCTCGTGGTCGGAGTCGCGGTAGCTGGCGTTGACGAGCAGGTTGGAGGTCGGCGTGAAGGTGAGCTTGCCGAACAGCTCGTCGCGCACGTTGTCGTAATCGGGGACCTCGCCGTAGAAGTTGGAGCGGCTGTCGGCGCTGACGGTAGGCCGGTAGTACGAGGCGTAGGCGAGCAGCCGCTCGCGCCACACCGGGCCGCCGGCGTTGAGGACCGCCCAATCTCGGTCGCGCTCGAACTGCGCCGAGCTGCCGGTCTTGAGGTCGCTCGTCATCGACGCGCTCTGCACCTGGTAGCTCGCCTCGACGTGCCAGTCGTTGGTACCCGCCTTGCTCACCGAGTCGACCTGGAAGCCGCCCGAGCGGTTGAAGTCGAGCGCCTTGGCGCCGCCTTTGACGACCGACACCTGCGCGATGTCGTGCGACGAGGGCTCGCTGCCGAGGGTGCCGAAGAGCGGCAGCGTGATGTTCACGCCGTCGAAGAGGTAGACGTTGTCCTGGCCGCTGCCCCCGGCGCTCGGACCGCGCACCTCGTCCTGGCTGATCTGCACGCCGGGGATCAGCTTCAACAGGTCCTGGTATTCCTGCCCCACCGGCAGCCGCTCGATGACGTCCTCGGCGACGGCGCTCTTCACCTCCGACGACGAGGGATCGAGCAGCGTCGCCTCGGCGATGACGTCGATCTCCTCGGTCAGCGCCTCGGGCGCCATCGTCACGTCGAGCGTCGCTGACTGGTCGAGCAGCACGCGCGCCGGCCGCGTCACCGTGTCCATGCCGCTCAACGTGAAGCTCACCGTGTAGTCGCCCGGCGGCAGCTGCGGCAGCTGGTAGTTGCCGTTGTCGAGGGTGTTGGTCGTGCGCGGCATCGGCAGCACGTCGCCGCGCGCCTCGACGGTGACGCCGGGCAGCACCGCGCCGTCGCCCGTCGTCACTCGTCCCTGGATGGAGCCGGTCTGCTGCGCGAGGGCCGGCAAGGCAACGAGGGCCCCCGCCGCGAGGAGCAGGAATCGCTTCATGAGAGTGACCTCCCTTGGAGCCGAGATGGTGACAGCAACGTAACACCGGCGCGCGGTCGAAGGCAACGGCAGTGCGGCGGTAGGTCGCCACGCGGCGGCTCCGTTGCGGTGCCGCGCGCGATGACTTGCAGTAACGTCCGCGGCACGAGAGCGGGAATGGACGCGTTACAAACGACGCCGCGCGGACGCACGCTGTGGGACATGAACGGCTACCAGTGGATGGTGCTGTTCGCGGCCTGGCTCGGTTGGGGCTTCGACGTCTTCGACGGCCTGCTGTTCAACTTCGTGGCGCCCAACTGCGTGCCGACGCTGCTCGGGCTCCCGATCGGCTCGCCGGAAGCGAAGGCGGCAACGCTGCGCTGGACCGGCTTGCTGACCTCACTGTTGCTGATCGGCTGGGCGGCGGGCGGCATCCTCTTCGGCCGCCTCACCGACCGCATCGGCCGCACGCGCACGCTGATGCTGACGATGACGATCTACGCGGTGGGGACGGCGCTCTGCGCCATCGCGCCCAACATTTGGGTGCTGGCGCTCTTCCGCGTCATCGCCAGCCTCGGCATCGGCGGCGAGTGGGCGGCGGGCGCGGCGATGGTGGCCGAGGTGGTGCCCGAGAAACGGCGCGTCGAGGCGGGGGCGCTGCTCTACACCTCGGCGCCGATGGGACTCTTCCTCGCCGCCGCCGTCAACTACAACATCGCCGGGCGCTGGATGCGCGACGCGCCCGAGGTGTCGTGGCGGTACGTGTTCCTGGCGGGCCTGCTGCCGGCGGCGGTGGCGCTGCTCTTCCGGCTCTTCGTGCGCGAGCCCGAGCGCTGGCGGCGCACCGTCGAAGCGGTCAAGCTGCCGGCGATGGCCGAGCTCTTCGACGAGAAGCATCGCGCACTGACTCGGAGCGGCTTCCTGATGGCGGTCACCGCCCTCATCACCTGGTGGAGCTGCAACGCCTTCATCCCGGTGGTGGCGAGCGGGCTCGCGCAGACCGAGGCGGCGGCGCGCGGCCTCGACAGGAGCGCGACGCTGGCGCTCGTCGAGAGCTGGAAGGCGTTGGCGACGAACCGCTTCAACTGGGGCGGCCTCCTCGGCACGTTGCTCACCGTGCCGGCGGCGAAGCTGCTCGGCCGGCGGACGATGTTCGGCGTGTACTTCGCGGCCTCGGCGGCGGCGATCTTCGCGACGTTCGGCTTGGACTTGCCGGCCGAGACGCGGCTCGGCATGTACTTCTGGATCGGCCTCACCGTCTTCGGCGTCTTCGGCAGCTTCACCTACTACCTGCCCGAGCTCTTCCCCACGCGGCTGCGCGGCACCGGCGCCGGCTTCACCTACAACGTCGGCCGCATCCTCGCCGCCGCCGGCCCGATCGTCGTCGGCCTGATCGCCGCGCGCGGCCACGACGCGGCGCTGCGGGCGCTGTTCCTCGTCGGGTTGGTGCCGCTCGCGGGGCTTTGCTTCCTGCCCTGGGTGATCGAGACGCGCGGGCGCGCGCTGGTGGACTGAGCCGCGTCAGGGCGGCGCGAGGCGCCAGAGGCCGAGGCTCTTGTCGCGATAGGCGGCGTCTTCCACCGACTCACTTTCGCCGAGGAGGCGCAGCGGCGGGCCGAGCTGCGAACGGCGGCCGCTCGAGGTCGATCGGCCGCCAGCCGCCGAGCGGCGCGTCCTCGTTGGGGCGATCGCCGGTGAAGGTGGTGGCGAGCAGCCAGCGCGAGCCGCTGCGGCGGAAGTTGCGCAACGCGGCGACGATCTGCCGGTTCTTCAGGTGCACGAGGCAGTCGCGGCAGAGGATCAGGTCGACCGCGGGCAGCGGGTCGCGGATCACATCGAGGGTGACGAACTCCCGCCGCGGGCTGCCGAAGCGCTCGCGGTTGAGCGCCACGAGCTCCTCGACCACCTCGACGCCGACGTAGCGATCGAGGTCGAGCTCGAGGGCGCGGAACCAGTTGAAGTCGCCGCAGCCGGCGTCGAGCAGCGAGCGCACGCCGAGCTCGGCGAGGAGCGGCGGCAGCTCGCGGCGGATCGACGCCGTGCGGGCGAGCGCCGAGCCGCGGCCGGACACCGTCTCGGGCTCGAGCCAGTCGCGGCGCACGAAGTGACGGCGGAACGCCTCGCGCACGGTGCGTCGCGGCGCGAAGAGCAGCGCCGCGCGCGTCAGCAGGCCCATCGCCTCAGAGCCTCACCAGCGGTAGTGCCCCAGCTCCTCGAAGGCGAACAGCACGTCCTCGAGTTGGGCGCCGCCGCCGATGTTGTGCACCACCAGCCGATGCCCCTTCGGCGCGCGCCGCTCGGCGACGATGCCGGTGTGGAGGAGGCCGTTCGGCAGGCGCCACGCCACGACGTCGCCGGGCTCATAGCTCGCGCCGGTGCCGAGACGCTTGCCGCTGCGGGTGAGGAACGTCATCAGGTTCGGCACGCGGCGATGGTCGATGTTGCGGTCCGGGCCGCGCATGCCCCAGAGCTGCGGGTACTCGGCGAAGTGACGCCGCATGTCCTCGTGCACGGCGACCTGGAGATCGACGCCGATGGTGCGGAAGGCGCGGACGACGACGTCGGTGCAGACGCCGCGGTCGCGCGGCACGTCGCCGCCGGGGTAGTCGAGGCGCCGGTAGGACGGGTCGTAGACGAGGGTGATGCCGACCTGGGTGGCGGCGGCGCGGGCGATGGCGGGGCCGCGGGGCGGCGGCTCGTTGCGAGACGAGCGACGACGCGAGGGCGACGGCTGCGATCACTGCCGCGGCCGTCGCGACGAGGAGCGTGCGCTGCGGCGAGCGGCTCATGACGAGACGAGCATAGCCAGCCAGACGCAGACGACGGCGCCGCCGATGATCGCGGCGAGGCCCAGAGCGAGGGCGGGCGCGAGCCGACGGTCGAGATCGGGAACGGCTTCGCGGCGATAGCTGCGGAGGAACACCGCAAACGCGGCGAGCGCGAGGAGCACGCCGGCGACGACGTCGAGGACGTAATGCTGCTTGGTGTAGAGAGTCGACAAGCCGACGAGCGAAGCGGCGACGATGGCGAAATGACCGACGCCGCGGTGCAGGCGATGGCACGTCAGCGCCGACACGAACGAGTGCGCGACGTGGAGCGATGGGAAGCAGTTGTAGGGCGGATCGGCGCCATAGAGAGCGCGCAGGCCCCAGGCACCGAAGCCCGTGCCGACCACCTCGGCGGGCCGCGGCGCCACGGTCGGGTACGTCAGGAAGAAGACGTACGCCGTGATCCAGATCGTCAGGTACGCGAAGACGGTGCGCCGGATGTGCTCGTCGTCGCGCAGCACGAACACCGGCAACACGATCAGGAAGAAATAGAGCGCGCCGTAGACGAGCGCCCAGCTCGGCTGCAGCGGGAAGAAGCGATCGAGCGCGACGGCGGGCGCGTAGTGCTGCCGGCCGCGCGTGAGCTCGGGGATGAAGACGTAGAGCGGCACCAGCGAGACGAGGACGACCATTGGCACGGTGACGCGATAAGGCCGCGTCAGCGTCGCGACGACCGTGCTCCAGCGGACCGGCACTGCCGTGGTGGGCGCGACCGGGGCAGCTTCCATGCCGGCGCTCAGATCCGTTGCAGCTGCTCGACCGTGCGCTCGTTGCGGACGTTGCCGGTGTTGAGCGTCGAGGCCGGCTCGAAGAGCAGGATCGCCGTCTCCTCGTCGGCGTGCGGCCGGTGCTCGACGCCGCGCGGCACCACGATCGCCTCGCCGGGGCCGAGCCACACCTCACGCTCGCCTTCGCCGTCGCGCAAGTCCATCCGCATCCGCCCCGAGACGACGAGGAACAGCTCGTCCTCGACTTCGTGGTGATGCCAGATGAACGTGCCCTGGATCTTCCCCAGCTTCACCTGCTGCCCGTTCAGCTCGGCGACCACCTTCGGGCTCCACTGCTCCGAGAACGACGCCAGCTTCTCCGCGAGGTTGATCTTCTCCATGGCTGATGATGCTAGCGCTACGTCGCGCACGCTTCGCTATCATCGACGACATCCTGCGCAGCCGAGCCGCCACGCCGGGTGTCGACCGCGATACCCCGTCAAAGGAGGAGCCATGCCCCCGATGCCCACGACGACGGAAACAGGATCGCAACGTCGCGCCGTGTCGCTTGCCCTCGCGCTCGCTATCGCCGTGTGCGGTCTGCTCGGCTGCGAGCGCGCCGCAGCCGAGGGCGACGGCGATTGTCTCGACGATCCGCAGGCGTGGCTCGTCATCGGCGACGGACAACGCATCGCGATGCGCCCCGGCGCCGGCGGAGAGCTCACCATCAGCTGCCGGCGCGGGAGCTACATGAACGAGCCCGTCGAGGGCAAGGTGACCTGGCGGCTCGAGCCGTCGAGCGCCGGAACCGTCGACAAGTCGAGCGGTCGGTTCACGCTCGCCCCCGGCATCGCCGTCGGCTCCAAGGTCCTGGTGCACGCCGAGCTCACGCCGCCGAGCGGGCGCAAGCGCCAGGCGCAGGCCGAGATCCTCGTCATCGACCCGGCGCCCCAGCCGTGGACCGGCATCCATCGTGAGGTCGGGCAGCTGCCCTGCGCCGGCGCCAAGCCGGCGGCCGGAGCCGAGCTCATCCAGGAATTCGAGCTGCACGAGGACGGCACCTTCACCGTCACCTGGCACCCGTTCGAGCGCTACAAGGACTACTGGGGCACCTACCAGGTGGACCGGGCCACCGGCGCCCTGCGGCTCGCGACGACCGGCGGCAACGACATCCCCGAGGGACTCGACCTCGACGGCACGCTACGCTGGTCGAACGGCGAGATGGTGCTCGAAGGCATCTACCTGGGCAGCAAGACCAAGGGTGCGCCGCCGGTCTGCGGGCACCGCTTCCAGTAGCAGCTCCTCGCAGCGCCGGCGCCGCCCTGGGCGTGCAGAAACACGAAGGCCCGTCGAGTGCGATCCCGACGGGCCTGACGGAAAGCAGTTTTTCCGAGTCGGCGACCTCAGCGGCGCGCCGAGGCGAGCGCGGGCCGGGCCGACCCTGCCGGAACGCTTCGCCCAGACATCGCCGGCGGTGACGCGGTAAGCGAAGGCAGCCGGTAGGAGCCGTTGAAGGCGCGGTCGACGTCGCCGCCGAGGACGACCCGGAAGGTCTCGCCCGGCTCGCCCCGGCCGGCGACGACCGCGGGGCCGCACGCAGACTCGCTCCCTTCCGCGCAGAGCCAGGCCTCGCCGGACGGGAACACGGCGTCGAGCGCGTAAACCACGGCCTGCCCTCGGAGCTCTCGCTCCACCAGGTACGACATCGGCGGATAGGGAGGGTTCGCGCCAGTGTCACGCACCAGCCGCGCGTGCGGGTTGGCGACCAGGCCGATGACGACGCTGCGCGGCGTGGTGTCGACCGCCCGAGCAAGGGCGGTGGCCATGCGGTGCTCGCGCTCGCGCTCGGTCGAGGCGGAGCGCGCCGGCAGCTCGTCGGTGCCGAGGAGCGTCACCCAGATGGGCTTGCCGGCGGCGCGAGCAATGCGCACCCACTCCAGCAGCTCCAGCCGCGCCTGGCTCGCCGACTGCTGCCGCCACGAGGGAGCCGCCAGCAGCCGATCGCGCGCCGCCGGAGAGCCGTCCGAGTCGAGGAAGGCGTCCACCGCGGCCCGTTCCTCGCGGGGAAGGTCGAGAGCCAAGGTCACCGGCTTGCCACTGGCGAGCGACTGACAGGCGAGCGCCGAGGCGAACCGCGGGGCCTCCACCGTGCCGGGAACGTCGCTGAGGATCACCACCGCGCCGGGGACCAGCACCTGCTCGGCCCCCGCAACGGCAGGGCAGGGGGAGTTGGTTGGCGGACGGTCCTGTGCGCTCACCCAGTTTGCCGTTCCGAGGCCCAACGTCAAGGCCAGGCATCCGAAGCGCGACACCACCGCGAAGGTCCGCTTCATGACTCCCTCCCTGCCCGGCGATGGGCGCACCGACAGTCAACCGCTCCGACTCTAGCCGCGACGAATAGCAGGCCGCGTGCCCGGCCAATGAGCAGGGGAAACGAGGCCCTGGCGTCCCCGGTGGGCGACGATCGGCGGGTCGCGTGTCCCCAGCGAGGGACGCGCACCCGCAAGGCGTCCACGTCGTCAGCGCCGGCACTTTTGAAGTCCAGCTTCGTGACTCCTCGGCGGGGCGTCCACGATGGTGCGATGGAGCCGTCGGTGGGGCGACCCCGACGACCAACCAATGTGGCCACCGCGGGACGCGACGACCATGGAGATTGACCGTTCCAGGGCCAGCGAATCCCGGCTGACCACCCGAATACGAGGAGTATTCTCCAGGGAACGAAAAAGGGAGAAAGCCAATGTCGGGCGATCTGAAGCTCTTTCGAACCGAGGAAGACTACGGGTACGAGCTTGAGCGTCTGGGAGAGGACAAGCGGCGGCGATACCGTCGGTTCACGCTATCGGCCCTGTCGTCCATACCCTGGATTGGCGGTTTCCTAAGCGCCTTCGCCAATGTCGATGCGGAGAAGGAGCAGGACGCCGTGAACGAGCTTCAGAGGCAATGGCTTGAGGAGCACCGAAGGAAGATGGAGCAGCTTGTCCGGACCCTGAGAAAGGTCGTCCTTCGACTTGAAGAGCTTGGCGACTTGGCTCAAGAACGCTTGGAGGATCCGAGCTATCTTGCCTTGGTGGAGCATGGGTTTCGGACGTGGGATGAGGCGGTAACCGAGTCGAAGCGGGACCTAATCCGGACGTTGCTAACCAACGCTGCCGGAACCAAGTTGTGCAGCGACGACGTGGTGCGGCTCTTTATTGCGTGGATCGACACCTATCACGAGATTCACTTCGCTGTTCTCGGACACATCCAGCGGGAGCCAGGGATCACGCGAGGAGAAGTCTGGTCGCGTATCTACGGAGAGCACGTCCGCGAGGATTCAGCCGAGGCAGATCTCTTCAAGTTGGTCTTCCGAGATCTCACCATGGGCGGTGTGATCCGTCAGCGCCGGGAAACGACCACGACGGTCAGTTCGTGCGGAAGGCCACACGAACGCAAAGGACCTCGCCGTACATGAAGTCAGCGTTCGATGACCAGGAGCCTTATGAGCTGACCGAGCTAGGGAGGCAGTTCGTGCACTACGCAATGACTGAGCCGGCAATCCGAATTGAGGGCGGGTCCGATGCCACTGCCGGTGCGCCCGACGCCTAAGAAGGTGCTGAAAAACTCGCTGAACCCTGGCAGTATTCACTGAACGCTTGCCAGGAGGGTCCACGATGCGTGGTGACGATCCCAATCAGAGCGCAGCCTTTAGCTATGTGGGGCCGGAGCAACGGGTTCCAGCCGGTCACCCGCTGCGGCCGATTCGGGAGATGACCAATCACGTGCTGCGCGAGCTGTCGCCGCGGTTCGAGGAGCTGTACTCGCGCCTGGGACGCCCCTCGATTCCGCCCGAGCGCTTGCTCCGCGCCTTGTTGCTGCAGCTGCTCTACAGCATTCGCAGCGAGCGGATGCTGATGGAGCAGCTTGACTACAACCTGCTGTTTCGGTGGTTTGTTGGGTTGAGTATGGACGACCCGGTGTGGGCGCCGACCGTGTTCTCGAAGAATCGGGACCGCTTGCTCGACGGCGACATCGCCCAGGAGTTCTTCCATGAAGTCGTCGCGCTGGCGCGCCGGCGCAACCTGCTGTCGGACGAGCACTTTACCGTCGATGGGACGCTGATCGAGGCCTGGGCAAGCCAGAAGAGCTTTCGGCGGAAGGACGGAGAGCCGCCAGCAGAAGGTGGAGGCCGGGAGTTCCGTGGGGAGCGTCGATCCAACGAAACCCATGCCTCCACGAGCGACCCGGAAGCGCGCTTGTACCGTCGGTCGAACCACGGAGAAGCGAAGCTTGCCTATCTCGGTCACATCTTGATGGAGAACCGCAACGGCTTGGCGGTAGGCGGCTGCATCACTCAGGCTACGGGGTACGCCGAACGCGAGGCGGCGCTCGAGCTGGTGCAGGCCCTTCCTCGCAATGGTCGCATCACCCTCGGCGCCGACAAGGCCTATGACACCGAAGCCTTTGTCGCCGCCCTGCGCGCCAATCAGGTGACCCCGCACGTAGCTCAGAACGACACCACCAAAGCCAGCGCGATCGATCGCCGCACAACGCGTCACCGAGGCTACGGCATGAGCCGCGCGCGGCGCTTCATGGTCGAGCGGGTTCCCGCCTGGCTCAAGAACGTCGCGTTGCTGCGTAAGGTCAAACACCGAGGTAGAGAACGCATCGATTGGATGTTTGTCTTCGCTCTCGGTGCCTACAACCTGGTAAGACTGCGAGGGCTGACAGCCGCATGACAATAGAGCCCAACCTGCCGCCTTCGACGCGGGAGCCGAATTCGGTTCCCCACCCCGCCGAGCCTGCCTGAAGGCTGCTCCTCTCGCGCTGACCATCGCGAATGTCCTCACCAGTGAATTCTTCAGCAGGCTCCTAACCGGTGTATGGAGGCAGCGTTGTGCGCTGCTAGGAGGGTATGCGCTGCCGGTCGTGTCAAGAATCTTGCGCAAAATGGGTGGGCGGTAGTCCCCGGTCTTGGTTCTTAGGCGGCTCCCTCTTGGTTGGTCTCCTCGAGTCGTTCCATCGTTAGGTAGCGCCGCGTCCCCCAGCGCGTGGCCCCGATGTGGCGGAGCCGTGCGGCGACCAGCATGAGGGCCGAGTTGCCGTCGGGGAAAGCCCCAACGACTCGGGTTCGGCGCCGGATCTCGCGCATGATCCGCTCGAGCGGATTGTTGGTGCGGATCTTGTCCAGTGGCTGTCCGGGAAGGCGTAGTAGGTCAGGGTCTCGTCGACGCTGCGCGCCGACGAGCTCAGCCGCCCTCGCAGCCCCATCGCTGGCAGCTTCTCCGTCGACGACCGCCGCCTTGCCTCCGGCCGCTTCCCGGTCCTCCTGGGCATGGATCGCCTTGAGCATGTGGCCACCTCGCGGACCTTGCCGCCGGCACGTGGCTGAAGACGTTGCGGTAGAAATGCACGACGCAGCGTTGCCACCGGGCGTCGGGCAGGTACTCCGCGGCGCTCTCGACCAGCCCGCGGCAGGCGTCCGAGATGATCAGCTCCACGCCCTTCAGCCCGCGGTCCACCAGGTGGCGCAGGAACGCCGACCAGCCGGACTTGTCCTCCTTGGCGCCCTCGCAGATGCCGAGGATCTCCCGGAATCCCTCGGCATTGACGCCGATCGCCACCAGCAGCGAGACGTTGCGCACCTCGCCGGCCCAGGTCCGCTTCATGCACGATGCCGTCGAGGAAGACGTACGGGATGCTCGCCCTCGATCGGCCGGTTCCGCCAGGCCTCGATCTTGGCGTAGATCTTCTTGTTGAGGTTGGACACCGTGCTCGGGCTCACCCGCGTGCCCCACAGCGCCTCGGTGATGTCCTCGACCCGCCGCACCGAGACGCCGGCGAGATACATCTCGATCAGCGCCTCCTCGACCGAGCTCTCCCGCCGGCGGTAGCGCTCGATGATCGCCGTCTCGAAGGTCTGCCGCCGCAGCTTCGGCACCTTCAGGCTGACCTCGCCGGCCTCGGTCTCCAGCGTTCGCTCGTAGTGCCCGCCCGGCGTGTCCTTCCGCGCCTCGCTGCGCTCGTAGCGCCCGGCGCCGCACAGCCGGTCCGCCTCGGCGTCCAGCATGCGTTCAGCGCCTCCTCGACCGTCCCGCGAACCATCTCGCCGAGGTGGTCCCGGATCCGGCCTCGTCGATCTGGATCACCTGCCCCAGCTCCCGGTCTAAGCTACTCTCCTCCACGGTGGTGGCCTCCTTCTGTGGTCTGGATGGGTCTTGGTCGACGCCATTAGACCAAGTCGGGGGTCACCGCCTCATCCCAATTTGCGCAAGACCTTGTACGTCATCGCGCTGCCGGTCGACAATGCTTGGCGCGCATCGTTGACTCGTGCGTGCTAGGGCTGCCGCTTGGGCCGTAGCCGCTTCCGTTGTTTCGTTAGCAGATTAGACGCCTGGTAGTAGAAGAAAAACTCGTTACTCTCGGTCCTTGAGCGGTTCGCCTTCCATTCCTTTCGAGCCTCAAGCGCGAGTAGACCTGCCCCAGCTATAGCGCTGGCGATCTGACCCACAACAGCAGGGGCTTGCGCCGCGCTGGTGACGACGAGTCCTAAGGCCGACGTCGCGGGGACCACCAGTGGGTTGGCCACGGCTCGGTGAACGACCTCTTTCAGGTAGGAGTTCTCCTGCACCTCGGTTCTAATGGCGGCAACTGCTGGTTGAAGGCGAAGCTGGAGTTCGCGGTCGACCTCATGCGGGAAGCTGGGGTCCCAGGGCTGAGCCTCGATACTGAGGGCGATCTCGGTCACGCCTTTACGAAAACCCGCAAGATGTGGTGCCAGCGCAGTACGAATGTCTCGAACCTCGTCTAGCGTTGCCGTGGTGAAGCCAGGCAGCGTCTTGAGGACCTCCGTGGCTACGCGTGCAATACCGAGCTTTTGTGCAGCACCACGAGAAAGATCCGCGAACCTGGGTAGAAATCGCTCGTCGAGAAGCCAAAGAACCAGACCGGGAGAAGCTCAGACGTCACGTCCGCCGAGAGCTTGTCCTCATCGAAGTAGAGGCTCGGAACCGGATGAACGGATTGAGCCGTGACAAGGCCCATTGTCTCGGCCTTGGCGATTTCCCGTGCTCTCTTAATGTGGTCGTCCTCATCGGACCAGACACGTTCCACCCCACTTACCAATGGCGAGACCTCGCGTGCAATGGTCTCAAGCTTACCGATGATTTCGCCCGACTGATCAGCTCGGGGAAGAAGCTCGCCGACAGCCTGCGCCTTAGCCAGAAGGTCGGCTTTGCGGGCCGCAGCCTCGACAATACGCGCGGTGCGCTCCGAGGGGGAGAGTTTCTCGCCGACCACAAAGCCAGGATCACCGTGGATGGCCGCTAAGTACAACAGCTGATGGATCAGTGGTCGACGGGAGAAATCGAGGAGGTTAGACGTAAAGGCGTAGTTGGGACTGAAGAGAACCGTCTCGTCGCCGTAAATAGCGCAGGTCTTTAGGAGGGCCAGATCGCGCCCCAGGTTGAAGTGGACGTCAGGTAGCGTGGCGATTACGAAACGCATCGTGTCTCGGTCTTCCCTCGCCAGCATACGGCGACGCCACCCTGGGGCGCCAACCGTCTCGCCCAATTAGACGACCGCACCGGCGATTCTTCCCGGGCCGTCGCGCCTGCCTGCCTGGTGCTGGCGGCTTCTGCACAGCCGCGCGGCGTATGCTCCGCTCTCCCGACCCCGAGAGGTACCTCATGCACGACCCCGCCCTGGCGCGAGAGGCCCTCGCCGAGCTGCCGTCCGACGTCGGCTCGAGCCCGCTCTTCAACCCCGACCTCGCGCCGGTGCCGCCGGCGCGGCGCACTTGGACGACCTACAACTTCGCGGCGCTCTGGATCTCCATGGCGCACTGCATCCCCACCTACATGCTCGCCGGCGGGCTGATCGCCGAGGGGATGAGCTGGTGGCAGGCGCTGCTGACGATCGGGCTCGGCAACGTCATCGTGCTCGGGCCGATCTTGCTCAACGCGCATCCGGGGACGAAGTACGGCATCCCCTTCCCGGTGCTGGCGCGCGCCTCGTTCGGCAGCCTCGGCGCCAACGTGCCGGCGATGTTGCGGGCGATCGTCGCCTGCGGGTGGTTCGGGATCCAGACCTACATCGGCGGCGAGGCGGTGAAGACGTTCCTGCTCGCGCTGTGGCCGAGCTTCGGCGAGCTCGGCGGCGGCGCTTCGCTGCTCGGGCTGTCGATCCCTTCGGCGATCACCTTCTTCGTCTTCTGGGCGCTCAACATCCTCATCATCTACCGCGGCATGAACGCGGTGCGGGTGTTCGAGAACTGGGCGGCGCCGCTGGTGCTGGTGATGGCGGCGGCGCTGATGGTGTGGGTGGTGCAGCGCGCCGGCGGGCTGGGACCGATGCTCGACGAGCCGTCGCGCTTCCGCACGCTCGCCGAGTTCTGGCCGGTGTTCGTGCCCTCGCTCACCGGCATGATCGGCTTCTGGGCGACGCTGTCGCTCAACATCCCCGACTTCACGCGCTTCGGCAAGGGGCAGCGCCAGCAGATGCTGGGGCAGACGCTCGGCTTGCCGACGACGATGGTGGCGTTCTCGGCCATCGGCGTCGTCATCACCAGCGCCTGCCACGCGATCCTGCGCGGCGTCGACCCGGCGAAGCTGTGGGACCCGGTGTTCATCCTCGCCCAGCTCACCTCGGCGACGCCGCCGCCGGGCGAGACGGCGCCGCTCCTCGCCTCGGCGGGCACGCGCGCGATCGTCGCCCTCGTCTCGCTGATCGGCGTCGGCGTTGCCACGGTGTCGGTCAACATCGCCGCCAACGTGGTGAGCCCGGCCAACGACTTCGCCAACCTGGCGCCGCGCCGCATCTCGTTCAAGACCGGGGGCCTCATCACCGGCATCCTCGGCATCGCGATGATGCCGTGGAAGCTCTTGGCGAGCGCCGACGCCTACATCTTCAACTGGCTGATCGGCTACTCGGCGCTGCTCGGCCCGATCGCCGGCATCATGATCGCGGACTATTGGCTGCTGCGCCGCACCGAGCTCGACGTGCCCGACCTCTATCGGCTCAACGGGCGCTACGGCCGCGTCAACTGGATCGCGATCGCGGCGCTGCTCGCCGGCGTGCTGCCCAACGTGCCGGGCTTCCTCAAGAGCGCGCACCTCATCGGCTGGAGCGGTGGCGTGATGGCGCCGAAGACGTTCTTCGACGAGATCTACGTCTACGCCTGGTTCACCGGCTTCCTGATCTCGGGCGTGCTGTACCTCGTCGGGATGCGCTTGCGAGCACCGGCGTCCATCGGCGGTGCTGCTGCGGCGTTAGATTGAGGGGAGCACCCATGACGCGTCGCGAGCGAGAGACTCCATCGACTCGGCCTGCCGACCGGCAGTCAGTCGTCGAGCTGATGGACGACGAAACCGTCACCACGTTGAGGGCGATGAGCGGCGCCGAACGCCTTGCCATCGCGTTCTCCATCAGCGAATCGGCACGTGCCTCGCTGATCGTGGACCTGCGCTCGGAACATCCGAGCTGGGACGAAGAGGCGATCGAGCGGGAGGCGGCGCGGAGAGTCTTGGAGGGCGACCTGCCCCTGATTTGGTACACCGACTGGCGGCGCTCAGTTCCGCGGTGACGCCGACTTCGGCGCCTGGGCCAAGATGCGCGCGATCTTCGCTGGGTCGGCGGGGAGCAGACCGGAAGCCGGCAGCCGCGGCACCAGGCGCGCCCAGCGCTCCTCGCGCGCGAAGACCTGCGCGAACAGGGGCAGCGCTTCTTCTTCGCGGCCGGCGGCGAAGAGGGCTTGGGCTTGCCAGAAGAGGAGCTCGACGACGTCCGGTGCGAGGCGCGCGGCGGCGCTGTAGTGGCGGAGGGCGGCGGGCCAGTCGCCTTTCGCCGAGGCTTCGTCGCCGAGGTTGGACTCGTCGTAGGCGCGGCGCAGCGTCAGCAGGCGCCGTAGCTCGACGAGCGGCTGCGGGTGGTCGTCGACGCGCAGGTCGACGAGGCGGTCTTCCCACGGGCGGCCGGTGGGCTCGGCGCGCACGATGACGAGGGCCGCGCTCTGGCGGCCGCGGATGTCGCCGCCCTCGGCCTCGGCGGCGTCGAGCGCCGCGAGCAGGCGCTCGGCGAAGTCGCCGGTCGCCGCTTCGTAGGCGCGCGCCATCGCCGGCCACACCGTTGGCTTGTCCATCAAGTTCGCTTGCACCGAGTAGCCCTTACCGGCCTGGTTGCCGGCGGCGACGATGCACTTCGGTCCCGTCCAGGCCGCAACGTTGCCTTGGCGGTCGACCATCGCCACTTGGCGCACGTCGCGTTGCGGGTCGGTGGCGAGCAGGCTCTGTAGTGCCTCCTCGGCCGACTTGCCGGCGCGCATGAGCGTCAGGCCGAGCGGGCCGTAGTCGACGCGGGTGAAGGACTGCGTCGCGACGGCGCCGACGCCCGCCTCGAGCCACGGCACGGTGGGGCCGACTTGGAACCAGTGGCTCTGCACCGCGACGCCGAAGTTGCCGGTCGCCGGATCGCGGGCGACGATGGAGTAGGTGTGGGCGCGCGGATCGGCGAGCGCCGGCAGCGTCGTCGCCGTCATCAGCAGGAACGCGAGAAGACGGGACATGGGCACCTCCACTTGAGGTGCCCACTCTAAGCCGCGCTCGGCACTCAGCCGCCGCGCCGCACTTCAATGTCGCCGTTGACGGTCTTGATGCGCACGACACCGCCGCGGCCGCTGCCGGCCTTTCCGTTCGCGCGCACGTAACGGCGCGGCGTGCCTCCGCTCGAGTCCCAGCCCGTGGTGGTCTCGTGGTCCAGGTCCCACGGCGTGATGATCTTGGTGGCGCGGCCGAAGCGCTGAGTGTAGGCGGTCTCGAGCTCGAAGGTGCCGTCGAAGTCCGCCGGCAGCACGACGCGGATGGCGCCGTTGCCGGAATGGATCTCGACGTTTTGCTTGGCGCCGCCGGCGTCGACGAGAGTGACCTCGACGTCGCCGGCGCCGGTGCCGGCACGCACCGAGCCGGCGACCGGGCCGATCTCGATGTCGCCGCCGCCGGTGTTCGCTTCCACGAGCCCGGCGGCGCGGCCGACGTCGATGTCGCCGCCACCGGTGACGAGCACCGCGCCGTTCGGCGCCTCGTCGAGGTCGATCTCGCCGCCGGCACGGCTGACGTGCAGACGGCCCGAGCGCGACGCGCCGCGGATGCGGCCCGAGTTGTCGACGTCGACGTCGCCGAGATCGCCGGCGTCGTGGCGCTTGTCGCCGCCGTCATAGGCGTCGTAGGCGTCGTTAGCGTCATACGCGTCGTAGGCATCCTCGGCGTCCTCCGAACCCGCGGAATCGCGGTCTGCCTCGGCATAGACGACGGGCCCGCTGCCCGAGGAGCCCTTGAGCCCGCCCGAGATGCGGCTGAGCACGATCAGGCCGCCGCCGGTGCTGACGCTGCCGCTCAGGTGGCTGTCGCTGACGCGCACCTCGCCACCGCCGGTGTTGAGGCGGGCGCTGCCGCGCAGGTTGGTGAGGGTGATCTCGCCGCCGCCGGTGTTGCCGCGGAAGTCGCCTTCGACGCCGTCCATCGTGAGCTCGCCGCCGGCGGACTCGAGGCGCAGGTCGAAGCGCTTGGGCACGCGGATGGTGAGGTCGTGCGAGGTCGAGTGGTTGCCGTGGCGCGGCTCGAACCAGGTGTGCACCAGCACGCCGCCGTCAGTGCGACGGACCTCGACGCGCGACTCGCGCCAGTCGCGGCCGCCGAGCCTTCCGCGCACTTCGACGCGCGGCTCGTCCCAGCCGGTGATGGAGACGCCGGCGCCGGTGTCGAGGTCGAGGTGGAGCTCCTCGCCGGGCGAAGCGGCGACCGTCTCGTTGATCGAGGACGTATCGGGCTCCGTCGCGGCGTCGTCGCTCGCGGCGTTCACGGTCACGTCGCCCGCAGCGGAGCCGGCGTCCGCTGCCGCGACGCCGGCCGTCGTCACCAACGGCGTCGCCGCCGCGACTCGGGTCTCATCGCTCCCGGCCAGCGCGACGTTGGTCGCGCGCGCCGCGGCGAGTCGGGTGGCGAGCGTGGCGTTCGGCATCAGCGAGCCGCGGGCCACCGGCGTCAGGCCGGCGAAGGGCACGAGCGCGAGCAGGAGCGCCGCCGCCACCGCCAGGCGCGTGCGGGGCGAGGTGACGCGCCGCGGCCGGCTCTCGTCGAGCACCGCGAGCAGGCGGCCTTCGAGCGTCGACGGGCGCGCCATGCCGATCGCCACCGCGCCGTTGAGGCGAAGGCCCTGCGCGGCGCGCGCGACCTCGAGCAGCTGCGCCGCGTACTCGGGCGGCGACGTGCCGGCCGCGAGGACACGGTCGTCGCAGGCGCGCTCGGCTTCGCGGCGCATGCCGCTCAGCGCCATCCACGCCAGCGGGTGGAACCAGTAGATGGCGCAGGCGACGTAGCCGAGGAGCTGCGCGAGGTAGTCGCCGCGGGCGACGTGCGCCAGCTCGTGGAGGAGCGCGGCGCGACGCCGCTCTTCGGGCCACGACTCGGCCTCGAGCGGCAGCAGGAGGACCGGGCGTCGCACGCCCCAAGTGACGGGTGTGCTGACGGCGGCGCTCGTTCGCAGCGTCACCGGCCGGGTGACGCCCGAGCTCGTCATCGCCGAGGCGAGCAGCGTCTGCCAATCGTCGCCGTCGAGCGGTGCAGCGGAGCGGACGAGACGCCGCAATCCGAGGTGACCGATCGCGCAGCGGAGGAGCACGGCGGCGGCGCCGAGCATCCAGAACAGCGTGGCGAGGCGCGGTGCGGGCAGCCGCGGAGGAACGGCAGGCCTCGCGGCTTGCGGCGTGCGCGCCGGCTCGGCGGGCGCGGCGATCGGATTCGCCGGCGCGACGTCGACGTCACCAGCCACGACCGGAGCGCTGGCCGGTGCGGGCGCCGCCGCCGGCGCGGTGACAACGGCCTCTGCTCGCGCCGGCAACCAAGCCAGCTCGATGGGCGGCGCCAGCGCCGCGAGCGGCGCGAGCACCAGCGCCGTGACGAGCGCGGCGCTCCAGGTGTCGTGCCGCGTGGCCGCGCTGCGCCGGCGCAGCAGCGCCGCGACGACGCCGGCGGCCGCCAGCGCCAAGGTCACTTTGAGGAGCAGCCAGCCGAGTTCTGCGAACCTTTGGTCTGCCAACCTTCCGTCGAGCGCGATCGAGCTCAGCAAGGCGTTCATCGACGACCTCCGTTGCGGCGCGTCGCCTCGATCAACCGGCCGAGGCGCCGCAGCTCCTCGTTGCTCGGCGGCCGCTCGCCGGCGCCGAGCATGGCGGCGACGGCGGATTCCATCGAGTCGTTGAAGAAGGTGCGCAGCAGGTGCCGCGCGGCCGAGCGCTGCACGTCTTCGAGCTCGCGCGTCGGCCGGAAGACGTGCCGCGGTCCCGACCACTCGTGAGCGACGTGCCCCTTCTCTTCGAGCAGCCGCAGCATGCCGCGCACGGCGGAGTAGCTCGGCGGGTCGGGCAGGTCCGCCAGCACCTCCGCCGCCGTCGCCTGGCCGCGGCGGAAGAGGATGTCCATGATCTGCCGCTCGCGGCGTCCGAGGTCGTCGAGGCTTGCGGCCATGCGGTGGGCTCCTTTGTCGAGTGCTAGTGCAGCTGCACAGTGCTAGTACATTGACACCTCCGCCGCAGCGATGTCAAGAGGTCAAAGCGAAGGACGGCGATCTCGATGCTCCGAAGCGCACCGATCGCGCGGGTCGAGAGGCGTCGGGGGCGCGGCGGTAGTCGGTTCGGCGCTACTGCCGGCGACTAGCTTGGCCTGCGATCTCGATGGCGCCGGTTTCGATCTGGCCCGACGTCCCTGAGCCCTGCAGCACGGCGACGACCTCTTCACTCACCGGGTCGCCCGCCGACAGGATCTCGAGCTGCCGCCTCACCTGAGGATGCAGGCTGGCGAGGGGAAATGCCACCGGCCGCGCCCCGCGCTCGGGTGGCGGGCTGAGGAAGACGTAGCGGCCATCGGTGGGGTCGAGGTGGTGCAACGTCCATGGCCGCTCGACGGCCGCCTCGATCGTCGAATCGGTCTCGTTGCGGGCAGCGAGAAGGTCGGAGAGCGCCCCCTTCGGCACCTTCGAGCCGCTCGCCAGCTCCGCCACCATCTGGCGCGCTTCGACGGGCAAGTTGGCGAGCGGCAGCAGCTGCATCTCGCCGCTCGGCGACTTGAGCCAGATCGAGCCCTCGGCCTCGCGGCGCGGCGCGCCGAGCCGGCCGGGCTTCACCAGGGTCCACTGCGTCAGCTCTACGCCCATCTCGAGCTCCTTCGGCCTTGCGGGCCCGCGGAGCTCCCGACATCCCAAACCAAGGAAAGGGCGCCGCCGCCCTGATCTCAACGAATGAGACGTTAGCACGAGTGGCGCGGAAATCGTTGGGCTGTAAGCCGTTGCCTACGATGTAGAGTCGGCGTGAAGAGTCCGCGCGTGTGCCGGCGCACCCGCCGGCTTACCCGTCGGACCGACCACTCGCGATCGAGAGGAAGAACCCATGAAGCGCCTTCTACGCCCCGCCTCGCTCGCCGTCCTCGCCCTCGCCGCGGCTGCGACTGCCCACGCCGCCTCTGCGGCGGCGCCGGCGCTCGCGCCGCCGGTCGCCAAGCGAGATCCGCAAACCACCGTGCTGCATGGCGAGACCTGGGTGGACGAGTACCGCTGGTTGCGCAACAAGGGAACTCCGGAGGTCGAGGAGTACCTGCGCGCCGAGCTCGCCTACGCCGACGCTTACATGGAGCCCACCAAGGCGCTGCAGCAGAAGATCTACGACGAGATGCTGTCGCGCATCCAGCAGACCGACACCAACGTCCCCTACCTCGACCGCGGCTACCACTACTACTCGCGCACGGAGGAGGGGAAGCAGTACCCGATCTACGCGCGCCGCAAGGGAGCCCTCGAAGCGCCCGAGGAAGTCATCCTCGACGTCAACAAGCTGGCGGAAGGGAAGAAGTTCATGTCGGCAGGCTCGTTGAGCGTGAGCCCCGACGGCCGGCTGCTCGCCTACCGCACCGACGAGACCGGCTTCCGTCAGTTCCGGCTGCAGGTCAAGGACCTCACGACCGGACAGCTACGGCCGGAAACCGCCGAACGGGTGACCTCTCTCGTTTGGGCGGAGGACGGCAAGACCCTGCTCTACGCGGTCGAGCACCCCGGCACCAAACGCAGCTACCAGGCCTACCGCTGGACGTTGGGCAGCCCCCAACCGCAGCTCTTCTACGAAGAGGCTGACGAGCGCTTCAGCGTCTACGTGGGCAAGAGCCGTGACCGTCGCCACCTGTTTCTCTCCGCCGGAAGCTTGACCACCTCCGAGATCCGCTTCACCCGCTCCACCGATCCGGCCGGGGAGTGGACGCTCATCGCCCCGCGCGTGCAGGACCATGAGTACGACGTCGAGAGCCATGGCGACACCTTGTGGATTCGCACCAACGACAAAGGCCGCAACTTCCGTCTCGTCACCGCGCCTGTCGCCAGCCCCGGCCGCGAGAGCTGGCGCGAGGTGGTCCCGCACCGCGACGAGGTCATGCTCACCGACCACTCGATGTTCAAGGACTTCTACGTCCGGCTCGAGCGCGAGAGCGGCTTCCCACGGCTGGTGGTCACCGAGCTGGCGAACGGTAAGTCGCACGTGGTGGAGGTTCCCGAGCCGGCCTCCTATATCGGCCCCAGCCAGAACGCCGAGTTCGACACCAGGCTGTACCGCTTCCACTACGAGTCGCCGACGACCTCGGCCTCGACGTTCGACTACGACCCCTTCACCCGCCAGCGGCAGCTGCGCAAGCAGGTGGCAGTGCTCGGCGGCTACGACCCGGCGCGTTATCGCGTCGAGGTCACCCACGCCACCGCCAAGGACGGTACCCGCGTTCCGATGTGGGTGCTCTCTCGGAAGGACGTCGAACGCGACGGCCGCAACCCGGCCCTGCTCCGCGCCTACGGCTCCTACGGCTCGGCCAGCTCGCCCTTCTTCGACAGCCGCGTCTTCAGCCTCGTCGACCGTGGTGTCGTCTACGCCTAGGCCTTCATCCGCGGCGGCGGCGAGCTCGGCAAGCGCTGGCACGACGAGGGGCGCATGATGAAGAAGATGAACACCTTCACCGACTTCATCGCCGCCGCCGAGCACCTGGTGGCCAGCAAGTACACCAGCCCGCAGCGGCTGGCCATCGAGGGCGGCAGCGCCGGCGGGCTGCTGATGGGCGCGGTCGCCAACCTGCGGCCGGACCTCTTCGCGGTGGTGCTCTCGCACGTGCCGTTCGTCGACGTCATCAACACCATGCTCGACGAGTCGTTGCCGCTCACCGTCGGCGAGTTCGAGGAATGGGGCAACCCCAAGATCGCCGAGCAGTTCCGCTACATGCGGGGCGTACAGCCCGTACGACAACGTCACCGCCAAGGGCTATCCCACGATGCTGGTCAAGAGCAGCTACAACGACTCCCAGGTGATGTACTGGGAGCCGGCGAAGTACGTCGCCCGCCTGCGCGCGACGAAGACCGACAGCAACCCGCTGCTCTTCCACATCAACATGGACCCGGCCGGTCACGGCGGCAGGAGCGGGCGCTACGACCGGCTGCGCGAGGTGGCGTTCGACTACGCCTTCGTGGCCTGGCAGCTGGGGATCGAAGGGCCGGCGGCGAAGGTGGCGCCGATCGAGGTGGGCGCGGCCAGCCAGTAGCCGTCCAGCCGCCCGCACGACGGCGGCGGCGGAATCGAGGGAAGGCGACGGCGGGTCCGGCTGCCGCCGGTCAGGCAGCGGCGGCTTCGCCGCTGAGCGCCTTGACGATCTGCCCGAGCACAGCCTTGGCGTCGCCGAACACCATCAGCGTGTTGTCCTGGAAGTAGAGCTCGTTCTCGATGCCGGCGAAGCCGGGGTTCATCGAGCGCTTGATGGCGAGCACCGACTTGGCCTTGTCGACGTCGAGGATGGGCATGCCGTAGATCGGGCTCGACTTGTCCTTGCGCGCCGCCGGGTTGACGACGTCGTTGGCGCCGACGACGAGCGCCACGTCGACCTGCGGGAAGTCGGGGTTGATTTCGTCGAGCTCGAAGAGCGACTCGTAGGGGATGTCGGCTTCGGCGAGGAGCACGTTCATGTGCCCGGGCATGCGGCCCGCCACCGGGTGGATGGCGAACTTCACCTCGATGCCGCGCTTGCTCAGGATGTCGTAGAGCTCGCGCACGCGGTGCTGCGCCTGCGCCACCGCCATGCCGTAGCCGGGGACGATGGCGACGACGTTGGCGTTCTCGAGCAGCGTCGCGGCGTCGTCGGCGGTGGCCGCTTTGGCGGTGCGCGTCTCGACGGCGCCGGCAGCCGCCTGCACCTGGCCGAAGGCGCCGAACAGCACGTTGGTGAACGAGCGGTTCATCGCCCGGCACATGATGATCGAGAGGATCAAGCCCGAGGAGCCGTCGAGGGCGCCGGCGATGATCAGCACCTTGTTCTCGAGCACGAACCCCATCGCCACCGCGGCGAGGCCGGCGTAGGCGTTGAGGAGCGAGATCACCGTCGGCATGTCGGCGCCGCCGATGGGGATGATGAGCAGCACGCCGAAGAGGAGCGACAGCACGACGACGACGGGGAAGAGCCACCAGGTCTCGGGCGACACGGCGAGGCCGATGCCGGCGGCCACCGCGATTCCCAGCAGCGTCAGGTTGACGAAGTTCTGCCCCTTGTAGGTGATCGGCCGCGTCGGGATGATTTCCTGCAGCTTGCCCGCCGCCATCAGCGAGCCGGTGAAGGTGAGGAAGCCGAGCAGCACTTCGAGGGCGATGGCGCCGGTGCGGAACGCCGTCAGCTGCCCCTCCTCGAGCCAGAGGAAGTACTTGGCGGTGCCGACGAGGCCGGCGGCGAGGCCGCCGAAGGCGTGCGACAGCGCCGTCCGCTGCGGCACCGCGGTGAGCGGCACCCAGGAGAGCGGCACGCCGATGGCGGTGCCGACGACGAGGGCGACGAGGATCCAGGTGTAGTTGACGATCTCGGGGTGGAGGAGCGTGCCGACGACGGCGAGCGCCATGCCGGCGACGCCGGCGAAGACGCCGCGGCGCGCCGTCTTCGGATGGGAGAGCCACTTGAGCGAGAGGATGAAGAGCGCGGCGGCGGCGAGGTAGGTCGCCTGCGTGAGGTGCTCGACCCAGGGGCTCGCGGCGAGGTGCTCGCTCAAGCCGCACCCCCTTCACCGCCGGCGGCCGGCGAGCCCGGCGCCACCGCCGCCGGCGCCGCCTTCTTCTCCTTGAACATCTTGAGCATGCGGTCGGTGATCAGGAAGCCGCTCACGATGTTGGTCATCGATGCCGCCACCGCTACCGCGCCGAGCACCAGCGACATGGTGTCCTTCTGCTCGCCGGTGATGATGATCGAGCCGACGATGGCGATCGCCGAGATGGCGTTGGTGAGCGACATCAGCGGCGTGTGGAGAAGCCGCGAGACGCCGCGGATCACCTCCAGGCCGATGAAGGTGGCGAGCATGAACACGAACACCATCGACCAGGGATCGAGCTTGGTCATCGGTCGCTCCGCTCGGTGTGTAGGTAGATCAACGCGGGGAAGCTGCTGACTGTGCGAGCGCGGCCGCAGTGGGCTGGTGGCGGATCTCGCCGGCGTGGGTGAGGAGCGTCGGCCCTACCACGTCGTCGGCGAGGTCGAGGGTGACCTGCCCGCCCTTGGCGATCGACAGCAGCAGCGACAGGACGTTGCGCGCGTAGAGCGTGCTCGCGTCCTCGGGCATGGTGGCGGGCAGGTTGGTGAAGCCGAGCACGTGCACGCCTTGATGCGTAACTTCGCGGTCGGGCTCGGAGAGCTCGCAGTTGCCGCCCGAGTCGACGGCGAGGTCGACGACGACGGCGCCGCGGCGCATGCCCTCGACCATGGCGCGGGTGAGCAACACCGGCGCGCGCTTGCCGGGCACCTGCGCGGTGGTGATGACGACGTCGGCGGCGCCGACGTGGCGGGTGACGATCTCGCGCTGCTTCTTCAGGAAGTCCTCGCCCATCTCGCGGGCGTAGCCGCCGGCGCCCTCGCCGCTCTCCTGCATCGGCAGCTCGATGAACTTGGCGCCGAGCGACTGCACTTGTTCTTTCACCGCCGCGCGGATGTCGGAGACCTCGACCTGCGCGCCCAGCCGCTTGGCGGTGGCGATCGCCTGCAGGCCCGCCACGCCGGCGCCCATGATGACGACCTTCGCCGGGCGGATGGTGCCCGCCGCCGTCATCAGCAGCGGGAAGTACTTGCCGAGGCGCGCCGCCGCCACCAGCACCGCCTTGTAGCCGCCGATCGACGCCTGCGACGACAGCGCGTCCATCGGCTGCGCGCGGGTGATGCGCGGGACGAGCTCCATCGCCAGCGCGCTGACGCGCCGCTCGGCGAGCGCCTGCACGGCGTCGAGGTTCTTGTGCGGCGCCATGAAGGAGACGAGCAGCGACTCCGGCCGCAGCGCCGCGGCCTCGCGCGCGGTGGGCGGCGCCACCTTGAGCACGACCTCGGTGGCCGGCCACGCGCCGCCCGTCACGATCGTCGCGCCGGCCGTTTCGTAGTCGCGATCGGCGAAGCTCGCCGCGGCGCCGGCGTTGCTCGCCACCTGCACCGCGAAGCCTTCCTTCACCAGCTGTTTCGTCGTCTCCGGAGTGGCGGCGACGCGCAGCTCGCCCGGCTGCTCCTCACGCGGCACGAAGATGTTGGACATCGGCGCGCATTGTACAGTCGGCCCGTGGGCCGCTTCATCACCTTCGAGGGGCTCGACGGCAGCGGCAAGTCGACGCAGATGCGGCTCGCCGCCGACTGGCTCGAGCAACAGGGCGTCGACGTCCTCACCACCCACGAGCCGGGCGGCACCTCGTTGGGCGGCGCGGTACGCGAGCTCTTCCTCGACTCGCGCTGGGGGCAGATGGACGGCGTCGTCGAGCTGCTGCTGGTGTCGGCAAGCCGGCGGCAGCACGTGCTCGAGGTGATCGAGCCGGCGCTACGCCGCGGCGCCTGGGTGCTGTGCGACCGCTTCGTCGACTCGTCGTGGGCCTACCAGGGGAGCGGCCGCGGCGTGCCGGCCGAGCGCGTCGAGATGGCGGAGAGCCTTGCCACCGGCGGCTTGAAGCCGGAGCTGACGCTGCTCTTCGACCTGCCGGCGACGATCGCGCGCAAGCGCGGCAAGTCGCCGAAACGCGCCGCCCGCGGCGGCGTCGACCGGCTCGACGCCGAGGAGCTGGAGTTCTACGAACGGGTGCGCAACGGATTTCTCGACCGTGCGCGCAAAGAGCCGGAGCGGTTCCGCATCGTCGATTCCTCGGGCGACAAGGAGCTGACCTCGGCCGCCGTGCGCGAGGTCCTGCGGCCGCTCCTGCCGGCGACAGCGGCGGCGAGCGCCGCGCCGTGAATGTGGAAGGCGCGCTCGGCCTCGCCCGCGAAGGGCGGCTCTATCCGTCGCTGATCCTCCACGGCGGCAGCTGGGAGGCGCGCCTCAACGCCGCGGAGTCGCTCGCGCGCGCGCTGCTATGCACGGCTGAACCAGCGCAGCGCCCCTGCGGCGCCTGCCGCAACTGCCGCCGCATCACCGTCGTCGACGCGGAGTCGCCGCTCTTCCACCCCGACGTCGGCGTGTTACGGCGCGACCTCAAGACGTCGACCTCCGTCGACGCCACGCGCGAGCTGCTGCGTCTGACGCAGCAGTCGCCCTTCGAGGCGCGCGGCCAAGTGCTGGTCATCGCCGAGGCCGAGTCGCTCACGCCCGAAGCCGCCAACGCGCTGCTCAAGCAGCTCGAGGAGCCGCCGGTCTCGGCGCCGCGTCACTTCTTCCTCCTCGCCCGCGCCCGCGACGAGCTGCTGCCGACGCTGCGCAGCCGCTCGTGGTCGCTTTGGCTCGGCCCCTCCGAAGCGCTCGACGAGGAGTCGATCGCAGAAGTCTCCGGCGAGCTCGCCGCCGCGCTCGCCGCCTTCCGCGCGCGGCCGACGCCGGTCTACCTGCTCGCTGCCGCCGCCGCGCTCGAAGGCGCCGGCGGCTGGGAGGACATCCGCGCCGAACAGCCGTGGGCGCTCGCCGCGGCCGCCGTGCTCCGCTGCGCGCGCGCCGCGTCGGAGCCTGCAGAACGCCGCGCCCTCCTCGCCCTCGCCGAGGCCGTCCTCGACGCCTCGCAGTTCCGCCTGCGCAGCATCCCCGCCCAGCGCATCCTCGACGCGCTCGTCTTCCGCCACCTGGGCAGCCTCGTGGACGCGCACGCCGGCCTTGTGAGCGGCCGTTCGGGCGGCTAAACTCCCCCGTCCGTCTGCGCGGGGGTGGCGTCTCCCGCGTCCTCACACCCCCCATTTCCAAGGAGATGTAGCGATGAACCCAGCGCAGAGCTCACCCACGAGCGGCCGCCGGACGGTGCTGCTGCTCGCCGTCGGAGCGCTCCTCTTCGCCTTCGGCTGGACATTGGCCGGCGGCGCGAGCGTGCAGGCGAAGACCGAGACCAAGCCCGCCGACGACAAGGCGGCGGTCATCAACGGCCAGGTCGTCACCATGGAGGAGGTCAACGCCAAGGCGAAGGACCGCCTCGAGGAGCTCGACCTGCAGCGCCAGCAGATGGAGCTCAAGTTCAACCAGGAGCGCACCAACCGGCTGATGATGGCGCTGGGCGAGATCGTCGAGGACCGCCTCCTCGAGCTCGAGGCCAAGGCGACCGGCAAGACCAAGGAAGCCCTGGTCGAGGAGGGCGTCAAGGCCAAGGCCGGCACGGTGGGCGACGCCGACGTCGACGCCTACTACGAGCAGCTGAAGACGCAGCAGCCGCAGGGCCTGCCGCCCAAGGAGGCGGTGGCCGAGCGCATCAAGCAGTACCTGCAGCAGCAGAAGGACCAGAACGCGCGCAACGCCTTCTTCACCGACCTCAAGAACAAGTACAAGGTCGAGACCTTCATCTCCGAGCCGCGCATCGAGATCGCCACCGAAGGCCACCCGGCGAAGGGCCCCGCCTCGGCGCCGGTGACGATCGTCGAGTTCTCCGACTTCGAGTGCCCGTTCTGCAAGAACGTGGTGCCGACGCTCGAGCAGGTGACGCAGAAGTACGGCGACCAAGTGCGCCTCGTCTTCCGCCAGTTCCCGCTCTCCAGCATCCACCCGAACGCGCAGAAGGCCGCCGAGGCGGCGCTGTGCGCCAACGAGCAGGGCAAGTTCTGGGAGATGCACGACGCCATGTTCAAGGACCAGAAGGCGCTCGAGGTCTCGGCGCTCAAGGTGACGGCGGGCAACATCGGCGTCGACAAGGCGAAGTTCGACCAGTGCCTCGACTCCGGCCGCTTCGCGTCGCGGGTGAAGGAGGACGAGCGGGCCGGCGCGCTGGCCGGCGTCAGCGGCACCCCGGCGCTGTTCATCAACGGCCGTGCGCTCTCGGGCGCGGTGCCGTTCGAGACGATGGCGCAGCTGATCGACGAGGAGCTGGCGAAGGCGAAGGCCAAGGGCTGAGCTGACGCCGCATCAGGCGGATGGTCGAAGGCCGCGGGCAACCGCGGCCTTCTTCGTTCACCGCTCGCTATACTCCGGCGGCTCCAGAAAGGGTTACGGTCGATGCAGGCCCTCGTCCTCGCCGGCGGCAGCGGCACGCGGTTCTGGCCGCTGTCGCGTCGCATCCGCCCCAAGCAGCTGCTGGCGCTCGAAGGCGGCTCGACGCTGCTGCAGCGCACCGTCGCGCGCCTGCAGCCGCTCGTCGAGCCGCGCGACGTGTGGGTGTGCACGACGGCGGCGCTCGCCGAGGCGGTGGCGGCGCAGCTGCCGGAGGTGCCGGCGGCGCAGGTGCTCGCCGAGCCCGAGGGGCGCAACACGGCGCCGGCGATCGCCTGGGCGGTGGCGTCGATGCCGGCGGAGCGGCGCGGCGAGCCCGTCGTCGTGCTGCCGGCCGACCACCGCATGGCGGATGAGGCAGCGTTCCGCGAGGTGCTGGCGCAGGCGGCGGAGGCGGCGACGGGCGGGCAGGTGCTGGCGCTCGGCGTGCGGCCGCGCTGGGCCGAGACCGGCTACGGCTACATGGAGCTCGCCGAACCGCTCGGCGACGATGGTGCCGCGGCGCCGCTGCGCGTCGTGCGCTTCGTCGAAAAACCCGACCGCGCTCGCGCCGAGGTCTTCGTGGCGAGCGGCCGCTACCTGTGGAACGGCGGCATCTTCGCCTTCCGTGGCGACACGCTGTTGTCGCTCGTCGAGCGCCACCTGCCGGCGCTCGCCGCGGGTCTGCAGGCGATCGCGCGCGAGCCGCGGCGCCTCGACGAGATCTACCGCACGCTGCCCGCCATCTCCATCGACCACGGGGTGATGGAGAAGCTCGACGACCTCGCCACCGTGCCGCTCGACTGCGGCTGGAGCGACCTCGGGTCCTGGGAGGCGCTCGCCGAGGTGCTGCCGCGCGACCGCGACGGCAACAGCGTGCGCGGCGACGTGGTGGCGGTGGGCTGCCGCGACAGCCTGCTGTGGGCGGAGGAGGGCACGCTCTCGGCCGTCGGGCTCGAGGGCATGGTGGCGGTGCGCACCGGCGATGCCGTGCTCGTCATCCCCAAAGAGCGCTCGCAGGAGGTGCGCGAGATCGTCGACCGCCTGCGCGAGCAAGGACGCGAGGACCTGCTGTAGGGCGCCATGCAGAAGCATCTGCCGCCGCGCCCGCGCTTCACCGATCGCTACCACGTGTGGGCGATCCATCACGGCTTCCCGATCCTGCAGTGGATCGCGCCGCGGATGGCGCGCTGGCTCGAGCAGTTCCTCGCCCGCTTCGTCATCTGGGCGATCTTCGTCGTCTATCCGAACCTGAAGCGGATGGCGGCGAGGAACCTCGCCCGCATCACCGGTGTGCCGGAGCGCTCCTGGCGCGCGCGCCGGCTAAAGGCAAAGCTCCTCCACCATTTCGCTTGCTACTGGGTCGACCTCTTCCGCTTCGCCCAGCTGCCGCAGGAGCGCGCCGAGGAGCTGTTGCGCTCGGTCGACGGCTTCGACCACGTCGAGCGGGCCCACGCCGCCGGCAAGGGCGCGCTCATCCTGACCGCCCACTACGGCATCTACGAGCTGGGCAGCCTGCTGCTGGGGCGCGGCAAACCGCTGTCGGTCGTCTTCGTCCCGGACAAGTTCGGCGACGTGGAGAAGTTCCGCGCCGCCTTCCGCAGTCTCGCCAACGTCGAGGCGATCTTCGTCGACCCCGAGGGCAGCTGGTCGTCGCTGCCGGTGCTGCGCGCCTTGCGCGCCGGCAGGCTGGTGGCGATGCAGGGGGACCGCGACTTCGCCGGGCCCGGCATTCCCGCGACCTTCTTCGGCGCGCGCATCCTCTTCCCCCGCGGCCCCTTCCTGGTGGCGATGCTCACCGGCGCGCCCGTCATCCCCACGTTCATCCGCTACACCGCCGACCACTGGTTCGAGGCCAGCGTCCACCCGCCCATCGAGGTGCCGTCGAGGGGCGACCGCGAGCGCCACCTCGCCGAGGCCGCGCAGCAGTGGGCGTCGGTGCTCGAGAAGGAGGTGCGGGCGCACCCGACGCAGTGGTTCACCTTCTACGACTACTTCGCCGAGCACCGCGCCGACGCCGAGGCGAGCGCGGCGGCGGCGCCGGAGCGGCGGGCGGCGGTCGAGGGAGCGGAGCGGCGGGCGAGCGCGTGAGGGCGCCGGTGCTGCTCGCCACCCACGATCGCGAGCGAACCCTCTCCGATCTCGATCTGCCGCTCGACCTCGATGCGCTGGTGCCGGGTGGCTCGCGCGTAGCGAACGACGACACAGCAGCCGCGCCGTGGGAAGTGGAGCTCGGCTTCGGCAAGGGCCGCTACCTCCTGCGCCGCGCCGTCGATGAGCCGCAGACGCGCTTCCTCGGCGTCGAGATCGCCGAGGAGTACTTCCGCCTGCTGCTCGGGCGCGCGCGCCGGCGCGGCGTGCGCAACCTGCTCGCCGTGCGCGGCGAGGCGCAGACGGTCCTCGCCGCGGTGCTGCCGCGCGGCTTCGCGCGCGCCGTGCACGTGTACTTCCCCGATCCCTGGCCGAAGGCGCGGCACGAGCGGCGCCGCCTCTTCGACGCGCAGTCGGTGGACCTCGTGCTGTCGCTGCTGCGCCCTGGAGGTACGCTGTGGTTTGCTACCGACTATCTCGCTTACGGTGAAGCGGTGGCGGCGCTCCTCGCCGGCCATCCGGGGGCCACGGTGCGCCGCCGCGCCGCCGGCTGGGACGAGGGGCCGCGCACCAACTACGAGGCGAAGTACGTCGCCGAGGGCCGCCCGATCTTGCGACTGGAAGTGAGCTGGGCAGGGGGTGAGGGAGCGATGGCCCTGCATCCGCAAGGCCGCCAGCAGGTGCTCGCCGGCTATCGCCCGGTCGAAGCGGAGACCGTCCCGTGAGCTGGCGAGCTCGCCGAACGCTGGACCGTCACGGTGACGAGCCGCGGCGTCGGCTCGCGTTGGTCCTCGTCGCCGGCGCCGTCTTCCTCGGCTCGTGCGGCGACCGCCGGGAGATCCGCCTGCTGGCCCTCTCCGACGAGATCGCCCTCACCTGCGCGAGCCTGGGGCTGCGCATGGTGGAGAGCTGGACCGCGATGGAGGAGGCGCGACACCGCGCCGTCTCCTACGAACAGGTGGACCTCGGCCATCTCGACGGCGCGCGCGCCCGCTGTCAGGGAGCGCTGCGTTTGCTCGAGGAGATCGCTGCCGAGCGGCAGCGGACCCGCAAGGAGCTGAAGACGAGCCTCGACGACCTCGTCGTCCTCGACCGGCTGCTGCTCGAGTCGATCGTCGATCCGAACATGGACCGCCGGGCGTTGGCGGCCACCGTGTACGGCTTCGGCGAGTCCTACCAGGCGCTGCGCGGCAAGCTGGGACGCGAGCTGCCGCTCAGCGAGACCGAGCAGAAACGGATCGTCGGCACCCTGCTCCCCCGCTGGCAGGAGCTCACCCCGCCGGCGGTCGTCCCCTTGTGAGGCCCAAGAGAGCGAGGCGATGAGCACCCGAATCGTTCTGTTCGTGCTGGCCCTCGTGGTGGTCGCCATCTTCATGGTCGAGAAGACGGTCAAGCGCCCGGCGGATAGCGCCCCGACGGACAACGCCCCGCAGCCGTTCGCCTCGGCGGACCTGGACTCGATGAGGCGCCTGGCCATGGCCACGCCCACGCCGGCCGAGATCGCCGCCGTAGCGGCCGCCTTCCGCCAGTACATGGCGCTCGAGAACACCCGCCGGCTTGCCGATCTCTACGCCGACAACGCCCACATCTGGCTCCACCGCAAGCAGACCGAGGACGATCCGGATCCTCGCCAAGAGAGCTACTCGGGAAGCGCATTGAAGGCCTACTTGAACGGATCGGGACCGTCGCCGGTGGTGGAGGAGGAGCCCGAGTTCAGCACCTGGTCCGACATCTCTTATCGGCTGGAGTTCAACGGCCACGTGTCGGTGTTCTCCACCCGCCACTCCAGCGGCTACGCGACGCCTCACAAGCTCATCTTCAGGCCGGAGGGTGGGGCCTGGCTGATCAATTCCGAGGATCGCACGCGGATAGGTCCTTGGAGGCTCGTCCGGAAGCCGGAGGAGCTCGCCTCACCGGCGCCGTATTGAGCGATGCACGCGTTGCGCCCTCGGCTGTGGCCGCTCGCCCTTCTCGCCTGGACGATGGCGTGCTCCGCGCCCAACGTGGAGCCGGTCATCCCCAACTTCCGCCGCGAAGGGCCGGTGCGCGTCTACTACGTGCATCCGTTCGTCCCGACGCTCGTCGAGACCCGCTGTCGTCTCGACGACCAACCGCTGCTGAGGAACCCGCACTTCGACCGCCAGGCGGTCCGCCTCCAGTTCGTGGGCGGCGACCCTTTGCCGGTCCACATCCAGGTGCTTCGCACCGCGGTCGAGAGCCGCCGGTACCCGGTGTGGCTGAAGGTGGACGGCACCCCGGTGGAGAGCCGCCACTACAGCGAGGAGGAGCTGGGAGCTCGCACGCTCGCCGAGCTGGAGGGCCTCGTATCGACGGGGCGGATCTCCAGGAGTCGCAGGGTCGACCGTGAGTTCCTCAGCGCGCAGCTGCTGGTGATGTGGAGCGGCATCTTGCCGTCGTCGGCGGAGACGACCTGGCGAGCCTTCCCGGCTCTCGACGCGGCGCTCACGATGACGGCGGCGACGTACACCGGACCGCACGTGCCCGAGGGGGCACTGCACCTCGGGCTGCCGTGGGACGTCGTCTGCGGTCACGCCTGGAAGAGCCGGTAAGCTGAGCCGGTGCGAGCGCTCCGCGGCCTGCTGCCCTACTTCCGCCCCTACCGGCGGCAGATCGTCATCGGCATGCTGGCGATCCTCGCCGGCGCGGTCGTCGGCTTGGCCTCGCCGGTGCTCGTCGGCCGCGCGGTCGACAGCTTCCACACCTCGCCGGCGGTGCGCACGATGCTCCTCTACGCCGGTCTACTGGTGCTGCTCTCGGCGGTGCGCGGCGCCTTCAGCTACGTGCAGCGGATGCTGCTGGTGACGGTGTCGCGCGACGTCGAGGTCGACTTACGCGACGACCTCTTCGCGCAGCTCGAGCGGCTGCCGCCGGGGTTCTTCCACCGCCACAAGACGGGCGACATCATGGCCCGCGCCACCAACGATCTCTCTGCCGTGCGCATGGTGTGCGGGCCCGCCATCATGTACAGCACCAACACCGTCTTCACCGCCATCGGCTCGCTCGTCTTCATGTTCCGCATCCACCCCGGGCTGGCGCTGCTGTCGCTGGCGCCGATGCCCTTCGTCGCCCTCGCCACCAAGTTCTTCGGCGCCCGCATCCACAAGCTCTTCGAGCGCGTGCAGGAGCAGTTCTCGCTGCTCTCGGCGCGCGTGCAAGAGAACCTCTCGGGCTTGCGCGTGGTGCGCGCCTACGCGCGCGAGGCGTGGGAGGAGGAGCAGTTCGGCGCCGCCAACGAGGAGTACGTCTCGCGCAACCGCCTCCTCATCCTGTGGAGCTCGGCGTTCCATCCGCTGCTGCAGGGGCTCACCGGGCTCGGCTTCGTGGCGGTGCTCTGGTACGGCGGCCGGCTGGTGCTCGACGGCAGTCTCACCATCGGCGAGTTCGTCACCTTCAACTTCTTCCTCGGCAAGCTGGTGTGGCCGATGATCGCCATCGGCTGGGTGATCAACCTGGCGCAGCGCGGCGCCGCCTCCTTCGGCCGCATCCGCGAGGTGCTCGACACCGAGCCGGCGGTGCGCGACGAGGAGCCGCTCGTCCGGCCGGAGCGCATCATCGGGCGCGTCGAGGCGCATGGGCTGACGTTTCACTATCAAGGCGGCGGGCCGCCGGCGCTGCGCGACGTCGACTTCGTCGCCGAGCCGGGGCAGACGGTGGCGCTGGTGGGCCGCACCGGCGCCGGCAAGTCGACGCTCCTGTCGCTCATCCCGCGGCTGTGGAACCCGCCCGAGACGGCGCTGCGCGTCGACGGCATCGACGTGCGGCGGCTGCCGCTCGCGATGCTGCGCGACGCGATCGCCGTGGTGCCGCAGGAGACCTTCCTCTTCTCGCAGACGATCTTCCACAACATCGCCATCGGCCGCCCGGACGCGACGCGCGCCGAGGTCGAAGAGGCCGCGGAGCTCGCCGGCCTCGGCGAGGACCTGGCGGGCTTTCCCAAAGGCATCGACACCATGGTCGGCGAGCGTGGCATCACCCTCTCCGGCGGCCAGAAGCAGCGCGTCGCCCTGGCCCGCGCGCTGCTGCGACAAGCACCGCTGTTGTTGCTCGACGACTGCCTCTCGGCCGTCGACACGCAGACCGAAGAGCGCATCCTCGGCAACTTGCGGCGAGTGTTCCGCGGCCGCACCGTCTTCCTCGTCTCCCACCGCATCTCCGCGGTCCGCGACGCCGATCAGATCCTCGTCCTCGAAGAAGGCCGCATCGTCGAGCGCGGCACCCACGACGAGCTCGTCGCCCGCGGCGGCGTCTACGCCGACCTCGATCGCCGGCAAATGCTGGAAGAGGAACTGGCTGCGATCTAAGCGGCTGCTCGCGGAAGCGGCTTGACCGCCGTATGGGCGAGTGGGATTATCCCACTATGGTCGTGACCCTCGACAGCAAACGGCGGCTCACCGTTCCCGCTGCGGTTGCGCCTCTCCAGCCGGGCGATGCCTTCGTGGTGGAGTTCGACGCGGAAGAGGACGCAGTGGTGTTTCGCCGCTTGGCCCGCGACGAGGATTGGCTTGCCGTCCTCGAGCAGTGTCCGGTGCCGATGGACGATCTGCCGCCTCGCCGCCGAACGGCATTCCGTTCCAAGCTTTGAGCTGGCTGCTCGACGCCGACGTCCTCAGCCAACCGGCGAAGACCCACGGCGACGCGCGGGTCATCGCCTGGCTGCGCCAGGAGCGGGACCGCTGCTACACCAGCGCCATCGTGGTGGCGCAACTCGCGTATTGGGTGCGCACCAAGCGCGGCAAACAGCGCGAAGCGTTGCAGGCGTGGCTCAGCCGCTTGCTCGATGCCATGCAGGGGCGCATCCTCTCCTTCAACGTTGCCGTCGCCCACGTCTGGGCCGAGCAGCAGCGCGAGCTCGACGAGGCCGGCCAGCGAATGCCGATCGAGGACAGCTACATCGCCGCCATCGCCCGGCGTCACGGTCTGACCGTCGTCACCGGCAACGAGCGGCACTTCCGCCGGCGGGGCCTGCGCGTCTTCAACCCGTTCCGCGAGACGCCAACGACCTAGCCGAGCAGGTCGGCGAGCGTTGCCGCGAGCGTCGGGAAGCGGAAGCGGAAGCCCAGCGCGGTGAGGCGAGCAGGAGCGGCGCGCTGGCCGCCGAGGAGGGTTTCGCCGAGCTCGCCGAGGGCGAGGCGGACGGCGAAGCTCGGCACCGGTAGCCAGTTGGGGCGGTGGAGCGTTTGCGCCAGCGCTTGCGACAGCTCGGCGTTGGTGGCGGGCTCGGGGGCGACGAGGTTGAAGGGGCCGGTGGCTTGTGGCGACTCCAGCAAGAAGCGGATGGCGCCGACTTCGTCCTCGTCGTGGATCCACGGCATCGGTTGGCGGCCGTCGCCGAGGCGGCCGCCGACGAAGGAGCGGAAGGCGAGCGCGAGCGGCTTCATGGCGCCGCCGCGACGCGACAGGACGATGCTGGTGCGCGCGAGCGGACGGCGCACACCGAGGGGTTCGACTGACGCCGACGCCGCTTCCCAGTCGACGGCGAGGCGGGCGAGGAAGTCGTCGCCGGGCGGCGCGCTCTCGTCGACGGGCCGGTCACCGGTGTTGCCGTAGTAGCCGATGGCCGAGCCTTGCACGAGGACGAGCGGACGCCGGCGGACGGCACCGAAGGCCTCGGCGACGAGGCGGCTCGTCTCGACGCGGCTCTTCCACAGGCGGCGCTTCTTCGCCTCGGTCCAGCGGCCGAAGATGCTCTCGCCGGCGAGGTTGACGACGCCGTCGGCCTTGCCGAGCTCGTCGACCCACGGACCGAGCGTGCGCCCGTCCCACGCCGCCGCGCGCACGCCGGGCGGCAGCCGCTGGCGTTCGGGCGAGCGCGACAGCACGACAGCTTCGTGCGAGTCGCGCACCAGCGATTCGGCGAGCGCGCTGCCGATGAGACCGCTGCCGCCGACGATGAGGACGCGCACGCGTCGAGTCTACGCCCCGGGCTTCGGCTCGCTGCCGCGCCGCGCCGCGTCGTGGCCGGCACGCGGCGGAGGCGGCTTCGGCTCGCCCATGATCCAGCGGAAGACCTTGCGGCGCAGGCGCTCGATCCGGCGCCAGCCGCGCGGCCAACGCCGGAAGGCCCAGCGCAGCACCCAGTAGACGGTCTCGCTGGAGACGGAGAGCAGGGCGGCGCCGAGCGCGATGGTGAGCACGCCTTGGATGCCCGGCAGAGCCAGCCCGGCAATGCCGATCAGGATGAGGATCCAGCCGGAGATGAGGAAGAACACCCTCCAGCCGAGCGGCAGGCTCGAGGGCGGGTGCGCTTGTCGCCGCAACCGGTCACGGATCGTGCGGTGCGGCCCCCTGGTCACGCGCCTCTTCGGGCGTGCCCGAGTCTTCGTCACGGCGTCCCTCGCCGCCGCCGCGAGCCCCAGCGGTAGTCGCTGATCAGCGGCTCGCCGCTGCCGTCGCCGAGCACCCAGAGCGCCGCCGGCGGCGGCTGCAGCTGGCCGAGCAACAGGCTGCCGCGGCGGGTGCCGGTGACGAACAACGTGGTGGCGAGCGCCTGCGCGTCGAGCGCGAGCTCGGTGACCGCCACGGTGGCGACGACGCCGGCGACCGGCCGCCCGCGGCGCTGGTCGAGGTAGGGCGCGTAGGTCTCGCCGCCGGCGCGCAGCTCGCCGTCGGCGGTGGAGACGAGTGCGAAAGCCTGGTCGCGCAGCTCGAGGTTGGTCATGAAGCCGGCGAGCGCCGGTGGCACCGCCACGCGCAGCGGCCAGCCGCGGCCGTCGGGTCCGGCCCCGACGGCGCGCTGCACGCCGCCGAGGGTGAGGCTCGCGTTACGCACCCCACGCGCGGCGAGGGCTTCCAGCGCCCGGTCGACGGCGGCGCCGCGAGCGAAGCCCCACAGGTCGAGCCGGGCGCCGGCCGCGACGTCGGCCGTTCCCGCCTTCGTGTCGACGCTCGCGCGGTCGCAGCCGGCCGCCGCGATCGCCTGCTGCACGGCGTCGCTGCCCGGCAGCGACGGGCGCGGCGAGCGCAGCCCCCACAGCTCGTAAAGCGAGCCGCCGAGTGGGCCATGGGTGCCCTGCGACCAGCCGCAAATGGCGAGTGACCGCTGCAGCGGCGCAAGCAGCGGCGTCGGCACTTTCTGCGGTCCATTGCCCGCCGCCGCGTTGAGCTTGGCGAGCGCGCCGTGGCGCGGATCGCTCGCCGCCTCCATCTCCTGCACTGCGGCGACCGCCGCCCGCAACGCCTCCTCGCCCCCCGCCGGCGTGATCGCCTCGACGCGCAGCGGCGTACCGAACGCGGTTGCTTCGACCACCAGTCGGCGCGCGTCGTCCACCGCAGCTGCCCGCCCGACCGCGGCCGTCGTGGCACCGATGACGGTTGCCGCGAGGAGCATCAGCGGGAGCACCAGCCGCACGCGCCCATCCTACCTGGGCGGCAGCAGCCAGTCGCTCAGTCCGACCGAGCCAACGGAAGACCGCGGCTCGGCCTCGTCGAAGCCGAGGATCGGCGAGCCCAAGCCGACTTCGCTGACACCCGCCCGAGCTGTCAAACAGGAAGACCCGCAGCTCGTCGGCTTTGGAGATGTCGAGCAGGCAGTTGGCCGTTTCGGGTCATCGCCGTCTGTCACTCGGGCGGCGCGGGCCGAGCGCAGGCCCACATCCGCACGGGCAACGGGAAATGCGCCTGCATGTCCGTCCACATGTGTGAGCGGGCTTTGCCGGCGGTGAAAGGTGCCTGACGAGCCCCTCAAAGGCGAAATGCGGATGGAGCGCGACGGCGATGGTAGATCGCGTGATCGAGTCGTCGGCCTGCGCAAAACGGTAATCGTCCAACTTCTCGGGAGCGACAATGTTCCTAACGCGCAGCATCGGTGTCCTGACGCTAATTCTGCTGGCTCTCCCCGCGTCTGGGATGGCACAGATAGGACTCAGAACCGCCAACCCAGAACCTTCCGCTTCCGGCCTGACGATGTCCCTCTTAGGTCAGCAGGGCGAGGAAGAGCCGTGCGAAACCATCAAGAATCGCCGGTTTCCAACGGTCGGTGCAGGACCGGCTGGGACGCGATGCTTCTGGGGTCAAGAAAAGCAGGAGCAGGAGTTCCTGAAGTACGGAGGGTTCGTGAACTCGTCCAAGACGGTGTCGGCAACTACGGAGATCATGTCCGATGCCTTTGGCCCGGTGCGCGTGGCGCTCTCTACGGCCATCGCAGCCAACACGGACGACGACGTGTCCGATGACGCCGATGAGCCGACGCCAGAGGAGGACCGGCTCCTGAACTTGTTCGCTGCCAATGGCGGGAATCTCGCGCTGACGGCGTCGTTCCCTCTCTACTTCAAACCCATGGGCGAAGGGGGCTTCCTCTGGAACACCTACCTGCGAACAGCAGTCAACATGTCGGCATTAGGGGAATCGGCAGAAACGACGACGAAGTGGGAGGATCTGACCGGGAACGTGGAGCTGGCTTTCACCGAGCTAAAGGTCGACATGCTGTCACAGGAGAAGCGCTTCAACTTGATGGGCTACGTGAAGACCAGCGGTGTCGTCGCCACGCGAAACTTTGCTGACGCGCTTGGTGCTGACGTAAGCTCCACCTTTCTTCATGGCCAGGCGGGAGTTGGCATGCGCATGGGACAGGTCTTATCGATCTATCTGGCTTACAACTGGTATTCTGATGACGACATTCCAAACGAGCGTGGGACTATTACGTTCTCCATGAGCAAGTAGCAGACAGCTCCATGCGAATGATTTTCAACAGACGGCTGGTGATGTTCGCGGATGGCGCGATCCCCGACTCACGGATGGCGTCGGGTAGCCCCGGCAGCTCGCACGCGGGCGAAGCGGCGCTTGCCGACCTTGAGCAGGTAGGTCTCGTCGCGCGGCGGGAGCGTCCGCGTCGGCGCGTCGTCGCCGCTCGCGGTCTCGCCGTCGATGCTCACCGCGCCTTGCAGGATGAGGCGGCGCGCCTCGTTGTTGCTCGCCGCTAGGCCCGCCGAGACGATGACCTTGTAGAGCGGCGCCGTCGAGTCGACTCTTACTTCCGGCACGTCGTCGGGCACGCCGCCCGAGGCGAAGATGCGCTCGAACTCGGCCTCGGCCTCGCGGGCCGCCGCTTCGCCGTGGTAGTCGGCGACGATACGGCGCGCCAGCTCCTGCTTGACGCCCTTCGGGTGCAGCTCGCCCGCCTCGACCGCCTTGCGCCGCGTCTGCAGCTCCGCCTCGTCGAGGTCGGTGAGCAGCAGGTACCAGTCCCACATCAGCGTGTCGGGGATCGACATCGTCTTGCCGTACATCTCGCGCGGCGGGTCTTCGAGCGCGATGGCATTGCCGAGGCTCTTCGACATCTTCTGCACGCCGTCGAGGCCGACGAGCAGCGGCACGGTGAGGCACACCTGCGGCTCGAGCCCATCCTCGCGCATGAGGTCGCGGCCGACGAGCAGGTTGAAGATCTGGTCGTGGCCGCCGAGCTCGACGTCGGCTTTCATCGCCACCGAGTCGTAGCCCTGCGCCAGCGGGTAGAGCAGCTCGTGGAGGTGGATCGGCTGCCCCTCGGCGAAGCGGGTGCGGAAGTCCTCGCGCTCCATCATGCGCGCCAGCGTGTAGCGGCCGGCGAGACGGACGATGCCGGCGGCGCCCAGCGGCACCAGCCAGCGGGCGTTGAAGTCGACCTCGGTCTTCTCGCGGTCGAGCACCTTGTAGACCTGTTCCTGGTAGGTGCGGGCGTTCTCCGCGACCTCTTCCTCGGTGAGCTGCGGCCGCGTCGTCTTCTTGCCGGTGGGATCGCCGATGAGCGCGGTGAACGAGCCGACGAGGAAGACGACGCGGTGCCCCTGTTCCTGGAAGTGGCGCATCTTGCGCAGCAGCACGGTGTGGCCGAGGTGAAGATCGGGCGAGGAAGGGTCGAAGCCGGTCTTGACGAGGAGCGGCTTGCCGCTCTTGCGCGAGCGCTCGAGCTTGTCGGCGAGCTGGGCGCGCTCGACGAGGTCGACGGCGCCGCGCGTCAGGCGCGCCAGCTGCTGGTCGACGGGGGCGAAGGTTTGGGCAGTCATTCGCGTGCTCGCTGAGCTCGTCAATCCGCGGGTGTGAAAGTCCCGGTCATTGCGAGGAGCGTAGCGACGAAGCAATCTCGATGATCGAGGTCGCCACGGCCGCTCCGCGGCCTCGCGATGACGGGCTCCGCATCATTCCCATGCCTGCGTCGGCAACCGTTGCTGGGCGCCGGGCAACGTCTCGAGACGCGCGAGGATGCGCGCGTCGCCAGCCATCGTCCAGTGCTTGATGGCGCCGCCCGCGCTCTCGCCGTCGACGGTCAAGACGAAGCCGCCCTTGGTGCGGGCGCGCACCGGCAGCTCGAGGGTGCCGCTCGCCACTCCCACGGCGACGGCGGCGAGGACGCCGCTGCCGCAGGCAAGGGTCTCGCCCTCGACGCCGCGCTCCCAGGTGCGGATGTCGAGGTCGTGCGGGCCGACGAAGCGCACGAAGTTGGCGTTGGCTCCGGCGGCGCCGAACTGCTCGTGGCGGCGCACCGGCGGGCCGAGCGTCGCCACCGGGCAGCGCGCGAGGTCGTCGCCGCAAGGAATCACCGCGTGCGGCACGCCGACAGTGATTGCCCAGCCGGCGAGCTCGCGGCCCGCGGCCGGCAACGTCACCTCGCGGGGCGCGCCCTCGGCCGGCTCCATCTCGAGCTCGATCGCGTCGTGCGAGATGCGACGCGCGTGGAATGGACCGGCTCCGGTGTTCACGATCACAGCCTGTTCGGCAATCCCGAGATGGAAGGCGAGCTGCGCGGCGCAGCGCGTGGCATTGACGCAGAGCGCCGCCTCGCCGCCGTCGGCGTTCCAGTACGTCATCTCCACCGTCGTCGCGCCGGCGCCCTCACCCGCGACGCGACGGATCGCGAAGACGCCGTCGGCGCCCAGCGAGACGCCACGCCGGCACCAGGCCCGAATCGTCTCGGTGGCCGGATTCGCCGCCGGCTCGACGAGCGCGAGGAAGTCGTTGCCGGCGCCGGTCGTGCGATAGAGCTCCGCCATCGGCGCCGCACGCATCTCGCCGCTCAGCGCGGCCGTGCCTCCACCTCTGGCGTCGGCGGTCCCTCGTTGCTGGCGGCGTCGACGGCGGCGACGCGATAACGGAACACCAGCCCGGGCGTGAGGCCGCTGTCGGCGTACTTGAGCTCCGTGATCGGCTCGGCGGTGAGCTTGCGGAAGTCGGCGCCGGGATCCTGCCGGTAGACGAGATAGCCCTTGGCGTCGGTGTCGGGGCTCGGCTGCCAGACCAGGCTCACGGCGCCCGCCTGCGGCAACGCCACCAGGTCTTCGGGCGGCGCCGGCGCGAAGCGGTCCTCGTAGTCGACCTCGCGCTCCTCGCCGAAGCCGCTCTCGACCCGTGGCTCCTGCGCGCCGAGCGCGGTGACGGCGTAGATGTAGCGCTCGCCGTAGCGCGCCGTCTCGTCGAGATAGCTGCGCGCGTCGGCGGGCAGCGTCGCCAGCGGTTCGCTCCAGCTGCGGCTCGCCGCCGGCCGGCGGTAGACGGCGAAGCCGGCGACGGTGGGCCCGTCCCCGCGCCAGCTCAGCTCGACGCCGCGGGCGCGCGGCTCGACGCTGAGGCCCGTGGGCGGCGGCGGAGGCGGCTGCAGCACCAGCCGCCCGAGGTTCGACCACGCCGAAGCCTCACCTCCCTCGGCAACGGTGCGCACGCCGTAGACGTAGAGCGTGCGCGGGGGCCCGCTCGGCGCAGGCGTCGCGCCGGGGGTTGGCGAGGGCGCCGGCGAAGGCGTTGGCGCCGCAGTCGCCGCGGGCGCCGCAGTCGCTGCGGGCACCTCCGGCAGTGGCAGCCGCACCACCACCTGTCCGCCCTCGATCGCGCTCTGCAGCTCGGCGCCGCGCAACGTGGCGACGGGCTTGGCGGCGGCGGTGAACTCGCGCGCATCGACGATGGGCAAGTCGCCGGTCGCCGGAGCCTGCCGCGTCATCGCCGACACCTCGACGGCGGCGAGGCCGGGGAGCTTGGCGCCGGCGGTCGTCGTCTGCGGGTAGCCGAAGCGCAGCACCACCTGGTTGCCGCGCTGGGAGGCGGCGAGGTCGCTCGTCGGGTTGGGGATCACCCGCGCTGGCGGCAGCGGGTTGCCTTTCTTCCCGCACGCGGTGGCGAGGAGGCCGAGCGCGACGAGCGTCAGCGCCAGGTGCCGCGTCGCCGCGCGGCTGCCGAACGAACGTGAGCTCGAGACCGCCATCCTGCCTGCCCTCCCGCCATCGTAGGGTGCGCTCTGCGCACCAGGAGATCGATGCACCGACGGATGGTGCGCAGAGCGCACCCTACAAGACATACCGGCTCAGGTCATGGTCCTCGACGATCCCTTCGAGCGCCCGCCGCACGTAGGCGCCGTCGACGGTGAGCTGCACGCCGTCCATGTGCGGCGCCTCGAACGACACCTCTTCGAGCAGCTTCTCCATCAACGTCGAGAGGCGCCGCGCGCCGATGTTCTCGGTGCGCGAGTTGACCTCGACCGCGAGCCGCGCCAGCTCGTCGACCGCCTCGCTCGTGAAGTCGAGGGTCACGCCCTCGGTGGCGAGCAACGCCTGGTACTGCTTGGTGAGCGCGTTCTGCGGCTCGGTGAGGATGCGCACGAAGTCGTCGCGGCCCAGCGGCTCGAGCTCGACGCGGATGGGGAAGCGGCCCTGGAGCTCGGGGATGAGGTCGGCGGGCTTGGCGACGTGGAAGGCGCCGGCGGCGAAGAACAGCACGTGGTCGGTCTTCACCGGCCCGTACTTGGTGGTCACCGTCGTCCCTTCGACGACCGGCAGCAGGTCGCGCTGCACGCCCTCGCGCGAGACGTCGGGGCCGCGCCCGCCCTCGCGGCCGGCCACCTTGTCGATCTCGTCGAGGAAGATGATCCCCGCCTGCTCGACGCGCTCGCGCGCCTCCTGCGCCACCTGGTGGCGGTCGATGAGGCGGTCGCTCTCCTGCTGCTCGAGGATCTCGCGCGCCTCGGCGACGGTCGTGCGGCGCTTGCGGCTCTTGCCGCCGAAGAGGCCGGGCAGCATGTCTTTCAAGTTGACGCCGACCTCCTCGACGCCTTGCGGGGTGAACATCTCGAAGCTGGGAAAGGACTGCTCCTCGACCTCGACCTCGACCTGGCGCGCGTCGAGGCGGCCGGCGCGTAGCTGCTCGCGCAGCTTCTCGCGGGTCTCGGAGCCCGGCTCGCCTGCAGGCGCGGGCGAGCCGCCCTCCGAGACGCCGCCGCCGCCGTAGGCGCTGCCGCCGACGCCGAAACCGGGGCCGGTGTAAGTCGGCGGCGCGGGCAGCAGCAGCTGCAGCAACCGCTCCTCGGCGCGCTCCGCCGCGCGGGCGCGCACCGACTCGCGCTTCTCCTGCTTGACCATCGAGACCGACACCTCGACCAGGTCGCGCACCATCGACTCGACGTCGCGGCCGACATAGCCGACCTCGGTGAACTTGCTCGCCTCCACCTTGACGAACGGCGCCCGCGCCAGCTTGGCGAGACGGCGCGCGATCTCGGTCTTGCCGACGCCGGTGGGGCCGATCATCAGGATGTTCTTGGGGTAGACCTCGTCCGCCATCGCCGGGTCGAGCCGCTGCCGCCGCCAGCGGTTGCGTAGCGCGATGGCAACCGCCTTTTTCGCCGCCTTTTGCCCGACGACGTAGCGGTCGAGCTCGGCGACGATCTGCCGCGGCGTGAGCTGCTCGAGCCAAGCCGAGGCTGGGCACGGCGGCTGCCGGCGGCGGCGCGGCTCCGGGCGGCGCCGCGGTGCTCACGACAGCTCCTCGAGCGTGATGCGGTCGTTGCTGTAGATGCAGATCTCCGCCGAGATCAGCAGTGCCTCGCGCGCGATCTCCGCCGCCGAGAGATTGGTGTGGCGGAGCAGCGCGCGGGCCGCGGCAAGCGCATAGTTGCCGCCCGAGCCGACGGCGAGGAGGCCGGTCTCGTCGGGCTGGATCAAGTCGCCGTTGCCGGAGACGAGGAACGCCTGGTCGCGGTCGGCGACGATCATCATCGCCTGCAATTGGCGCAGCATGCGGTCGGTGCGCCAGTCCTTCGCCAGCTCGACGACGGCGCGCTCGAGGTTGCCATGGTGCTCCTCGAGCTTCGCCTCGAAACGCGTGAACAGCGCCAGCGCGTCGGCCCCGCCGCCGGCGAAGCCGACGACCACCTTGCCGCGTGCCGTGCGCTTCACCTTCGACGCCGAGTGCTTGACGATCGCGTCGCCGAGCGTCACCTGCCCGTCGCTCGCCATGCACACCTTGCCGTCGCGCCGCACCAGCAGCACCGTCGTCGAGCGCAGCAGCGGTGTGGTTGAAAGCCGGGCCGCAGCGGACATGGGCGCGGGATGTTATCAACGAGCTCCCCACAGTCGGGGAGCTCGTCGATAGCGTCGCCGCTCGCCTACGGCTCGCGGCTCTGGCCTTCAACCAGCTCCCCACAGTCGGGGAGCTCGTTGATGACGTCGCCGCTCGCCTGCGGCTCGCGGCTCTGGTCTTCAACCAGCTCCCCACAGTCGGGGGGCTTGCTCGATGACGTCGCCGCTTGCCTCGGCTCGCGCCTCTGGTTAGCACCGGGTCTCGCGGTCGCCCGGGCGCGCCGGTGCTGCGCCATCAATGCGTTGGCTCGTGCTCCTGCACGTGCATGAGCGCGGCGCTGTGATCGTCGACCGGCACCGCGCGCCAGACGCGGCGCGGGGCGTAGGCGGCGGCGACGCGGCGCGTCACTTCGGGGCCGAGGTCTTGGATCCAGAGGATGGGGGCGTGGTCGAGGTCGGCGCGGTTGCAGACCCATTCGTCGACGGCGCGCAGGCGGTCGTCGACGACGACGAGGGCGGGCTCGTTGCGGGCGAGGAGCTGTTGCTCGAGGCGGGCGCGCTGCGCGGTCCAGACGTCGGGGTCGGGGCGGTGGGCGGGGAGCTCGACGAGGGTGAGCGGGAGCTGCACGGCGAGGAGGGCCGCGAAGGGAAGCCAGGGGCCGGGTCGGCGGCCGCGCCAGCGCAGGACGGCCGCCTCGCGCATGCCCCAGAGGCCGAGGAGGATCAGCGGGCCGGTGGCGGCGGCGCTGTAGTGCGGGAACCAGAAGAGGGTCACCGAGTGCACGGCCGCCTGCAGCGCGACGCAGAGGAGGGCGAAGAGCTTCCACCGCCGCGGGCGCACGAGCGCGGCGACGGCGAAGCCGAGCAACGGAAGCCCGCAGACGAAGTAGCCGATGCGCGAGAGGTGCTTGGCGCCGGCGGCCATCGCGCGGCCGACGCCCTGCGGGCGCTCGTAGCGCATCGAGAGGTGGGCTTCGAGGACCGGCGAGCTGTAGCGCACGGGCTTCGGCGGCGCCGCGAAGGGGATCGGGTTCTCGGCGCCGTAGGTCTCGCGGTAGAGCTGGTAGGGGAGCTTCCAAGGAGTGCCGGTCAAGCTGCGGTTGTACGCGGCGGTGAGCGCGGTGGCGGCGCCGACGGCGACGACGACGGGCAACAGCACCGGCAGCAACGCGAGGCGTCGCCGCGACAGCGCGAGCGCTGTTAGAACCGCCGCGGCGGGGAGCGCGGCGACGAGGCCTTCCATCGGCCGGCTGTTGGCGAGGAGCAGCAGACCGAGAGCGATAGCGCCCGCGAGCACGAATCGAGCGCGGTGAATGCGTCGCGCGTCCCACCGCCACAGTCGCGGCAGCGCGCCGTAGAGCAGCATGCCGCCGACCGCGGTGGCGGCGCCGCCCCAGTAGGACTGTCCCCAGTAGCTGTCGATGCCGACGCGCAGCGCGAGTAGCGCCGCGCCGGCGAGCGGCCAGGGCGGCGGCAGCCATCCCTGCAGGAACCAGCAGCAGGCGCCGGCGAGCAGACCGACCCAGAGCGCGACGCCGATCCCTGGATGGCCGAGCAGCTGGCCGACGGCGAGCACGGTCGGGTATGCCGGCGGCCGGTGGCTCGTGTACACGGGCCGCACGATCATGTAGACGGCCTCGAACGCTTCCGGCACGCGCGGCGTCGGGTTGGCGAACCGGCCGTGCGCGAGGGTGTCGGCGATCAGCAGGTAGCCCGATTCGTCGGCGACCCACGGCACGGGTAGCCCGAGCGGGAGGTAGCTCGCGAGGCAGACGACGAAGCCGCCGAGCGCCGTGATGGCGACGGCGCGCCGCGGCCGGATGCGCGCCAATCGGCGCCAGAGTGTGCGCACTCGGCGGTCGATCGCGGCGGGCCGCCAGAGCACGAGCAGCAGGGCGAGGAGCGCGAGCCCGACCTCGACGAACGGGACGATCTCGCTCGGATAGTCGTAGGAGGCGTGCAGCACGGTGTCAGCGCGTAGCGAGTCCTCGCGCGCCGCGATGTCGACCGCACCTCAGCTCGCGGTCATGGCTCGCGCCGCGTTCAAGCGCCCAAGCGAAGACTCTCACCTTCGCCGCGGCGCACGCGTCGGGCGAGCTGCCTGGCCCCGCCTCACTCGTGGATGTCGCAGGAGCTGCTGCGGACGTTCGGTGGTCGGTCACGGACGGCGCCCGCCCGATCAAGCCTTCGCGCGCGGGTGCGCCTCGCGATAGACCGAGAGCAGTCGCTCGACGTCGACGTGCGTGTAGCGCTGCGTCGTCGACAGCGAGCTGTGGCCCAGCAGCTCCTGGATGGCGCGCAGGTCGGCGCCTGCCTCGAGCAGGTGCGTCGCGAAGCTGTGGCGCAGCGTGTGCGGGTGCACTCCGGTGGCGAGCGCTGCCTGGGCCACGCAGCGGTCGAGGATGCGGCGCACCGAGCGGTCGGTGAGGCGGCCGCCACGGGCGTTGAGGAACACCGGCATCTCGTCTTCGGTGGCCGCTGCCGCCGCGCGAGCTCGCGAAGTTGTGCCGCCATCGCCGGCATGGTTGTGGCCATTGACACCTTCGCCCCGCACGTCCTCCCACGCCATGAGCCAAGCGCGCAGCGCCCCCGCCGCGGGCACGCCGAACGGCACCATCCGCTCCTTGCCGCCCTTGCCGACGACGCGCAGCACGCGTGCTCGCAAATCGAGGTCGCGCCAGTCGAGCGACACCAGCTCGCCGACGCGCAGGCCGCTGGCGTAGAGCAGCTCGACGAGCGCGCGGTCGCGCAGCCCGAGCCGCGCGTTCTCCGCCGACGCCGCGGCCTCGAGCACCACCTCCATCTCCGCCGGCCGCAGGTGGCGCGGCAGCCGCTGCGGCGCCTTCGGCGTGCGCACGACGCCTGCCGGCGAAGCGGGCAGCTCTCCCTCGCGCACCGCCCAGCGGAAGAACCCGCGGACGGCTGCGAGCGCGCGTCCCTGGCTGCGCTTGCCGAGGCCCTCGCGGCCGAGGGCGCCGAGGAAGGCGCGCACGGCCGCGGCGTCGACCTCGGCGGCGTCGACCGAGTGCGGGTCGCGGCCGAGATAGTCGCGGCCGACGAAGAGCAGGAAGCGATCGAGGTCGCCGCGGTAGGCGCGCAGCGTGTGGGCGGCGAGCGCGCGCTCGCCGGCGAGGTGCTCGAGATAGCGGTCGGCGAGGCGAGGGAGCGTTCCGACCGCCGGCTCGCTCATCCTGTGTTCATCCCACGGCGGCGGCCGCGAGCGTCGCCGCCGGCAGCTCGCCCGGCGCCGTCGCCTCGAGCGGCACGCCCTCGCGCGCCGCCCACGCCGCGAGCTCCTCGCCGGCGCGGGCGGCGTAGGCGCGCTTGCGCTCGTCGCGGCTCACTCGGCCCGGCAGCGGCAGGAAGAGGCCCCAGTTGACGTTGGCGGGCTGGAACGAGGCGGGATCGGACTCGGTGACGTGCCGCGCCAGCGCGCCGAGGCCGGTGGTGGCCGGCAGCGGCGTCGCCGTCTCGCCGGCCGTCTCCTTCGCCAGGTAGAGGCCGATGGCGAGGCCGGTGGCCGCCGACTCGAGGTAGCCCTCGACGCCAGTGACCTGGCCGGCGAGCCGCACCGCCGGCCGCGCCTTGAGGCGGTACCACGCGTCGAGATGCACCGGCGAGCAGATGAAGGTGTTGCGGTGCACCTGCCCGAGGCGCACGAACTCGGCACTCTCGAGGCCGGGGATCGTCCGCAGCACGCGCTGCTGGTCGCCCCACTTGAGCCGACTCTGGAAGCCCACCAGGTTGAAGTGCGTGCGCGCGAGGTTCTCCTGCCGCAGCTGCACCACCGCGTACGGCCGGCTGCCGTCGGGCGCGGTGAGGCCGACCGGCTTCATCGGCCCGAAGCGCAGCGTGTCGACGCCGCGCCGCGCCATCTCCTCGACCGGCAGGCAGCCTTCGAAGAAGAGCGCCTTCTCGAAGTCGTGCAGCGGCAACACCTCGGCGGCGACGAGCGCGGCGACGAACGCCTCGTACTGCTCGCGCGAGAGCGGCGCGTTCAGGTAGTCGTCACCGCCGCCCTTGCCGTAGCGCGAGGCCCAGAAGAGGGGCGAGAGGTCGAGCGTCTCGGCGTCGACGATGGGCGCGATGGCGTCGTAGAAGTAGAGGTAGTCGGCGCCGAGGAGGTGCTGCAGCGAGGCGGCGAGCGACGGCGAGGTGAGCGGCCCGGTGGCGACGACCGCCGGCCCCGGCCCTGACGGCACCTCGGGCACCTCCTCGCGGCGGATCTCGACGAGCGGGTGCGCGGCGAGCTGCTCGGTGATGAGCGCCGAGAAGCGGTCGCGGTCGACGGCCAGCGCGCCGCCCGCCGGCACCGCGGCGGCGCGCGCGGCGGCGATGACCAGCGAGCCGAAGGCCTCCATCTCGCGCTTGAGCAGGCCCGCCGGGTGCTCGGACTCGTCGCTGCGCAGCGAGTTCGAGCAGACGAGCTCGGCGAAGGCGTCGGTCGCGTGCGCCGGCGTCTTCCGGAGCGGCCGCATCTCGTGCAGCACGACCGGTACGCCGCGGCGCGCCAGCTGCCACGCGCACTCGCTGCCGGCGAGGCCGCCGCCCACCACCTGCACCGTGGATGTCACCACCTTTATTATAGGTTCCGCGCGCTCGAGCACTTTCGAAGTCGCACGCCGCCGCGCCCCACTGACATGCGCCTCCGCGCTTCGCGATCGCCGCTGTTGCCACTCGTCGCCGGCTGCTTCGTGCTGGCGCTCGCCGCGCTAGCCGTTGCCGGCTGCCGCGACCGCGGCGAGCAGCAGACCGCGGCCTCTGCCGACCCCGTGACGCGGCTTTCGGCATTGCTGCGCAAGGGAGCACAGCCGGGAGAGCTCACCGCGGACGAGCGCGAGGATGCCGAGCGGCTGCTCCTCGGCATGCTTCCGGCGCTCGACGGACCGCTTGCCGGCTACCGCTGGCGCGTCGCTTACGACGACCTGCCGCAGGCCGACTTCGTGAGCGTCGACCTGATGCAGGGCGACGGCGACGAGGCGGCGCGCGCCATGTGGTTCCACCTCTTCTGGCGCGGCGGGCTGCCGGCGGCAGAGCGCGCCGCGTGGACGAGCCGGCTCGGGCGCTGGCCGGCACGCGGGGTCGAGGGGCACCACCTCTTCGTGCGCCTCGGCGGCCTCGAGCTGCGCGCGGTGGCCGACGCGCCCGAATACCGCGAGGCGGCGCGCATCCGCGGCGTCCTCGAGCGCTTCGACCTCGACGCTTTCGCGCGGCTGTAGGGCTATTGGGCCGGCGAGCCGAGCGGCCGCCGAGCCGAGGCGCGCCTCGGCGGTCCTGCCCCGGCGGCACGGCTTTAGCGCCGTAGCGCTGCTCCGAATAACCGGATAGCAGAACATAGCCGCCTAAGAGGGGAATTCTCGTGCTCGCGGCCGTCTAAACGGGGGATGGCTGCGGCAAGCCCCCTTCGACGGTACTCCTCGGCCCGTCGCGAGGCGTGGTGATGGACCCCGGTCCGCTTCACGCCTGCCCCGGCGCCGAGATCCTGGCCGAGTACCTCGAAGGGGGCCTGCCTCCCGAACGCCGCCTGCGCATCGAGGAGCACCTCGCCAACTGCGGCGACTGCTGCGCCAGCTTCGCCAACTCGGCTCTCTACCTGCAAGGCAAGGCTGACGAGGAAGAGCTCGAGAGCGACTTGCCGGTGAAGCGGCGGTTGGCCGCCGCGCGAGGGTCACTGGTTGCGGGGGTAGCGGGCGTGGTGATCGGCATTGCCATCCAGGCCGGGATCGGCTCGTGGTCCCCCCCGCCGCCGAAGCTCCCCGAGCCGTCGCAGCAGCCGGCGCGGCGCGCTGCTACGGCGGGCGCTCGTCCCTTCCTGCCTCGCTTCAGCGGCGATTTCGCGTGGCCACGGCCGGCCGTCGTTTCGACGGCGGCGCTCGGCCCTCGCCGTGGGCGCAACCAGCTTGCGGCCGCCGGCACGGCGCAGCTGCTCCCCGGGCAGCTCGACGCGGGAATCGAGTCGCTCGTGCGCGCCGCGACGGCGTCGCCGCAGTCGGCGGCGCTCGCCAGCGACCTGGGAGCGGCGCTCCTTGCCCGCGACGAGACCGGCGACGACGCAGAGGACCTCGCCGCGGGACTGGAGGCGATCGAGAACGCGCTCGCGTTGTCGCCGCGGCGGCCCGAGGCGCTGTTCAACCGGGCGCTCGCTCTCGAGCGGCTGCACCTGCCGCTCGGAGCGCAGCAGGCGTGGCGGAGATACCTCGAAGTCGACGGCGCGTCGCCGTGGTCCGCCGAGGCGCGGCGGCGGCTCGCCGCGATCGCGACGCCATCGCCGCCCGACGGCGAGCGGTTGCGCGCCGAGATCGCGGCGGCTGGTGCTGGCGGCGACGCCGAGCGGCTCGCAGATCTGGTGGCGCGCTTCCGCAGCCTCGCGCGTCAGACCGTGCAGGAGGAGCTCTTGCCCGGCTGGGGCGCGGCTTACCTCGCGGGCGATACCGTCGAGAGTGAGCGCCAGCTGAAGGCAGCGCGAGCCGTGGCCGCGGAGTGGGAGGCGCAGACCGCCGATGTGACTCTGCAATCGGCAGTCGCAGAGATCGAGCACGCGCAAGGCGAGCGCCGGCTCGCGCTGGCGCGCGGCTATCGGGCGTTCGGCGAAGCGACCAGGGATCTCGCCGCCTACCGCATCGACTCGGCGCTGGCCGCGGCTGAGCGCGCCATCGCGGCGTTGCCTGCACGAAGCCCGGCCTCGTTGTGGGCGCGAGCTGGTCCGGCTCGCGCTGTCTCGACCTACCAGGACAGTGACGTCGAGCGAGAAGCGAAGGAGATCGTTGCCGCATCCGGCGTTCGCCAGCGATACCGCCAGCCGTGGTCGCGTCTACTGGATCTTGGGCTACTGGCGCGCCGTCCGTGGGCGCATGGCGTCGGCGTTGGAGCCGTACCACGACTCCCTCGCTGCCTACGAGCGGCTCGAGGAGAGCGATTCGGTCGCATGGCTGCAGTTCCTGATCGGCGAGCTCTACGGCTACATGGGCCGGAGCGCTCAGGGTTGGAGCTTTCGCCGAGCTGCGATTGCGTCGGTGCCACGGCTCGCCGACCGCGATCGCGCGTTCTCCGTGCTCCTCGGATCGTCGATGGTCGCCTTGCAGGAGGGTCGCCCGCGAACGGCCGCGGTCCTGCTCGACGAGATCCTCGCCGGACCGTCGCTCGACACTCCGGACCAACAAGCGCAAGCGCACCTCTGGCGCTGTCGCATCAGGATCGCGCTCGGAGACGTTGCCGGTGCTCGCGCCGACCTGCAACGCGCCGCCGCTTGGACGGCGCGCGCCAGCGACGTCGTATCGCCGGCTTCTTCGGCGGTGACGTTCACGCCGCCGAGGGCATGCTCGCCTGGGACCCCGAGCAAGCCGCCGCTGCGTTCTCGCGGGCCGTCGCGAACTTCGAGAGCACGGGCCGCACGTTCCGCTTGCCCGGCGTTCTTCTCGAGCGTGCCCGCGCCCACGTACGCGCCGGCGATGCCGGCGCCGCAGAAGCCGATCTCCGCCGCGGTATTCAGCTCATTCGGGCACAGGGCCCCAGCGTGCGCGCGAGGCACTGGCAGTTCGCGCGGCTGGAAGGCGCGGACCGGCTGGCCGACGAGCTGATCGCGTTGAGTGCTGGCCAGCGGCCTGGGCGACCGCGCCTTCGAGGTCGCCGAGGAGCAGCGGGCGCGCTCGCTCCGGCTGCGCCAGCGGTCGAGCACACACGCGGCACCGAAGCGTGGTCCGCGGCGTCCGTCCAGCGGCGGCTCGCGCCAGAAACGACGCTGCTCTTCTACGCCGTGCTCGCCGATCGGGTCCTGCTGTGGCGAATCTCGACGGACCGACGCGACGCTGATCCCATTGCAGGTGCGGCCGCGCGAGCTCGCGAGGTCGATCGCCGCGCTGCGCGCCGACTTGACGGCGGGCATCTGGACCGAAGCGAGCCGCGAGACCGCAGCGCGGCTCTACGCGGACCTCGTCTTTCCCGCGCGGGTGGAAGGCGATCGTCTGGTCGTGGTGCCGGACGAGGAGCTGCACTCGCTGCCCTTTGCCGCGCTGATCAATCCGTCCACACGCCGCTACTTGGTCGAGGAGCGCGAGGTCGTCGTCGCGCCGAGCGCCACCGTCTATTTGGCGGCACATGACCGTTTCCAGGAGCTCCGCAAGACGCCGGCGCTGAGCGCGGTGGTGGTCGGCGATCCGGTGCTCGACCGGATGCTCTTCCCGGGCTTGGCGCCGCTCGCCGGTGCGCGCGACGAAGCGCGCCGCGTCGCCGCTCTCTATCCACGCCGCGCGCTGCTGCTCGGCAACGCCGCCACCCGCTCGGCTTTGCTCGAAGCCGTGGACGGACGAGACGTCCTCCACTTCGCCGGCCACGCGGCGGTGAATCGGATGGCGCCCGAGCGATCGAGTCTCCCGCTCGCCGCCGGAGGTGCGGTCGAGGATGCGGCGCTCAGCGCCCTCGACATCGCCGCGCTTCGCCTCGACCTCGACTCGCACCGTGGTGCTCTCGGCGTGCGACAGCGGGTCGGGACCGCGGCTTCCGGGGAGGGACCGCTCAGTCTCGCGCGCGCCTTCCTGAGCGCCGGGGCGCCGACGGTGGTGGCGAGCCTCTGGCCGGTCCCCGACGGGCCGACCGCACCGCTGATCACTTCGCTGCATCAGCGGTTGCGGGCGGGGGACGAGCCCGCGGCCGCCTTGCGCGCCGCCCAGCTGGCGCTTCTTCGCAGCCAGCAGCCGTCCTTGCGTTCGCCTGCCGTGTGGTCCGTCTTCGAGGCGTTCGGCGGCTGAGCGCCCGCCTCACGCGACGGCGATCCTGAGCGCCGGCACGTCCCCGATCCCAGCCGCAGCCCACTCGCACCCGCGTGTAGATCCGCGGCTCGACGTTTTGCGCCTGCGTGCAGCCCGGCCACCGCCTTCGACGGCGGCGCTGCCTTCGCCTGCCACCAAACCGATCAACCGATCGACCTACTGGAGGACCGGCCATGGCAATGGGACCGATTCGCTGCCTTTTGGGATTCTCGATGACCCGCAGCAACGACTTCAGCGAGCAGCTCGAGCGCCGCGCGGCGGCGATGGAAGCGAGCTTCCGCGACTCCTTCTTCCACTTGCAGCTCGGCATCAGCCGGCTGCACGACGCGATCGACGCCGCGCTCGCCGGCGACGAGGCGGCCACCGGCGAGCGGCTGGCGTCTGGCCTGGGCGAGCTCGCCGTCTGCAACGACGAGCTCACCGCGCTCGCCGAGACGCTGGTGCGCGTCCGCAGCGAGCTGCTCGAGCGCGGTGAGCTCGATCCCAGCGACCCGCTGGTGACGCGCGAGCCCTTCTTCGCCGAGCTCGACTACGAGGCGATCTACGCCGATCTGCTCGGCCGCGGCGCGGCGCTGCCGCTGCGCGCCTTCTGGGACGACGTCGTCGCGCGCGTGCGCGAGAGCGGCACGCACGGCGGCTTGCGGCTCCTCGACCGTCAGCTGCGCGCGTTGCAGAGCGACCTGCGCGCCTTCGTCGCTTTCGTGGCCAGCTCGGCGCGACTGCGGGGACGCGCCTTCGCCGTGGCGCTGCACGACTCCTCGGTGAGCGTCGCGGCGCTGATGGTCGGTTACACCCGCGTGCTGACCACCTTCACGTACTTCTCGATTCTCTGCGAGCGCGCCTCGGCGCTCCAGGAGAGCGCGCCGGCGGTGGAGGAGACCGTCGCGGCGGCCGGCTGACGAGAGCGGCTGGACAGCGTCAGTGCGGCCTCGGAAGCGAGTGGCGCCGGGCGGTCGGTCGACCGTCCGGCGCCACCATCTGCGACTCGGCTCAGGCCTTCGCTTTGGCGGCGCGCCGGCCGCTCGCGCGCTTGGCGCCGCGAGCCTTCGCTGCGCCTTTCGTTGCCGCCGTCTTCGCGCCCGCCTTCGCCGCACCGGCTCGCCCGCGCCGCCGCCCACCGCTGCCCGGGGGCTTGCCCTTCTCGGCGAGGAGCGCCACTGCCTGCTCGAGGGTCATCGCTTCCGCGTCGGCGCCCTTCGGCAGGCTGGCGTTGAGCTTGCCGTCGGTGACGTACGGGCCGAAGCGGCCGGCCATGATGCGCAGCTCGCCGCCGCCTTCGGTCGGGCTCGGGCCGAGCTCCTTGAGCACCGTCTTGCCCTTCTGCGCCAGCCGCAGCAGGGCGTCTTTGAGCGAGATCGAGTAGACCTCGTCGAGGGTCTTCAGGTTCTGGTACTGCCAGCCGCGCTGGACGTAGAAGCCGTAGCGGCCGATGCCGGCGGTGATCTCCTTGCCGCTCTCGGGGTCGACGCCGACGGTGCGCGGCAGCGACAGCAGACGCAGCGCCAACGCGAGGTCGACGTCGCCGGGGTTGACGCCGCGCGGCAGGCTGGTGCGCTTCGGACGCTCGCCGTTGGTTCCCTCGCCGAGCTGCACGTAGGGGCCGTAAGGGCCGATGCGGACGTAGACCTTCTCGCCCGTCTTCGGATCGGTCCCCAGCGGCTCCTCGGCGCGCGAGCGGTGATGGAGCAGCTCGAGCACCCGCTCCTGCGTCAGCTCGTCGATGAGCAGGTCCACCGGCAGCGTGGCGCGGTCGGCGCTCGCCTTCTCGCCCTCTCCGCCGCCGCCGTCGCCGCGTTGCACATAGGCGGAGGTGCGGCCGATGCGGACGGTGATCGGCTGGTCGGTCTCGGGGTCTCTGCCGACCTCGATCGCCGGGTACTCGATGCGTGGCAGCGCCTCGTCGATCCGTTGCACGAGCCCTTTCTTGTGCGGGTCGTTCGCCGCCTCTTCCGCCGACTCTCCCCAGTAGAAGCGCGACAGGAAGTCGACCCAGTCGGTCTCGCCGCGGGCGATCTCGTCGAGATCGTCCTCCATCCGCGCCGTGAAGCGCACGTCGACGTACTGCGGGAAGTGCTCGCGCAGCAGGTGGACGACGGCTATGCCGACGAAGGCGGGGACGAGCGCCTCGCCCTTCTTGACCACGTAGCCGCGGTCCTGGATGGTCGACAACGTCGGCGTGTAGGTGGAGGGGCGGCCGATCCCTTCCTCCTCGAGCTTCTTGATCAGCGTCGCCTCGGTGAAGCGGGCGGGCGGGCGTGTCTCGTGACGCTCGGGCGTGGCGCCGAGGATGCGGCCGCCGGCGCTCGCCGCCGGGCCGAGCCGCTCGCCCTCCGCCAGCGCCGGGAGCAGCGTGTCCTCGCGCTCGCCGCCCCACACTTCGAGGTAGCCGGGGAAGCGCAGGATCGAGCCGCTGGCGCGGAAGAGGTGCGGGGTGGCGAGCGCGCCGGTCGACATGCCCGTCCCGGCGTCGTCGATCGTCGCGCCCTCCTGCCGAGGCAGATCGACCGTCAAGTCGACCGTCGTGCGGTCGAGCACCGCGTCCGCCATCTGCGACGCCACCGTGCGCTGCCACACCAGCGTGTAGAGCGCCAGCTCCTCGCGCGACAGGAATTGGCGCACCTGGTCGGGCGTGCGCGCGATCTCGGTGGGGCGGATCGCCTCGTGCGCCTCCTGCGCCATCTTGCTCTTCGTCTTGTAGCGGTGCTCGCTGTGGTAGCTCGCCCCCCAGCGCGACTTGATGAGCGCCGCCGCGTCGTGCAGCGCCTTGTCGGCGAGGTTCACCGAGTCGGTGCGCATGTAGGTGATGAGGCCCTCGCGGTCGCCGCCACCGAGGTCGATGCCTTCGTAGAGCCGCTGCGCCACCGACATCGTCTGCTTGGGCGACATGTGGAGGCGCGAGCTCGCCGCCTGCTGCATCGTCGAGGTGGTGAACGGCGGCAGCGGCCGTTGCCGCACTTCCTTCTTGTCGACGCGGGTGACGCGCCAGTCGCGCCGCGTCACCGCCTCGGCGATCTTCGTGGCGTCTTCACGGCCGAGCACGATCGCCTGCGCCGCGGCATCGAGCGCGCCGGTCGTGGGATCGAAGTCGCGGCTGCTCGCCAGCCGGCGATCGCCGACGGCGACCAGCGTGGCGGCGAAGTCGCTGCCCTTCGTTTGCAGCCGCGCGACGACGTCCCAGTACTCGGTGCTCTGGAAGCGCTGCCGCTCCTCCTCGCGCTCGACGACGAGGCGCAGCGCGACGCTCTGCACACGGCCGGCGGAGAGCTTGGTGCGCACCTTCTTCCACAGCACCGGCGAGAGCGAGTAGCCGTAGAGGCGGTCGAGGATGCGCCGCGTCTCCTGCGCCCGCACCAGCTGGTCGTCGACCTGCCGCGGGTTCGCGAGCGCCTCGCGGATGGCGGGCCGGGTGATCTCGTGGAAGGCGATGCGGTGGACGGGAACGCGCGGCTTGAGCACCTCGAGCAAGTGCCAGCTGATCGACTCGCCTTCGCGGTCTTCGTCGGTGGCGAGCAGGACCTCCTCGGCCTTCGACATCACCTTCTTGAGCTCGGCGACGCGCTTCTGGCTGTCTTTCGGGATCACGTAAAGCGGCGTGAAGCCGCCCTCGGTGTCGACGCCGAGCTTCGCCCACCCTTGTTTGCGTTGCGCCGCCGGCACCTCGGCGGCCGAGCTCGGCAGGTCGCGGATGTGGCCGTAGCTCGCCTCGACGCGGTAGTCCTTGCCGAGGAACTTCTCGATGGTGCGCGCCTTGGCGGGCGATTCGACGATGACGAGCTTCATGGCGAGATGAGGTTTCGCGCGGACGGTAGCGATGATGTGAGTCGGCCAACCCGCGCGGCCGGACAAGCTAGCACACGCGACCTCTGCCACCCCTCTCACCCCTGCCCCTCTCTCCCCTCGCCGGGGAGAAAGGGGTCCAGAACCACGGTCAACCTCGTCTGCAGTACAACGGCCCCGGAAGCCGCGCGATCCAGCCCGCGAGCTCGAGCTCGAGCAGCTCGGCGAGGGTCTCGTCGATGGGCGCCGCGCAGCGCGACGCGAGCTCGTCGGCGCCGCGCAGGGCGCCGGCCGGCAGCGCTTCCCACAGCCGCGCGCCGAGGCCCGGAAGCGGCGGCGGTGTGTCGGGCGCGGGCGCCGCGCCGTCGATGCCGAGCGTCGCCAGCACGTCGCGTGGATGGAGCGCCGGCCGCGCGCCGTCGGCGAGGAGCGCGTTCGTGCCCATCGCCGTGTCGTCGAAGATGCGGCCGGGCAGCGCCAGCACGTCGCGGCCGAGGTCGAGCGCGCAGCGGGCGGTGATCAGCGAGCCCGAGCGCATCGCCGCCTCGACGACGACGGTGGCGCGCGTCAGCGCGGCGATCAGCCGGTTCCGCACCGGGAAGTGGAGCTTGCGCGGCGGCGTGCCGAGCGGCAGCTCGGCGAGCAGCGCGCCCTGCGCCGCCACCTCGTCGGCGAGCGCCGGATGGTGCTCGGCGCGGGTAGGCGACGTCGACGCCGCAGCCGAGCACCGCCACCGTCGTGCCGCCGCCGGCGAGCGCGCCGCGGTGCGCCGCCGCGTCGACGCCGCGCGCGAAGCCCGAGACGACGACGACGCCGGCGCGCGCCAGGTCGCGGCCGAAGAGCCACGCCGCCTCGCGTCCGTAAGCGGTCGGGTGGCGCGAGCCGACGATGGCGACGGCGGGCGCCGCTCGTCGCCGAAGCTCGCCGGCAGCGCGCCGCGGCAGTAGAGCACCGGCGGCGGCAGCGGCAGGTGACGCAGCGCCGCCGGGTAGTCGGCGTCGAGGCGGGTGACCACGCGCGCGCCGAGCGCCGCGGCGGCGGCGCGCTCGGCATCGGCTACGGCAGCCGCCGCGCGGACGGCCGTGCACGCCACCGCCAGCGTGCGCGCCGGCACGCCCAGCCTCGCCGCCAGCGCCGTGCCGTTCGCGACATCGCCGGTAGACGCGTCGAGCCACGCCTCGGCGTCGAGCGCCAGCCGACAGATGCTAGCCCGCTCGATCGTCGCCGCGTTGAGTGCCAGCAGCGCATCGGCGAGAGTGGGGACTGGGGCGGTGGAGCGACGGGAACGAGCCATCGCTGCATCAGACGGAAAGCGCGCCCGATTTGGCTCACTCGATCGACGGGTGTGCGCCGTTCGTCCCTGCGCGCGAGGGGATTTGCGCGGAGAGACCGTCTAACAGAACCAACGAGGCGCCGTGGATATACTCACTTCGCTCCGACTCACCCCGCGCTCCATGTCGACCGCGGAGGTCGTTCCGGTCGTTTCGCAAGGGGGATCGCAGATGCCGACGCGGGTTCGCCTCGTCTCCCTCGCTTTGGTCGCGGTGCTCGCGTGGGCCGGCTGCGGCTCGGCGCACGGCTCGCCGGCCACGGCTGAATCGCAGCTCCGTTTCGGCGTCCAGATGGCGCAGCGCGGTCTCTGGAGCGAAGCCTTCTTCCGCTTCCAGCAGGCGCAGCGCATGGAGGGCGGCAACGACGCCAAGGTGCTCAACAACCTGGCGGTGGCGAGCGAGGCGCTGGGCAAGTTCGACCAGGCGCTCGACTTCTACAAGCAGGCGCTGCGCCTCGCCCCCGGCGACGCCGACCTCAAGGCCAACTACGACCGCTTCGTGAGCTTCTACGAGTCGTTCCGCGCCCGCGGCGACAAGGAAGGCCAGGCGGCGAGCGTGCCGTCGTCGGCGCCCGCCGCCGACTCGGGCACTCCCGCCCCGCGGCCGACTTCGCCCGAGCCGCCGATCGTGCCGGCGGTGCCGGGAGCCGAGCCTCCGGGATCCTCGCCGCCCTCGGGCCCACCCGAGATGCCGCCGCTCCTGCCGCCCGACCCGGCGCCGACGCCGCCGCAACAGACGAGCTTCCAGCCCACGCTCCTTCACTCGCTCCTTCCTCCGGGAGTCGCCGACCATGCGTGAGCCTCGCCGCCTCGGCCTCGTCGCCGTCCTCACGTTGCTGCTCGCGTCGGGCGCCGTTGCCGCGCACGCGCGCGGCGTGCAGGTCAAGCTCAAGCTGCCGGTGCGCGCCGCCCTCGACCTGACCGGCCGCAACCGGCTCGTCGTGGCGCCGTTCCAGGTGGTGCGCCAGGAAGGCGAGCGCACCTTCCGCGGCAAGCAGCTCGACGTCAAGGGCGACTTCCAGCGCTACCTGCTCAAGGTGCTCAAGCGCGACAGCGGGCTCGAGGTCGAGGAGGTCGAGAACGTCGAGTACCCGAGCGACGACTTCGACGCGCTGGCGCACGACCGCGACTTCTGGCGCGCGCTCGGCGAGCGCACCCGCGCCGACCTCATCCTTTCCGGCAGCCTCGACTTCGACATCCAGGACAAGAGCGGCTACCGGCTCGAGGAGTACACCTCGCCCTACGACGGGCGCACTTACTACCGCCAGGTGCTCGTCGAGGAGACCGGCTTCGAGTTCGACATCCTCATGCAGGTGTACGACGGCAAGACCGGCGAGCTGCTCTACACCGACAACTTCAAGGACTTCAAGACCCTCGAAGGGCAGGGCGCCGACCCGGTCGAGGGGATGTTCCAGAACCTCTTCGCCCTCGAGGACCGCATCGTCGGCATCTTCGCCAAGAAGGACGTCGAGGCCACTCGCGTCCTCTACACGCCGTGAACCAGCCGCACGGGAGAGCCATGAGCCAACCCGCCCCCCGCGCGCTGCGCGCGCTTGCCGCCGCCCACCCGACCCCCTCCCCTGCGTCTTTCTCCACCCCTATCCCCCCGACCCCCTGCCCCTCTAGGGGCAGGGGGCGCCACCACCCGCACCTTGCTTGTCTTCTGCGGTACGGAATGCTGCTGGCGCTGTTCGCCGCGCTGCTGCCATCTCAGGCCGAGGCGCAGTTCGGCAAGAACAAGGTCCAGTACCAGAACTTCAAGTGGAGCATTTACCACTCGCCGCACTTCGACGTGTACTACTACGAGGCCGAGGAGCCGCTGCTGCAGCGGGTGGTGTCCTTCGCCGAGAGCGCCTACGACGAGCTGTCGCGGCGGCTCGACTACCAGATCGAGGGCTCGACGCCGCTCATCTTCTACAAGACGCACGCCGAGTTCGAGCAGAACAACGTCGACCTCGGCTTCATCCCCGAGGCGGTGGGCGCCTTCGCCACCGACGTGCGCTACCGCATGGTGCTGCCGGTGGACATGCCCGACGCCGAGCTCCACCAGCTGATCCTCCACGAGCTCACCCACATCTTCCAGTACCACCTGCTGTTCGGCGGCAAGGTGACGCGCAGCCTGACCAGCCAGCCGCCCCTCTGGCTGACCGAGGGCATGGCGAGCTACTACGCGCAGGACGAGTCGACCTCCGACAAGATGTTCCTGCGCGACCTGGTGGTCAACGACCAGGTGCCGCAGGTCACCAAGGCGACGCAGGGCGGCTTCCTCGCCTACCGCTTCGGCCACGCCGTCTTCGACTTCATGGAGTCGAGGTGGGGAGCCCAGGGGGTGCTCGACTTCCTCTTCGAGTACCGCAGCACCTTGGGCGGCAACATCGATCGCGCGCTACGCCGCGCCTTTCGCATCGAGCCCGACGACTTCGACGCCGACTTCCGCCGCTGGCTGCGCGAGAAGTACCTGCCCGAGCTGGTGAAGACGGGCGAGCCGAGCTACTTCGGCCGCCGCTTCTTCGGCGAGGAGGGAAGGAACGCCGAGTTCTCGGCGCCGGCGGTGTCGCCCTCGGGCGACCTCGTCGCTGCCCTCGGCAACCCGGCCGGCGACATCGACGTGGTGCTCTTCGACACCCGCGAGCGCAAGACGCTGCGCAACCTCACCAAGGGTTGGTCGACGCAGTACCAGTACCTGACCGGGCAGTTCCTCACCAGCCGCCGGCGCAGCGGCTCCGACATCGCCTTCTCGCCCGACGGCAACTGGCTGGCGGTGTTCGCCAAGCGCGAGAAGGGGAGGAGCCTCGTCCTCGTCGACGTCATCCACGGCGGCATCGAGCGCGTCATCGACCTCGAGGTGCAGCAGCCGTTCGCGCCGACGTGGAGCCCCGACGGCAAGACCATCGCCTTCGCCGGCAACCTCGGCGGCTACTTCGACATCTTCGCCATGGACGTCGGGGGCGGCGCGGTCAAGAACCTGACCAACGACCAGCGCTTCGACGGCGGCCCGGTCTACTCGCCCGACGGCGCGAGCATCGTCTACAGCACCGAGGTGGGACCGTTCCAGAAGCTCTTCCGCCTCGACGTCGCCAATCCGTCGAACCGCCAGCAGCTCACCCGCGGCGAGTGGAGCGACCTCGACCCCGCCTACAGCAAGGACGGCCAGACCCTCTACTTCACCTCCGACAGGAACGGCTTCGAAAACATCTACTCGCTTGCCTTCCAGAGCGGCGAGGTCCGGCAGCACACCAACGCCGTCACCGGCTGCTTCATGCCGCAGCCGATCGAGCGCGTCGACGACACCAAGGCCCTCGTCTACACCGGCTACTGGAAATCGCGCTTCGACCTCTACCGCGCCGACCTCGACAAGCAGCCGGAGGTCCTGGAGACGATCCCCGACATCGCCACGCTGCCGCCGACGCCGGAGGCGTCGCTGCAGCGCTACGAGCCCGACATCCAGGTCACCATCAACGACGAGAACAAGGAGCGCTACCGCGGCCTCAAGCTGTTCCTCGAGGACGGCGACGCGGGAGTCGGCGTGACCTCCGACAACCGCGTCATCTCGGCGACCCAGCTGACCTTCTCCGATTACCTCGGCGACCGCCGGTTGTTCGTCCTCTTCAGCTCGGTGTCGAGCTTCTCGGACTTCGACATCATCTACCTCAACCTCTCGAAGCGCCTGCAGTGGGGCGCCGACATCTACGACTTCCGCACCTTCTTCCTGGGCCTCGACGCCGGCGGCAACATCGAGCAGGACCTCGCCTTCCGGCAGACCGGCGTGCGCGGCTTCGTGCAATACCCCTTCAGCTTCTACCACCGCGTCGAGGCCTCGGCCGGCTACCTGCGGCGGGAGTACGACTTCCAGAGCTTCATCTTCGACCCGCAGACCGAGACGTTCCTGCCCTTCATCGAGCCGCGCACCGACAGCTACCCCGAGGTCGGCCTCGCCTTCGTCGGCGACTCCACCATCAACTCGCCCTGGGGACCGATCTCCGGCCGGCGCTACCGCCTCGAGGGCAGCTACGCGCCCGACGTCGGCAGCGGCGACGAGGAGAACAGAAGCGTCAACCCGGACGCCAGCTCGATCACCTCGTCCGCGTCGCTCGACTTCCGGCAGTACGTGCCGCTCACCCGCCGCAGCGGCTTCGCCTTCCGGCTCTTCGGCGGCGCCAGCTGGGGGCAGTCGCCCAACGTCTTCTATTTCGGCGGCCTCGACACCGTACGCGGCTTCGACTTCCGCGAGTTCGTCGGCGACCGCGCCTTCTATACCAACCTCGAGCTGCGCTTCCCGCTCGTCGACGCGCTGGTGTTCCCCTTCGCCGTGCTGCAGGGCATCCGCGGCCGCATCTTCCTCGACGTCGGCGGGGCCTGGTTCGACTACGCCGGCCAGAGCTTCGAGTTCTGGGACGACGAGAACAGCCGCCTGACACCCGACAACTTCCTTACCGGCGTCCGCGGGCCGAAGGCCGCGTACGGCTGGGGCTTCACCGCCAACCTGCTCGGCCTCGAGCTCAACTGGGACTTCGGCAAGCGGTGGGACGGCAAGGAGACGCTCACCAGCGGTTTCGAGACGAGCTTCTGGGTCGGCAGCCGCTTCTGACGGCGGGCAGGCAGTATCGCGCAGCGATGCTGCCTGCGAAGGAACCATGAGGGCGACGGCAGCGCCGGCGACGGCGATCGAGAGGACGATGGAAGCGAGCGAGCTGCGGCGGCGCCTGCTCGAGCACGAGACCCTGCTCGAGATCGGCGTCGAGCTGGCGAGCACGCTCGACCTCTCGCGCGTGCTCGAGCTGGCGCTGCAGAAGGCCGAGGAGCTCTGCCACGCCGAGTCGAGCTCGATCTGGGAGCTCGACGACGAGAGGAAGGAGCTCTTCTTCCGCGTCGTGCGCGGGCGCGCCGCCGGCGAGATCCAGTCACTGCGGGTGCCGCTCGGGCGCGGCATCGTCGGCAGCGTGGCGCGCTCGGGCAACGCCGAGATCGTCAACGAGGTGGTGCAGGACCCGCGCTGGAGCGGCGACCGCGACCCTCACTTCACCACCCGCAACATCCTCACCGTGCCGCTCATCGCCCGCGGCGAGGTGATCGGCGTTCTGCAGCTGCTCAACAGGAGCGGCGGCGAGGGGTTCACCGCAGGACGACCTGCGGCGCATGCAGCTCTTCGCCGGCATCCTCGCCGCCGCGGTGCAGAATGCCCGGCTCTACGCCGACCAGAAGCGCACCTTCCTCGAGATGGTGACGGCGCTGTCGGAAGCGATCGAGCGGCGCGACCCCTACACCGGCGGCCACGTGCGCCGCGTCGTCACCTACTCGGTGCTGCTCGGGCAGGAGATGGGGCTGCCCCTCGAGCAGCTCGAGGAGCTGCGGCTCGCCGCCATCCTGCACGACATCGGCAAGATCGCCGTTCCCGACCAGATCCTGCGCAAGCCCGACCGCCTCGACGCCGAGGAGGTGCGGGTGATGGAGCGGCACACCGTCGACGGCGCCGAGATGGTGGGGCGCATCCGCAGCCTCCGCCACCTGGTGCCGGGCATCCGCAGCCACCACGAGCGGCTGGACGGGCGCGGCTACCCGGACCATCTGGTGGGCGACGACCTGCCGCTCATTCCGCGCATCATCGGCGTCGCCGACACCTTCGACGCCATGACGACCGATCGCCCCTACCGCCGCGCCCTCACCCCGGCGGCGGCGGCGGCGGAGATCGCCCGCCTCGCCGGCGCCCAGTTCTGCCCGCACGTCGCCGCCGCCTTCGCGCGCCTCTACGAGCGCGACGCCTTCACGCTGGAGCAGGGAGAACGGCTGCTCGCTTCCTTGTCGGCGCTCGTGCCCCAGGCGTAAAATCCCTCTATCCCATGAAGATACAGGTCCTCGGCGGCTTCGGCGGCGAGAGTATCGACTGCCGGATGACCTGCCTGTTGATCAACGACCGGGTGGCGCTCGACGCCGGCTCGCTGTCGCAGGCGCTGGCGGTCGAGGAGCAGGTCAAGGTGCACTCCATCGTGCTCTCGCACTCGCACATGGACCACACCAACTCGCTCCCGTTCTTCATCGAGAACGTCTACGGCAAGAGCAACGGCGCGATCCGCATCCACAGCTCGCCGGCGACCATCTACGCCATCCGCAAGTACCTGTTCAACAACGCCACCTGGCCCGACTTCACTCGGCTGCCGAACCACCTGCTGCCGGCCGTGCTGTTCGAGGAGCTCGCCGACGAGGTGCCGCTCGAGATCGAGGGGGTGAGCTTCACGCCCATTCCGGTCGACCACCTGGTGCCCACCCACGGCTTCCTGCTGCGGCAGGGGCACAGCGCCGTCCTGTGGTCGAGCGACACCGGGCCGACCAACCGCTTCTGGGAGATCGCCAACCAGACGCCGGACCTGAAGGCGTTGTGCATCGACGTCTCCTTCGACAACGCGCTCCAGGAGATCGCCGACGTCTCGCTCCACCTGACGCCGCGGACCCTGCGGGGCGAGCTGGAGAAGCTGCACCGGCGGGTGCCGATCCTGCTGCACCACTTGAAGCCGCCGTGCATCGCCCGCATCTGCGCCGAGGTCAAGGAGCTGCGCAACCCGGACATCTCCTTCCTCGAGCAGGGGAGGACGTACGAGTTTTGACCGCGCAGCGCGTCGCGAGCGCGTAGAGTTCGCAGCCGGGTCATGAAGCAAGCCTTTCTCTTCCCCGAGCTCGAGCCGACGCCGGCGGCGGCGGTGGTGCCGCGGCGGCCGATGCGGCTGGTGGTGCTGGGGTCGGGGAGCGAGGGGAACGCGGTGGTCGTCGAGGCGGGGGGACGGCGCCTGCTCGTCGACGCCGGGTTCTCGCGGCGCGAGATCAAGCGGCGGCTGGCGAAGGTCGGGCTCGCGCCGGAGGACCTCCACGCCGTGGTGCTCACCCACGAGCACTTGGACCACGTGCGCGGCGTCGACCGCTTCTGCCGCAAGCGGCGGGTGCCGATCTACGCCACTCGCGGCACCGTCGAGGGGATGGAGCTGCGGCCCGAGGTGGCGGCGCTGGTGCGCCCCTGCCGCTCGGGGGTGCCGTTCGAGGCGGCCGGGTTCGTGGTCGAGATGTTCACCGTCCCCCACGACGCCCGCGAGCCGGTCGGCGTGGTCGTGGAGGACCCCGGCGGCGGCGGGCGGGTGGGGCTGGTCACCGACATCGGTTGCCGCAGCCGGCTCGCCTGGGCGCGGCTGGGCGGCGTGCACGCCCTGGTCCTGGAGGCCAACCACGACCTCGAGATGCTGCGCAACGGGCCCTACCCCTGGCCGCTCAAGCAGCGAGTGGCGGGGCGGCACGGCCACCTCTCCAACGTCGACGCCGCCAACGGCCTCGCCGAGCTGGCCCACGACGGTCTCCAGCACGTGGTGCTCTACCACCTGTCGCAGGTCAACAACCTGCCCGCCCTGGCGGCGGCGGTGGTGGGGGAGGAGCTGGGGCGGCTGCGCACGCGGGCGGAAATGACCGTGTCGGGCCAGCTCGAGCCGACGCCCTGGCTGACGGTCGGCTAAGCCGGGTCGCACTCCACCCGGTCCCCCCGGCCCCCTTAGCCCACGGCCTCGCTCACGCTCGGGCGCCCGGCAGACGGTGCGCCGCCGCTACGCTGCACCGCGGGTCCCTCCCTCCAGGGGCCCTGCCCGGCCCTTCCCCTGGGGGGTCGTAGTCGCTTCGCCCCCAATCCCTGGCCCCTCCAGGCGCCCCGTTAGCGAACAGTGGGTTCCTCAGCGACCCGGGTTTTGCTACTCTTCGCCAAAATCGTCCGCGCCGCCGGGCTCGCCGGGGCGCTTCCTAGACCTTCCCATGGCTTCGGAGCCCACCCTGTGAAGGCAAGAGTCCTGGTCTACCCCCGGCGTGAGGTCCTCGATCCCCAGGGTCGTGCCATCCAGCAGGCCCTCGGCCGGGTCGGCTTCTCGGGCGTGATCGACGTGCGGGCCGGGAAGACCTTCGCCATCGAGCTGGCCGCCAAGGGGGAAGAGGCCCGCCGCGAGCTCGACCGGATGTGCCAGAAGCTGCTGGCCAACACCGTCGTCGAGGACTACGACATCGAGTTGCTCGGCGACGGCGCGGCGGCCAAGGGGAAGGGGCGGCAGCGCGGGTCGGACCTCGCCTCCTCGCCGGCACCGGCCGAGGGCGAGCCGGCGGCCCGCGACGTCAGCGGCGCCCCGGCCGCCGTCGGGGAGCCGATCGGACCGCGCGCCGCGGCGGCGCCGACCCCGATGCCCGCGCCCCCGCCCAAGCCGCTCATCGCCCCCGCCGGCAACCGGATGGTTCCCGGCGCCGCGGTCTCCCGTCCCCAACCGGCACCGCCGCCGCCCCCCGCGCCGGTGCCTCCGCCCGCTCGACCGTCGCGGGCCGCCGCGAGGCCGTCGGCGCAGCCCGCCGCGAAGGCGCCGGCCGCCAAGCCCGTCACCGCTACCAAGCCCGTCCCCGCGCCAAAGCCGGCGCCCCCCTCGAAGCCGTCCGCGAAAGCCACGCCGCCAGCGAAGGCGAAGCCGGCCGCAGCAGCGAAGCCCGCCGCGAAGGCGAAGCCGGCCGCGCGCCCTGCGGCTGCCAAGGCCAAGCCGGCTCCCAAGGCGAAGCCAGCGCTTTCCAAGGCCAAGCCGGCGGCGAAGTCGAAGCCGGCAGCGGCGAAGGCGAAGCCCGCGGCAAAGCCCAAGTCCGCCGCCAAGCCGGCCGCCAAGGCCAAGTCAGCCGCCAAGGCCAAGTCAGCCGCGGCCAAGGCGAAGCCGGCAGCGAAGCCCAAGTCGGCAGCGAAGCCCAAGTCGGCCGCAAAGCCGAAGCCGGCGGCAAAGCCGAAGCCGGCGGCAAAGCCGAAGCTGGCGGCCAAGAAGGCCCCGGCTGCCGCCAAGAAGCCGGCCGCAGCGAGGAAGCCCGTCGCCAAGCCGAGCAAGGGCGCGGGTGCGAAGGGCGCAAAGAAGGGCGCTCAAGGTAGCCGCCGATGAAGTGCGGCATCGTCGTCTTCCCCGGCAGCAACTGCGACCACGACGTCTACCACGTCTGGAAGCACGTGCTGGGGGAGGAGGCGACCTTCCTCTGGCACGACGACGCCAACCTCCAGGGCTCGGATCTGGTGGTGCTCCCCGGCGGTTTCTCCTACGGCGACTACCTGCGGGCCGGCGCCATGGCCGCCCAGTCGCCGATCATGGGGGCCGTCAAGCGCCACGCCGACGCCGGCGGCCTCGTGCTCGGCGTCTGCAACGGCTTCCAGATCCTCTGTGAGGCCGGCCTCCTGCCGGGCGCCCTGCGTCGCAACGTCGGCCTGCGCTTCCTCTCCCAAGAGGTCCACCTGCGCGTCGAGCGCGACGACCTGCCCTTCACCAGCCGCTTCCGCCGCGGACAGGTCGTGCGCATGCCGATCGCCCACGGCGAGGGCTTCTACTACGACCGCGACGACCGCCTCGACGCGCTCGAGAAGGGCGGCCACGTCGTCTTCCGCTACAGCTCCCCCGAAGGCAAGGTCGACCCCGCCGACCTCGAGTCGAACCCCAACGGGTCGCTGCGGGCCATCGCCGGCATTGCCAACCGCGCCGGCAACGTGATGGCGCTGATGCCCCATCCCGAGCGCTGCGCCGAGCCGCTCGCCGGCAACGTCGAGGGCGCCGAGCTGTTCCGCTCGGTCGCCGACTCGGCGGTCGCGACCGCGAGGCCGCGCCGTGCGGGGTCGGCACGATGACGGCGGCGGTGCTCGACGAGCCGGAGGTCGACGTCGCCCTCGCCAAGCGGCAGGGCCTGACCGCCGAGGAGTACGAGCACCTGGTCGAGGTGCTCGGCCGCAAGCCGAGCTACACCGAGCTCGGCATCGCTGCCGCCCTCTGGTCGGAGCACTGCTCTTACAAGTCCTCCAAGGTCTACCTCAAAGAGCTGCCGACCGAAGGCCCCTACGTGCTGCAGGGGCCGGGCGAGAACGCCGGCGTCGTCGACCTCGGCCAGGGCTGGGTGGCGGTCTTCAAGATGGAGAGCCACAACCACCCGAGCTACATCGAGCCCTACCAGGGCGCGGCGACCGGGGTGGGCGGCATCCTGCGCGACGTCTTCACCATGGGCGCGCGGCCGATCGCCGTCATGGACTCGCTCTCCTTCGGCTCGCTCAATGCTCCGCGCATGCGCCACCTCGTCGACGGGGTGGTGCGCGGCGTCGGCGACTACGGGAACTGCGTCGGCATTCCCAACGTCGGCGGCGAGACCCGCTTCCACCCGAGCTACGACCGCAACATCCTGGTCAACGCCTTCGCCCTCGGCGTGGCGCGGCGCGACGCCATCCACAAGGCGCGCGCCGCCGGGCCCGGCAACCCCATCCTCTACGTCGGCAGCCGCACCGGCCGCGACGGCATCCACGGCGCGACCATGGCCTCGGAGGCTTTCGACGAGAGCAGCACCGAGCGGCTGCCGACCGTGCAGGTGGGCGACCCCTTCGCCGAGAAGGTGCTGCTCGAGGCGACGCTGCAGGCGCTCAAGTCGGGCGCGGTGGTGGCGGTGCAGGACATGGGCGCTGCCGGCCTCACCAGCTCCTCGCTCGAAATGGCCGCCCGCGGCGGCGTTGGCATCGAGCTCGACCTCGACCGCGTGCCGCTGCGCGCCGCCGGCATGACGCCGTTCGAGATCATGCTCTCCGAGAGCCAGGAGCGCATGGTCTTCGTCGCCAAGCGCGGCATGGAGGAGCACCTCATTCACGTCTTCCGCCGCTGGGGCCTCGAGGTGGCGGAGATCGGCCACGTCACCGCGACCCGCCGCGCCGAGATCCGCTGGCGCGGCGAGGTGGTGGCCGACCTCTCGATCGCCGCCGCTCGACGACGAGGCGCCCGTCTACCGCCGCCCGGTGCGCGAGCCGCGCGACCTCGTGCAGTTGCAGCGCGCGCCGCAGGTGCCCGCGCCGGACGACCTCGCCGGCACCCTGCGGCGGCTCCTCGACACCCCCGACCTCGGCAGCAAGGAGTGGGTGACCCGGCCAGTACGACTCGACGGTGCGCACCAACACCGTCATCGGCCCCGGCGGCGACGCCGCCGTGCTGCAGCTCAAGGGCACGCCGCTGGGCATCGCCCTCACCTGCGACGTCAACCCGGTCTACTGCGCCCTCGACCCTTACCAGGGCGCCATGCAGGCGGTGGCCGAGGCGGTGCGCAACCTCGCCTGCGTCGGCGCCGAGCCGGTCGGTCTCACCGACTGCCTCAACTTCGGCAACCCCGAGAACCCCGAGGTGAGCTGGCAGTTCCGCGAGGCGGTGCGCGGCATCGCCAGGGCCTGCCGCGCGCTCGAGGTGCCGGTGGTGTCGGGCAACGTCTCGCTCTACAACGAGACCGAGGGGCAGTCGATCCACCCCACGCCGACGATCGCCATGGTCGGCGTCATCCCCGACCTCAAGCAGCTGCCGTCGTCCTGGTTCACCCACGCCGGCGACCGCGTCATCCTGCTCGGCGAGGACCAGCGCGAGCACGGCGGCTCGGCCTACCTGCGGCTGCTCCACGGCGTCGAGCAGGGGCGGCCGCCGGTGGTGGATCTCGAGGCCGAGCTACGGCTCGCCGAGCTGCTGCGCCTGCTCGTCTTCGAGCAGTGGCTGCACACGGCGCACGACGTCTCCGAGGGCGGCCTGGCGGTGACCCTCGCCGAGGCCACCTTCGGCCGCGGGCTCGGAGCCGAGCTCGAGCTGCCGCTCGATCCGGCGCAGCTCTTCTCCGAGACCCAGGCACGCGCTGTCATCGCGGTGCCGGCGAAGCAGGTCAAGGCCGTGATGCAGGCGGCGGAGGAGGCGGGCGTGCCGGCCCGCGACGTCGGCAAGGTCGGCGGCGGGAAGCTGGTGGTCAAGCTCCCGGGCGGCGGCAAGATGGCCGCCGACGTCGAGGAGCTGCGCCAGGTGTGGGCGACGGCGTTGCCGCGCGCCCTGCAGCTCTGACGCGGGCGAAATAGGCCGCGTCCGGCCGTCGTTCCTGCCAATGCGGTGGCGCGAGCCGTCGCGCCCGTCCCGCCATACCGGCGTCGCCTTCTCGGCGCCTCTTCCCGCGTGAGAAACTGAGCCTCGGCCGAGGTCTTCCGAACCAGGGCACCCCACCACCATGTGCGGCATCTTCGGCATCGACGCCCGCGAGGACGCGGCGAACTTCGCCTATCTCGGCCTCTACGCCCTCCAGCACCGCGGGCAGGAGAGCGCCGGCATCGTCTCCTGGGACGGCGCGCGCATGCACGTCGAGCGCGGCATGGGCGAGGCGGCCGAGATCTTCGAGGAGCCGGTGTTGAAGCGGCTGCCCGGCCCCTCGGCCATCGGCCACACCCGCTACTCGACGGCCGGCTCTTCGGTGCTCGCCAACGCGCAGCCGATCGTCGTCAACACCTCGATGGGCCCGCTCGGCATCGTCCACAACGGCAACCTCGTCAACGCCGTCGAGGCGCGCCACCGGCTGGAGCACGACGGCGCCATCTTCCAGACGACGTCCGACACCGAGGTGATCCTCCACCTGATGGCGCGCGAGCCGCGGCAGAGCGTCGTCGAGTCGTTGATGCTCGCGCTCGAGAAGGTGCGCGGCGCCTACTCGCTGCTGCTCATCAGCCGCGAAGGGGTGATCGCCGCGCGCGACCCGTGGGGCTTCCGGCCGCTGCTCCTCGGCGACGCGGCGGGGGTCGACGGCCAGCGCGGCAGCCCCTGCTTCGCCTCCGAAGGATGCGCCTTCGACCTGATCGGCGCCTCGACGGTGCGCGAGCTCGAGCCCGGCGAGGTGGTGGTGGCGCACGAGGGCCGCTTCGAGAGCTACCGGCTGCCGCAGGTGCCCGAGCCGACGCGCTGCATCTTCGAGCACGTCTACTTCGCGCGCCCCGACAGCACGGTGTTCGGCGACGCGGTGTCGGAGGTGCGCCGCCGCCTCGGCGCCCAGCTGGCGCGCGAGGCGCCCGCCGACGCCGACCTCGTCTGCCCGGTGCCCGACAGCGGCGTCTTCGCGGCGCTCGGCTACGCCCGCGAGTCGGGGCTGCCGTTCGAGTTCGGCTTGATCCGCAACCACTACGTCGGCCGCACCTTCATCGAGCCGAAGAGCTCGATCCGCCACTTCGGCGTCAAGGTGAAGCTCAACCCGGTGCGCGAGGTGATCGCCGGCAAGCGCGTCGTGCTGCTCGACGACTCCATCGTGCGCGGCACCACCTCGAAGAAGATCGTGCGCATGCTCAAGGACGCCGGCGCCGCGCGAGGTGCACCTGCGCATCTCCTCGCCGCCGACGGCGTGGCCCTGTCGCTACGGCATCGACACGCCGACCCGCGACGAGCTGATCGCCGCCAACCTGCCGATCGAGGACATCCGGAGCTTCGTCGAGGCGGACAGCTTGGCCTACCTGTCGCTCGACGGCATGCTGCGCGCCGTCTCCGGCCCGCGCGACAGCTACTGCACCGCCTGCTGGACCGGCCAGTACCGGGTGCCGATGGCGGGCGAGGACGCGAGCCAGCAGCTGCTCTTCCCCATCCGCGCCGAAGGCGGCGAATAAATGGCATACGAGTGAAGCGGGACGGTCGCGGTGAAGGCGGGCGCGGCGTGAGGGGGATCGAGGCGTGACGCGCGACGCGGTGGAGATGGAGGCGCACGCGCGCGCGGCGGAAGCCGGGGCGGAGACGGAGCCGGCGGCCGGCGACGCCTACCGCCGCGCCGGCGTCGACATCGACGCCCAGGACCGCGCGCTCTCGCGCATCAAGCAGCTCGTCGCCGCGACGGCGGTGCCGGGCGTGCTCTCGGAGCTGGGCGGCTTCGGCGGCCTCTTCGCCCTCGGCCGCGATCTTCGCGAGCCGGTGCTGGTGGCTTCCGCCGACGGCGTCGGCACCAAGCTGATGGTGGCGAAGATGGCGGGCGACTTCTCGACCGTCGGCCGCGACCTCGTCAACCACTGCGTCAACGACATCCTGGTGCAGGGCGCGCGGCCGCTCTTCTTCCTCGACTACGTGGGGGCGGGCGTGCTCGAGCCGACGCAGGTGGTGGCGCTCGTCGAAGGGGTCGCCGCCGGCTGCCGCGAGAACGGCTGCGCCCTCCTCGGCGGCGAGACGGCGGAGATGCCCGGCTTCTACCAGCCCGGCGACTACGAGCTCGTCGGCTTCATCGTCGGCCTGGTCGAGCGCGACCGGCTGCTCGGCCCGGCGCGCGTGCGGCCGGGCGACCTGCTCGTCGGCCTCGCCTCGGCGGGGCTGCACACCAACGGCTACTCGCTGGCGCGGCGGGTGCTCTTCGACCAGCTCGGGCTCGCGATCGACGATCCGCTGCCGCGTCCCGCTGGTGAGCAGGGCGAGATGTCAACCGTGCGCGAGGCGCTGCTCGCGCCGCACAAGTCGTATCTGGAGCCGCTACTCGGACTGCTCGGCGATCCGGGCCTGCATGCCATGGCGCACATCACCGGCGGCGGCCTGACCGACAACGTCCCGCGAAGCCTGCCGGCAGGTTGCCGGGCGCGCATCCACAGCTCGGGTTGGACGGTTCCGCCGCTCTTCCGGTTGCTCGGCGAGCGCGGCGGCGTCGCTGTCGACGAGATGCGGCGCGTGTTCAACCTCGGCATCGGCATGGTGCTGGTGGTGGCGTCTGACGCGCGCGACGAGGTGCTGGCGCACCTCGAGCGCGTTGAGAGTCCAGGCGTCGTCATCGGCGAAGTAGTCGACGGAGAGCCGGGCGTGGAGTACGTCGACTAGTGGTGGAGGGCCCGGCGGCAGCGGAAGCGAAGACCGCCGACGAGAGCGGCGGGCCCGGTCACGAGCAAACGACGGCCGGCGCGCCGGCACCGGCGCGGCTCGGCATCCTGCTCTCCGGCCGCGGCAGCAACTTCCTCGCGCTGCAGGCGGCGATCGGGCGCGGCGAGCTGCCGGCGCAGATCGCGCTGGTGGCGACCAACGTCGCCGAGGCGCCTGGGCTCGTGCGCGCACGCGAGCTCGGCCTCGCCACGGCTTGTCTGCTTGCCGCCGACTTTCCGCACCGCGAGGCGCAGGAGGAGGCGATCCTCGCCGCCCTCGCCGCGCACCGCGTCGAGTGGGTCTGCCTCGCCGGCTTCATGCGCCTGCTGTCGCCGCGCTTCCTGCGCGCCTACCCGCAGCGCGTGCTCAACATCCACCCCAGCCTGCTGCCGGCGTTCCCCGGCCTGCACGCGCAGCGGCAGGCGCTCGCGCACGGCGTCAAGGTGTCGGGCTGCACGGTGCACTTCGTCGACGAGGGGCTCGACAGCGGCCCCATCGTCGTGCAGCGCACGGTACCGGTGCGCGAGGGCGACGACGAGGCGACGCTCGCGGCGCGCATCCTCGAGCAGGAGCACCAGGCCTACCCGGAGGCGCTGCGGCGGCTGCTCGGCGAGCCCTGGCGCGTCGAGGGGAGGCAAGTGGTGTTTGCGAGTCAGTCGGCGAGCCCGACGCACGCAGCGCGCGGATAAGGCGTCAATCGCGGCGTCGTGAGGTCCTCGACGACGTCGAGCAGCGAGGCCTCGCGCTTGCGCTCGTGGACGAGCAGCCGGCAGTCTTCCTCGAGGCTCATCGAGCGCGCCCACAGAACGCGCGTGCCGAAGAGATCGGCATCGTTGTACACCCATTCGGCACCCGGATCGTGGGCGGGGCCGTAGCGCACGAGGACGAGCTGGGGTTCGGACATCTGTTCGAGCCGCCGCTGCAGCATGGCGCGGTGCAGGTGCCAGTCGAGGCGGTCGACGCGCAGCGCTCGCGCGCGTAGCGGCACCACGGCGACAAGGGCGATGATGAGCGTCGTGGCGAGACGGGCGCCGAGCCGTGAGCCGAAGCGGTTGGCGCCGGCGGTAAGAGGCGGGCGGCGTCGCCAGAACCGCAGCTGTCGCCAGCCTTCGACGACGAGCAGGATGACGAGGCACGCCCCCGGCGCGACGTAGTGCGGACGGCTGGGGAGGATGACGAGTTGGCTCAGGAGCAGAGCGCCGAGGCCAGCCAGCGCCCAACGCGGCCCTCGCCGTCGCAGCGCCCACGGCAAGCCGGCGAGAGCAATGGTCCCGGCGGTGCCGAAATAGAAGACCCACAGGCGCGATGTCTTCTCGGCGGCCGCGCGCGCCCAGCCGCCGAGCGTGTGCTGCCGCCGCCACTCATTGCCCTCGAAGTCGCGGAAGTAGGAGGCGACGACCGGGTGCGGCGAAGGCTCGACCGTGCGCGGCGACTCCCAGAGGAAGACCGGGACCGTCGCGTAGCGCTCGTCGTAGACGCGGTAGGGCATCGTCCACGGGCTGCCGGTGACGCGCCACTGGTACCAGCCCAGCCAGCCTCCGGCGGCAACGAGGACGAGCGCTGCGGCAGCAGCGGCGCGCGCGAACCGTAGGCGCTGCTCCTCCGCGCGCATCATCTGCCACGCCACCGGCGCGAGCGCGACGACGGCGACGACCAGCCCTTCCCATGGCCGGCTCGCGGCGAGGATGGCGAGGCCGGCGCCGAGAACGATGCCGTCGCGCACTCTGGCGTGGCGCAGGAGGCGCGCCGCGGCGCCGAACAACAGCGCGCCGCCGGTGGCGGCGACGAAGCCGCCGGAGTACTGGTGGCTCCAAGGGCTCGCGACGACCAGCGTGCAGGCGCTGAGTACGCCGCCCAACCGTGCCCACGGCTGCCGCAGCCAGCCGCCGAGCGCCCACGCCGTGGCAACGCAGAAGAGGGCGCCGCCGAGCCAGACGCCGAACAACGGATTCCCCAGCCGTACGCCGAGCGCCAATACGAGACCCTGCGCGGGCGGATACTTCGAGGCGTAGGTCGGCTGCACCAGGACGTGGAAGGTCTCGAAGTGCCGCCACAACGGGTGTGTGGGATTGGTGAGCCGCCCGCGCGCGAAGGTGTCGGCGGCGAGGAGCTGGCTGAAGTCGTCGTGGAGGCGCGGCTCGGGAAATCCCACCAGCGACGCGACGGCCAGCTGCCCCAGGAACGCGACGATCCCCAGCCCGGCGAGCCACGGCCACCCTGCGCGTGGGCGCCGCAGCAAGGTGAGAAGACCGCGCTCTACGGCGTCGAGCCAGCCGGGACGCCACGCGGCGGCGAGGAGGCAGGCGACGACGACGGCGACGAGCGCGAGGTCGCTCACTCGCGCTCAGGCTCCGCCGCGCCGCGGCTCGGCAGCGGTCGTGGCTGCGATGGCATCGCGACGGCGGAGCAGCAGCCGCAGCCGTACGACTTCCTTGACGGCACGCAGCACCGCGCGCGGCCGGATGCTGCTCTTGCCCGCCCGCCGCTGCTCGTACGGCACGCGCATCCGCACCACGCGATAGCCAGCCCAGTGCGCGCGCAGCAGCAGCTCGGCCGTCACCGTGTTGACGCCGCGCGAGACGACCGGCAGCGCCGCCAGCACCTCGCGGCGGAAGAGCTGCACGAAGTTGTGGTCAGCGAAGGGCGAGCCGAAGAGCAGCTTCCAGGCGAGGGCGTTGCCCCAGCTCACGACGACGCGCCACGCGCCGTTGCCGCCGCGGTTGGCGCGCTCGACCACCACCACGTCGGCGCCGGACGCAAACGGCGCCAGAGCCTCGCTCGTCCGCTCGGGCGCGAACGGCAGGTCGATGCCGTTGTGGGTGACGACCGTCCCGCGTGCCGCGGCGAAGCCGGTGCGCAGCGCCGCCACCTGGCCGCGGTTCACCGGGTGTCGCAGCACGCGTAGGCGCGGCACCGTGCTCGCCGGTGACGCGTCGTTCGTCAGTCGCGGGTCGCTCGCCAACGAGGCGTCGCTCGAATGCGGTACGCCGCCGCTCGGGAGCGACGCCGCTCTCGGCGCCGGCGCCACGCTGGTCGCCCACGCGGCCGCCAGCGCCTCAGCGAGCTCGCCGGAACCGTCGTGCGAGCCGTCGTCGACGACCAGCAGCTCGGCATCGGCGAGCCCCTGCTCGACGAGTGCCCGGCGGTAGCGCTCGAGCGCCGGCTCCAGGCTCGCCCGCTCGTCGTAAACCGGCAGCACGACGGTGAGCGGCGGCGGCGCCTGCTCGTCGGCGCTCACGCGGCGACGAGACCTGCTCGCAGCGTCGCCGCCACCACCTCCTGCTCTTCCTCGCGCAGGCCGGGGAAGATGGGCAGGAACATCGTCGTGCGCTCGACCTCTTCGCTGCCCGGCAAGCGCAATTCCGGCCGCCGCACGGCGAAGACGGGCTCCTTGTAGAGCGGCGGGATGCCGCGGCGGCAGGAGATGCCGCGCGCCGCCATGTGCTCGACGAGCTCGTCGACCGTGCGCCGCGCCGACGGCCGCAGCTTGATGCAGTACGACGACCAGCAGGGCTCGACGTGCGGCGGCACCACCGGAGTCTGCACCTCGTCGACGCCGGCGAGCAGCGCGTCGTAGCGCGCCGCCTGCTCGCGCCGCAGCCGCAGCATCTCGGGCAGGCGGCCGAGCTGCACCAGCCCCACCGCCGCCTGCATGTCGGTGAGGCGGTAGTTGAAGCCCGCTTCGTCGTAGGTCTGCTGCAAGACGCCACGGGCGCGGTGGCGCACGAGGTCGGAGATCGAGGCGCCGGTGGCGCGCAGCGCCCGCGCCCGCTCCGCCTGCTGCTCGTCGGCCGTCACCAGCATGCCGCCCTCGCCGGTGGTGATCATCTTGCGCGGGTGGAAGCTGTAGCAGGTCGGGTTGCCGCGCGCGCCGAGGGACTCGCCGCGGAAGCGCGCGCCGAGCGCCGTCGCGGCGTCCTCGATCACCACCAGTCCGCGGCGGCGGGCGAGCTCTTCGCAGCGGTCGATCTCTGCCGGCAGTCCGATCTGGTGCACCACCATGAGCGCCCGCGTGCGCGGCCCGACGAGCGTCTCGGCGTGCGCGACGTCGAGGTTGAAGGTGTCGGCGTCGACGTCGGCGAAGACCGGTACCGCGCCGGCCATGACGATGGCGTTGGCGGTCGCCATGCACGTCGTCGCCGGGCAGATCACCTCGTCGCCCGGCTCCACGCCCGAGGTGAGCAGCGCGAGGTGGAGCGCCGAGGTCGCCGCGTTGGTGGCGACGCCGTGCTGCGCGCCGACGAAGGAGGCGACGGCGCGCTCGAGCTCGGCCACCACCGGACCCTGGGTGATCCAGCCGGAGAGGATGACGCGGCGCACCGCCTCGACCTCCTCCTCGCCGAGCCAGGGGCGCAGCAGCGGGATGTGGTCGAAGAGCTGCCGGCCGGCCGCCGGCGAGTCGCTCGCGCGCGGATCACTGCTCGCCTTCGTCGCGCTCACCGCAGCCGCTCCCAGTCGCGCTCCGGGTCGACGGCGCGCACCACCCGCGCCGGCACGCCGTAGACGAGGCTGTCCGGCGGCACGTCGGCCGTGACGACGGCGCCGGCGCCGACGATGGCGCCGGCGCCGACAACGACGCGCGGGCAGAGCGTCGCGCCGACGCCGACGAACGCGCCGGCGCCGACGTGGACCCGTCCGCCCATGCAGCATCCGGGCGAGAGTGAGGCGCCGTCCTCGATCGTGCAGTCGTGCTCGACGATGGCGCCGCTGTTGACGATGACGTGCGCGCCGACCTGCGCCCGGCTCTGCACCACCGCGCCGGCGAAGACGACCGAGCCTTCGTCGACCGTAGCGCTCGATGCCACCACAGCCGACGGGTGGACGAGGGTGCCGAAGCGGGCTCCCGCCTCGGCCAGCTCGGCGGCGATGCGCAGCCGCGCGCGGTTGTCGCCGACGGCGACGACGGCGAGCGCGTCATCCCCGCTCTCCAGCGTCCCGAGCTCCTCGCGCCCGACGACCGTCACGCCGTCGACGAGCTCGCCATGCCGCGACGGATCGTCGTCGACGAGCAGCACCTCGTCCTCGCCGCCGCGCGCACGCAGCAGCTCGAGCGTGAGCCGCCCTTGGGCGCCGGCGCCGAAGATCAGCCAAGTCATCGCCGTCCCGCCTCGAAGAGCAGCGCCACGATGCGGTCCTGATCGTCGGTGGCCAGATCCGGGAACAGCGGCAGCAACAGCGAGCGGTCGCTGGCGCGCTCGCTCGCGGGCAGGCTCCACCCCTCGTCGAGGTAGGCCGGCTCACGATGAGCCGTCATCACCCCCGGCTTCGCCGCCACGCCGTGGCCGAGCAGGAAGCGCAGCAGCTCGTCGCGGTCGAGCGGCGCCTCGTCGGCCAGCGTCACCGCGTAGCTCTGGAAGTTGGGCGCGGCGTAGTCGGGCACGTGCGGTGGCCGCAGCCACGGATGGGCGGCAAGCGCCGCGCCGTAGCGGGCGGCGAGGGCGCGGCGACGTGCCACCAGCTCGGGGAGGCGGCGCATCTGCTCGATGCCGACGGCGGCCTGCAGGTCGGTGAGCCGATAGTTGTAGCCGACGCAGAGGTAGCTCTCGATCACCAGCTCGGTCGCGCCGTGCCGCGCCGTGTCGGGCACGTCCATGCCATGGTGGCGCAGCAGCCGCAGCCGCTTCGCGAGCTCGCCGTCGGAGGTCGCGATCATCCCGCCCTCGCCGGTCGAGATCACCTTGCGCGGGTGGAACGAGAAGCAAACCAGCTCCGAGTGGCCGCCGATCGGCTGGCCGCGATACGACGAGCCGAGCGCGCAGGCGGCGTCCTCGACGATGCGCACGCCGCGCCGCCGGCCGATCTCGTGGAAGGCGTCGAGGTCGGCGGGCAGGCCGATCTGGTGGACGACGAGGATGGCGCGCGTGCGCGGCCCGATGGCGGCCTCCGCCGCCGCCGGGTCGAGGTTGAAGGTGCGCGGGTCGACCTCGGCGAAGGTCGGCCGCGCGCCGCAGTGGCGCACCGCGTTGGCGGTGGCGATGAAGCTCAGCGACGGCACCACCACCTCGTCCCCCGGCCCGACGCCGGCGGCGAGCAGCGCCAGGTGGAGCGCCACCGTGCAGTTGGCGACCGCCACCGCGTGTGCGGCGCCGCACTGCGCTGCGACCACCTGCTCGAACTCCGCCACCCGCGGGCCCTGGGTCAGCCAGCCGCTGCGCAGCACGGCGGCGACCGCCGCCTCCTCCTCGGCGCCGAGGTGCGGCCGGGTGATCGGAATCATCGCGGCCGCATCCAGGTCACGGCGAGACCCGCTGCGCGGCGCCGGCCGCGGCGGGGTCGTAGTGCGCTGCCTGGCCGCGCGCGAGCACCGCGCGGCGCCAATCGACCAGGCGGCGCAGCCCCTCGTCGAGCGGCACCTGCGCCTCGAAGCCGAGCATCTCGCGCGCCTTCTCGGTGGAGGCGAGCCGACGCGGCACGGGATTGACGCTGCGCTCCGGCAAGTGTTCCGGTTCGACTTCACCATGCCCAGTCACCGCGAGCAGCGCGCGCAGCAGGCCGAGGAGGCTCGTCTCGACGCCGGAGGCGACGTTGAACACCTCGTCACTCACCGTGCTCTTCGCTGCCAGCACGTTGCAGCGCGCCACGTCCTCGACGAAGACGAAGTCCATCGTCTGGCTGCCATCGCCGAACACCTTCGGCCGCTCGCCGCGGTCGAGGCATTCGAGCCAGCGCACCAGCACCTCGGTGTACTTGCCGAAGACGTCCATGCGCGGGCCGTAGACGTTGAAGTAGCGAAGGGCCACGTACGACAAGCCGCTCATCTCGTGCACGGCGCGCAGCAGCGCTTCGTTGGCGATCTTGGCGGCGCCGTAGAGGGTGCGGTTGTTGTAGCCGTGGTGCGTCTCGGGCGTGGGGAAGTCGTCCGCCATCCCGTACACCGACGCGGTGCTCGCCGCCACCAGCCGCGACACGCCGGCCTGCACGCAGGCCTCGACGACATTGAAGGTGCCGTCGACGATCACCTCCTGGCAGGCGCGCCAGTCGTCGGCGCAGGCGGTGATGCGCAGGGCCGCCTGGTGGAAGACGACGTCGATGCCGTCGAACCAGGGGCGAAGGGCGGCAGCGTCGCGGATGTCCTGGCGCACCAGGCGCACGCGGCCGCTCGCCTGCGCCTCCTCGAGGTTGAGCAGCGTGCCGCGCGAGAGGTCGTCGAGGACGACCACCTCGGCGATCCCTTCGTCGCGCAGCAACTGATCGACGATCGTCGAGCCGATGAAGCCGCAGCCGCCGGTGACGAGGGCGCGCTTGACGCGCAGCGACTCACTCAACGGCCGGCTCCTCGCCGCGCTCCGCGGCACCCGCCGCCCGCAGCAGCGCCCGCGCCGGCACCCCGGCGACGACCGCCCCCGCGGGCACGTCGCGGGTGACCACGGCGCCGGCGCCGACCATGGCGCCCTCGCCGATGGTGACGCCGCACAGCACCACCGCGCCCGAGCCGATCGAGGCGCAGCGGCCGACCCGCGTCGGCACCACCTGCCAGTCGCGCGCCGTCTGCAGCTCGCCGGCCGCCGTCGTCGCCGCCGGGTACTTGTCGTTGATGAACAGCACGCCGTGGCCGATGAAGCACTCGTCCTCGATCGTTACGCCCTCGCAGAGGAACGAGTGGCTCGAGATCTTGCAGCGCCTGCCGACGGTGACGCCTTTCTGGATCTCGACGAAGGTGCCGATCTTCGTCTCGTCGCCGATCGTGCAGCCGTAGAGGTTGACGAAGCCGAAGAGCTGCACGTCCTTGCCGAGCCGCACGTCGGGCGCGATGCGGCAGAAGTCCGGCGCGCTCACAGCGTGATGCGCCCGCCCTGCGCCTTGATGCTCTGCTGCGCCGCCTCGAGGATGCGCACGACGCGCAGCCCGGCGGCGCCGTCGGTCATCGGCGTGCTGCCGTTGCTGATGCAGTCGAGGAAGTGCGCCACCACCTCCTGCAGCGCCTCGCCGCGGCCGACGTGCGGCGACCAGACGTCGCCCGAGCGGTAGTCGACGAGCAGCCGCCGCCGGTCTTCGAGGTCGGCCGGCTCGTGCACGTGCACGCTGCTGTCGTAGACCTTGATCTTCTCCACCGGGTCGACGTCGTTGTAGACCAGGCAGCGGTCGGCGCCGCCGATCGTCATCTGCCGCACCTTGATCGGCGACAGCCAGCTGACGTGGAAGCCGGCGATCAAACCGTCGCCGAAGTCGAGGTTGACGTAGGCGACGTCCTCGAGCCGGCGGTGCTTGTGGGCGGCGCCGAAGACCGAGATGCTGCGCGGCAAGCGGCCGACCAGGTAGTCGACGATGGCGAGGTCGTGCGGCGCCAGGTCCCACACCACGTTGACGTCGTTCTGGAACTGGCCGAGGTTCACCCGCACGCTGTTGATGAAGTAGAGCGGGCCGAGCTCGCCCTGGTCGACGATCTCCTTGATCTTGCGCACCGCCGGCGTGTAGAGGAAGACGTGGTCGACCATCAGCACGACGCCGCGGCGCCGCGCGAGGTCGATGAGCTCCTCGGCGTGCTCGCGGCAGGCGGCGAGCGGCTTCTCGATCAGCACGTGCTTGCCGGCCTCGATGGCGGCCTTGGCGAGCGGGTAGTGGGTGTCGACGGGAGTCGCCACCGCCACCGCGTCGACCTCAGGGTGCGCCACCGTCGCCAGCGCGTCGGTCGCCGCCTCGCTGCCGGGGTAGGCGCGCGCCATCGCCGCGGCGCGCTCGGGGCGCGCGTCGCAGACGAAGCGCAGGCGGGCGCCGTCGTTGCCGTGGAAGTTGCGCACCAGGTTGGGCCCCCAGTAGCCGAGGCCCAGGACGGCGACGCGCGTCATCGTGCCGCCCGCCGAGCGCGATCTCTGTGCACAGCGCGCGGGATTCTAGCGCGGGGCCTTGCGCCGCCGCAGTTGCATGGGAAGCCAAACGAGCAGCGGCAGCGCGAGCAGCAGCGCTGCGTCGCGGAGGCCGCGCGCGAGCGCCGGCTCGCGGTAGACGACGCGCACGCGCCCGACGCCGGTGGGCACCTCGACGACGACGCGCTCCAGCGGGTCGGCGAGGAGGCGCAGCGGACGGCCGTCGTCGGCGCGGGCGGTCATGCCGGGCAGCCGTAGGAAGCAGAGGTGCAGCTGGCGCGGCCGATCGCTGGGCGGGAGGCGTGCTTCGAGCGAGCTGCCGCCGGTGCGCAGCGCTACGGGTACGGGGTTGCCGACGACGGCGGCGAGCGGCAGCGCGCGCGGGTCGTGGAAGACGATGCGGCGTGCGTCTTCGGTGACGAGGCGCATCCCCTGCGCCGCGAGGAGCCGTTGGTAGTAGGACGTCTCTTCAGGCGTGGAGTGGTTCCTGCCCACCACGTACCACGCGATCCCCCAGTCGCGGAAGTAGGCGAACGGCACCTCGCGGGGCCGGAAGACGCCGTCGTGGCTGGGGCGGTGGAGCTCGGTGTTGCGCAGGCCGGGGATGTGACGCAGCTGTCGCGTCGACAGCAGGTTGGCATAGCCGGAGTACTGGAAGAGGCCCCACAACGAGGCGTAGTCGTAGCGCGAGCTGCGCCGCGCCGTACGGATCGCGGTCGTGGAAGCCGAGCGACACGACGCGGCCGTTCGCGAGCTCGGCGGCGAGCGGCTCGACGAGCGGCGGCTCGCTCGCGATGGGGCAGGAAGTTGTAGCTGCGCTGCGGGTGCCGTAAGTAGAGCTCGGCGAGCTCGCCGACTTGTACGGCGAGCACGACGGCCACGACTGCCCGCGCGGCACGGACGCCCCAACGCCGCGAGCAGGCGCTTACCACGGCCGGCAACGCTGCGGCGGCGAGGACGACGAGGAAGAAGACGACGAAGAGGTTGACGCGGAACGGCCAGCGGAAGCGGTTGAGCACCGGCAGCAGGTAGAGCAGGCGGTCGAGGCTGCCGGTCGTCCACAGGAACGCGACCGCGAACGGCACGGCGAAGGCGCGGGCGGGGACGCGCAGCGCGTGCGAGCCGCGTACGTGCAGCCAGGCGAGCAGCAGCAGCGTGGCGTGGCCGGTGAAGGAGAGGAAGAAGAACAGGCGATCGAGCGAGTACTCGATCGGCGTGCCTGGCAGCGGGTCGTCACGGTATGGATCGACGGCGCCGCGCAGCCACGCGACCACGTCGTAACCGCCTTCGGCGAAGGCGCCGCGCTCGAGGGTGGCCGCCCGGTCCTGCGAGCGCGCCGCGTGCTCCCAGAGCGGCTCCACCAGCGGCAGCGCCAGCGCGGCGCTGACGTAGAGGCCGAGCGCGTAGCGGCCGAGCCGCCTCGGCATCGGTCGGCGATCGCCGCCCGGCCGCCGCGGGCGCCGCAAGCAGCACGCAGAGCAGCTCGAAGCAGACGGCGTAGACGAAGAGCTGCACCTGACCCAGGTAGAGCAGCAGCGCGCGCGCGACGACCAGCGCGGCGAAGGTGCCGCGGCCGCCCTCGCCGCGCACCGTGCGCAGCGCGAAGTGGAGGATCCACGGCAGGAAGGCGACGACGCCGACGACGTTCCACCACGAGTCGGCGGTGTAGATCACCATGCTGCTCAGCGGCCAGGTCAGCGCGCCGAAGGCCGCACCGGCGCGCGACACGCCGAGGCCGCGCAGCAGCCGGCTCATGCCGACGAGGCCGACGGCTAGGTGGAGGGCCACCAGCAGGTCGATCGCCGCGTCGGGATGGCCGAACAGTCCTTGGCTGGCGAGCACCGCGGCGTAGACGGGCGGGTAGAGGAAGGCCACCGAGCCGACCGCAAACGACGGCATGCCGAGGAACTGGTGCGGGTTGTAGAGCGGCAGCTCGCCGGCGAGCAGCGCCCGCGTCGCGTGGGCGAAGAGGCCGAGCTGGGCGGTGCGGTTGTCGTCCTGGAGGAAGTAGTACGGGTGCCGCCATTCGAGCAGCGCGAGGACGACGCCGAGCACGGCGAGCAGCCCCAGCTCGACGAGACGCTCGCGGCGCTCGCTCGCCGGCGCTGCGCTCGCGTCGGAAGGCGGCCGCTCGCTCACGGTGGAGACGACGGGATGCGGTCACGGCGTGCCCACACCGTGACGGGGTTGCCGGTCGTCGGCGCGCGCAGCTCGGCGACCCTGCCGTAGAGGTCGCTCGCGGTCAGGCGCTGCAGCGCGTCGCGCAGCTGCCGCTGGCCGGCGAGCGCGCCGCCGCGGTAGATCGACTCTTGACGCAGCCAGGTCCCGCGGCTGATCTCGTAGACGACGATGACCGCCGGCGGCTGTGCGGCCAGCCGTTGCGCGTCGCGCCGCGCCACCCAGTCCGGCGTCATGTCGAACCAGTGCGCGTAGGCGAAGGTCGCCGGCTCGCGCTGCGCGAGGAGGTAGACGATCGCCAGGTGGGGGAACACCAGCACCGGCTCGTCGGGCCGCGAGTAGCGAGTCACGAGCTGCGTGACCTCGCCGACGAAGTCGGCGGTCGAGGGCGAGAGGCGCAAGCCGCGCAGGAACGGCTCACGGGCGGGCACGACGGCAGTGCTCGTCGGCGGCTCGACCCACTCGCCCCAGGCGTAGGGGTTGCGCAGCTTGTCGACCGTCGTCGTGACGACGAGGAGCACCGCCGCAGCCAGCACGACGGCGGTCACCGCCCTGCCGTTGCCGTCCGGCGAGGGACGCGGCAGCGCCTCGGCAAGGGCGAACGCGAGCCCCGGCACCAGCATCAGCTCCCACAGCCCCCACGAGAGGCCGAAGAGATACCAGCACGCGGCGCCGAAGGCGGCGAGCAGCAGGCGCTGACGATCGCGCGGCGAGAGCTCGCCGCGCCGGCCGCGCCAGGCGAGGGCGGCGGCGATGCCGAAGGCGGCGAGGGCGGTGCCGTAGATCGCGATCCAGCGCAGGAAGCGCTGCTCGGGCCAGGCGGCGGCGACGACCAGCGCCAGCAGCGCGCCGAGCGCGGCGACAAAGGCGAGGCGGTGCGGCTCGCGCTCGGCGGTGAGCGCCGCGGCGCGACGCCGCACCCACACGACGAGGATCGCAACGGCCAGCGCCCATGCGGCGGCTTGCCTCCACGCGGGCTCGGTGAAGCCGCCGGTGAAGGGGCGCAGCAGCACCAGCGGCAACGGTCCCTTGCTGCCGGCGCCGCGCCCGAGCACCGCGTCGAGGAACTCGCCCGTCAAGCCGTGAGCCGTGAGCCAGACGCCGAACGCGACGAGCGGCACCGCGGCCCCGCCGGCGAACGCGACGACGTTCCGGCCGCGCGCCCCGCGCGGACTCAGCACCGCGAGCGCGACGGCCAGCAGCAGCAAGCAGCCGCCACCGACGGTCTGCTTGACCAGCGCAGCGCAAGCGGCGAAGACGCCGGCACCGGCAGCGGCGGCGATGCCGCGCCGCGCCGGCATCGCGCCATTGACGTCGAGCGCACGGCTCGCCAGCCAGCCGGCGAGGATCGCCAGCAGCGCGGCGTCGAAGTGGTACGACAGCAGCGTGTCGGCCGGGTCGGCCGACCCCGCGACCACCGTCGCCAGCGCGCTCACCAGCGCGACCGGTGCGCCGTAGGTGGGTTGCAGCCAGCGACAGAGGATGCCGGCAGCGATCGCGCGCTGGAGCATCGCCAGCAGCCGGAGGACGGCCAGCTTCTCGCCGAAGACGTGCATCGCGCCGGCGACCTCGAAGACGTGCAGCGGCGGCACGACCAGGTAGAAGTCGCGATAGGGGAGCTTGCCCGCCAGCAGCTGGTGGGCGTAGAGCGGGAACCAGCCGTCGGTGGTGACGCCGAGGAAGCGGTTCCACCAGAGGGCGACGAAGGCGACGGTGAGCGCCGCCGCCGCGAGCGGCGCCGCCCACCGCGCTGGCTTGGCGTCCTTCATCCGGGTGGGGCAGCCTACCAGCGGCCCGCCTGCCGCGCCGCGAGATCGCCGGCGCGGCGCCGCGTGCGCTTCCCGTGCGTTGTGCCGCGCGTCGTTGCAGCGACGGGCCCGCATCGCTACCCTTAGCGCCCCGCGATGCCGCAGACCGCAGTGATCATCGGCGCCGGCCCGGCCGGCCTGGCGGCAGCGCACGAGCTGCTCGAGCGGACGGACATCGTGCCGGTGGTGCTCGAGGCGAGCGAGCACATGGGCGGCATCGCCCGCACCGTCTGCTACCGCGGCAACCGCATCGACATCGGCGGCCACCGCTTCTTCTCGAAGAGCGACCGGGTGATGGAGTGGTGGCTGCGCTTCCTGCCGCTGCAGGCGCTGCCGCAACGACGGCGACGGCGCGCGCCAGACTCGCATCGCCTACCAGAACCGGTGGCGCAACGGTCGACGGCGGACGGCGACGGCCCCGACCCCGAGCGCGAGGACCGCGTCATGCTGCTGCGGCCGCGCCGCTCGCGCATCTACCACCGGCGCAAGCTCTTCGACTACCCGATCCGGCTCTCGCCCGACACCCTGCGCAAGCTCGGCCTCTGGCGCAGCGTGCGCATCGGCTTCTCCTACCTGCGCGCGGCGGCGTTCCCCATCCGGCCGGAGGAGAACCTCGAGCAGTTCTTCGTCAACCGCTTCGGCCGCGAGCTCTACCGCACCTTCTTCAAGGACTACACCGAGAAGGTGTGGGGCACGCCCTGCGAGCGAGATCAGCGCCGCCTGGGGCGCGCAGCGCGTCAAGGGACTGTCGATCGCCAAGGCGCTGGCGCACTTCGCGCGCTCGACCGTTCGTGGCTTGACCGGCCGGCGCCGCGCCGGAGACGTCGCACAGAAGGAGACGGAGACCTCGCTCATCGAGCAGTTCCTCTACCCCAAGCTCGGCCCCGGCCAGATGTGGGACGAGGTGGCGCGCGCGGTGCGCGAGAAGGGCGGCCAGGTGCTCACCGGCTGGCGCGTCGAGGCGCTGGAGACGAGCGGCGACCGCGTCGTCGCCGTGCGCGCCCGCCACCTCGAGAGCGGCGCCGTCGAGCGCCGGGAGGCCGACTGGGTGTTCTCGACGATGCCCATTCGCGAGCTGGTGCGCGCGCTCGACGCGCCGGTGCCCGCCGAGGTGCGCCGCGATCGCCGACGGGCTCGTCTACCGCGACTTCGTCACCGTCGGCCTGCTGCTCGACCGGCTGCTCCTCGCCGAGCCCGACGGCAGCCTGATACGCGACAACTGGATCTACATCCAGGAGCCCGACGTGCTGGTGGGGCGCCTCCAGATCTTCAACAACTGGAGCCCCTGGATGGTCGCCGACCCGAGCAAGGTCTGGGTCGGGCTCGAGTACTTCTGCGACGAGGGCGACGAGCCTGTGGTCGCGCTCCGACGCCGAGCTGATCGAGCTGGCGAAGACGGAGCTCGCGCGCATCGGCATCGCCGAGCCCGCGGCGGTGCGCGACGGCACCGTGCTGCGCATGCCGAAGACCTACCCGGCCTACTTCGGCACCTACGACCGCTTCGACGAGCTACGCGCAGTGGGTCGACGGCTTCGAGAACCTCTTCCTCGTCGGCCGCAACGGCATGCACCGCTACAACAACCAGGACCACTCGATCCTCGCCGCGATGACCGCCGTCGACAACATGATCGCCGGCCGCGCCGACAAGTCCAACCTGTGGGCGGTCAACACCGAAGAGGAGTACCACGAGGAGAAGTGAGGCCGCGGCACCGCGCGAGCAGCGCGAGCCGCGGCCAGCTCGCGATCGCGCGGCGAAGAAGGTGCGCGACGTCGGACGTCACTCGAGGTACGGGCTGCGGTACTCCATGTAAGCGGCGGTGCGCTTCGCGGCGTCGCGGCCGAAGTAGCGCTCGACGACGCGCAGCGCGAGGTCGATGCCGGAGGTGAGGCCGCCCGCCGTGGCGAGCCGCGGCGAGGACTCGACGAAGCGGTCGCCCCGCCGCAGCAGCACGCGCGGGTGGCGGCTGGCGAAGGAGTCCCAGAAGTCGTGGTGCGTCGTCGCCGGCAGCCCGTCGAGCAAGCCGGCGGCGGCGAGCTGGAAGGCGCCGGTGCACACCGACATCAACACGTCGACGCGCGGCGCGACGCGCCGCAGCCACGCGTGCAGCTCCGGGCTGGCGCGCATTGCCGGCACCACCACGACGTCCGGCTGCGGCGCGTCGGCGAAGGTGTGGTCGGGGACGACGTGCAGCCCGCCGGTGAGGCGCACCGGCGAGCGGCTGGCGGCAACGGTGAAGAGCGTGAAGGCGTCGTCGCCGCCCGGCGCGACGGTGTCCTGGAACACCTCCCACGGGCCGGCCATGTCGATGACGTTCGAGCTCTGGCTGATGGCAAAGGCGACCCGGATCGGTCGGCCGGCGGGCGCGCGCAACGGTGGCGCGGGCGCCGTGTTGCTGGCGGCGACGGCAACCGCGGTGGGCTTGCCCTTGGCAGCGGGCGCTGCGTCGGCTGTGGTTGCGAAGGCGGCGATGGCCAGACCTGCGGTCAAGACAGTGCGCGATCTCACGTGGTTCCTCCTCGCCGCGGCTGCCGCGGCCGAGACGAATCGTGCCGCACCCGAGCAACAAGAGTCTTGAAGCAACGCGACGGTCGTGGAACGGGAGCGGCGTCGAGCGATTCCGTCATCGCGAGGCCGCGAAGCGGCCGTGGCGATCTCGATGGTCGAGATTGCTTCGTCGCTGCGCTCCTCGCAATGACGGTTGGGGCGCCCGTGCTCGCCACCACTGCACTAACTTCTGACGCTTACGCCGAGAATCCGCGACGTCGCCGGAACGCCCCGGGCGTGACGCCGAAGGCTTTGCGAAAAGCGCGCGTCAAGTGGCTCTGGTCGGCGAAGCCGCACTCCTGCGCCACGTCGGCGAGATCGCTGCCCGGCCGCTCGAGAGCGGCGCGCGCGGCGTCCAGCCGTAAGCGCCGCAGCCGCTCGCCGACGCTCTCGCCGTAGCTGCGGCGGAAGCCGCGCGCGAGCCGCGCCGGGTGCACGTCCGGCGGTTGTCGCCAGCTCGTGGAGCGACCAGCGGCGATCGAGCGCCCCGCGCAGTGCTTCGTCTGCGCGCATCAGCCACGCGGGCGCACGATCGCCGTTCCCGTAACGGCTGAGCGCCGCGACCAGCTCGCAGGCGATGCCGTCGCGCGCCAACTCCGCGGCGGGATCTTCGGCGCCGAGCTCGTCGCGCAGCCTCGCCGCCAGCGCCGCCATCAGTCCGCCGGAGTCGAGCCGCGGCTCGGCCGGCAGCAGCGGCTCCACGCGGGCCAGCAGCGCGCCGCTCAGCTCGACGATGAAGAAGTGCGCGCCGGACGCGCCGATCGCATCGCGATGACGGAACGCAGCCGGGTGGAAGGCGGCGGAGCCGGGCCGGTAATCCAGCGTGCGCGGCCCGACCCACTCCCGATACTCGCCGGCGACGAGCAGGTAGAAGCCCGGCGCCTGATGGTCGTGGGCGGGAAGCGATTTGCCCTCGCCATGCCGCACCTCCGACAGCACCAGCCCTGACTCGCTGCGCCGGCTCGCCGCGCGGCCGTAGAACTGCCCGGCCCCGAGATTTGCCGACGCCGAAGTGCCGCTCGCGACGCTACCCATGCACGCTGGTACGGCGCCGCCCCCAGTTGGTTGCTTCCGCACCACCCACGCGGGCCGGTTCGCGCTCGACGGAACCTGCCGCCGGCTCTTCCCCACGTTCACCAGCGGAGGCGGTGGCGGGCGGGGCCGCGGGGCGCCGTGGCGGGCCCTCTTTGCGGGCGCCGCGGCGGGTCCGCCACGGACAGCGGCAGCCCTGCGCGCCCGCAAAGCGAGGCGAGCGCCTCCGCCTGACTATCGATGTAGCGAGCCGTGGCCCGCGGCGGCGCCCCGCGGCCCCGCTCGCCACCGCCGGCCGAAGTCACACCGCTCGACTACACACGCTCTTCGTTAGCGCCGCGCCGCGCCGTCCATTCCACCCTCGTCCCGCGCGTTCTAGAACTTCCGAGGCCGCCGGCCGTACCGTGACCATCGGCTCGCAGTTCAGGCGTGTAGCGAGGACACGACGATGATCCCACTAAACCCTTCGGCCTCCGAACGCCCCGCCAAGCACCGCCGCTCCCGCTGGGAGGCGCTGCTCCAGGACTCCCGCTTCGGCCTGCGTACGCTGCGCCGCTCGGCCGGCTACACCTGCGCCGCCGTCGGCGTGCTGGCGCTCGGCATCGGCGCCAACACGGCGATGTTCTCCGTCATCCACGGCGTGCTGCTGCGGCCGCTGCCGTTCCGCGACGGCGAGCGCCTGATGCTCGTGCAACAGGCGGCGCCGGCGGCGGGGCTCACCAGCGCCGGCGTCTCGATCCCCGAGCTCGGCGCCTATCGCGAGCGGCTCACCGCGCTGCGCGACCTCGTCGAGTACCACGGCATGTCGTTCACCCTGCTCGACCGCGGCGAGCCCGACCGCGTCGACACCGGCGTCGTCTCCGCCAACTTCTTCGACGTGCTCGGCGTCAAACCGCTCCACGGCCGCGGCTTCGTCGACGGCGACGACGACCACGGCGCCGAGGCCGTGCTCATCCTCGGCAACGAGTACTGGCAGCAGAAGTTCGGCGGCGACCCGCGCATCGTCGGCCAGGTGGTGGAGATGAACGATCGCCCGCACACGATCGTCGGCGTGCTGCCCGCCTACCCGCAGTACCCGCGCCGGAACGACGTCTACATGCCGACCTCGGCCTGCCCCTTCCGCGACCAGGCGGGGCAGACCCTGCCCGGCGGCTTCCGCTCCTTCGCCGCGCTCACCGTCTTCGGACGGCTGGCGCCGCAGGCCACTTTCGAGCAGGCGTCGTCGCAGGTCACCACGGTCTCGGCGACCTTCGCCAAGGAGCACCCGCAGGACTACCGCCAAGCGCGCGACCTCGCCGGCCGCATCCAGCCGCTACGCGAGACGCTGGTGAGCGGTGCGCGGCCGCTCCTGCTGGCGCTCGCCGGCACCACGCTGCTGGTGCTGCTCATCGCTTGCGCCAACGTCGCCAACCTGTCGATCGCGCGCACGGCACGGCGGCGCCGCGAGCTGGCGCTGCGCAGCGCCATGGGCGCCGGCCGCGGGCGTCTGCTGGCGCAGCTCCTCACCGAGAACGTGCTGGTGGCGCTCGCTGGCGGCGCGCTGGGCGTCGGCCTCGCCTGGCTGTCGCAGGAGATGCTCGTCGGCTTCGTCGCGCGCTTCACGGCGCGCACCGGCGAGGTGGCGATCGACGGCCGCGTGCTCGCCTTCACCGTCGTCGTGTCGCTCCTGACCGGCCTCGTCTTCGGCTCGGCGCCGGCGCTGGTGGCGCGGCGCAACCTGATGCCCTCACTACGAGAAGGGACGGCGCAGTCGGGAGGCGGCGCTCCCCGCCAGCGCCTGCGCGCCGGCCTGGTGGTGGCGCAGGTGGCCGTCTCCTTCGTGCTGCTCGTCGGAGCGGCGCTCTTGCTGCGCAGCTTCCATCGTCTCTCGACGGTCGAGCTCGGCTACGACGGCGAGCGGGTGATGAGCGGCTCCTACTTCGGCAACTTCACCAGCGTCAACCAGAACGACGCGTTGCGGATCACGTCGCAGATCCTCGAGCGGCTGCGCGCCGCGCCGGGCGTGCAGTCGGCGGCGGTGACGACGGCCGTGCCGCTCTCCAACATCCAGCCCGGGGTGGTGACGATCCGCCTCGACGACGGCAAGGGCGAGGACGGCACCACGCTGCAGATCGATCCCAACGTCGCCAGCGACGGCTACTTCGAGACCCTCGGCATCCCGGTGCTCTCCGGCCGCGCCTTCCGCCCCGCCGACGACGCCGGCACGCCGTCGGTGGCGGTGATCAACCAGTCGCTGGCGCGGCTCTGGCGCGGGCGGCCGCCGATCGGATCACGCTTCCTCTTCGACGGCGGGCAGCCGCCGCCGGGGCAGGACCCGTGGATCACCGTCGTCGGCATCGTCGCCGACTTCCAGCTCTACGGTCCCGACCAGGTGGTGCCGCCGCAGGTCTACCTCACCTACCGGCAGACGGGCGGCTTCGCCGGCCGCATCATGGCGCGCGCCGCCGGCGATCCGCGCGACCTGGCGCCGGCGATCCGCTCGGCCGTGCACGGCGTCGACCCCAAGAGCCCGGTGGAGGAGCTGCAGACCGTCGACGAGCTGCGTCGCGGCCAGCTCGCCACGCCGCAGCTCACCGCGGCGCTCCTCGGCGCCTTCGCCGCCGTCGCTCTGCTGGTGACGCTGGCCGGCATCGCCGGCGTCGTCGGCACCTCGGTCACGCAGCGCACGCGTGAGCTCGGGGTGCGCATGGCGCTCGGCGCCTCGCGCGGCTCGGTGCTCCGGCTCGTGCTCGGCGAAGGGTTCCTGCTCGTCGCGGTGGGGCTCGTGCTCGGTATCGGTGGGGCGCTGGCCTTCAGCCGCCTGGTCGTGCGCTTCCTCTTCGCCACGCCGCCGACCGACCCGCTGACCTACTCGGCGGTGGGCGCCGTCTTCGTGCTCGCTGCGCTGCTGGCCGTGCTCGGCCCGGCGCGGCGCGCCACCTCGATCCCGCCGCAGGTCGCGTTCAGGATCGAGTAGCGGCGTCGACCGGCTCGCCGAGCTCGCGCCGCAGCACGCGCAACGAGAGCGCACCGATCGCCGCCTGCATGAGGAGCGCGAGCGCGTAGGCGGCGATCGTCAACGCGAGCACCGAGCCTTGCTTCGCGGCGACGTCGCTCCCTGCCGCCCACGGCGCGAACAGCGCCACCTGCATCGCCTGCACCGTGCCCAGCCCCGACGGCGTGATCGGCAGCGCGCTCACCAGCAGCAGGATCGGCCACACCGCGAGCCCGAACCGCAGCGGCACCGGCATCCCCCACACCCGCAAGATCCCCCAGTTGAGCAGCACCAGCACGACCATGTGCGGCACTCGCGCCGCCACGGCGACCAGGTGCCCGCGCAACCCCGCGACGAGCAGCGGCCGCAACAGCGGCATCCGCTGAGCCCACTTGGGCCGGAGCGCGATCATCGCCAGGTAAGCCGCCACGCCGACGAGCGCCAGTGCCGCCAACGGCAACGCCCGCCGCGCCAGCCAGGCCGGCGCGAGCAGCAGCCCCGCCGTCAACACGACGATCAGCGCCACGCCTTGCGTCACCAACATCACCACCAGCGCCCCACCGGCGCCCCACCCGCCGCGCCCCGCCTTCGCCAGGTACCACCCGAAGGCGCCTTGCCCCGCCCCGAAGTGCACGAGGTTGAGCAAGTACGTCGCCCCCCGCATCGCCAACACCTGCCGAAACGGCGGCGACCCGCCGCACTGCCGCAACGTCACCTCGGTCGCCCAGGCGTCGACGAGCAACACCGTCACCAGCTCGAAGGCGACGTACGCCGTCAGCGCCACCCACGGTCCGGCAGCGAGCGCCGCAACCACCGCATCCACCGGCACGCGCCACAGCAGCCACCCGAGGATCGCGATGCCGAGCAGCCACGGCAGCGCGGCTCGCAGACGGCGCCACGGCCTTCGCGTCGAGTCCATCGGCACGCCGCGTATCATCCGCTACATCGCTGCCGAACCCTCTCGCCCTCGCAAGCTCCACCTAGGCTGCGGCCGCGACGTCCGCCCCGGCTACGTCAACGTCGACCGCGTGCCGCTCCCTGGCGTCGACGTCGTCCTCGACCTCGAGTCGCCGCTGCCGTTTCGCGACGGCGCCTTCGACGAGATCTTCTCGTCGCACGTCCTCGAGCACGTCGACCGCTTCGTGCCGCTCATGGGGGAGATGCACCGCGTCTGCGCGCCGGGCGGGCGGCTGCGCCACTTCGTGCCCCACCTCTCCTTCTTCGGATCCTTCACCGACCCGACGCATCGCCGCTTTTTCGGCTACCACAGCTTCGACTACTTCGCCGACGACGGCGACTACAACTTCTACACGCCGCTGCGCTTTCGCATCCGCAAGCGCGAGATCCGCTTCTACTGGATCAACAACGCGCGCCGCCGCGTGAACGGGCGCCTGCTCACCTGGCTGATCAACCGCGTGCCGCTCTTCTACGAGCGCTTCCTCTGCTGGATGCTGCCCGCCAACGAGCTCTACTTCGAGCTCGAGCCGGCGCCACCGCCGTCGACACGCCACGGCGCTGCGCTGAGCGGGGCGCCGGCGTTTTTCCGCTCATGAAGATCGGCGTCGTCATCGTCAACCACGACCGCCGGCAGCTCCTCGTCGAATGCTTGGAGAGCCTCGTTGCCGGCGGCGAGGAGCCGGTCGTCGTCGTCGTCGACAACGGCTCCGCCGACGGCTCGGCGGAGGCGGCACGCACCGCGCTCCCCACCGCCGAGGTGTTGGTGCTGCCGCACAACACCGGCTTTTCGCACGGCTACAACGTCGGCATCCGCCGCGCCCTCGATCGTGCATGCGACGGCGTGCTGGTGCTCAACAACGACACGCGCGTCGCGCCCGGCGCCCTCGCGGCGCTCGCCGCCGCGACGACGCCGGCCACCGTGACGCCGCCAGCCGACGGCGACGACGACGAGGCGCCTCGCATCGGCATGGCTGCCGCGCGCGTCGTGCTCGGCGTCGACGGCACCACTCTCGACGGCACCGGCCAGCTCCTCACCCTCGACGGCTTCGGCAAGCTCGAGGGCAACGGCCGCGGCGTCGACGAGATCCTCCTGCCGAAGGAGACCTTCTGCCCCTACGGCGCCGCCGCTTTCTACGCCCGCGAGCTGCTCGAAGACGTGTCGCCCGAAGGCGAGTGGTTCGACGAGGACTTCCGCCTCTATTGCGAGGAGCTCGACCTGGGCTGGCGCGCGCGGCTGCGCGGCTGGAGCTGCGTCTACGCGCCCGAGGCCGTCGTCTATCACCATCGCGGCGGCACCGCAGGGCAGTACTCCGAGCTCCTCGCCTACCAGACCAGCCGCAACACGATCTGGAACGTGCTCAAGAACTACCCAAGCTGGTACGCCGCGCGGGCGCTCCTGCTCTCGCTGCTGCGTCCGCTCGTGCTCCTCGTCGGCCTGCTCGCCCGGCGCGGGCCGGCGGGGAAGCTCCGCGCGAACGTGCCCGCGCCGCGTCTCGCCGCCATCCTCCTCCGCGCCTGGGGCGATGCGCTCCGCGGCGCGCCGCGCATGCTGCGCAAGCGGCGGCGCATCCAGGCCCGCCGCACGGCGCCGCCCGAGGAGGTCGCGCGCTGGTTCCGCGAGCTCGCGGCGCCCTTCTTCGCCGGCCTCCTGCGATAGCGTCGGTCCAACGACGAGTCGCGGCCGGGCGAGGGAGCGGGTGAGCCGGGGGAATTCGTCCCGCCGCGTCCGTCTAAAGGGACGAGCCTCACAAGCTTCGCAGGGGGTGGGAGCCAGGGTCGCCAGCCCGCGCGCCGGGGCTGGCCCGTGGCGCTTCGCGATCTGGATCTACTGAACCGGGATGTGCGTCGAATCACTCGCGACTGGAGAGGGAGATCGATGAGAAGCCCGAGCCTCCGCCGGATCCTCGCCGCCCGCCACGCCTCGACCGTCCTCACCCTGCTCGTCGTCGCCGCCCTGCCGCTCGTGGCGTGGGCGTGCGCCAAGGCGAACGCCGCCGAGAACAACTACCCGGCGGCGAGCCACGTGCCGGACTCGCAGAAGGGCTGGGAGAAGCCCGACCCGAACGCGCCCTTCGACGAGCCCAAGGGCGGCGTGACGTTCGGCGGCACGCCGATCACCAAGCGCACCAAGTACTGCTTCCCCGCCGAGCCGCGCAACGTCTTCAGCGAGGTCGACATGGTCGTCGGCCCCGACGGCCAGCTGCAGCCCTTCAACTGGGCCGATGCGCAGGGCCAGATCGAAGACCCGCCAGGCAAGGGCCTCGCCCTCGTCAACGGCGGGCGCAACGGCATCCGCGGCCAGAACACCTGGATCCTCTGGGGCGAGGGGAACGAAGCCTTCTGGAACTGGCTCCAGGAGGACGGCTTTGGCCTCACCGACTTCCTCATCCTTCTCGACTCCCGCAAGCGCTACCAGCGCTTCGCCACCGCCGGCCTCATCAACCAGCCGGGGATGAAACCGCAGACCAACCCTGACCGCCGCATCCTCGGCCTCTACCTCGACGAGGCCGACGGCGACAAGATCATCCTCAAGCAGCCGCCGTGGGACATCGACCCCAAGACCGGCAAGCTGCAGCAGGGGCCGCCGGTCGACCCGCACCGCCCGCCCTATCCGCTGTTCAAGGCCGGCGACCAGAAGCTCTACGACTGGGTGCGCTCGCGGCTGCCCAAGGACGGCCTCGACTACGACGTCTACGGCTACCCGAGCGGCATCGTCGGCCTGCGGCTGATGCCCAACCCCGACTTCTTCGGCGCCACCCAGGACGCAGCCCGCGCCCGCAAGTACTGGCAGCAGGTCGTCGTCGACGGGGGCGACGCCTACTACGAGGACTACCGCGTCGCCGCCGACCCCAAGCTGGTGCGCCCCTTCCGCCCCAGCCTGTCGTGCGGCTTCTGCCACATCTCGCACCATCCGCTCAACCCGCCCGCCGACCCCGAGCGGCCGGAGTGGGCCAACATGTCGAGCATCGTCGGCAACCAGTACTGGCGGGCGGTCGCGGCGAACGCCAACCTGACACGCCCCAACAACGCGCTCTACCAGTTCCTCAACAGCCAGCAGCCGGGAACGATCGATACCTCACTGGTGTCGACCGACCAGATCAACAACGCCAACACCATCACCAACATCTGGGACATGCCGGCGCGTCTCCAACGCGCCGCGCTCAACCCGCCCGAGAAGCAGGGCGACAACAACCTGCTCATCCCGACGGTCGAGGATCCGACGCAGCAGACCAACCCGCGCCACACGCCGCGCGTGCTGCTCGACGGCTCCGACAGCGTCGGCGTCTTCGGCGCCCTGTCGCGCGTCTACATCAACATCGGCACCTTCCCCGAAGAGTGGTTCCGCTGCCACAACGCCATCATCGGCTTCAAGCCGCAGCGTCCCTTCAACGTGCAGACGCTGCTCAAGAACTCGGTGTTCTGGAACGTCGGCGACGACTACCGCATCCCCTACCTCGGCGGCTTCTTCACGCAAAAGAGCGTCAACCAGGGGAACGTCCCCATCACCACCGCGATGAAGCTCGCCCACGCGCCCGGCGGGGCGGCGATCGTCAACGCCGAGGCGGGGCTGGCGACGCAGGGGCGGAAGGTCTTCCTGCGCAACTGCGCGATCTGCCACTCGAGCAAGCAGCCGAACGGCTTCGGCCTCCACTTCTCGCCCGACTGGACGACCAAGGGCCCGCCGCCGGCCGGCGGCCCCGCCATCTACACGCTGCCGCAGACTTTCGCCGACTGGGAGGCGTTCCGCCAGAGCCCCGCCTTCCAGGATTACCGCGCCCGCATCGAGACGCTGGCCGGCGAGGGGAGCGGGCTCACGGACCCCTTCATCAAGGACAACTTCCTCTCCACCGACATCCGCGTCCCGATCACCCTCGTCGGCACCAACTCGGGGCGCGCCGTGGCCACCAACGCCATGCGCGGCCAGATGTGGGACAACTTCTCCTCCGACACCTACAAGGCGCTGCCGGCGGTGGGCGCGGTGCACTTCTACAACCCGTGGTCGGACGAGAAGCCCGATGCCTGGGGCAACAACGACCAGTACTTCCCGCCCGAGGGCGGTCCCGGCTACTACCGGCCGGCGAGCTTGATCAGCGTCTGGGCCACCTCGCCGCTGCTGCACAACAACACGCTCGGCCTCTTCAACAACGACCCGTCGGTGAAGGGACGCCTGGCGGCGTTCGACGACGCCATCGACAAGCTGCTGTGGAAGGAGAAGCGGCGGCCCGACGCCAACCACCACGACGGCGACATGCGCTGGCGCCGGCCCGACCTCGCCGGGCACGACCCCGGCTTCATCTACCGCGCCACCTCCGACACCAGCCTCATCTTCCAGCCCGGCTTCATCCGGCCGATCCTCGTCGGCGTGCTCGGCAACTTCCTGACCGGCTTCCTCACCTTCTGGCTGTGGGTGCTGCTCTTCGTGCTGCTGTTGCTCATCGCCATCTTCGGGCCGCCGCGCTGGGCGGGCTTCATCTTCCTGCTCGTCGGGCTGCTGCTCGCCATCGTCCTCGTCATCACCGGCGTCGGGAGGATCTACTGGCAGCTCTGGCTGCTGCCGCTCCTCTTCGTGGCGCTGGCGCTCACCATCTGGCTCTACCTGGCGGCGCAGTCGCCGAAGCTGCCCAAGGTGCTGCTCGGCGCCTTCGCGGCGCTGATCCTCCTCGCCGGCATCGGCATCCGCGCCTTCGTCAACGGGCACCTCGGCGGCATCAACTTCGGCAAGTTCCCCATCGGCATGACGATCAACCTGCTGTGGAACATCAACCCGGAGGCACCGGTGGGCGACCTCATCGGCGGCGTCTCCGGCCTGCTGCGCGGCGTGCTCGTCATCCATCGTGACGACCTGCAAGGGGCCGAGGCGCTGAAGGCCTTCGAGCGCGAGGCGGCGCTGCCGATGCTCAAGGCCAGCAAGTGCCCCGACTTCGTGCTTGACCGCGGGCACTGGTTCGCGGAGAACCTGACCGACGAAGAGAAGCATCAGGTCAAGGCCTTCCTGAGGACCCTCTAGCCATGGGCGCCGAGGCGGCCTCCATTCGCGACCTGCTGGAGCAGGCGGCGGACCCCGACCGCACGCCCTTCGACTACGTCATCGTCGGCTGCGGCGCCGGCGGCGGTCCGCTGGCGGCGCGGCTCGCGCGCGCCGGCAAGCGCGTGCTGGTGCTCGAAGCCGGCGCCGACGTCGCCGCGGTGGATTCCGAGTGCGGAACGGTCGTCGCGGCGACGGCGCTCCAGGCCAAGCTGCGCGAGGCGTACGAGGTCCCGGTCTACTACGCGGCGGCCTCCGAGACCAAGCCGATGGCGTGGGAGTTCTCGGTCCGCCACTTCGCCGACACCGACGAGCAGCAGCAGGACCCCAAGTACGACCGCGACATGGACCCGTCGGTGACGCCGCCGCCCAACTGGCCCAAGACGGGCGGCAAGGGCGGCATCTTCTATCCGCGCGCATCGGGGGTGGGCGGCTGCACGGCCCACCACGCGATGATCGTCGTCAAGCCCAACGACCTCGACTGGGAGCGCGTCGCCCAGCTCACCGGCGACCCCAGCTGGCAGCCGGACCAGATGCAGGGCTACTTCGCGCTGCTCGAGAAGATCCTCTACTACAAGGCGTACCAGTCGGCCTTCCGCAAGACCCTGGGCCAGATCGCGGCATGGTGGCGCCGCGTCGTCGCTTACTTGAACCCCAGCGACGTGCTCGACAACGGCGGCCACGGGATGGACGGCTGGCAGAAGACGAGCTTCATCTCGCCGCTGCTCATCGCCACCATCGTCAAGACCGACTGGACCTTCCTCCGCGTCCTGCTCGGCGCCATCCTGTGGATCCTCAAGAAGGACGGCAACTGGCTGCGCTTCTTGAAGGCGATCGTCAGCCTCACCTTCGTCCGCTTCCTCGACCCCAACTTCCGCCGCGACTGGCCGGCGGCGGCCAACGTCAACCTCAAGTTCATCCCGCTCGGCACCGACGGCAGCCGCCGCACCGGTGTGCGCGAGTGGGTGCTCGAGACCGCGCGCGAGCACCCCGGCAACCTGGTCGTCGTCACCTGCGCGCTGGCGACGCGCGTCCTCTTCGCCGCCGGCCGCGGCGACGACGACGGCAGCGAGGGAGGCGAGCCGCGCAAGCCGGTGCCGCGCGCCATCGGCGTCGAGGTCGCCATCGGCGAAAACCTCTACCAGGCGAGCCCGTTGTCGTCCGCGCAGGGCTCGCAAGGGGCGCCGCGGCGGCAGTTCTTTTCTCGCGGCGAGGTGATCCTCTCGGGCGGCACCTACAACACGCCGCAGCTCTTGATGCTCTCCGGCATCGGCGACCCGGCGGAGCTCTCCAAGCACGGCATCGACGGGCTGCGCGACCGCGACGGCAAGCGGATCGACGCCGAAGCGATCGCGCTGCCGGGCGTGGGCAAGAACCTGCAGGACCGCTACGAGATCCCGGTCATCAGCGAGGTCAAGAAGGACTTCAAGGTCCTCATCGGCACCAGCCTGCAGCCCGACGACCCCACCGATCCGCAGCGCAAGGAGTGGCTGGAGACGGGCGGCGGCCTCTACTCGACCAACGGCGGCGCCATCGCCTTCCTCGCCCGCTCCGGCCACAACAGCGAAGGGCCCCACAAGCCGCAGCGTCCCGAGGCGGACCTCTTCGTCTTCGGCGTGCCGGCCGCCTTCCGCGGCTACTACTGGGGCTGGTCGAGCCAGGTCTACAGCCCGGTTCAGCTGCCGCCCGGAACGCCGGTCGATCCCAAGCACTGGAACCTGTGGAGCTGGGTGATCCTCAAGGCCTACACCCACAACGCCGGCACCGTGCGGCTGCGCTCCGCCTCGCCGTTCGAGCAGCTGGAGATCGACACCCACTACTTCGCCCGCGATCCGCAGACCGGCGAGCGGACGTGGGGCGCGCAGCAGGACATCGAGGCGCTGCGCGCCGCCGTCGAGATGGTGCGCGAGGTCAACGACAACATCGGGGTCCTCTCCCGCGAGATCGATCCGGGCAAGGAGATCAGCGACGCCCAGATCGAGGAGTGGGCGCACCGCCGGGCGTGGGGCCACCACGCCAACGGCACCGCGCGCATGGGCTCCGACCCGTGGCGGCCTTACGTCAGCGAGCTGCGCGACAAGGACGCCGTGCTCGACAGCCGCTTCCGCGTCCACGGCGTCGACCGGCTGCGCGTCGTCGACGCCTCGATCTTCCCCGAGATCCCGGGCTACTTCATCGTCACGCCGATCTTCATGGCGGCGGAGAAGGCGGCCGACGTGCTGCTCATCGACTCGGTCACCTATCCCGAGCGGCTGGAGGCGGCGGAGGCGGCGGCCGTGCGTGAGCGCCGAGAGGCGGCCTTCGTTCACCCCTACGCGGAGGTCCCCGGCGTCGAGGGCGGGCCCGTCCCGGCGGCGCGGCTCTACGGCGCCGAGGAAGCGACCGCGCGCGCGACTGCGGCCGGGCCCGCCATCGCCGCCATCCCCGGCAGCGGGGTCATCACGGCGCCGGTCGATCGCGCCGTCCTGCCGCCCGACACCGTCGGCCTCGCCCTCTCCGGCGGCGGCATCCGCAGCGCCACCTACGGCCTCGGCGTGCTGCAGGCCCTCGCCCGGCGCGGCCGGCTGCGGGGCGTCGACTTCCTCTCCACCGTCTCGGGAGGCGGCTACATCGGCAGCTTCCTCGGCCGCCTCTTCACCCGCGTCGCTCCTGACGTCGCCGACAAGCCGGCCTACGTCGAGCGCGTGCTGAAGGACGACCGCTCGGCGCAGAACGACTGGCTGCGCACGCACTCCAACTACATCGCCGGCGGCGGCGAGTCGGACGTGCAGACGAACCTCGCCACCATCTGGCGCAACCTGCTGGCGGTGCAGCTCGTCGCCGGCACGCTGGTGCTGGCGTTCTTCAGCCTGCTGCGCTGGATCGCGGGGCCGAACCCGGCGCCGCTCACCTTCCTCGGGCTGCCGTTGAGCCCCTGGTGGTGGCTGCCCGCCGTCCTCGTCGTCGCCTTCGCGCTGCCCTTCGCCTACGGCTACTGGCTGGCGCCGCGCAAGCTCTCGTTGCCCTACGCGGCGTTCGGCATTCTGCTCTGGGTGGTGCTGCTCGCCGGCGCGGTGGCGGCGCTCGGCATCCCGCCGCTCGTCGCGGTGGGCGTCGGCGGTCTCGTCATCCTGCTGCTCTCCTGGCTGTGGACGGAGGTGGCGCGTCTCGACATGCCGGCCGGCACCTCGCGCCTCGAGCAGGGCATCATCCTGCGCAACCGCCTCACCCGCGCCCTCGGCGTGACGGTGTTCCTCCTCCTCGCCGCCCTCGGCTGGGTCGTGCTCGATTCACTGGCGCGCGCGACGGCCGGCGAGCAGTCGGGGAGCCGGCCATGGATCGTCATCCTGGCGGCCCTGGTGCTCGTGGTCCTGCCCATCTTCCGCGACCGCGTCACTGCGATGACGCGGAAAGACGCGCCTGCCGGCGGCTCCGGCCTGGCGTGGATCGCCTTCGGCCTTCTCGCCTTCCTCCTCTTCGCCCTCGACGTCATCGTCCACTGGGTGTTCGACTTCGACACCACCGTCGGCCTCTGGCTGGCGCTGGTGGCGTTCGCCGTCTCGCTCGTGCTCGGGCGCGACGTCGGCTTCCTCAACCTGTCGTCGCTGCAGACGGTCTACGCGGCGCGCATCGCGCGCACCTTCCTCGGCGCCAGCAACCCGCAGCGCATCTACCCGAGCGGCGCCGGCACGCCCACCGAGGTGCAGGTGCCACACGCCGACGACGACCTCCCCTTCGGCGCCTACCACCCCGAGAACAACGGCGGGCCGCTGCACCTGATCGGCGTCTGCGTCAACGAGACGACCGACGTCGTCTCCGGCCGCCACCTGCGCCAGGACAAGGGCATGGCGATGTGCGTCGGGCCGGAGGGCGTCAGCGTCGGCCGCCGCTTCCACTCGCTGTGGGGGGCCGACCCGGTGAACCCGCAGAACCGCATCAGCGCGCTGGTGCGGGCGCTGGTGGCGAGGAACGACCCCAACGCCTTCCACGTGCTCAAGAAGCGCGGCGTCGACGTAACCGAGGTCGAGCCGCTGCGGTTGAGCCAGTGGATCGCCACCTCCGGCGCCGCCTTCACCACCGGCCAGGGCAGGAACACCAAGCTGTCGCTGTCGCTGCTCCTCGGCCTGCTCAACGTGCGCCTCGGCTACTGGTGGGACAGCCGCATCCGCGCCGGCCAGCGCCCCGGCGCCTTCCCGCCCGACTTCTGGCGGCGCCTCGTCGCGCTGCCGAGCCGCATCTTCCGCACCCAGTGGATGCTGCTCGACGAGTGGCGGGGCCACTTCGAGGGGCCGTCGGTGCGCTACTGGTACCTGAGCGACGGCGGCCACTTCGAGGCCACCGGCATCTACGAGCTGGTGCGCCGGCGGCTGCCGTTCATCATCGCCAGCGACGCGCTCTACGACCCCTGCTACCGCTACGCCGACGTGGCGCAGGTGATGCGCCTGTGCCAGATCGACTTCGGCGCCACCTTCACCTGGCTCGATCCGGCGCCGTTGCGCGCCGACGGCGCCGTCGGCTGGGAGGCGTTCGAGGTCGGCGGACGGCAGGTTCCCGCTTGGATCCGTGCCTGGCTCGACCCGGCCGCCATCGGCTCCTGGGAGGAGATCAAGCGCAACGGTCCGTACGCCGCGGCGCTGGCGCGGATCAACTACGCCGACGGCTGGCCGCGGCGGGCGAGTTGGCTGCTGCTGCTCAAGACGGCGGTGCCGCCGGGGATGCCGCTCGACGTGCGCTGCTACGCCGAGAGCAACCCGGCGTTCCCCAACGACTCGACGGCCAACCAGTTCCTGACCGACGACCAGTGGGATGCCTACCGCGAGCTCGGCGAGCGCACGGCGGAAGCGGTGCTCACCGAAGCGCGGGTGCCGGGAAGCTAGTCGGGCAGGCGCCAGACGCTGGCGTCGGCCCGCCGCGAGACGAGGGTCGCGCGCGGAAAACGCCGAGCGACGAGCTCGGCGTCAGCGCGCGAACCCTTCGCTGGCGAGGTAGACCACCGGGCCGCGCAGGAAGGGATCGTTCTGCAGCAGGTCGACGCGGTAGGAGCCGCCGTCGATCGACAGGAAGCAGAGGTGGCGGCCGCGCTCGGGGATCGGCGGCAGCTGCGCGCGGTGCTCGGCGACGAAGGAGCCGACCTGCGCTGCCCGCAGCGCGTTTATCGTGGGGATGGCGAGCAGCGCCGCAGCGAGCACCGGCGCGCGCCAGCGCGCAGCGCGTGGCTCGACCAGGGCGGCGGCGGCGAGCAGCGGCAGCGCCGACCAGGCGGGGTGGAAGTAGCGGTAGCCCCAGCCGTGTCCCTGGTCGAAGGGGATGAAGAAGTAGAGCAGCATCGTGGCGAGGGCCGAGGCGGCGAGGAGACGCAGCGGCGAGCCGCGGCGCGCGGCGCGCCAGCCGAGGAGCGCCAGCACGGGCAGGAACGGCGCCGCCCAGGTGAGGAGCTCGACGAGCGCCTGGAGCCGCGCGTAGAGCAGCGCCGGGCTCGGCAGCACGAAGGCGCGCGCCGCCATGTCGGCGGCGAGCGCGAGGACGCCGTTAGCGGCGTCGGCGCTAGCAGCAGCGGCCGAGGGGTCCCGAATCGTTTGTCGCACCGGCAGCCAGCCGGCGCCGAGGAGCAGCACGAGCGGTACGTAGCCGAGCGCGAGCCAACGCGGTCGCGCGCCAGCCGCGTCGCCGCAGCAGCGGCGGCGAGCCAAGGAAGCGCGAAGACGGCGTGAGGCACTGGGTTGTGCAGCACGAGGGCGAGCGAGCCGAAGACACCGGCGGCGAGCAGACGCCGCGGTCGGTTCGTCAATGTGATGCCCATCGTGATCGGCGGCGACGCTGGCGTTGCGATGTCGCGGCTCACTTCTACGAGCAGCGCCATCCAGAGCAGGTTGAGTGCGACGTGCGCTGTCAACGGATAGAACGAGATCGCGTTGACGGTGAACGCCGGCGAGGCGAGGGCAAGGAGCAGCGCCCAACCTGCCGCGGCCGGCTCGCCCGTCCAGCGCCACGCCAGCAGCGCAAGCAGCAGCAGCGCGGCGCCGGCGAGCAGCGGATTGAGCAGCCACGGCGCGCCGAGCAGCGAAAAGGGCGTGAGCAGCAACGCGAACCCCGGCCAGTAAGTGGAGACGATCGTGCCTGCTGTCGGGTCGGTGGCGAAGAACGGGAAGAGGAGCCGCGCCGGCACGACGCGCGGCAGCAGGTCGGGCGGCACGTGGCCGCGCAGCTCGCCGGCCGCGAAGACACGCGACTGGAAGAGTGGCGCGTGCTCGTCCATCGCCAGCGGCCGCGCCTGGTAGACGAGCACCGCGCCGGCGGCGAGCGTCAACACTGCACCGACCGCGACGGCGATTGCGACGCGCTTGCTCGCCATGCGTGCCGGCAGCGCCAGCCACTTCGCTGGCATCAGCCGCGCCACGAGCGGCGCGAGCACCACGAGCGCCAGCAGCAGCAGCGCGCCGTCGGGCTCGTTGCGCGCGAAGAGGAGCTGGAAGATCTTCTGCCGGTACGCCGGCAACCGCGGCCGCTCTTGGAGCGCCAGCAGCAACGCGCCCGCGGCGAGCAGCAGGGACGGCACGTAGAGGAGTGCGAGCGAGCTAGCCGACGGCCGAGCAGCCGGCGCGCCCGTCGCACTATGAACGACCGGCGCGTCGATCACGGCCGCTCCGAGCGATGGCTCTTCTCGCGATCCCGTCCCGGCGCCGTCTTCCGCGCCGGCCTCGGCTTCAGCCGCCATCCGAGCCGCGGTCCTGCCGCGACAGCTGGGTGAGCCCGAGCAGGAACGAGGCGAAGGCGGTCTGGCTGCCGAGCACCATCAGCGTCATGCCGACGACGATGCCGCGCACCGCCATCATCGGCCCATAGCCGCCGCGCACCCAGTCGACGAAGATCTTCCCCTCGAGCGCGGCGCCGGCGGCGAAGGCGAGCCCGCCGAGCAGCACGCCCTTCTCGAGCGTGAAGGCGCGCAGCAGCCGCCCCAGCCACTGCCGCGGCCGCGCCAGCCCCGCCGCCATCGAGAAGCTCTTGGCGAAGACGTCGAAGAGCAGCAGGTTGTAGCCGAGGATCGTCAGCAGGCAGCCGAAGAGCAGCGCGTGGTAGTCCCAGACGCGCCCGAACAGCTCGCGCGGGCCGCCGGCGAGGAGCGCCACCAGCAGCACGCCGGCGGCGCACAGCAACAGGCCCGGCAGCAGGAACAAATGCGACGGCGAGAAGAGCAGCATGAAGCGCACGTGCCGCCAGGCGTCGCGCAGGCCGTTGAGCTTGGAGACGCCGCCGCGCGGGTGGTAGGTGATGGGGATCTCGTCGAGCCGCAGCCGCGAGCGCAGCGCGGCGACGACGATCTCGGAGGCGAGCTCCATGCCGGTCGTGCGCAGCGCCATCCGCTCGAGCGCCTCGCGGGTGAACGAGCGCATGCCGCAGTGCGAGTCGGAGACCCGCGTGCGGTAGAAGAGGCGCAGCATGCCGGAGAGGATGGGGTTGCCGATCCAGCGGTGCGACCACGGCATGGCGCCGGGCAGGATCTTGCCCTTGAGCCGCGTGCCCATCACCAAGTCGGCGCCGCCGGCGTGGAGCGGCGCCACGAAGCGCGGCACGTCCTCGAAGTCGTAGCTGCCGTCGCCGTCGCCCATCACCAGGTAGCGCCCGCGCGCCTCGCGGAAGCCGCGCAGGTAGGCCGAGCCGTAGCCGCGCCGCGCCTCGTGCACGACGCGCGCCCCGGCGGCGGCGGCGAGCTCGGGCGTGCCGTCGGTCGAGCCGTTGTCGACGACGACCACCTCGCCGGCGAGGCCGCTCGCCGCGATGCCGCGCCACGCCTTGTGCACGCACTCGGCGATCGTCTCTGCCTCGTCGAGGCAGGGGATGACCACCGACACCATCGGCGACGACGAAGCGGCGTCTGCTGGTGCGTCGTCGACTGCGGCAATGGCCGGCGCGGTCAAGCTGGCGGCGAGCGGCGCGGCCATGCTCAGCGAAGCTCGACGGAGGGGGCACCGTCGGCGGGAAGCCGCACGACGAGGATGCGCATCGCCCCGGCGTCCATCGTCATCTCGGTCTCCTCGACGTGGGCGCTCTCGCCCTCTCGCTGCACCAGTGTGCGGACGACGTGAGGGCCGCGCCACGCCGTGAGCTCCTTCACCCAACCACCTGGGATCGGCTGCTTGCGGAACCAGCCGCGGCGCTCGTAGAACTCGAACGGCTGTCGTGCCACCTCGTGGCCGTCGACCCAAGCGGCGAAGATGCCTTTCGGCGAGTCGCTGCGCAGCTCGATGCGCAGCACGCCATAGTCCACGACCGGCGTGGGGACGGGTTGAGCCGGCGCTGGGGCGGCTGCCGCCTCCGCGACGGTTGCCACCGGTGCCGCCGCGCGCGTGCGCTGCGGCGGCGCCACGCGCTGCCTCGCCATCGCGTCCTTGACATCAGCCAGCACGCCGAGCGCCGGCTCGTGCCCTTCTTGCGTCTGCAAGAGGTCGATGGCGGTGGCGACCACGTCGTCGTAGTCGCCGCTGGCGAGCGCTTCCTGCGCGCCGAGCACCTTGAGCTGCGTGCCCTGCGTGGCCGCCTGACGCCGCGCCTCCTCGCGCAGGCGCTGGGCGCCGGCGGGGTCGATCGCCATTCCTTCGGCGGCCTCGGCGAGAACGGCTGCGCCTTGCGCATCGCCGGCGGCGAGGGACTGTCGCGCCGCCGTCATCAACTTCACGTAGCTGATCTGTCGCGTTTGCAGCTCCGCCTCGGCGCTCGGAACTTCGCCGGGGTCGAGCCAGCGCACGTAGAAGTAGGCGCCGGCGAGCAGCAGCGCGACCACCGCAAAGGCGGCGGCGGCGACGAGCGGCGCGCGCGGCAGCGGCGCCCGCGAGGCCGGTCCGCCGGCGAGCCAGCGCGAGCGCGGGAAGGCGGTGGTGGCGTCGAGGTCGAGGTCGCCGGTTGCTTCGGCGAGGTCGCGCACCGCCGCCGCCAGCGCGCCGGCGGTGGGGAAGCGGTCGGCCGGCTCCTTGGCGAGCGCCTGCAGCAGGACCTCCCGTACCGCCGCCGGCAGCAGGTGACCGTTGACCTCGGGCTCGGCGGGCGTGCCGTAGACGATGCGGTGCGCCACCTCGGCGATCGTCTTGCCGGGGAACGGCCGCGTGCCGGTCAACATCTCGTAGAGCAGCACGCCGAGCGAGAAGACGTCGGTGCGCGCGTCGATCGCGCGGCCCTGGATCTGCTCCGGCGCCATGTAGTGCGGCGTGCCGTAGACGTCGGTGTCGAGCGTCGCCGCCGCGTCCTCGTTGCGGGCGATGCCGAAGTCGGTGATCTTCACCCGGCCGTCGTCGGAGACCAGCACGTTGGCCGGCTTGACGTCGCGGTGGACGATGCCGCGGGCGTGCAGGTGGTCGAGGGCGGCGCCGATCTGGTCGAGCAGCGGCACCGCGTCGGCGAGCTTCATCGGGCCGCGCGCCCGCATCCGCGTGTCGAGGCCCTGCCCCTCGACGTACTCCATGACGATGTGGAAGCTCTCGACGTCGTCCGCCGTCTCCAGCAGGTCGTAGATGGTGATGACGTTGGGGTGCGAGAGCGTGCCGGCGCGCTGCGCCTCGCGCAGCGTGCGGCGGCGGCGGATGGCGGAGTCTTCGGGATCGGAGTCGTCGTGCGGCGTGCGGAAGGTCTTGAGCGCCACCAGCCGGCCGAGCGTGGTGTCGCGCGCCAGGTGGACGGTGCCCATGGCGCCGCGTCCCAGCTCGCGGATGACCTCGTAACGGCCGATGAGAGTGGACACGGTCATCTTGAAAACCGCGGCCAGGCAGGGAACGGGCGCGGCCGTCGAAGTCTAACAGCGGCCGCAGGTACCCGCTGTCAGACGACTTCGAGCCGCGGCGGTCCCGGCAGCACCTCGCCGACGACGGCGGCGCGATGGCCGGCGGCGAGGAGCGCGGCGAGAAGGTCGTCGGCGCGCTCAGCCGGCGCCGCGATGAGCAATCCGCCGGAGGTCTGCGGATCGACGAGGAGGTCGGCCTGCGGCGGCTTGAGCGGCCGCTGCAGCGACAGGGCGTCGGCGACGTTCTCGTGGTTGGCGCGTGTGCAGCCGGTCGTCACGCCCGCCTTGGCGAGGCGCTCGAAGATGCCGTAAGCCGGCAGGGCATCGAAGACGAACCGGAGACCGACCTGCGAGCCACGAGCGACGTTCCAGGCGTGGCCGAGGAGGCCGAAACCGGTGACGTCGGTGGCGGCCGTTGCGCCGTGCGCGAGCGCCAGCCGCGCAGCGTCGGCGTTGAGCCGTTCCATCTGCAGGAGCGCCTCCTCGATCTCCTGCTCGCCGATCTTGTCGAACTTGAAGGCGTTGATCAGCACGCCGGTGCCCAGCGGCTTGGTGAGCAGCAGGCGATCGCCGGCGCGGGCGCCGGCGTTGGTGAGCAGCCGCTCGGCGTCGGCCTCGCCGACGACCGCCAGCCCGAACTTGAGCTCCTGGTCGACTACGGAGTGACCGCCGAGTAGAACCGCGCCCGCTTCGCGCAGCGCGTCGGACGCTCCGCCGAGGATTCCGGCGGCGACGCCGTCGGGCAGCTCGGGGAAGCAGCAGAGGTTGAGCGCGAAGAGCGGTCGGCCGCCCATCGCATAGACGTCGGAGAGCGCGTTGGCGGCAGCGATGCGGCCGAAGCGGCGCGGGTCGTCGCAGACCGGGGTGATGAAGTCGGCGGTGGCGACGAGGGCGCGGCCGTGGCCGCCGTCTGCGAGCAGATACACGCCGGCATCGTCGGAGGTCTCCGGGCCCACCAGCACCCGGCCGGGTCCTCCGCTGCCCGCGAGGGGACCCCCCCGCGGGCGGCGCCACGAGGGGCGAGATGAGGTCGAAGAGGTCCCCCGGACCGATCTTCGCCGCTCAACCGCCGGTCGTGGCACACGCGGTGAGGCGGAACTTCCGCCGGAACAACGCCATGCCGCGGCGGATTGTATTGCCGCGAGGGCCGCTGACACGTGGTCCGGGCGATCCACGGTTTGCGCGTTCCTGTGCTGGGAGGGGTCAATCATGTCGAAGCGCGCCGCTCTGCGCGTCCGTCACCTGCACTGGCTTGCCTTCGCGTGCTTCAGCGCCCTGCTGGCGCTGGTGCCGCTGCCGTCGTCGGCCCTCAGCCAGTCTCAGTTCGCCTCGAGCTGGGCCGTGAACAGCGATGCCGACTGGGTGCCGTACCCCTCGCATGCGAACGGCGCCCAGCCGCTGGGCGCGCCGAACGACGCCTGCGCGACCTCCTCGATCCCCACCGCCTGGGCCGACTGGACCTTCCCGGCGTTCAGCATCCCCGGCGGCGAGGTCATCACCGGCATCGAGTTCCGCATCAAGTACTACGCCAGCTTCGCCAACACCGCGCAGCTCAAGCTCGGCGGTGCGCTGATCGGCGCCACCCGCTCGATCCCGCTCTACAACAGCGGGATGAACAACTGCTCGAACACGGTGTGGAGGAGTGCCGGCGGCGCCGGCGACGTCTGGGGCACCGCCCTCACGGCCGCCGACTTCAACGCCGGCAACGTCCGCGTGCGCTTCACCAACAACTCTCCCACCGTGGACCTCGACTCGGTCGAGCTCATCGTCTACTACGGCAACAGCCCGCCGACGGCGGAGGCGGGCGGGCCCTACAACGTCGGCGAGGGGGGCAGCGTCGGCCTCGACGGCACCGGCAGCTCCGATCCCGACCAGGCCAGCAACACCCTCACCTACGTCTGGGACCTGGACGGCGACATGGTGTTCGGCGAAGCGGGCGAGACGGGCAGCACACCCACCTTCTCCGCCGCCGGCCTCGACGGCCCGACCTCGCGCGTGGTGACTCTGCGCGTCACCGACTCCGACGGCGTCTCCGACGAGGACACCGCGACGGTCAACGTCAGCAACGTCCCTCCCACGGTGGCGACGCCGACGGTGAATCCGGAGCCCTCGAACGAAGGGCAGTCGGTGACCGCGAGCGCCACCTTCGTCGACCCCGGACCCGACACCTTCACCTGCACCGTGAATTACGGCGACGGTCCGGCGGTCGCGGGCAGCGTCGTCGGCAACACCTGCAACGGCCCGAGCCACAGCTACGGCGACGACGGCAGCTACACCGTCACCGTGACGGTCACCGACGATGACGGCGGCGCCGACTCGGAGGCGACCAGCCATCAGGTGAACAACGTGCCGCCGACCGTAGCCACCCCGGTCGTCTCGCCCGAGCCGTCTGACGAGGGCTCCGCGGTGACGGCGAGCGCCACCTTCACCGACCCGGGCACGAGCGACGGGCCGTTCACCTGCACGGTGGATTACGGCGACGGCGGCGGCGACGTGGCCGGCAGCGTCGTCGGCAGCACCTGCACCGGCCCGGCGCACACCTACGCCGACAACGGCGGCTACACGGTCGAGGTGAGCGTCACCGACAAGGACGGCGGCACCGGCTCGGCGAGCACCGATCACACCGTCGACAACGTCGCGCCGACGATCACCGGCAGCACCAACTCGGCGGAGGATTGCGGGGACACGCCGGAGAACGGCCTGGTCGAGGTCTCGGCCGACTTCAGCGATCCCGGCTTCGACAGCGCCGTGGCCGGCACGGTCGAGGACTTCGACGACTCCACCATCGACTGGGGCGACGGCACCGTCGAGCCGGCAACGGTGAGCGAGACCCCGGGATCGGCCGGTACGCCCACCACCGGTACCATCTCCGGGAGCCACACCTACGCCGGCGGCGGCATCTTCACCGTCACCCTCACGGTGGCCGACGACGACGGCGGCACCGACAGCGTGAGCGTCGACGTCATGGTCACCGGGGCCGGTCTCAACGGCGGCCAGCTCCAGGTCGTCGGCACCGACTTCAAGGACGTCGTCAACCTCCAGCTCAAGGGCAGCGAGGTCGAGGTGCAAGCGGGCTTCCTCGGCAAGCCGGGCAAGGCAGCCTTCCCCGCCATCGCCGTGAGCAGCCTGCGCGTCGCCGTGTGCGACGGCGACGACCAAGTGCACGTCAACCGGGACGTCAAGGTGCCTGCCGCGCTCGACGGCGGCAACGGCCGCGATCACCTGCGCGCCGGCGACGGCCCGACCGTTCTCGACGGCGGCGCCGACGACGACGTCCTGGAGGGCGGCGCGGCAGCCGACTTGATCTCGGGCGGCGAGGGCGACGACGTGCTGCACGGCCGCGGCGGCAACGACTCGATCTTCGGGGATGCTGGCGACGACGGGCTGCATGGCAACGCCGGCGACGACAGCCTCGACGGCGGGCCGGGGTTCGACGACTGCCACGGCGAGCCGGGCAACGACACGATCGGGGCCTGCGAGCCGTAGCGCGGAAGCCAGCCGCCGCTATCATCGCCGCCGTGCTCGACGGCGCTGCTTCCGTCCGGGCGCCTTGGTGGTCGCTCGCCGCGGCGCCGCTCTTCGCCTTCGGGATCTGGACGCTCGCCGCCGACGTGCCGGGGTGGAACGCCGTCTGGTACCTCTTTGCCTGGTACGGCTGGCTGCTGTTGCTCGACGCCGCGGTGTGGAAGCTCGGCGGCCGCTCGTGGATCGCGGCCCAGGGGCGTCGGCTTCCCGCGTTGCTCTTCTGGTCGGTGCCGTTCTGGTACCTCTATGAGGCGTACAACCTGCGGCTCGAGAACTGGTATTACGTCTTCACGCTGCGCGAGGACCGGCTGCAGTTCCTCGTCTCGCTGCTCGCCTTCGCCACCGTGCTGCCGGCCTGCTTCGTCCACGCCGAGTTGGTCCGCGTGCTCGGCCTCGGCGAGCGGTTGCGCTGGCGACCGCTGCGAGTCGGGATCGGGGTCGAGCTCGTCGTCGGCGCGCTCGCCGTCGCCTCGATCGTGGCGCCGCTCGTCTGGCCGCGCTGGGCGTTCCCGTTGGTGTGGGGGGCGACGCTCTGGCTCCCCGAGCTCGTCAACTGGCGTCGCGGCGGCGAGTCGCTGCTGCGCGACCTCTCGCTCGGGCGCCCGCAACGGTTGCTGCAGCTGCTCGCCGGCGGCTTGCTCGCCGGCCTGGTGTGGGAGCTGCTCAACTTCTGGGCGCGCTGCAAGTGGATCTACACCGTACCGTTCTTCGACCGCCTCAAGCTGTTCGAGATGCCGCTGCTCGGCTTCCTGGGGTTCCCGCCGCTCGCCGTCGCCGCCTTCGCGACCTGGTCGCTGCTGCTGCCGGTCGAGGCGCGGCGCGACGGTGAGGAGCGCGACCAGCGGGCGCCGGGCAGCAGCGCGCGGCGTCGCGTCGTGCTCGTGGCGCTCGGCGCGTTGTCGCTGCTCTTCTGCGTCCAGGTGTTCGGCCACATGCTCGTCGACACCGTGCGCTCGCGGCGGCCGCTGCTCGGCGAGCTCGCGGGGCTCGGCGCCGGCAGCGCCGACGCCCTCGCGCGCGCCGGCATCCCGAGCCCGGAGCGCCTCGAGCGCGCCGTCGCGCGGCGCGGTCTCGCCGCGGTCGCCGCGGAGGCGCGCGTGCCGCCCGCGAAGCTCGCACCGGCTGCCCGCCACGCCGCGCTGGCGCTGCACAAGGGTATGGGCACGCGCGCCGCGGCGCAGCTCATCGCCATCGGCGTGCACGACGTCGCGACACTCGGCCGCCAGGACGCCGCCGCCCTGGCGGCGCGCCTGCGCGCCCTCGGCAACCGCACCAGCAGCGACGTGCCGCGCCTGGCGGAGGTGAAGGTCTGGGTCGAGGCGGCGCGCGGCCGCACGCGGCCGCGGCGGTGACGCTCTCGCGCTAGACCGGCGACACGGTCTCGGCCTGCGACGCCGCTTCCGTCTGCGTCGCGGTCGGGCTCGCGTCCCACGGCCGGCAGATGACGCACGAGTTGACGCCGCCCACGCCCATGCTGATCTTGCCGGTGACGCCGCCGTCGATCGCCACCGGCTCGTCGCGCACCAGCCGCTTGACGTGCGGCTGCACGAGCGGGTGCAGCTCGTCTTCCGACACGTGCACCGGGTGGAGCTGGCCGCGCGCGACGCCGAGCTGCTGCGCCGTCAGCTCCCAGCCGCCGCAGACCGCCATGCCGTGGCCGAAGGTGCCCTTGCGCGCCGTGATCGCCTTCGCCTCGGGGAACACCGACAGCGCGGTGAGCAGCTCGGTCCAGTCGCCGGGCGTCGCCGTCGCATGCATGTCCCACGCGGTGACGTCCGCCGGCGTGACGCCGGCCTCGCGCAGCGCCTGCAGGATGGCGTTGCGCGGCCCCTCTTCCGACGGTGTGATGATGTGGTCGGCGTCCGAGCTGGTGCCGACGCCGAGGATCTCGAGCCCGACCGGCTTCATCCCCTGCGCCACCAGGTAGTCGGCGTCGCCGACGATCCACACGCAGGAGCCGCCGCCGACGTGGGTGCCGCGCATGCCGGTGAGCGGCTTCGATACCTCGCCGTGGGTGGCGAGCACGCGCGCGCTGAAGAAGGCGCCGACGACGAGCGGGTGCGGCGGGCCGTCGGTGGTGCCGACGACGACCGCCTTCGCCTGGCCGAGGCGGATGGCGTTCTCCGCCATCTTCAGGCAGACGCCGAAGCTGGCGCAGGCACTCACCGGCGCCATCGCCAGGCCGGTGATGCCGCCGAGGATGGAGATCTGCGCCGCCGAGATGTTGGGGATGTTCCACAACAGCTTGGCGTCGACGCTCGTCCACGGCTCGGGCGGGCAGCCGTAGCTCTGGTTGAGCTTCTTGCGCGCCGCCATCTTGCGGCGGATGACGTTGCCCTTCGAGGTCTCGACGTCGGCCCCGACCCCTTCGGCCTCGATCTGCCGCGCCTCGGCGAGGTAGGCGCGAAGGCCCGCGCTCCTCGTGATCCAGAAGTGGAACCACTCGTCGAGCGCGTCGTCGAGCGTCGGGTCCTCGGGCGCGAGGTCGGCGGGATCGGGCGGGGCGCTCAGCTCCTCGCGCCGGCGGGCGCGCTCGCCGGCCGGCAGCGCGCGGTACGCGGCGAGCTCGGGGTTGTGCGCCTCGCCGCACCAGAAGCGGTCCCAGTGCCGCTGCGCGTGGTGGTAGTGCACCGACAGCTCGTAGATCACCGACAGGTCGCCGAGCCCGGTCGAGACGTAGACGTGCGCCTGCGCACCGAGGTCGCGCAGCAGCTCCTCCATGCCGGGGTTCTGCTGGAGCGACTGGATGAAGGCGCCGATGGCGTACTTGGCGTTCGGGCCCATCTTGTCGTCGAGCTGCGCGAACTTGCGCGGCTCGAAGCGGGCGTCGATCCACGGCTTGTAGTCGGCGAAGTCGAACTCGGGCGTGCCGACGAGGAAGTTGCTGGGCCCGAAGCCCTCGAAGGGGGAGAGCCAGCTCTCGCTCTGCGAGAGGTTGCGCTCGAACGCCTCGACGTTGGGCGAGCGCGGGGCGACGATGCCCCAGCCGAACACGCCGATGCGGGGTCGCCGGATTTCCATGGCTGCGCCGCGCGAGCGGCGGAGCGGGATCTTAGCAGCGGGTGCGGAGCGCGATTCGCCGTGGGACGACGTACGAAAGCAGATCGTCATTGCGAGGAGCGCAGCGACGAAGCAATCTCGACCAGTGAGTTGCCACGGTGCGTTCGTGGTCTCGCGATAGCGGGCTTTGCATGCGGGCTCGCTAGACTCCGCTGCGATGCCGACGCGTGCCGATGCGGATGCGCTCGATCGCGACGATCCGCTCGCCGCCTTCCGCGATCGCTTCCTGCTGCCGCCCGGCGTCCGCTACTTCGACGGCAACTCGCTCGGCGCGCTGGCGCGCGGCGTGAGCGAGCGCGTGGCGCACGTCGTCGCGCACGAATGGGGCGAGGGGCTCATCGGCTCGTGGACGGCGGCCGGTTGGATCGAGCTGCCGCGGCGGATTGCGGCGAAGCTCGCGCCTTTTCTTGGCGTCGAAGCCGACGAAGTTGCGGTGGCCGACGGTACCTCGGTCAACCTCTTCAAGCTACTCGCGGCGGCGCTGGCGGTGCGGCCAGGGCGCGACCGCGTGCTGGCCCCGGAAGGGAACTTCCCGTCCGACCTCTACGTGGCGCGCGCGACCGCGGCGCAGCGCGGCGCCGAGCTCGTAACCGTGCCGGTGCGCGACCTCGCGGCGGCGATCGACGAGCGCACCGCCGTCGTCACGCTCTCGCACGTCGACTACAAGACCGGCGAGCTCTTCGACCTCGCGGCGCTCGCCACCGCGGCGCACGCGCGCGGCGCGCTGCTCCTCGCCGACGTCTCGCACAGCGTCGGCGCCATGCCGCTCGCGCTCGCGGACGGGGAGGTGGACCTCGCCGTCGGCTGCGGTTACAAGTTCCTCGGCGGCGGGCCGGGCGCTCCGGCGTTCCTCGTCATACGCCGCGCGCTGCAGGGTGCGCTGCGCTCGCCGCTGCCGGGCTGGCTCGGCCACGCCGAGCCCTTCGCGTTCGCCGAGGAGTACCGTCCGGCGCCGGGCATCGACCGCTTCCTCTGTGGCACGCCGCCAATCTTGTCGATGGCGGCGCTCGACGCCGCGCTCGACGCTTGGGAGGGCGTCGATCTCGCCGACGTGCGCCGCTGGTCGGCGAGCCTCGGCGACTTCTTCATCGCGCTCGCCGACGCCGAGCTTGCGCCGGCGGGCGTCGAGGTCGCTTCGCCCCGCGAAGCCGCGCGTCGCGGCGCTCAGGTGTCGTTGCGTGATCCACACGCCAACGAGCTCGTCGCCGCGCTCGCCGCGAGCGGCATCGTCGGCGACTTCCGCCCGCCCGATCTCATGCGCTTCGGCCTCCACCCGCTCTACGTGCGCCACGGCGACGTCGCCGCCGCCGTGGCGGCGTGCGCCGAACTGCTGTCAAAGGCCTAAGCTCGAGCGACGTGACGTAGGGTGCGCTCTGCGCACCATCCGACATCCGCTACGGGATGTATCCGCGCATCGTGCGCGCCGTGACGCCGGGGCGTCGCACCTGCACCTCGACGGCGCGGAAGGCCTCGCCCTCGCCGTCAGATTGGTAGACCAGCAGGTACTGTGAGCGCAGGTCCTCTCCGATGGCGGTATAGGTCGCATCGAGCTCGCCGGTGCCGCCGAGCACGAAGCTCCGGCCGCCGGTCGCCTCCGCCAGGTTGGCGAGCCGCCGGCGCCCGGTCTCGAGCAGCGATGACGCGGCGCCGCCGAAGCTCACCGCGTAGACCGACACGCCCGAGTGCTGCGCGTAGGCGAGCGCCTGGTCGAACGTAAAGCGGCTGCCGCGGTCGGCGCCGTCGGAGAAGACGAGCAGCGCGCGGCGGCCGGCCGTGCCCTGGAAGTAGCGGAGGGCGTAGACGAGGCTGTCCCACAACGCCGTCCCGCGCGCCGCCTGCAGGCCGACGAGGGCGGCGCCGAGCCGGTCGAGGTCGCGCGTGAACGGCGCCGCGAGCCGCGGCTCCTCGCTGAAGGTGACGACCGCCGCGCGGTCCATCGGCGCCAGCGCCTCGCGGAAGAACTGCAGCGCCGCCTCCTGCACCTGCGGCAGCATCTCCGCCATCGAGGCCGACGTGTCGACGAGCATCCCCACCTGCAGCGGCAGGTCGGTGACGCGCTGGAAGCGGCGCAGCTCCTGCGGCCGGCCGTCCTCGCGCACGACGAAGTCGCTCTCCGTAAGGTCGTGCACCGGCCGCCCTTGCGCGTCGAGCGCCGCGGTGTAGACCTCGACGAGATCGACCTCCACGGTGCCACGCTGCACGTCGCCGCCGGCGAGGAGCACCACGTCCTCGGTGGTGGTGCCGTCGGTCAGGTGCGCGACGGCGCGCAGGAAGGTCGGCGGCGGCGAAGGCAACGTCGAGACGACGGCCTCCCACGGCTCCTGGAAGAGCGTCGCCACCGCCGTATCGTCGAGGAAGAGCTCGAGGCGGTCGAGCGTGTGGTCGGGCGGCACCTGCACCGCCGCGCGCACGCGTAGCTGCCCGCGCGTCTTGCCGGTCGTCACGGCGGAGCCTTCGCGCGGCTCGACGAGGCGCACCGCGAAGCGATGCGGCGCCGGGTTGAGCTGCACCTCGTCGGCGGCGATCACCTCGCCCGCCGCGTCGCGTGCCACCGCGCGCACGCGCATGCTCCGCGGCAGCTCGCCGAGCCGCAGCTCGACGCTCCACGGCGGACGGCGCTTGGCGAGGATGGGTTTGCCGTCGAGCGAGAAGGCGACCTCGCGTACGCGCTCGTCGCCCACCTCGGCGTCGATGCGGACGACCCCGCTCACCACATCGGTGGCGGGAGCGAGCAGACGGAAGCCCTCGGCTCCCGGCTGGGGCGGCGCGGCGGGCGCGGCGCCGGTCGTCGTCGCTGGCGTCTCGGCGACGGCTGGCACGCTGAGCTCGCGCACGATGCGCACGGCGCGGCCGCTCTGCGCGTCCTCGAGCTTGAGCACCAGGCGGAAGTCGCCGGGGCGCAGGAAGCGCTCGAAGACGAGCGGATAGGAGCCGTCATCGGCCGGCGCCACCAGCTGGAAGTAGTAGCGGAAGGACTCGTGCAGCACGTCGCCGCGCAGCACTTCGCCGATGAGCGAGAAGGCGCGCGCGCCGTTGCTGCCGTTGCTGCCGATGACGGCGCCGCCACTTGCAGCGCTGCCGCCGCCGTCGCCTGGTACGCGCAAGGTGCCGCGCACCTGCGTGCGGCTCTGGTGGCGTCCGGGGTAGTCGACCGCGAGCTCGGCTTTGAGCGGCTCGGTCGACGCCGCGACGTCGGTCGAGAAGGTACGGTAGGCGGCCAGCCACTCGAGGTCGACGGGCGGCGTCTGCTCGATGACGTCGGCCAGCATGCGGTCGCCCTGCTCGAGCTTGCGCATGGCGCGGATGATGCGCTGGGCGTCCTGGCACCATGCGGCGACGTTCCTGTAGAAGGGGGCAAACTCGCCGTCGTTGCCCAAGCCGGGCCGCGGGTTGGGGTTGGCCATCTCGTCCGCCGTCGGCACCCGCTGCAGGACGCGGTAGCCCTC
>CAWJWP010000033.1:0-402500 GCA_963846495.1 Thermoanaerobaculia bacterium | reverse complement strand
GAGCAGGTGCGAAAGCAGGTCCTAGTGATCCGGTGGTCCCGTATGGAAGGGCCATCGCTCAACGGATAAAAGGTACTCCGGGGATAACAGGCTGATCTCCGCCAAGAGTCCACATCGACGCGGAGGTTTGGCACCTCGATGTCGGCTCATCGCATCCTGGGGCTGAAGCCGGTCCCAAGGGTTCGGCTGTTCGCCGATTAAAGCGGTACGTGAGCTGGGTTTAGAACGTCGCGAGACAGTTCGGTCCCTATCTGATGCGGGCGCAGGAGGCTTGAGAGGATCTGTCCCTAGTACGAGAGGACCGGGACGGACGAACCTCTGGTGTACCAGTTGTCGCGCCAGCGGCAGCGCTGGGTAGCTACGTTCGGAAAGGATAAACGCTGAAGGCATCTAAGCGTGAAGCCCCCCTCGAGATGAGGCCTCCCTGAAGACCCCTGGGAGATGACCAGGTTGATAGGCGGGAAGTGTAAGCGCCGCGAGGCGTTGAGCTCACCCGTACTAATCGGTCGATCGGCTTGACCAATCTGAGTGTCTGAATTCGACGGATCTTCGCAGTGCGGCTTTCTCGGTTCAGTTGTGTCGGTTCTTTCAAGTCAACAAGTTTTCCCGGTGGCTGTGGCGAGGGGGAAACACCCGTTCCCATTCCGAACACGGCAGTTAAGCCCCTCAGCGCCGATGGTACTGCGTGCGACAAGTGCGTGGGAGAGTAGGTCGTTGCCGGGGAATAATCTTGCTAAAGGCCCGTGGAGCAATTCCGCGGGCCTTCGTTTTTTCTGCTGACAACTTTCTCTTCGCTCGCGCGCGGTGACCGCGAGCCGGAACGCCGCGCGTCAGCGCAGGGCCGTCGCCAGCCGCTGCGGCCGGCGCGCCGGCGGCAACGACGCGATCAGCCGATCGGCGATCGCGTTCAGCGGCTCGCCGGTCTCCGGATGCCGCCAGTCCGGGGCCACTTCGCTCGCGGGCAGCGCGATGTGCGCGTGGCGCAGCAAGTCGGGGTCGGGCACCTCCAGGCCCTCCGACCGCAGGACATCCTCGCCGTAAGCGACGAGATCGAGGTCGATCGTCCGCGGCGCGAAGCGGTCAGCGGTGCGCACGCGGCCTAGCGCCGCTTCGATGGGCCGCAGCAACTCGGACTTGACGCGCTCGGGCGGCAGGGCGGTGCGCAGGAGGACGGCGGCGTTGACGAACGCCGGCTGTCCCGGCGGCCCGACCGGCGTCGTCGCCCAGGCCGATGATGCCGCCAAGACCTCGGCGCGCTCGCTCAGCATTCCCACGGCGCGTGGCAGGTGACGCTCGGGCTCCTGGTTCGAGCCGAGACCAACGATGACCGTGACTGGCCGCGTGCCTACCGACCCGCCGCGCGCGGCTGTCGCGGCATCCTCAGCCATCCTCGCCCCGCGCGCGCTCGATTTCCACGCCGACCGAGCGGGCGAAGCGCAACGCTCCGGGCTTCTCCACGCGCACCCGTACCCGCTCGACTCCGAACTCGCCGAGCACGATCCGCGCGATCTCGGCGGCGAGGCGCTCGACGAGCAGCGGCGCCGAGCCCTCGACGTGCTCGATGATCCGCTTGCAGACGGTGCGGTAGTTGACCGCGTGCGCGATGTCGTCGCTCGCCGCGGCGGCGCGGGTATCGGTCCACATCTCGAGGTTCACCACGATGTCCTGCTTGGCGCGGCGTTCCTCGGGATTGATGCCGACGATGCCGCGCACCAGCAGGTCGCGGATGAGGATGCGATCGCTCACAGGTACTCGCCTCCATCCACCGGCAACACGACGCCGGTCGCGAAGTCCTCGCACAACAGGTAGAGCACGGCGTCGGCCACCGGCCGTGCGCCGCCAGCCCGCCGCAGTGGCACCACGCTCGCCACTCGCTTCGCCAGCGCCTCCTCGTCGCCTCCCGCCGCCAACATCGCGCCCGGCGCCACCGCGTTGACGGTGATGCGCGGCGCCAGCTCGAGCGCCAGCACTTCCGTCAGGTGCGTCAACGCCGCCTTGCTGACGCGATAGGCGAGGTGGTCGCTCCCTGGCCGTCGCACGCGCGCGTCGGTGACGTTCACAATCCCGCCGCTCGCTTCGTCCGGTAGCACCTTCGCGAAGGCCTGGCACAACAAGAAGGGCGCGCGCACGTTGAGGGCGAGCTGGCTCTCCCACGCCGCGAGCGAGGTGTCGGCGAGCTCGCCCGGAAGAAAGATCGCTGCGCTGTTGATCAGCACGTCGAGCCCGTCCAGCCGCGTCCGTGCCTCCTCCACCAGCGGCGCGCAGGCGCGTGCTTCGCACAGGTCGGCTTGCAGCGCGACCGCGCGGCGACCGAGCGCCGAGATCGCCGCGGCGACTTCTTCCGCCGCCGCGGTGGAACGGTGGTAGTGAACGGCGACGTCGCACCCCTCTTCGCCCAATGCCAGCGCGATGGCGCGGCCCAACCGCACCGCGCCGCCGGTCACCAAAGCCTTACGCCCCAACAACTTCATCGTCGTCCCGCCGCGGCGCAGGATAGCACCGCGCCCTTGGCACGTCCTTTGATCCTCTGACCCAGCGGAGGACGATTCCGATGCGATGTTTCCGCTTCCCTTTCACACGTTTCGTAGCCGCCGCGGCCCTCGTCGCCGCGGCCTTGACCGCTTTGCCGACGCAAGCACAACCGACGACGCAAGCGCAGAGCCTGCGCTCCGCGGTCATGCAACGGCAGCCCACCTTCGAGCCCGGCACGACGTCGCCACCGTCGTTCACCACCGACAACCAAGAGTGGCGCCTGGTGCGCAGCATGCTGAGCCCTGGCGACCTGCGCAAGCTCGACCTCGAATTCGTGCGCTTCAACCTGCAGGCGCAGTTCCTCAACGACCCCGAGCACGACCCGTTCTACGACCGCACGCGCGAGACGGTGCGCGGCAGCTATCTCAAGGTCTATAAGGAGATCCTGCGCCGCCAGTATCCGCTCGACGAGCTGATCGAGGATGCCTGGGCGAACCGCGCCTCGGCGCGCATCGGCGACCGCGCCGTCGGCGGCGATGACGACGACAAATCACCCTGGCGCGTCCGCATCGCGCCGCGCGTGGCGATCGGCAGCAACGGCTACCTCGGCGCCCGCTTCTCGCTGCCCAACTTCGGGAACGAGCGGCTCGAGCGCATGGCGCTCAACCTGCGCCACGGCGTCTTCGAGGACGAGTGGGCGGTCGGCGTGCGCTACTCCGAGCGCGGCCGCTTCCTGCAGCTCGAGCGGGTCGACGGCGATCCCAAGAGCGGCGACCGTTACACCATGACCGTGGCGCTGCGCTTCTGAGCCGACTGCCGCAAGAGGGCGAGGGGAGCGGGGAGCGTCAGTGAAGAGCGAGCACCTCAAGCGCTACAGCGAGATCGCGGGGCTGTTCTGGAAGTACGGCCGCACCGACCTGGCGCGGCTGCCGGGGCTCGAGAAGGGTCTCCCCACCGGCGAGCCGGCCGAGGCGCCGAAAGCGGAGGAGCTCGCCGCCGATCTCGAGAAGATGGGGCCGACCTTCATCAAGCTCGGCCAGCTGCTCTCGACCCGCGCCGACCTGCTGCCGCCGGCCTACCTCGAGGCGCTGTCGCGCCTCCAGGACAGCGTCGAGCCGTTCCCGTTCGAAGACGTCGAGCGCATCGTCACCGAGGAGCTCGCCGTCCGCATCTCCAAGGCCTTCGCCGAGTTCGAGCACGAGCCGATGGCGTCGGCCTCGCTCGCGCAGGTGCACCGCGCGCTGCTGCGCGACGGCCGCGAGGTGGCGGTCAAGGTGCAGCGGCCGGACATCCGCGAGCAGGTGATGCAGGACCTCGACATCTTTGCCGAGGTCGCCGAGCTCGCCGCCAAGCACACCGACATCGGCCGCCGTTACCAGCTCCCCGAGGTGGTCGAGCAGTTCCGCCGCAGCCTGCTGCGCGAGCTCGACTACCAGCGCGAGGCCGGCCACCTGCACGCCATGCGGAGGAACCTCGCCGAGTTCGACCGCCTCGTCGTGCCGGCTCCCATCGACGACTACTGCACCGGCCGCGTGCTCACCATGGAGCTCGTGCACGGCACCAAGGTCGACAAGCTGTCGGGGGTCGTGCACACCGACCTCGACGGCGACGAGCTCGCCGAGCAGCTGATCGGCGCCTACCTCAAGCAGATCCTCGTCGACGGCCTTTTCCACGCCGATCCGCACCCCGGCAACGTGTTGCTCACCCACGACCACCGGGTGGCGCTGCTCGACCTCGGCATGGTCGGCCACGTCGCCCCGGCGCTGCAGGAGCAGCTGCTCAAGCTGTTGGCGGCGATCACCGACGGCAACGGCGACGAGGTGGCCAACCTGGTGGTGCGCATCGGCACCAAGCGCGAGGGCTTCGACGCGGCGCTCTTCCGCCGCCGCATCAACGACATGGTGGCGGAGAACCGCGACGTCGAGCTGTCGCAGCTGCAGGTCGGCCGCGTCGTGCTCGAGCTCGTCAACTACGCCAACAGCGCCTCGATCCAGGTGCCGCCGGAGCTCGCCCTCCTCGGCAAGACGCTGCTCAACCTCGACCTCGTGGTCCGCTCGCTGTCGCCGCAGCTCAACGTCACCGAGTCGCTGCGCCGCCACCTCGCCACCATGGCGCGCAAGCGGATGTGGAAGACGGTGACGCCGGGCAGCGCCTTCCGCGCCCTCTCCGAGGGGCGCGAGCTCGTCGAGCGCCTGCCGGAGCGGCTCAATCGCCTCCTCGAGACGCTGGCCGACAACGAGCTGCGCCTCAACGTCGACGCCATCGACGAGGCCGAGCTGATCAAGGGGCTGCAGAAGATCGCCAACCGCATCGCCGGCGGTCTGCTGCTGGCGGCGCTCATCGTCGGCGCGGCGATGATGATGCAGGTGCCGACTCGCTTCACGCTCTTGGGCTACCCCGGCCTGGCGATGATCTTCTTCCTCCTCGCGGCCGCCGGCGGCGTCTGGATGCTCTGGACGATCCTCAAGAGCGACCGCTAGGGGACCCGCAACGGCGCGCAGCGCCGCCGCCAGGTCGGGCCTGGCGGGCGAGCGAAGCGAGATCGTGGGCTGGCGCGGTATCGTCGCCGCTCGCGTGAGCGATCCGACTGCGAACCCCGGTGCCGGCGTCGGTGGGCGCGCCACCGAACCCGCTGCCACCGCCCCACCCGCTTCCGTTCCAGCCCCGCCGACCTTCGGCGAGCGCCTGGCGGCGCGCCTCGTCTGCCTCGTCCTCGTCCTGCTGGGCGCCACGCTGCGGCTGCGCTGGAACGGCGGCGAGCGTTTCCGTGCCGTGGTGCGCGAGCGGCGGCCGACCATCCTCGCCGTCTGGCACCACCAGCTCTTCCTCGCCACCTGGTTCATTTGGAAGCATTGCGTCCGCCGCGGGGTGCCGATGCTGGCGCTGATCAGCCGCTCGCGCGACGGTACCCTCGGCGCGGAGGTGACGCGCCTCCTCGGCGCCGAGGTCGCACGCGGCTCGACCTCGCGCGGCGGCGGACCGGCCCTGCGCCAGCTGGTGCGCGCGATAGGCGCCGGTCGCAGCGTGCTGATGATCCCCGACGGGCCGCGCGGGCCGGCCGGCGAGCTCAAGCCGGGGCTGGTGTCACTCGCCGAGCTCTCCGGAGTGCCGGTGCTGCCGCTCGCGCTCGGAGTCGACCGCGGCTGGCGCCTGCGCTCGTGGGACCGCATGGTGGTGCCGAAGCCGTTCGCCCGCCTGCGGATCCACGTCGGCGAAGAGCGCCGGCTGGGGCGGCTCGACGCCGCGGGCCGCGAGAGCGCGCGCCGCGAGCTCGAAGCCGAGCTCGACCGTCTGACCCACCTTGCCGCCGACGGCCTGTAGTTTTTTCTCTCGCAGCTCCGCCGGCGCATGCCGACAACGCGCCGTCGGTGCAGCCTTCGCGGCCGCAAGTGCCGGCGGCCCGATGGTTTGAGTGGTACGCCGCGAGCCACCGAGGGCTCGGCAGGGAACTTGCTTTCGAGCCGCCAGGAAGGTCTAGCTACAATCGAGCACCACCAAAGAGCGCGAAGGGGAGAGCGAAAGAGCATTCAGCAGGGTGGGGATTCCCAGGCGTCGGACGGCAACCTGCGTCCGCAGTGCCGTTGTAAAATAAACAACGCTTCCTGAAACGCCTCGAAACCCGAAAGACGGTGGGAGGGAGAGAACACATGGTGAAGAGGAGATTGGGAGCCTGGGCGGCCGCGCTGGCTCTGTCAGCGGCGCCCGTGGTGGCGCAGGGCGTGATCGCCCCGACGGTCACCGGTGAGACCGGGCTCTTCACGCTCTCGAGCGGGCAGAACGCGCCCGGGGGCGTGTGGACGTTCGGGCTCTATGCCAACAACTGGGACCGGGTCTTCGACATCCCCGGAGTCGATGCCGAGGACGACCTGACCTTCGACCTGACGCGCCTGAGCGCCAGCGTCGGCTACGGCATCACCGACAACTTCGAGCTCAGCGTCGCGGTGCCGTACGACGACCTGAACTTCCACGGCCCGTTCGCCACGGGGCTCGACGCCAGCGGGCTCGGCAACGCCCGCATCAACGCCAAGTGGGCGTTCGCCAGCGGCGACGACGGCGGCTCGGCGGTCAACTTCTTCGCCACCGCGCCCACCGGCGACGACGACGTCGCCTCGGACGAGCTCGGCTTCGGCGCCACCTTCGCGTGGAACAACCCGAGCTGGTTCTTCAACGCCGGCTACACCGATCCGGGCGACCGCGACGACGTCGACTTCCCCGAGCACTTCGACCTCGGGCTCGGCTACGTCATCAACATCAGCGACAACTTCTTCTGGATCAACGAGCTCGACGGCGAGTTCCAGAGCGGTGGCGACGACGCCTTCTCGAACCTCGAGGACAGCGTCGACTTCACGACCGGCGGCCGCGTCAACATCGGCGGCGGCCCATGGTCGTTCAACTTCGCCGTCCGCACCGACCTGATGCAGTTCAGCGACATCAGCGAGTACTGCCCGGTGGGCGGCCTCATCGGCCTGACCTACCTGCCGCGGTTGCTGCGCGAGGTGGAGCCGCCGCCGCCGCCGGTGGTGCCGCCTCCGCCGCCTCCGCCTCCGCCGCCTCCGCCGCCCCCGCCTCCGCCTCCGCCGCCGCCTCCGCCGCCGGCTGAGGAACGGATCATCTGCCCGTTCGACACCGGGGCGCGCCTGAACAACATCTGCAAGGCGCGGCTCGACGAGGTGGCGCTGCGGCTGAAGCAGGACCCGGCGCTCACCGCGCTGGTGATCGGCTACAGCGACAGCACCGGCGGCGACGCCGCCAACCAGAGCCTCTCCGAGCGGCGCGCGCAGGCCGTGAAGGACTACCTGGTGACGCGGCACGGGATCGACCCGGGCCGGATCACCACCGAGGGCCGCGGCTCGGCCGAGCCGGTCGGTGACAACGCCACCGAAGAAGGACGGCGGGAGAACCGTCGCGCGGTGATCATCCTCCGCGCTGGCGGCTAGCCCCCGACGCAGCGAGCCCCCGGCGGCCTAGGCCGGGGGTTTCGATCTCGACTCAGACGAAGGCCGGTCCGCAAGGGCCGGCCTTCTTACTTCGTGCGCCAGGCATGGCGCGCAGCGCCAGGCATGGCGCCTGGAGCTGTCAACCGAGGAGGGAAACCGAATCGGGAAGTGACTTGGGGGTGGAAGTCCCCTGCGGGCCCTGATGACGGGAACCGCTAGCCGAACAGCAAGGGCGTCCGCCGCGAGGCGGAGTCTGAAGGAAGCTGCAGGCAAAGCCCCGGCCCGAGGAACACGAAGCGCATAGAGGCGTCGCAGTAGGTGGGCGAGAGGGCGAAAAGACTCGAAGCCCGAAGTCATCCGGACCGAGGCGGCGTAGATGCGACGGGTGGATGGGGCGAAGGTCACGCGTCTTACCCTGGGAGAGCTGTCGATCTGCCGAGAGGCTAGGGCACCGCCGCGAGGCGGACCGAAGGGTCGCCAGCAGTCAGCCGAGGCCGGAGTAGCTGGCGGCGCGCGCCGGCGAAGGGCCGAACGAGAGAGGCCGAAGTGGAGCGGTCCATTCGCTGATCGAGGGAGCGGCCGAATTCGTGGACGAGAGGCCACAGCAGGACGTGGAGAAGGGCCGGCGGAACCGGTCCGCGGCCACGCCTGCGCCGCAAGCGGTCACGGCATGGAACGAGATCTCCACCGAGCGGCCGCCGATGGTGATGGAGGAGGTGCTGCGCCGGGAGAACTTGCTGCGGGCCTACCAGCGGGTCAAGAGCAACGGAGGCGCCCCGGGCATCGACGGCATGAGTGCCGAAGAGCTCGGCCCGCATCTGGTGCGCCGCTGGGAAGCCATTCGTGAGGAGCTGTTGGCGGGGCGGTACCGTCCCGCGCCGGTGCGTCCGGTGGAGATTGCGAAGCCGAGCGGCGGGGTGCGGCGTTTGGGGATTCCGACGGTCGTGGACCGTCTGATCCAGCAGGCGCTCCTGCAGGTCTTGCAGCCTCACTTCGACGCGACCTTCTCGGAAGAGAGCTTCGGTTTTCGACCGCAGAGGAGCGCCCATCAGGCCGTGGTGCGTGCGCGAGCGCACATTGCGGCGGGTTACAGCTGGGTGGTGGACATAGACCTCAAGGACTTCTTCGACCGCGTCAACCACGACGTGCTGATGGCGCGTCTGGCGCGGCGGATCGAGGATCGGCGCATCCTGCATCTGATTCGCCTCTACCTACAGGCCGGGCTGCTGGAAGGCGGCCTGGTGTCGCCGCGCGTCGAGGGCACGCCGCAAGGCGGGCCGCTGTCGCCGCTGCTGTCCAACGTCCTGCTCGACGAGCTGGACCGCGAGCTGCAGCGGCGAGGCCATCGCTTCGTCCGCTATGCCGACGACTGCAACGTCTACGTGCGGTCACGGCGTGCAGGCGAACGGGTGCTCGACGCCCTCGAGCGCTTCCTCGCGAAGCGTCTGCGGCTGGAGGTGAACCGGGTCAAGAGCGCGGTAGATCGCCCTTGGCGGCGGAAGTTTCTGGGCTACACCGTGACCGTGCAAAAGCGCGAAGTGAAGCTGCGGGTGTCTCCCGAGGCGGTCCGCCGCCTCAAAGAGAAGCTGCGGCGGCTGTTTCGCAGCGGGCGCGGGCGTAGTCTCGGCAGAGTCATCCAGCAGCTCGGGCCGGTGCTCACCGGCTGGCTCGAGTACTTTCGCCTGGCGGAGGTGGTGGCTTGCTTCGAGGAGCTGGACAAGTGGCTACGGCGGAAGCTGCGCTGCATCCTGTGGCGCCAGTGGAAGCGGCCACGAACCAGAGCCAAGGAGCTGGCCAAGCGCGGACTCGATCGCGAGCGCGCCCGCATCGCCGCCGGCAACGGTCACGGTCCGTGGTGGAACGCGGGAGCGGCCCATATGCACCTGACCGTGCCGACGCGCTTCCTCACCCAGCTCGGGCTCCCGAGCCTTCTCCAGATCCATCGACGGCTGCAGAGCCAATCTCGAACCGCCGTATACGGAACCGTACGTACGGTGGTGTGAGAGGACGGGGCCCGCGGGTCACCGCGGGTCCCTCCTACTCGATTGCGTTGACGGTGGAGCGAGGTCCGCGAGCAACGGCAGCATTCGGAAGCTACCTTGGTCACACGCGCGGGTCGTGGGCAATGGGATGCGCGAGGACCGGGCACGCGAGGGTCGGGAGGGGGCGCCCCCTGCACCTACAGGGGCAGGGGGCCGGGGGGTTAGGGGTTGGTGAGACTCAGCCGCCCCAGCTCACCGAGAACCCGAAAGCCTGGTCGCGGGTCTTGTAGGTCGACCCGACCTGCGGCCGCTGCAGCTCCTGCCCGCCGGCGCGGCGGTTGTCGTAGCGGTGGTACGAGTAGCCGAGGTCGAAGGAGATGTTCCGGATGCGGTAGGTGAAGCCGGTGCCGAGCACCAGGGCATCGCCGCGCGGGAAGCCGGGCTCGAGGGTCGACGTCGGCACCGGTGACGGCTCGAGCGCGACGCCGGCCGACACCGCCCACCGCTCGCTGATTCCGAACTCCATACCGAGCCGCGGGCTCAGCGTGTCCTCCCAGTTGCGGACGCGGCGCTCGCTGCCCGCCACCGCCTGCGGCGGCGTGCTGCCGACGAGCGGCCCGAAGGCGTGACGCGAGAAGCTCACCGTCGTCTCGTCGACCTTCGACCACTGCGTCCACACGAGATCGAGCTCGAAGCCCCAGCGCGGCGAGGGCGCGATCCAGAGGCCGGTGCGCGCCTCGGGCGGCAGCTCGAAGCTCTGTTGCGCGCTGCCCGACTGCAACACGCTGGCGAGCGACTGTTGCAGGCCGGCGTCGTTCGGCACGTCGCGTCCGCGGTAGGTCACTCCGCCGCTGCCCTCGACCTCGCCGCCGCTGTCGAAGACGAGGCCCCAGCTCCAACGCTCGGCGGCGTAGTGGAAACCGAGGTCGAGCGACAGCCCATCGACGTCCGCTTCCGAGGTGCGTTCAACTTCGACGTCGAAGCTGCTGCTGCCGAGCGGCGTGCCGCCGGGCAGCCGCAGCACCTGGTTGCGCCCCTCTCCCAGGTTGCCGGTGTAGTAGCGCGCGCCGGCGCCGACGCTCCAGCGCTCGCTCAGCTGGTAGGCGACGACCGGGTGCACCGACCACAGCTCGAGCTCTTGGCTGCGGGTGCGGAAGCGGCCGGGGAAGAGGGCCGCCTCCCACTCGGCGCGGTACCACGCGCGATGGTCGATGCCGATGCCGAAGGCGAACGGGTAGCGGTCCTCGGGCAGGTGCCAGCTGGCGTAGACGTCGGGCGAGACGGTGATGATGTGCTTCACCCCGAACGAGCCCGTCGAGCTGAAGTAGTCGTCGAGCGGCGCCGTGTAGTCGAAGCCCAGCTGGTAGTGCGAGCCCTGAAGGCGCGCGATCGCCGCCGGGTTGTAGTCGAGCCCGCCGGCGTCGGTGGCGCGGCCGACGAAGGCGCCCGCCTGCGCGGTAGGGCGGCCGCCGTGCTGGAAGAAGAGCGGGCCGCTGGCGTGGGCGGCGGCGGCGACGAGGGTGGAGGCCGAGACGAGGATGAGGACGCGAGCGAAGGCCGGGACGACCACACGCAAGGGGCACCTCCTGCGGAAAGCGAGCCGTAATCCCGGCGGCGCCGGCGAAGGGATGGTGCCGCCGGCCGCGCGGCAGCATATATCCTTGCCGCATCGCGGCGAGCGGCGCCGGGCCGTGAGCGGCGCGCATCGACGCGGTACGACTGGCGAAGGAGAAGGTCATGGCGACGAGCGAGCACGCGCAGGCAGGGATCACGGCGCTGGCCGGCGACGTGCCCACCGCGACGAGCGCCGCGAATGCCGCGCTTATCGCGAGCGGCCGACCGAACGCGATCCTCAGCCGCTGGCAGCGCTGGAGCCCGCGGCCGTTCGGCAAGCTCATCTTCAGCTTCGCCGTGGGCCGCATGGCCCGCTACACCGGCACCATCAAGCCGCGCGTGCAGGAGCTGAGGCCCGGCTACGCCCGCATCCGCATGCGCGACCGCGCCGCGGTGCGCAACCACCTGCACTCGGTGCACGCCATCGCCTTGATGAATCTCGCCGAAGTGACGACGGGCCTGGCGATGCTCGCCGGCATGCCCGACGACGCGCGGGCGATCATCACCAACCTCGCGATCGAGTACAAGAAGAAGGCGCGCGGCACGCTCGAGGCCGAGTGCACGGTCGAGCCGCCGCGCAACAACGAGCGCCGCGAGTACGTGCTCGAAGGCATCGTGCGCGACGAAGCGGGCGAGGAGGTGGCGCGGGCGACGGCGCGCTGGTTGGTGGGCCCGCGGTGAGCGAAGCGATCAGCGCTGCGAGCGCCGCGTCGAGCGCTCCGCCGCGCCGCCTTCTCGTCGACGGCAGCGACGTCCTCTCTACGCCCTTCACCCGCCACGCCGGCATCGAGGTGCCGCTCGTCTGCGGCGCCATGTACCCGTGCTCGAACCCCGAGCTGGTGGCGGCGGTGTCGGAGGCCGGCGGCATCGGCATCGTGCAGCCGATCTCGATGGTCTACGTCTTCGGCCATGACTTCCGCCAAGGCCTCCGTCTCATCCGCTCGCTCACCAATAAGCCCATCGGCATGAACGCGTTGGTGGAGAAGACCGCGCAGGCCTACGAGGAGCGCATGCGGCGGTGGGTGGAGATCGCGCTCGAGGAGGGGGTGCGTTTCTTCATCACCGCGCTCGGCAACCCGCGCTGGGTGGTCGAGCGCGTGCACGCGCACGGCGGCGTCGTCTACCACGACGTCACCGACCGCCGCTGGGCCGAGAAGGCGCTGCAGCACGAGGTCGATGGCCTCGTCTGCGTCAACCGCGACGCCGGCGGCCACGCCGGGCAGAAGAGCCCGGCGGAGCTCTACGCCGAGCTCGCCGACCTCGGCGTGCCGCTCCTCTGCGCCGGCGGTGTCGGCGACGAAGCGACCTTCGCCGCGCGCCTCGCCCTCGGCTACGCCGGCGTGCAGCTCGGCACCCGCTTCATTGCCACCGAAGAGTGCCGCGTGCACGACGACTACAAGCGCGCCATCCTCGACGCTGTGCCCGACGATGTGGTACTCACCGACAAGCTCTCGGGCGTGCCGTGCGCGGTCATCCGCACGCCCTACGTCGAGAAGATCGGCCTGCGCGCCGGCCCTCTGGCACGGCTGCTCCTGCGCGGCCGGCGCAGCAAGCGCTGGATGCGCAGCTTCTATGCGGCGAAGGCGGTCTGGCAGCTCAAGCGCGCGTCGCTGCAGGGGATCTCGTACAAGGACTACTTCCAAGCCGGCAAGAGCGTCGGCGGCATCCACCGCGTGGAGCCGGCCGGGGAGATCGTGCGCCGTTACGCGGAAGCGGCGCGGGTCGCGCTCACGGAGCCGGTTGCCGCCGAAGCGTAGGCGTCTTCCGCAACATCGAGATGGCTTCGCTCGCGACGCAACCACCGCCGCGCGTGCGTCAGCCGATCGCCACGCACACCTTGCCGAAGTGAGCGCCGCTCCCGAGGTGCTCGAACGCCGCCGGTACCTCCTCGAACGGGAACACGCGATCGACCACCGGCCGCACCTGGTGCTCCGCGAAGGCGCGGTTCATCGCCTCGAACGCGTCACGGTGGCCGACGAGCACGCCCTGCACGCGCACCTGCTGCATGAACACCGGCACGATCGAGAGCGGCGCCTCGCCGGCGGCGAGCACCCCGATCAAGTGGATGGTGCCGCCGATCCTCACCGCGCGCAGCGATTCGGCCAGCGTGCCAGCACCGCCCACCTCGACGACGTGGTCGACGCCGTCGCCGGCGAGCTCGCGCGCCCGCTTGCCCCACGCCGGCTCGCGTATGTAGTTGATCGTCTCCCAGGCACCGAGCTCGCGGGCGCGGGCGAGCTTCTCGTCCGAGCTCGAGGTGATGATCACCCGCGCGCCGTGCAGCACGGCGACCTGCAGCGCGAAGAGCGCCACGCCGCCCGTGCCGAGCACCAGCACCGTCTCGCCGGCGCGCAGCTTGCCCTGCTCGACGAGGGCGCTCCAGGCGGTGACGGCGGCGCAGGGGAGCGCGGCCGCCTCGGCGTCGCTCAGGTGCGCCGGCGGCCGCACCACCGACTCGGCGGCAACCGTCATCCGCTCCCGCAACGTGCCGTCGAGCGGCCCGCCGAGCGTCGTGCGCACGCGCTCGCGCGTCGGCTCGCCGCCCAGCCAGCGCGGCGCGAAGATCGGGCAGACGCGGTCGCCGGGCGCGAAGCCGCGCACGCCGTCGCCCACCGCCTCCACTTCGCCTACGCCGTCAGAGCAGGGAATGAGCGGCAGCGGCTGCTTGGGGTTGTACTTGCCCTCGACCATCAGCAGGTCGCGATAGTTGAGCGAGGCGGCCCGCATCCGCAGCAGCAGCTCGCCGAGGGCCGGCGTCGGGTCGTCGCGCTCGACGAGACGCAGGTGGTCGCGCCCGAACGCCCCCGCCACCTCCCAGGCGCGCATTCGTGTCCGCCTCCCGCCGTCGCGCCTCAGCGCTCCAGCGCGTCGACGATGCGCGAGCGCAGCCGCTCGGCCTCGGCGGGATCGAGCTTGCTGGCCGGCCAGCGGATCCCCAACCCCTGCTCGGCGCCGGGCTTAGGGATGACGTGAAAGTGCACGTGGAAGACCGCCTGGTGCGCGCCCGCGCCGTTGTTCTGCAGCACGTTGTAGGTCTCGACGCCGGTGGCGGCGACGACGGCGCGGCAGATGCGCGGCAGCACGCGGCCGATGGCAGCGGCCGACTCCTCCGACAGTTGGTGGAGGTAGGCGGCGCGCTCCTTGGGGATGACCAGCGTGTGCCCGGGAGAGAGCGGTCCGACGTCGAGGAAGGCGAGCACGTGCTCGTCCTCGTAAACGCGATAGCAGGGGATCTCGCCGCTCAGGATGCGGTCGAACACGGTCGTCGCGGCCATCGGCGCGTATCCTATGTCGGAGAGGTGAGCCGCCGGCGTCGTCGTGCGCGGCGGCGCCGAGGTATGGCGGTTGCATTGCGAGTTGGGCAGGGAATGGATCATCGCTGAGAACACTTCGAGAGCGGTCGCGCGGATAGCGGCAGGTGAGGAGTCGCGGATGACGTGGAGGTCGGGAAGGTCGGCTCGTCGGCGCACACCGCGTGCTGCTCGTCTGTTTCTCGCTCTTGCTATCGCCGTCGCGTTCGCGACATCGGCCGCCCCCGCCTCCGCCGTCGAAACGTGGCGCAGCGCGCCGCTCTGGGGCGGCGACGTCACCGCCATCGCCTTCGCTCCCGCCGATCCCAACCTCGCCGTCGCCGGCACCGCCGCCGGCCACGTCTACCTGAGCCGCGACGGCGGCGCGAGCTGGGCGCCCGCCGGCGCCACCTTCGCGCTGCCCGGCTGGTACGTCGCCAACCTGCAATTCGACCCCAACCGCCCGACGCGCCTGTGGGCGGCGCTGCGCGGTGTCTTCGGCGGCGGCGCCGTCGTGCGCTCCGACGACCTCGGCCGCAACTGGGAGCGGCGCTCGGAGCGGCCCGACGACGTCGTCTACTCGCTGGCGCTGGTGCCGGGCGAGGAAGGCCGCCTCTACCTCGGCTCCCGCACCGGCGTGTGGGGGAGCAGCGACGGCGCGAAGACCTGGCGCAAGCTCTCCGGCGGTCAGCGTGACCTCGTCGAGGTGTCGAGCCTCCTCGTGCACCCGCAGCACCCGCAGACGGTGATCGCCGGCACCTTCCGCCGCGCCTTCCGCAGCGATGACGGCGGCGCCACCTGGCGCGGCGTTTTCACCGGCATGGTGCTCGACTCGCAGGTCTTCACCTTGAACGCCGTGCCCGGCGATCAGCAGCAGGTGTGGGCGTCGACCTGCGGCTGGGTCTACAAGAGCGAGGACCTCGGCGAGAGCTGGACGCGCATGCGCGAGGGGCTCTTCGAGCGGCGCACCCCCGGCTTCACGGCGCTCCCCAACGGCCGCCTGCTCGCCGGCACGGTGTCGGGCGTCTACGTCTCCGACGACAAGGGCGGCAGCTGGGCGCGGCGCACCCGCGCCGACGTCTCGGTGATGACAGTCGCCTATCACCCGCGCCGTCCCGAGATCGTGCTCGCCGGCAGCGAGGGCGGCGGCGTCTGGCGCTCGACCGACGGTGGCTCGAGCTTCTTCCCTTCGAGCCGCGGCATCGCCGCCGCACGCGTCACCGCGCTCGCCAAGAGTCGCGGCGAGTTGCTCGCCTCGGTCGCCCACGGCGGCCCGGTCTCCGGCATCTACGGCGTCCTCGCCGGCGGCGACCGCGTCGTCCACGAGCTGTCGCAGATCCCCACCGTGCTGGCGCTCGCCACCGCCGGCGACGACGCCTGGGCCGCCACCGAAGGCGGCCTCTACGCCCGCCGCGGCGGCTTCTGGCTGCGCGTCGAGGAGCTGCCGGCGACGCGCGTCGAGCAGGTGGTGGCGGCCGATGGCCGCGTGCTGGCGCGCACGCCCGACGTCGTCTTCGAGCGGCAGGGCGGCCGCTTCGTCGCCGTCGCGCAGCCCGGTCCGGCGTGGTCGGCCGCGGTGCACGGCGGCGCGGTGATGGTGGCCGGCGCGGGCGGCGCCTGGCAGCTCGCCGATGCCGGCGCGCAGCCGCTGACCGTGCCGGCGGCGGGCCTCCTCGGCAGCGTCGGCGGCCGCCTCTTCCTCAGCGGCGGCAGCGGCCTGTGGAGCCGCGGCCGCGGCGACGGCCGCTGGCTCGAGCACCTGCAGGGGCGCGCGCGCGTGCTGGCCACCGGCGACGCCCGCTACCCGGCGGTCGTGGTGGGCGAGAAGGGCGCGCACCTCTTCGCCGCCGGCGAGCGCACGCTGCGCTCGCTGCCGCTGCCCATCCCGCCGCGCGACGTGCTGGCGGCGACGGTGGACGCGGGCCGCCTGCTCCTCGGCACCTCGGGCTACGGCCTGCTCTACGCGTCGCTCGACGACCTCGTGCCTGCGCCAGCCGCTGGCGCAGGCACGGTGGCCGGCGCGCCGCAGTAGAGGCGCTTTGCGAACCATCCGGACGGCGCGCAGAGCGCGTCCTACGCCGGAAGCGCGACGACTCCGGGTCGCGCCTTTGACGCGCCGCGCGCGCCGTCGGTAGGCTCGGCCGACTCGACGAACGTCCATCGACCGCCGAGCAGGAGGCCGACGATGCAGCCGCAGACCGTCATCGAAGTGCTGGAAGCGACGGCCCGCCGACAGGGCGATAGCCCGGCGCTCAAAGTGAAGCGCGGCGGCGAGTGGCGGACGACGAGCTGGAAGGACTACGCCGCCGAGGTGCGCCGCGTCGCCAAGGGCCTCATCGCCCTCGGCCTCCAGCCCGGGCAGGGCGTCGTCATCATGGGCTACAACCGGCCCGAGTGGTTCATCGCCGACATGGCAGCGATCGCCGCCGGCGCCGTGCCCACCGGCATCTACACGACGACAGCTCCCGAGCAAGTGCGCTACATCACCGACCACTGCGAGGCCGCGGTGGCGGTGGTGGAGAACCGTGCCTACCTCGACATCTTCCTCAAGCTGTTGCCGCAGCTGCCGAAGCTCAAGGCCATCGTCCTCATGGAGGGCGAGTCGAACGAGGACGGCGTGCGCTCGTGGGGGTGGCTGCGCGACCTCGGCGGCGGCGTCCCCGACGCCGACCTCGATGCGCGCCTGGCGGCGCAGAAGCCCGACGACCTCTGCACGCTCATCTACACCTCGGGCACGACCGGCGAGCCCAAGGGCGTGATGCTCTCGCACAAGAACGTCGTGTGGACCGCCGACGTGCTCGCCCACGCGCACGAGCTCAAGGGCGACGAGTGCGTCATCTGCTACCTGCCGCTCTCCCACATCGCCGAGCAGATCATCTCGCTGCACGGCGCCATGGCGGTTGGCGCCACCGTCTGGTTCGCCGAGAGCCTCGAGCAACTGGGCGACAACCTGCGCGAGGTCCGGCCGCACGTCTTCTTCGCCGTGCCGCGCGTGTGGGAAAAGATCCAGGCGAAGATGCAGGCGGCCGGCGCGCAGAACCCGCCGCTGCGCAAGAAGATCGTCGCCTGGGCGCGCCGCGTCGGCCTCGCCGCCGGCTACGCCGAGCAGGGCCAGGGCAAGCGGCCGCTCCTCTACCCGCTGGCGAAGAAGCTCGTGTACTCGAAGGTGCGCGACCGTCTCGGCCTCGACCGCGCCAAGCTCTGCCTGACCTCGGCGGCGCCGATCTCGCTCGACACCCTGGAGTTCTTCTTGAGCCTCGGCATCCCGATCTACGAGGTCTACGGGATGAGCGAATGTACGGGGCCGGCGACCTTCTCGCTGCCCGGCCGCCACAAGACCGGCAAGGCGGGAGTCGTCGTTCCCGGCACCGAGCTCAAGTGCGACGGCGAGCAGCAGGAGATCTGCATGCGCGGCCCGCACGTCTTCATGGGTTACTACAAGAACGAGGCAGCGACGCGCGAGACGGTGGACGCGGAAGGCTGGCTCCACTCGGGCGACGTCGGCACGATCGACGAAGACGGCTTCCTCAAGGTCACCGATCGCATCAAGGAGCTGATCATCACCTCGGGCGGCAAGAACATCGCGCCGCAGTTGATCGAGGGCAAGCTCAAGGCGATCCCCGGCATCGGCCAGGCGGTGGCGCTGGGCGACCGCAAGAACTTCGTCGCCGCGCTGTTGACCGTCGACCCCGAGCGGCTGCCGGGCGCGGCGGCGCTGGCGGGCAGCCCGTCGAAGACGCCCGAAGAAGCGGTGCAGTGCCCGCGCTTCCGCGCCTTCGTCGACGCCAAGGTGGACGAGGTCAACCAGACGCTGGCGCGCTACGAGAGCGTCCGCAAGTACACGCTGCTGGCGACGCAGCTCACTGTCGAGGGCGGCGAGCTCACTCCGACGATGAAGCTCAAGCGGCGGGTGATCAACCAGAAGTACGCGGCCGAGATCGACGGGCTCTACTCGGGCGCGGCGGCGGCGGTCGCCGGCTAGTCCCGCGCAACGCTGCGCTTTGCCGCGCAGCACCTAGGACTCGATCGAGTGCCGCGCCTCACCCGCATCTACACGCGTACCGGCGACCGCGGCGACACCGCGCTCGGCGCCGGCGGGCGGCTGCCCAAGGACGACCCGCGGGTCGAGGTCTACGGCACCGTCGACGAGCTGTCGTCGGTGCTCGGCGTAGCGCTCGCGGCGGGCGTCGACGAGCGGCTGGCGAAGGAGCTGCAGCGAATCCAGAACGAGCTCTTCCACCTCGGCGCCGACCTCTGTGTGCGCGAAGAAGAGAAAGCGAACCGTCCCGGCCCGCGCATCGAGCCCCGCCACGTCGAGGCGCTCGAGCAGACGATCGACGAGCTCAACGACGACCTGCCCGCGCTCGCCAACTTCGTGCTGCCCGGCGGCAGCCTTGGCGCCGCCCACCTGCACGTGGCGCGCACCGTCTGCCGCCGCGCCGAGCGGCTGCTGGTGACGTTGATGCGGGCCGAGGCAGTGGGCGAGCACACGCTGCCCTACCTGAACCGGCTCTCCGACGCGCTGTTCGTCATGGCGCGCTGGGAGAACCGCCGGCGCGGCGTCGACGACGCGCTCTGGGACAGCCGCGCGTAGGGAGCTCGCACGCTCAACCGGTGCCCGGCAACCGGCGGCGCAGCAGCAAGAACCCCAGACCCGCGAGCAACAGTGCCGTCGTCGCGAGCCCTAGCGCGGAGACGGCGGGGATCGCGGCGGCTCCCCCCAACGGGGTCAACCGCGCGGCGCGGATCTCGCCGCCAGGCAGGACGACCTCCGCGGCGATCTGGCCGGCGTTGTTGATGGCGACGGCTTTGGTCACAGCGGAGATCGGCACGTTGGAGGAGTCCACCAGGTCGGTCAGGTCGTACATCGAGCCGTGGAGCCAGAGGAACCCGCGCAGGCCGTCGTGCTCGGACTCGCCGGAGGCGCCGACCACCGCCTGCGCATCGTTGATGCTGAGGGCAACACTGTAGTTGCCGCCGAGCGTTCCCAACCCCACGACCTGGCCGGTTGCCTCGTCGTAGAACATCGCCTTGGTGTAGGAGAAACTCGGCGGGTAGCTGGAGCTCCCGGCGAGGTCGCCAGCCGAGTTGATGGCCAGCGCTTCGCCCCCGGAGGCGCCCGGCAGGTGGCCGATGACGGTCGGCGCGGCACTGGCGTGAGCCCAGCGAACGGCGACGCCGCCGGCGCTGCCCGCAATCTGTCCGGCGTCGTTGATGGCGTTGGCGCTGCCTATTCCCGACTGCGAGAGGCCCTGCAGGAATTGCATCGGGCTCTGCGTGTTCGGCCAGTACACCGGGTAGCTGCCAGGCTTGTCCCAGCTGAGGGACCCGACGATCTGGCCGGCGGCGTTGACTCCGTTGGCCTGCATGTACATGCCGCTACCGGGCAGGTAGTCGCCGCCAGCTCCCTGCCAGTAGAACGCCGCGTAGATCAACGAGCCGACGACGAGGCCGGTCTCGTTGAGGTCGAGAGGTGTGTTGTTCAGGTAGCCGGGCGGCGTCGGCAGCAGGGTCATCCCGCCCGCCGCGTAGAGCAGGGGCACGTGGCCGTCCCACGATTCGGGGCCGGCGGCGGCGACGATGTCGCCGGCCTCGTTCATTGCCCGCGGGAAGACGGACGCCTGCCCGGGGACGGAAGGGAGAACCGTCATCTGATACCGCGGCGGCGCCGCCACCGCGCCCAGGAGGGCGGCGGCGAGCGCGCCGGTTACCGTCAGCCGGCGGAGGGGTGCGGCGAACCGGCCGTGCGTCCACGCCGCGCCCGGCATCCCCGCGGTGGGCGAGCAGCTCGGCGTCATATGTTGAATCAGCATAACAACGATGCGCTTTGTCTGCAATATGTCGCCAAACGCCGACGAGCGATCCAAACCCATGCCCGACCAGCTCGTCGAGCGTGCCTTCGCTTAGAGAGGCCTGATCGGGAGACCGGTCGAGCTCGCCCTTGGCGGTGCGGTCGAAGACCTCGACGGTCGACGGTGTCGGCGATCTCCGCCTGCTTGCGCCAGTCGCCGGCGCAGGCCATGGGCGCTGGCTTTCAGCTCGACGTCACGCGCGCAATCGCCTGCTGCAGCGCGTCGCGCACTTGCGGGTCGTCCCAGTTCTGCGGGCCGTCGAACTTGTGCTGCACTCTGCCGCCGACGATGAGGTAGCTCTCGGGCAGCGCGCGGGTGCCGTAGCGGTGGGCGGTCTCCCACTGGGGATCGAAGAGCACGTCCTCGGTGCCGGCGAGGGCCTGCGCGCGGCCGACGTCGTCCTCGACCGCCACCTTGACGACGCGGAAGCGCGGCTCGCTCGCGAAGTCTTTCTCCAGGCGGTTCATCGACGGCGCCTCGTCGAGACAGGGCGGGCACCAGCTGGCGTAGAAGTGGAGGAGCGTCACCGGCGCCATCCGTTCGCCGAGAGGCGCCGGCCGGCCGCCGGCGTCGACGAGGAAGCCGCCTGGCGCCGCCTTCTTCCCGTCGCCGCGCGGCCAGAAGAGCGCGACTAGCGCGACGACCGCAACGCCGGCGATCAGTAAACGCCCGTGCCGCTGGAGCGCCGTTGGCGTCGCGGGAGCCGTTGCCACGGTGCTCGCCGTCGCTCCTGGGTCAACGTTCGGAGCCGCATCCGCCGCATCCGCCGTAGCCGGGGCAGCCGTTGCGCCAATCGGCGTCGCCGCGGCCGCGGATGCAGGGTCGATGTCTGCCACGGTGTGGGTCTTTCGTTGTCAGGGTCAGCTTCTGACCCGAAATTGCGTCAGCTTCACTAGAATACCGCCAGCGACGCCTTGGAAATCACTCTAGCGTGAACCGGGAACCCGCCCACCGGGAAGCCTCCCTCGAGGCTGGTGCGCTGCGCACTCGCCAGGACTCGCCGCGCATCGGCGAGCTGGAGAAGCTGCTCGGCGACTTCCTCATCGAGGAAGAGCTCGCGCGCACGCCGCGCGCGGTCATCTACCGCATCCGCGCTGGCAACCGCCCCGAGCGCCAACTGGCGCTCAAGGTGGCGCTGCAGCCGGTCGAAGGCGAGGACCTCGACCGCTTCCAGCACGAGGTGCGGCTGCTCTCCGAGGTGCGCCACCCCAACGTCGTCGAGGTCTACGACTTCGGCGTGCTGCCGGGGAGCTTCCCCTTCCTCACCATGGAGCTGCTCGCCGGCGCCGACCTGCAGCACCGCGTGCAGGCGGACTGGGAGGCGTTCTACTCGGTCGCGCTGCAGGCGGCGGCGGGCCTCGCGCACATCCACCGCCACGGCATCGTGCACCTCGACGTCAAGCCGCAGAACCTCGGTCTCGTCGAGCGCGACGACGGCTCGCTGGGCTTGAAGATCCTCGACTTCGGCCTCGCGCAGAACGTGCGCGGGCCGCTCGACCGGCGCATCCGCGGCACCCTCGCCTACGTCGCTCCCGAGGTGCTGCTGCAGGACCGCTACGACCATCGCGCCGATCTCTACTCGCTGGGGATGACGCTCTTCCAGCTCGCCACCGGCGTGCTCCCCTCGGCGGGCAACGACGCGGCCGCCATCCGTTTCCACCTGCAAGCCGAAGCGCCCGACCCGCTGGCTTACCGGCCCGACATGCCGGCGCAGCTCGCCTCGATCCTGCGCCGTCTCCTCGCCCGCGATCCGCAGGGACGCTTCCCTTCGGCAGGGCGGCTCCTCCTCGAGCTCGCCGACGTCGCCGGCCGCGACGTCGACCCGGCGTCGATGGCGCTCGGCCACCCGGCGATGGAGACCGGGCACGTGCTCGCCTCGCGCATGGTGGGGCGCGACGACCTCGTCGATTCGCTGCGGCTGGCGCTCGTGCGCGCCGGCCAGGGCGAGCCGCAGGTGGTGGTCGTCGAGGGCGGCGAAGGCGTCGGCAAGTCGCGCCTCCTGCGCGAGTTCCGGCTCGTCGCCGCGATGCAGGGCGCGCGCGTCGGCATCGGCCGCGCCGTCGCCACGCGGCCCGAGCCGCTGCGCGCGGTGCGCGGCGCGCTGCACCACCTCGGCGTCGAGGTCGACGAGCTGCAGCGCGCGCTGCAGCCCGGCGAGCAGGGTGAGCGCCACCGTCTCTACGGCCGCGTCGGCGACCAGCTGCGCGAGGCGGCGAGCGAGGGCGGTCCGCTGGTGCTGCTGCTCGAGGACCTCCACCTCGCTGGGCCCGAGACGCGCGAGCTGCTCGGCTACGCGGCGAGCGAGCTGCCGGGCACGCGCCTGATGATCGTCGCCACGCGGCGCCCCGCCGAGCTGGGCGAGACGGAAGCGGACGGCTGGCCCGAGGACGGCGCCGTGCACCGCTTGATGCTGCAGCCGCTCGCCGCCGGCTCGACGCGCGAGCTGGTCGACGCGAGCCTCGGCACCGAGGCGCTACCGACGCCGCTTTACGAGTGGATCCACGAGCGCTCCGAGGGCAACCCGGCGCGCGTGCAGCAGCTGCTGCACCACCTGATCGAAGAGCGCGTGTTGCGCTTCCGCCAGGGCGAGTGGAAGCCGTCGCTGCCGTCGCTGCAACGCCTCGCGGCGCCCGAGCAGCTCCAGGTGCTGGACCGCGAGCGGCTCGCGTCGCTGCCCGCCGGCGAGCTTGCCGTGCTCGAGGCCGTAGCGGTCGTCGGCGAGCCGACGCACTGGCGCCGCCTCGCCGAGCTGCTGCACGTCGAGCCGTCGGAGCTCTACGCCACCGTCTCGAGCCTCGGCACGCGCGGCTTCCTCGAGCCGACGCCGGAGGGCGTCGGCGTCTACGGCTTCGCGCAGCCGGCGCTCGGCCGCGCCGTCTACGAGGGGCTGCCGGCCGACCGCCGTCGCGAGCTGCACCGCCAGTGGGCGGCGCTGCTCGCGCAACGGCAGGAGCAGGGCGAGGGCGAGCTCGTGGCCGCCGTCGCCGAGCATTACTGGGCCGGCGGCGACCGCACGGCGAGCCTGCCCTACCTGCTCGAGGGCGCCGAGCGTGCGCGCTCCGTCTTCGGCTACCGCGAGGCCGCCGACCTCTTCGGCCGCGCCGCCGAGGTCTACCACGAGGCCGGCGATGCCGCGCGCGCCACCGAGGTGCAGCTCAAGCAGGCCGAGGCGCTCGACGCCGCCGGCTCGACCTTCCGCGCGCTGTCGCTCTATCGCGGGTTGCTCGGCAGGCAAGCCGGGCGCGGTCGCCGCTCCGAAGACCGCCAGCGTCAAGCCCAGCTATGGCTGTGCGCCGGCCTCCTCTACGGCAAGCTCGGCGAGGCCGACGAGCAGCTCAAGGCCGCCGAGGCAGGGCTCGAGCTGCTCGAGAACGGCGAAGGCCCGTCGCTCGAAGTCGAGCTGCTCGCCTCGCAAGCGGAAGCGTTGCAGAGCCTCGGCCGCCTCGACGACGCCTACGCCGCGGCCCGCCGCGCGCTCAAGGCCGCGACGCAGCGCCGCCTCGGCCGCCAGCGCGGCTCGCTGCTCAACACCCTCGGCCTCATCTTCTGCCGCGCCGGCGAGTGGCGGAAGGGGCACTACCTGCTGAAGCGCGGCCTCGCGGCCGCCGTCGAGGCCGACGACGAGCGCCTCGCCGCCAAGCTGCGCAACAACCTCGGCAACCTCTACTGGAAGCGCGGCGACTGGCAGCGCGCGCTGGCGCAGTACGAGGCCAACCTCGCCGCGGCGCAGCGGCTGCGCGATCCGTGGACCGAGCTCACCGCGCTCCACAACCTCGGCGTGCTGCAATGTGGCCGCGGCGAGTGGAAGCTGGCGCGCCAGCCGATCACGCGCAGCCTCGAGCTGCGCCGCCGCCTCGGCGCCCGCGAGGGCGAGACCGTCGCCTGGCTCCACCTCGGCGAGATCGAGGAGCTGCTCGGCGACTGGACGCGCGCCCAGCGTCACTACGACCGCGTGCTCAAGCTGCTCGCCGACAACAGCGAGCACGAGGACTTCGTCACCGCGCAGAACCAGCTCGCCTCGCTGGCGAGGAAGCGTGGCGAGTGGAACGAGGCCGAGGAGCTCGCGCGCTCGGCGTTGGCCGGCGCCGAGCGATTGGGCGACCGCGAGCTGCTCACCTACTGCCACCAGCAGCTCGGCCTGGTGGAGAAGGACCGCGAGCACTGGGCGCCCGCAGCCGCGCACTTGGCGCGCGCGCTCGAGCTCGCCGAAGGCACCGGCGCGCAGGACGGTCTCGCGAGCCTTCACAACTCGCTCGCCGATCTCCACCTGCGGCGCGGCGAGCCGCGCGAGGGTCGGCGTCACCTCGCCGAGGCGCGGCGCTGGGCCGACGCGCTCGGCGACCGCTTCGAGCTGGCGAAGGTGTTGAGCGGCGAGGCGCGCCTTGCGGTGCTCGAATCCGACGTCGACCAGGCCGACGAGCTGTTCGGACAGAGCGTGCGCTCGTTCGAGGAGCTGGAGGTCCCCTTCGAGTACGCGCGCACGCTCTACGAGTGGGGCGTGCGCACGCGCAACCCCGAGATCGCCGTGGAAAGGCTCGACCGCGCCCTCGTCGCCTTCGAACGCCTCGGCGCCGCCACCGAGTTCGAGCGCACGCGCGGCGTCATGGAGGGGATCCGCGAGCGCCATCACCTCGGCGTCACCCGCGGCTCCGCCCCGGGGTTGTGGGAGGTGGCGAAGATCGTCAACTCTTCGCTCGACCTCAAGGAAGTGCTCGACCGCACGATGGACCTCGTCATCGAGCGGCTGCGCGCCGACCGCGGCATGATCGTGCTCTCGAACCAGCTCACCGGCGACCTCGAGGTGGCGGCGGCGCGCAACCTCGGCTCGGGCGGCGACGGCGAGGGGCGGCGGCTCTCGGAGACCGTCGTGCGCCGCGTCATCGACAGCCGCGAGCCGGTGCTCGCCGTCGACGCGCTCACCGACACGCGCTTCGCCGGCTCGGACTCGATCGTCGCCTCGCACATCGTCTCGATCCTGAGCGTGCCGCTGGTCATCCGCGACCGCCTCGCCGGCGCCATCTACGTCGACCACCTGAAGAGCCAGCACCTGTTCGGCAACAAGGACCTCGACTTCCTCGTCGCCTTCGCCGACCAGGCGGCGCTCGCGATCGACAACGCCCGCCTCTATGGCGAGCTCGACGCCCACCGCCAGAAGCTCAAGGCAGAGAACGAGTCGCTGCGGCGCGAGATCCTCTCCTCGCGGCACCTCGGGTCGCTGATCGGCAAGAGCCGCGCGATCGCCCACTTGAAGGAGACGATCGAGCGGGTGGCGCAGAGCAGCTCGACGATCCTGATCCGCGGCGAGAGCGGCACCGGCAAGGGCCTGGTGGCGCGCATCATCCACTCGGTGTCGCCGCGGCGCGAGGGACCGTTCATCGCCTTCAACTGCGCGGCGCTGCCCGAGACTCTCGTCGAGAGCGAGCTCTTCGGCCACGAGAAGGGCGCCTTCACCGGCGCCACCGGCCAGAAGCCGGGCCGCTTCGAGCTCGCCCACCGCGGCACCATCTTCCTCGACGAGATCGGCAAGGTGTCGATGGCGGTGCAGGCGAAGCTCCTGCGCGTCATCGAAGACCGCGAGTTCGAGCGCGTCGGCGGCACCCGCACGCTGAAGAGCGACGTGCGCGTCATCACCGCGACGAACCTCAACCTCGAGGATGCGATCGTCAAGGACGAGTTCCGCGAGGACCTCTACTACCGCTTGAACATCATCCCCATCGTGCTGCCGCCGCTGCGCGAGCGGCGCGAGGACATCCCGTATTTGGTGGAGCACTTCCTCGACAAGATCGGGCGGGACCTCGGGCACCCGCGGCGCGAGGTGGAGCGTGGAGTGCTCGACCTCTTCCTCAGCTATCGCTGGCCGGGCAACGTGCGCGAGCTCGAAGCGGCAATTCACCGCGCGCTGGTGCTGTCGCGGCGCGACGTGCTCGCCGTCGAGGACTTCGCGTGGATCGCCTCGCGCGAGGACCTGACGCCGAGGGGCGCGGCCGCATCGGCGGCGGCGGGAGCCGGCGCTGCGACCAGCGGGCCGCGGCTGCGCGAGGGCAACTACGAAGAGCTGGTCAACGACTACGACCGCGACCTGATCCGCGAGGCGCTGGCGAGCTGCGGAGGCAAGATCCGCGAGACGGCACGGTTCCTCGGCATCGCGCGCAACACACTGAAGGCAAAGATGAAGCGGTACGCGCTGGAGGGCGTCGGCGGCGACTGAGGCACCTCCGCGGTCAGCGGCACTCCGATTGCACTCGGCGGCGGCGTGGGAGTATCGCCGTCGGCGGAACCTGACCCCTCTGATGCCTTTGCGGGATCGCCGATAGCCCTCTTCATCGCCGACGAAGGCGGGCGCCTTCTGCTCGCGAACGGTGCCTTTGCGGACCTGATCCGGCCCCGCCTGCCTTGCCCGGGCGCGTCGGTTCTCGAGCTGCTGGGTTGCGCCAAGGAAGACAGCCGGTTCGTTGACGGCGAGACGCTGCAGCTCACCGCCGCCGGTGACGCGGACAGCACGGCGCGCATCTTCGAGATCCGCTCGCGCCTGGAGCGCGACGATGGCGTCGCCCGCCTCCACGGCGCGGTCCTCGAGGTCACCGAACGGCATCGCCTGGAGGCGACCCTCCGCCACGCCGCTGAGCACGACCAGCTCACCGGCCTGCCGCGTCCCCGTCTTCTGCTCGAACGCATCGAGCAGGCGCTCGCTCACGCCCAGCGGCACCGCGAGTACGGTTTCGCCGTCCTCTTCCTCGACCTCGACCGTTTCAAGGTGATCAACGACAGTCACGGCCACGCCGTCGGCGATGCCTTGCTGGTGGCGGCGGTGGAACGGCTGCGCGCCAGCCTGCGCCGCGCCGGCGACTCCATCGCCCGCCTCGGTGGCGACGAGTTCGCCATCCTCCTCGACGACGTTCCGGATGCGCAGCACGCCGTGCGGTTGGCGGACGGGATCCAGTCCGAGCTGCGCAAGCCGTTCCTCATCGGCGGTCACGAGCTGTTCACCGACTCCAGCGTCGGCGTGGTGCTCGGCGGCCCCAATTACCGCGACGCGGACAGCGTGCTGCGCGATGCCGACACCGCGATGTACCGCGCCAAGGCGGCCGGCAAGGCGCGCCTCGAGCTCTTCGACCGCGGGATGCACGAAGAAGCCTTGGTCAGCTCGCGGCTGGAGATGGAGCTGCGCGCCGCGGTCGAGCATGGCGAGTTCGAGCTCCACTACCAGCCCATCGTCGCCCTCGGCTCGGCGGAGGTGATCGGCATCGAGGCGCTGTTGCGCTGGCGTCGCCCTGACGGCCGGCTAGCGATGCCGTCGACCTTCCTGAAGCTCGCCGAGGAGACCGGCCTGATCGTCCGTATCGGCGCCTGGGCGCTGCGCGCCGCCTGCGAGCAGGCGCAGATCTGGCGCCGCGCCGGCCTGCCGGCGCGGGTGACGGTCAACCTCTCGCCGTTGCAGTTCCGCCAGCGCGACCTGCTGGCGACGATCCAGCGCGTCCTCGCGGAGACGGTGACCGATCCCGAGGCGCTCGAGCTCGAGGTCACCGAGGGCGCGGTGCTCGACGATCCCGACGGCGGCTTGCGGACCTTGCGGGCGCTGCGCGACTTCGGCGTGCGCTTGAGCGTCGACGACTTCGGCACCGGCTGCTTCTCGCTCTCGCACCTCAAGCGGCTGCCGGTCGATACGTTGAAGATCGACCACAGCCTGATCCAGGACCTGCCGCGCAACAGCGGCGACGCCGCCATCGCCAAGGCGGTCATCGACCTCGGCCACAGCCTCGGCATGGAGGTGATCGGCGAGGGAGTGGAGGCGGTGGGACAACTCTCCTTCCTGCGCGCCCACGGTTGCGACGCATTGCAGGGCTACTACTTCGAGCACCCGCAGCCCTGGTGCGACCTGCGCGAGCTCCTGCGCGTGAACGGCGACCGCGAGGGCGGGGCGGACGGCGACGGCCGCCTGCAGCCGCGGTTGGCGGGGCGGCAGACGATCACCGTCGCGGCCGTCGACGTGCCGCGCGACCCACCGCGGGCGGACCGCGAGCTGGAGGGGATCTCGGTGCTGGTGGTCGAAGACGAGAGCCCGTCGCGGCTGACCCTGGCGGCGCTGCTCGAGCTGGCCGGAGCCGAGGTCTCCACCGCCGCGACGGCAGCCGAGGCCCTGGAGCTGCTGCCGGTGCGCCGGCCGGACGTGCTGGTCAGCGACATCGGCCTGCCCGACGTCGACGGCTACGCGCTGCTGCGCCGCATTCGCGCCCTGCCGCGCGCGCTCGGCGGCGGCGTGCCCGCGGTCGCGTTGACCGGCCACGCGCGCTCCGAGGACCGCGTCGCCGCGCTGCGGGCCGGCTTCCAGACCCACGTGGCCAAGCCCATCCAGCCGGCCGAGCTCATCGCGGTCGTCGCCAGCCTGGCCGGCAGGCACGGCGACACGCCTTCACCACGGACGGCGAGCGACCCGGCAGCCGCCTCGCGCAAGGAGACCTCCGAATGAGCCAGCCCACCCATGGGCCACGGTCGGCCCCGCCTCTTGCCGACACCGACGTCGTCGTGCGCGAGCTGCGGCACGTCGAGCACCGCTACCAGGAGGTCCGCGACGAGGCCGAAGAACAGCGCCGCCAGCTCGTCGAAATGCGCAGCCGCAACGAGGAGCTGGAGTCCGAAGCCGCGCGCCTGCAGCTCGCTCTCGCCGAGACGGAGCGCCACTTCCAGGCCGCCGAGCGCCGCAATCGCGAGCTCGCGCGTCACGTGCAGCAGGTGCACGGCGCCCTCTACCAGGGCGACGTCTATGCGCTCATCCTCGAAGCCTGCCTGCAGCTCACCGGCGCCACCCGCGGGCTCTACCTGAGCTGCCGCCACGACGGCGAGCATCTGCGCGTACGCGCCGCCCGCGGCGTCGCGGTCGACGTCGGCGGCCCGGTCAACAAGTTCGTCAGCAGCCTCGCCATGCGGGCCTTGCAGTCGATGGACGCCGTTCTGTGCAGCCGCGCCGACATACCGGACACCGATTCGCCGGAGCGCTTCGTCAACTGCGCCGCCGTGCCGGTGGTGACGCTCCACGACCTCGGTGGCGTCATCGTCGTCGCCGACAAGGCGGAGGGCGAGTTCGACCAGGAGGACCTGCAGGCGTTGCTGAGCGTCGGCTCGCACAGCTCGGTGGCGGTGGAGAACCTGCGGCTGCAGCGCCAGCTCCACCACGCCTACCTGTCGACCCTCAGCATGCTGGCCGACGTCGTCGAAGCCAAGGACCCCTCGACGCGCGGCCACTGCGAGCTGGTCTCCCGCTTTGCCCGCCTCACCGCTCGGCAGCTCGGGCTCGACAGCCGGCAGACGAGCCTCGCTTGCTACGGCGCGCTCCTGCACGACGTCGGCAAGATCGCGGTCAGCGACGGCGTGCTCAACAAACCCGGCCCGCTCCTCGTCGAGGAGCGCGACCTCGTGCGCGCCCACGTGCGCGTCGGCCACGACCTCCTCCGCCGGGTGCCGGCGCTCGCCGACGTCGCCGAGGTCGTGCTCGCCCACCACGAGCGCTTCGACGGCGACGGCTACCCGGGCGGCCTGCACGGCGAGGAGATCCCCCTGCCGGCGCGCATCGTCTCCGTCGTCGACGCCTACTGCGCGATGATCACGACGCGCAGCTACAAGTCCGCCTTTCCCGAGAGCGAAGCGCGCGCCGAGCTGCAGCGTTGCTCGGGCGGCCAGTTCGATCCGCGAGTGGTCGACGCGTTCCTGGCGGCGCTCGACACGCCCGAGGGGCAGGCGCCGGTGGAGGATGACGATGCCGCCGAGTGCGGGTTGTTGCCGGCGTTCCCGGTGGGCCGCAAGATGGTGAGCTGACCTGCCGTGCGGCGCGGGCGGCGCGTCGTTTGACACTCCGCTAGCGGGCTTCTACACTCCGTCGCTCGCGTGGGGCCGTAGCTCAGCTGGGAGAGCGCCTGAATGGCATTCAGGAGGTCGACGGTTCGATCCCGTTCGGCTCCACCATCGCTCGCTTCGCTCGCGCTGGTTGCGCCGAACGGGCTCGGTCGCGCCGCTGGCTGAGCCAGCGGCTTGGAGCGATCCCGCCACTGCTCGATCGAGCGGACACGGCTTCGCCGGGCCGCACGATCATCGCGAGCCGGAGGAGCTCGGCGACTGACGCTGCGCGGCGATTGGCTCGACGTGAGCCCGGAACGACGGACGTTCTCCAACCTTTGGACGGTCGTAAGATCCCGGGCATCGCCTCGTCGACAATGGTCACCTTCCCGCGGCGCTCATGAGAACGGCCCATCGAGAGGCGCTCGATCGAGCGAGCCCGGTCGAGCGGCTAGCCGGCATCGGGAAGAAGCGAGCGGAGACGCTCGCCCGCAGGGACGTCTACTCGATCGATGACTTTCTGGCGAGCACGGCGTCCGAGGCACAACGGGTCGAGCTGGCTGCGGCACTCGGTCTCAAGATCGATGCCCTCGAGACGATGCGCGCCGGGGCTCTCAGCCTGCCGGGGGAAGCCCGGAGGCGCACGGGCTGGACGCTGATCGTCGCCGGGGTTGTCGTCAGTGTCGTCGCCGTGGCGCTGGTTGGCGGTGCCATGTGGATCATCGGGACCAGCTTTCACATCCCCTACTTCGGCAACCTCCGCGTCGTGATCGTCGAGAATGAGGATCCCGGCAGCCGTGCGTACTCGTGGAAGGTCAATGCCGTCACGGTCATGTCGGAACCCGGGGTCTTTGCGACCACTCTTTCGGTCAGCCCGGTATTCGACGAGGCCTTCACCCATGAGCTCCCTCGCTCGCTTCCCGACGGCGTCCTTCTGGCGGGCCTTCCCGAGCAAACCCGCATCAAGTCCGTCGCCAGCGAGCTTCTGGTCTCCGACGTTCGGCAAGTGGAGGTCTCGCCAGGCTGGGTCAGGAATGCCGAGGTGGGCACCACGAGCCAGCGGCTGCGCGTCGAGGTGGTGAAGCTCCTGGAGACCGAAACCTTGAGTGGCCGTAACGTGCTCTTTCGGCTGAGCGGCGCCGCCCTGGATCTGCCTCCAGCCGGTCGCAAGGTGGCGACCATGCGATTCGCTGCCGAGCTCGAAGACGTTGCCGCTGCAACCGTCATGGACAGGGTCCGTGGCGGCGTCGTGAGTGTCTGGTTTCGGTGCTCGGGGACGGAGGCCCTCGTGGGTCCGCCGGTGCCCATCAGTTTCGGCCGGGTTCGACTGCCGGTCTCGAGACGACGATTCGAGTCGTCGGATCGGACGGTCACCGTCGAGTGCACCTGGCGGTCAGCGGTGCCGGGGCACTTCGAGAGTCCGGACGAAATGCGCGGTGCGAAGCAGTTCTGGGATTCCACGACCGCCGAACCGATCACCGGCAACTTCGCCTTCCGCGTCGATGGCGCACAGTGGTTGCCGTACGTCATCCAGATCGTCGGCTGGCCGTTGCTCGTCGTGGGCCTCGGCCTCGCTCGCAAAGGCAGGACCGCGAGTTACCGGACGTGAACGGCGAAGCGTCAAGGTTCGCTCGGTTCCCCGTTCCTCGAGCGCGTCGGCATCGGCGCAGAGCACGCGTGGGTGGAAGGGATCAACGCCTGCGACGGCGTGACGGTGAGCCACCGACTGGGGGAGATCCCGCCGGAGACTCACGAGCAGTGCCTCGACGCGCTGACGGCGGTGGAGAAGCACTTCCAGCGCAGCAAGAACACGATCGCGCGGCTGACCTCACAGCGCGAGCTCACCATCGCCACGCTCCACCTCACCAGCCTGCGTGCGTGGGAGCTGCAGGCGTTCATCTTCCCGCACGACTACGTCGCACGGTGCGCGACAAGGCGATGGCGTCGACGTTCCTCACTCAACGGCGGGCGCCGAAGGCACGGACGGTGGTGATCTGGGCGGCCAACATGCACGTCTCGCGCGTGCCGCTGCCCGACGGCGAACGGGTGATGGGCAGCTTCCTCGCCGCTGCGCTCAAGAAGAATTACGTGAGCTTCGCGCTCACCGCGTACGACACGCACATCGACTATCCGTAGTTCGGCTGCGGCGCCGTCGAGCGGTCCCCGGGCTCGATTGAGGAGCGGCTCCACGACGCGACGGGCGAGGACGCATTGCTCGTCGATCTCGCGTTCCCCGGCACGCGCGACCCGCTGCTGCCGCGCGGGCTCTACGACATGGGCATCGACCAGGTCGAGCCGCACAAGAGCTACGACGGCATCCTCTACCTCGAGCACTCGCCCAAGATGCGGCGCGGCGATGGGATCCCTGTCGCTGAGCGGCGGCGGCCGACGCTGCCATCAAGGCCGAATGGTTCGACGGCGCGAACCCTGGTGGCTGCGCCAAGCGCGCGCGATCAGCGAGCTGCTTGTTGGCGTCCGTGCCCATGCGAGAGACCCTCCCTAAGAGCCCGGCAGCGTCACCGTCACCTCGAAGCCGCCGTTCGGGTGGTTGCGCCCCACGACCCGGCCGCCCATGCGCTCGACGAGCTGGCGCACCAGGGCGAGGCCGATGCCGGCGCCGCTGGTCGTTCGCGTCAGCTCGTCCTCGCCGCGATAGAAGGGCTCGAAGACGTGGCGCAGGTGCGCCGGCGGGACGCCGGGGCCGTGGTCGCGCACCGTCAGCGCGACGTCCTTGCCGGCGGGCTGGAGGGTGACCAGCACCTCGTTCACCGGCGCTTCGCGAGCGTACTTGAGGGCGTTCTCTACCAGGTTGAACAGCACCTGGGAGAGCGCGTCGCGCTCGAAGGCCACCGGCGGCAACCCGTCGTCGACGGCCAGCCGCAGGGCGAAGCCCTTGCTCTCGGCGTGCGGCCGCAGCAACCGCAGGACGTCCTCGACGGCCGGTGCGAGCGCGTCCTGGCGCAGCGTCATCGGCCGCTGACCGCGCTCGAGGCGCCCGAGCTCGAGGACGTTGTCGAGCAGGCGCGACAGGCGCTCGCTCTCGGCGGTCAGGATGCCGTAGCACTCCTGACGCCCGCCTCCGCGCGCACCATCCCGTCGCGCAGCATCTCGGCGTACATGCGGATCGCCGTCAGCGGCGTCTTGAGCTCGTGGGTCACCGCCGAGACGAAGTTGCTGCGGCGCTCGGCGAAGCGCAGGGCGACCGCCGCCATCCGGTAGAGGGCGAGGAGGCCGAGACCGGTGACCAGCGCCAGCAGCGCCGAGAGCGCCGCCACGTAGCGGTCGCCGGCGAGCTCCGGCAGCGGCGCGAGCACGAGCACGGTCGCCAGCCCGCCGAAGGGCTCGGCGAAGCGATGGGGGTAGGCGAACCCGCCGGGCGGCACGGCCGCCGACGGCGCCGGCCGGAGGGATGCGCGGCTGGCGAGGGTGCGGTCCACCAGCACGCGCCGGGCGAGCCACTCGGCGAGCGATTTCGTGTCGAGCAACGCTCCCTGGCGGTAGACCCGCGCGCCCACCACCACCGTGCGGTAGAGCAACAGGCGTCCGCCGGCGAGGCCGCGGCCCACCATCGGCTCGAGCCGGACGTCGACCTCGCCGCGGTTGGCGGCCAGCTCCCTCGCCACGCGCTCGGCGAGCTCCGGGCTCAGTTGCGGCATGCCTGTCTGGTCGCCCGCCGCGATCTGCGCGCCGAGCGCCTGCTGCAGGACGTTCCCCTCGGCGCGCTCGAAGTTGTAAGCGGACTCCGCTTGGCTCTTGAACAGCTTCGTCGCCCGCTGCTGCCGTTCCTCGGAGGCCCGGTTGAGGCTCGTGAGGTAGCCCGGCATCGCTTCCTCGCTCTTCGGCTCTGCCGCGGGCTGATTCTGCGCGTCGGCCACGTACCCGAGCGATCGCAGCTCCTCCGATTCCGCGGCCGTCAGCTCGTCCCCGGCCACCGGGAGTCTCCGCCGCCGGCCGCGCCCGCTCGCCGCGGGGCGCCGCGAGCCACTCCTCGACGGCGCGGTGCACGTCAGCCACCGTCTGCTGCTCGGCCGGCACGGCGCGCCAGCCGGCCTCGGCGGCGAGGCTCTCGTTGCCCGGCCAGCGCGGTGAGGTCACTGTGCCGTCGGGCTCGACCTGGAAGTAGCCGAGCACGAAGGGGAGGGAAGGCGGCTGCGACAGCGGCGAGCGCTCCAGCCGCAGCACGGGCTCGGCCGGCACGACGAAGAAGCGGTACTCCTCGTAGGGCCGGCTCTCCTCGGCTTGCAGCCAGAGGGTGAGCTCGCGCTCCATCTCGTCGATCACCCGGTCGGCAACCGCGCGGTGGAGCGCCGCCCGCTCCACCCGGGCGCTCTGCCAGGCGCGCCGCACGAGCAGGCCGAGAGCGACCATCACGACCGCGGAGACGACGAGCGAGACGACCAGCAGCCGTCGCATCGCTAGCCGTGGCCCCGGTAGCCGGCGCCGCGCACCGTCTCCAGCAGCGACGGGCCGCGCGGGCGGTCGATCTTCTTGCGCAGCTTGGCGACGTGGACGTCGACGGTGCGGGTGAACAGCTCGTCGGGCCGCGCCACGCCCCACACCGACTGCAGCAGCGTCTCGCGCGATACCACCTGCCCGCGCTGGCGTGCGAAGAGCGCTAGCAGGTCGACCTCGCGGCCGGTGAGCTCGACGCGGTGGCCGTCCGCGGTCGCCACGCGGTTGCGCGGATCGACGGTCCACGGGCCGAAGGGGAAGGAAGCCGGGGGCGCGCCCAGGTGGAGGCTGCGCCGCATCAGCGCCTCCACCCGCGCCATCAGCTCGCGCACCGAGAACGGTTTGGCGACGTAGTCGTCGGCGCCGGCCTCCAGCCCTGCCACCACGTCGTCCTCGGCGCCCTTGGCGGTGAGCATGAGGATGGGGACGGCCGGCACCGCCGCGCGCAGGCGGCGGCAGACGTCGAGGCCGTTCATGCCGGGCAGCATGAGGTCGAGGATGACCAGGCCCCATCCCCGCGCCAGGGCGAGCGCGAGCCCGTCGTCGCCGCGCCCCGCGGCGGTCGGCTGGTAGCCGTGGAAGACGAGCAGGTCGCACACCCCGCGGCGGATGGCCTCCTCGTCCTCCACCACCAGCACCTGGCGCTTCTCCTCCACCGCTCCATTCTAGGTGCGGCGGCCAAGGCTCTCTGCAAAAGAAATGTAAATCGAGGAGCGCGATTGTTTACCTTTCTTTTTGGCGCTGCCGGCGGTGAAAGCCTTTATAAAGGCGGCATAAGGAGGACCCGACCATGAAGCGTCAGCTCAGCCCCCGCGAGCGCAAGCTCCTCTTCCTCGGTGGCCTCGCCGCCCTCACCCTCGCCGGGCACCTGGCGGTCGGCCGCCTCGACGCCCGGTCCGTCGCCGCGAGCTCGCGGCGGTCGGCGGCGGCCCCTGGCGGTGCGGCGACCGCCGTCGCGGCAACCGCCCCCGGCAACGGCCCGGTGCAACTCGCCGCGCGCCTCGACCGCCGTGCCGTGCTCGCCGGCGCGCCGGGGGAGGTGCACCTCGAGGTCACCCTCACCGGCGCGCGGGGCCGCGCCGCCAACCGCCGGCCCACCGACTTCTACGTCGTCCTCGACCGCTCGTGGTCGATGGAGGGCGACAAGATCGAGCACGCGCGCCAGTCCGTGCTGCAGCTCATCGACCAGCTCGCGGCGGACGACCGCTTCGCCCTCGTCAGCTTTGCCGGCGAGGCGCGGCTCGACGTCGAGCTCGCCGCGGTCGGCCCGACCGAGGGGGGCGTGGCCGACGGCCCGCGCCGCTGGCGCGAGCGAGTGGCGGCGATCGAGCTGGGAAGCGGCACAGCGATCAGCGAGGGGCTCGACCTCGCGCTGCGGGCCGCCGGCGACCGGCGGCCCGCCGGACGCGCCGCCCGACTGCTCCTGCTCTCCGACGGGCAAGCCAACGAGGGCGACGTCACTGCGGAAGGGCTCGCCGCCCGTGCCCGGCGCTTCGCGGCGGCCGGGATCCCGGTCTCCACCCTCGGCGTCGGCGACGACTTCAACGAGGAGCTGATGACGCGGCTCGCCGACGTCGGGCTCGGCAACTACTACTACCTGCCCGGCGCCGAGCAGATCGCGGGTGTGCTGGCGAGCGAGCTCTCAGCCACCCGCGAGACGGTCGCCGAGGAGATCGAGGTCGCCCTGCGGCCCGCACCGGGAGTGCAAGTGCGCGAGGTCGCCGGCTATCCCTTCGCCAAGCGGGCCGACGCCGTCGTCTTCCACCCCGGCACCCTCTTCGCCGGCCAGGAGCGGCGGATATGGGTCACGCTCGACACCCCGGCGGTGCGGAGCGCCAGCCTGCGTATTGCCGGCGTGCAGGCGAGCTACAGCAGCGGCGCCGGTCGTCGATCGGTGGCCCTGCCCGCGCCCATCGAGGTCGCCTGCGCGACAGACGCCGGAGGAAGCGATGGCGGCCCTCGATCGTGACGCCTGGGGGCGCGCGGTGGTGGAGGAGGAGTATGGCCGCCTGCAGCAGGAGGTCGCCGCCAGCGTGCGCGCGGGCAACCGCGACGAGGCCCTGCGTCGGATCTCTGTCTACGAGACGCGCAACTCGGCGGCCAACGTCTATGTGCAGAGCCCGGAGGTCACGCAAAACCTGAGCAGCCTCGGCTACCTCAGCTCGCAGGTCGACGACGCCTTCAGCGGCGCCGACCAGGAGAGCAAGCAGAAGGTCCTCGCCAAGGAGCGGCAGGCAACCGGCCACGACGCGCGGCGCGTCGGCGCCAAGAAGAGCGCCGGTGGAGGTGGGCAGTGAGCTTCCTCGACCGGCTCGGCACGCTCGCCAAGGCCGACGCCCACGGCGTCGTCGACGCCCTGGAGGACCGCACGCTGGTGCTGCGCCAGAACCTGCGCGACGCGGCGGAGGAGCTCGACCGCAAGCGCGCACGCCTGGACTCGATCGCCGCCGAGCAGAAGGCCCTCGAGCGCGAGCACGCGCAGCTGGGCGACCGCTCGCGCGAGCTCGAGGGTGACGTCGAGACCGCTCTCGCCGGGGCGGCGGACGACTTGGCGCGCTTCGCGCTGCGCCGGCTGCTCGCCGGCCGCCGGCGGCGCGCGGCGATCGCGGTGCGCCAGCAGGTGCTCGCCGAGGAGCAACGGGAGCTCGCCGCGGCGCTGCAGTCGCAGCAGACCGCCTTCGAGGAGCTCGATGCGCGCGTGCGCTCGGCCATCGCGCAACAGCTGCAGGGCGCGACCGCCATCGTCGAGGAGCCGGTGACGGCGGAAGAGGTGGAGCTCGAGCTGCTGCGCCGCCGCGCCCGCCGGCTCAGCGAGGAGACTACTAATGAAACCGCGTAGCGCCTTCGCCCGCTCGCTGCTCTTCGCCGTGCTCGCCGGGCTCGGTACGGCGCCGTTCCTGCTCGTCGCCGGTCCGCTCGTCGGTGCCGGCCGCGCCCTCGTGCTCTACGGCTGGCTGGCTGTCCTCGCCTACCTGGGCTGGACGGCCCCCGACCTGCGCCGCGGCTTCGTCGCCGTGGCGATCGCCGCCGCTCTCGCGCCACTGCTCATCTTCGCCACGGCGGGCGGCGGCGTCTGGGCGGGCCTGGTGGCGGCGGCCGTGCTGCTGGCCGCGGGACGCGGGACTCTGCTGCGCACGCTCGCTCCGCCCCGCGCCCTGGCTGCCGAGGCGGTCCTCGTCGGCGGCGGGTTGCTGCTCGCCCGCCTGCTCGGGAGCGAGAGCCTGCTCGGAGCGGTCCTCGGCGTGTGGACGTTCTTCCTCGTCCAGTGCCTCCATCCGCTGCTCGGCGGCGAGGCCCGACCGGCGGAAGGAGCGCTCGACCCGTTCGAGAAGGCGCGGCGGGAGCTCGAGCGGGTGCTCGGCGAGACCTAGACCGCCGAGCGGGTGGCGGTCTCGGGCGACGGCCGGCGGGCGCCGTCCCCGAGCACCGCCCGCGAGGCGGCCCTCGCCTTCGTCTCCTCGCCGGCTGCGTCGCCGCCCATCTGCGACTCCCATCGAGCGCAGCAGCGGGAACGGCGGCTCGCCGCCGGCGAAGACGAAGACGTAGTCGTTGGGCAGCATTTCCTCTCCGCCGCCGGCGACTCGCAGCGTCACGCCGTCAGCGCTGATCGAGACCGGCTGTGAGCCGAAGCGCGCCTGCACGGCACCGCTCGCGAGCAGCGTGTCGAGCGCGTCCTGGTTCTTGCGCTTGAGGCGCACGAGCTTTTCGCGCCGATACGAAAGAGTCACCACGTTGCCGGGCTGCCGCGCGAGGCCGATCGCCGCTTCCGCGGCGCTGTCGCCGCCGCCGACGACGAGCAGGCGCTGGCCGCGGTAGCTCTCGGCGTCGATGAGCCGGTACATCACCTTCGGCAGCTCCTCGCCCGGGATGCCGAGCTTGCGCGGCGCGCCGCGCCGGCCGAGCGCCAGCACCAGCGCTCGTGTGCGCAACACGCCCTTCGAGGTGCGCATGACGAGCACGCCGCCCTCCGAGCGCTCCACGCCGGCGAGCGCCTCGCCGAAGCGCACGTCGAGACCGCGCTCGTTCACCATGCGCTCGAACAGCTCGAGCAGCTCCTCCTTGGCGTACTCCTCGCGCACTAGGGCGCCCCACGGCGGCAGCTCGACCGGCTGCGTGAGCACCATCTTCCGCCGCGGGTAGTGGAGGAGGCTGCCGCCCAGCGTCGGCTCGCGCTCGACGACGACGCACGAGAGCTCCGCGACCTGCGCGGCGAGCGCAGCTGCCAACCCTGACGGTCCCGCGCCCGCCACCACGACGTCGACGTCGACCTCGCCCGCGTCTCGGATCGTGTGCGGCTCGTGCCGCGCCGCGATGGCCTCCATCACCGCACGCCCCTGCGCGATGGCGTTGCGCACCAGCGCGAGCCCGCCGAGCTCGCCGACGACGTAGATGCCGGGCTCCGTCGTCTCGCCGCCATCGCTCAGACGCGGCACGTCGGCGCGGCCGCGCAAGTCGCCGAGCCCGACTGTGATCGCTCCGACCGGGCACGCTTCCTCGCAGCGCCCGTGGCCGACGCAGCGCAGGCCGTTGATAACGACGGCCGTGCCGCCGACGATGCCGAGCACGTCACCCTCGGGGCAGGCGCGCACGCAGGCGCCGCAGCCGATGCAGTGCGTGGGGTCGACATAGGGGAACTGCGCCACCGGCTTGTCGATGCCGAGCGCCGTCGCCTCCTCGTGGCGCTCGCGGTCGCGGCCGCAGCCGCCGCCGGAAGGCGAGCGCGTAGGGCAGCACGACGCTCGCCGCGGCGACGGCGGCGAGGGTCCAGAGGAGCGCCGCTTCCTGCTGCATCTGCATCGGCCGCCGCTCTCCGCGCGCTACAGGCGATAGCCGATGCCGACGTTGAGGCGCTGGCCGTCGAGGTCCTCGCCCGCCAGCACCTCGATCTCGCCGCGCGCGAAGAGATCCGCCGGCAGCTCGATCCACAGCGACGCGCGGCCCCAGGCGAAGCTGCGCTCGTCGAGCGGCGCCTCGTAGAGGCTGCCGCCGAGGCTGAGGTCGACCTCGTGGCCGGCGCCGAAGCGCTTGCCGAGCCGCAGCGCCGCGATGCCGCCGTCGACGGCGGTGCTGGTGAAACCGGTCAGGTCGACGCCGGCGGAGAAGCCGGCGGGCAGACGCGCGTGGTGGGCGCCGACGCGCAGCGAGTAGGTCGTCTCGCCGTCGCCGAAGGGACCGAGCCGCGGGTTGATGGGCGGCGCGTCCTCGCGGAAGCGCGCGCCGGCGTCGACCGAGAAGCGCAGGCCGCCGCTGCTCTCGCGCGACCAGCCGAGGCGCAGCCCCTGGCGCGCGAAGCGGTCGAGGAAGGCCTCGGGCACCGTCGGGTCTTCTTCGGTGGGGTAGCGCTGGAAGCGGTCGTAGCTCAGCGCCAGGCGGCCGCTGCGCGCGAGACGGCGCACGAGGGTCACGCTGGCGAGCGAGAGCTGCTGCCCGCCCTCGCTGCCGGCGACCGCCGGCACGTCGAGGTCGAGCTCGGCGTGCTGGAAGAGCGACCACTTCTCACCGCCGTCGACGCGGCTCTCCAGCGCCACGTAGTCGCGGCCGAAGCTCGGGTCGTCGGTCTCCTCGCGGTAGCCGGCGAGGGTCACCTCGAACGAGCGCCGGCCGGTGTCGGCGTCGGGCGCGCCGCCGAAGCGCAAGAAGGCGCCGGCCTTGGTGCTGCCTTTGTCCTCGCCGCTGCCTCCGTTGCCACCGCCGTTACTACCCAAGGCGGCGTCCTCCGCGCGACGCCCGTAGACGACGCCGGCGGCGAGCCGGGCGAGCGGCCGCACCTCGACGAGCGCGCCGTCGAGGTAGCCGAGCGAGAGCAGCGGCGAGCCGCCCAGCCGGCCGGCGCGCACGGCGAGCCAGGAGCCGGGAGGGTCGTAGATCAGCGCCGCTTCGTAGAGGCGGTCGCGGCTCTCGTCCGCCGGCAGGCCGGCGCGCTGTCCCTCGCGCGAGAGGTCGAAGAGGCGGCCGCGCAGGCGCAGCTGCAGCGGCGTGCCGGCGAGGTCGCGCACGCGCAGGTTGAGGCGGGCGAGCGAGCGCGTCACGTCGCGGCTCGCGTCGTCGCCGCTGCCGGAGCTGGTGCCGCGCCACTCGAAGCTCAGCGTGCCGCTGGCGCGCGTGGAGCGGGCGCGGCGCTGGGCGGCTCGCGAGACGCGTTCGCCGTAGCGGTCGGCGTCGGACGCGGCGGCATCGCTCGGCGACGGCTGCTGCGGCGTTGGCGGTGGCTGCGTTACCGGCGCGCGCTCCGCCGGCGCCGGTGGTGGCGTGACCGCCGCGCCGATGCGGCGCGCGCGGTCGCCCGGCCGGATCGTCTCGCTCTCGCGCACGACGCGCGCCGAGGCCGAGCGCTCGGCGGTGAAGATCACCTCCACCTCGCCGACGACGCGGCCGTCGCGGCGCACCTCGAAGCGGTCGCCCACCGCGATGCCGGCGGCGCTGCCGGCGTCGAGGTAGACGGTCTCCGCCGAGCGGTAGCGCACGCCGACCTCCGCTGCCGCCGACTGCTTCTGCGCGCGCAGCGCAACGGCCGCGAGCAACAGCGCCGCAAACAGCGCTGCGGCGCGCCTCACCTCGTCCCTCGCGGATGGCAGCTCAGGCAAGCGTTGCTCTCGTAGCGGTAGCTGCGCACGTCGTCGTGCTCGTCGTCCATCTCGCTGCGCCGGTGCTCGTGGCAGGTGAGGCAGGTGAAGCTCACGGTGCCGTTCGGGTGGCAGTCGCTGCAGGCGTCCCAGACCCGCGCGTGGCGGCCGCTGTTGATGGGGAAGAGGCGGTCGTGGTCGCGGAAGTCGGCGTTGGCGAAGTCGGTCGTGTCGTGGCACTGCTGGCAGTCGAGCGGGAAGCCGAGCTGCGCGTGGTTCGGGCTCGCCTGCAGGTAGTCGTCGCTGTGGCAGCCGACGCACTCGACGGGGACGGCGCGCATCTCGGTCGACGGCCCACCGCGGTGACAGGCCTCGCACTCGAGCGTTGCGTGGGCGCCGGTGAGCGGCAGCAGCGCCGCGGCGTGGAGCGCCAGCACGGCGCCCTGGTCCGACCAGCCCTTCGGCGTGTGGCAGCTCTGGCAGTCGAAGCCCATCGTGCCGCGGTGCACGTCGGTGTGGCAGTCGGCGCAGGCGCTGCCGACGCGGTTGAAGCGCAGGTCCTGGTGGCAGCCGACACAGGTGACGGTGCGGTGGCTGGCGACGAGCGGGAAGCCGGTCTCGCGGTCGTGGTGGAAGGGCAGCGGCTCGCGCAGCGGGTGCCACCCTTCGGGCGTGTGGCAGTGCTCGCAGCCGACCGTCATCGGCCCGTGCGGGTTGGCGCTCGCCGCCTGCGCGCGCACGGTCGGCGGCGAGTCCGGCTCCTCGCGCTCGTCGCCGCTCTGACCGGCGGCGACGGCGGCGATCGAGGCGAGCAACGCGAGCAGCAGGACGTGCGAGGCGCGCGGCAGACGGCGGGGCGGCATAGTGCCGCCGCTCGGAGCAACGCTCATGCCGCGCCTCTGTCAGCGGCGCGTGGTGCTGCCGCCGTGGCAGCCTTCGCACGTCGTCGGTAGCGGCGCGAAGGCGAGCTGCCGGCGACCGGCCACCACCGTCGCGCGATGGCAGGCGCCGCACGCGAGCTCGCGGTGCGCGCCGGCGAGCGGGAAACGCGGATGGCGGTCGCGGTCGAAGCGCACCTGCGCCCAGCCGAGCGCGGAGTGGCACTCGGCGCAGCGCGTCGACACCGGCGAGGCGGCGCTTGCGGCGGCCGCGCCGCGCGAGGGCCCGGCGCGCGAGTGTCGCTGCCGCAACCGGATGCGGGTTGCGGTGGCAGGAGGCGCAGTCGGCGGCGACGCCGCGGAAGCGCAGCCGGCCGGGCGCCGCGCCGCTTCCCTGCACGGGCGCGTGGCAGCTCCGGCACGGCGTCGCCGCGTGGGCACCGACGAGCGGGAAGCGGGTGCGGTCGTGGTCGAAGGCGATCTGCCGCCAGCTCTCGACGCGGTGGCAGCTGGTGCAGCCGCTCGCCTCGACGAAACGCGCCACCTCGCCCCGGTGCGGGTCTCCATGACAGCTTGGACAGCCGGTGGAGGCGAACCGGAACAGCTGCGTGCGCGCCGGCCGCGGTTGGGGCGCCCGCTCGCGCACGCGTGCCGGCAGCTCGGCGAATGAAACGGTCCGGTGGCAGGCGACGCAGGGCACGGCGAGGTGCGCTCCCTGGAGCGGCCACGCGCGCTGGTGCGCCGCGACGGTGAAGGTCGACGGCGAGAAGCCGTCGACGGTGTGGCAGCTCTCGCAGGTCGTCTCGCCGGCGGCGGTGCGCGCGAGCTGGCCGGCGTGCGGGTCGCGGTGGCAGCTCGCGCAGCGCTCGAAGCCGCCGCGCCGCAGCGGCTGCCCGGGCGGATGGCAGCTCTGGCAGGCGACCTCGCGATGCTCGCCGCGCAGCGGGAAGCGCGTCTTGTCGTGGTCGAGGCCGGCGCGCGCCGTGCCGCCGCGCCAGCCGGCCGTCGTGTGGCACTGCTGGCACTGCAGCCCCATGCGGCCGGCGTGCGGGTCGCGGTGGCAGTCGCTGCAGCGCGCGTGCGCCATGCGGCCGAAGACCGTGTCGCCCTGCGCGTTGCGCGTCTTGTGGCACGACGCGCACGCCACCTTCTGGTGCGCGCCGGTCAACGGGAAGCCGGTCTTGGCGTGGTCGAAGCGCGCGCGGGCGCCCTCGCGCCAGCCGGCGGTCGTGTGGCACTGCTGGCACTGCTGGTCCCATGCGGCCGGCGTGCGCATCGCGGTGGCAGCTCGCGCAGGTCGAGTGCGCGATGCCGCGCAGCTGCAGGAACGCGCCGTCGGCGTCACCAGGTTGTGGCGCCGCCTTCTTTGGATGGCAGCTCGCGCACGCCACCTGCTGGTGCTCGCCGGTCAACGGGAAGGCGGTCTTCTGGTGGTCGAAGCCGCGCGCCGGCTTCCACGCCGCCTGGTCGTGGCAGGACACGCAGGCGCGTCCGGCGAGCTGACCGCGGTGCTCGTCGCGATGACAGTTCAGGCAGGCGGTGCCGAGGCCGAGGAACGTGCGCTGCGGGTTGGCGCCGCCGCGCCGCAGCGCCTCGTGGTCGCGCACGAGCCCGGGCCGGTGGCACTGCTGGCACTGCAGCCGCGCGTGCGCGCCGGCGAGCGTGAAGCCGGTCTTCGCGTGGTCGAAGCTGGTGCGCCCGCTCTTGCCCCAGAAGACGAGCTCGAACTCGCGGCCGTGATGCTCGATGTGGCAGGTCTCGCAGCTGCCGGTGATCGGCGCGCGCGTGAAGTCCCTTGCCCGCTTGGATGCGCGAGCGCAGCGCGGTGTGGCAGTCGAGGCAGCGCGCGGCCGAGACTCCCTTGCCGGTCTCGTGGCACTGCAGGCAATTCGCGGCGCCTTCGAGCTTGGCGTGCGCGCGGCTGAGCGGGCCCGGCGACAGCTGCCCGTGAGCGCTTCGCGCGACGAGGAGCAGCAGCGCCGCGGCTACCGCGCGCGCGATGCGAACGACCTCGGCGCCGCTCAGCTTCCCGGCGCCCACCCGTATCCCGTGAGCAGCACGACCGCCACGTGGACGACCATGAAGAGGTACATCAGGACCGCGAACGGCTTGTGGAAGACGTGCCAGTAGTGGAAGAGCCGCTGCAGCCGGCTCCAGGCGGCGATGCGTTGCTCGAGCACGGCCTTGTCGGCCACGAGCCGCGCGGCTTCGCGCACCGCGGCGTGATCGACGCCGGGGAAGCGCGACTCGACCTCGTGCGCGGCGCGGCGGAGCCGGCTGCGCAGACGCGCCCGCGCGAGAACGCCGGCGGGCAGCGCGGCCGTCGCGCGCGGTGCCGCGCTCTGAGCGGCCGCCGACCGCCAGCGCTTCGAGCGCGGCGGGCGGCAGCGCGAGCTCGCTCTCCAGCCGCCGAGCGACGGCGGCGCGCGAGCTCTCGACCTCGGCGAGGCTCAGCTCGTCACCGCTCCTCGCGCGCGGGATCTGCAAATAGAGGTAGCGGCCGAGCACGCCCGAGAGCGCCACCGCGATCATCGACCAGAAGCTGATCGCCACCAGCCCCTGCACCTTGAACGAGCTGTGCAGGATCACCAGCAGCGGTCCGTAGATGCCGCAGAAGATGTGGAAGTCGAGCCACTTGCGCAGCTGCCCGGCGCGGCGCAGCGGACGCCAGCGCTTGCGCAGCGAGTAGACGAGCATGACGACCATCAGTCCCGAGCCGACGACGCCGAGCAGGTGGCCGCGCGAGCCGCCGGGCTTCAGTGCCCAATAGCCGTCGTGCCGCGGTCGCTCGACGAGCGGCGTCGCGTAGTAGTCGACGCCCTGCCAGGCGAGCCAGCCGACGATCGCCGCCGCCGCGACGTAGCAGGTGACGAGCACGAGCCGATGGACGTCGAGCCGCATGGGGCGTCAGTGACGGTCGCCGCCGGAGGAGCAAGCGGCGTGCCGCGCGCTCCGTCGCCGAGCGTTCGTCGAGCGCGGACTTGTGCAGCCCGACACCGCGGCGAAGCTGGCGCGCTAGGTGCAGATTCGAAGCCGGGGACTCCTGTCCTCATTTGGCCCTGAAACGCCGAGAGCCCTTGAACGTGCCACGACCCGCTTCCGGCGCCCGCCGCCGCAGCGCCCTACGGTTGGCGCTGGTGCTGTTCAGCACCGGCGTTGCCCTGATGGGCGCGGAGCTGGTGGCGCGGGCGAGCCACCCTTTCGGCTTCCGGCAACGCGGCAGCACGCTGATGCTGCCCAAGAACAAGGTCTACGACATCAGGGCGGACGAGCGCTCGCGCTCGGACCAGCTCGAAGCCCACGTCGTCCATACCAAGAACTCGCTCGGTTTTCGTGGCCCCGAGCCCCCCGCCGACTTCGCCCAATGGCTGACGATCGTGGCGATCGGCGGCAGCACCACGGAGTGCTTCTACCTGGGCGACGGCAAGACCTGGCCCGAGCGGCTCGGCGCCCGCCTGCGGCCCGCGCTGCCCAGAGTGTGGGTCGACAACGCCGGGCTCGACGGCCACAGCACGTTCGGGCACCTCTTGCTCACCCGCCAGGCCATCGTCGGCCTTCACCCCCGGGTGACCCTCTACCTGGTGGGGATCAACGACATGTTCACCGACGCGCCGCACGACCTCGACCGGGTGAAGGTCGATCCGGTCGGCGCGCTCGCCGATCGCTCCGAGCTCGTGGCGACGGTGCTCAACATGTATCGCTGGAAGAAGACCAACGCGATCGAGGACCTCGGAGCGATGCCCAAGCCGCAGGCGCTGCGGGACCGGCCGAGCTACGAGCTGCCCGCCGCCACGGCAGCGCGGCTGTGGCAAGAGCAGGAGCCTCGGCTCGCCGGCTTCCGCCGGCGGCTCGAGCAGCTCGTCGCCCTCAACCGCGAGCACGGGATCGAGCCGGTGCTCATCACCCAGCCGACGCTGCTCGGCGGGGTCGACGCGCGCACCGGGATCGACACGCGGTCGATGGAGGTCGAGCTCACGGAGCGGATCAACGGCGCCTTCGCCTGGCGCCTGCTCGAGCGCTACAACGACGTCACCCGGCAGGTCGGCGGCGAGCGCCGCGTGCTAGTGGTCGATCTGGCGCGCAGGCTGCCGAGGGACTCGACCTACTTCTACGATTTCTTCCACTTCACCGACCCGGGCGCGGACCGGGTGGCCGCTATCGTCGACGATGACCTGCGCCCCTGGCTGGTCGCCCGCTTCCCGCGCTTCGCCGCGCCGCCGGTCAGCCAGCCGACCCGGTGAGTCGCCGTTGCCGTTCGGCTTCGGCCGCGAGCGCCGGTCGAGGCGATGCAACCCGGTGACGAACCCGGTTTCGTCGACGTCCACCCGGACGCTGCGGGCCTGGCGCAGCGACTGGCCGAGGGCGTCGTCGAGTTGGAAGCGCTGCCACACCACGCGGTCGGCGATCTCGTCGGCCTTGACGCGGCGCCGGTCGTGCGCCCCGCCATAGCGGGCGACGTTCCAGGCGATCCAGAAGGCCAACAATCGCCACCAGCACGAGCAGCGTCGACGAGTACGCGATCAGCGTCTGCGCCAGCCCGCGGTAGCCGTCGGCGCTGATCTCACGCGCGAAGAGCCGGACCCCCGCCGCCCACAGCACCAGGCTCACCAGGGGCAGGATGAGGTAGATCCAGACCGCCCAGAAGACCACGGTGAGGGTCCCCAGCATCCCCGTGGGCAGCGGTCGGCGCGGCGCACCGCGCCGCGCGCGCATCGCCTCGATGGTGCTCGCTTCATCGATCAGGGCTGCGCCAGACTGCATTGCGGGAGCTCCCCAGGTTGGCCAGGGCCAGCGGCAGCGCCACCACCGAGGTGCCGGCGGTGATCACCCAGTACAGCGCCGGATACCAGATGGCCCAGAAGAGGTTGCGGACGAGACCACGCCCCTCGTAGCGGCGGTCGAGGGTGAGGCCGGTGAGGAACTGCAAGAGGCAGACGAGCGCCAGCAGGCTGCCGCTCCAGCCGGGCAACAGGGTCGCCACCTGCAGCGACTGCGGCACGTAGGCCGGCAGCAGGTGGGTCAGCAGCCAGGCGAGCACCACCGCGAACACGGCGTAGCACCACACCGTGCTGACGAACAGCTCGGTGAACACCGGCCACATGCGGCGCTTGGTCCACTGCACGACGGCGCGCCGATGGGTCGCCGCGGCCTCGATGCCGCCGCGGGCCCACCGCAGGCGCTGCTGCCAGAGGCCGCGCACGGTCTCCGGCACGAGGATCCAGCAGACGGCGCGCGGCTCGTAGAGGATTCCCCAGTGGGCGAGCTGCAGCTTCCAGCTGATGTCGACGTCCTCGGTCACCGTGTCCGACGACCAGTAGCCCACCTCGTGGACGGCGACGCGGCGGAAGCAGGAGCAGACGCCCGAGATGGTGTAGACGCGCCCGAGCAGGCGCTGGGTGCGCTTGATCATGCCGACGATGGCGGAGAACTCCCCGACCTGCACGCGCGACACCAGGGTGGTGCGGTTGATGACGCGCGGGTTGCCGGTGACGGCGCCCACCCGCGGGTTGCTCTCGAGGTCGCAGACCATCCAGCGGATGGCCTGATCGTCGAGCATCGCGTCGGCGTCGATGCACATCAGGTACTCCGACGTGCTCGCCAGCGCGCCGAGATTGAGCGCCCGCGCCTTGCCCATGTTGCGCTCCAGCGCGACCAGCCGCAGGTTCGGCAGCTCCGCTTGCAGCCGCTGCACGCGGTCGCGGCTGCCGTCGGTGCTGGCGTCGTCGATCACCAGGATGTCGAGGTTGGGGTAATCGCTCGCCGCCACCATCCGCACCACCTGCTCGATCGAGGTCTCCTCGTCGTGGCAGGGGATCAGCACCGTTACCGCGGGGTAGCTCGACAGCTGCGGAGGCGTCCGGCGCCGCCACTCGCGGCGGAAGTAGAAGATCAGCGAGCCGACGATCCAGAACAGCGCCATGAAGAAGGGGTAGAAGAAGACGAATTGGAAGAGCGACTGCATGCGGTGTCCTCAGGGGCGCGTCGGCTTGCCGGCGGACGGCAGCGCGAAGGCGGCGAGCGAGCGCAGGGAGCGCTGCAGCCCGAGCTCGGCGAGCTCGACCGGCAGACCCACCCACTCCCAACCGGCGATGGCGAGGTCGGTCGCCTCGCGATCGGCGCGCGCCACCGAGGAGGCGCCGACGGTGGCACCGCGCGATGCTCCGAGCCCGGGCGCGAAGGGGGCGAGCCGGAAGGCGCGCTCGCCCAGCTCCGCCTCCCCGCGCCACGCCAGCCGGGCGGCCGGGCGTACGTAGTGAATCGCCTCGCCCAGCCGGTCGCCCTCGCGAGCGCCGGCCGGCAGGATCGCCACGTCGAGATCGACGGCGCGCGCGAGGTCGCTGCCCAGCGCCACGTCACGTCCGGCATCGCCGGTCGACGGCACGTCGACGGCGATCCACGACACGCCCGCGGCGTGGAGGGCGCGCGCCAGCGGGCCGACGACGTCGCCGCGCACCGGCGCGGCGTTGGTCGGGAACCAGGCGCCCGCACTGTCGCCGGGGAGCAGCCGCACGCCGTTGAGGCCGAGCCGCTGGACGACGGCGACGATGCGCTGCAGCCGCGCCTGCGGATCGCCGCCGGCGCACACCCAGCCGGCCTCGACCTCGACGAAACGTACCGGGTGTTGCTCCGGGTCCCAGCGGACGGCCGCCTGGGCGACCGCCCAGACGCCGGCCCACGACGGCATGGCGAAGCGAGCGACGCGCGGGGGCTCGAGCGGCGGCGGCATGGTGGTGAAGGTGGGCAGGTTGGTGGTCAGGCCGAGGCTTGCCGCGACGGCTTCGGCCGCGCCGCTCCAGGTGCCGGGCGCCCAGGCCACGGCGGTCGGCGCGGTGCCGATCACCCGGCGCAACTGCTCCACCTGCGCGGCGAGCGCGGCGCGGAGCGCCGAGAGCACGGCCTCCTCGCCGGCGGCGCCGGCGCCAAGCGAGCCGCAGTGCACCGGATCGCCGTTCTCCCGCGCGCCGGCAGCGTGGTCGACGCGGGGCACGAGCTCGATCCATGGCGAGCTCGCGAGCGAGGCGAGAGCGGGCGCCAGCGCCGGGTCGCGGCCTTGCTCCGCGCCGACGGTCACCACCGCCTTCATGCGGTAGAGCTCCAGCAGCGGCATCACGTAGCGGGCCGCGCTCGCGGGATCGTCGAACGAGATCACGACCGCCCGGGCGGGCAGGCCGCCACCGGCAAGCTCGCCAAGGCCGATCGCCCGCCAGTCATGCGATTGCAAGAACTCGAGGTGCTCCGCGACGCGGCCGGGCGCCATCGTCCCCTCGACGGCGGGCTCGCTGACGACGCCCCAGGAGAGACCCAGTGGCGACGCGAGCCCGGGAGCGCCGCCCGCCCCGAGGAGGAAGAGCACCGCGAGGACGAGCCGGCGCATCAGAACCTCCTCCGCACCGTCACGTAGAAGCGGGGGTCGAGCTCGCGGGTCCCGTCGTAGAGCTGACTGCGAGCGCCGGCACCCACCAGCAGCGCGGTGCGCCCGGTGAGGTCCCAGTCCGACTGTAGCCAGACGCTGCCCACCGGGCCGGCGTCGAACCCGTCCTGGTCGTAGACGCCGGCGGTGAGCAGCAGCGAGAAGGTGTGCCGCCGCTCGGGGGAATTGTTGGTCACCCACTCCGACCGGTGGGTGAGCGAGGCGCTGCGGTCGCGGCGCGGGCTGTAGTAGGGCACGTCGGTGCGGCTGCTGTCGGAGGCGTAGACCTCGGCACCCACGTAGGCGCGATAGAACGGCCCCTGGTGCGCCAGCAGCTGTCCGCTCGAGCAACCCCCACCGCCGCACGTTGCCGTCGCTCACCTTGGAGTGACCGGCGCCGGCGCGGGCGTTCCACCGCGGGCTCGGCGTGTAGGCGACTCCGAGGTCCGCCGTGTCGGCCACCAGGCCGGCGGCGCGCGCCCGCAGCGGCAGCTCGCGCCACTGCCCGATCGCGTAGCCGGCATCGACGCGCCAGCGATCGTCGGGGAGCCAGGCGACTCCCGCGCGCCAGGCCGGGTCGTGGTCCAGTCGCGTCTGCGCGGCGTCGACCGAGGCCTCGGCGCTGACTCGCAACCACCGCCTGGGCCTCACCGCGACGCCGAGGTAGGCGTCCTGGACGTCGCCCAGCGAGTAGCGGTCATCCTCCGCGCGGCTCCCGTGGCCGCCGGCGACGACCCGCGAGCGGGCCCCCAGCGGCATGCTGACCTCGAGCTGGGCCTGCGACTCGCCGAGCCCGCGGTCGGAGGTGTCGTAACGGCCCTCGAGGCGCACCTCGGGCGACAGCACGGTGTCGACGTCGCGCTGGAGGCGGCGGGCGTGGAGGTTCTGCGGGTAGCGGGCGACGAGGTCGTCGGCCTCGCGCCGCGCCGCCGCGAGGTCGCCGAGCGACGACAGGGCGCCGGCGCGGGAGATGCGCGCCGCCGGGTTGTCGACCCGTGGGCGGTCCACGATGCTGCGCGCGATCAGCTCCTGCAGACCGCGCAGCCCCCGGCGCGGCCACCCTTGCCAGAGCTGCGCGGTGACGAGTCCGCTGCGCACCTCCGGGTCGCCCGGGTAGCGGTCCGCGAGCGCGTCGAAGTGAGCCGACGCGGCGGCCGTGCGGTCGGAGTAGAGCAAGAGCCATCCGCGCTGGAGCTCGGCCGCGAGCTCCTGGCCCGGGACCTTCGCGAGCTCGCGCAGCGCCGCCTCGGCATCGGCGTAGTGCCGCTGCTCGATGGCTGCCCAGTAGATGCCCATCCACGGCTCGCGCGAGGCGGCCCGTTCGCCGGCGAAGCTGCGATAGAGCGCCTCGGCCTTCGCCGGCTGGCGCTCGGCGAGGTAGGCGTCGGCGGCGGCGTTGCGCAGCCAGTACGGGGAGTCGTCGCGCGCGATCGTTTCCCACAGCGCGATCGCGTCGGTCATCCGCTCGGCGAGCCGGTAGGCGAGCACGAGGTCGGCTGCCGTCCGCTGGTCGGCGGGATCGACCCGCCGCATCGCTTCGAGCGCGGCGATGGCGGCCTCGGCCTCGTGGCGACGTCGTGCGGGGTCGAAGACGGGCTCGTCCCAACCCCACCGGACGTGGCGCGCCGCCAGATCGCCGGCGATCTGGCGCGAGAGCGTGGCGCCGGGGGTGCCTTCGAGGGCCGCGGGGTGCGCCTCGACCAGCGCCGCGGCGGCGGCGGGCGCGCCTGCCGCCAGCAGGTCATACGCCGCTTGCCGCGCGTTGTCGCCGTCGTCGGGCCGGAGGCGGAGGATCTCGCGGCGGTCGAGGTAGGCCTGCATCGACAGGCCAGAGGACTCCCGCAGCCGGGCGCGCTGCTCGAGCGCCGCGAGGTCGTGCGGGCGGGCGGCGAGCGTCGCGTCGAGCTGCGCCAGCGCGGCGACGAGCTCTGCTACAGGCTCGACGGGGCGCAGCTCGTCCGCGCGGAGCGGCATGACCGCTGCGGCGCCGACGACGGCGAGCAGCAGCCCGATGCGGCATGCACGCCAGCGATGGGTGTCCCTAGTCGGTACGCCAGTGGGATCGGGTTGCAAGATGGGTTTACCGGTGTGAGGTCTGTCGGCGGCAGGATCCGCTCTGTTTGGCAGCGGACCCGCAGTGGTTCATCCATGGCAAGAGCACGGAATGTGCCGTGAGCTCGCCGCCCGTCCTGCGGCGCCGGCGGCTGCGTCTCCTGCGAGCTGCGCCGGCGGCTCCCGGCGGCCGCCTCAGCTCCCCGCCGGGCGTGGCTTGCGAGTGCCCTGGTCGGCGATCAAGCCATAGCTCTTGAGCCGGCGGTACAGCGTCGCCGAGCCGATGCGGAGCTGCTCGGCGGTGCGCGTCTGGTTGCCGCCGTTGAGCTCCAGCGCCGCGAGGATGTATTCCTTCTCGACCTCTTCGAGAGGCCGCACTCTTCCGCTGGTCGCCACCGGCGTGGGAAAGGCCTGGCGGATCTCCTCCGGGAGGTCCTCCAGATCGACTCGCGTCCCGCGCGCCAGTGCGACGGCCCGTTCCATGGCGTTCTCGAGCTCGCGCACGTTCCCCGGCCACTCGTAGCGCAGCAGCTGATCGGCGGCGGCGGGCGCGAGGCCGGCGATCTTGCGCTTCATGCGCAGCGCCGCGTCGGCGAGCAGCACCCGGGCGAGCGGCAGGACGTCGTCGCGGCGTTCGCGCAGCGGCGGCACGTGCAGCTCGACGACCTTGAGCCGGTAGTAGAGGTCCTGGCGAAATGCACCGCCGGCGACGCCGTGGGCGAGGTCGCGGTTGGTCGCCGCCACCACCCGCACGTCGACGGACCGGTTCCTGTTCTCGCCGACGCGACGCACCTCGCGCTCCTGCAGCACCCGCAACAGCTTGACCTGCATGCCCGGCGACACCTCGCCGACCTCGTCGAGCAGCAGCGTGCCCCCGTTGGCCGCCTCGAACAAGCCGGGCCGATCCTGGGTCGCGCCGGTGAACGCACCGCGCGCGTGCCCGAAGAGCTCGCTCTCGAGGAGCGTCTCGGTGATGGCGCCGCAGTTGACGGCGATGAACGGGCCCGCGGCGCGCGTCGACTCCTCGTGGACGAGGCGTCCGATGCGCTCCTTGCCCGACCCGCTCTCGCCGGTGATCAGCACGGTGGAGTCGACCTTCGCCACCCGGCGCGCGAGGTCGACGACGTCCCGCATCCGCACGCTCTTGGCGACGATGCCCAGCGGCTCGTCGACGTCGCGAGCCACGCGGACGAGCGCCCGGCGGTGCTCGTGGAGCTTGCGCTCTGCCTGCTTCAGCGTCTCGATGACTCGCTGCAGCGAGACGTCCAGACACTCCGCCAGGCGCTGCGGCGCGAAGAACCGCAGCTCCTCGGCGCGCTCGTCGCCCCACTGCTCGCGAGTGCGGCCGAGTAGATGACAGGCGGCGTCGCCCTTGCCCGCGCAGCGGTCTTCGAGGACGTAGATCTCGTGGCCGCAGCTGCGGCTGAGGTAGCCGCTGGTGAGCCCGCAGATGGTCCAGCAGATCGGCTCGTCGGAGCGACCGAAGTGCAGGAGATGCTGCTCCGCCTCGTAGGAGGCGACGACCATGACCCCTTGCCGTGAGAGCGGGCCGGCACCGCCCGGCTCGACCCGGAAGAGGCCCTCGAGAGCGTAGATGCGAGTGCCCGCGCGCTGCCATTCCTCGTCGGTCTCCCACGAGAACTCGGCCTGCAGGGCCTCCGCCATGCGCCAGCCGTGAGCGAAGCCGAACTGCGTGAGCACCGTGCGGGCGGCGGTGAGGCCGAAGTTCTCGACCAGGTACTTGCGAAGCAGCCCCATCGCGACGGCGTCGAGGAGCAGCGCCCGCCGCCCGGCAAAGCGGACCATGCCCCCGTCTGGATCGAGCTCCAGCAGCTCCTTGTGATCGAGGTCGTCGGGGCGCATCGGTGTCCTTCGAATTGAAGGGAGACTATTTCACATTGATCGGGTTAGCCACCTCGGCCGTGAGATCCGGCAACGCAAGTGCTTGAGCCTGCGCGCAACCGGTTGGTGGCGTGGCAACTGCTCCCTTCCGGAGCGGAGAGACCCTGCGTCGCGGGGTTTTCGGCCATGAAACCAAGAGGAGAGAGCCCATGATGCTGATCCTGGTGATCGTCGTCCTGCTGCTATTGCTCGGCGGTGGTGGTTACGGCTACCGGAGATGGGGTGCCGGTGGGGGCCTTGGGATCGTCGGGGTCGTCCTCGTCGTCGTCTTGCTCCTGTACGTGTTCGGCGGATTGCGCCTATGAACACCGGCCGATGATCACGCTCTGCAGGGGAACCGAGCGCCACCATGACCGCCGCGGCAAAGAGGAGGTGTGGCACACGCTGCACCGCGGGGCCGAGGCGGGCTCGCGCGCCGATGGTTTCGCGGCTCTGGCGGTCCTCGACGAGAGCCGCCTTTCGCCGGGCGGCGGCATCGCGCGCCAGCCGCATCGCGAGCTCGAGATCGTCACCTACGTGCGCGAAGGTGCGCTGGCACAAGAGGACTCGACGGGTCGCTCCGGCGTCGTCCAGGCGGGGGAGTTTCAGCGGCTCACGGCCGGACCCGGCGTTCGCGGCCGCGAGCGGAACGCGTCACTGGTCGATTGTGCGCACGTGTTCCAACTGGGTTTTGGGCCGCTGCCGCCGGGACTCGAGGCCAGCCATGAACAGCGGCGTTTCAGCACGGCGCAGCGTCGAGGCGGGTTGTGCGTCGTCGCTTCGCCCGACCGGCGCAATGGCTCGCTGCGTTTCGGCCAGGACGTCCTGATGTATTCGGCCATCCTCGACCCCGGGCAGCACGTGGTCCACGCGCTCTCGCCGGCGCGCAGCGCCTGGCTCCACGTCGTTCAGGGGGAGGTCACGCTGGACGGCTTGGTGTTGAGCTCCGGCGACGGCGCCGGCTTCACCGCCGAACGGGCGGTCTCGCTCACCGCGCGCGAAGAGACCGAGATCCTGCTCGTCGACCTCGGCGAGCAGCCGCCGGGAGCCCAAAGGGCTGGAGGTGTCGCATGAGGCTCTTCCGTTCCAGGAAAGGGACCGATGCCGGTGAGCGGGAGAACGGCTCGAAGCCCGTCGCCGCCAAAGCCGCGGACAACGTCTCGGTCGACGCAGCCACTCTGGCCACAGGCATCATGGACAGCCTGCGGGAAGCGTTCGTCGTTCTCGACAACCACCTGCGAGTCAAGATGGCGAACCGCGCCTTCTATGAGACCTTTCGGGTCGAGATGAGCGAGACGGAGGGCCGCTGCATTCACGAGCTCGGTAATGGCCAGTGGGACACGCCGCAACTGCTCAGGCTGCTGCGTGGCGTCTGGGGCGACCACGCCGCGGTGTACGACTTCGCGGTTGACCACGACTTCCCGCGGATCGGCCGCAAGACCATGCTGCTCAACGCTCGCCGCTTGCGGTTGCCAGACGGCGAAGCGGACCTCATCCTGCTCGCCATGGAGGACGTCACCGAGCGTGTGCACGCGGCCAGCGCGGTGCAGACCTCCGAAGCGCGGTACCGGCGGCTGTTCCAGACCGCCAAGGACGGGATCCTCATCCTCGACGCCCACACCGGCAGGGTGATCGACGCCAACCCGTTCATGACCGAGCTGCTGGGTTACTCGTGCGAGGAGTTCCTGGGCAAGGAGCTGTGGGAGATCGGGCTCTTCTCGGACAAGCAAGCGAGCCAGGAGGCTTACCGGGAGCTGCGGCAGCACGGCTACCTGCGCTACGAGCACCTGCCGTTGGAGACCAAGACCGGCGCACGGGCCGAGGTCGAGTTCGTCTGCAACACCTATCAGGTGGAGGGCAGGGACGTCGCCCAGTGCAACATCCGCGACGTCAGCGAGCGCAGCCGCCTGGAGAAGAAAACTCAGGAGCAGGCGGCCGCGTTGGCCGACCTTCATCGCCGCAAGGACGAGTTCCTGGCCATGCTCAGCCACGAGCTGCGCAACCCGCTGGCTCCCATCGCCAACGCCGTGCAGCTGCTGCGCCTGGTGTCGGACGAGGCGCCGCTGCAACAGAAGGCGCGCGCCATCATCGAACGGCAGGTCAGCCAGCTGACGCGCCTGGTCGACGACTTGATGGAGGTCTCCCGCCTCACCACCGGCAGGATCCGGCTGCGTCTGGAGGCCGTCCTCGCCAACGGAGCCGTCGAACGGGCGGTGGAGACGGCCCGGCCGTCGATCGATGGGCACCGGCATGAGCTGACGGTGGCGCTGTCGTCGCAGCCGATCTGGCTGCACGCCGACCCCTCCCGCCTGGAACAGATCGTGGTGAACCTGCTCACCAACGCCGCCAAGTACACCGCCGACGGGGGACGCATCTTCTTGTCGGTCGAGCAGAGCGGCGACGAGTGCGTGTTGCGAGTGCGCGACACCGGCGTCGGCATTGCCGCCGATTTGCTGCCCCGTGTCTTCGACCTCTTCACGCAGGCGGAACGGTCGCTGGATCGCTCCCAAGGCGGCCTCGGCATCGGGCTCGCCGTGGTGCAGCGCCTCGTCGAGCTGCACGGCGGCCGGGTCGCGGCACACAGCTCCCTGGGGCATGGCAGCGAGTTCGTGGTGCACCTGCCGGTGGTGGTCCCCGGCGTAGCGGCCGCGGCGCTGGGCCCCGCCGAAGCGACGGCGCCCACCCAACCGTCCCTGCGGGTGCTGGTCGTAGACGACAACGTCGACATGGCGGAGAGCCTGGCGATGCTGATGCAGGCGGCGGGACACGTCGTGCAGACGGCTTACAGCGGCACCGGCGCCGTGTCGGCGGCCAACGACTACCGCCCCGACGTGGTGTTGCTCGACATCGGCCTACCGGAGATCGACGGCTTCGAGGTGGCGAGGCGCATCCGCAGGAATCCCTTGCACCAAGCGATGGTCCTGGTCGCGTTGACCGGCTATGGGCAGGACGCCGACCGCCAGCGATCGCGCGAGGCCGGCTTCGATCACCATCTGGTCAAGCCGGTCGACCTCGACGAGCTGCAGGGGATCCTGGCGACGGTGATGGCCGCTGTCTCGACAACGAATTCCGTTTCGCTCGACGCCGGCGCCGCGCCCAGGGACCAGAAGGGTGTCCTCGTTCCGTCATGAACATGTCCCTCACGCCGTACGACAAGGAGTACGCGAGTAATGTCGATCGCGAAAGTCTCTGAGATCAGCGCCACCTCACCGAAGAGCTTCGAGGACGCCATCGTCCAGGGCCTCGCCCGGGCCAACCAGACACTGCGCAACGTGCGCAGCGCGTGGATCAAGGAACAGCAGGTACGGTTGCAGGACGGCGTCATCACCGAGTTTCAGGTGAACATGATGGTGACGTTCGTCATCGACGACTGACACGCCTACGGCCCACCGCCGGTTGCGGCGGTCGCCGCCGCGCTCGCGGCGCTGGCGCTCCTGGTTGCTGAGCGGCACCAAAGAGGATGACCTTCCTCTGGCTTCAGCGAGCCGACGCGGCCGGAACAGCTTCGGTCGTCGGTGATACCTCGTGCCCACCCGGTGGGTGGGCACGAGGGATATCCACGGTGAAGACGCACCCCTTCCCGGGGAGATCCGTGACGCGAAGGATACCGCCATTCGCTTCGACGCCCTGGCGCGCGATGATCAGCCCGAGCCCGAGGCCGCTCCGATCGGCGCTGCGCTGACGGAAGGGCTGAAACAGCTTGTCGGCGATTCCCCGGGGCAGACCGCCGCACTCATCCTCCACCTCGATCAGCACGCGGCCGGGCATCGTGGTCGTGTCGGTCCGCAGGACAACCCGGCCACTCGGGTGGGTGAACTTGAACGCGTTCTGAAGGAGGTTGCCGAGAGCGGCCGCCAATAGCTGGCGATCGATATCGACCGCCGCGCGCCTGTCGACCGGATGCACCGCAAGGTCGTGGCCGCGAGCGCCGGCCTCGATGGTCGCGGCGAGCTCGATTTCCTCCATGAGCTCGGCGAGCGGCACGCGCTCGCGAAGGTTCGCGCCCGCCTCGATCCTGACCTCGGCCAGCGAACGGTCGATCAGGTTGCGGAGGCCGATGAGGTTGCGGCCGAGCATCATCCCGGTGTTGCTCGCAATTCCCACCGTCCCGGTCTTCAGGGCCTCGTAGGCGAGCACGGCGTTGTTGAGGAGGTTGCGGAGCTCGTGCGCGAAGACTCCGAGCCGCTCGGTGTTCTCGGTGGCGACCGAGCGATCGCGTTGGCGTGCAAACTCGGTGACCGCCTCCGCGATGACCTCATCGAGGCAGCGGTTGAGCGTCTGGAACTCGTCGGCCGTTATCGGGGCTTGCAGCTCGGCGGACAAGTGCGTGATCGCCTGGCAGATGTCTCCATACCCTTGCACCACCTGGGCAATGCTGAACCCCGCGTGCCGGAGCTCGCCACCTCGCCGGCTCGCGCTCTCGCCCATCTCCGATGGGTCCCCGACCTCAGCCGATCCTGCAGGTCGTTCGGGAGTATCCTGCTCGCGCCGCAGGATTGCCTCGAGCTGCCGCAGGAACAAGGGGATGCCATCCATCAGCTCGGGCTCGGTGGCGCGCAGCGCGGTACGAGCCAAGAGCCTGGCCCGAGCTGCCGCGACGATCTCGTCGTGGTGATGTGTCAGGAACTCGTGGAGCATGGGGCACTTCTCGCCGCAGCAGGGTCGGCGCCTCGAGCGGGGTGTCGAGCCCCTAGAGTGTACTCCTCTGTGGTGGAGGAGGACTGGGCGCCTCCCCGCCTTCCCCGTGCGGAACAGCCCTTTACTCGGCGGGCTAGGGGCAACTGCAGCGCTCCGGCGCTACAATTGGGCCCAGGCGTTCGACCAAGCATGTCTTCCAGGTGAGCGGGCCGTGGGGATGACCCCCCGAGCCGAAGGAGGTCCGATGAACCGAGCGTACTTCCGCCTCACTGGTGCGATGGTCGCCTTGGCGTTTCTCGGAGGCACGTGCGCGGCACTCGCGCAGACGGCACCGCCACTGGGAGTGGCGCAACGGTTCTCGGCCCTCGGCAACTCGGGCGTGACGGGCTCGACTGGTGCGGGCACCGTCGTCAACGGAGATGTCGGCTCTTCGCCGACTGCCTCGATCACCAACTTCCCGCCCTCCAGCGTGACCCCTCCCTTTATCCTCCACCTAACCAACGATCCCACCGTGCAGCAGGCGCACGCCGATGCGATCGTCGCCTACAACTTTCTGGCCGCCCAGGGGCCCGGTACGGTGCTCCCGGCGCAGCTGAACGGAGCGGTCCTCACCTCGGGCATCTACTCCTTTGCGGGAGGCGCCGCCGATCTCGCGGCCCTCGGGACGCTGACCCTCAACGGTCCAGGGGTTTTCGTTTTCCAGGTCGACAGCGCGCTCACCGCCAACGTCGGCTCGAACGTCGTCGGTACGGCTGACCCCTGCAACGTGTTCTGGCGGGTGGGCACCTCGGCGACGCTCAACGGGATCAACTTTTGGGGCAACGTCATCGCCGATGCGAGCATCACCGTCGGGTCCGGTTCCAACGTGACGGGCAGGGTCCTCGCGGGAACGGGTCCGACCGGCGCGGTGACGATGGCGGGCGCCGGCGGCAACACGATCGGCGGATGCGCCGCCGCCGGGTTTTCGCCAGCCATTCCCGCCCTCGGTCCATTCGGAATGGCGATTCTCGTCGTCCTGCTCACGGCAGCCGGACTGTTCGCCATGAAGACGCGCGGGCGCCGTCCACTGCGGCCGTAGTTTCTACTCCTCTCGCACACGCCGACGCCACCGAGCTGCGCGAGCCAGGAGCTGCTGCCGCCGGCTGCGGCTGCTGCGACGTTCAGGGCGGGCGTTCCGCCTCCTCGATCGTGCGGTGTTCCTTCCCTGGCTTGCCGGGCGGCATCACGCCCGCGCGCTCCGGCACCGCCGGCAGCCAGGCCGCGAACGTCTCGCCATAGATGTGCCAGATGCTGACGAAGAGAGCCGCGACGATCGGGCCGACGATGAACCCGACGGCTCCGAACAGGTAGATCCCCCCGAGGGTGCTCAGCAGGATGAGCAGATCCGACATCCGCGCGTCGCGGCCCACCAGGCGGGGGCGGAGGAAGTTGTCGACGGTGCTCACGACGAGCACGCACCACACCAGGAGCCCCACACCGGCCGCCACCTTGCCGACGAGGAACAGGTAGACGACCGCGGGGATCCAGACGAGGGCGGCGCCCACGGCGGGGATCACCGACAGCACGACCATGACCGTGCCCCAGAATGCGGGGCCGGGGACGCCGGCCACCCAGAAGGCGAGGCCGGCCGCGGCGCCTTGGATGGCGCCGATCAGCAGGGAGCCCTTGAGCGTGGCGCGCGTCACCGAGACGAAGCGCTCGAGCAGAGCCTCCTCCTCGGCCGGGTCGAGGGGGATGTAGTAGAGGATCGTGCGCAGGATGCCGGGCCCGTCGAGCAGGAAGAAGAACATCGCGTAGAGCAGCACGAAGAGCTGGAGGAAGAAGGCGAGGGTCCCCCGCGTCGCGGCGGCGACCCTGCCGACGACCGCGCTGCCGGTGCGGCCGGCTACCGTGCGGAGCTGCTCGACGACATCTCCCGACTCCGGGATGAGCCGGCCGACGAGGGGGATTCTCGCGGCCAGTTGCCGGAGCTCGTCGACCCGCCCCGCCTGCTGCTGGAACCACGCGCCGGCCCCCTGGCTCACCTGCACCGCCTCCGCTGCCACCATGGCGAGGAAACCAGCGAGCGGCAACGCGACTCCGAGGAGCAGCACGACGATCGTCGCTACGGCGGCGAGCGCCCGGCGCCCCCGCACGCGGGCGAGGAGCCAGCGGTAGAGCGGGTAGGCCATGGCTGCGAAGACGGCCGCCAGCAGCACCGCGAGCAGGAAGCGGCGGATGACGAGCACGAAGAGCAGCGAGATGCCGGCGACGAGGAGGAGAAGGAAGGCCTGACGGAAGCGCAGAGCGCCGCCGTTGGGATCGCGCGGGGGGTGGTCGCTCATCTCGCGGCGAGCCTAGCCGAACTCGGCAGGACGGGTCGTCGTCTTTCGCCGAGCACGTGCTGGCGCAACATCTTGTGGCGCTGTCACTGCGATTTGCACGAAGCGCAGCGTCGCGCGGTCGAAAGGTGCACGAAGCGGGTCGTTCTCCAAGGCGCTTGCCCGGTTGCGGCAGCAGGCCTGCGGAGCGCGGCGCGGCGGCGATATTGCATTGACAACCGTCGTTACACCGCTTTCTTGAGCTCTGCAGCCATCCCGGCCGAGCAGCCCTCAGCAAGGCCCTCCTCCGAACTGGAGACCCAATGCAATTGAAGTCACTCGTGAAGCTGATGCTGATCGGCATCCTCCTAGCAGCCACGACCACTGCGGCGCACGCCGGCAGCAAGCAGGCCGACTGGACCACCACCCTGAACGTCAAGCTGGCGCTGCTCGACAAGCTCGGCGCCGACAGCCTGCACGTCGAGGTCGACTCCATGGCCGGGACCGTGACCCTTGCCGGCACCGTCGACAAGCGCGAGACCCTGGAGCTCGCCGAGACCGTCGCCAAGTCGGTCGCCGGCGTCGAGCACGTCGACAACAACCTCCACCTCGAGGCCGCGCTCGCCAATCCCAGCCGGGTCGGCGCCACCGTCAACGAGGCCGACGCGGAGGTCAAGGATGCGGTCCTCGAGACCAAGCTGCGCCTCGCGCTCATCGACAAGATGGGCCGCGACGGCTTCCGCATCGGAACCGAGGCGGCGAGCGGTGTGGTGACGCTGTCCTTCGAGAGTGGCTTCAAGGCCCACACCCGCCGCGAGGCGGTCGCGATCGCCACCGGCATGGCCGGCGTGTCGAAGGTCGTCTCTGTCGACAAGACCTAGGCTGCCGCGCAGAGACTTGCAGATAGACCCGCTCGGACGGCCGGGCGGGTCACTTCGTTTCGGGGTGCCGGCAAGTGAGTGGGGCACCTGACCACGACGTGAGGCCGGCTGAACACGAGGCCAGCTCGGCTCTCTTGTGCCGGCGCCGCTCAGGTATTACACTGACGTGGTAAGTAATACTTGGAGCCGGCGATGACCACGATGACGAGCAAGGGCCAGGTGACCGTGCCGAAGCGGTTGCGCGATTATTTGGGCCTCGAGCCGGGCGCCGAGGTCGAGTTCGAGCTCCGCCCCGAGGGCGACGTCGTGGTGCGACCGGCGCGGCGCGGTCGCGTCAGACGGCGCCAGCCCGGCCGCTTTGCCAAGCTGCGGGGGACGCTGAAGACCGGCATGACCACCGACGAGCTGATGCGCCTGCTGCGCGGCTACGACGAGGACGCGAAGGATCCGGGGTTGCGTTGACTCTGGTCGATACGTGCATCCTGCTGGACATCGTCCAGCCGGACCCATCCTGGGTGGACTGGTCGCTCGCCCAACTCGAGCTGGCCGCGGACCGCGGACCTCTCTTGATCAACCCGGTGATCTATGCGGAGTTTGCCGCCGGCTACCCGAGCATCGAAGCTGCCGAGCAAGCGCTCACCGCGTTCGGCATCACGCCTGGAAGACCTTCCACGAGAAGCGCTATACCTGGCCGGCAAGGCCTACCGCCAGTACCGCGAGCGCAAGGGCACCCGCACCGGCGTGTTGGCCGATTTCTTCATCGGTGCGCACGCCGCGGTGCTCGGCATCCCGGTTCTGACGCGTGACGTCGCCAGAATCCACACCTACTTCCCTACGGTCACCCTGATCTCACCCCGCTGACCCGCCGTCGCCGGGCGGCTCCGGCGACTCTCGGCATCCCCTCTAGACCCGCGAGCGCGCGGCGGTCTCGGGCGAAGGCCGGCGGGTGGCGTCCCCGAGCACCGCGCGCACGCGGTGCACGCCGCCGTCGTCGAGGAGCGGCACGGCGCCCGGGTCGACCGCGACGCCGTCGAGCTCGACTCCGCCGACGCCGCGGCAGCGGTGGTGCGGGTTCTCCACCGCGATCTCGTACACGCTGGTGCCGACCTTCCACCGCACCTCGAAGCCCGGCCATGCCGCCGGGATGCAGGGGTCGATGGCGAACGTCGCGCCCTGGCGCCGCAGGCCGAGGATGCTCTCCAGGCCGGCGCGGTAGAGCCAACCCGCGGCGCCGGTGTACCAGCTCCAGCCGCCTCGCCCGGCGTGCGCGGGGTGCGCGTAGACGTCGCCGGCCACCACGTAAGGCTCTGCCTTGTAGCGCGCGACCCCCGCCGGCGTGCGGGCGTGGTTGACCGGGTTGAGCATGTGGAAGAGCTCGACCGCTTCGTCGCCGCTGCCGAGCTTCGCCATCGCCATCACCACCCAGACGGCGGCGTGGGTGTACTGGCCGCCGTTCTCGCGCACGCCGGGCGGGTAGCCGCGGATGTACCCGGGGTCCTGTGCCGAGCGGTCGAAGGGCGGCGCCAGCACCAGGAGGACGCCGACGTCGCGGCGCACGAGGTGGGCGCGCACGGCGTCCATGGCGCGATCGGCGAAGCGGAGCGGGACGGCGCCGGTGAGCACGGCCCAGCTCTGCGGCAGCGAGTCGATCTTGCATTCGTCGCTGTGCGCGGAGCCGAGGGGAGTGCCGTCGTCGTAGTAGCCGCGGCGGTACCACTCGCCGTCCCAGCTCTGCTCGAGGGCGGTGGCGAGGCGCCGCGCGTGCGCGCGGTAGCGCGTCGCCCGCGCGCCGTCGCCGCGCTTGCTGCAGAGGGCGGCGAAGCTGCCGAGGATGCCGTGCAGGAAGAAGCCGAGCCAGGTGCTCTCGCCGCGGCCCTCGCGGCCGACCCGGTTCATGCCGTCGTTCCAGTCGCCGCTGCCCATGAGCGGCAGCCCGTGCGCGCCGGTCGTCATGCCGCGCTCGATGGCGGCGATGCAGTGCTCGAAGAGCGTGGCCTCGACGTCGGAGGTGCGCGGCTGCAGGTAGGCCTCGTCGGCGTCGGCGGCGAGCGGCGGCGCTTCGATGAAGGGCACGAGCTCGTCGAGCACGCCGGCGTCGCCGGTCGCGCGCACGTAGTGGGCGGCGACGAACGGCAGCCAGAGCAGGTCGTCGGAGCAGCGGGTGCGCGTGCCCTGGCCGGCGGGCTCGTGCCACCAGTGCTGCACGTCCCCTTCGAGGAACTGCCGTGAGGCGGCGCGCAGGAGGTGCTCGCGGGTGAGCTCGGGCCGCGCGTACACCAAGGCCATCACGTCCTGGAGCTGGTCGCGGAAGCCGAACGCTCCCCCCGGCTGGGAGTAACCCGAGCGCGCCCACAGGCGGCAGGAGAGCGCCTGGTAGAGCAGGCAGCCGTTCATCAGCGCGTCGAAGGAGTCGTCGGGGGTCCGCACGCGCACCGCTCCGAGCGTGGCGGACCACTGCCGCCGCACCGCCGCCAGCGCGGCGGTGGCCGCGTCGACGCTGCCGTGACGCGTGCAGAGAGAGCGCGCCTCCTCGCGATCCATCCCCTGGCCGAGGAGGAAGACGAGCTGGCGGCTCTCTCCCGGCGCCAGCGTCACCGCGACCTGCAGAACGGCGCAGGGATCGAGGCCGCCGCCGAAGCTGCCGTCGAGCTGCTGGCGCCCGAGCGCGGCGGGCGCGGCGAGCGCGCCGTTGCGGCCCAGGAAGGAGGTGCGGTCGCCGGTCGACGAGCGCAGCGGCTCGCTGCAGTGTGCGAAGGCGATGCGCGCGGCGAAGACGCCGTTGTAGGGGTTGCGGGCGAGCACCGCGCCGGTCGTCTCGTCGCGCTCGGTGACGACGTGGGTCTGCTGGCCCGCCCGCGGCGGTCCGAGCACCCACTCGTTGTAGGCGTAGACGGCGAGCCGGCGCGTGCGGCGGCTCTCGTTGGTGAGCGCGAGGAGCGACACCTTCACCGGGTCGGTGCTGTCGACGAAGACGTCGAGGCGATGGCGGATGCCTTCGGCGAGACGCTCGAAGGTGGTGACGCCGGCGCCGATGCGGACGATGCAACGGCCGCCGCCCGCGGCGCGCGGAAGTGGGCCGGGAGTGGGCGCCCAGACGGTGCCGGTCTCTTCGTCGCGCAGCAGCAGCGCCTCGGCGGTGGGGTCGGTGACGGGGTCGTTGGCGTGCGGCGTCAACCGGTTCTCGCGGCTGTTCGCGGCCCACGTGTGGGCCGCGCCGGCGGCGGTGACGACGGTGCCGAAGCCGGGATTGGCGATGACGTTGGCCCAGGGCAGCGGCGTCTCGACGTCGCCGTCGAGGTGGATGACGTACTCGCGGCCGTCGGCGCTGAAGCCGCCCAAGCCGTTGTCGAGCAGCAGCGGCGGTGCCGCGGGCTCCGCGGCCGCGGATGCGTCGAGGTCGTCCCGTTGGCGCCAGGCGGCGAACGCCGTGGGGTCGATGTCGGGCGGCGGCACGTCCGGGCGCGCGAGCTGGTGGACGAGGTCGCCCTGGTCGCCGCTCAGCACGGCGCTGGCGACGCTCGCCAGCAGGTCGCGCTCGGCGGCGGAGAGACGCTCGCCGCGCAGCAGGTAGGGGCCGCCCGGCCGGTGCTTCCAGGAACGCCAGGGGCCGTCGTCGAGCAGCGTCTCGAGCGCCGCGTGCATCTCGTCGAGGTAGCCGAGCGGGTGCTCGTTCATGATCACCAGGTCGGCGGCGAGCCCCTTCAGGCGCCAGTACTCCTGCGCCTGCAACAGCTGGCGCACCAGCGGCAGGTCGTCGCTCTCGACCACGCGCACGAGCAGGATCGGCAGGTCGCCGGAGATCGCGAACGGCCACAGCGCTTCCTGGCCGAGCTCGTTGCGCGCCTGCATCTCGCCGGGCGCGCGCAGCGAAGCGTCGGCGTAGAGCACGCGCGAGGCGAGCCGCTCGAAGAGCAGCGCCTCGTCGCCGCTGATGCCGAGGTGGCGGCGGCCGCTCAGCGCGTTGACGAAGGCGAGGGCGAAGGTGCGGCCGACGGCGCCGGGGTCGTGGTACTTGTGCGCCAGGGCGAGCGCGGCGTCGCGGCCGTCGGCCACACCGGTCGAGACGGCGAGCCGCACCGAGCCGCCGGGCGGCAGGCGCAGCCGCTGGCGCAGGCTGGCGACGGGGTCGAGCACGGCGCCGGTGGTACCGCTCAGCGAGCGGCCGTCGAGCGCCTGCGGCCGCGCGGGGTCGCGGCCGCGGCCGAGGAAGCGCATGCGGTCGGTCTCGTGCTCGACCGGCCCCTGCGGCCGCCCTTCGAGCGCCAGCACGTGCACCGCCCATGGCTCGCTCTCGCCGGCGGCGCGGGTGCGCCGGCGGAAGATCAGCGCCGCGCAGTCGGCGAGGTGCTCGCTCTCGACGAAGAGCTTGGCGAACGCCGGGTGCGCGAAGTCGTCGGCGGGCGGCGCCAGCACGATCTCGGCGTAGCTCGTCACCTCGATCTCGCGCGGCCGGTCGGTGTGGTTGCTCACCGTGAGCCGGCGCACCTCGACGTCGTCCTCGGTGGAGACGGCGATCTCGAGGCGGGTGACGATGCCGTCGTCGCGCCGCCGGAAGGTCGCCTTCTCCGGCTGGAAGGTGACCAGGTACTCCTCCGCCTCGCGGCCGACCGGTTGATGCGTGGCGCTCCAGGTCGTGCCGCTGCGCACGTCGCGCAGGTAGAGATACTGGCCGCCGAGGTCGCGGGTCGGGTCCTGGCGGTGGCGGGTGACGGCGCGGCCGCGGCAGAAGCTGGCGCCGCCGCCGGCGTTGGTGACCACTGCCGTGTAGTTGCCGTTGGAGAGGAACTGCGCGTGCGGGTGGCGCGTGTGCGGCGAGCGCAGCCGGCGCACGCCCCCTGCCGGCGCCGGCGCCGCCACCCGGCTCTCCTCCAGCGGTCGCGGTTGGGTGATCGGCGCCGCGTGCGGCACGCGCTCCTGCAGCAGCAGCTCGGTGGCGCGCACGCGCGGGTCGCTGTGGAAGCGCTCGACCATGAGCTCGCCGCGGAGCGCGTTGGCGAGGGCGACGAGCGTCATCCCCTGGTGGTGGGCGAAGTAGGAGCGCACGACGACGCCGGGCGTGCGCCGCCGCGGCTCGTCGGCCTCACGCTCGCCGTGGGTGAAGTCGATCGCCTCGTGGAAGCCGTAGCGCCCGGTGAGGCCGAGCGCGGCGAGACGGCGCAGGTTGCGGGCCGTCTCGGCGGGCTCGAGCGTGGCGGCGAGCGCGGTGGCGTAGGGCGCCACCACCAGCTCGTCGCCGAGCCCGCGCTTGAGGCCGAGCCCGGGAACGCCGAACGCCTTGTACTGGTAGGTGCCGGCGCGGTCGGTGACGTTGAACGCCGACTCGGAGATCCCCCACGGCACCCCCTCTTCGGCGCCGTAGCGGACCTGCGCGCGCACCGCCATGCGGCAGCTGTGGTCGAGGAGCGTCTCGGGGTAGCCGCGCATCACCAGCAACGGCATCAGGTACTCGAACAGCGTGGCGCTCCACGACAGCAGCGTGGGGGAGCCGTCGACGCTGGTGACCAGGCGCCCGAGGTGGAACCAGTGGGTCTGCGGCACGTCTCCCTTGGCGATGGCGATGAAGCTGGCGAGCCGCGCCTCGGAGGCGAGCAGGTCGAAGTACGAGGAGTCGAGGCGGCCGGGCCCTTCGGCGTCGGCGAGCCGGTAGCCGATGGCGAAGATCTTCCGCTGGTCGTCGAAGAGGAACTGGAAGCGCATGCCGTCGACGAAGGCGGCGGCGCGCTCGGCGAGCGCCTCGAGGGCGGCCGCGTGCGCAGCCTCGCCGTCGGCGCGCGCCAGCGCGCGCAGCCCCACGGCGAGCGTCATCAGCGAGCCCGCGAGGTTGCCGCTGTCGACGGTCGAGACGTAGCGCGGCGGCAGCGGCGCGAGGGTCTGGGTGTCGTACCAGTTGAACAGGTGCCCCTGGTGGCGCTCGAGCCGGTCCATGGTGGTGAGGGCCGCGTCGGTGCGCGCCAGCAGCTCCTCGGTACCGATGAAGCCGAGGTCGTGCGCCGCGAGCGTCGCCAGCAGCCCCATGCCGATGTTGGTCGGCGAGGTGCGATGCGCGATGCGCGGCTCCGGCACTTCTTGCAGGTTGTCCGGCGGCAGCCCGTGGTCCTCGGGCCCGGCGAGCTCGGCGAAGTAGAGCCAGGTCTGCCGCGCCACCTGCTCGAGATACTCGCGATCCTCGTCGTCGAGCTCGACGAGTGGCGGCAACCGCGGCCGGCTCAGCAGCCAGGCGATCGCCGGCGCCGCCAGCCAGAGAGCGAGGACGGGCAGCGCGATGGGCAGCGCCGAGGGCCGCGCCGTCGCCACCAGCGCGACGCCGACGAGCGCGGCCGCGGGGCTCGCCACCATGGCGCGGACGAAGCCGCGCGCGCCGCGGCGGGCCACCCGCGCGGCGCTCGCCGCCGCCGTCTCCCATTCCAGCAGGCGCCGCTGGGTGACCAGCATGCGGACGAGCGTGAGCACGATGGCGTGCGCCATCTCCGCCGCCTCGCTGGCGAGGAAGGCGAGCTGCAAGGCGGCGCGCGCGAGCGCGGTCTCGAGCTCGCCGCCCAGGCGGCGCAGGAAGACGGCCCAGGTCTGCCGCAGCGGCGGGCCGGCGAGGGCGTGGAGCAGCAGCGGCAGGACGGGGAAGGCGAGCGCCGCCAGCACGGCGGCGGTCCACACCGCCGGGCTTCCCGGCAGCACCGTCCACGCCGCCAGGAGGAGCGCGACGGTGCCCGGCGCCACCAGGCTCCGCCGCAGGTTGTCGAAGATCTTCCAGCGCGCGATGAGCGGCAGGCGGTTGCGCTCGCGGCGGCCGCTGCGCGTGTGCACCCAGGGGAAGAGCCAGAGCAGGATCTGCCAGTCGCCGCGCACCCAGCGGTGGCGGCGCCGCGCGTGGGTGAGCACGCTCGCCGGATAGTCGTCCACCAGCTCGACGTCGGAGACGAACGCCGTGCGCGCGTGGACTCCCTCGAAGAGGTCGTGCGAGAGCAGGGCGTACTCGGGGACGCGGTCCTCGAGCGCGGCATTGAAGGCGTCGACGTCGTAGAGGCCCTTGCCGGTGAAGATGCCTTCGGCGAAGAGGTCCTGATAGGTATCCGACACCGCGGTCGTGTAGGGGTCGACGCCGGTGTGCCCGGAGTAGAGGCCGGCGAAGAGCGAGCCCGCGGCGCTCGCCATGTTGATGCTCACCCGCGGCTGCAGGATGCCGTAGCCGTCGACGACGAGGCGGCTCTCGGGATCGAGGACGGGGCGGTTGAGCGGATGGGCGGCGATGCCGATGAGCGTCCTGCCGACGTCGCGCGGCAGGCGCGTGTCCGAGTCGAGGGTGATGACGTAGCGCACGCGCGGCAGCAGCTCGAGCGCGCCGATCTGCACCTCGATGCTGGTGTCGGTGGCGCCGCGCAGCAGGCGGTTGAGCTCCTCGAGCTTGCCGCGCTTGCGCTCCCAGCCCATCCAGACGCCCTCGCCCTCGTTCCACTGCCGCACGCGGTGGAAGAGGAAGAAGCGATCGCCGGCGGCGCGCTCCCCTTTGCCGTTCGCGGCGCCGGCGTTGAGCGCCTCGATCCCCGCGCGCGCCGCGGCGAGGATCTCGTCGTCGTCGGGCATCTGCGGCTCCGCCGCGTCGGCGAAGTCGCCGAGGATGGCGAAGTGGACGTGCGGGTCGAGGTTGGCGAGGGCGAGGACCTCGAGATGCTCGACGAGCTCGCGCGCGCCGGCGACCGAGGTGAGCAGCGTCGGCACCACCACCAGCGTGCGCAGCTCCTCCGGCACGCCGCTCTGCAAGTCGAGGCGCGGCAGCCGCCGCGGCGGCGAGAGGCGCGCCACCAAGCGCTGCACCAGCGCGATGGCGAGATCGCTCGCCGGCAGCAGCACCAGCAGCGCGATGGCGACGAGCGCCGCGACGGAGGCGCCCTGGTCGCGGCCGTACGCCACGCCGAGGCTCGCCAGGGCCGCCGTCGCCAGCGCGATGCCGCCGAGGTAGGCGGCGGTGGCGTGCCGGGCGACGAGACGGCGGACGAGCTGGCGCACGCGCGGCCGATAGGCGACGTCGGCCTCGAGGCCCATCCGGCCGCGGCCGATCAGGTGATCGCCGACGTGGGCGGCGCGGTCGGTGGGGTTGCCGGCCTCCGCCACCTGGCGGGCGCTCTCCACCGCCCGCAGCGCGACGCGGATCTGCGCCTCGCCGCTGGGCTCCGCCAGCTCCTCGACCGCCTGCCGGTAGCGGTCGCGGCTCAAGAAATCCATCCGCGAGTAGACGCCGGCGGGGTCCTGCCGCAGCACCCGCTCGACGAGGCTCACCGCCTCGAAGTAGCCGCTCCAGTCGAGCATCGAGCAGAGCCGCAGGCTGGTGATGACGTTGGCCACCGAGACCTGGGTCGCGGCCTGCTCCTGGTGCTCGGCGCGGATCGCATCCTCGGCGCTCAGCTGCTGCGTCGCCAGGTGCTCGTCGACGGCGGTGCGCACGGCGGCCAGGCGCGGGCCGTACTCGCGGATGCGCTCCAGCAGCTGCACGACGAAGGCGGTCTGCAGGACGGCGGGCAGCGGCGGCAGCGCGCCGGCGCCGGCGGCGTCGATGCGCGCCACGTAGGCGTCGGCGGCGAGCCGCGCCGCGCGGCCCTCGAGCGTGAGGACGGCGAGGCGGCGCAGGTTCTCGATCAGCGCCAGGCGCAGCATGCTCGGCCACGCCCACAGCTCGCCGATGGTGAGCGGCGCCACCGCCTGGAAGCTGGTCAGGAAGCGCACCAGCTTCGGGCGGTCGAGACGGCTGTCGCTGTGGCTGATGAGCTCGAGCGCCAGCGCGTAGACGCGCGCCGTGCCGGCGAGCTCGCGGGTCGCCAGCTTGGGCAGCTCGCGGTAGTAGCCGCGCGGCAGGTTGTGCCGCACGTCGTGGATCTCGGCGGCCAGCAGGTGGTAGTTGTCGAGGATCCACTCCGTCGCCGGCGTCACGAACTCGCCGCGATGGACGTCCCCGGCCAGCGTGCGGTACGCCTGCTCGAGGAGGCGCGCGTTCTCCTCCAGCCGCGGTTGCCGCTGGCGGGACGAGCGCCGGCGGTCGGGATCCACCGTGAAGCGCGCGGCCAACGCCTTGGCGCGCTCCTCGAGGAGCTCGATGCTCAGCAGCTCGTCGCGGAGTGGCTTGTCGGGGGCCGGCGGGGGGCGGGGGAAGAGGTGGCTCAGGACGGGTGACGGTTCGGCTGCGGGTCCACTAGCGCTCGAGCTCCGCGAGGCGGGCGAGCGCCCTGATCCGCAGCGCCGCCGACTGGCGCGCGACCGCCGCCTCGCCGCTGCGGTGCGGTTGCGGGCGCCGGCGGTCGAGCGCCGCGATCAGCTCGTGCAGGTGACCGATGGTGGTGCTGTCGCGCACGGCCGAGCTCACGACTCCAGTTGGCCGTGGACCATGCCGCCGCAGCCGTCGGCCTTGAAGGGCTTGCCGCACTTGCCGGTCGAGCAGCTGTCGCCCTCGAAGCCGTCGGGATTGATGGCGTGCTGCCACGCCTGAATGGTCGTGCGCACCTTCGCGGCGTCGGCGCCCAGGTCGACGATCAGGTGCTTGGCGAGGCCGTCGCTGGCGCGCTTCATGTTGCAGTTGCAGCAACAGGTGGCGGCCGAGAACTCCTTGCAGCACGGCGCCGGGATCGCCGACAGCGCCTCGACGCGGATCGCTTCCTGCGCGGCGGTGAGGGTGATCTTGTCGTTGAAGGCGATGAAGCGCTCCGTCTCGGTGCGGTCGCCGGTGAAGGTGAGAGCGGCTGCCGGCTTGGCGCTCTTGGCCGCGCGCGAGGCCGTCGCCGGTGCGGCGGGCTTCGTCGCCGCTGCAAGGTGCTGGTGATGGTCGTGTGAGGGCTGGGGCGGCGGCGACGCCGGCGCCTTGGTCGCGTCGCTCGCCGACACCGCGGCGAAGCCGCCGAGCAGCAGCGCGGCCAGCGCGAAGAGGGAGATCCACCGGGTCGACGACGGGCGATGCGCGCGGGGCAGTCGGGAGTCGCTCATGGCGCCATTGTAGCGGTCGACCGCGGGGCTGCGGTTCCCGGCACGTCAAGACTGCTGCCCGCGAGGCTGCCGTTTCTCGGCGTGCCAGACTGCCCGCCGTGCCGCGGCCGCCCCTCCTCGAGCTGACCGAGCAGGGGCTCTTCTGCGCCGCCGGCGGCTTCCACGTCGATCCCTGGGGCGCCGTGCCGCGCGCCATCGTCACCCATGGCCACGCCGACCACGCGCGTCGCGGCTCGGCGGCCTACCTCGCGGCGCCGAGCGCGCTGCCGGTGCTGCGCGTCCGCCTCGGTCCCGAGCCGAGGCTCGAGGCGCTGCCGTTCGGCGAGCGCCGGCGGCTCGGCGCGGTCGACTGTCTCGCTGCATCCCGCGGGGCACCTCCTCGGCTCGGCGCAGGTGCGCATCGAGCATCGCGGCGAGGTGTGGGTGGTGTCGGGCGACTACAAGGTCGACCCCGACCCGAGCTGCGAGCCGTTCGAGGCGGTGCCCTGCGACACCTTCATCAGCGAGTCGACCTTTGGCCTGCCGGTCTTCCACTGGCCCGCGCAGCGCGCATCGTTCGCCGAGATCCTCGAGTGGTGGCGCGGCAACGCCGCCGACGAGCGGCCGAGCGTGCTCTTCGCCTACGCGCTCGGCAAGGCGCAGCGGCTGCTCGCGGGGCTCGACGCGCAGGCCGGCGCGGACCAGTCCCGGCCCGCTCGTCGTGCACGGCGCGGTGCGCGTCTGCGTCGATGGCTTACCGCGCTGCCGGCGCCGTGTTGCCCGAGGTCGCTTCCGCCGTCGATCTGCCGCGCGAAGCGTTGCGTCGCGCGCTCGTCGTCGCGCCTCCATCGGCGCAGGGCTCGCCGTGGATGCGTCGCTTCCCGGGCGCCTCGACCGCCTTCGTGTCGGGCTGGATGCGGCTGCGCAACCTGCGCCGCCAGCGCCGCGTCGATCGCGGCTTCGTGCTCTCCGATCACGCCGACTGGCCGGGGCTGCTCGCCGCCATCGCCGCGACCGGCGCGCAGCGCGTCGGCGTCACCCACGGCTACACGGCGCCGCTCGTGCGCTTCCTGCGCGAGGAGCGCGGGCTCGAGGCGTGGTCGCTGCCGACTCGCTTCACCGGCGAGGCCGGCGCAGAAGAGACCGCGGTGGAGGCGGCGCTGGCCTGACGCTCTGCGCGCGACGCGGCCAAGCTGCGCTGGCGTGCGCAGGGTTGGTTCGCGTCGCCGAGCCGCAGCGCACCCCCGATTGCATCCGCGGGCCGGCGTCGTTTATGCTGTTACAGCTTAGACGTCGCCAGTCATTCTCCCGAGGAGATTGCCGCCATGTCGCGCCGCTCGTCGTCCGCGCTGGTCGTCGCCGCGTTGCCTGTTCTCCTGGCGCTGCTAGCGCTCACCACCACTCCAGCCGCCGCTGACGACGGCCTCGACCTCCATGGCGAGCGTTTCCACGTCACCGTCGAGTGGCGCACGCCCGACGGCACTCGCGGCGTCGGCCATCCCGTTCCGTCGACTCAGCAAAGCGGCTTCTTCTGGTTCTTCTCGCCGAGCAACCTCGAGCTGATGGTCAAGGTGCTCGACGCCTGCGCGACATCCCAGCGTTACTGGGTCTTCGCCGCCGGCATGACCGACGTCGAGGTGACGCTCACGGTCGAGGACCGCTGGAGCGGCGACGTGAAGCGCTACCAGCGTGCGGGCGGCTCGCTCTTCGCGCCGATCGCCGACACGGCGAGCTTCGGCGCCTGCTCGACGACGGCGCCGTCGTGCGGCCCCGGCAACAGCGCCGACATCCTGGCGTCGCCGCGGCCCGATGCCGCGGCCGAGGCGCTGGCCCTCGTCCTCGGCAGCAGCGCGGCCGCTGACGAGGCGCTCTACCAGCGCCTGCATGCCGATCTCGAGGCGATCCGCGCGACGGACGCCGAGGTCGCTGACCTGACGTTCTGGAACGTCTGGTGGGGGCCCAGCAACGGCGTCCTCATCGGGTTCTCGCCGGAGGTATGGCCGTCGGTGAAGGCCGGCACGTATCGCGGCTGGGATTGCCTCAACGCCTGGTATCGCGGTTCGGTGGCCCACGTCTACACGTCCTTCCCCTAGGCCCACGTCGAGTTCGCAGGCTCGCTGCGCCCGAGTCACACCGTCGCCGACTATCGAGCCCTGCCGGGCGTGGTGGCCGCCGAGAAGAACGGCATGGGGTATCCCGCCTGTGAAGGGTGCGTGCCGAACTACGGCCTCTGCGCCACGAGCGCCGACGGCGTCGCCTACGACTACTTCGTCGACGAGCATCTGGCGGCTGCCGGCACGCCAGGAGCCGGTGCGCCACTTCCGGGTCGACGCTCCAGGAGCGCCTCCGACGCTGGTCGGCCGCTGGAATCCCGAAGAGCCGCATCCGCCCTGGAAGCCGCAGCTCGACGACTGTTACCGGCGCTTGATCGCGCTCGTGCTCGGCGGCTAGCGTCGTCGCGCCTCCACGCCGCGTCGGCGTCCGATAATGCGCGGGCGTGAGACGGTTCGCGCAGCTCCATCGCCAGCTCGACGAGGCGAAGAGCGCCGCCGAGCGCGAGGCGGCGCTCGTCGCCTACTTCCGCGACGCGCCGGCGGAAGACGCGGCGTGGGCGCTGGCGCTGCTCACCGGCCGCCGGCCGCGGCGGGCGGGCACGCCGGCAGAGCTGCGCGCGTGGGCGGCCGAGGCGGTGGGAGTTCCGGCGTGGCTGGTGGAGGAGAGCCAGCAAGCCGTCGGCGACCTCGCCGAGACGCTGGCGCACTTGCTCGAGCCGGTGGTGGGGGAGCCGCGCGAGTGGCCGCTGCACCGCCTCGTCGAGGAGCGGCTGCTGGCGCTCGAGCGCGCGACCGTCGATGCGAAGCGGCGGATGGTGCTTGCCACCTGGCGCGAGCTGCCGGCCGCGCAGCACCTGACGTTCGACAAGCTCCTCGCCGGCACGTTTCGACCGCGAGTGACGAGCGAGGCGGTGGCGCGCGCGTTCGCCATCGCGACCGGGCGCGACTTCGAAGCTCCCGAAGTCGACGAAAGCGCCGCCGCGCCTGCCGACGTCGGCGAGAGCGCCGAGCCGGCGCTGCAGCAGCGCGTCGTCGCGGTGCTGCTCTACGCGCAGCGCGGCGAGGGGCCGCGGTCGACGCACTACTGCGACTTCACCTTCGCGCTCTGGCACGGCAGCGAGCTGGTGCCGATCGCCAAGGTGAGCGCCGACGCCGACAGCGCCGATGTCGCGGAGCTCGACCGCTGGGTGCGACGCAACGCCGTCGAGCGCTTCGGCCCGGTGCGACAGCTGCGGCCGGAGCTCGTCTTCGAGCTCGCCTTCGACGGCGTCGAGGCGAGCGGCCGCCGCAAGGCCGGGCTCGTCCTGCGCGCGCCGCGCATCCTCCGCTGGCTGCGCGACGGCCGCGCCGAAGAGGCGGGCTCACTGCGGCGCGCTGCGCGAGCTACTCGACGAGAGCTGACGTCGGCGGTTGCTCGGCGCGTCATCGCGTCGTGGTGTCACGCGCATTCGCGATCGCCGTCATCCAGCCGCTCACTTCACGCCACGAGCTCCGGCACGCCCGGCTTGAAGAAGCCGAAGTGGCCGATGCGCGACACGCCGACGTCCTGCGGCCGCAGGTGTCGCCGCTCGACCTGCGCGGCGGCGTAGTGCCGGTGCAGCGCGTCGACGGCTGCCGACGGCGCGTACGGATCGTCGGCGAAGCTCAGCGCGAGGATGGGCGCCGCGAAGAGCTCGTGCCCTCGCCAATCGCCGAGGTACTCGCGCGAGCGGCACCAGCGCGCCCACTGCCGCGCCACGCCCGACGGCAGGTCTTCGCCGAAGCCCAGCAACCGCGAGGGGAAGTAGCCGTAGAGCGTGGTGAACGCCGGCACCAACACAGTACCAGATGGCGGCGTAGTAGTAACGCTTGCGGCGACGGCCAGCGGCCCCAGTAGCCGCTCTGCGCCGCGACCGTCACCGCACCGGCAAGCGCCGAGCCGCCGCTGTCGGCGACGAGCCCCAACGCCTGCCCACCGAAGCTGTGTCCCACCGCGAGCAGCGGCCACCCCTCGGCGTGCGCCGCCGCCCAGTCGAGCACGCCGGCGAAGTCGAGCGTCGCCCAATCGGTCATCGTTGCCGCGAAGCCGCGCAGCGACTCCGGCCGGCTGTCGCCGGTGCCGCGCCAGTCCCAGGTCAGCACGCGGAAGCCCTTCGCCGGCGAGGAAGGAGGCGAACGGCTGGTAGAGCCGCCGCAGCACGCCGGTGGCGGGAGCGATCAGCACCAGCGCGCGCGGCTCGCCGGCAGCCGCGTCCGGCTCGTAGAGCGTGGCGCCGAGCTCGAAGCCGTCCCGCGCGGCGATGCGCAGCGGCGAGCTGGACGGCGCGCTCACGCGGCCAAGCTAACACGCAGCCACCGCGGCCGACCGCGCGCCACAACCGCCACCGCCGGCCGCGTGCGCCGGCGACGCGGGCCGGCGATTTGCGCCCCTGCTGCGGTCCGAACCCGCGTGTAAAGTGACGTCGCGATGCAGTACACGTCTCTCCTGCAGCGCCCCTCCCTCTCGGTCTTCGACGTCCGCTGCACGCGCGGCCCGCACGACGCGCCTTTCCCCGAGCGTTACGACAGCTTCTCCGTCTCCTGGGTGCGCCGCGGCAGCTTCGGCTGCCGCACGCGCGGCCGCTCGTTCGAGCTCGTCCCCGGCTCGCTCCTGGTCGGCTTCCCCGGCGACGAGTACACCTGCACCCACGACCATGCCGGCGGCGGCGACGAGTGCCTCTCCGTCCACCTCGCCGCCGAGCTCGTCGACACGATCGACGGCCGCGAAGACGTCTGGCGCACCGGCAGCGCGCCGCCGCTCCCGGAGCTGATGGTGCTCGGCGAGCTGGCCCAAGCAGCGGCCGACGGCCGCAGCGACGTCGACCTCGAAGAGGCCGCGTTCCTCTTCGTCGCCCGCTTCTGTACCGTCGCCGCCGGCCGCGCCTACGAGCCGGCGAAGAGCGGCTCGCGCGAGCGCCGCCGGGCCATCGACGCGGCGCGCTGGATCGAAGAGAACGCCGACCAACCGGTCGACCTCGAGAGCGCCGCCCGCGAGGCCGGCACCAGCGCCTTCCACTTCCTGCGCACCTTCGCCGCCGTGCTCGGCGTCACGCCGCACCAGTACCTGCTGCGCACGCGCCTGCGCCGCGCCGCCCGCCTCCTCGTCGAGGACGCGCGGCCGATCACCGACGTCGCCTTCGACGCCGGCTTCGGCGACCTCTCCAACTTCGTGCGCACCTTCCACCGCGCCGCCGGCGTCTCGCCGCGCCGCTTCCGCCAGGCCGCCCGCGGCGACCGCAAGATTCTCCAAGAACGGCTCGCCGCCGCTCCCTAGGATGGCCTCCTACCAAGGAGGTTCGTCATGCAAAACGGCAACGCGTTGCGGGAAGTGTTGGGAGCGCGGTGGGCGGACGTCGGCGGCAAGGTGGTCGCCCTCGCCGAGGAGTTCCCCGAGCGGGAGTACGAGTTCCGGCCGGTCGACGGCGTGCGCTCGTTCGCCGAGCAGCTGCGGCACGTGGCGTTCTGGAACGCCTACGTCGCCAAGACGCTGCGCGGCGAGGAGGCCGACGGCTCCGCCAACGAGCTCGAGGCGGCGAGCTTCGCGAGCAAGGACTCGGTGGTGCGCGCGCTGCGGCAGAGCTTCGACGAGGTCGGCGCGGCGCTGCAGAAAGGCGGCTCGGCGCCGCAGCCGACGGAGCTCGACTCGCTGGTGAGCTTCATCGAGCACGGCGGCGAGCACTACGGCCAGCTGGTGCTGTACTACCGGCTCAAGAGCCTGGTGCCGCCGGCGTCGCGGGCGTAGCGGCGTCGACGCCCATCTCGCGGAGGAGCGCGGCGGCCTTGTCGCCGTGCTCGCTCTCCAGCACCCACAGGAGATAGCGCACGTCGACGCCGATGTTGCGCGCCACCTGCGGGTCGTAGCCGAAGTCGTTGGCGACGTTCTCCCACACGCGGTCGAAGTTGAGGCCGACGAAGCGGCCGCGGCCGTCGAGCACCGGGCTGCCGGAGTTGCCGCCCGTCGTGTCGGCGTCGGCGAGGAAGTCGACCGGCACGTCGTGGAGGCGCGCGTCGGCCCAGCGGCTCGCCGGCGCGGCGGCGGCCTTGGCGAGCACGAACGGCGGCGCGACGAACGGCTCCTCGCCGGTGTGCTTGGCGACCGCGCCGGCGACGGTCGTCTGCGGCGTCATCCACATCCCGTCGCGCGGCGAGTAGCCCTGCACGCGGCCGAAGGTGACGCGCAGCGTGCCGTTGGCGTCGGGAGCGACCGGCTTGCCGGCGTGCGCCATCACCGCACGGCGCCAGGTCGGCCGCAGCCGCGAGATGGCGCCGGAGCGCCGCTCGTCGCGCGCCTCGAGGGCGAGCAGCTCTTCGTCGAGGGCGAAGGCGAAGTCGAGCAGCGGGTCGCGGCGGGCGCGCAGCTGTTGCGGCGTCTCCGCGAACATCAGAGTGCGCGCGTCGAGGTCGAGGACGCGGGTCGAGGCGTGCAGCGCGGAGGCGGCGCGCGCGAACGCGGCCACGTCGCGCCCGCCGCCGAGCAGCGCGTCGGCGGCGGCGATGCGGCTCGTCGCAGGTAGCGCCGCGGCGCGGCCGAGCCACTGCGCCAGCAGCGCCGCCTCGGTGGGTGGGTGCAGCCGCTTCTGACCGATGCGCACCGCGTCGAGCAGCCGCTCGCGATTGCGCTCCATGAAGGCGGGATCGCGCGCCGCGCCGGCCTTCTGGCGCTCCTTCGCCCAACGCACGAGGGTCAGCGCGAGGTCGAGGCTGAGCGCGCCGCTGCGCGTCTGCGCCGGCTGGAACTCGCCGACCGGACCCTGCGCGCGGCGGAGCTGGCCGAGCAGGAAGTCGCGCTCCCACGTGGCGCCGGCGGCGGCCGCCAGCTCGGCGAGCTCGCGGTAGGCGTCGCGCGCGCCGGCGTGCTCGGGATGGGTGGAGATCCACGCCAGCACCTCGCGCTCGGCGGCCTCCTTCTTGGCGAGCATGCCGCCGCGGGCAATGCCGGCGAGCTGGCCGCGTGCGTTCTTCTCGGAGTTGGCGAGGCTCTTGATCCGCGACGCGAGGGCGATGCGCGCCGTCTCGTCCTTCGCCGACGCCGCTTCCATGAGATCGAGCGCGTCGCGCAGCAGCCGCGCGCGGCCGGGAAACCAGCGCTCGGCGCGCTGCCGCATCTCGGCCAACGTCTCGGCGCGGAACGTGCGGCCGGGGTAGCCGGCGACCATCACCAGCTGATCGGGCGCCGCGCCGGCGGGCGACACCGGAAAGAAATGACGCGGGTGGAACGGCTGCGTGCCCTTGCCGGGCGGTGCGGGAGTGCCGTCGGCCGCTGCCCACACGCGCAGCATCGCGAAGTCGCCGGTGTGTCGCGGCCAACTCCAGTTGTCGACCTCGCCGCCATACTCGCCCACCGCCCGCGGCGGCCCGTAGACGACGCGCACGTCGGGATACTCGACGTCCTCGACGAGCCGGTACTGCACGCCACCGTCGAACGCCGCCACCTGACACCGCCGATGCGGCTTCTTCTCGCACGCCGCCACCAATTCGGCGCTCTTACGCTCGATGGCGCGCTGGCGAGCGACATCGTCGGCATCGCGGTTGCCGGTGGGACGCGGCACCGCCCGCTCGATCTCGGCCGTGACATCGCGACTCTGATGGGGAATGAGCGCGCGCATCCCCTCGCCCGGCAGCTCGCCCGCGAGCGAGTCGGCGAGAAAGCCCATGGTGATGAGGTCACGCTGCGGCGTCGAGTTCTGCTGCAGCAGCCCGAATGCGCAGTGATGGTTGGTGGCCAGCAAGCCGTCCTTCGAGATGAACCCCGCCGAGCATCCGGTGATCGAGATCGCCGCCTCCAGCACTCCGGCGCCCTGCTCGCCCCACAGCTCTCGAGGCGCGAGCTCGAGGCCGAGCGAGCGCAGCCAGTCAGGGTCGTGCTGGAGCACCTGCTCGGGCGTCCACTTGCCTTCGACCGAGCGGGCTGGTTCGGCGGCTGCGAAGGCGAGTGAAAACGCGGCGAGCCCTACGAACAGCGTGCATGGCGGCGATGGGACTTGCATCGGCCGGCTAGTGTAGCGACGAGAGAGCCGCCTGAGCCCTGTGACTTGGAGGTCGGCTAGAGCCATGACCACCCCTCTGTCGCCCAACATCCGTGTCGCCGAGGAAGACGACATCGCCGCCATGCACCGCATTCGCCTCGGCGTGCGAGAGAACCGGCTTGCCGATCCCGCTCTCGTGCAACCGGAGCATTATCGACAGATGTTGCGCGAGCGCGGGCGTGGCTGGGTCGCGGAGGTGGACGGCTGTGTCGTTGCGTTCGCGGTTGCGGATCGCTCGCGATCCAATGTATGGGCTCTCTTCGTCGTTCCCGCGTACGAAGGCCTAGGTCTCGGCCGTAAGCTGCACGACGAGATGGTTGCTTGGTTGTTTGCCGAAGGCGTCGAACGCGTTTGGCTCACCACTACGCCTGGCACGCGCGCGGAGCGCTTCTACCGCGCCGCCCGCTGGCACTATGCTGGTGCCGCGGGCAATGGCGAGGTTCGCTACGAAATGGCGCGCGAAGCCTGGGTCACCTAAGCCATCTCCACGTGCCACTGCAGTCCGTGACCTTCGACAAGTGAGGTAAGAACCGATGCAGCTACTCGTTCGCGCTTTCCCGGTTTTGCCTGGCAAGGAAGGTCAGATGCGTGAATTTGCAGCGACCGTGCGCACCACTCGGGCCGCCGAGTCGGCCGACTTCTATCGGCGCATGGGCGTGGCCCGCGAGAGCTGGCATCTTCAAGACACGCCGCACGGCACTTGGGTCATCGGCGTTACTCATTCCAGACAAGCCAGTTGAGCAAGCTGGCCAAGACTATGCGGCGTCAGCTCACGAGTTCGATCAGTGGTTCAAGGATCAGGTCATGCAAATTACCGGCATTGATCCCAGCAACACTCCTCTTGGCCCGCCAACGCAGTGCATCTTTGACTCTGAGCAACCTTAGCCGCTGTTCTGATTGTCATCTTCAGAGCTCCATCTGACTTGGGTGTCCATCACTTCGTAGTGCTCGACGAAGTCCGGTAGCTCGAGCAACGCTGCTCGGTCTTCGGGGTAGTACTTCGGACGTTCGGGGTCGCCGCCCGTGTACGCCCTGAGTGCGTCCATCGATTCCCAGAATGAGACGAACATGAACTCGACGGCGGCGTCAGTGGTCGTCCGCCGCATCAAGATCCATCCTCGGTTCCCTTCCACCCCACCGTAGTCCGGGTACGCCATCCGCTTCAGGAATCCCCCGTAGGCGTCGGCCTGCTCGCGACTCGTTCTTCCTCGCCAGACTCTGGTGATCATCGGCTCCTCCGTTTGAGGCTAGGTTTTATTCTGAGGGCGGATTACCCTCGTGCCGCAGAGTCGCGAGTGACTGCCCTGCACTTCGCCATCGGAGCGCCATCCTCACGACGCATCGGGATTATCTGCTCGGGCGATGACAATCACTCGACGTCGACCCTGGCTCGTAGCACGCCGGTGTTTGCTGGCCGCCATGGCAACGGTAGCGCTGGCCGCAGTTGCACTCACGGCGACTGTCCGGCGACCGCTCGCGGCAGCCAGGCTGATCCTGCAACCTCGTCCCGTCGTGTTGTCCGTTCCCGTTCGAGGCGTGTCGTCCAGGCAACTCGTCGACTCGTGGGGAGCGCCGCGCAGCGGCGGACGGCGTCATCGAGGCATCGACATCTTCGCGCGCCGAGGAACGCCCGTAGTGGCCAACACCCGAGGGCTCGTGCTGCTCGTCGGACACAATCGCCTCGGAGGCATGGTGGTCAGGGTTCTCGGCCCGGGAGGGCAGATTCATTACTACGCCCACCTGGAGCGCTTCGGGCGTTATCGCCGAGGTGACGTCGTCCGTGCGGGCGACGTACTTGGCTACGTCGGGACGACCGGTAATGCCCGTGGGACCCCGCCGCACCTGCACTACGGCATCTACGCCATGCCCGGGCTCGCGCTCAACCCCTATCCGCTGCTTCGACAGCAGCGGCCCGTCGTCTAATCCAGCGATCACGCCCATGGACGGGCACGACATGTTGTCGTCTAATGTGATGCCAAGCGGAGCACAAGCCTGAGATGGTTCATCCGTGCACGACGTGGTTCGAGGAAGTGCGTGACGAAGACGTTGTCGTCGATCCCGACGACGTCCGGTCCGAGTGCTGGGTGAACCTGCGTTACTTCGATCTTTCGCCCGCGGAGGCTGCCGTCGTCACGGTAGACGACATCGACGCCTTTGCGGCACGCGTCAACGAGGCTCGGCGTGCGCGCTTGATCGCGATGAAGGCTGCGCCCATGTTGCTTTATTGGTGGCACGACTTCCAGGCCGGCCATCTTCGGTTCAGCATGGTCTCGGCGACTCACGGCCGGCCGCCGTTCGGATGCAAGGTCGTCCCGGTGGATGGCATCCGCGAGATCGCGCATGACTGGCTGACCTCGCCATGGCTCCATGGGATCCGCCTCGATACTCTGAAGTGCGTGCCCGCTGATGAGCCTGAGCCTGAGCTGGAGCCGGAGCAGTACACGCTGTCCGTGTGGATCCTCCGTTTGCCGTAGAAAGGACCGAAGCGCATGGCGTCGTGCCCCAAGTGTCAGTCCGAGGTTCCGCCGGACTCTGTTGAATGCCCTTACTGCGGAGTCATTCTCGCCAAGTACCGGCCGGCAACCGGTCCTGTCTCGGCCATCGCTGCGCCGCCGGAAGCACCCGCAGCCGCGGTGCCGGTCAACGAGTACCCGGAAACCCCTCGGATCTCCGCGGCGACCATCGACTCGATCCAGCGGATGCGTCCATGGCTCCGCTTTCTCGCCGTCTACGGCTTTATCGTGCTGGGCCTCATGCTCGTTGGCGGATTCGTGATGCTGCTCAGCGGTCTCAACAATCCACAGCTCCTGCCGTTGGGGCTGGTCTATTTCGCATACGGATTCATCGGCTTCGCCATCGTCCTTCCCATCCACCGTTCCGCCATCGCGATCAGTGAGCTTCCGCGGTCAGGCGCCAGCCTGGCTCTCGAGACTCTGACAGCTCACCAACTCGCTTTCTGGCGACGCAGCGGCATCCTCACCGTCGTCGGCCTCGTCATCGCCGTCGTCGGTGTCGTCCTCGCCATCCTCTTTGGCGTCATGGCCGCGCTGTCGCGTTGAGGACCGCAGCGCCAATAGGCGAATGAAGACGCGCTCCTACCTTCTTGCGCTGTGTGCGTTCATACTCTTTTCCGTCGCCGCCGGATGGCTCCTCGGGCGCTTCGCACCGAGCTCACCCTCGCGCAAAGTGCCACCTCCAACAGCGGCCCCTGGGGCACCGGCGATCGGCCGCTTCTACTCCGTGGACAACGCCGATGGCGGCTATCGCATCATCGAGGTGCTCGATCGGTCGGCCAATTCCGTCGACGTGCGGCTGTTCGGCAACCACTTCCCGTCGCGGCCGGCCTCAGTTGACAAGAGCAAGCTGACGCTCCAACCAAGCGACGGTTACGCGGGTCCCGGATTCGATCGACTGACGGTCACCTTGCTCATGTATGCGGCCTGGAAACCGGTCCCAGTGGCGGCCGAAGGGTCTTGAGACTGCCGACGCCAAGGCGCCGATTGACGGGCCGCCGCGACATCATGGATCTGCGGAGGCGGAGTCCTGTCGATGATCGAGGCGAGCGTCGGCGTCGCTGCCGGCTCAGCCGCGTGCGGCGCCGCCATCCTCTCGGCTCTCGGCGAGCTCGGGCTCCGCGGCTTCCTCTTCAGCCTTCCGCGCCGCCTCCTCGCGCAACGCCCGGTCGACGTCTTCGGCGGCGTCGTTGCGCGCCAGGCGCGCGCGCTCGGGGCGGCTGATCCGAGCCGCGCGCGGCGCCCGCTCGGAATCGGCATCGGCCGTCACCTCGCCGCCGTGCAGCGCTTCGATCGCCGCCTCGCCCTGCAGGCCGAAGAGCGAGCGCAGGTGGAGGTCGCGCTGCGGGTAGGGCACTTCGACGCCGTGCTGGCGTAGCGCGCTCTCGAGCGCCCACAGGTAGCCGGCCTTGACCGTCGACGGCCGCTTGGTGGCGTCGGCGGTGAGCCAGACGACGAGCTCGAAGCCGAGGCTGCTCTCGGCGAAGTCGACGAGCCAGACCTGCGGCCCGCGCGGGCCGTCGAGCGCCAGCGTGAACGGCACTTCGGCGGCAGCTTCGAGGGCGGCGCGCTTCACCAGTTCCTTGTCGCTGCCGTAGGCGACGGCGAAGGGGATGCGCAGGCGCCGCGAGTGCTCGCCGTGCGTCCAGTTGACGACGCGGCCGGTGACGAACTCGGTGTTGGGCACCAGGATGTCGATGTTGTCGTTGGTGGCGATCAGCGTGTAGCGCATGTTGATGTCGCGCACCTCGCCGTGCAGGCCCGACTCGAGCTCGACGAAGTCGCCGACGCGCAGGCTGCGGTCGAAGAGCAGGATGATGCCGCAGATGAAGTTGCTGACGATCGCCTGCAGGCCGAAGCCGACGCCGACGCCGATGGCGCCGGCGACGACGGCCAGCCGGCTCATCGGGATGCCGAGGAAGGACAGCGCCAGCATGCCGCCGGCGCCGAGCAGCGCGTAGCCGGCGATGCGCGACACGGTGTAGATAGCGGAGCGGCTGCTCGACTCACGGCGCGACGCATAACCGGCGAAGGCGCGCCGCAGCGCGTGCGCCAGGAGCAACACGAGGACGAGTGTCACTACGGCCGCGATCAGGCCGCCGAGCGTGAAGCTGATCTGCCCCAGCTCGAAGCGATGGGTGAGGATGCTCTCGGCGCGATCGCGGGCGGAATTCACGTCGGCGGGAGCGAAGCAGATGCCGTACCAACGACTCGCTGCTCGCGACTAAGCCCAACGACGACAACGAGTTACCGCGCCCGGTGACAAGCTCGACGCGCCGGCCTAAGGCGATGAGTGCCCCCCGCCCGCGGGCGGTCAGTGCCCGCTCCACGACGTCGCGGCTCGCTTTCGCTCACCGCTCGGGTGGCGTCAGTCGCCGGCCGGGATCGGCTGGCTGCGCGCCTTCACTTCTTCTTCGGTGAGACCGTAGAGCGGCGGCGTCGGCACTCCGAGCAGGCCGAGATACGTGTAGAGCTGGCCCCGGTGATGGGCTTCGTGCTCGGCCATCGAGCGTAGCCACTTCCACGCTGGCAGGGTGGCGCCGCCCGGGGTTGTGCAGCGCGCCGCGAGCTGCTCGTCGGAGAGCGCGCCGAGGATCGCCATCGCTTCCTCGTGCATGCGGTCGTGGAAGGCGAGCAGCGCGTCGAGGCCGCTGGCGAGCTCCTCGTCGTGGCCGGGGTAGCGGCTGGGGCAGCCGGAGACGTTCTCGGCGAACATCCAGCGTTCGATCGCCGCCAAATGGCGCACGAGGTCGCCGCACGTTAGGCGGCCCGGCCCCGGCGCCCACTCGACGCGGTCGGCGGGAATGAGCGGCACGAGGCGGCGCGTGCGGCCGCGCGCGTTGTCCCAGTAGCGCAGAAATTCGGCGCGGTCGAAGGCGGGAGCGCTCACGTGAAGCGCACCGTGGCGCGGTCGGTCGTCGTCGTTCCCGCGAGCGTGGCGGTGATCGTCGCCGTGCCGCGGCGGCCGGTGCCGCGCAGCGTGGTGGTGGCGAGGCCGAGCGAGTCGGTGCGCAGGCGCGTCGCGTCGAGGTTGCCGATCGTCGTCGCGAGCAGCACCTCGACGCCCTGCATCGGCGTGCCGTCGGCGGCGGCGACGAGCACGGTGAGCGCGCTGGTGCCGCTGGCCGGCGTCGACGGCGGGCTGGCGGTGAGCTGCAGCATGGTGCCGCCGGGCGGCGCTCCGACGAACGTCGCCTGCGCCGCCGCGGTGACGGCGCCGAGGGTGGCGGTGACGCGCGCCGTGCCGGTCGCGCCGGCGGTGCGTAGCGTCGTTGTCGCCGCGCCTTGCGCGTCGGTCCTCACGTTCGCGTTGCCGAGCTGTCCGCGGTCGGTGGCGAGCCCGATCGTCGTGCCGGACGGCACCGGCCTGCCGTCGCCTTCGAAGGCGAAGACGGTCACGGTGGCGGTCTCGTTGCCGGTGATCGTCGCCGGCTCGATCTCGACGCGCAGCGTGCGGTCGAGGCCGATGCGCACCTCGGTGGCAGCGGCCGACCTGCCCTCGACGGTGCCGCTGATGCGCGCGGTGCCTTCGGTGGTGCCGGCGCGCAGTGTCGTCTCGGCGCGGCCATTGGCGTCGGTGGTGAGCTGGCGCTCGTCGAGCTGGCCGAGGTTGGTCTCCAGCGTGATGCGCAGGCCGGCGCGAGAGAGGCCGCCCGTCGTCTGCACCTGTGCGATGACCTGCGCTTGTCCGCTGAGCGGGATCGCGGTCGGATTGGCGCTGAGCGCGAGCGAGATGTTGGGGCCGGGATCGGTGGGCGAGCCGCCGCCACCGCCGCTGTTGCAGGACAGCGCCAGGACAGCCAGAGCGAGCAAGGCAGTGCGCGCACGCAAGCTCGTCACGGCTTCATGGTAGCCGGTCGAACCAGTTCACCGGCACGACGCGGGGTGACCTTCGCCGCGACGGTCGCGCGTTCTGTTGCTGCGCTGAGCGGGCGATGCCTCAGAGCCGCGCCCTTCGCAGCCGCAGCGCGTTGCCGACGACCGACACCGAGCTAAGGCTCATCGCCGCTGCCGCGAAGGCGGGGGAGAGCAGCACGCCGAGCCAGGGGTAGAGCACGCCGGCCGCGAGGGGCACGCCGGCGGTGTTGTAGACGAAGGCGAAGAAGAGGTTCTGGCGCACGTTGCGCATCGTCGCGCGCGACAGGCGGCGGGCGCGCACGATGCCGTCGAGCTCGCCCTTGACCAGCGTCACGCCGGCGCTCTCCATCGCCACGTCGGTGCCGGTGCCCATGGCGATGCCGACCTGCGCCTGCGCCAGCGCCGGCGCGTCGTTGACGCCGTCGCCGGCCATGGCGACGACGTGTCCCTCCGCCTGCAGCCGCTTCACCACCTCGACCTTCTGCTCGGGCAGCACCTCGGCGTGCACCTCGTCGACGCCGAGCTTGCGCGCCACCGCCTCGGCGGTGGTGCGGCTATCGCCGGTGAGCATGACGAGGCGCACGCCTTCTTCGCGCAGCGCAGCGATCGCCGCCGGCGCCGTCTCCTTGATCGGGTCGGCGACGGCGAGGAGGCCGGCCGCGCGGCCGTCGACGGCGAGCAGCATCACGGTCTGTCCGTCGGCGCGTAGCGCCTCGGCGCGCTCCGCCAGCGCGCCGGCGTCGATGCCGCGCTCGGCGAAGAGCGCGCGGTTGCCGAGCGTCACCTTGCGCCCGCCGACGTTGCCGACGACGCCCTTGCCGGTCAGCGACGAGAACTCCGCGACCTGGAGCGGTGCGACGCCGCGCTCTTCGGCGCCGGCGACGATCGCCGCCGCCAGCGGGTGCTCGCTGGCGCGCTCGAGCCCGGCGGCGAGCGCCAGCAGCTCGCGCTCGTCGAGCTCCGGCGCCGCTTCGACGGCGACGAGCTTCGGCTTACCGAGGGTGAGGGTGCCGGTCTTGTCGACGACGAGGACGTCGACGTCGCGCAGCAACTCGATGGCCGCGGCGTCGCGGAAGAGCACGCCCACCGAGGCGCCCTTGCCCACCGCCACCATGATCGACATCGGCGTGGCGAGCCCGAGCGCGCACGGGCAGGCGATGATGAGCACCGCCACCGCGTTGACGACGCCGTAGGCAAACGACGGCGACGGCCCCCACGCCGCCCAGGCGACGAAGGTCAGGACGGCCACCGCGATCACCGTCGGCACGAACCACGCCGCCACGCGGTCGGCGAGCCGCTGGACGGGAGCGCGGCTGCGCTGCGCCTCGCCGACCATGCGCACGATCTGCGCGAGCAGCGTGTCGGCGCCGACGCGCTGCGCCTCCATCACCAGCGCGCCGGTGCCGTTGACGGTGCCGCCGACGAGACGGTCGCCGGACTCCTTCTCGACGGGGATGGGCTCGCCGGTGATCATCGACTCGTCGACCGTGCTCCTGCCCTCGGCGACGACGCCGTCAACCGGCACTTTCTCGCCGGGGCGCACGCGCAGGCGATCGCCCGGGTGCACCTCGTCGAGCGGCACGTCGCGCTCGCTGCCGTCGGATTCGATGCGGCGCGCCGTCTTCGGAGCGAGCCCGAGCAGCGCGCGGATCGCGGCGCCGGTGCGGCTGCGCGCCCGCAGCTCGAGCACCTGGCCGAGGAGCACCAGCGTGACGATGACGGCCGCCGCCTCGAAGTAGAGGCCGACGCGGCCGTGGTGATCGCGGAACGACGGCGGGAAGACCTGCGGCGCGACCGCGGCGACGGTGCTGTAGCTCCACGCCACGCCGACGCCGAGGGCGATGAGCGTGAACATGTTCAGGCTGCGGTGCACGAGCGAGTACCAGCCGCGCTGGAAGAACGGCCAGCCGCCCCACAGCACGACCGGCGTCGCCAGCAGCAGCTCGATCCACGAGCCGAAGCGGCTCTCCATCAGCGAGGCGATGGCTGGGATGCGGTGCCCCATCGTCAAGACGAGCAGCGGCACGGTGAGGGCGACGCTCACCCAGAAGCGACGCGTCATGTCGGCGAGCTCGGGGTTCTCGGGCTCCTCCGCCGAAGTGATCGCGCGCGGCTCGAGCGCCATGCCGCAGATCGGGCAGCTCCCCGGCGCGTCGCGCACGATCTCGGGGTGCATCGGGCAGGTCCACTCGGTGCCTTTCGGCGCGGCGTGCGCGGGCGCCGGTGCGTGCGCGGTGTGCGCGGGTTCGGGCGCCGCGTGAGGCACGGGTGGCTTGCCGCCAGCGAGGTAGCGCTCCGGGTCGGCCTCGAACTTCGCTTTGCAGCCGGCAGAGCAGAAGTAGAAGGTCTTCCCCGCGTGCTCGGCGTGATGCTTCGACGCGGGCGTCACCGTCATGCCACAGACCGGGTCGAGCAGACGCTCCGCGCCATCGTCGACTGGTTTCGTTGCGGTATGCGCGTGCGGATCGGTCATCGAAGCTCCTTCACGCCGATGATAGGTGGAGCGTCAAGGGTTACGATGCCCGTGAACGCCTCGCCAGCGGCGCGGCTCAGCGTCGTCGCGTCACGATCGTTCTTCTCACGGCGCTTCAGGCCGGCGCGGGCATCGCCGCCGCGGCGATGCCGGTGTGCGATTCCTGCCCGGTGCCGATGCCGTGCTGCAGCAACGGCGTCTGCCCCGCTGCACGCGCGAGCGGCGGCGGCGGCGAACGACCACGACGGCCCGAGCTGGCGGCGCTGCAGTGACGAGGTGCCGCTCACGCTTCCGCCAGCAGCTCGGCGCGATGGCGGCTCAGCGGGAGGGCGCGGGCCGGATGGAGCCGCAACCGGCCATGGCTTTGCCGAGGTAGGGATTCTCGATGTCGCTCGCCGGCGGCTGGAGCCACTCGTGGCTCACCATCGGGCAGTAGGCGACGTCGGGACCCTTTGGCGCCAGCTTGCGCCAGGAGACGAGCGACTTCGAGAGCTCGCCGAAGGCGTCGCGCGCGGCGGGCATCGTCGAGGCGGCGACGAGCGCGTCGGCGGATTTGCGTAGCGCTGGCAGCAGCGCCCGCACCTCGCGGAGCTTCTCCGGCGGCACGCCGGCGCCCTCGGCAGTGACTTCGCCGAGCGCCGCGAGCAGGCGACGCAGGTCGCGCGCCGGCTGCGCGAGGTCGCTGAGGCGGTCGGCGGAGAGGGCGGCACGGCCGGCGTCGTAGGCAGGCATCAGCGAATCGAAGGCTTCACCGACGCTCGGCGACGGCGGCGGCGTCGGCTTGGCGGCCGGCGTGAGGCTCTCGATCTCGGCGAAGGCGGGGCCGGCGAGAGCAGCGGCGAGGAGCAGCGCGATGGAGGTGCGACGCATGAGCGACTCTCCTATCAGAGATCGAGCTCGATGTCAGGTTGTCGAGGCTTGGCGCGTCAGGCCGCAGCGAGCGAATGTGCCCTCGACGTGTTCGTCGGCGCGGCGCGCTTTCGCGACATCACTCGGCGAGCTTGGTGAGCGGGCCGGCCGGCTCCTCGCGTTCCACGGGCTTTCCGTCGGGCCGCCGCCAGTAGTCGCGCTGCGGCTCGAACGGCGCGACGAAGACGGTGCGCGGACGATTGTCGTCGTTCCGCGAGTAGGCGGGCACGCCGATCTCGATGAGGCGTTGCGGTACGTTGAGGCGTAGCGTGCGGTGCAGCCAGTCCCACCACGGCAGCAGGACGCCGTAGTTCGACATCGCCTCGCGCTCGACTTGCGAGTGATGGATGCCGTGCATGCGCGGCGTCACCATCACCTTGTTGAGCGCGCGCTCGAAGCCGATCGGCAGCCGCACGTTGCTGTGGTGGAAGAGCGTGTTGGCCTGGAAGCAGAGCTCGTAGCTCCAGTAGACGGCGGCCGGCAGACCGAGCACCACCACCTGCGCGACGCGGAACGCAGCCGAGAAGGCGATCTCGACGAAGTGGAAGCGCAGCGCCGTCGACAGGTCGAGGTCGGGATCGAAGTGATGCACGTTGTGGAAGCGCCAGAGCAACGGCACCCGATGGTTGGCGCGGTGCCACCAGTAGAAGCTCAGGTCGAGGAGCAAGAAGGCGAGCACCGCTTCGACGAGCGGCGGCAGCGTCAGCCAGCCGAGCAGCCCGAACGGCGTCTCGGCGGCGAGCCCGAGCACGCGCAGGACCAGCGGTCGCACGACCGTGCCCGCGACGACGAGCGCGATCGCCGCCACCAGCGCGTTGACGCCGAGCCGCGCCAGCAGCGCCGCCCGCGGCCGCCGCAAGGGCCAGGCTCGCTCGGCGAGGAAGAGAAGCACCGCGAGCGTGCCGACAGCGACGACGACGCCGAGCGGTTTCACGCGCCGCCTCGCGTCGTGCGTGGCGCATTCGGTGGAGAGGCAGCGAGGCGCGCCACCCGGGCGCGCCTGCCGCGCGTTCAGCGCGGGTCGCGATCGCGATACGCCTGACGGCGTCGGCTCGTCAAACCCGCGGTGCACGGCCTACGCATGCCGCGACGATAGTCCTGTCGACCGTCGCTACCAAACCGTGGCGCGCGCAGCCCCCGCCAGAGCGGGGCATAGGATCTGCACGCAGACGCGCGTCGCCATGACCGATCTCTTCCGCCGCTTCGCCCACGCCACCGCTCGCGCCGTGGGCTCGGTGTGGGCGTTTTTCCTCGCGTTCCTGGTGATCGTCGTCTGGGCGGTGACCGGTCCCATCTTTGGCTTCTCCGACACCTGGCAGCTGGTCATCAACACCGGCACGACGATCGTCACCTTCCTGATGGTGTTCCTCATCCAGGCGACGCAGAACCGCGACTCACGCGAGATCCACTTGAAGCTCGACGAGCTGCTGCGCGCCCTCTCCAAGGCGCGCACCGGCATGGCCGACCTCGACGAGCTCTCCGACAAGGAGCTCGACGCGTTGCTGCACGAGTTCCATCACGCGCGCAAGAAGAAGGGGATGGCGCGGCTGGTGGAGGAAGACGAGACCGAGAATGGCGAGGACGGCGACGAAGACGGGGCCGAGGACGCCGCCGACAAGGCTGACGAAGACGACCGCGTCTAGATAGCCGTCGCCGGACGGCGGCCGCGGAGGCCGCCCTACGCCGACAATGCGTATGAGCCGATGCGCCGCGTAGGGCGGGGCTCCGCGCCCGCCGTCCGAGCTCCAGCGAGCTGCACCCGCGTCACCATGATGTTCGGCTCTAAGATGCGCCCGTTGCCGCAAGCTCCCTATCTCGTCCTCGACCCCACCGACGACTACGCGCGGCGGATGGTCGAGTTTCTCGGCCGCCTCGGCCTGCAGGGGGTGGCGTTGCTCACCTCGCCGCCGCGCATCGGGCAGTGGCGGCACGGCTGGCACCGCCGGCTGGGCGAGCACGTGCAGGCGAGCTACGAGGTCGCCGGCGAGCCGATCGCTGACGTCGCCGCGCAGCTCGCCGCCGACTTCCCCGACGGCTTCGTCGGCATCGTGCCGTGGGACGAGATGAGCATCCTCTACGGCGCCGACCTCGCCGAGCGGCTCGAGCTGGGCTGGAACCCGCGGCACGTCATCGAGCGCTGCCGCGACAAGGGGGTGATGAAGGAGCACCTGCGCCGCCACTCCGAGGTACGAATCAACGCCGGCGCGGTGGTGCGCAACGCGCAGGAGGCGATCGCGTTCCAGGAGCAGGTGGGCGCGTGGCCGATCGTGGTCAAGCCCACCGGCGGCGCCGGCTCGGCGCACGTCACCTTCGCCGAGTCGCGCGGCGAGCTGCTGCGCGGTTGCCAGGAGGTGCTCGAGAGCGGCGCCGGCGAGGTGCTGCTCGAGGAATACATCGGCGGCCGCGAGCTGGCGGTCAACGGCATGGTCGACCGCCACGGCAACTTCCTGATCACCGACGTCTGGCTCTACGACCGCCGCGAGAGCCACGGCATCCCCAACCTCTACTACGAGACGATCAAGGTCTCGACGACGGCGCCGCTCTTCTGGGAGCTCGCCAAGTACGCCTCCGCCGTCATCGCGGCGCTCGAGCTGGTGCGCGCGCCGGTGCACATGGAGGTGAAGGTCGACGAGCGCGGCCCGTGCCTCATCGAGGTGGGCGCGCGGCTGCCCGGCGGCAACCAGCCGATGCTCGCCTCGATGCTCCACGGCCGCAGCCTCTTCGAGCTCGCGGCCGTCCACTACCTCGACGAGCTGCCGCTGACGTCGCGCGACGTCGACTACGAGCGCTACGACCGCTACTCGGCGCGCATCCTTTCCGGCATCCAGCCGGTGGCGTTGCCGGCGGTGCGCGCCCTCCACGGTCTCGAAGAAGTCGAAGCGCTGCCGTCCTTCGTCGGCACCGGCCTGCTACGCCGTCCCGGCATGCCGCTGCCGCAGACCGTCGACCTGCGAACGAAGGCGTACGAGGTCTATCTGCTCCACGCCGACGCCGAGCAATTGGCGCACGACGCCGAGGCGGCTCGTCGACTGCTGCGGTACGAGTGAACCTTCCCGCGCACGGATCGTAACGAGCGCATGGCCTACCTGATCGTCGACCCGGTCGGCCGCTATCCGGCGGAGATGATGCCGTTCGTGGCGCGGCAGCTGAAGCAGGGCGCCGTCGCCGTGTTCAGCAGCCACGCGCGGCTCGCGCTCTGGCAGGGGAAGTGGAGCAAGCAGGTGGGCGAGAATGTGCTCGACACCTATCTCGCGCCGGCGGCGCCGAGCATCGCCGTGCTCGCCGCCGAGATCCGCGCCCGCTGGCCCGAGCTGCTCGGCGTCGTCTCGTGGGACGAGGAGAGCGTCGTGCTCGGCGCGGCGCTCGGCGAGGAGCTCGGCCTCGGCTGGAACTCGCGGCAGGTCATCGAGCGCTGCCGCAACAAGGCGCTGATGAAGGAGCACCTACGCCGCACGGGAGCAGTGCGCGTCAACCAGGGCGCGGTGGTGCGCGACGCCGACGACGCGCGCGCCTTTCAGCGACGAGTCGGGACTTGGCCGATCGTCGTCAAGCCCACCGGCGGCGCCGGCTCGGAGCACGTTTTCTTCGCCCGTCACGACTCCGACCTGCTGCGCCGCTGCCAGCAGGTGATGCAGAGCGGCGCCGGCGAGGTGCTGCTCGAAGAGTTCGTCGGCGGCATCGAGTTCTGCGTCAACGGCCAGGTCGACCGCGCCGGCGACCTCCTAGTCACCGACGTGTGGGTCTACGACCGCCGGCCGAGCCACGGCTTCGACAACTTGTACTTCGAGACCACCTCGGTCGGCGCCAGCGACGCCCGCTTCGTGCAGCTCGCCGACTACGCGGCCCGCGTCGTCGAGGCGATGCGCCTGCGCCGCGCGCCCATCCACCTCGAGGTCAAGGTCGACGCGCAGGGCCCGTGCATCATCGAGATCGGCGCCCGCCTCGCCGGCGGCAACCTGCCGGTGCTGGCGAGCGCGCTGCACGGCCGCAGCCTCCTCGAGCTCGCCGCCTGTCACTACCTGGGTGAGCTGCCTGCCCGCCGCGGCGACGTCGACTACGCGCGCTACGACCGCTGGCGAGCGAAGGTCGTGCTCGGCGTGCAGCAGCAGGCGGTCCCGCGCATCCGCACCGTTCGCGGTCTCGAAGAAGTGAAGGCACTGCCGTCGTTCTTCGAGGTCGGCATGGTGCGCCCGGTGGGCACCGGCGCGCCGCAGACGATCGACCTCGACACCCGCGCGTGGGAGATCTACTTCGTCAGCGACGACCCCGAGCAACTGGCCCGCGACGGCCGTCGCGCTCGCGAGCTGCTCCGCTACGAGTAGCGACGGCCGCAACCCGCGTCGCGAGCGTCGGCTGTCGCATCGCTCTTGCCGGCCCTATTCCTCGAGCAGCCGTAGCGTGGCGGAGGCGGAACCGCGCCTGACGATACGATGTAGGCGTTTCCGTCCTCTCCGGACGGAAGTCGCAAGGCGCCCCAAACGCCGTGGAGAAGCGATGCACCAACGTCATGCCCTCTCGTTCTTCGTCGCCGCGGCCTTCGTGCTCAGCGCAGTCTTCGTGTTCGCCGCGGTGCCCGCGGCCGGTCAGGAGGCCGACCTGTTCGTGGGCAAGGACGACTCGCCCGATCCGGTGCCGCCGGGAGGCACCCTCACCTACACCATCACGGTGCTCAACAACGGTCCCGACGACGCCCTCTCGGTGTCGCTCGACGACACGCTGCCGGCCGAAGTCACGTTCACCTCGTTGAGCTTCGACCCGGCTTGGAGCTGCAGCACGCCGCCGGTCGGATCGGGCGGCGCGATCTCCTGTTCGATCGCCACTCTGCCGGTCGGTGCGTCGTTCTTCACGCTGGTGGTGGAAGTTGGCTCGGGCGTTTCACTGGGCACGGTGATCTCCAACACGGCCTCGGTCAGCTCGGAGACGCCGGACCCGAATCCGCCGAACGACAGCGCCACCGCCACGACGACCGTGGGTCTGCCGCCCCCCAGCTCGACCCTGTCGGTCGCCAAGAGCGGAGCCCCAAATCCGGTGCCGGCGGGGAGCGACCTGGTCTACACGATCACCGTCACCAACAGCGGTCCCGACCCGGCCACCAGCGTCAGCCTCGTCGACAATCTGCCTCCGGAGACGACGTTCGTGTCGATCTCCGCGCCCGCGGGCTGGTCCTGTACGCCCCCTGCCGTGCCCGGCGATGCGGTTACCTGCACCGCCGCTTCGCTCGCCGTCGGCAGCGAAGTGTTCACGCTCACGGTCAACGTGAATGCCGGCACGCCCACCGGCACCCTCCTGCTCAACGCGGTCGTCGTCACGGCAGGCAATGCCAGCGAGCCCGCGAGCACCACGGCCAAGAACACCGTCGGGGGCCTTGCCGATTACTCCATAACGAAGACCGACTCTCCCGATCCGGTCGAGCCTGGAAACAACTTGACCTACACGATCACGGCGAGCAACAGCGGCCCCGATCCCGTCACCGATGCGACGGTGTCCGACACGTTGCCGGCGGAGACGACCTTCGTCTCGCTCGCGGAGCCGGCCGGCTGGACGTGCTCCTCACCCGCGGTGGGCGCGGGGGGCACGGTGAGCTGCACCAACCCATCCTTTGCGCCCGGCAGCGCCGTGTTCACGCTGGTCGTGCAGGTCGGGAGCACTGTGCCGGGAGGCACGGTGATCAGCAACACGGCGACGATCAGCTCTCCGAAGCCCGACTCGGGCCCAGGCGACACTTCGGCGACCGCCACGACGACGGTGCAGGGCCCGCAGGCCGATTACTCCGTAACGAAGACGGACTCTCCGGATCCGGTCTTCGCGGGGAGCAACCTGACCTACACGATCACGGCGACCAACGCCGGTCCCGATCCCGCCGCCGACGCGACGATCTCCGACACGTTACCGGCGGGGACCACCTTCGTCTCGCTCGCGGAGCCGGCCGGCTGGACGTGCTCCACACCGGCGGTGGGGTCGGGAGGCATGGTGAGCTGCAGCAACCCGTCCTTCGCGCCTGGCAGCGCCGTGTTCACGTTGGTGGTGGAGGTCGGAAGTGACGTGCCGGGAGGCACGGTGCTGAGCAACACGGCGACGATCACCTCTTCGACGCCCGACTCGGGCTCCGGCGGGACCACGGCGACGGCCACCACGACGGTGCAAGGCCAGCAGCCGGTCTCGGTGATCCCGGCGGTGGATGGACGCGGGTTGTTGGCGCTCGCCGCGCTCGTTGCCGCCCTCGGCGCCTGGTGGTTACGACGCGCCTGAGCGCCGTCGGGACTGCGCCTGCGCCCCTGACGGCGCCGGCGCTCGGCCGAGCCTAGGCCGCCCGCACGGGAGTCACTCTTCTTCGCGCTCGGCGATCTCGACGGCTTGCTCGAACCTCGAGCGCAGCGCCCCAGCGTGGCGTTCGAGATAGCCCCGTACCTTGTCGACGTCCAGGCCAGCGCGCACCAGCTCGACTACGTCCTGCAGGTCCTTCGAACGGCGCGAGACCAGCTTGGTGTAAACGAGCGCTTCCACGGGGGCGACCGGCACGCCTTCGGAGAGCTCCGCAGCGTCGAGAGCGGCGAGCAAGTGGTGCTCGTCGTCGCCGATCGACAGCGCATCGACGGCGACGCCGTGAGCCTGCACGGGCAGGCCGGCCCGCATCACCACCAGACCACCCTCGATCTGTGTCCAGGCTGAGTCATCGACGAGAAAGTCGACGCTTTTCGTGACGCGCGGGTAACCGTGGGCGCCCACCGCCAATCCTCCGACGAGGATGTGACGGATGCCCAGCTGGTGGAGCAGCGCGGAGGAGTCGATCATCGCCCGCCACACGCGCTCCGAGACGACCTCGCCGACGGGCTTGAGGTCTGCGCCGTACGAACGCGGAGGCTTGCGGAAGAACGTCAGGTGCCGATGCGCCAGGTTCACCAGCGCCAGTATGCCCGTCTCAACGGCGTCGGCCTACACCGTCGCCAGTTCTTGTTTCTCGCTCGGGCCTACGCCGCCCTTACCTTGAGCTGCGTGCCGATGAAATCCATCAGCTTGCGCAGCTCGTCGTAGTCGGGGTGGCGGAGGCGGAACCAGACGTTGTTGAGGTAGCCCTTGTAGATCGGGTCGGTGGGGGTGCCGACCTTCGGCAGGCGGTGCTGCCAGGCGTAGGGCTTCACGGCCGCGAGCACTTCGTGCAGGCCTTCGTAGCGGGCGATGCGGCCGTCGCGGTCGGGGCGCACTTGCACCGAGCCGGTCGCCAGGCGGCGGCTGGGGCGGGAGCCGGCGCGGCCGTGGACGATCGCCATCGCCCATTCGCGCCAGAGGTCCATGTCGTTGCCGACGCAATAGAGGTCCCAGATGCGCTCGCCGGCCGGGCGGGCGCCGATCTCCGACACCTTGAGGCCCTTGGGGCCGAAGAACCACTCCATGTGCGTCGCCGCGGTGTCGATGCCGAGCGCCGCGATGACCTTGCGGCCGATCTCGCGCAGCTCGCCGTAGCTCGCCACCTCGACGCGATTCGTCGACGCGATCTGCGGCGAAAGGCTGCGGTCGGCGAGCGCGGGGAGCACCGGCGGGTAGTAGTGGGCGATGAACTCGTGCGCCGGCTGGCCGCCGATCGCCACGGTGTCGTAGAAGCCTTCGTGCCCCTCGATCCACTCCTCGACGGCGACCGAGCGGCCGGCGCCGACGCCGAGCGCGCGCGCCGCCGCGTGGAGCTCCGCGCGCCCGTCGACGCGGCGCGCACCGATGCCGCCGAGCCCCGCGCGCGGCTTGAGCGCCAGCGGGTAGCCGACGCGCTCGGCGAAGGCCTCGAGCTCGCCGAGCGAAGAGGCCGCGGTCGACTCGGCGCAGGGCAGCCCGGCCGCGCGCAACGCTTCCTTCATCGCCGGCTTGTCGCGGCAGAGGAGGGCGGTCCGCACCGAGAGCCCCGGCAGCCCGAGGGCGGCGCGCGCCTCGGCGGTGGGCACCACCAGGTTCTCGTCGCCGGTCTCGAGCCGGTCGAGCGAGCGACGGCGGCCGGCGCGGCGCGCCGCGTCGAGGATGCTCGCCGGGTCGAGCAGGTTCGAGAGCGGCTCCCAGGCGTCGAGCCAGGGCTTCAAGCCGGCCGGCAGCGCCGCCGCCGACGTCGTCGGCCCGATGCCGGTGACCAGCGCGCCGACCTGCTTCAAGCCGCGAGCGAGGTCGTGGTAGGCCGAGAAGAGGTCGGCGCCGACGAGGGCGACGTGCTTGGGCATGCGGTGGCGGGCATCCTCCCCGAGGGGTGGGGGAGGAGTCAAATCATTGAAGGCGCTCGGGCGGCGCGCGGCGATGGCGTCGTCACCTTGAAAGGCGCGCCGCGGGCGGTAAACTCCCCACGCCTTCGCCCTCAGCCAGCCGACACTTCGTCTCCGAAGGAGCGACCTCATGCGCCGCAGCCTCGTCCTGCTCGTCCTCCTCGCCGGGCTCGCCTTGCTGGCTGGCCCCGCCTCCGCCCAGCTGGTGATCAACGAGATCGACTACGACCAGATCGGCACCGACGGCGCCGAGTACCTGGAGCTCAAGAACACCAGCGCCGGCGTGGTGAACATCGACCCCTACACGGTCGAGCTGTGGAATGCCGCTGGGGCCGGTGCGATCTACGTCACCGTCAACCTGCCGGCCGTGAATCTCGCTGCCGGCGACTACTACGTCATCTGCGGCAATGCCGCCAACGTCCCCAATTGCGATCTGGACATCACTCCGGATACCGACCTGATCCAGAACGGTAGCCCCGATGCCATCGGGCTTCGGAACGCAGGCGTCTTGGTGGATGCTGTGTCTTACGAGGGCAACAGCCAGGCCCCTTACACCGAGACGACCGGGACTTCCACCGGCGTGACGGGAGCGGACTCCAACACAGTCGCCTTCATCGGTCTCTCGCGCCTCCCTGACGGCGCCGACACCAACAACAACTCGGTCGACCTCACGATCCGCTGCATCACCCCGGGCGTGACGAACTCGTCCGCCACCACCGGCTGCGTGGCGCCTCCCGTGCTGCCCAACCTCACCATCAACGACGTCTCCCAGAACGAGACCAACGCCGGTACCACCACCTTTACCTTCACCGTCAGCCTCTCGGCACCCGCGGGTCCGGGCGGCGTCACCTTCGACATCACGACCGCGGACGGCACGGCGCAGGACGACAATCCGGTCGCCGAGGACAACGACTACGTCGGTCAGTCGCTCACCGGTCAGACGATCGCAGCCGGCAACAGCAGCTTCGCCTTCAACGTCACCGTCAACGGCGACGTGGTGTTCGAGCCCAACGAGACCTTCTTCGTCAACGTCACCGCCGTGACGGGAGCCAACGTCACTGACGGTCAGGGTCAGGGCACGATCCAGAACGACGACGCCTGCGCGACCCTCAGCATCAACGACGTCAGCCAGAACGAGACCAACGCGGGCACCACGACCTTCGCCTTCACCGTCAGCCTCAGCCAGGCCGGCTGCGGCACGGTGACCTTCGACATCGCCACTGCCGACGGCACGGCGCAGGACGACAACCCGGCCACCGAGGACAACGACTACGTCGCGCAGTCGCTCACCGGGCAGACCGTCACCTTCCCGGCCACCTACACCTTCAACGTCACCGTCAACGGCGACGTCGTCCCCGAGCCCGACGAGACCTTCTTCGTCAACGTCACCAACGTCTCGCCGGCCAACGTCCAGGTCCTCGATGGCCAGGGGCAGGGCACGATCGTCAACGACGACATCACCAGGATCCACCAGGTGCAGGGCTCCGGCTCGGCCACGCCGATGCCGGGCGCCACGGTGACCGTCGAGGGCATCGTCATCGCCACCTTCCAGCCGGCGAGCCAGCTGCGCGGCTTCTTCCTCCAGGAGGAGACCGTCGACGAGGACGGCTTCAGCAACACCTCGGAAGGCATCTTCATCTTCTGCAACACCTGCCCCACGCCGGTGGTGGAGGGGCAGCGCGTGCGCGTCACCGGCAGCGTCTCCGAGTTCTTCAACAAGACCGAGATCACCGCCAGCACGGCGCCCTCGGTCGTCGTCACCGACCCCGGCAACAACCTGGGGCAGGTGACGCCGGCGTCGATCGACCTGCCGGTGGTGGGAGTCGTCAACGACTTCTACGAGACGATGGAAGGGATGCTCGTCACCTTCGTCGACAGCCTGTCGGTGTCGGAGTACTTCGAGATGGCGCGCTTCGGCCACTTCCTCCTCTACGAGGGCGGCCGCCCGCGCCAGTTCACCGAGCAGTCGGCGCCCAGCGTCGCCGGCAACGCGGCGCACGCCGACAACCTGTCGCGCCGCGAGGTGATCGTCGACGACGACAACAACCGGCAGAACGCCTTCCTGCCCGCCTTCGGCGGCCCGCCGGACGGCAGCCAGTTCGTCTACCACCCGCGCGCCAACGGCGGCTTCTCGATCGGCACGCAGGGCACCGACTTCTTCCGCGGCGGCGACCTCGTCAACGGCCTCACCGGCGTCCTCGACTGGGACTTCCCGGGCACCGGCGCCAACACTTGGCGCATCCGTCCGGCCGCCGCGACGCCGGTCGCCTTCACCGCCACCAACCTGCGGCCGGCGACGGCGCCGGCGGTGGGCGGCGCCATCCAGGTGGCGGCCATGAACCTGCTCAACTACTTCACGACGATCGACACCACCGCCAGCACGAGCACCGGTCCCTGCGCCCCGTCGGGGACGCTCGACTGCCGCGGCGCCGACAGCGTGGCCGAGCTCAACCGGCAGCGTGAGCGCGCCTCGATCGTCATCTGCGCCTTGAACGCCCACGTGTTCGGCCTCGTCGAGCTCGAGAATACGACCGCCACCACCACCATCAACGACCTGCTGGGCGCGGTCAACACGCGCTGCGGCGGCGCCGAACCCTTACGCGTTCGTCAACACCGGCGGCACGCTCGGCACCGACGCCATCCGCGTGGCGCTGATCTACCGCACCAACATCCTGTCGCCGGTGGGCGCGCCGCTCTCCGACCTCGACCCGGTCCACAACCGGCCGCCGACGGCGCAGACCTTCGACGTCACCGACGCCACCAACCCGGCGTTCGGCCAGCGCTTCACGGTGATCGCCAACCACTTCAAGTCGAAGGGGTGCGGTGGCGAGACTGGCGGCGACGTCGACGTCGGCGACGGCCAGGGCTGCTTCAACGCCACCCGCGTCGCGCAGGCCAACCGGCTGCTCACCTGGATCAACGCCACCGTGCTGCCGGCCGCGGGCGACCCCGACGTGGTGCTGCTCGGCGACTTCAACTCGTACGGCATGGAGGACCCGACCACCGCCATCGTCAGCGGCGGCTACACCGACACCGAGGCGGCGCTGCTCGGGCCCGCGGGCTACTCCTACCTCTTCGACGGCCAGCTCGGCCACCTCGACTACGCCTTCGCCAGCTAGAGCCTCTTCCCACGCGTCACCGGCGTCGGGCCGTGGCACATCAACGCCGACGAGGTGTCGCTCTTCGACTACAACGACGAGATCTTCGACAGCCCCGGCGAGGCCAACTTCGAGGAGAAGCCGGACGGCTCATCGCTCGTGCCGCCACGCGTCGTCTTCCAGCCCGCGTCGCCCTATCGCGCCGCGGACCACGACCCGGTGCTCCTCGGCCTCTTCCAGTTCGCCGACCTCTCGATCACCAAGACCGACGGCGTGACGACGGCGGTGCCGGGCGGCTCGGTGACCTACACGATCACCGCCTCCAACGCCGGCCCCGACGCGGTGCCGAGCGGCACGGTCACCGACACCTTCCCGGCCGCGCTCACCTGCACCTGGACCTGCGTCGGCGCCGGCGGCGGCACCTGCACGGCGGCGGGCTCGGGCAACATCAGCGACACAGTGAACCTGCCGGCAGGCGGCAGCGTCACCTACACCGCGAGCTGCACTATCTCGGCGTCGGCGACCGGCACGCTCGTCAACACGGCGACCGTCTCCGGCGGCGCCGTCCTCGAGGCCAACACCGCCAACAACTCGGCGACCGACACCGACATCGCTCGGCGCGCAGGCCGACCTCTCGATCACCAAGACCGACGGCGTGACGACGGCGATGCCCGGCGGCTCGGTCACCTACACCATCACCGCCAGCAACGCCGGTCCGAGCAACGCGCCGGGCAGCACGGTGACCGACACCTTCCCGGCGTCGCTCACCTGCACCTGGACCTGCGTCGGCGCCGGCGGCGGCACCTGCACGGCGGCGGGCTCGGGCAACATCAACGACACGGTGAACCTGCCGGCGGGCGGCAGCGTCACCTACACCGCGAGCTGCACCATCTCGGCGTCGGCCACCGGCTCGCTCGTCAACACGGCGACGGTCGCAGCAGCCGGCCGGCGTCACCGATCCCAACCCGGGCAACAACTCGGCGACCGACACCGACTCGCTGGGCGGCCAGGCCGACCTCTCCATCACCAAGACCGACGGCGTGACGAGCGCGACCCCGGGCACATCGGTGACCTATACGATCGTCGCCAGCAACGCCGGGCCGAGCGACGCGCCCGGCAGCACGGTGAGCGACACCTTCCCGGCGTCGCTCACCTGCACCTGGACCTGCGTCGGCGCTGGCGGCGGCACCTGCACGGCGGCGGGCTCGGGCAACATCAACGATACGGTCAACCTGCCGGCCGGCGGCAGCGTCACCTACACGGCGAGCTGCACGATCTCGCCGTCGGCGACCAGCCCGCTCGTCAACACGGCGACGGTGACGGCGCCCGCCGGCGTCACCGATCCGAACCCTGCCAACAACTCGGCGACCGACACCGACACGCTGACGCTGCAGGCCGACCTCGCGATCACCAAGACCGACGGCGTGACCAGCGCTACCCCGGGAGGCTCGGTCACGTACACGATCGCCGTCAGCAACGCCGGTCCCGGCGACGCGTTTGGCAGCACGGTGAACGACACCTTCCCGGCGTCGTTGACGTGCACCTGGACGTGCGTCGGGTCGGGCGGCGCCACCTGCACGGCGGCCGGGTCCGGCAACATCTCCGAGACGGTGTTCCTGCCGGTGGGCAGCGGCGTCACCTACACCGCGACTTGCACCATCTCGCCGTCGGCGACGGGCACGCTGACCAACACCGCGACGGTGGCGCCGACGCCGGGCGGCGTGGCCGATCCAAACCCGAGCAACGACTCGGCGACCGACGTCGACAACCTCGGCGGCGCCTCGGTCTCCGGCACCAAGACGGCGAGCGGCACCTTCGACGTCGGCGGCACGGTGACCTACACGGTGACGCTCAACAACGCCGGCCCCGCGCAGCAAGGCGACAACCCCGGTGACGAATTCACCGACGTGTTGCCGCCGACGCTGGCGCTGGTGTCCGCCAACGCCACCAGCGGCACGGCGGTGGCCAATACGGGCACCAACACGGTGACCTGGAACGGGTCGATCGCGGCCGGCGGCTCGGTGACGATCACCATCACCGCCACCATCCTGCCCTCGGCGGCGGGGCAGACGGTGTCCAACCAGGGCACCATCGCCTTCGACGCCGACGGCGACGGCACCAACGAGTCCACGGCGCAGACCGACGATCCGGGCACCGCCGCTCAGGGCGACGCGACGGCGATCGCCGTCGCCGGCACGCCGGTCGCCATCATCCCGGTCCTCGACTGGCGCGGCCTGCTCCTGCTCGCCGCGCTGCTCGGCGCGGCCGGCGCGCTCTGGCTGCGGCGCGGGTAACGGCGGGCGGCCATCCATCGTAGGCGCGGGCGACGTATCCTCGCGCCTACGATGGACCGCGGCGACTCCAAGATCGAAGTGACAGCGGCAGGCTCGAACGAGCCCGCGGCCGCTGGCCCGTTCGACGTGGTCGTCGTCGGCGCCGGTCCCGCCGGCAGCTCGGCCGCCCGCGTGCTGGCGAAGGCGGGGCTGCGCACGCTGATCGTGGAGAAGAGCCCGATGCCGCGGCGCAAGGTCTGCGGCGGCGGCGTCACCGCGCGCGCCCTCGGCTATCTCGACTTCGAGCTGCCGCCCGAGCTCGTCGATCGCGAGTGCTACGGCGTGCGCCTCTCGTTCGGCGGGCGCACCATCGAAGTCGAATCGGACGAGCCCGTCGCGGTGATGTCGACGCGGGCGCGTTTCGACACCCATCTGCTCGCCAAGGCGCAGGAGGCCGGCGCGCGGCTCGTCAACGCGACCGTGCGCGAGGTGCGCACTGACGGCGACGAGGTCGTCGTCGCCACCACCGCCGGCGAGCACCGCTGCCGCGCCGTCATCCTCGCCGCCGGTGCCGGCAACAAGCTGAGCGAAGCGGTGCGGCGCCCCGACGCCGACAAGGAGTACGCCGTCACCCTCGAGGCCGAGATCCCGGTCGAGGACCCCGACCGCTTCGCCAGCCTCGGGCGTTTCGTCGACATCGACTTCGGCGCCTCGCCGTTCGGCTACGGCTGGGTCTTCCACCACCACGACCACTACTCGGTCGGCGTCATCGGCCGTCGCGACCAGCTGGGCAACCCGCACGCGCCGATGGAGCGCTACCTCGACGTCCACCGCTTCGACCGCCGGCCGCACGGCATGCGCGGGCACCCGATCCCCGTCGGCGGCGTGCCGCGGCAGGTGGTGCGCGGCCGCGTGCTCCTCGCCGGCGACGCGGCAGGCTTCGTCGATCCCTTCACCGGCGAGGGGATCGCCTTCGCCATCCGCTCCGGCCAGCTGGCGGCGGAGGCGGTCGCGGCGAGCGCGGCCGCGCGTTGGGACGTCGCGGTGCTGCAGAGCTACCAGCAGCGGATCTGGGACGAGCTGGGCCGCGACCTGCGACGGGCGCGGTGGATCGCGCGCGCCGTCTACCGTTTCCCGCGGCTCCTCGTCGGCATCTTCGTGCGCAGCCGCAAGCTCTCCGAGAAGTACCTCGAGGTGATCGCGCACCGCATCAGCTACGGCGAGTACCTGCGCTGGATGGTGCCGCGGCTGCCCTTCGAGTGGCTGCGCGGCTTGCCAGCCGAGCGGATGGTGCGCAGAGCGCACCCTACGGGCCAATCGTAGGGCCGCTGAGCAACGCGTCTCAGCGCACGGCGACGAAGGTCGCCGCCGCCATCAGGAGGCCGATCGCCACGATCGTCCAGCGCAGCACGAGCGGCGGCAGCCGCTGCGCGACGCGCGCGCCGCTCCAGCCGCCGGCGACGGCGCCGAGCGCCATCACCGGCACCGTCGGCCAGTCGACGGCGCCGCTCCAGATGAAGTAGACGATGGCGGCGCCGTTGATGCCGGCGGCGAAGAGGCTCTTCAAGCCGTTGGCGACGGCGAGGTCGTGCACGCCGGAGAGCCCGAGCGAGGCGAGCATGAGGATGCCGATGCCGGCGCCGAAGTAGCCGCCGTAGACGGCGATCAGCAGCTGCACGAGCGCGCCGAGCACGAGCGAGCGATGCGCCACGACCGGCGGCGCCGCGGCCTACCTCGCCGAGCCGCTGCCGCCGCACCGTGTTGGCGGCGAAGAGCAGCGTCGAGGCGAGCACCAGCCACGGCGCCACGCCCGCGAACACGCGCGACGGCAGCGCCACCAGCAGCAGCGCGCCGACGACGCCGCCGACGATCGACGGCACCAGCAGCCACAGCCACCGCGGCCGCGCCCGCCGCAGCGCGTCGCGGAACCCCCACGCTCCGGCGAGGCTCCCCGGCCAGAGCGCCACCGCCGAGGTGGCGTTGGCGACGACCGGCGGCAGCCCGAGCCAGAGCAGCGCCGGGAACGACAGGTTCGTGCCGCCGCCGGCGATGGCGTTGAGCGCTCCGGCGGCGAAGCCGGCGAGCGCCAGGGCGAGCGCGTGCAGCAGCGGATGCAGGGTCTCCATGCGTGTAGCGCTCGGGCCGCCCTTCCGGCGGTGGCGCCGAGGCGGCTGATCTTCCCTCACTGCTGTTCGCCGACTGAAACGCGCGCTATGCTGAATGCGATGCGCCCCTCCGGCCGGCTCCTGCTCGCCGCCACTGCCTGTCGCCGTCTCGCTCTCCGCCTGCCAGTCGCCGCCGCCCGTCGCCGAGACGAAGCCGAAGCGCAAGAGCTTCGAGGAGTCCAACGCCTGGCAGCCGTCGGCCCCCGCCGCGGCACCGGCCGCGTCGAGCTCCGGCAGCGCCAACACCGACGCGCAGGCACAGCAGGTGCAGCAGAGCTGGGAGCAGGCGCGCCAGGCGACCAGCGACGCCGAGCGGCAGCGGGCGGCGGGAGAGGCGTTGAAGCAGACGCGCGCGATGGCCGAGCAGCCGTCGGGCAATCAGTAGGCAATCAGCCATCGTCAGCCGGAGCCCTCCGGCCGGCCGCCAGGTTTGCAGACGTGGGCGAGCCGCACATTCCTTCCCCTCTCCGAAGCATGCAACAGGGCGGCAGAGACGACCGCCGCGCGCGCGCGCCGGCTCGAGGAGCGGCTGCGTTTCCAAGCGCAGCTGCTCGACGCCGTCGGCGAGGCGGTGATCGCCGCCGACCGCGACGGCACGATCACCTCGTGGAACCCCGCGGCAGAGCGGCTCTACGGCTGGTCCGCCGAGGAGGCGATCGGACAGCGGCTCGCCGATCTGTTGGTGGCCGACGGCCGGCGGCAGGAGCTCGCCAAGCTGCTGGGCTCGATCTTCGAGCGTGGCGAGCCGTGGTCCGGCGAGCTGCCGATGCGCCACCGCAGCCGCGAGGTCCCGGCGCGGGTGACGCTGGCGCCGCTCATGGGAGCGGCTGGTGAGGTGGTCGGCGTGGCGGCGGTCGCCTTCGACCGCACCGCCTTCAGGGCCGTCGAGGCGCGCGTCCGAGACAGCGAGGAACGCCAGCGCCGGCTGGTCGACGAGCTGCGCCGGCTCACCTCTCACCTGCAGGTGGTGCGCGAGCAGGAGCAGTCGCGCATCGCGCGCGAGATCCACGACCAGCTGGGGCAGATGCTCACCGGCCTCAAGCTCGACGTCGCCTGGCTGCGCCGCCGCGCCGGGGTCAACGGTCACCAGCTCGACGGCGAGCAGCTGCGCGAGCGGCTCGGCGACGTCGCCCAGCTGGTCGACGAGACGCTCGACGCCGTGCGCCATATCGCCGGCCAACTGCGGCCGCCGGCGCTCGACGACCTCGGCCTGGAGCCCGCCATGCGCTGGCTGGTCGACGAGTTCGCGGGCCGCACCGGCATCGACTGCGCGCTGCGTTGCGAGCTCGGCAGCCTGCCGGCCGACGACGCGCGCGACACCGCCGCCTTCCGCATCCTGCAGGAGGCGCTCACCAACGTGGCGCGCCACGCCGAGGCGAGCCGTGTGACGGTGCAGCGTGCGCCACGGCAGCGGCCAGCTCCTCATCGAGCTGGTCGACGACGGCAAGGGAGTGCCGCGCGCCGCGCTGCGCGCCGCCGGCTCCCTCGGCATCCTCGGCATGCGCGAGCGGGCGCGGGCGTGCGGCGGCGAGCTGATCGTCCGCCGGCTGCCGCGCGGCGGCACGCGGGTGCGCGCGCGGCTGCCCATCGCGCGCGCAGCGGCGGAGAAGGAGGCATCATGATCAAAGTGCTCATCGCCGACGACCATCCGGTCGTCCGTCGCGGGCTACGCCAGATCATCGACGAAGAAACCGACATGAGCGTCGTCGCCGAGGCTGCCGGCGCCGAGGAAGCGCGCGCGCAGGTGGGCGCCGACTGCTGCGACGTGGTGGTGCTCGACCTCTCGATGCCCGGCGTGCACGGCGTCGACCTGTTGCAGGAGCTGCACGAGCTGCGGCCGGAGCTGCCCATCCTGGTGCTCTCGATCCACCCCGAGGAGCAGTACGCGCTGCGCTGCCTCAAGGCCGGCGCCCGCGGCTACATCCACAAGCAGAGCGCCGGCGAGGAGCTGGTGGGGGCGATCCGCACCGTGGTGGCGCGCCGCCGCTACCTCTCCGACGCCCTCGCCGAGTCGCTGCTGCGCGACGCCACGCCCGAGCGCCGCGCGCCGCACGAGGGGCTGTCGACGCGCGAGTACCAGGTGCTGATGCGCCTCGCCGGCGGCCGCACCGTCACCGACATCGCCGGCGAGATGACCCTGTCGGTGAAGACGGTGTCGACCTACCGCGCCCGCATGCTCGAGAAGCTCGGCGTGTCGAGCAACGCCGAGGCGACGCGCTACGCGCTCGAGCACCAGCTGCTCGACACCTGATCGGTCCTCCGGGGTCAGCACGGAGCGCGCGTCTCGCGCCGCGCTCAGGCGTGGCGCGAGCCGTCGCCGCGGCTGTCGCCGGCGTCGTCGGCGAAGAAGTCGTCGGCCTCGTCGAGGCGCAGCCCGAGCTCGAGCGTCCCCGGGCGCTCGAGCAGGAGCCGCACGTCCTCCTCGTCGAGACCCGAGCGGTGCAGGTGCCGTTTGATGGTGCGCATCAGCGTCTTCAAGCGCTTGAAGAGCGACTTCTCGCCGGTCGCCAGCATCTGGGCGACCTCGCGCATCGCCAGTCCCTCGCCGAATCGCAGGCGCAACAACAGGCGGTCCTTCGCCTGGAGCCGCCGCAGCGCCGCCACCATCGCCGCCGCCAGCTGCTCCTCCTGCGCGTGGCGCACGACAGCCTCTTCGGGGTTGAGCGCCGGCGCCGGGCGCGCGTCGACGGCGGCGGTGAGCGGCTCGAGGCGCGGCCGGCCGGTGCGCACCGGCAGCTGCGCGTAGAGGTCGGCGAGCGTGTCGCGGTCGCCCAGCTGGCGTGTTGCCATCACCTCGCACGCCTCGGCGAAGCTCAGGTCGTCGCGGTAGAGCAGCTCCTCGAGCTCGAGCGCCAGCGGGCCGAGGCGCTGCGCCGCCGCCGACGGCCGCCAGCGTCCCCAGATCTGGTTGCGGTAGTCGTGGAAGATGCGCTGCACGACGATGTTGAGGTAGGTCTCGATGGAGCTCTGCTGCCGCCAGGCGCGCAGCACGGCGTAGTCGTCCTCGACCATGCGCAGCCGCACCAGCGAGTCGAGGTCGTCGATCTGGTCGGCATTGAGCCGATAGCGGCGGCCGAGGAACCGCACGACGTCGCGCAAAAGCGACAGGTTGGCGAGCAGCAGCTCGCGAGGATCGGGAGCCTGGGGGGGCACTTGGCTGGGGATTGTAATGCGAGCGTTTGATGCGCGGCGGCGCGGCGAGCGCATCTGGCGGGCAACGGACTTGCAGCTATTCACTGCATGAATAAGTTAACTTCTACCCCTGCATATATTTGCGTGCACGGCCGGCGGCTGCGCACGAGCATTCTTGCCGTCGCGATCGCCGGCACGGCGGCGGTTTCTGCTCTCTCCTGCGGACGCTCGCAGGACGGCGGCGGCGGCCTCGGCGCGCTCAATCCGTTCGGCCACCGCGTCGAGCTGCAGCTGCAGCCGTACCTGCAGCAACTGTCAGGGCCGCCGCTCGGCTTGGGCGACGCGGCCGGCGATTCGTTGCTCGAGCCCGTGCGCGCCTTCTACCAGAAGCGCGGCGGGCAGCCGGCTTGGTTCGTCGACGGACGAGCTGCGGGCCGAGGCGCAGCAGCTCATCGACTTCCTCGGCGGCCTCGACGCCGAAGGGCTCGACCCGCTCGACTACCGGTCGCGCGAGCTGGCGCAGGCGCTCGAGGCGGCGCGCAAGGGCGAGCAGGGAACGAGTCCCGAGGACATCGAGGTCGGCTTGACGTGGGCGGCGCTGCTCGCCGGCTCGGACCTCCACTACGGGCGCGCCACGCCGGAGGTGGTGGAGAAGCGGTGGCTCGTGAAGCGCGAGAAGGTCGACCTGCCGCAGGTGCTGCAACAGGGGCTCGACAAGGGTGAGGTGGCCGAGGCGTTGAAGGCAGTCGGTCCGAAGCACCCGCAGTTCGAGGCGCTGCTGGCGGCGCTGCAGCGCTACCGCGAGATCGCGAAGAACGGCGGCTGGCCGCAGGTGCCGAAGGGGCCGGTGCTCGTAGAAGGCGAGCCCGGCGACCCGGCGCGCCTGCAAGCTCTCGCGCAGCGGCTGCACGCCGAGGGCTTCCTTGCCCAGATCCCGGAGTCGCTCGCGGCCGCGCAGCCGGCGGCGGCGCCGCAACAAGGCGCTGCGCCGCAACCTGCAGCGAAGCCGACCAAGGCGACGTACGGCCCCGAGCTCGCCGACGCGGTGCGCCGCTTCCAGTCGACGCGCACGGTGGAGATCGACGGCAGCCTCGGTCCGGAGACGCAGGAGGAGCTCAACGTGCCGGTGCAGAGGCGGCTGCGCCAGATCGCGCTCAACGTCGAGCGCTGGCGCTGGGTGCCCGACAACTTCGGCGAGCGCGCCGTCGTGGTCAACCTGCCAGGCTTCCACCTCGACGTGCTGGAGAACGACAAGTCGGTGATGACGATGCGCACCGTGGTGGGCGAGGAGGGGTGGGAGACGCCGGTCTTCTCCGACCGCATCCGCTACCTGGTGCTCAACCCCTACTGGAACGTGCCGCCGGGCATCTTCGAGAAGGAGATCAAGCCGGCGATGGCGGCCGACCCGGGCTACCTCTACACCCACGACATGGAGTGGATGGAGAACGGCGACAGCGTGCGCCAGCGGCCGGGGCCGAAGAACCCGCTGGGGGTGGTGAAGTTCATGTTCCCCAACGACTACGACATCTACCTCCACGACACGCCGGCCGACGCGCTGTTCGACGAGCCCGATCGGCAATTGAGTCACGGCTGCATCCGCGTCGAGTACCCGCTCGAGCTCGCCGACTACCTGGTGCGCGACGACCCGAAGTGGAACGGCGGCCAGCTGCGCGCCGCCATCGACCGCGGCGAGCAGAAGGACGTGCCGCTCCTGAAGCCGGTGCCGGTCTACCTGCTCTACTTCACCGCCATGCCGCGCAAGGACGGCGCCGTCGCCTTCTACGAGGACATCTACGACCTCGACCGCTCCCACAACCAGTCGTGGACGACGATCGCCTCGCGCCGGCGCGGTGGGGCGGAAGCGGCGGCCGAAGAGGTGGCGATGCAGCAGGGAGGTGGCAAGGCCGTCGCCGAGGCGTGGGCGCGTGCACGGCGGCCGGGCGAGTTCCGGCAGGCTGAGAAGAAGCCGCGCGGGTAGAGCGCAGCGAGCGGCCTACGCGCCCCTCGCGGCCGCGAGGGACGAAGCCGGCGACCCCGTCAAGCGGTCGAGCAGCGTCGTCGCGTCCGAGTCGGCCAGCAGCAGCTCCCGGTGACCGGCCGGCACGAAACGCTGGTCGGTCGCATGGTCGAGGAAGTCGAGCAGCCGATCGAAGTAGCCGGCGACGTTCAGGAGGCCGCACGGTTTCCGGTGGAGCCCCAGCTGCGCCCAGGTCAGGATCTCGAACAGCTCGTCGAGCGTTCCGAGGCCTCCCGGCAAGGCGATGACGCCGTCGGACAGCTCCGCCATGACCGCCTTCCGCTGGTGCATCGAGTCGACCACGTGCAGCTTGGACAGGCCGGTGTGGGCCACTTCCCTGTCCACGAGGTGGCCCGGCATGACGCCGATGACCTCACCGCCGCACTCGAGGACGGTGTCGGCGAGGATTCCCATCAGGCCGATCTTCGCGCCACCGTAGACGAGGCCCATGCCCCTCGCTGTCAGCGCCCGCGCGAGAGCACGCGCGGCCGCGCCGTAGTCGTCCAGTGCGCCGGGGCTCGAGCCGGCGAAGACGCAGATGCGTGACACGAGCGCCGATCATAGGTCACCGAACGTCGCGTGCCGCGGACACCGCGATCGCCGGTCGCCCCAGCTCTCGCTTTTCACTCGCCCGGAGCGATCCTGATCAGCCGCGCCGATAGGAGCGCCGCGACCTCTTCGAGCAGGTCGATGGTGCCGCACGGACCGTCGGGCACGCGGCCGTCGCCGAGCAGGCGAGCGAGGTCGCCCGTCACCGGTTGCTCGCGCTCGTTGGACAGGTCCTGCAAGGCGTGACGGCTGCCGCTGGCGTCGTGGCGGACGGTCAGCACGACGTCCTCGGCCAAGGCCGCGTGCGCCCCGGCGAGCAGCTGCGGCAGCGGCACCGGCTTCTTGCTGACGAGGTAGTCGCCGATGACCAGCTCGTCGAGGTCGGTCGTCAAGTACGTCACGATGGCGTCGGTCGCGGAGTCGACGATGGGCTCCGCGTGGTTGTTGAACGAGGTGTTGAGCAGGATCGGGACGCCGGTGAGCTCGCGGAACGCGTCGATCAATCGCCAGTAGCGCTCGTTGGTGCGGCGCGTCACGGTGTGGATGCGCGCCGTGCCATCCACGTGCGTGACGGCGCCGAGAAGGTGCCGCGCTTCCGGCCGGACGCCGACCACGAAGACCATGAACGGGAACTCCTCGTCCTCGCCGACCTCGAAGTAGCGGTGGGCATCCTCGCGCAGCACCGAGGGTGCGAAGGGGCGGTAGCCCTCGCGCTTCTTGACCATCGCGTTGATGCGGTCCTTGTTCCGGGCCGGCCGCGGGTCGGCGAGGATGCTGCGGTTGCCGAGGGCGCGCGGGCCGAACTCCGAGCGTCCCTGCACCCAGCCGATCACCCGATCCTCCGCCATCAGCGCGGCGGCGCGCCGGCAGACGTCGTCCACACGGGTGAAGTCCACGAAGTGCCGCCAGCGGTGCAGCGTCGCCTCGATGCCGGCGGGCGGCGGCAGGTCGGGACCGAGATAGACGTGCGTCATCGGCCCGCGCCGGCCCGCCTTGCCGTGACGGAGGGCCGCGTGCTGGGCGGCGCCCAACGCGGCCCCCGCGTCGTGGGCGGCGGGTTGGACGAAGACGCGCTCGAAGAGGCCGGAACGCAGGATGCGGCCGTTCATCGAGCAGTTGTGGGCGACGCCGCCGGCGAGGCAGAGGTGGCGCAGGCCGGTCGCGGCGCGATGGTGTGCCAGGACGTGCAGCACGATCGTCTCCAGCGTCTCCTGCAACGCGGCGGCGGCGTCGCGGTAGACCTGCGAGAACGGCTGGCTTCGCCGCCGCGGACGCAAGTGATCGGTCAACGCGCGTAGCCCGCCGCGGTGCAGCCGGTACCCGCCTTCCGCGGTGAGCTCGTAACAGTCGCGGAACACGCCGCGCAGGCGCTGCGCATCGCCGTAGGGGGCGAGCCCCATCACCTTGTACTCGTCGAACTGGCCGTAGCCGAGGTAGCCGATCGCCTCGAGATAGAAGAGGCCGAGCGACTGCTCGTCGCTGAAGTCGGTGATGGGCTCCCACTTGCCGGCCGCTGCGGCCGCGACGGTGCCCGACTTGTAGTCGCCCGCCGCGTCCAGGGTGACCACCAGGCTCTCGTCGAAGCCGGAGCCGCTGAACGCGCTCACCGCGTGCGCGACGTGATGGTCGCAGTGCTCGGTGCGCGAGCGGACCGCGCAGCCGAAATGCTCTTCGAGGGCCTTGACGAAGAAGTCGGCGAAGCTCGCGTAGTCCGGCACGTGGGGATGACGCAGGACGAGCTCGAGCGTCATCGCGTCGCGCAGCTCGCGCGTGCTCGAGTGCGCGATGACGTCGACGCTGTCGAGCCCGACCTCCGCCAGCTCGAGGCAGGCCGCGATCGCGCGCAGCGGGGCGTGATTGGAATGCTTGATCCGGTTGAGCCGCTCTTCCTCGACGGCGGCGACGATGCGGTCGTCGCGGAGCAGCACCGCGGCGGCGTCGTGCTGTTGAGAGCGGCTGATGCGATACCCGGGCCGTCCCAGCACGTGCAGGCCGCTGTGCACCCCCAGGAACAGCATCTAACCCCGCGGTGCTCCCGAGCAGCTCATGTCGGCCTCTTTCAGGTGCGGATTTTCTCTGCTTGCGGACCTTGGCCGCCAGCCGCGCCTAGCAACGCAATTCAGTTCCATGCAGTGGGGGCTATCGAGGCGGCGGAGGCTTGCAGGCTATACTCGCCGCTCGACTGAGTCGAGCGAGGTTGGCGCGCGAGTTGCGAATCGTCTGGCCGCCCCCAGCGGCTTGTCTCATCCCGGAGAGAAGCGTTGAACGGCGCACGACCACTCCAAGTTGCGGGATGGCCCTTACGCCTCGTCTCCCTCGACAAGTTCGAGCGCTATCTCCACAGGCACCGCCCGCTCGTCGTCGAAGTCAGCAAGGACATGGTGGACGGCGAGGTCTCGATCAAGGGGCTGCGGCAGTGCCTCGACCGCTATCGCGGCGTGAACCCCGACGCCCGGGTCTCGTTCGCCGGCACCACCGACTTCACGGGCTGCGCGGGGTTTCCGTTCGACGTGTACCTCTCGTACGTGGCGATCCAGGTGGCGCAGGCGCGGTTCCTGGGAGCGACGTCCTTCCGTTTCTTCGTCGGCCAGGACACCGACGTTGCCGCCGAGCGCGTGCTCGAACGGCTCGACCGCTTCGGCGCGCTCCTCGCTCCGATCGTCCCGCTCGTCGAGCTGCACATGGGGTGGGAGTCGTCGTGGGAACGTCTGGAGCTCCTGCTCGAACGAACGACGTGCGGGTTCGTCGTCGACTTCGAGAACTTCGTCACCAGCGGCCTCGGCGCGGCCGCGCTGCTCGAACGCCTCCCGGCGTCGCGGGTGGCGTACGCGCATGCCCGCAACCTCCGGCCGGGTCACGTCGAGCATCCGTCGTCACTGGACCTCGAGGCGGAATGGCGCGCCGCACAGCCCGCGATGCCGGTGCTGTGGGAGCCCAAGCGCCTGTCTTGCGCCCAGGCCCTCGAGCTCATCGATGTCGATTGAGCCGGTCATCGAGGCCATCGGCTTGCCGGCGGGCGAGCTGAGACGGTTCCTCGAGGACGAGCTCACCGAGTTCCTCGCCGCCGAGACCGCGGCCGCGCAGCAGAGCGAGTGGGGCGATGTGCTGTTCGCCTTGAAGGCGCTGTGCTTCGCCCATACCGGCCGCCACCTGCCGCTGGACCACGACGGCTTCGTCGCCAAGATCCAGGCCCGCCTCGCGCGCTACGCGACGATCTCCAGGCACGAGCCATGGCTCGAGGAACCGGCCATCGCCGCGCTCGAGTTCGGCGTCGTCCACTTCGCCTTCGGACAGCTCAAGCGGAAGCACACCGGGAACGGCAAGCCGCTGAAGAACGGGACGACCGCGGAGCTCGTCCGCCTCCTCGACAACCCGTTCCGCTCGCCGGGCCACTTCGCCCCCCATCTGGTGCTGACGTTCGACGACGTCGACCGCCTCGAGCTCGCGCACCTCGAGCGGCCGACGCACGCGGGCGCGCCGCCGGCCGTCATCTGCCGCATCCCGGATTTCCTCTACGAGCACGCGCGGCGGCAGCTCGCCTACGCCGCCCTCGAGGAGCACCTCGCGCTGCAGGTCGTCGCGGCGCTCGATCAGGTGACGCTGGGCGATGACGCGATCCTCCATTTTCACAGCTGGGAATCGGGGTTGCTGGTCCGTTCGCAACCGTTTCTGGAGCGCGTCGGCCGCCGGCGCCGGGTCTTCTCGCCGTACCTGACGGTCGGCCCCCTCCGGCGCTTCCTGAACGAACGCCCGTGCGAAGACGCCACGCTGGGCGAGGAGCTCATCGAGCACGCGGCCGGTTACGAGCGACGGCTGGTCGAGCAGGCGGACCGCGTCGTCGTCGAAAGCGACTTGGACCGTTCTTTCTACTCCACCTGGGCGGCGGCCGAGCGCCTGCACCTGGTGACCTTCACGCCTCGGCGCCGCACCGAGATCCCGTTCAACGGCAACCATCGGGGACGGCTGTCGTTCGTCGCCGGCGGCCGGCCGGTGGCGGAGAAGGGTTTCATCGAGCTGTGCGACCAATTCGTGCCGCTGGTGCGGTGGGGGCGCGAGCAGGGGATCGAGGTCGAGCTGTCGATCCTGTGCCGCGAGGCGGGGTCCGAGAAGGGCGCCAGGTACGTCGGGCGTCTCGAGGACGCGATCGCGAGCGTGCCGGAGCTGCGCGGCCGGGTGCGGATCGAGACGCGGATGCCGATCGCCAAGCTCAAGGCGCACCTGCGCAACACCACCGCCCTCATCGTGCCGTCGCTCTACGATTCGTTCTGTTTGATGCCGCTCTATGCGCTGGAGGAAGGCATCGTTTCGTTCGTCTCCCGCAACGCCGGCGTGTCGCGCAACATCCTCACCGAGGACTATCTCTTCGACCCGCTGCGTCCGGGCGACCTGGCGCGCGCCGTCGAGCAGTGCCATCGCCTGCGTGCTCCCTTCGTCTACGAGGCCCGGGGCCGCGACTATTCCGAGCTGTACCTCGACGAGGCGTGGAGCTAGAGATCGGTTCGTGAGCGGCATCGGCAACGACCTCATCGGCGACGTCGAGGAGCTGCTGGTGCGCCGGGTGGTCCGGTCGCGCGCGCTCTTCCGCTTCGATCGCGGCGCGGAGAGTTGCGCCGCGCGGTGCGAAGCGGAGCTGGCGCGCAGCTACGACGCGGCCGGCGCGCTGCTCCTGCCGTCGGCGAGCCTCGGCCTGCTGGTCATCCTGAAGGCGCTGGACCTCCCTCCGGGAAGCCGCGTCGCCGTCGCTCCGCTCGGCTGGATCGCCAACTTCTCGGTGCTCGAGTGGCTCGGCCTCTCTCCGTACTTCCTGCGGCTGGACGCGGACCTGCACGTCGAAGTCGAGTCGGTCTCCGCGGCGATCGATGCCGGGGTGGAGGCCGTTCTGCTCGTCCACCTGATGGGGCGGGCGCAGCGCGCGACGGCCCAGATCGCGGCGGTGTGCGGCGAGCGGGGCGTGCCGCTGGTCGAGGACGTCGCGCAGAGCTACGGCGTGCGCCACGACGCGCCGGACGGACGGCTTGCCGGCAGCAGCGGCTGTGCCGCGTACGGCTCGTTCAACCACCACAAGATCCTCTCCACCGGCGACGGCGGTTTCGTGGCCGTGCGCGATCCGGAGATGCTCGCGCGCGTGCGCGCGCTGCACGACCAGGGTTGCGGCATGGAGGAGGGCAAGCGGCGGCCGCCTGCGGACCCGCGGCCGGGGCTGTCCCTGCGCGTGAACGAGCTGACCGCGGCGGTGGCGCTGGCTCAGATCGCCCGCTTCCACCTGATTCGTTCGCGCGTGCGCGCCCGCTATCGCGAGGTCGAAGCGATGATCGCCGGCGGTGAGCGGATCGAGCTGATCCGGCCGGGCGCCGGCGACGTCCCGTTCACGCTGCTCTTGCGGGCGACCGACGGCCGGCGCCTCGATTACCCCGACCTGTCGCAATCGGGATGGCACACGGCGTGGAACATCCCGTACCTGCGCAGCCGCGTCGACGCGCAGTGCGCCGGCGATCCCCGGCTCGCCGAGGTCGAGTCCCGGATCGCCGCCACCTACAGCGTCGGCTGCGGCTTCGTCGACAAGTACTTCGCGACGCCCTGCGGCCTGCCGATCGAGGCTGACGAGGCCGCGCGTGACCGGGTGCGGGCGATGCTCCTGGAGCTGCTGTGAAGATCGGCCTCATTGGCGAGCGGGTGGCAGAGGCGTCGTCCGTTCCGGACCTGCTCGACGGCCTCGGCGCGCCTCTGGCGCGGCGCTACGAGACGCTGGTGGCGAGCGCCGCCGCCGCGCCGGCCTTCGCCGGGCTCCTGGGCGAGTTCCGCGCCGCCGGCGGCCGTGTCGTCGTCGTCGTGCCGCCCACGCTGGCGACGCCGGAGGTCGACACCCTGCAGGCCGCCGAGGTGCACCAGGCGCGCACGCCAGGGGACTACCTGGAGGCGCTCCTCGGCGATCTCGGCGCTCTGCTGTGCTGCCCGGGCGGGCTCGCCACCCTCCACGAGCTGCACCATTTCCTCGCCGCCGCCGGACGGCGAGCCGAGGCGCTCGATCGCGTGCTCGTCTATCTCTACGATCGCGACAAGTACTTCGCCCCCTGGCGCCTGCAAGTGCAGCTGATGGTCGAGACCGGAGCAGCCGCGGCCGAGCTCGAGCGAGCGATCCGGCCCTTCGAATCGTCCCGCGGCCTGCGGGCGCTCATCGAGGGCTGAGCGGCCGGATCAGGGCCGCAGCTCGATCGACAGGTTGTGATCGAAGCCGCCCGAGTACTCGGCCTTGTAGGGATGTCCGCCTCTGGTGAGATCGAGCTTGCGCAGCCCCGCGGCGCGGAAGTCCTCGATCATGTGGTGGAGCAGGAGATGACCGGGTGACAACCGGTAGAGGTCGCCGTCGTAGGCGGTGCGGTACCCGTAGTAGGTCTTCCTGAAGCGGAAGCCGAAATAGACGGCGACCAATCGGGAACCGGCGGAGAGCTCGCTCAGGAGGAGCGTCCCCGCGGGCGCCATGTGCGCGACCATGGCCGCGTAGGCGTGCTCGACGGCCGCCTCGGTGAAGGGCGCGATGGCGTCGGGCCGGTCCCGCCACTGTGCGCGGTGCATCGCCACGAACGAGTTGAACCGCGCCCGGATGTCGTCCGAGTGATCGAAGTGCCGGCACTCGATCGCGCCGAGGCGAGCGAGCCGCCGGCGCTTGGTCCGGTGCTCGCGGCCCTCGAGGATGCGCCGCACCGTCGATTCGTCATCGAGGTCGATGCCCGCGGTCTCACTGCCCGCACGGCAGGTGGCGCCCGCCCCTCTCGCGATGCGCTCCCACAGACCGCCGGCGACGACGTCGCGAAGGACGAGCGGGACCTGCTGGGCGGTCACCCGGGCCCGCAGCGCAGCGGCCAGCGACGTCACCAGAGCGGCATCGCCTGGATCGCCGAGAGCTTCGTGGTAATCCGCCCAGGGGTACGAGAGCGCGCGCAGCGACGCCTGCCCGTCGCGCCTCACCAGCTGCAGCGGAAGAAGCCCACGCAGGCGGCCGTCGACTCGATGCACCAGTGCGAGCGGGTGCGCCTGCTCGCGCTCGGCGACGGTGTCGATCCAGCCGGCGAACCAAGGCGCGGTCTGGAACACCGTGGCCTGTGGGCTCACGTCGACGAGCTCGTCCCAGCGCTCGTCGAGGAGCGCAACGAGACCGTCACCTTCGATCACGGGACCGTCGTCCAGGCGCATCGTGCGTACAAATCGCACGATATGCTGCATGTAACGACAGTCCCTATGTCAGACGGAAGCCTGGGCGATCTCCATCCCCGTGTTGCCTTCGACCTCGCTGCCCGCGAGAAAGTGTTTGGCGACGCCGCCACCGTCGAAGTGCCGCGGGAAGATCTCGAGTTCTGGAGTTGGTACGCGCGGACGGTCCGCTGTGGCGAGCCCTGCCAGCTCGTACCCGTGGATGGCGTGCCCGCCTATCCCGCGCCGGACGGTCGGGTGGCGCTGTGGTTCTCGGGTGGGGTCGAGTCGACCTACACGCTCGAGCAGATCCGCGGCCAGCACCCGGTGCTGCTGCGTGCCGAGGAGTTCCCGGCCTTCGCCAGCCGTCACCGTCACATCGGCGAGGTGCATTTCCTCTGCGCGGCCCTGGCGAGCGCGATGGGGTTCTCGCGGATCTACCTCGGCGTGGAGCGGCACGACCTGCTGCTGGCGAAGACGCGCTTCGCCCACGGCTACGTCGAGCGGCACCCGAGCTTCCTGCACGCCTGGTCGCGCTACCAGCCCGCTCATCAGCTCGTCTCGGTCTGCGAGCAGCTGCACAAGGAAGAGATCCTCTCGTGGCTGATCGAGCGCGACGTGAAGATCACCGGCTCGTGCGACCGCTTCAAGGACGGCACGTGGTGCGGCGACTGCTACAAGTGCTTCGAGACCTGGTACACGGCGAAAGCCGTCGGCCATCGTCTGGAGATGATCCCGCTGTCGCGTTGGGGCTGGGATCAGTACCACGCCTCCTACCGCGAGTACGTCGACTCCGGCTTCCGCAAGAACTACCGCAACGCGTACCAGCATTTCGCCCGGCTGCAGATGACGTATCACCTCGAGTTCGATCGCGAAGCAGATTGCGTCCGATGAGCGAGGCTCGCCGGTGACGCTGGCCGTCGTTTCCGAGCTGCCAGGGCGCGTACGGTGGTTCCTGCCTGAGCTGTGCGACCAAGAGGAGCTGGCGGCCGGGATGACGCGTGCGCTCGCCGCGCTCGCCGACGTGCACGAAGTGCGGGCGAATCCGGTGACCGGGCGGCTGCTGGTGCGGTTCGACGAGCGCTCCCCGACCGAGCGCATCGAGGCCGAGGTGCTCGCGGCGCTGCGCGCCGAGCGTGCCAATGGGCGCCATGCGGTCTCGGCGGCGCTGACGCCGGGCTTCAAGGCGGCGACGCTGGGAACGGGGGCGGCGCTGGTGGCACGCGTCGGCTTCTCGCTCGGGGTCGGCGCGACACTCGGCGTCGGCGTTGCCGCCGGCGTGGCATGGTACCTGGTGGAAAGGGCGCGCCAACCCGCGCCGGCCGTGAAACCGGCGCCGGCCGTGGCCAGCCCGTCGCTGCTGCACGCCGTGGCGCCTTACCGGGCTCAGATCGCCAAGGCCACGGTGCTCAGCAGCGCCGGAGCGCTCGGCCTCCTGGTACACGCCGTCAGCGCCGGCTACGCGCTCGACGTCGTCATCAGCGGCAGCACGACGCTGATGGGAGTCGGCTTCGCCGGTGCCGGCGGCGCGATCGTGCTCGTCGGCACCAGCATTGCCGCCGCGGTGTTCCGGGCGTGGGCGCGCCACCGCAGCCAGCTCGCGTTCGGCGATGCCGCGCGCAGCCTCCAGGACAACCTGCGCAACCTCCTCTCGGACCGCGTGCTCGCGTTGGAGGCCGCCGACATCGACGAGCCGAAGCGCCGGGAGCTCCAGGTCCTGCTCACCAGCGACGTCAACCGGCTGGAGAGCGCGTACGACGCCGTCTGGTCGCTCGGCGACATGGCCGTCTCCGCCACGGTCCTGCTCGGCGGCCTTTTCTACGCCTCGGCGAGCGCCGGGCTCGTCGCGCTGGCGCCCGTCCCCCTCCTCGTCGGCCTCTCGTTCCTGTTCACCCCCCGCATCCAGGCGGCGCATGCGACGCTGCGCGATCGCGTGGTCGAGATCGGCGGCGAGGTCGGCGACAGCCTCGAGGGCTTCGAGACGATCAAGGGGTTCACGGCGGAAGCGGGGCAGGCCGAGCGCCTGCGGACGGCGAGTGCCGCGTACCGGGAGAAGAGCCGTGAGGCCATGCGGTCGTTGGCCAAGTTCCCACTGACGCTCGAGACCTCGGTGCTCGGGGCGCTCATCGTGGTGACTTCGGTGAACGGACGGCTGGTGAAGGCGTCGACGCTTTCGTTCGGACGTTTCAACGCCGTGGCCATGTTGACGTCGCACCTGTTGTTCCCGCTGCTGGCCGTCGGGTCGCATTTCAACCAGGTCGCCGGCGGCCGCAGCTCGTATGCACGGATCCAGGCGATGCTCGACGTACCCGTCCAGGGCGACTCACACCTGCCGCATCTGCCCAAAGAAGCGTCACCAGGCGAAGTCGTCTTTCGCGACGTGACGTTCGCCTATCCGGGCGCAGAGCCGCTGTTCACGCGCTTGTCGCTGCGGTTTCCACCGCGCCAGACGACGGCTGTCGTCGGCTTCAGCGGCTCGGGCAAGAGCACCCTCATCAAGCTGCTGCTGCGGTTCCGGGATCCGGACTCGGGCACGATCGAGATCGACGGCCGCGACATCGCGACACTCCAGAGGCGATCGGTGCGCCAGGCCATCGCCGTGGTGAGCCAGGACATGAAGCTGCTCCACCGCTCGATCGAGGACAACATCGGTCTCGGGGATCCGGACGGAGATCGTGCGGACGTCGAGCGCTATGCGCGGCTCGCCCAGGCGGAGGACTTCATCGTCCGGCTTCCCGACGGGTATGCGACCGTGCTCGGCCGCGACGGAACGACGCTTTCGGGCGGCGAGCGCCAGCGGCTCGGTATCGCCAGGGCGCTCATGAAGGCAGCGCCGATCCTGGTCTTCGACGAGGCCACCTCGAACCTGGACTCGCGAACGGAGGCCGCCATCCACGACATGCTGGGCGCGGTCAGACGGCAGTCCACGGTCATCCTCATTGCCCACCGGCTCGCCATCGTGCGTGACGCGGACCAGATCTATCTTCTCGACGGCGGCGCGCTGGCGGAGCAGGGCACCCACGACGAGCTGCTGGCGCTGAACGGGAAGTACCGCATGCTGTGGGAAATGCAGCGGGGAAACTGGTCGTGATCGTGTTCCTCCTGGGCCTGCTCGTCGGCTATCTCTGCTACGACCTCCTGCGTTCGATGCTGAAGAGCGGGATCAGCGAGGGGACGCGCGCCGCTCACCACATCAATCGGACTTATGAGACCGTGAAGGAAGACATCGAGGACGCCCTGGCCGAGGGGCGGTCCGGGCGATCGTCCGAAAAGGACTGAGACGAGCCGCCCCGGCAGCGCGAGCGTTGCCCGCGCGCAAGCATCGTCGCGTCGAGTTGTTCCACCGGCGTCGGGAGAACGGAGGTGACGCCGGTGGAACGCTCAGCTCGCACATCGTCGATCGCATGGTCTCGTCGCCCGTTCGTCGCCGGCGCGCTGGCGTTGCTGCTCGCTGCCGCCGCCCTGTTCGCGGCGCTGTCGAGCGCCGCGGCGAGTGAGGTCGCCTCCGCGCCGCTGCGGTCCGGCGACATCCCGTGGCGCGCGGCGGGGCTCCACGAGCGGCAGGCCGCCGCGCACCTGCTGGCGCGCTTCACCTTCGGCGCGCGTCCCGGCGACGTCGACCGCGTGGTGGCGCGCGGGCTCGAGCGCTGGATGGAAGACCAGCTCGCCGCCGCCGCGCCGGAGAACGAGATGACGCGCCGGCTGGCGCCGCTGCGCTCGCTGTCGATGTCGGCGGCGCAGATGGCCGCGACTTACCCGAGCCCGGGTCTGCTGCTCGTGCAGGCGCGTCGCGAAGGCGTGCTGCCGGCGCGCGAGCGCGCGGGCAGCAGCCCGGAGGGCGACGAGCTGACGATGAGCGACGAGTCCACGATGGCGCCTGCAGCAACGACGGCGCGGCCACGCCGCGATCCCGAGCTGCGCGCCAAGATGCTTCGCTTCGTCGAAGAGAACGGCTACCGGCGACAGGGCGAGCTCATCGGCGAGCTGCTGACGCAGAAGCTCGTGCGCGCGGTCTACGGCGAGAACCAGCTCGCCGAGGTGATGACCGACTTCTGGTTCAACCACTTCAACGTCTCGACGACCGACCCGCAGGCGCGCGTCTACGTGCTCGCTTACGAGCGCGACGCCATCCGTCCGCACGCGCTGGGCGCCTTCGCGCCGCTGCTGCGCGCGACGGCGCGGCACCCGGCGATGCTGCTCTACCTCGACAACGCTCGCTCGGTGGCGAACGAAGGCGCGCCGACGACGCTCGCCACACGCGCTGCGGTGCGCTGGCCCGAGGGCGGCGGCGGGCGCTTCGGCGTGGGGCGCGGCGGGGGCGTCGGGCGCGGTGGCTTCGGCCGTGGCGGCTTCGGCGGCGGCGGCATGGGCGGCTACGGCGCGTCCGGCAATCGCGGCCGCCTCGGCCGCGGCGGCATGCAGCGCGACAACGTGCCCGCGGAGATCGCGGCGCGCCGGCCCACCGGCCTCAACGAGAACTACGCCCGCGAGCTGCTCGAGCTGCACACGCTCGGCGTCGACGGCGGCTACACGCAGCAGGACGTCGTCGAGGTCGCCCGCGCCTTCACCGGCTGGACCGTCATGCCGCCGCGCGCGCTACTCCGGCGGGCAGAGGGTTGGGCGGCCCGCGGGGGGGACGATGGCGAGCTGCTCTTCCGCGCCGAGGCGCACGACGCCGGCGCCAAGGTCGTGCTCGGCACGCGGCTGCCCGCCGGGCGCGGCATCGAGGACGGCGAGCAGGTGCTGGCGCTGCTGGCGGCGCATCCGGCGACGGCGCGCCACCTCGCGGCGAAGCTGGCGCGCCGCTTCGTCGCCGACGAGCCGCCGTCGCAGCTCGTCGATCGGCTGGCGGCGACCTTCACCGCGACCGGCGGCGACACGCGATCGATGTTGCGCGCGCTCGTGCGCTCGCCGGAGCTGTGGGCCGCCGCCGCGCGCGAGCAGAAGGTGAAGTCGCCGTTCGAGCTCGCCGCCTCGGCGCTGCGCGCGCTCGACGCCGACCTCGCGAGCCCGGCCGCCGTCGTCGACTGGGTGGCGCGCATGGGCCAGCCGCTCTACGCGCAGCAGGCGCCCACCGGCTGGCCCGACCGCGCCGAGGCGTGGGTGAACACCGGGTCGCTCCTCGCGCGCATGAACTTCGGCCTCGAGCTGGCGACCGGACGGCTGCCGGGCGTGCGCTTCGACCTCGCCAAGCTCGCCGGCTCGGCGCCGGCGTCGACGCCGGAAGCAGCGCTCGTCACCTTCGCCGCGCGTTTGCTTCCCGAGCGCGACCTCGCGACCGCAACGGAGCGCCTGGCCGCGCTCGTGCGCGAGAGCGACCTCGAGCGGCGGCTGGCGGCGCAGAGCGATGCGACACCGATCGCCGCAGCGATGACGATGAACGGCGGCGGCGCTGCTGAGACGACGATGAGCGGCGGCCGAGCCGCCGTGGGCGAGGAGCGGATCGGCCGTTGGGAGCAGCCGTTCCCCGAGTACCGCCGCGACCGCGCGCTGCGGCCGGCCGATGCGTCGTTGCAAGCGCGCGTTGTCGGTGTGCTCCTCGGCTCGCCGGAGTTCCAGCGCCGCTGAGCACGCGCGCCGCGGCACGGGAGACCTCACCATGTGCGACTGCGAGCCCGAACCCTGCACCCGCCGCGTCTTCCTCAAGGGGAGCGGCATCGCGCTGCTCTCGCTCGGCTTCGGCTCGCTCGGCGGCGGGCCGCTCTTCCTGCAGCGCGCCGCCCTCGCCGCGCCGGCGCCGCTCGCTTTCCATCGCCGCAAGGTGCTGGTGACGGTCTTCCAGCGCGGCGCCATGGACGGCTTGATGGCCGTCTCGCCGCTCGACGACGCGGCGATGCGGCGGCTGCGCCCGCGCCTGGCAATGTCCGCCGCGCGCAACGCCGCCGACGGCGAGCGGCTGCTCGACCTCGGCGGGCAGGCGGGCCTCCACCCGGCGCTCGCGCCGCTGCTGCCGCTGTGGAAGGACGGCCGCTGCGCCGTCGTGCACTCGGTGGGCTCGCCCGATCCGACGCGCTCGCACTTCGACGCGCAGGACTACATGGAGACCGGCACGCCCGGCCGCAAGGGCACGGCCTCGGGCTGGCTCAACCGCGTCGCCGGCGAGCTCGGCCACGAGGCGCCGGCGCGCGGCACGGCGGCTGCGGCGCTCGCCGCCTCGCCGTTCCGCGCCGTGGCGATGGCGCCGGCGATGCCGCGCTCACTTTACGGACCGGCTCCGGCACTCGCCGTGACGGATCTGTCGACGTTCTCCGTGCGGTTGCCGGGCGCGCCGGCGGTGGCGCAGCAGGCGGGCGCCGGCTTCGAGGAGCTCTACGACGAGACCTCGCAGGCGCTGCTGCGGGAGACCGGCCGCGAGACCTTCGCCGCCGTCGAGATGCTGCGCCGCGCCGACTTCCGTTCGTACCGGCCGGCGGCGGGTGCGCGCTACCCGCGCAGCCCGTTGGGCGCGGCGCTGCAGCAGGTCGCCTTCCTCGTCAAGTCGGACCTCGGTCTCGAAGTCGCCTTCACCGAGACCGGCGGCTGGGACACCCACGTGCAGCAGGGGACGGCGCAGGGCAGCTTCGCGCGCCGCGCCGCCGATCTCGCGCATTCGATCGCCGCCTTCTGGACCGACCTCGGCACGCACCAGGACGACGTGGTGCTGATGACGATGACCGAGTTCGGCCGCACCGTGCGCGAGAACGGCTCGGGCGGCACCGACCACGGCCACGGGTCCTGCCTGTTTCTCGTTGGCAACCACGTCGCCGGCGGCCGCGTCCACGGGCAGCTGCCGAGGCTCGACGACGGTGCGCTCTACGAGGGACGCGACCTCCAGGTGACGACGGACTTCCGCGCCGTCTTCGCGGAATTGGCGGCGCGGCATCTCGGCGTGACCGATGGCGCTGCGCTCTTCCCGGGGTGGAGCGGCGGAGCCGGAATATCTCTTTTCCGCGTCTGACGGCGCGGTGGCTGTCGCTCTTCCGCGCTTGACGCTGCGGCGCGCAGCTGTCAGCACTGCGCGTGCATGAAAGGCGCATCCGCGGCGAGCGGTTGCGCGCCGCTATACTGGCGTCGACCTCACGGTCTCCTTTTTTTCGGGTGCGCCGATGCCTCGCCACGTCAACGAACGCTTGTCCGACTTCCTCGGCCCCGGCGCGTTCGCGACGCTCGGCTTCGCCGCCCTCGTCGAGGTGCTCGGCCTCGGCTTGCCCGTGCTGCTACGCCTGGCGCAGGTGCTCGGCTTCGCGCGCCGCGACGAGCGCGGGCCGGCCGACGCCATCCTCGTCGTCGGACGCGCGCTGCACGCCGACCAGCCGACGCCGCTCTTCGCCGCGCGGCTCGCTCACGGCGCAGCGCTCTTCCGCGCCGGCCTCGCGCCGCGGCTCATCGTCGCCGGCGGGTTCACCGGCGACGCCACGCGCAGCGAGGCCGCAGCCGGCCGCGACCACCTCGTCGCCTTGGGAGTGCCCGGCGAAGCGATCCTCTGCGAGGACCGCTCGCGGCACACCCTCGAGAACCTCGCCAACGCCCGCACGACCATGCGCGAGCGCGGCTGGCGGCGGCTGCTCGTCGTCTCCGATCCGCTCCACCTCGCCCGCGTCGCCGCCCTGGCGCGCGGCCTCGGCCTCGAAGCGCGCTGCTCGCCGGCGCCGGCGTCGTCGCCCAGCGGCCTGCGCTACTGGCTGCGCGCGCTCTACGAAGCGCACCTCTTGCACTGGTACCACGCCGGCATCGTCTTCAGCCGCCTCACCCGCAATGAGCGCTACCTCGCGCGCGTGACTTAAGGGACCCGCAACTAAGAGGGCGAGCCACAGGCGAGCCCTCGTGTCGTGGAGCGGGCGGGCGTCGCGCCCGACCGCGGAACAACCGCGCGAAGCGCCGCCGCCAGCTCTGGCTGGCTGGCGGGCGAGCGTAGCGAGCTTGTGGGCTAGCGGCGGTATCGCTTGCGCTTGCCTCGCGCCTAGCGCGGCACCGATCCTGCTTTCCTGGCTCCAACGGGCCTCCCTGTGCGGGCCCAGAGGAAGGAGCCATCACCATGCGAAGCCTCAAGACCGGCAGCCTCCTCGTCGCGCTGGTTACCGCGCTCGCGCTCGGCGCCTGCGGTTCCAGCGACATCGGGGACATCCTCGGCGGCCCCAGCGGGCGCGCCCCCAATCAGCTCAAGGGCATCGTGCGCACCGTCGACACGACCGGCGATTGCCGCATCGAGCTCGACAACACAACGCAGAGCTACCTCGACAACCGCGACAGCGGCGGCATCTACGGCGACGGCTACGGCAACCGCGCCACCGTCTACTGCGACAACGCGACGCGCGTCGTCTTCCAGGGGCAGACCTACCGCCCCGAGAGCCTGGAGAACGGCGACGAAGTGATCGCCCAGGTGCGCGACGTCGGCGGCCGTCTCGTCGCCGACCGCATCGACGTCACCTACGACGTCAGCAGCGGCGGCCGCTACGGCGACGACCGCTACGGCAACTACCCGCAGGACGACCGCTACGGCAACTACCCGCAAGACGACCGCTACGGACAGTACGGCAGCGTCACCGGCGAGGACGTGCGCGGCACCGTGCGCCGCGTCGACCGCGAGAACCGCACGCTGACCATCGACCGTGTCGAGTACTTCGACCGCGGCCTCGACCGCGGCAGCGACGTGCTGACGCTCTACTACGACAACGACACCCGCGTGAGCTTCCGCAACGAGACCTACCGGCCCGAGAACCTCGAGGTCGGCGACGTCGTGGCCGTCGACGTCGACACCGTGCGCGGCACGCTGGTGGCCGACGAAGTCCGCGTGCTCGCCGACGCGCGCGACAGCTCGGCTGCCTACCCGCGGCGCTGAAGCGGCAGCTTGCCAAGAAGCGCACGACCCGGCGCTTCCAGCGCCGGGTCGCCTTGGGAATCGCTCTTCGCCGCGAACGCGGCGATGACCGTATCCCATGCGGTTCCCGGAAGCGCACGGGCCGCGCTTGCGTGGACCGGAGTGGGAATCGCTCTTTGCGGCGAACGCCGCAATGACCGAGTCCCAGGCGTTCCGCCAGCCCGGAGGGCTGGCGGAAGCGCATGGGAATCGAACCCACCCTCGACGCCGAAACCAGCGCCGAACAACGGTTTTGAAGACCGCGGGAGGCACCAGCCCCCGAGCGCTTCCGCCGGCGATTCTACCGATCTGGCCCCTTGCGGCCTGCCTCGGCACGTTCCATGCTCCCGCTCGGGGCGAGGAGGGCGCGCGCATGCGATGGCAAGGACGGCGGACGAGCCAGAACGTCGAAGACCGGCGGGGGATGGGCGGGCGGGGGTTGGTGGTGGGCGGGGGCGGCCTGGCGACGCTGGTGATCCTGGCGATCGCCATGCTCACCGGCGTGGACCCGCGCGAGATCATCCAATCGGCACCCACCGAGACGACGGGTCCCCAGGGCGGCGCGCCGCCCGGCGACGACCCGCAGGCGCAGTTCGTATCGGTGATCCTCGCCGACACCGAGGACACCTGGCGACAGGTGATGCCGCAGCTCGGCCGCCAGTACGAAGATCCGCGGCTGGTGCTCTTCTCCGACGGCGTCGCCTCCGCCTGCGGCACCGCCTCGTCGGCGGTGGGGCCGTTCTACTGCTCGCGCGATGGGGCCGTCTACCTCGACACGTCGTTCTTCGCCGACTTGGAGCAGCGCTTCGGCGCGCCCGGCGACTTCGCCCGCGCCTACGTCATCGCCCACGAGGTCGGCCACCACGTGCAGAACCTGCTCGGCATCTCCGAGCAGGTGCAAAGGCACCGCGCGCAAAGCAGCGAGGAAGAGGGCAACGCCATGTCGGTGCGCCTCGAGCTGCAGGCCGACTGCTTCGCCGGCGTGTGGGGCAACCACGCCAAGCAGGAGCGCGACTTCCTCGAGAGCGGCGACATCGAGGAAGCGCTGCGGGCCGCGTCGGCGATCGGCGACGACCGCCTGCAGCGGCAGACCCGCGGCATGGTCGTGCCCGAGAGCTTCACCCACGGCTCCTCCGAGCAGCGCATGGCGTGGTTCCGCCGCGGCCTCGACAGCGGCGACCCGCAAGCCTGCGACACCTTCAGCGGCGGCTGATCATCGCGGCGTTCTTAGCCGACCCGCACGACGCAGGAGTCTTCCACCACCCGCTTCACCTCGATCTGCACGTCGAGGAAGGCGCGGACGAGGTCGAGCTGCGTGGTCGCGTGGCGCGAGAGCGGTAGGGTCGAATACGCGCCGGACCCGGCGAGTGCGAGCGGTAGCAGGAGCTGGTCGGCGAGGTGCTCGCCCACCGGCACGTCCGCTCGCAGATAGCGCCGCAGCTCGCGCACGAGCCGATCGGCGACCGCCTCCGCGCGGACACCAGGCTCGCCGAAGCCCGCCAGCACCTCCGTCACCTGCTCGCTCTCGAGCTCCACGAGCAGCACGTTGCCGGGTCCGGGGGAGTCGACTTCGCGCAGCTCGCATGCCGCGGCGTCCCAGCCGGTGGCGCCGGCGACGTGGCGGAGCTCGCGCTCGCCGATGTGGCGAGGCAGGTTGCTTAGCAACACCGTGGCGCGCTTGCTCAGCAGCTCGCCGCGCTCGAGCAGCTCGAAGCCGCGCAGCGGCGCCGGTTCGATCTCGGCGACGATGCGGCCGCCGCCCGCCGGCGCGAAGCCGTACTTCTCCAGTCGCACCTCGACTCGCGGGCCGAGGCGGCGGAGGAGCGGCACGTAGGCGCGGGCGAGGAACTCGAACGGCGGCGCCAGCGGGTTGTGCGTCCCGCCTTCGAGCACCAGGCGCGACGGCGCCGGCGCGTGGAGCAACGCCGGCAGCACCGTCTGCAGGACGAGCGTCGTGCTGCCGGCGGTGCCGATCGCGAAGGTGTGATCGCCGGCGAGGACCGCGCCGGGCTCGAAGACGACCTGGTTGCTGCCGATCTCCATGCCCTCGACGCGCGCGCTGCAGAGCGTCTGCGCCGCGCGTACGGCGGTCAGGTGCTGCCGCATGAGGCCGGGCCGCTTGCGCCCTGCGCGAACGTTGTCGACTCGGAAGCTCTGCCCCGTCGCCATCGACAAGGCGAGCGCCGAGCGCAGCACCTGACCGCCCCCCTCGCCGGCGGCCCCATCGATCCGGATCATTGGCGTCCCTCGGTCAATCGTCGGCCTTGGCGGCGTCCTTGATGACGAAGGTTGCGCGCAGCCGCGCCACCTCGCTCGCCAGGCCTGCGCGCGTCACCGAGTCGAGCACGGCCTCGAAGTCCTTGTACGCCGCCGGCGCCTCGTCGCGGGGATAGGTGCGGCAGTTGGTGAGGATGTCGCGCTCCTCGAAGGAGCGGTCGATCGCCGCCTGGTCGAGCTCGCGGAAGGCGCGCTTGCGCCCGAGCGCGCGGCCGGCGCCGTGGTTGACGCTGTAGCAGGAGAGCTCCGCCCCCTCCTCGGCGACCATCACCGACGAGCCCGCCTGCGGGTTGCCCGGAAGCAGGATCGGATGGCCGGTCGCCGCGAACGGAGTGCCGGCGAGCGCCGGGTGGTGTGCCGGGAAGGCGCGCGTCGCGCCCTTGCGGTGGACCCACATCGGCTTGCCGTCGACGATCTCCGGGCGCGCGATGTTGTGGCTGATGAAGTAGACGAGGTTCCCGCGCGTCCCCGGCAATACCTCCTGGAAGGCCTCCAGCACCAGCGCGTTGATGAGCATGTGGTTGACCGTCGCGAAGTTGGCGCCGAGCGCCATGTCGTCGAGGTAGTCGTCGGCCTCGGCGGTGCCGAGCGGCGCGTAGACGAGCTGCGGGTCCTCGGCCGGCATCGGGATGCTCCACGCCTCGAACTTGCGGCGCAGGCTGGCGAACTGCGCCGACGCCAGCGCGTGGCCGATGCCGCGCGAGCCGCAGTGCGAGAGGAACGCGACGTTGCCGTGGCGCAGCCCGAAGACCTCCGCCGTTGCGCCGGCGCGGCCGCCGTCGAGCACGTCGACGATCTCGCACTCGCCGAAGTGGTTGCCGCCGCCGTAGGAGCCGAGCTGCTGCACGCGCTCGCCGAGCTTGGCGCCGAAGCGCCCGTTGTCGGCGGCCGCGCAGAGGACGTCGAGACGGTTCGCCAGCGCGTCGCGGGTGTCGTCGTGGCCGCGATGGCTGGCGTCCTCGCAGCGGTCCGCCCACTCGACGGGGATGCCGAGCGCCGTGCACACCGCCGGCGAGGCGCCCTCGATCAGCGCCTGGCGGCCGAGGACGGCGTCGACGCGGCGCGACTTGCGCACGCTGCGCTGGCCCTTGCCGGCGCCGGTCGGCACGCGCTCGCCGATGGCGTCGATGAGCGCGCGGCGCACCTGACGCTCGGCGACCGCCTCGGCCGGCAGCTCGAGCTGGAGCAGGCTCATCGAGCACTTGATGTCGACGCCCACCGGCCCCGGGTAGATGTGGGTCGGCGACGCCAGCACGCAGCCGATGGGCGCGCCGTAGCCGCAGTGCGCGTCGGGGTTGAGCACCACCTCGGCGACGCCGGGGGCCTCGCGGGTGTTGATCGCCTGCTGCAGGCAGAGCTCGTCGAAGGTGCTGCGGATGGCGGCGGTACCGATCACCGTGATCGGACGCAGACGCGAGTCCGGCGTCGGCAGCATGGCGGTGGCGTCGCCGGTGGGCAGGATGCGCTGCTGGAGCGGCGAGAGAACAGGTGCGGTCTCGTTCATGGGCTTGACCTTTCGTGCGCGGAGCGTGGGAGCCTTTCATGAATCAGTGACGACTAGAGGCGGTGAAACACCCGCACGCGGCGATTTCGGTTGGTCCGTTTTCGCTGCGGCGGCCGGGGTTCGAACCCGGTCGCGCCAAAGGCGCTTGACCTTGTAGTTCCATCCAGCATTCGTCACCGAACTCGATTGCGATTGCCGATGCGTGTGGAGCCAGTGTCGCGGGCGGGACGGCAAATCTGAGTGAAACGGGCACTGGGCCCAACCGTTGTGAGGTGTAGTTCCACCCGCATCCGTCCCGCCCGCAACTACGTGGGCGAGCCCCCAAGGCGAGCCCGCATGTCGTGGAGCGGCCGGCCGACTGTGGCCGGCCGCGGAACAACTCCTACGTTTCTTATGCCGCGAGCTCGACCGCCTCGATCCGGCGCACCCAGGCGCCGGGCTCGGTGCCGCCGGCCGCCACCTCGCCGAGCAGATCGAAGACCTGATCCGAGAAGCCGCCGACGTTCCAGACGTCGGGCCGTTCCTTGCCCTGCGTCGTCACGTACGGCTGGATGTCGATGCAGACCAGCTTCGCCTGCGGGCAGCGAGCGCGCAGCGCCTCCCATTCCTTCATCGTCGCGGTCGGGCTGCCGCCGAAGCGGCCGTGGGCAGGAGAGTCGACCCACGACTCGTTGTCCGACACCAGCACCACCAGGTCCGCCGTGGCGCGCCGCGCGTTGAGCCAGCGCAGCGGCGCCGAGCAGTTGGTGCCGCCGCTCGGCAGCGACGCGAGCTTCTCGGCGTTGGTCATCACCGAATCCCGCGGGTTCATCGTCACCTCGCGCACCTCCGACTCGAACGGCAGCACCGTCGCTTCCGGGTTGCGGCGCAGCAGCGCCGCCGCCACCAGCGCCGCCACGTCGATGCAGCGCATCGCCGTCGTGGCGCCCCGGCGCACGCCGGTCACCGGCGACTGCATGGAACCGGAGATGTCCGGGCAGACGACCACCTTGCCGTCGATCGCCGGCACGTTGGCGATCGCGTGCTCCATGGCGTCCTGGAGCGCCTCGCGGACGGCGAGCGGCACCTGCGCCGCCGCCGAACGGTAGGCAACCAGCAGCTGGTACGGCATGACGCGCGAGCGCCGCACCAGCGTGCGGTTGCGCAGCCGCGCAGCAACGAGCTCGGCCATCCCTTCGACCTCGAACACGCCGTGGCGGGCAAAGGTCGAGAGGTTCATGCGCGTCGTCTGCCACGAGGCCTGGCGCGCGATCGCCGTCCAACCGTCGACGTCGAGCGGCAGCGCGGTGAGCATCTGGTGCGGCACGTCGGGCACCTCCACGGCGGTCGGCGACTGCTTGAACCGTTCGAACGACTGCACCAGCTCCGGCAGCGCTGCGTCGTCGTGCCGGCGGCCGATGAGGTAGGCGTAGAGCGCCGCGCGGGCAGCCGTCGCCGGCTTCGGATGGACCATGCGCACGACGTCGGCGAGCGAAGGGTCGGCGCCCACCGCGCCGCGGAAGAGCTCGTCGTCGCCGCGCGCCGCCAGCCAGTCGCGCACCAGCGTCTTGGGCACCGTCCCCAGCGACTTGCGGCCGACGACGCCCGAGCGCACGATCTGGACGAAGTTGCGCAGCATCTTCGCGCTGTCGACGACGAGCGGAAACGCCGCCCGCAGGAGGCGGAGGTCGCGCACCGCCAGCACGGCGAGCAGTAGCGCCGGCAGGTCCTTCATGGCGCCCTTCTGGCGCGCGAACACCGCGGTCTTGGCAACGAAGAGCGGGTCCACGTCGCGGGCCAGCGCCAGCACGCCGTCGAGCTGCTGCTCGGCCGTCGCATAGAAGGTGGCGTTGAGGCAGCCGGTGGCGGCGAGCTGCGCCAGCGCGTGGCGCGGCTCCATCTGGTAGGCGAGCCCGCCCGCCTCGTTGACCGCGTCGGCCTTCGGCGCCAGCTTGCCGCGCAGCGATCGGAACAGGTTCTTGTTGGCCATGGTCCGCTCTCCTCGTTGGCTGGTCGACGGCGCGGAAGTCCATGGAACGTGCCAGCTGCGGCCAGCCGCGGGCGAATGTCCGCAAGTGATTGAGGAAGAGTCACTTGAGGGGATCGGCTCGGTGATGACGCACGATCGCCGCGTGTCGATTGGATAGCAACTGAGATCGCGTTATATCCTGTGAGATATGCAGCGAGTCGCGCTCGGGCTGGTGGGAGCCGTTCTCGACGCCGGCAAGGGGCCGCGCCGCTGGGAGGTGTGGCGTCCGAGCGTGGCGCTCTGCCAGCACGACGACCTGCTCGTCAGCCGGTTCGATCTCCTGCACCAGCGCCAGTTCGCCGGGCTCGCCGAGACGCTGCGCGACGACGTGCACAGCGTGTCGCCGGAAACCGAGGTGCGGCTGCACGAGATCGCCCTCGCCGACGCCTGGGACTTCGAGGAGGTCTACGGCGCCCTGCAGGACTTCGCCCGCGCCTACCCGTTCGACGTCGAGAACGAGGAGTACCTGCTCCACATCACGACCGGCACCCACGTCAGCCAGATCTGCATGTTTCTGCTCGCCGAGGCGCGCTGGTTCCCCGCCCGCCTGCTGCAGACCGCGCCGCCCACGCGCCAGCAGCACCGCGGGCCGGGCAGCTACCGCATCATCGACCTCGACCTGTCGCGCTACGACTCCATCGCCCAGCGCTTCGCGGCCGAGCAGCGCGAGGGGATGTCGTTCCTGAAGGCGGGGATCGACACCCGCAACGACGCCTTCAATCGCCTGGTCGAGCGCATCGAAAAGGTGGCGACCTCCTCGCGCGCGCCGATTCTTCTCACCGGCCCGACCGGTGCGGGCAAGTCGCGGCTGGCGCGGCGCATCTACGAGCTGCTGCGGCAGCGCCACCTGGTGAGCGGCGACTTCGTCGAGGTCAACTGCGCCACCATTCGCGGCGACGGCGCGATGTCGGCGCTCTTCGGCCACCGCCGCGGCGCCTTCACCGGAGCCACCCACGACCGCGCCGGCCTGCTGCGTGCCGCCGACCGCGGGCTGCTCTTCCTCGACGAGATCGGCGAGCTCGGCGGCGACGAGCAGGCGATGCTGCTGCGCGCCATCGAGGAGGGCCGGTTCCTGCCGGTGGGCTCGGACGCCGAGGTGGGCAGCGGCTTCCGCCTCATCGCCGGCACCAACCGCGACCTCGCCCAGCGCGTGCGCGGCGGCGCCTTCCGCGAGGACCTCCTCGCGCGCATCGACCTGTGGACGTTCCCGCTGCCCTCGCTCGCCGAGCGCCGCGAGGACATCGAGCCCAACTTCCGCTACGAGGTCGACCAGCTCGCCGCGCGCACGGGCGCCAAGGTCACCTTCTCCAAAGAAGCGCGCGAGCGCTTCCTGTCGTTCGCGCTCTCGCCGCAGGCGACCTGGCGGGCGAACTTCCGCGACCTGAACGCCGCGGTGACACGAATGGCAACGCTGGCCAAAGGCGGCCGCGTCACCGAGGCCGAGGTGAGCGAGGAGATCGAGCGCCTGCGCCGCGCCTGGCAACCGCCTCCGGAAACGGGCGGCGACGGCGAGCTGCTCCACGAGCTCCTTGGCGCCGAGCGGCTGGCCGAGCTCGATCCCTTCGACCGCGTGCAGCTGGCGGCGGTCGTGCGCACCTGCAGGCGTTGCCGCTCCCTCGCGGAAGCCGGACGCCAGCTCTTTGCCGCCTCCCGCCGCCGCAAGAAGTCGCCCAACGATGCCGACCGCATCCGCAAGTACCTGCTCCGCTTCGGCCTCGCTTGGGACGACCTGAGCCCGCGGAATGCGTAACGGCGGCGGCGGTCACCCACCGACCAGCTCAGGGAGCTCGCGCCGCACGATCTGCGTTGCCATCGCCGAGTACGGCTCGCGGGGATCGAGATATCCCTTGATCGCCTTCGCCTTGTCCTTGAACTGCTGGCGAAACCGGGAATCTGTGGGATAGCGCTCGACATTCTCGGCCTGCTGCCGCAGCTCGTGGATCTCGCGCATGAGCGTCAGGTAGCGCTGCTTGCGCGCTTGCACGAGCAGTGGACGCATGAGGCCGTAGACCGGGATCGACGCGCTGCCTTTCGCGCTCTCGGCGCCGCCGGCGGCGAGAGCGGCGCGCAGCAGGCCGTGGGCGAGGAACTCGAGGTGCTCCTCGGGATGAGGGTCTACACACGGATGCAGCAGAAGCGCGCCCTCGTCGTCCTCGACGCCCGGCCGCAAGGGCCGGACGAGCGTGGCGACCGGGAAGAGGTTGCCCTTGCCGAGCTTGACCGCTGTGCCGTCGGGAAGCGTGTGGTAGCGCGCCGAGTTGCAGTCGGTGCAGGAAGGAAGAAGGTTCGTCCACTCGGACGCCAGCCACCAATAGCCCGGCTTGATGGTGCCGTTCGCGGTCTCGACCTCGCCCTTCGGCCGCCAGTGCTCGACCGCCACCGGTTGCATCGGGCCGTAGAACGACTCGCAGTAGGCGCACTTGTAGCCGAACAGCTGGTTGAGCGCCTCGCGCACGTCGTCGCCACCGTAGGCCTCGAACTTGAATTTCTTGGCCCGCTCCCAATCGATGGCGTCGGGGTCGCCGAAGATCGCCTCGGCGCGCTCACGCTCGGTCTTCTTGGTCTTGCGGTCGCGGGCGTCGAGCGACGTGGGGCGCTTGTCCGCGGGTCTGTCGACGTGGATCACGGTGGAGCCTCAGGCTTCGTCCCAGAGCTGCTTCAAGGTCGCGAGCGTCTGCTGCTTCAAGGCCGGGAGCGCGGCGCGCTCGCCGGCGGCGACGGCTGTCGTCTGCTCGGCCACGTAGCGGTCGATCGCCTCGTACATCAGCCGCTCGCGCGGCGTGTTGCCGAGGATCTCCTTGCCTTCGAGCTCGCTGGTCAATGCCTTGAGCCGCTCCTCGTCGTCGGCGTCGCGATCGCGCTTGGCGAGCAGCTGGTAATAGACGGCGAGCTTCGCTTCCAAGTCGGGGTCCATCGCGGTGTGCAGGCCGAAGTACTCCGAGGTGAGCAGCTGGTCGACGCGCAGGGCGTCGACCGGCGGCAGCCCCTTGGTCAGCGCCACGACGCAGTCGTCGGCGTCGCGGCGCATCACCGCCACCTCGCCGTCGTGAAGCCCGCGCAGGCACAGCGGTTCGTGCGTCGTGGCGAGCACCTGGAGGCGCGGGAAGGCGCGGCGCATGGCGCCCACCACGCGCATGCGCCAGCGCGGGTGCAAGTGGAGGCCGATCTCGTCGACGAGCACCAGGCCCTCTCCGGCCTCCACCACCTGGCGGTGGAGCGCGATGCGGCTGATCACGTCGACCACCAGGCCGAGCATCGCCTGATAGCCGGCGGAGAGTTGGTCGAGCTGCATCCGCGTGCCGTGCATGCTCACCTGGACTTGCTTCTTCCCGCTCTGGCGATAGAAGCGGCTCGCCGCCTCGAGGTCGAGGATCTCCTTGAGGCTGCGCGCGGCGTAGTCGAAGACCGGTTTCTTCGCGGCAGCCAGCCAGCCGTTGGCGTCGACCACCGGCAGGTAGGCGTCGAAGAGGTGGCGCACGTGGTGCCAGCCGCCCGGCGGCGATGGCTGGTGCGCGGCGTTGGGCAGCAGGCGCGTCGGGCCGTAGCCGAGGAGCAGCATCGGGGCGAGCGACGGCGGTGCGTCGGACTGGGGCTGCGGATGCTCGACCGACGCCTCGAGACCGCGGCCGCGGCGCCAAGCGAGCTTGCAGGTGGTGCCGCCGGAGAGCTCGAGGCTGATCGAGCCGCTGCGAGTGCCGTGGCGGAGCGCGAAGCCGGCGTCCTTGCAGCCGATGGCCTCGCGCTCGCTCGGCGACATGAGCGCCAGCGCCACCGCCACCAGCACCGAGCTCTTGCCGGTGCCGTTCTCGCCCAGCAGCATGAGCCACGGCGCCTGGCTCGAGGCGCGGCCGAGGTCGAATTCGAGCGCGAGGTCGGCGATGCCGCGGAAGTTGTGGATCTCGATGCGGCGAAGCGTCTGGACGTCGTAGGCAGCCGGCGGGGCGGCGGGGGGCTTCGCACGGCGAGGACGCGGGCGACGCGAGGGCTCGCGTGCAGGAGGCTCGGCCGAAAGGCCTCGCGCAAGTCCGGCGTCGACGGCGGCCGATCCGACCTCGAGGAAGTCCGAAAGCAGGTCGGCGGGCAACGCCTTGCCGAGACTGACGGCATCGAAATAAGGCTGCAGCCGCGGCACCCATCGCGACGTCCAGTCGTCGCGCTCGCGCGCCGCGCGCAGGAGGTAAGGGTCGCCCAACAGCCGTTGCGCGCCGACTTGGAGACGCACGGCGCCGTGCGGCCAGCGCTCGTCGAGATTGTCCAGGAAGTCCGACCGGCTGAGGAGCGCGAGCGTGATCGCCCGCCGCTCTTGGACCAGCCCCGGGCGGTTGAGCTCGAGGAGTCGGATCGTCGTCTCGCCGGCCGGCGTGAGGCCTCGCAAGTGGAAGGTGTTGCTCGGCAACGGCGTGCCGAACGTGTCGAAACGAAGGTGTTTGGCAGGATGGGACAGTTGCTCGGGCTCCATCGGCGGCGCGGCCACCTCCTCCCAGGTTGGGAGCATCCCGGGTTTAGCGGCGGGGCGGACGAGCACGGGCGTCCGGCACGGATCGACCAGCAGGGCCTTCTCCCTTCGAAAGACCAGCAGGTACTGCTGGGTGCGAGGGCCGTCGACGGGGAAGTGCGAGCCCTTGGCGCGCGCACAATGCGCGCAGCAGTAGTACAGGTTGTCCCACTCGTAGGCGAGCCACCAATAGAAGTCGGGGTCGACATTTCCCGCCTGGTCGATGGCGTTCTCGCGCGGTCGGAAGCGGTCGATCACCGCGAACTCGGGGGCGGTGTGGGTCTCGCAGTAGGCGCACTTGTCGTTGAAGAGCTCCGCCATCTTCGCCAGCGGCACTGCAGGCTCGAGGCTCGGCTCCCAGGCGAACTTTTCCTGCCGGCGGCTCGCTTCCGGAGCCGCGAAGAAGGCTCGTGCGGCAGCCTGCCGATCGGCGAGCCACTGGCGGTCGACCCAGTCGGGAACGGGTGGGCGGTGGATCTGGATCACGGGGCGAACGCTCGCTGTCCAGCCATGTTAGACGGACGCCGAGCCACGGCCTCTCCCGGCTCAGCCGAGCTCGGCGGCGAGCGGCAGGACGCTGCAGGCGGCGCCCGCGGGCGACGGTGCGCTGCCGGCCGGCACGCGGACGAGGCCGGTGCCGCGCGCGTAGGCGGCGAGGTCGTGCGAGCCGCGGGCGAGCTGCGGCGTGACGTGCAGCTCGCCGTTGCGCGGCTCGAGGCTCGCCGGCAGCAGGCGGTCGCGCTTGGCGGCGCCGGCGGGGAGCGGCGCGTCGAGGATGCCGGTGAGGGCGCCGCGCCACGGCTCGTCGTGGATGCCTTGCAGGCGGCGCAGCGCCGGGCGGACGAAGAGCCAGAAGCAGACCATCGCCGAGGCGGGGTTGCCGGGGAGGCCGATGGCCACCAGCGGCACGGCGCCGTCGCGTTCGCGCACCGCGGCCGCGACCGGCTTGCCGGGTTGGATGGACACCGCGTCGAAGAGGGCGCGGAAGCCGAGCTCGGCGAGGACCGGCTCGACGAAGTCGAGCTCGCCGCGCGAGACGCCGCCGGTGGCGACGAGGAGGTCGGCGTCGAGACCAGCAGCGAGCCGCGCGCGCAACTCGTCGCGCTCGTCGCGCGCGATGCCGAGGTGCACGACCTCGGCTCCGGCGGCGCGCGCCGCGGCGGTGACGAACGCCGTGTGGCTGTCGCGCAGCTGTCCCGGCCCGGGCGTCTGTTCAGGCGGCACCACCTCGTTGCCGGTCACCAACAGCGCGAGCCGCGGCCGTGCGTGTACCGACACCTTGCAAGCGCCGTGGGCCGCGAGCAGCGACAGCGCGCCGGGCGTCAGCCGATCGCCTGCCGCGAGCAGCGCGTCGCCTTCGCGATGGATCTCGCCGCGCCGCCGCACGTGCGCGCCGGCCGGCGGCGGCACTTGCACGAGCACCTCCTCGCGCCCGCCGTCCGTTTCCTCGACCGGCACCACGCGATCGGCGCCGAGCGGCAGCGGCGCGCCGGTCATGATCCGCATCGCCGCCCCCGCCGGCAGCGCGATGGCCGCGACCTCGCCGGCCGCGACCCGCCCCAGCACCGGCAGCCGCGCGCCTTCCGTCGCCTCGCCCGCCAGCGCGTAGCCATCCATCGCCGAGACGTCGGCGAACGGCACGTCGACGCCGGCGCGCACCTCCTCGGCGAGCACGCGCCCGGCTGCGTCGGCGAGCGCCACCCGCCGCGCCGGCAGCGGCGGAAGGTGCGGCACGAGCCGCTCCCAGGCCGTCTCGATGGAGATCACGGGGTGCCGATTCCGGTGGCGCTATACTGCCGCGATCGCGGTCGCAGGGGCGTCTCTGCGGTCATTCCCTTTTCTGAGCTCGATGGCCGACGCCGACCAGCAGCCCCGACGGTACCAGTATCGCGGCGAGCTCGGACAGAGCGCGCTCCCCGAGATGCTCTACACGGTGTACCTGCACCGGGTGCCGGGCGTCGTCGAGTGCAGCCGCGGCGACGTCTTGAAGCGCGTCTACCTGCGCGACGGCGCCGTCATCCACGCCAGCTCCACCGACCGCCAGGACAGCCTCGGCAACTTCCTGCAGCGCACGGACCGCATCACCGCCGAGCAGTTCACGCTCACCGACCGCATCCGCGCCAACAGCCCCGACAAACGGCATGGCGAGCTGCTCATCGAGCACGGCATCCTCTCGCCGGCGCGGCTCTACGAGGCGATCCAGGAGCAGATCCGTTCAGTGGTGTGGAGTCTCTTCGAGTGGGACGAAGGCGAGGTCACCTTCTCGATCGGCGACTTCGAAGAGGCCGACATGGTGCGCATCTACCTGCCGATGCGACAGGTGATCCTGCAAGGGGTGAAGCGGGCACCCGACGCCAAGGCGATGGTGGCGCGGCTGGGCCGCAAGGAGACGACCTTCGAGCCGATCTGGCGCACCGAGGACCTCATCGAGGTGGCGATGGAGGAGCCCGAGCTCGAGCTGCTCCGCCTCGTCGACGGCAAGCGCTCGCTCTACGACGTCTGCACGCGCGGCCCCTTCTCGCCCGCCGAGAACGCCCGCATCATCTACGCCTTCCACGTGCTGCGGCTGATCCGCCGCCGGGTCGCCGAGCGGCCGGGCGTCGTCAAGCTGCGGCTGCGCACCGAGCCGGCGAGCTCGGGCTGATCCACCTTTCCCGCGGAGAGCCATGCCCCTCTACGAATACCAGTGCCAGCAGTGCGGCCGCCGCAACGAGGTGCTGCAGAAGATGGCCGATCCGCCGCTGACCGTCTGCGAGGTGTGCGGCGGGTCGCTCAAGAAGCTGGCTTCCTCGCCGTCGGTGCAGTTCAAGGGCTCCGGCTGGTACGTCACCGACTACGCGCGCAAGGGCGGCGGCGGCGCGGCGGCGAAGAGCGAGGGCGGCGGCGAGAGCAAGGGCGAGGCGGCGAAGAGCGAGAGCGGCTCGGGCGCGAGCGAGAGCAAGCCTGCGGCGAGCGGCGGCGCGAGCGCGAGCTCTGGCGAATCAGGCGGAGCCGGCGGCAGCTCCAGCGCGGGATCGGGCTCGACCTCGAGCTCGACGTCCAGCTCGGGATCGAGCTCGAGCGGCGGCGACTGATCAGCATCGAGATCGCTTCGCTTCGCTCGCGATGACGTAGTTACTGTCATCGCGAGGAGCGAAGCGACGAAGCGATCTCGATCCAGCACGCGCCGCCGCTGCGGCGACGGCGCCTCAATCTTCTGGCAGCAGACCCGGCAGCGCCGGCTGCACCGGCAGGCGCTCCTCCACGATCGGCTCCGTCTCGACGGCGGCCGCCGCAGCGCTCGGCGGCGGCGCGTCGCCGAGAAAGAGATGCCGCCCCATCGAGCGCAGGTACTGGAATCCCGAGGCGCCCTCGCGCGCCCGTCGCACCTGCTCGAGCTTCGAGTCCATGTCGTCGACGTAGTGCAGCACCATCGCCTCGGCGGTCATCGGCTCGACCGGCGAGCCGAGCTCGCGGCTGCCGTGGTGCGACAGCACGAGGTGCTCGAGCTGGAGCTGCAGCTCGGCGGGGAAGCCGTGGATGGCGGCGCAGCGCTCGCGCAGCATGTCGCGGCCGAGCACGATGTGGCCGACGAAGCGCCCCTCGCGCGTGTAGTCGCTGGCCGGCATGGCGCCCAGCTCGCGCAGCTTGCCGAGGTCGTGGAAGAGGATGCCGACGAGCACCAGGTCACGGTCGAGCTCGCGGTAGTGCTCGCACAGCGCCACGCCCACCTCGAGCATCGACACCACGTGCTCGAGCAAGCCGCCGCGACAGGCGTGGTGGATCGACTTCGCCGCCGGGTGATGGCGCAGGTCGGCGCCCCAGGTGCGCAACGTCTCGTCGACGAGCTGCCGCAGCGCCGGCCGCTCGACGCGGTCGAGCGCCGACTGCAGCCGCGCCCACAGCACGTCGGGATCCTCGCGCGTCGTCGGCACGAGCACGCTCTCGTCGAAGCCGTGGCGGCGGTCGTCCTCGGTCGCGGTGCGGCAGCGGCGCACGTTCAGTTGCAGCTCGTCGCGGTGGCGCTGCACCGTCCCTTCGACGGCGACGTAGGACGGCGCGTCGAAGCGGCCGAGGATGGCTTGGCTGTCCGACCACACCTTGCCGACCATGGCGCCGCTCGCGTCCTGAAATTCCAAGTGCAGGTAGGCGGTGCCCTTCTTGTCCTGGCGGTGCTCCTTCTTGGCCAGGAAGGCGAAGCCCTGCACGAAGTCCCCTTCGCGCCACTTGCCGATGGGCTGGTTGCGCAGCACCTGCGGCGGCATCGCGGCAGTATAGCCGCCGCGCTGCGGCGTGGCCGTTCTTGCCGCGTTCCGGCATGCTCGCTGGACATACCGCTAAACCCCTGATAGGATGTCGCTTGCACGACGCCAACGTCGGCGCGCCTTTCCGCAGCGACCCGCCGAGCTCGACAGCACGCCGAGTCTTGCCGCACCCGCGGCAGGGCGGGTCGGACCGATCCACATGAATCTGGAGACACTGATGACCAGCGGCCGCCAGCTGATGAATCGGCTCTACTACTTCACCATCGAGGACGAGAGCATCCTCGCGGAGGCCTTTGCCAAGTTCGAGCGGGATTTCTACGCCATCGCCTACAAGGTCAACGGCACCGAGGACGTCTTCGTCACCACCCAGGAGACGAAGGACGCCATGGACCGCCACGATGTTCCCTACACCCTCCTCGCCGAGGAGGAGAGCTCGCGCATCGGCGTCATGCACACCGCGCGCTCGCGCGAGGAGCTGCTCGAGTACGACGACTCGTTGAAGGCGCTCGCGCTCGCCTACCGCGCCGTCGCGCTCGCCTGCGTCGGTCGCAACGGCGACAAGGATCTCGGCTTCGACCTCACCAGCAGCCCCAAGAAGTACACGTACTTCACCGCGCCGGCCGGCCACACCTACATCTGGCGGCTCTTCGAGACCCGCGACGAGGCGCTCGAGTTCGTCGGCAAGCTCACCGTCAACGAGCGCGAGGCGATGGAGTGGGCGGAGGCGATCCCGCTCGAGAGCGCGGCCGAGCTGCGCGCCTTCGGCTGAGCCCACCCCGCGCGCGTAGCGCGCTGCCGCCGCCCACCCAACCCCCTCCCCTGGGTCTGGCTCCACCCCTGTCCCCCCTCCCCCTGCCCCCTCTAGGGGCAGGGGGCGCCACCACCCACCCGGTTGTCGCGAGCGTTATGGTGTGGCAATGAAACAGCTCCCTCTCGCCCTGCAGACGTACACCGTCTCGCAGCTGGGGGAGGAGGTGCGCGCCTTCCTCGGCGAGGCCTTCCCCGGCGTCTGGGTGATGGGCGAGGTGCAGCGGCTGCGGCCGAGCCGCAACGGGCACCTCTACTTCGAGCTGGTGGAGAAGGGGCACGGCGACCAGATCGTCGGCAAGCTCGAAGCGGTCATCTGGCGCACCGACCTGCAGCGCCTCCATCGCGAGCTGCGCAAGAGCGGCCAGGAGCTGGCCGAGGGGATGACGGTGCGCTGCCTCGCCGCCGTCGAGTTCTATCCGCCGGGCGGACGCTTGCAAGTGACCGTGCGCGAGGTGGACCCGTTGTTCACCCTCGGCCTGCTGGCGCGGCGGCGGCAGGAGACTCTCGCCGCCCTCGCCGCCGCCGGCCTGATGGAGAAGAACCGCGGCCTGCAGCTCTCGGCGCTGCCGCTGCGCGTCGGCCTCGTCACCTCGCACGACAGCGCCGCCTTCCACGACTTCTTCGCCTGTCTACGCGACAGCGGTTACCGCTTCGAGGTGGTGCTCGTGCACGCCACCGTGCAGGGGCCGGCGGCGGAGCGCGAGGTGGCGTCGGCGCTGCGCGCGGTGGCGGCGCTCGGCGTCGACTGTGCGGTGCTGGTGCGCGGCGGCGGCGCCAAGAGCGACCTCGCCGCCTTCGACAGCCGGCGCATCGCCGAGGCCATCGCGTGGCTGCCGGTGCCGGTGCTCACCGGTCTCGGGCACGAGATCGACCGCTCGGTGGCCGATCTCGTCGCGCACAGCGCCTTCAAGACGCCGACGATGGCGGCCGAGTTCCTGGTGCGGCGGGTGGCGGAGGCCGACCGGCAGCTGACCGTGGCGGCGCGCGAGCTCGCCCGCGCCGCGCTCGAGCGGCTGAACGCGGAGAGCGAGGCGGTGGGCGCCTGCCGCGAGCGGCTGCTCGACGCGGCGTGCCGTCGTGGGCGAGAAGCGAGCGCGGCTCGTCGAGGCGGCGCGCGTGCTGGCCGTGCTCTCCGGCCACCAGCTGCGGCGCGGACGGGACCGCGTGGCGCGTGCGGCGGGCGGGCTCGCCGCGGCGCCGGGGCGGACGCTGCGGCGGCGGCGCCGCGACCATCGCGAGCTGGGGGAGCGCCTCGTGCGCGCCGCGCGCGGCGAGCTGCGGCGGCTCGAGGAGCGCTGCACCGGCTTGCAGCGAGTGGCGGCACAGCTCGCGCCCGACCGCGTGCTCGCACGCGGCTTCAGCATCACGCGTACGGCGGGCGGCGAGCTGCTGCGGCGCCCGGCGCAGACGGCGGCGGGCGAGCGCATCGTCACCGTCCTCGCCGGTGGTACCCTCACCAGCCGGGTCGAGCCGGCGACGAACGAGGAGAGCAGCGGCAAATCGTGAACGGGGAGCGGACGGACACGCGAGAGCGCGAGCGCGCGGCGGCAGCAGGCCGACACGGCTGCGGCCAGCGCCGACGCATTACCCGGCGTCGACGCCCCCGGCTTCGCCGCCGCCATGGCCGAGCTCGAGGCCATCCTGTCGCGCATCGAGGCCGAGGAGATCGACGTCGACGCCCTCGCCGCCGAGCTGCGCCGCGCCGCCCAGCTGCTCGAAGTCTGCCGCGCCAAGATCCGCCGCGCCGAGGCCGAGGTGACGCAGATCGTCCAGCAACTCGCCGAGGGCGGCGGCGAGTGAGGGCGCTCGACGAGCCGCCGGCCGCGGGCCCGCCTTCGCCGCCGTCGCTGCCGCCCCATCCGCCGCTGCGCCGCTACTACGACAGCGAAAGCGAGCGCCGGGCGCGCCTGGGCGCCTGGTTCGACGAGGCGGCCGCCGACTACGACTGGATCAACCGGGCGATGAGCCTCGGCTCCGGCGACTTTTACCGGCGGCAGGCGCTGCTGCGGGTGGGGCTCGCACCCGGGATGAGCCTGCTCGACGCCGGCGCCGGCACCGGCGCCGTGGCGGCCGCGGCGCAGGAGATCGTCGGCGCCCGCGGGAGCGTGGTGGCGCTCGACCCCAGCCTCGGCATGCTCGGCCGCGCCGCTGCCCGCGGCCTGCGGCGGCGGGTGCGCGGCGTCGCTGAAGCGCTGCCGTTCCCCGCCGGCCGCTTCGACCGCCTGAGCATGGGGTTCGCGCTGCGCCACGTCGCCGACCTGCGCGCGACCTTCGCCGAGTACCGCCGAGTGCTGGCGCCGGGCGGCGCCCTGCTGCTGCTCGAGATCACGCCGCCCGCTTCGGCGCTCGGCCACCGCCTGCTTGGGTTCTACCTCGGCCGCGTGGTGCCGCTGGTGGCACGGCTCGGTCGGAGCCGCCACGGCGCGCGCGAGCTGTGGGAGTACTACTGGGACACCGTGGAGCAGTGCGTGCCGCCGGGGGTGATCCTCGCCGCCCTCGCCGACGCCGGCTTCGCCCGTCGCGAGCGGGGCGTGGAGATGGGCGTCTTCTCCGAGTACCGCGCCTGGCGCTGACCCGGGGCTAACCCAGGTGCCGGCGGCGCGGCCAAGTACGCCCTCAACCGAAATAGTAGTCGGGTGGCAGCAGCTCGAGTTGGAGCTGCGACAAGGCTGCGAAGTCGAGCCGCACGCGTAAGGCGGGGCTGGCGGCCACGCGCGCCGTGGCGCGCAACTCCACCTTGGCCGTCTCCGTGAGCTCGGAGTGTGACTCGTCCGTCTCTCGCCGCCGCGGGAGGGGCTTCGCGCTGTCCTTCATGATGCCGCCCTCCAAAACCGGGACTCTAAAAACGCAGCAACGAATGTGCCGAAGGGCGCGTCACGGTCGGCCCAGCGAAGACGGCATGGAACAGTGCCGGACGAGCCCGACCGTCGCACCGCCGCTGCGTTCACGCTTGTAATCCTAGGCACGCCATCCGTGCGCTCCGTGTAACGGTTTCACGTCATTCCTACAACGGCGGCGCGCCCCGGCCCGTTGCGCGAGGCTTCGATCCTGCATCGCCGCGGGCATGCGCGCGGCGTCTCGCCGAACCGGGGTGGATCGCTATCCGCCGATCGAGGACTACGGCCTGATCGGCGACTGCCACTCGCTCGCGCTCGTCTCGCGCTGCGGCTCGATCGACTGGTGCTGCATGCCGCGGCTCGACTCGCCGTCCTGCTTCGGGCGCTTGCTCGACTGGGACAAGGGCGGCCACTTCCTGATCGCGCCCGCCGCCGAGGAGTGGGAGAGCGAGCGCGCCTACCTCGGCGACTCGCTGGTGCTGGAGACGCGCCTCACCACCACGACCGGCGAGGCGCGGCTCGTCGACGCCTTCGCCATGCGCAGCGGCGGCCGCGAGGCGCCGCGCCACCAGCTGCTGCGCGTCGTCGAAGGGGTGCGTGGCGAGGTCGAGCTGCGCGTCGAGCTGCTGCCGCGCTTCGAGTACGGCGCCGCCAAGCCGTGGATCCGCGCCCACGAGGGCGGCTTCTTCACCGCCATCGGCGGCAGCAGCGGCCTCCTCGTCACGACCGACGTTCCGCTCGCTGCCGAAGCGGCGCACGGCCTCGTCGGCCGCTTCCGCGTCGCCGCGGGCGAGCGCCGCCGCATCGCCGTCTGCTGGGACCACCCCAACCACCTCCACCCGCACGAGCCCAAGCCGCCGCCGCTCGCCGAGATCGATGACCACCTCGCCGAGACGCTGCGCTGGTGGGAGCGCTGGGTCGCCTCGCGGGCCGCACCGGCGGCGCAGCAGGAGCCGGCGCTGATGCGCTCGGCGGTGGTGCTCAAGGGGCTCACCTTCGCGCCCACCGGCGCCATCGCCGCCGCCGCCACCACCTCGCTGCCCGAGGCGATCGGCGGCGAGCGCAACTGGGACTACCGCCTGAGCTGGATCCGCGATTCGAGCTTCGCCCTCGACTCGCTCGCCGAGCTCGGCTTCTACCAGGAGGCGATGGGCTTCACCTGGTTCATCGAGCGCAGCACGGCGGGCATCGCCGACGAAGTGCAGCCGATGTACGGCATCGACGGCCGCCAGCTGCTGCCCGAGTTCGAGCTCGCGCACCTCGAGGGCTACCGCGGCTCGCGGCCGGTGCGCATCGGCAACGCGGCGTCGAGCGCAGCTGCAGCTCGACGGCATGGGGCAGCTCGTCGACTTGCCTGGAACCGCCTGCAGCGCGGCGAGACGCCCGATCCCGGCTACGTGCGCTTCCTCGTCGACGTCGTCGAGACGATCCTCACGCGCTGGCGCGAGCCCGACTACGGCATCTGGGAGATGCGGCGCTCGCCCATGCACTTCGTGCACTCGAAGGTGATGTGCTGGGCCGCGGTCGAGCGCGGTCTCGCCGTCGTCGATCATGCGGGCGTACCGGCGCCGATCGAGCGCTGGCGGGCGGCGCGCGACGAGATGCGGGCGGCGATCGAGAGCGAAGGATACGACCGCGAGCGTGGCACCTTCGTGCAGGCCTTTGGCAACCGCGAGCTCGACGCCGCGCTGCTGCAACTGCCACGGGTGGGCTTCGTCGCCTACGACGATCCGCGGATGGTACGCACGGTGGAGGCGATCCGCCGCGAGCTGCGCACCGGCGAGGCGCTGGTGCGGCGGTACGTCGTCGACGACGGCCTCGCAGGCGACGAGGGTTGCTTCGTCGCCTGCAGCTTCTGGCTCGTCGAGTGCCTGGCGCTGCAGGGACGCCGCGACGAGGCGATGTCACTCTTCGCGGCGGCCTCGGCGTCTCGCCAACGACCTCGGTCTCTTCGCCGAGGAGCACGACGGCCGGCGCATGCTGGGCAACTTCCCGCAGGGGCTGTCGCACTACTCACACATCGCCGCCGGCGTGGCGCTGCGCGCGGGGCGGCCGGCGCACCTGAGCGCCGCGCCGCCGGCGGAGGGCGCCGCTTCAGCAGCCGTCAGCGCGAAGGCGGCGCCGGCACGTTGAGCAGCAGCCGCCGCATGTAGGTGGTGCCGCTCGTTGGCTCGACGAGCACGACCGCCCACAGCTGCGGCTCGCTGCCCACGGTCACCTGCACGTCGAGCGGCTCGGCGGGCGGCTGCTTCGCACTTTCGCGGAAGAGCAGCAACTCGGCGGGCTTGCCGGCCTGCGCGGTGCGCAGCAGCACCTCGTAGACCTCGACGCGCTGACCGGCGAGCTCCTGGGGCCATTGGCCGACGAGCTCGAGCCGCTTGCCAGTGGCGGCGCTGCCACTTGCCCCGCTGCCGCCCACTACCGTAGCGGTGAACGGGCGCACCGCCACCTCGGGCTGCAGACCTGCCGCCGGCGCGAACTTGCCGCGGTGGACGACGTCGAGCACCGTCAGCTTGCGCTCGTCCCCGTCGAGCGTCTTCCACGGCCGCGGCGTGCGCACGCCGCGCGGCGCCAGCGCGCGCACGCCGGCGCGCTTCACCACCACCTCGACGGCGGAGCCGAGCTTGGTCGCGTCGTCGGCGTAGAACCCGGCGACGTAGTACGCCGCCGTCGTCGCCCGCAGCTCGCGCACCAGCTTCGCCGGCGTGGCGCGGTCGAGCAACACGCCGCCGACCTCGTGGCGCATCTGCTCGAGCATCTCGCGGCCGTTGACGCGCGAGGCGTCGGGGTTCATGAGGAAAAAGTTGGCGCCCGAGGCGGCGAGCGCCTTCAAGGCGGGGTGGAAGCGCTGCACGATGGGGCCGGCGCGGCGCAGATCGACGTGCGCCTTGAGCGCGTCGCCGTCGGAGCCGACGCCGACGAAGCCGATCTCGCCCTCGAAGTAGAGGCCGTCGTCGAGCCCGGGGGTGAAGAGCACCACGACCTTGGGCGTGCCGGTGCGCGCGAGCTGCAGCGCGAAGAGGCGCAGCGAGTCGGCGAGTTGCTCGGCGGCGCTGCGGTACTCGGCCTTCATCAGGGAGGCGCCGGCCTCGTAGGCGTTGTGCACCTGCTCGCCGATGGGGCCGGCGATGATCATCGGCGGCAGCCCGGGATCGGTGCGCAGGCGGTCGACGCGCGGCTGCAGCTTGTCGAGCTGCTTGCGCAGCTGCCGCTGCCCGCCGGCGTCGCCGGCGACCGGGCCGAGGACGACCTGGAAGCCGCGCTCGGCGTCGTTGACGACGAGGAGCAGCCGGTCGCCGGGCTGGAAGGCGCCGGCGACGGCGGCGGCCATGCGGCGTGTCTCGCGCAGGCCGGCAAAGGAGAGGAACGCCTGGTCGACGACGAGGTAGACCTCGCGCGGCTGAACGGGAGCGGCAGCGGCGCCGACTGCTTTGACGGCAGGGGCCTCGCCGTCGAGGCGGTGGCGGTCGAGGGTGTCGATGGCGATCGGCCGGCCGTCGAGCCGCAGCTCGACCTCCTCGGACGCGCAGGTCGAACACCGGGTTGCCGGCGGCGTCGACGGCGAAGAAGGGAACGGTGCGGAGGTCGACGGCGACGGTGTCTTCGACGCGTGGCGTGGGTTCGTCGGCCGGCGCGGCGTCGGCGGCAGAGCGGGAGCGACGGATAGCGAGAGCGCGGCGGCGAGACGCCGCGGCCGCGAGCCCGGCGCGCGCGGGGGCGAGAGCAATGGCCAGGGCGCGAGTCGCGGCGCGACCGGCCGAGGTGACGGACGGCGGGATGTCGAGCATGAGATCTCCTTCGCCGTTTAGAGCGGTCCGCGGGCCGGCTTCCTTCGCGCGAGGTCACGCTGCCGCTTCGCTTAAGATCCCGCGCCAATGGCCTTTGGACGGAAGCGCACGGGGTCGGTCGTCTGCCCCGGCTGCAATCGGCTGATAGGCGCGAGCGAGTCGCGCTGCCCGTTTTGCGGCCGCGCCGCGCCGGCGATGTTCGGCCTCGGCGGCTCGCTGCGCAAGCTCGAGTCGGTGCTCGGGCTGTGGCCGTTCGTGGGTTGGGCTTGCGGGGTGCTCTACATCGCGGTGCTGGCGACGAACCCGCAGGGCTTGACCCCCGGCGGCCTCTTCGCGCCCGAGAACGAGCGGTTGCTCGCCTTCGGCGCCAGCGGCGCGTTGCCAGTGTTCCGCTTGGGCCGCTGGTGGACCGTGCTCTCCGCCGGCTGGCTGCACGCCAACCTCCTCCACATCGGCATGAACATGATGGCGCTGCGGCAGCTGGCGCCGGCGGTCGAGCAGCTCTACGGCACCGGGCGCGCGTGGCTCATCTACACGGTGTCGGGCGCCACCGGCTTCGCGCTCAGCACGCTGAGCGTCTTCATGCCTTCGATCATCGGCCGCGTCATGGGACAGGGCGCCATCACCCTCGGCGCCTCGGCGGCGATGTTCGGGCTGCTCGGCGCGTTGCTCCACTACAGCCGCCGCGGCGGCAGCCGCGCGCTCGGCCAGATGGTGTGGTCGTGGGCGCTCGCCATGTTCGTCTTCGGGCTGCTGTTCCCCGGCGTCGACAACTGGGCGCACCTCGGCGGCTTCGCCGGCGGCTGGCTGCTCTCGTACCTGCTCGACCCGCTGAAGCCCGAGCGTCTCGACCACCTGCTCGGCGGCGTGCTCTGCATCCTGGCGAGCGCCGGCGCCATCGTCTGGTCGATCGTCACCTGGCGGTAGGAACCCATGAGGGCGCAAAGCGCCCCGCCAGGTCTGCCTGGCGGCCGAGCGTAGCGAGGTCATGGGCTGGATGCGCAGAGCGCACCCTACTCGCGGCGCTCGCGGCCGCCGAATTGCTCGTCGGCCCAGAGCGTGGCGAGCGTGACGAGCAGCAGCGCGAAGAACGGCCAGCGCGGCATCGGCGCGCGCTGGCGCACGGGGGAGGCGTCGTCGCGGGCGGGCGGTGGCGCGGCGACGCGAGCGGCGGTGGCCTCCTGGCGGGCGGCGAGCCGCCAGGTCGTCCAGCGTTCCGCCGGCGCGACCCACAACGAGGTCGCGGCGTTGCCGTCGCCGAGCTGGTGCCAGCCGGGCTCGCGCGGCCAGAAGGTCGTCGACCAGCGGCCGGGCTCGTAGGCGTCCTGCCGCAGCGGCAGCGCGAGCGTCTCGCCGGCCGGAGAGCGCACGCGCGCCGCGGCGGGGATCGCGTCGGCCGGCGTGCGTGCGAGCGGCACGTCAGGGGATGCATGGGGAGCCAAGTCCGCGTTCAGCGTCAGCATGACGGGCAAGCCGACGAGCACCGGCCCCGGCGAGACGTCCCACTGCGGCGCCGCGGGAGCGGGACGCGCCAGCGTTGCGATCGTCTCCCGCCAGTAGCGGCGATGGTCGGCGGCGTGACCGGCGAGCACCCAGCGCCAGGTGTCGTCGACGAGCGAGCCGCCGACGGCGCCGTTGCCGAGCGGGCGCCACGCGGCGAGCGTGCGGCCTGCACGGTCGGCAGCGAAGGGCGTGAGCGAGCCGAGCGGCGCCAGCTCGCGTGCGGCGAGCGGCAGCGGCGCCGAGTCGCCGTCGGGCCAGTCGAGCCGCGCCGCCAGCTCCCCGCCGCCGGGCAGCGGACGCGTGGGGAAGGCGACGCCGAGCGCCGCGGGAGTCGCGGCGCCGCCGGCGCGCAGCAGCAGGCCCAGGCCGTCCTCGCGCACCGCGGCGGCGAGCGCGGAACGTTCGCCGGCGCCGAGCGCGGCGAGGGCGCGAGGGTCGGCGACGACGAAGTCGAAGCGGCGCAGGAGCGCGGCAGTGAGCGGGCCGCGCGGGAGTGGCGCCGTGCCCACCACCTCGTCGCGCGAGAGGCCGCGGCTGATCTGCGCGCGCCAGGCGAAGGCGCCACCGGCGGCGGCGAGCCAGCGCTTCACCTCGCGCGCCTCCGCGCTCGGCGCGGCGTCGAGCCAGAGCAGCGCCGGCGGCGTCTCCGCGATCACCTCGACGCCGAGGGTCTCCGCGCGCGGCGCGCGGCCGGCGGCTTCGAGGCGCAGCTCCAGCAGGTGACGGCCGGGTCCGCGGGGCAGCACGCGGAAGAGGAACGGCCGCTCGCCGACGGCGAGCCGCAAGGTCGTTTCGCCGATCGCGGGTCCGCCGAGTCGGAGCACGGCGCCCGACGCCGGCACGCCCGCGACGAGACCGCTCACCTCGAGCGTCTCGCCGAGGGTAAGCCGGCGCGGCCAGCCGACGCGGGCGATGCCGAACGGCAACGCCGGCGGCTCGGCGGCGGCGACCGGCAGCGGCAGCTCCGCGAGCTCCCAGGCGCTGAGCCCGTGTCCGGCGAGGCGCACGCGCGTTACCTCGGGGTGGAGGCGAGCGAGCGCCGCGGCGTCGGGCAACGGCGGCGCGCCTGCCGGCGGCACGGGCTCGCCCGCCGACGCCGGCACCGCCCAGGCGCGCAGCCCCGCGGCGGAAGCGGCGGCCAGGTCGCGAGCCCCGGCTCCGCTGGTGACCAGCACCGCCTCGACCGCGCGCACCGTCTGCCAGCGCAGCGGCTGCGCGGCGAGCAGGAAGAGCGCGGCGCACGCGATAGCGAGCAGGATCGCGCGCACGATGCTGTGGCGCCGCGAGCGATCCGCGCCGCGCTCGAAGAGGACGGCCGCCACCCACGCGAGCGCAGCGAGCGCCGCCGCGATCCAGAGCGACGCGCCGGTGAAGGCGAAGGCGCCGGTCATTGGCACTCCTCCGATGCCGGGGAGTAAGTCCCGTCATCGCGAGGCCCCGAAGGGGCCGTGGCGATCTCGATGTTCCAGCATCGAGGCTGCTTCGTCGCTTCGCTCCTCGCAGCGACGTGGGACTTTCGTTCCTTGGCGTCGACGAAGTCGGTGAACACTCGCAATGATGAACAAGGCTCCTCTCTTTCGCGGATCGCCGGACTCACGGTTCACCACCCAGTCGCGCCCGATAGCGCTGCCATGACGCGCTGTTCGGCTCGGTTCGACGCCACGGCGCCTGCGGCGGCGGCACCAGCTCCCACAGCCCGCGCTCCAGCTCAGCGCGCGCCGATGCTCTCAGCTCGCCTCCTGAGCTCAATGTGTCGAGCGCCGGCAGCGCGGCGAGCGCCGCCGCCGAGCCGGCGCGCGCACGCTCCGCGAGCGCCGGCGCGAGCAGCGAGAGCGCTCCGAGCCGAAACGCGATCGCGCCCGCCGTCGCACGGTCGCGGCGGCAGGCGCGCCACCGCCGCGCTCGAGCACCGCGATCGTCGCCAGCGCTGCCTCCACCACCGGCCGCGGCGGCGCCGGCGGGCGGCGCTCGTCGAGGTCGCGGACGTCTTCGAGCTCGCCGGTGAGGCGGCGCGCCGGGTCGAGCGGCGCCGTCTCGCCGCCCGCCTTGCGCACGTAGACGCGGTCGGCCTGCTGCACCTGCTTGAGCAGGTCGAGGGCGCGCAGCTCGTGCGGCAGCGCGGCGCGCGGGGCGCCCGTCTGGAGCTCGCGCTCGGCGTCCCACATCGCGCCGAGCATCGCCTTCAGCTTGCGGCGCACCGGATCTGGGAAGAAGGTCGCGCTTTCCTCGCTGTCGTGCTGGTGCGACAGGCCGCCGGGCACCGCGTCCGCCACGCCGCCGAGCGCCGGGCCGGTCGCCTCCGCGTGCTCGTCGCCCGCCGCGCCGTGCTCGTCGCCATCGCCACCAACCGGGCGGCCCTCTTCGAACTCCTGACCGAGCAGCGTGCCGTAGCGCAGCCGCAGCGCGCGCTGGTCGAAGCCAATGGCGCGCGATCGCCGCATCACCTCGGCGGCGGCGAGGCGCGGCGCCTCGGCGATGAGCTTCTGCGTGTCGAGCACGATCTGGCGCTGGCTGCGGAAGAGCTCGGGCGCGGCGAGCAGCGGCAGCCCTTCGCCCAGCGGCACGCTCTCCTGCCGCTCGACTTGTGGGCGCACGACGACGGACGGCGAGCGCACGAGGTTGGGCTCGGGCGGCCGCGCCGGGTCGAGGCGGCGGCCGTCGCGCGCCTCGAGGCGCAGGTAGACCTCGCTCTCGGCGCCGAAGCCGAGCGCGGCGAGATCGACCGCGTGACGCACCACCTGCCGCCCTCCGGTAGAGAGAGCGCCACGCCGCACCGCGAGCGGCCGCCGCTGTTCGGCGAAGCTCACCTGCTCGTCGCGGCCGGTGGCGACGGTGACGACGAGCTCGGCGCCGGCGATCCCGTAGTCGTCGGCGAGCGCCGCCGCGAGGGCGATCGAGCCGGGCCGGTCGGCCGGGCGCTCGAGGATCGTCGTCGCCGGTTGCAGCAGCTCGAGCGTCGGCGGGCGGTCGGCGGTGACGTCGAGCCGCGCCGGCGGCGAGCGCCACAGCTCGGCCCCGCGCGAGTCGTGGAGCAGCAGCCGCAGCAGCCGCGGCGAGCGCGCGCGCACGGTGGCGGCGAAGCTGCCGTCGCGCTGCCGGCGCAGCGGCAGGCGCTCGCTCTCGTCGAAGAGCAGCGCCGCGCCGCCGACGCTGCGATCGGCCTCGACGCGCCAACGCACCGTGGCGCCCTCTTCGGCGGTCGTGCCGAGGGTCGAGGCGCGACGCGCCCGATGGCCGGTGTAGGGAGGCGGCTGCACGCTGACGGCGAGAGAGCGGAGGAGCGAAGTTGGCGGCGGGATCGCCGGCGGCGCAGTCGCGGCGGAGCGCGCGGCCACGACGCGCGCCCGCGGTGCGGGCAGCGGCACGATGAGGAGAAGGACCGCGAGCGCGACGCCGCCGAGCAGGAGCGCGAGCGCGCGACGCAAGGGCCGCCACGGCAGCAGGCGAGCGAGCTCGCGCTCGTCGTGCGCGAGCAAGGCGACCGCGGCGCGCCGTTGCTGCAGGCGCTGGAGCGGTGGCAACCGAGCCTCGGCGAGCAGAAGCGCGGCGCTGTCGCCGAGCGCCGCAACTCGACGGTCGAGGTGTGCCGCGATGGCGAGCGGATCGCGGGGACGGCGAGTCGCGACGAAGAGCGCCACACCGACGGATGCCAAGACCGCGGCGACAGCAATCGTCGCCGCGACGCCGTCAGGCGCAAACCGCCAAGGGACGGCCGCCAGCGGCAAGCCGACGGCGAGCCCGAGGAATGCCGCGGCTGCCAGCCTGCGGCGGCGCCACCGTTCGGCGAGCCTCGCCAAGCGCGCAGAGGCACTGGACACCGTGTCGTCCGCTGCGCCGCCGCGGCCACTTCCGCCATGGCTGCGTAGGGCGGCAAGGGACACCGCGTCGTCGGAAGGGTTCCGCAGCGGCTCGCTCATCGTCGGGCCGCCAGCCAACGCTCGGCGATGAGCAGGGGGAAGAGGAGGAGCCAGGCCGCGTGCTCGGGCGCGCGTGATGGCGGCGGAGGTTGGGATTCGGCGCGACGCTGCGCCGCTGCGCGAGCCGGCCGTCCCTGTCCGCCGTCGCCGCGGCGGTCGGAGAGCGGCAGCTCGGCTTCGGCGTCAATCGCGGCGGCGTCGAGCAGGACGTCGCGAAGCCACTCCGGCAGCGCCGGCGAGAGGACCAGGTCCGACCAGGCGGGGTGGAAGCGGCTGGCGAAGCGAAGCCAGCGTCCCTCGCCGAGCGGCTCGGCGACGAGCAGCGCCCGGCCGGTGTCGGTGCGCCAGAGGACGGCTGTGTTCGCGCTCGCTGCCGCACCGCTGTCGGTGGGCTGCGCGGCCGGCAGCGCCGCGGACGGCTCCTCGCGGGCGCCGGCGAAGCGGCGGCCGAGCGACCGCTGGTCGAGGACGCGACGCAGCGGCGGACGGCGACGGGAGCGGTGGACGCCACGGCGACGAAGGAACCGAGGCAGGTCTCCTCGCGCCCGGCGCCGTCGGTGATCAACACCGTCCCCGCGCGCGCGGCGAAGAGGACCGCCGGTGGCGGTGGGGCATCGCCGAGCCAGAACACGATCCGCGGTGCCCCGTCCGCCGCAACGGCTGCCAACGCGGCCGCCGGCAGCGAGCCGGTGGAGGACGGCACGTCGACCACGACACCGCTCGCCTCGCTGGCGGCGGCGACGCCCGCGCGCAGGTAGCGTGCATCGCTCGCGCGATCGGGCGCCGCCAGCACGACGACCTGCACCGGCTGCGGCGGTGCCAGCGGCAAGCGGTCGTCGGCGGCCACCGCGTCGCCCGCGGGTAAAGCGTTCGCGGCTGCCGGCGACGCGAGCGGCCGCGCTGCGAACGAGGTGCGCGCCGCGTCGCTCTCGCCGACGAGCAGCTTCGAGCTGTCGCCCGCAGCGAGGACGCGCACCGGCCACCGATTGGCGCGCGGATCGGGAAGCTCGTGCCACTCGACTGCATTCGCGAAGGCCGGGCGCTCGCCGCGCAGCGCAGTGAGGCGGCCGCTGCTCACGACCAGCAGCCGCGTGCCCGGCGGCGCCGTCGCCGCAGCCTCACGCAGCAGCGACCACGTTCCACCGGCGATGGCCGCCACGTCCGGCAGCGCGCTCAGGTCGCGAACGGCGTTCGCCTGCGGCAGGCCCGGCGCCAGCAGGTGCACCTCGGCTCCTGCGGCGATCGCCTCCCGCACCGCCGGCGGCAACCCGGCGGCCGCGCCGGCGGCCGGCCGCTCGTCGACCACGCCGCGTTCGCCTGCGGTCTCACGCGCTTCGCGTTCGTTCTCACGCGCGGCAGAGCTCGCCTCCAGCGCGGCGCGCCCGGTCCGCATCGCCACCGCCGGATCGACGAGCACCCACGGAAGCGGTGCCACGGCGCGCTCCGCCTCGCGCCGCAACCGCGGTCCCGCGAGCGCCAGCACGACGAGCGCGAGCAGCGGCAACGCACCGCGAGCAGCAGCGGCCGCTGCAGCTGCAGCCGGCGCGGCCGGCGCGGCGGCGACGCCTCGAGCAGCCGCACGCTGCCGACGCGCACGCGGCGCCCGCGGCCGCGCGCCAGCAGGTGCAGCACCAGCGGCACCAGCAGACCCAACGAGGCGAGTAGCCAGAGCGGCGCCGCGAAGCTCACGGCGCTCTCCGACCCCGCCGCATCGAGCCGGCGCTCGAAAGCGCATCGTCGTTGCGGTGAGCGAGCGCGCCGCTCACCGCATCCTCCTCCGCCGCGCCAGCACGTCGCGCAGCGCCAGCTCGAGCGGGCGGTCGAGCGGCACGCGTGAGTAGGTGACGCCGAGCTCGGCCGCACGCCGCTCCCACGCTTGCAGCCAGGCACCGAGCCGCCGCAGATAGCCCTCGCGCAGCACGCCCCCGCTGCCGGCGACGACGGCGCCGCTCTCGAGGTCCTCGAACAGCAGGTCGCCGCTCCAGCCGAACTCCAGCTCGTCGCGGCCCATGAGGTGGAGCAGCACCACCTCGTGACGCAGCGCGCGCAGGCCGGCGAGGGCGGCGGCGATCTCGGCCTCCGCCTCCCAGAGGTCGGAGATCACGATGACGACCTCGCGCCGCCGCGGCCGCAGGAGGCGCGGGCCGAGCCGCTGCCACGACGGCCAGCGGCCGCCCGCCTCCATCGCCTGCAGCGCGAAGAGCAGCCGCTCGAGCGCGCGGCGACGGCGCAGCGGCGGCAGGTCCACTCCCGCGTCGCCCACCAAGTGGAGCGCCACGGCGTCGCCTTGCCGCAAGGCGAGGAAGGCGAGCGCGGCGGCGAGCATGCGCGCGTAGCCGAGCTTGTCGAGCGGCGCGTCCGCGTCGCCGTACGCCATCGACGCCGTGGCGTCGACGACCAGCCGCACGGTGACGTCGCGCTCGACCGGCGACTCGCGCACGATGAGCCGGTCGGAGCGCGCGTGCGCCCGCCAGTCGATGCGCCGCGGGTCGTCGCCCGGCTGGTAGCCGCGGAACTGCTCGAGCTCGACGCCGATGCCGGCGCGCGGCTGGCGGTGGAGCCCGGTCACCGCGCCGTCGACGAGCGTGCGCGCGACGAGCCGCAGGTCCTTGACCTGCGCGAGGACGGCGGGGTCGAGGAGGGGGGAAGAAGGAAGGGCCATCGGTGCAAGCGAGCGTCGAGATCGCTTCGTCGCTTGCGCTCCTCGCGATCGACGTTCGCTAAGTCATCGCGAGCGCAGCGAAGCGATCGTGCGATGCTTCGCTCGCTCCGCATCACTCCAGCGGGCTCGCCGGTTCGGGCAGCGTTCGCAGCAAGTGGTCGACGAGGGAGTCGGCGGTGACGCCCTCGGCCTGCCCGCGGAAGCCCACCAGCACGCGGTGGCGCAGCACCGACGGCGCCAGCGCGCGCAGGTCGTCGAGGCTCACCGACAGCCGGCCGGCGAGCAGCGCCCGCCCCTTGGCCGCCAGCACGAGCGCCTGGCCGGCGCGCGGGCCGGCGCCCCAGTCGACGAGGTCGCGCACCTTGGCGTCGGCGCTCTCCTTCGGTCGCGTCGCCCGCACCAGCTCGACCGCCCAGGCGAGCAGCGCGCGCGAGGCGTGGACCTGCCGCACCAGCGACTGCGCGAGCAGCACCTCTTCGGCGCCGATCACCGCCGTCGCCTGCGCGTCGCGCTCGCCGGTCGTCGCCTCGAGCACCTGCAGCTCCTCTTCGGCGGTGGGGTAGCCGATGCGCAGGTGGAGGAGGAAGCGGTCGAGCTGCGCCTCGGGCAGCGGGTAGGTGCCTTCCTGCTCGATCGGGTTCTGCGTCGCCAGCACGAAGAACGGCCGCGGCAGCGGGTAGGTCTCGCCGCCGTAGGTGACGGAGCGCTCCTGCATCGCTTCGAGCAGCGCCGCCTGCGTCTTCGGCGGGCTGCGGTTGATCTCGTCGGCGAGCAGCAGGTGGGCGAACACCGGCCCCTTCTGGAAGCGGAAGACGCGGCGGCCGGTGCCGTGGTCCTCCTCGAGGATCTCGGTGCCGACGATGTCGGACGGCATCAGGTCGGGCGTGAACTGCACGCGCTTGAAGCTCAGGTGCAGCGCGTCGCCGAGGGTGCGCACCATCAGCGTCTTGGCGAGCCCCGGCACCCCTTCGAGCAGGCAGTGGCCGCCGGCGAGCAGGCCGACGAGCAGGTGCTCGACCGTCTCCTGCTGGCCGACGATCACCTTCCCCACCTCGGCGCGCAGCGCGGCGAGGCGGGAGAGCAGCAGGTCGACGTCGGTCTCGGTGATCGGCGGGCGCTCATGCGTCAGGAATCTTACGGTCCAGGATCGCCGAAGTTTGGCGGCCGGCGCTCGCCGTCGGCGCGCTCAGGCGGTCAGCGCGTAGAGGACGACGTTGACCGCGAACTTGGTGTTGTCCTCGGCGAGCCAGCGCTTGTTGCGCCAGTCGTAGTCCCACTCGCAGCCGTAGTCCTTGTTGCTGTAGAGCACCGCCATGCGGCCGTCGATCTCGATCGCCTGCAGGTAGTCGTGCACCAGGTCGTCGCCCCAGCCGTTGAGCTCGAAGGACGTCGTCGGCGGCCCGTCGTCGAAGTGGAAGAAGGAGTGGTAGACGGCGTGCGTCTTGGGGATCTTGCGCAGCGCTTCCTGGCCGAAGATCTCCGCCATCTGCGCCTCGAAGGTCTTGGCGAAGAGGCCGTCGACGTCGTGGTTGCAGTCGTCGGCGAAGAGGAAGCCGCCGTTTCGCAGGTAGCGCTCGAGGTTGCGCCGTTCGTCGGGGGCGAGCTCGAAGAGGCGATGGCCGGCGAGGTAGGTGAAGGGCGCGTCGATCGTCGCCGCGCCGGCGAGCGCCAGCACGCGCTCCTCGCGGTCGACGTCGAGGGTCGTGTACTGCACCAGCGAGTCGAGCACGTTCGACGGCATGCGCTCGTCCACCCACCAGTCGCCGGACTCGTAGCGCAGGCGGGTGAAGGTGAAGTCGTGCAATCAGTGGCCGACGATCGCGTCGATGGTGTCGCGCGACACCGCGTGGTAGGTCGGCCGTGCCTTGGCGTAGATCTGCTTCGCCAGCTGCTGCCCGGCGGGGAAGCCCATGAGGCCGACGTAGATCGGCCGCAGGTACTTGCGCCGCCCCTGGGCGGTGAGGAAGGGCTCGATCTGGTCGAAGGCGGGCTCGTAGCGGTGGGCGATGACGAGCTCGAGCCACTGCTCGCGCACCTCGAAGTTGCGCTGGTCGAAGCGCAGCGAGTCGAGGTCGGCGAGCTGCGCCGCGGTCAGCGTCTTCGGCAGCGACTCGAGGAAGTGGAGCCAGTGGTGGGTCGTCCAGCCCGTCGTCTTCAGCTTGGCCGCCGCGGTGCCGCCGACGAACGCCGCCACCTCGCGCTCGACCTCGCCGAAGGCGGCGGCGCGCACGTCGGGAGCGTTGTCGGGGATGCCCGGGCCGTGGATCCAGCGCTCGGCGGCGAGCGCCGTCTTCCACTCCGGGTGGCCCGCGAGCAGCCGCGCGTCGAGCTCGCGCTCGAAGCGGGCCGTGGTCATCGACTGGAAGGCGAAGTCCTCGAAGTAGGAGCGCAGGAAGGCGTCCCAGCGCTCGCGGCCGACGACCTCCTCGATCTTGCGCAGGAAGAGCGCGCCCTTGTCGTAAGCGATGGCGCTCACCCCTTCGTCGGGGTCCTTGCCGGTCCAGTCGACGTACAGCTTGGTCGACGGGTCGTCGGCGCCGCGCGTCGCGATCTCCTCGCGCAGCGTCGACAGCGACAGCACGCGCAGCATGTCGGCGTAGTCGCGGCCGAAGACCTCTTCCATGACGCGCGATTCGAAGTAGTTGGTGAACCCCTCGTTGAGCCAGAAGTCGTTCCAGGTGGCGTTGGTCACCAGGTTGCCCGACCAGGAGTGCGCCAGCTCGTGGGCGATCACCGACACCAGCGAGCGGTCGCCGGCGAGCAGCGTCGGCGTGGCGAAGGTGAGCCGCGGGTTCTCCATGCCGCCGAAGGGGAAGCTGGGCGGCAGGAAGAGCACGTCGTAGCGGCCCCAGCGGTACTTGCCGTAGAGCTTCTCGGCGGCGGTCATCATCCCCGGCACGTCGCGCAGCTCGGCGGCGGCGGCGTCGATCGTCGCCGGCTCGGCGTAGACGCCGGTATTCGGGCCGAGCGCGCGGAAGCGCAGGTCGCCGACCGCCATTGCCAACAGGTACGACGGGATCGGCTGCTCCATGCGGAAGCGATAGACGCCGTCGGCCGCCAGCTCGGTCGGGTTCTCGGCGCTCATCAGCGCGAGGAAGCCCTTGGGCACGCGCACCGTCGCGTCGTAGGTCATCCGCACGCCGGGCGAGTCCTGGCAGGGCGCCCAGGTGCGGGCGAGGATCGCCTGCGACTGGGTGTAGAGGAACGGCAGCTTCTTCGACGCCGTCTGCTCGGGCGTGAGCCACTGGAGCGCCGCGGCGCCGGGCGAGGTCTCGTAGTCGATGGTGACGGTGCGCGTCTGCGGCTTCACCGGGACGACGAGCTCCTTGCCGAGCAGCGGGTCGGCGGCGCCCCAGGTGAACGCCGCGCCGTCGCCGGTGCCGTCGAGCAGCACGCGGCGGATGGTGAGGTCGCGGGTGTCGAGGTGCAGCTCTTTGGCGCCCTTGGGATTGGCGACGCGCAGCGTGGCGCTGCCGCGCAGCCGGCGCTGCTCGAAGTCGACGGTGAGGTCGAGCGAGAGGTGCTCGACCGCGACCTCGTCGGGGCGGCCGTAGGAGTGCGGGTCGCGCTGCGGCGTGGCGGCGGGCGCCGCTTCAGCAGCAACGGCCGGACGGATGACGGAAGCGGCGAGAAGGAGCATCGTGGCGAGAATAGAGCGTCTCATTGCGACCAATGGTAGCTGGAGGGTGAGAAAACAGGCGGGTGCGCGTGACGCGCACCCGCCCGTGTTGGCGACCTTGTAGGGCGGCTTGCGCAGCCGCCGTCGATCGCGTGCCGGAAGCGGCGGGTTCGGGACCCGCCCTACACCGCGTCGGAGAGGCTGCTGAAGGTGAAGTCGCGGATCCGCATCGGCGGGATCAGCGCGGGCGGCGACGAGTCGCCGTCGCTGCTGCCGATGCGCAGCGGCTTGCCCAGCGCGTCGACGTTGTTGAGCATGATCACCGGGCTCTCGTTGAAGCGGAAGTTCTTGACCGGGAAGGTGAGCTTGCCGTCCTCGATCATGAACAGGCCGTCGCGGGTGAGGCCGGTGAGCAGCACCGTCTGCGGGTCCACCAGGCGGATGTACCAGGTGCGGGTGACGAGGAGGCCGCGCTTGGTGTCCTTGATCAGGTCCTCGGTCGAGGCGGTGCCTCCCGCCATGATCATGTTGGAGGGGAAGGGGAGCGCTTCGATGTTGGTCTTCTGCGCCCAGTAGCGCGACGAGTAGAGGTTCTTCACCACCCCGTTCTCGATCCACATCGTCTTCTTGCGCGGGCGGCCGTCGCCGGCCCAAGGCGCCGTCGGCCCGCGCGGGTCGGCGGGGTCGGACCAGATGCTCACCCGCTCGTCGACGATCTTCTCGCCCTTCTTGGAGCCGCCGCCCGCCTTGCTGAGGAACGAGCGCCCCTCGTCCGCCTGCCGGGCGTCGAAGCCGAAGCCCATGTACTGCAGCAGGCCGATCGAGGCGGCGGGCTCGAGGATCACCGTGTACTTGCCCGGCTCGATGGCCTTGGCGCCCATCGAGTGCACCGCCTTGTCGATCGCCACCCCCGAGGTGGCGGCGGCGTCGAACTCGGCGACGTCGTTGTGGTCGGCGCTCGCCCAGCCCGATCCGGTGCCGTCCTCGCTGCGCGCGGTGACGGCGAAGTTGACGTTGGTCGAGGGGTAGTAGGCGAACAGCCCCTTGCTGTTCATCATCGCCTGGAAGGCGCCGAAGTCCGACAGGAACCCGGCCGTCACCATCTTCTTCGCCTTCGCCGCCGCGATGCTGTCGGCGGCCGCCTTGGCGCGGTACTCGGCGCTGATCTTGGCGGTGGCGTCGATCCAACCCGGCGCGTTCACGTACTGCTGCGGCTCGAGCGGGCCCATGAACTCCGGGTTCTCGGGCGCCAGCTTGGCGAGCTCCTCGGAGCGGCGCACCGCCTTCTCCAGCGAGGCGTCGTCGAGCTCGTTGATGGTGGTCGTGCCCGAGCGCTTGCCGAAGCTCGACTGCACGACCAGCTGCAGGTCGTCGGTGATGCCGCTCGTCGACACCGAGTTGCGGGCGGTGCGGATGTTGCCGCTGGTGTTGCCGTTGAGGTTGGCCTCGCAAGCCTCCGCCTTGGAGAGGGCGACCACCTTCTTCAGCAGAGCCTGCGCTTCGTCTTTGCTCAACATGCTCATATGGACCGGCCCCCTCAGATCTTCCGCTCGGTGTTGATGACGTTGACGCCGTTGAAGCGGCTCGTCGCGCAGCCGTGCGAGACCGCCGACACCTGCCCCGGCTGCCCCTTGCCGTCGAAGAAGGAACCGCCGGTCCGGTAGTCGCGCTCGTCGCAGGTCGAGACCATCGAATTCCAGAACTCCTGGGTGTTCGACTGGTAGGCCACGTCGCGCAGCATCGGCCCCACCTTGCCGTCCTTGATCTCGTAGAACAGCTGGCCGCCGAACTGGAAGTTGTAGCGCTGCTGGTCGATCGAGTAGGAGCCGTCGCCGATGATGAGGATGCCCTTCTCGACCTGCGCGATGAGCTGCTGCGGCGTCAGCTGCTCCTTGCCGGCTGCCAGCGAGACGTTGGGCATGCGCTGGAACTGCACCGAGCTCCAGCTGTCGGCGTAGCAGCAGCCGTCGGACTCGGTCTGGTTGACGATGTGGGCCTGGTCGCGGATCTTCTGGTAGTCGACGAGGATGCCGTCCTTGACCAGGTCCCAGCGCTTGGTCTTGACGCCCTCGTCGTCGTAACCGACGGCGCCGAGCGAGCCGGGCTGCGTCTTGTCGGCGAAGAGGGTGACCTTGGGGCTGCCGTACTTGAAGCTCTTCGTCTGCCACTTGTCGAGGGTGGCGAAGCTGGTGCCGGCGTAGTTGGCCTCGTAGCCGAGCACGCGGTCGAGCTCGAGCGGGTGGCCCACCGACTCGTGGATGGTGAGCCAGAGGTGGGTGGGGTCGAGGACGAGGTCGTACTTGCCCGCCTCGACCGGCTTGGCGGTCAGCTTCTCCTTCACCTGGCGGCCGGCGGCCTCGGCGTCGGCGAGCATGTCGTAGGTCTTGCTCCACAGCGGCGTGCCGAGCTCGGAGACCGGCGCCGCCTTGCCGAGGTACTCCCAGCCCATCCCCATCGGCGCCGACAGCGCGTCGCGGTTCTGGAACTTGCCGCTCTTCTCGTCGATGGCGGTGACCTGGAAGTTGGGCCAGATGCGGTGGACGTCCTGGTCGATCCAGGAGCCGTCGGTGGAGGCGAAGTACTTCTGCTCGTTGACCAGGAAGAGCTGCGAGTTGACGAACTTGGCGCCCGCCTTCATCGCCGCCGCGTTGACCGACATCAGGAGGTCGACCTTCTCCTGGATCGGAACGTCGAAGGAGCTCTTCTGCATCGGCGTCTTCCAGGAGACGACGCCGTACCCCTTCTGCGGCGCCAGCCGCACCGGCTCGGTCTGCACCTTGGAGTTGGCCTTGGCGATCGCGACGGCGCGCTCGGCGGCCTTCTTGACGCCGTCCTTGGTGACCTCGGAGGTGGCGGCGAAGCCCCAGGTGCCGTCGGCGATCACCCGCACGCCGACCCCGTAGGACTCGGTGTTGACGAGGTTCTGCACCTTGTCTTCGCGGGTGATGACGAACTGGTTGAGGTAGCGCCCGATGCGCACGTCGGCGTAGCTGGCGCCCTTGGCGCGCGCCGTCTCCAGCGCGGCGTCGGCGAGCGCCTTCTTGTCGGCGGACGGGATCGGTGTGGTGGCGCCGAACAGGTCGCGCGGCGAGCCGATGACGGGGATCATCAGCGTGCCGGCGCCCAGCCCGGTCAAACGCAGGAACTGGCGTCGGTCCACGAAGTCCTCCTCCGGGTCAACGGGTGGAAAGGTGTGACCGGCCGACACGCACACGCGCACCAGCCGCAGGGATCCGCTTCGGGAGGGTCCGCATCGACTAGGACTATACGAGGCGAGGCGAGGAAGGTTGCCGGCCCTGCCGCCGGTTGCCGACCATGGGCGTGCAGGGATCGAACAGAAGAGGAGGGGCGCGCGTAGATGAGAAGCATGCGAAGCGGGGCCATGGATGATCGCGGCTGCCACGAGCCCGCCTCGCCCGCGTCGCATTCGGCCGCGGCGGCGCTGCTAGGCTGCGCCCCACCGATGAACGCCTCGGGCCGCGACGCTGGCGAGCGCACCGCTCTCGATCTCGCCGAGCGGGAGGTGGTGCGCACGGCCAGGCGGCTCGGCCGGTGGTTGGCCGTGCGCGGTGCGATGCGCGCGCTCACCGTCGCGGCAGCATTGTGGGGGGTGCTCCTGCTCGCCTTGCGCGCCGGCGTCGGTGTGGCGCCGCCGGACCTCGTCTGGGGCGTCGCGCTCGCCGTCGCCACGGCCGGCGCGGGCGCGCTCGCGGGCTGGCGACGGCGCCCCGAGGCCGAGCTGCTGCGCAGCGTCGTGGAGTCGCGGCGGGCATGCGGTGGGCTGCTCCTCGCCGCCGCCGAGCTCGACGTCGGGGTGTGGCGTCACAGCGTTCCGGCGGTGCCGCCGCTCCGGCTGAGCTGGCGGTGGCAGCGGACGGCGCTCGCCCTGGCGGCGGCGACAGCTTTCGGCGCCGCGTCGGCCCTCGTGCCCGCCGCGACGTCGTCCGCTCGACCGGCGCTCGATCTCTCCGGCCCGGCGGCCGGCCTCGCCGCTCGCCTCGACGTCCTGGCGGCGCTCGACGAGAAGCCTGCCGCGGTCTGGCGCGAAGAGCTGGGCAAGGCGATCGACCTCGCGGCTGCCGGCGAGTCCGAGCGCGCCTGGCAGACTCTGGATTCGGTCGCTGCCGGCATGGAGGAGGCGCAGCGGCAGCACGCCGAGGCCGCGCTCGCCCAGGCCGATCGTCTGAGCCGCGCCGCCGCGGCGCTCGCCGCGGCCAAGGGCGATCGAGCTGCCGGCGAACAGGTGTCCGGCGCAGACACCGCCGGATCCTTGGGCGCGGCTACGACCGCCGGCGCGGATGCTGCCGCAGCGGCGATGGAGCTTCGCCGCCGCGCTGACGCCGCCGGACGTCTCGCCGCTGCGCTGCAGAAGGGCGTGCCCGTCGACGCCTCCCTGCTGCGCCGCGAAGGGCTCGACGAAAGCGCGCTCGCCGACATGCTGTCCGGCAAGGGCGAGGGTGAGCCGGGAGGCGAGGAGAGCCTGGGCAGGGGCGGCGTCGACCGCGGTCGCGGCGACGCTCCCTACCTGGTCAAGGAGCCGGCCCACAACTGGGGGCTCGGCTTCGACGATCAGCCGCTGCCACCCGCCGCGGTTGCGCTCGAGACCAGCATCGTCCTGTCGACGGACGCTGCGGAGCCGCGGCCGGACCCGCGCCGCTCCGACGCCGGCGGGGCGCTGGCGGGCGTCCGCCCAGACGGCGGCGCCGCTTTCACCGAGCTCGTGCTGCCGCGCCATCGCGCGGCCGTGCGCCGCTACTTCACGCCGCCCTGAAGGAGTCGATCGTGCCGGCTACCCGATTGCTCAGCGCCGACGAGCTCGCCGTCCCGGTCGCGTCTCTCGCCCGCCTGCAGAACGAGCTCGACCGCCTGCTGCTCGGCCGCCCCGCCTTTCACCGGCAGGTGCTGGTGGGCATCCTGGCGCGCGGGCACCTGCTGATCGAGGGTGTGCCGGGGGTGGGCAAGACGGCGCTGATCAAGATGCTCGGCCGTCTGCTCGGCCTCGGTTTCGGTCGCGTCCAGTTCACGCCGGACCTCATGCCGGGCGACCTCCTCGGCGCCCACATCCTCGAGGAGAGCGCTGCCGGCCGTCGCGATCTCGCCTTCCGTCCCGGCCCGGTGTTCACCAATCTGCTCCTCGCCGACGAGATCAACCGCGCCTCGCCGAAGACGCAATCGGCGCTGCTCGAGGCGATGGAGGAGCGCGCGGTGACTCTCCTCGGCACCACGCGGCCGCTGCCGCTGCCATTCTTCGTCCTCGCTTCGCAGAACCCCATCGAGCTGGAGGGCACCTATCCGTTGCCCGAGGCCCAGCTCGATCGCTTCCTGATGAAGCTGGTGGTGGGCGTGCCGGCGCCGGAGGTGCTCGCCGAGATCGTCGCCGAGCGCCGGCGCGGCGAGCCGCCGGCGCCGCAGCTCGAGCTCGCTCCCACGGAGCTCGCCGCGCTCTACGCGGCGATGGACGGCATCGTGCTGCCGCGCGCCGTCGCGCGCTGGATCGGTAGGCTGGTGGCGGCGACGCACCCGGACGCGCCCGAGGCTCCCGAGCTGGTGCGCCGTCACGTGCGCTTCGGGGTTTCGCCGCGCGGCGCGATCGGCCTCGGCGAAGCGGCGCGTGCCGAAGCGCTGCTGGCCGGCCGGCCCACTGCCGGTTTCGAGGACGTGCGGGCCGTCGCGATGCCGGTGCTGCGCCACCGGCTGGTGCTCGGCTACACCGCGCGGGTGGAAGGCATCGCCAGCGACACCATCGTCGAGGCGGTGCTGCGGGCGGTGGAGCCGGCGCCGCTCGGGCTGCCCGTGGACGTCGTGCTGGAGCCGCCGTGAGGAGCGTCGTGGCAGCACGCCGGCCCGCGCCCGGGGGACTCTCGCGCTGGCTCGTGCCGGCGCTGCTGCTGCTGTCGCTCGCCGGCGCGCAAGCGCTCCCGGCGGAGAGCTACGGCGACGTCAGCGTCACCAGCCTGCCGGTGCTGCCCGGCAAGCGCACCCATGGCTACGTCGAATACCGGTTCGTCGTCGCCAACGGCGGCAGAGTGGCGCATCACGTTCTGCTCGAGGGCGAGACGAGGAGCTACGGCACGAGCGCCGTGGTGCTGCGCCGCGCCGTCGACGTGGCGGCCGGCGCCACCGTGGAGGTGGCGCTGCGGCAACCGGCGCTCTCCATGTGGCTCGGCGCGGTGGACGTGGTCGTCGACGGCCGGCGCCTGAAGCCGCCGCTCGTGCCTGACGGCGGCGGCCAGGCGTTCTTCTTCGAGTCGTATACCGGGCCGCTGGTGCTCGCCTCGACGCGGTTGCCACGCGAGGCGCTGCCGGCCGAAGTCCCGGCCCCAGGCTCGCCGGAGCACACCGCGGCGGCGACCGCCGGCACGCCGCTGCGCGGTATCCAGTTGGTGCGCGCCCCGCTGCCGGTTGCCGCGTGGAGCGGCTCGTGGCTCGCCTTCTCGTCGTACGACGGCGTGGCGCTGGAAGCCGCGGAGCTCGTCGCCGCGCCGGCGCCGGTGCGCGAGGCGCTTCGTCGCTACGCCGAGGCAGGCGGCGTGTTGCTGGTGATCGGCGAGGAGGCGCCGGCGGCGATCTTCGGTCTGTCGCCGACCGACGACGCGGAGACCAAGCTGGCCTGGCACCGCTTGGGCTTCGGCAGCGTCGCGCACGCCACCAGCGCGGCGGTCGCCGCCGCCGAGCATGGCGCCGTCGAGAGCGCGCTGGAGCGCGCCGCCGCGCCCTGGCGGAATGGCCGCCCCGCGGCATGGACCGCCCGCTCCTCCGTGCCGGTGCACAACGCGCCGATTCCCGTCCGCGGCCTGCTCCTGTTCGTCGTCTCGTTCGTCGTCGTCGTCGGACCGGTGAACCTCTTCTGTCTCAACCGCTGGCGGCGCCGGGCGTGGTTCCTGTGGACGGTGCCGGCGATCGCGCTCGCCGCCACCGCCGGCCTGGCGGCCTACGGTGTGCTCTCCGAGGGCGTGGTGCGCGAGCGCAGCTCGTCGTCGGTGGTCCTCCTCGACCAAGCCACGCACCGCGCGGTCATCTGGGGCTGGAACGGTTACTACTCCACCTTTGCGCCCGCCGAAGGGTTGCGCTTCGCGGCCGACACCGAGGTCACGCCGATGGCGGACGGCGGCGAGGAGCCGCGTACGACGCTGGGCGTCGACTGGACGGCGGGCCAGCAGTTCGCTCCGGGATGGCTGGCGGCGCGCGCACCGCTGCACCTGCAGACGCGGACGCCGGCGCTGCGGCGCGAGCGTCTCCTGGTCTCCCGCCGCGACGGCGGGCTCGTGATCGACAACGGTCTGCAAGCGCCGCTCTTTAGCGTGATGGTCGCCGACGGCGAAGGGCGGCTGTGGGAGGGCGTGGACGTGCCCGCCGGCGCGCGGCGGCTGCTGGTGGCGAACGGCACCGTCGGCGCCGCCGACGCTGCCGCCGACGCCGTGGCCGAGCTGATGGCGGAGGGCTTTTCGCAGGCGGCCTCCCGGCTCACCAGCGAGCCCGAGCGCTTCCTCGCCGCCGGCTCCTACGTGGCGGTGCTCGACGGCGATCCCTTCAGCGAGCCGGCGCTGGCGGGCGCGACCGCAGGACGCCGGGAAGCCATCGTCTACGGCCGGCTGGCGGCGGGGGAGATATGAAGCTCGAGGTGCGGGAGCTCCGGCGCTGCTTCGGCCCCGTTGCCGCCATCGACGGCATCTCGTTCACGCTCGCGGGCGGTGAGATCTACGGTTTCGTGGGTCCCAACGGCGCCGGCAAGACGACCACGATGCGCATCCTCGCCACGCTCGACGAGCCCACTGCCGGCGAGGTGCTGCTCGACGGCATCTCCGTGGTCGAAGAGCCCGAGCGGGCGCGGGCGCTGGTCGGCTACATGCCGGACCACGAGCCGGCGCCGCGCGAGCTCTCGGTGCACGAGTACCTCGACTTCTTCGCTCGTGCCTACGGTGCGCGGCTGCCGGCGCGCGCCGAGCTGCTGGAGCAGGTGGAGTCCTTCACCGGCCTGCTGGGGCTGCGCGACAGGAAGATGCAGACGCTGTCGAAGGGCATGGCGCAGCGGGTGAGCCTGGCGCGAGCTCTGTTGCACGATCCCAAGCTGCTCGTCCTCGACGAGCCGGCGGCGGGGCTCGATCCGCGCGCCCGCGTCGAGCTGCGCGAGCTGCTGCGCGCCCTCGCCGAGGCCGGCAAGGCGGTGCTCATCTCTTCGCACATCTTGAGCGACCTGACGGAGATCTGTCATGGCGCGGTGATCCTCGAACGCGGGCGCATCGTGCGCGCCGGCAGCATGGACCAGCTGCTCCACGGGACGGCGACTCGCCAGACGGTGCGGCTGCGCGCGCTCGCGGGTGGCGAGGAGCTGCGCCTGGCGGTGCTGGCGAGCGCGGGAGTGGAGGCGGTGCGCGCGGTGAACGGCGAGCTGGAGGCCGACCTCGACGGCGGTGAGGCGGAGGCAGCGGCGCTGCTCGCCGCGCTCGTCCGCGCCGGCTATCCGATCGTCGAGTTCCGGCTACAGCGCAACGGCCTCGAGGAGCTGTTCATGGCGGTGACCCGGGGAGAGCTGGCATGAGCGGCGACGCGGCGACGGTGCCGGCGGCCGGGGCGGCGACCTGGAAGGAGCGGCTGACCGACTGGCCCAACCCGGTGGTGGTCAAGGAGCTGCGCCAGGCGGTCAACGGCCGCTTCACCGGCACCGTGCTCACCCTGCTGCTCGCTCTGCAGGTGGCGATCATCGGGCTCACCGTGCTGACCGGCGACGTCAGCCGCTTCCAGGCTAGCCGTGGCATGGGCCGCGAGCTGTTCGCCTTCCTGCAGGGGACGCTGCTGTTCGCCACCATCGTCACCATGCCGCTCTACGTCGGCGTGCGGGCGATGGTGGAGCGCAGCGGCAACCATCTCGACCTGCTCTACATCACCACCCTGCCGCCGCACCAGATCGTCGCCGGCAAGCTGCAGGCGGGCGTGCTGCTGACGGCGCTCGTCTACGTCGCCTCGCTGCCGCTGATGAGCCTCTGTTACCTGCTGCGCGGCATCGACTTGCCGTCGATGGCGGCGGTGGTGGCGGGCAGCTTCGTGCTGGTGGTCCATGCGATCGTGCTGGCGCTCGCCGCCGGATGCCTACCCCTGGGACGCGCCCTGCGCGTCATCTTCGCCTTCGCCTTCGTGGCCCTGTTGCTCGCCACCATGTCGGCGACGATGGCGCTCGCCAGCATGGCCATCAGCGCCGGCATCGGCAGCAGCATGGCGACCTGGTCGTTCTGGCGGACGGTGGCGGTGGTGGTGGCGCTCGACCTCTTGGCGCTGCGGCTGCTCTTCCTGCTCACCGTCGCCATGGTGTCGCCGCCGACCGCCAACCGGGCGCTCCCGGTCCGCCGCTTCCTGCTCGTGGTGTGGGTGGCGACGCTGGCGGCGGCGGTGCCGGCAGGCCTCGCCCTGTCTTCGGCCCGTCTGCTCCAGGCGTGGCTGCTGGCGGCGGTCTGGGCAGCGGCGCCGTTGCTGCTGGTGGCCGCCAGCGGCCGCGATCGACCGTCGCCCGCGGTGAACCGCGCGCTGCCGCGCCGACCGTGGGCGCGGGCCCTCGCCTTCCCGTTCTTCTCGGGCGCCGCCAACGGCTTCGCGTTCGCGCTGATCTGGCTCCTGGCGACGCTGCTGGTGGCACACGGCGCGGAGCGCCTGCTGCCGCGGGTCCTGGTCGCCCTACCCGAGGACCTGGCGCGGTCGTTGACCATCTTCGCCGCTTACCTCGTGGGCTACGCCAGCGCCGGCGCGATGCTCACCCGCGGGCCGTTGCGCCGCTTCTTGAGGCCCAACCAGAGCTGGGTGGTGGCGCTGACGTTGGCCGCCCTGGGCGGTGCCCTGCCGCCACTGGTCGGGGTCCTCGTCGATCCCGCCATCCAGCAGAGCCGCACCTTCGGACCCTGGCTCGCGCTCAGTCCCGCCGCCGCGTTTCGCAGCGAGACGATCGAGCTGGCGTCCGCCGTCGCCTGGGGTTGGGTGGCGCTGGTGCTCCTCGGCGGCGCCCGCTGGTGGGCGCGGCAGTGGGGCGCGACGATGGCGTCGGCACCGACGCCGGCGGTGGTCGACGGCGCGAGCGCGCCGTGAGCGTGGGCCGCGATTCACTCCTTGAACACTCGCTGATTGCCGGCGCGGCGCTCGGCTCGCGCTTTCGGCTGTCGCTCTTGGCGAGCCCGCGCGGCGGCCGTGCCGGCATGCGGCTCGGGCGGGGCGTGGGCAGCTCGCTGGAGTTCGAGGAGTACCGCGACTACCAGCCCGGCGACGACGTGCGCCGCCTCGATTGGGGCGTCTACGCGCGGACCGACCGCTTGGTGCTGCGCACGCAGCGCGAGGAGGTGAGCCCGCGCCTCGACCTCTTCGTCGACGTCTCGCGCTCGATGGGCATTCCGCAGGAGAAGGGCGCGGCGGCCTGGCGCCTGGCGGCGGCCCTCGCCGCCGCGGCGGACGCAGCGGGGCTGCAAGTCGTGGCCTGGCGCGTCGCGCAGGGAGCGGCGCGGCTGGCGCCGGCCGGCGCCAGCGCCCTGGCCTGGGCGCCGCTCGACCTGGACGGCATCGGCGCACCGCCCGACGGGTTGCGCGCCGTGCCGCCGCTGCCGCACGGCGGCGTGCGCCTGCTGCTCACCGACCTGTTGTTCCCCGGCGAGCCCGACGTGGTGCTGCGCTCGTTTGCGGCGGGCGCGCAAGCGGCGGCCGTCATCCAACTCGCGGTGAGGTCGGAAACGGCTCCCGAGCTCGGCGGCGAGCTCAGACTGCGCGACGTCGAGACCGGCGCCGCCGCGGACCTGCTGGTGGACGGGAGCGTGGTTGCCGCCTACGTGCAGGCGCGCGCGCGCCACCTCGAGCGCTGGGAGGAGAGCTGCCGGCGTCACGGCGTGATGCGAGTAGAGCTCGACGCCGAGGCGGTCGCCGGCGAGGGCTCGACGGCGCTCCTGCCGCTCGTCGCCCACGGCGTGCTCTCGGCCGCTCCCACCGGCTGAGGTCAGGGGCGTTCCGAGATGGGCTTCCTCGCTCCTTGGGCACTCGCCGGGCTGGCGGTTGGGCCCCCGCTCCTGTTGCTGCTCTACCTGCTGCGGCGGCGCGGCCGCGAGGTGGCCGTGCCGGCACTGTTCCTGTGGGTGGCGGCGGCGGCGCCCGCGGCGGGGCCGCGCGTGGCTCCCCGCCGCCTGCCGCCGGTCTTCTGGCTCGAGCTCGCGGCGCTCGCGCTGCTCGTCCTCGGGGCTGCCGGGCCCTGGATGGCGGCGCCCGGCACGCGGCCGCTGCTGGTGGCGCTCGATCCGTCGTATTCGATGACCGCCGGCGGTGCGGGCTCGCCGCGCCGCCTGGCCGTCGAGGCGCTGCTCGCAGCACTCGCGGCGGCGCCCGACGTGCGCGCCACGTTGATCGTCGCCTCCGATCCTCCTGCCGTGCTGGGCGAAGACCTCGACGCCGATGCGGTGGCGCGGGCCGTCGAAGGCTGGCGAGCCGAAGCCGCCTCGGCCGACATCGATGCCGTGCTCCGCCTCGCCGCCGAGCGGCGGGCGCCCGCGGTGCTCGTCCTCACCGACGGACCGCCTCCCGCCGAGCTGCCGCCGCGGGTGGCGTGGTGGGCGTTCGGGGCGGCGCGCTCCAATCTGGCGATCGTTGCCGCCGACCGCAGGGCAGCCATGGCGGGCACGGGCGACGAGGCGCGGTCCTTTGCCGACGCCGCAGCCGGCCGCCGCGATCTCGTCACCCTCGAGGTGGCGAATCTGGGACCGCGGGCGGCCGAGGCGTCGCTCACCCTCGACCTGGCCGGGGCGCCGGTCGTGTCGCGCCGCCGGCTCGACGGTGGCGCCAGCTGGCGAATGCGGCTCCCGGTCCCCCCCGGCGTCACGGTGCGGGCCCGCTTGCCTGCCGACGAGCTGCCGCTCGACGGAGCGGTCACCCTGCCGCCGCTCGGGCACACCGCCCTCGCGGTCCGCGTCGACGGCTTGCCGGCGGGCCTCGCGGCGTCGGTGCGGGAAGCCGTTGCCGCCAGTGGGGCGGCGGAGTTGGCAGGACCCGAGGGCGAAGCGGCGGTGGAGGTGGTGCTGGGTGCTGGAGGCGGCGAGCTGCCGTCGCGCGCCGCCGCCACGACGGAGGCTCGCGCCGGCGAGCCGGCGATCCGTCCCTGGCGCGTCCGCTTCCATCGTGAGCCGGACGCCATCGCCTACCTCGGGCCGTTCGCCGTCAACCGCCGCCACCCACTCGCGGCCGGCGTGACGGCGGAGGGGATGGTGTGGGCGGCAGGCGGCGGGGCGGCAAACCCACCGGGAGTCCCGGTCGTCATCGCCGGCCCGGTGGTCCTCCTCGCCGACGAAGAACGGCCCGACGGCAGCCACGACCTCCACCTGCGCCTGCGCGAGGACCTCTCGACGCTGCCGCGCACCCCGGCCTGGCCGGTGCTGTGGTGGAACCTGCTGGCCTGGCGCCGCGCCGAGCTGCCGGGGCCGGAGCGAGCGCTGGAGCGCCTGGGCGACGTCGCCACGGTCCGCTTTCCCCCCGGCGTGGCGACGGCGCGCGTCAGCGGCGCCGGCTTCGAGCGGCAGCTGCAGGCCCTGGAGCGTGCCGCGGCGGGTGGTGTCGCGCGTTGGTCGCCGCCCCGGCCGGGCGAGTACCTCGTCGAGGCGGGCGACCAGCGCTACGCCGTCGCGGTGGCGACGCTCCAGCGGGGGAGTCCGACCTCCGCGATCGGGCCAGCGCGCGACGCGGTGAGATCCTGCAAGCGCTTCCGCCCCGCGGCCGGCGCGAGGTCGCGTGGACGGCAGCCCTGCTGGCGCTCCTGCTGCTGGGAATCGAAGGCGCGTTGCTCGCGCGCGCCGGCAGGACGGAGGTCCGGGCGACATGACCTTCCTGGAGCCGGCCTGGCTCCTGCTACTCCTGCCCGCTGCGGCGGCGATGTTGCGCGCACCAGGCGCGAGCCGGGCGGCCCGCGCGCTGCGCGGGCTGGTGTACCTGCTGGTCACGCTCGCCCTCGCGGGGATGGCGGTGCGCGTGCCCGGCCGGTCGAGCACCGTCATCGTCGTCGCCGACCGCAGCGCGTCGATGCCGGCCGACGCGGCGGCGCGCCAGCTGGAGGTGCTCGCGGGCCTCCGCCAGGCGATGCGGGACGGCGATCGGCTGGGCGTCGTCTCCTTCGCCGGCGGCGCGGCGCTCGAGCAGGCGCCGGGGACGGCGCCGTTCGCGGGCTTCACCGCCGAGCTGCCGGCGGAAGGCTCCGACCTGGCCGCCGGCCTGGCGCGCGCGGCGGCATCGCTGCCGGCCGCGGGTCCGGCGCGGCTGCTGGTGCTCTCGGACGGCCGCTGGAGCGGCGCCGATCCCGTCGACGCGGCGGCGAGGCTGGCGCTGCGCGGCGTGGCCGTGGACTACCTGCAGCTGGTGCGGCCGATGGCCGGCGACTTCGGCTTCACGCGCGTCGACGCACCGGCCGAGGTTTCGCCGGGAGAAGGCTTTCTCATCGTCGGTTGGGTGCACGCGCCGCGCCCGGCCACCGTCGAGCTGGAGCTCGTACGCGAAGGTGCGGCGGGGGGCGGCGCCGCCGCGGGCGCCCCTCCAGAGCCGCTGGTGTCGGCCCGCCAATCGCTCGTCGCCGGCCTCAACCGCGTGGTGTTCCGCGACCGCGCCGGCGGCCCCACGCTGCGCCACTACCGCTTGCTGCTGCGGCCGCCCGCGGGCGATCGCGAGCCGGCCAACGACGTCGCGCGGCTGATGGTGCGCGTGCGCGGGCGGCAGCCCGTGCTGGTCGTCCGCGAGCGGCCCGACGATGCCGGGTTGCCCGCCTTGCTGCGCGGCAGCGGCCTCGAGGTGGCGACCGCGGCGCCGCGCGAGTTGCAGGAGGGCCTGCGGGCGTTCGCCGGGGTCAGCGCCGTCGTGCTCGAAGACGTAGGGGCGGCCGAGCTCGGCAGCGGCGCGCTCGCCGCCCTCGCGCGCTGGGTGCACGACGGCGGCGGCGGTCTCCTCCTCACCGGCGGCCGCAGCTCCTTCGGCACCGGCGGCTACTTCGGCTCCGAGCTCGCAGAGGTCCTGCCGGTTTCGATGGAGCTGCGGCGCGAGCACCGCAAGCTGCGCCTGGCGATGGTGTTGTCGCTCGACCGCTCCGGCAGCATGGCGGTCCCGGTCGGCGGCGGACGCACCAAGATGGACCTCGCCAACCTCGCCGGCGCCACCGTCGTCGACCTGCTGTCGCCGCTCGACGACCTGGCGGTACACGCCGTCGACAGCAGCGTCCACCGCGTGGTGCCGCTGGGGCCGCTGCGCGATCCCGACGACGTGCGCCAGCGGGTGCTGCGCATCGACTCGGCCGGCGGCGGCATCTTCGTCGGCGCCGCGCTGGAAGCCGCCGCGCGCGAGCTGCTGGGCGCGGCAGCGGGCACCCGCCACGTCATCCTCTTCGCCGACGCCGCCGACGCCGAGGAGCCCGGCAACTATCGCCAGCTGCTCGACCGCATGCGGCGGGCAGGGATCACCGTCAGCGTCGTCGGCCTCGGCACCGACGCCGACGCCGACGCCGAGCTGTTGCGCGACATCGCGCGACGCGGTGGCGGCCGCGTCTACTTCACCGACGATCCGGCGCTGCTGCCGCGCTTGTTCGCGCAGGACACCATCACCGTGGCGCGCAGCGCGTTCGTCGAGGAGACGACGCCGCTGCGGGTGACGCCGGGGCTGCGCCTGCTGGGCGGCATCCAGCTGCCGCAGCCGCCGCCGGTGGGCGGCTACAACCTCACCTACTTGCGGCCCGGAGCCACGCTCGGCATGGTGAGCGAAGACGAGAACCGTGCGCCGGTCGTCGCCAGCTGGCAAGCAGGGCTCGGGCGGGTAGTCGCCCTGACCGCGCAGCTGGACGGACCGTGGTCCGGCCCCTTCGGGAGCTGGCCGCGGCTGGGTGAGCTGGTGACGAGCCTCACCCGCTGGGTGGCAGGCGAGGAGGGAGAGTTGCCGGGCGGGGTCGTGGTCACCCAGGAAGTCGTGGATGGCGCCGTCGTCGTCGACCTGCAGCTCGACCCGGAACGCGACGGCGACCCCTGGCCGGCACCGCCGCGGCTGCTGGTGCTGCGCGGACGCCCCGGGCAGAAGCCGGAGACGATGGTGACGCCGCTGCGTTGGAACGGTCCCGACTCGCTCGGCGCCAGCATTCCGCTCGCCGGCGCCGAGGTGGCGATGGTGACGCTCGACGCACCCGGCATGGCGCCGCGCTCGCTGGCACCGGTCCGCCATCCGGTGCTCACCGAGACGGTGCCGGCACCACCCACCGAGGGGCGGCGGCAGCTCGAACGGCTGACGCGTGCGACCGGCGGGCGCGAGCGCGTCGACGCCGCGAGCATCTGGGATGCGTTTCAACGGCAGGCGAGGACGGTGGCGCTCGCGCCCTGGTTGCTGCTCCTCGCTGCGGTCATTTTGCTGGTGGAGGTCGCCGAGCGGCGGCTGCCGATGTTTTGGCGCCTGCAACGCCGTTCGCCGGTCGCGGGTGAGAAGCCGGCGCGCGCGAGGCGCGCTTTCGCGTCGTCGCTGGCGAGCATCGTGCGGCGGCGGCGCGGCAGGACGCCGGTGAGAGCCGGCATGCCGCCTGGCGGCGACGAGCCGGCGGACCCGACGACGGCCGGACCGGCTGTCGGGGCACCGATGACGAGCGCGGAGCCGAAACCGGCGTCCACCACGACCCGTGCGCTCGACGAGGCCCGGCGACGGACGCGCGAGCGCCTGCGACGATGAACGCGGAGCGGCCGCGTGCTATACCTCCGCACGCGCGCGTCTGCCGACTTGTCGCGCCGATTCGCATGAGCCCCGCCGATCCCGTCGCCGACCTGCCGCCCCTCGACGCGAACGAGCTGCGGCGCTACGGCCGGCACCTGGTGATCCCCGAGGTGGGGCCGGAGGGGCAGCGGAAGCTCAAGGCGGCGCGGGTGCTGCTCGTCGGCGCGGGTGGACTGGGCTCGCCGCTGGCGCTTTATTTGGCGGCGGCGGGAGTGGGTCGCATCGGGGTCATCGACTTCGACCGGGTCGAGGTGAGCAACCTGCAGCGGCAGGTGCTGTTCGCGGACGCCGATCTGGGGCGGGAGAAGGTGGACGCGGCAGTCGAACGGCTGCGCGGCGTCAATCCGCACGTCACCGTCGAGCCGCACGCGGTGCGGCTCACGGCGAGCAACGCGCTCGAGCTGCTGCGCGACTACGACGTCGTGGCCGACGGGTCGGACAACTTCTCGACGCGCTACCTCGTCAACGACGCCTGCGTGCTGCTCGGCAAGCCCGACGTGTGGGGGGCAGTGCAGCGCTTCGAAGGACAGCTCGCGGTGTTCTGGGCGGCGCGCGGGGCCTGTTATCGCTGCCTGTTCCCCGAGCCCCCGCCGCCGGGCACCGTGCCGTCATGTGCCGAGGCGGGAGTGCTCGGCGTGCTGCCGGGCATCGTCGGCGCGCTGCAGGCGAGCGAGGTGCTGAAGCTGCTGCTCGGCGTCGGCGAGCCGGCCATCGGGAGGCTGCTGGTGTTCGACGCGCTGCGGCTGCGTTTCCGCGAGCTGCAGCTGCGCAAGAGCCCCGACTGTCCGGTGTGCTCGGCGCAGCCGACGCAGCGCGGGCTCGTCGACTACCCGGAGCTGTGCGGCGAGGGCGGCGCTGCGGTGAGCGGCGCGAGAAATGCGGAGCCGAAGGAGGCGCAGGTGGGCGAGGCGAGCTTCGACGGACCGTGGGAGGACCTCGAGGTCGAGGTGGCGGACCTGCGGCGCTGGCGCGAGGAGGGGCGCGACGTGCAGCTGCTCGACGTGCGGCAGCCGGTCGAGCACTCGATCGCCCGCATCGACGGCGCGCTGTTCATCCCCCTGCCCGAGCTGCCGGCGCGCGTCGGCGAGCTCGACCCCGAGCGGCCGGTGGTCGTCCACTGCCACCACGGCCCGCGCTCGCTGCGGGCGGCGGAGTGGCTGCGGGCGCAGGGCTTCGCGCGGGCCGCGTCGCTCGCCGGCGGCATCGACGCCTGGAGCGTCGAGGTCGACCCGGACGTGCCTCGCTACTGAGCCTTCGTTTCGCGCGGCCCTGTCGCCGTGCTTCGCTCTCTACGCGTCCGATGCCGGCGGCGTGCAGTGGCCGTGTTTCCCCAGGAACTGCACGCAATACGCGTAGTTGTGCTCGTACCCGAGCTCCCAGATCCAGGGTTCGCTGAAACCGGCAGGCGCCTGGCCCGGCGGGAACTGGAAGATGGCCCCGTTCGTCTGCGTGTAGCTGACCGGCGGGTTCGCCTCCGCCATCAGCTGGATCTTCTTCCGCAGCAGGTCCTGAACGAACAAAGGTGGGGGCTGCGGTCCCGGCGGAGGAAACAGGACGTCGATGTTGTCGATCTGGAGCGGCCCGCTCTCGGCCCACACGTTGGAGACGACGTCGTTCTGATTGAAGAAGGCTTGATAGTTGGCGGGATTGGCGTCGAGGAACTGCGCGAAGGCCGCGTCTCCGGCGGTGGGTGCCGCGAACGTGATCGCGCTCAGGTTGGCAGGCAGCTTCTGCAGCGGCTGCTGCTTGCCGCCGAAGACGGCGACGTTCGCCGCGATCCAGGGCGCCATCACCGACGAGAGATTGCCGCCGAGGCTGTGGCCGGTGACCAGTAGCGCGCTGCCTTCCGGAAGGGCCGCGAGAATGGACCCGAGCTTCTCGGTCGTTTCCTCCTGAACCATCTCCAGCTCGAGCAAGAGGTGGAGGCCGCGATGCGACCCGGTCGCGATGTGTGCGCCCGCGATGGGCGGGAACTCCACCTGGGGGACGATCTCGAAGTCCTCGAGCAGATCGAGCACGTTGTGCGTGCCCTGGATCGCCAGCGCGAACAGCTGCGGGCGATGGTCCGACTGCAAGACCTTTGCGTAGTTCTCCCGGTCGCCTCTTGCCGGCGCCCAGATCTCCTTCCAGCCCGAGGGTGGCGCGGGCAGCGCGCCGTCGACGTAGGCGCACAGTGCATAGGCCATGCTGGGATCGACCGCGGGAGCGGCGGCGGAGTCTGGATCGGTACCGGCGCGGTCCATAGGCAGTTCTCCGTATCTGGTTGAGGAAGGCGGCTGGTTTGCCGAGGAGCCTATCGCGCGTCGCTGACGTCGCTCGCCGCTTTCACAGCCACCGGTCCCGCTTGCGCCTAGAATGCCGCCACCGCGGCCAACCCCCGGCGCGCCGATGACCAGCCTCTCGATCACGCCGCTCGGCACCAACGGCTTCATCCCCACGTACGGGCGGCAGACGCAGTGCTACTTCGTGCGCCGCGGCGACGCCGGCTTCTTTCTCGACGCCGGCACCGGGCTCGGGCGGCTGCTCGAGGCGCCGCTGGCGAAAGCGCTGCTCGGTTTCGAGCGGCTCGAGATCGTGCTCACGCACTATCACCTCGACCACACGATCGGCCTCTCCTACCTCACCGCCGTCGCCGGCAAGCTGCCGGTGCGCATCCACGCGCCGGCGCCGCCGCTCGTCGACGGCACTCCCGAGGCGCTGTCACGGTTGGTGGCGCCGCCGCTGTTTCCGCTGCGCTTCGCCGAGTTCCCCATGCCGGTGGAGGTGGTGCCGTATCACGGCGACGCGCTCGAGATCGCCGGCGCCGCGGCTGCGGCTGCGGCGGCAGCGGCACGCCGGCGGCTCGGTGGGGATCGTCATCGACGATCGCCTCGCCTACCTCACCGACTGCGAGACCGAAGAGGCGTCCGTCGACTTCGTGCGCGGCGTCGAGCTGCTGCTGCACGAGGCGTGGGTGACCGACGAGGAGGCTGCCGCCGGCGCGCAGCGGCGCGGCCACTCGACGGTGGAGCAGGTGGCGGCGCTCGCCAGCGCCGCCGGCGTCGGCACGCTGCTGCCGATCCACCACCACCCGACGCGCACGCCTGCCGACCTCGACGACATGGTCGCCCGCCTCGGCGAGCTGACGACCGCCCGCGTCGAGCTGCCGGTCGAAGGGCGCGAGCGCACGCTCGGCGGTACGTAGCCGCGCTCGCCCGCGGCTCAGCCCGGCGTCACAGCTCCACGTCGTGCGCCATCGGGTCCTTGAGCACGCGGAAGTAGTGGTTGGTGCCGTAGTAGGCGAAGTTCGCCACCCGTGACGTGTAGATGCACGAGAAGTCGTCGACCTGGCTGCCGAAGAGGCTCTGGCTGCCGCCCTGCTTGAAGACCGACCCCCAGGTCGGGTTGTAGCGGGTGGCGATCTCCTCCTCCAGCGCGCCGGCGCGACGGCGCAGCGCGCGGTGGTCCTGCTGCATCTGCTCGAGGCGCGGCCGCGCGGCGGCCTGCGTCGCTTCCGGCTCCTCGCCGGGGTTCTTCTCGTAGAGCGTCAGCACGTCGCGCAGGTCGTCCATCTTGTGGCCCATCGTCGACAGCTCGCCCTTCAGCGCGTCGAGGCGGCGCAGCTGCTCGCGCTGGTCCTGCTGCTTCTCGAGCTCTTCTTCGAGCTCGGACAGCACGAGCGCCGTGCGCCAGGTCGAGGTCAGCTTGCTCGACACGATGTCGCCGTAGATGTGGTCGCCGACGTAGAGGAAGCTCTCGCCGGGGATCTGCATCAGGTCCTCGAGGCCCCAGCGGCTGCCGCCGGCGTAGACCTTGCCCCAGCTCGGCACGTCGACCTCACCAACGGGCGCGCCCGCGTCGTCGAGCTCGACGAACGGCTTGCGCTTGCGGAAGAACCCGGGCTTGCGCGCGCTCACGATCACCAGCGAGAAGAGCTCGCGCCAGCTGTCGAGGCCGGGCAGCACGCCGTCGAACAGATAGGTGCACAGCCGGTTGGTGTAGCTCCAGTCCGAGTTGGTGATCAGGATCAGCTTGCGCTCGGGCAGCCGCAGCCGCACCAGGGCCAGCGCCAGGTCGCGGTCGCGCGGCAGGAAGCGCGGCAGGTCGGCGGCGATGCGCGGCTTGAGCGGACCCTCGGCGTGCACGCCGTCGACGGCGTTGCGCACGTCGGCGAACAGCTGGCTGTACGACGGCGGGTCGAGCAGCTTCTTCTTCGCCAGCTCGACGAGCTCGGCGAGCAGGTTCACCTCCGGCAGCTCGAAGAGCGTGTCGACCCAGTAGAAGCGCTCGCTGCGCAGGTCGAGCCGCTCCTGGCGGTAGAGGCGCGCCCGCGCGTTGCCGTCGAGAACCTCGCGGCCGAGGTAGGCGCGGCCGACGTAGCGGTGGCGGTCCATCTTGAGCACCACGCCCGCCTCGCGGTCGACGATGACGCCGCGGTGGGGGAAGTGGGGGCGGAACTCGGCGCGGCGCACCACCGACGGGTAGTCGAAGTGGCTCACCAGCCGGTCGAGCGCCAGCTCGAAGATCAGCTCCTCGATCGGCAGCCGGTAGTAGGGCGCGATCGTCCAGTCGAGGTCGAAGCCGATGCAGCGCAGGCGCTCCATGCGCAGCGCGCGGTTGACGAAGACGCGCCGCGACGGCGGCGGCTCGCCGTCGGCGAGCGCGTGCCGCAGCAGCGCGATCTCGGGAGAGACGACGGGTGTGGAGCTCAGAGCGTGGAGCTCAGAGCTTGAAGTGGATGGGCAGGTCCACCCACATCTTCACCGGCTGCCCGCCCTGGGTGGCAGCGCTGAACTTCGCGCCCTTGGCCGCCTGCAGCGCCGATTGGTCGAAGCCGAAGCCGGCGGGGGCGCCCTTGAGCTCGGCCTGCGCCACGCGGCCACGCTCGTCGACGAGCACCCGCACGACCACGGTCGCCTCCTTGCGCATGCGCTGGGCGATGGCCGGATAGCCCGGCTGCGGCCGCGCCAGCAGACGCGGCGGCGTCGAGTTGACGGGCGCTGCCTGGGTGGTCGCCATGTCGGTGGGCAGCGAGGCCGGGGCGGGCTCGGCCGGCGCTGGAGCCGCGGGCGCCGCGGCGGCGGTCGTCGTCTGCGCCGGCGGCGCGCTCGCTGTGGCGGTCGTCGGAGCCGGAGCGGCGGCCTGGGTCGTCGTCGGCCGCGCCGGCGCGGCGGCGACGGTGGCTGCCGGCGCCGGAGGACGGCTGGGCGGCGGAGCGGGAGCGTCGGCCGCCTGCTGCGCCTGCTGGGCGCGCTGCCGGGCGGCGTCCATCTCCTTGCGCATGGTGGCGAGCTGCTCGTCGTACTTCGCCTGCATGTCCTTGCTCTGCTTGTCGAGCATCTCCTTGTAGAGCGCCTCGAGGCGCTGCGCTTCGGCCTGCTGCGCCGCCGCCTGCTGCTGCAGGGCCACGCGATCGGCGGCCGGTGCCGCGGCGGGCGCGGCGGCTGCCTGCGTCGCCGGCGCCGCGGTCCCCTTGCCGCGCATGACGAAGAACAGCCCCGCGCCGACGCCGATGACGACGAGGGCCGCCACCGCGCCGAGGATCATCTTCGACTTGCCGGCCTTCTCGCGCGCCCGCACCTGGGTGTCGGTGAGCACGCCGGTCGAGGTGGCCTCGCGCAGCTCCGAGCTCATCGAGCCGAAGGTGGGCGCCTTGACCGGCGCCGCCGCCGCCGCCGCGCCGGCCGCTGCAGCCGCGGCCACCGGCGCCGCCGGGGGCAGCTGCAGCTCCATCGTCTTCTCCACCTCGATCTCGCGCGACTCCTTCTCGATCTCGTCGCGGAAGAGGTTGTGCATGAAGAAGGCGAGGTTGAAGGTCGTGGGGTTGTACTGCCCCTCGAACATCATCCGCGACAGCGACTTGTGCCAGGTGATGACGTCGCCGATCCGCTTGTCGGCGGTGGTGAGGCTCTGCTTGAGCAGGCGCTTCAGATCGTCGGGAAGCGGCGTGCCTTCGGAGGACAGCTCGGCGTTGTCGATGGTCGCCGAGAGGTCGGCGTCGGTGGGCACCGGATGGCCGGTGAGCAGCTCGAGCAGGATGGCGCCGAGCGAGTAGACGTCGTCGGACTTGTTGGGCGCCGCGCCGCTGCGCGCCTCGGGCGAGAGGTAGCGGGCGAGCGGCTTGGTGGCGACGGCGCCGCGCACCACTTGCCGCAGGCCGGGAGCGGCCTCGAAGCCGAGCAGCCGGGTCTCGCCTTCGTTGGAGATCATCACCAGCTGCGGCAGCACGGCGCCGTGGAGGACACGGTCGTCCTCGAGCCGCGTCTCGTAGCCCACCGCCAGCGCCAGCGCGATGCGCTCGGCGATGAGCAGCGCGTGGTCGGAGGGGATCGGATGGTTGCGGCGGCGGGCCTGCTCCTGCAGCGCCGCGAGGTCCTTGCCGGAGATGTAGTCGTAAGCGACGAAGGGCACGCCGCGGACCTCGCCGAGGTCGACGCCGTTGCCGATGTTGGGGGAGACGAGGGCCTGGTGGACGGCGCGCCGCTTCGAGAGCGCGGCGCTCAGGGTGCCGGCGTCGAGACCGGTGCCGTTGAACACGCGAAGCAGCACCACCTGCTCCATGCCGTGGCCGCCGACCCGGCCGGCGCGAAAGGTCTCCCCGAGGGCATCCTCGGCCAGCTTCTTCAGGAGGAGATACTTCCCGAACTGCTCCCGGATGTTCATGCTCCGTGCTCCTGGCTGCGGGTTTGTCGGGATAGACCGGACTCCTTAATACACGACGGGGTGAGGTGTGTCAAACGGCGCACAGGACGCCGCGGGGACCATTCGAGGCCCGCTGCAGTGACGCGCTGCGGCGAAAACGGGTCAGCGCCGCCGGCGCGTCGAGGGAGTCGGCGAGCCCGCTGCCGCCGCCGCGGCGCGGCGCTCGCGCCAGTAGCGGCGCTGCCAGGTGGCGACGTTCTTGTTGTGCTCGTCGAGGCTCGTGGCGAAGACGTGGGTGCCGTCGTTTCTGCTGACGAAGTAGAGGTAGGGGACGTCGGCGGGATCGGCGGCGGCGACGAGGGCGCCCGTGCCCGACGAGCAGATCGGGCCCGGCGGCAGCCCAGCGTGGCGATAGGTGTTGTACGGCGAGTCGAGGGCGAGGTCGTCGCGGCGGATGTTGCCGTCCCAGCGACCGAGGCGCTTCAACGCGAAGATGATCGTCGGGTCGGCGAAGAGGCCCATGCCGCGGTCGAGCCGGTTGGCGTAGACGGCGGCGATGAGCGGGCGCTCCGCGGGCGCCTTCGCCTCCTTCTCGACGATGCTGGCGAGCGTCACCACCTCGCGGATCGTGCGGCCGCCGGCTGCGGTCAGCTTGGGTGCCACCTCGTCGCGCCAGCGGCGGCGGAAGTTCGACACCATCGCCTCGACGATCGCCCGCGGCGGCGTGTCGGCGACGAAGGTGTAGCTGTCGGGGAAGAGGTAGCCCTCGAGGTCCTCGGCGCGCGGGTCGAGGTCGGCGATCGGCTTCGCATCGCGCATCGCGGCGAGGAAGGCGTCGCGGTCGCCGAGCCGCGCCGTGACGAGGCGATCGGCGGTCTCCTCGAGCGTGAGCCCTTCGGGAACGGTGACGCGGTGCGCCACCACGTCGCCGCGGATCACCTTGTCGAGCGCCGCGACGGTGGAGAGCGGGCCGCGGAAGAGGTACTCACCCGCCTGCAGCGCCGGGTCGCCCTTCGCCATCAGCCAGACCCGGGCGAGCCGCGCGTCGCGGATGACGCCGTTGCGCTCCAGGGTGTCGAGGATGGCGAGGCCGCTCTTTCCCGGCTCGACGCTGACGCGCGTGTCGCCGCCGGTGCCGTAGGGCTCGTGCAACGACCGCCAGCCCCACCACGCGGCGCCGCCGGCGGCGAGGACGAGCAACAGCGCCAGCACGAAGAGCCGGCGCAGGAAGCGGCCGAAGCCGCCGCCCTTCTTTGGCTTGCGCGGCGCGCGCTTCTTCGGCGCCTCGCTGCCGTTCTTTCGCGCCGTCAACGCTCGCTCTCCACGGCCGACGAGTCATTGCGTCGCGCGCGGGCGTCGCGCGCCAGCGCCTCTTCGAGCAGCAGCTGCGCCGCCACCTGATCGACGCGCTCCGGGTGGCGACGCGGATCGACGCCGGCCTGTCGCAGTCGCTCTTCGGCTTCGCGGCTCGTCAGCGCCTCGCCGACGAACGAGCAAGGAAGCCCCGTCGCCTGCTCCAGCCGGCGCGCGAAGGCATGAACGCGCCGCGCCGCGTCGCCCGCGCTGCCGTCGAGCCGCAGCGGCTCGCCGACGACGAGCGCCGTGACGCCTTCCGCCCGCGCCACCGCCGCGATCGCCGACGCCGCGGACGCGTCGTCCTTGCGCCGCAGCGTCGCCAACGGCAACGCCAACTCGCCCTGCGACACCGCGAGACCGATACGTTTCTCGCCGAAGTCGACGGCGAGCAGGCGGTGGTCGGAGGGTGGCGCTGCTGTCATCGTGACGCCTGCGGGAAGGCCCTTCGGCTCCCGTGTTAGCATCCGGCCGCTTCCGCGGCGGGCGCCCGCCGAACCACTCCCAAACAGCGGGGGCTATTATGCCGGACGTCGTCATCCTGAGCGCGGCGCGCACGCCCATCGGCTCGTTCCAGGGCGCGCTCGCTCCGCTGTCCGCCACCCAGCTGGGGTCGGCGGCGCTCAGGGGTGCGATCGACCGCGCGGGCGTCGAGCCGGGGCAGATCGAGCAGGTCTACATGGGCTGCGTGCTGCCCGCCGGCCTCGGCCAGGCGCCGGCCCGCCAGGCCGCCCTCGGCGCCGGCTGCCCACCCTCGACCGGCGCCATCACCATCAACAAGGTGTGCGGCTCGGGCATGCGGGCGGTGATGAGCGCCGCCAACGATCTGCGCGTCGGCGAGTTCTCGCTCGTCGCCGCCGGCGGCATGGAGAGCATGAGCAACGCGCCCTACCTCGCCGCGGGAGCGCGCGACGGCCTGCGCCTCGGCCACGGCAAGCTGATCGACTCGATGATCCACGACGGCCTCTGGGACCCCTACGGCGACAAGCACATGGGCAGCTGCGCCGAGGCCTGCGTGAAGAAGTTCGAGTTCACCCGCGAGGCGCAGGACGAGTACACGCGCGAGAGCTACCGCCGCGCCCGCGAGGCGGCGGAGAACGGCACTGTCGCCGACGAGATCGTCCCCGTCGAGGTGAAGGGCAAGAAGGGCGCGACGACCGTCGACCGCGACGAGGAGCCGTTCCGCGCCGACCTCGAGAAGATGGCGCGTCTCAAGCCGGCGTTCGACGCGAACGGCACGGTGACCGCCGCCAACTCGAGCAAGATCAACGACGGCGCCGCGGCGCTGGTGCTGACGACCGCCGAGCACGCCGCCGAGCTGGGGAAAAAGCCGATCGGTCGCCTCCTCGCGCAGGCGAGCTTCGCGCAGGAGCCGGAGTGGTTCACCACCGCCCCCATCTCCGCCATGCAGCGGGCGCTGCAGAAGGCCGGCTGCGAGGTCTCCGACGTCGACCTCTTCGAGGTCAACGAGGCCTTCGCCGCGGTGGCGATGGCGGCGATGCACGACCTCGGCATCCTCCACGACAAGCTCAACGTGCGCGGCGGCGCGGTGGCGCTCGGCCATCCCATCGGCGCCTCCGGCGCCCGCATCCTGGTGACGCTGCTGCACGCCCTCGCCGAGCGCGGCCGCCGCATCGGCTGCGCCGGCATCTGCCTCGGCGGCGGCGAGGCGACGGCGGTGGTGCTGGAGCGCCTCGGGTGACCGGAGGCGCCTCGCTCCTCGCCGGTCTGCTTCTTCTCTCGCTGCAGCAGCAGAGCGCGCCGCCGGTACCCGAGCCCGAGTCGCCGGCCTCCGCGCTCACGCCCGGCGGTCCGACGCCGCCTCCTTCGGCCACCGGCGACGTACCGTTGACCGGCGGCACCGCACCCGCGGCCGGCGACCCGCAAGTGCCGCCGCCCGGCTCGCCGCCGCCGGCGGCCGAGCCGACGACGCCGCGCATCACCTTCACCCTGCCGTTCCCGCCCGAGCGCGGCGGCGGCGAGGCGAGCGGCGCCGCCGGCGCCCTCGACTATCAGCGCGAAGACTTCGCCATCCTCACCGGCGGCGTGAAGCTGCACTATCAGGACGTCGACCTCGCCGCCGAGATGGTGTCGATCGACCTCTCCACCAAAGAGCTCACCGCCGTCGGCAACGTGGTCATCGACCAGGGCCCGAGCCGCCTCGCCGGCAGCTCGGCGACCTACAACCTCGACACCAAGCTGGGCAGCCTGAAGGATGCCTCGGGCGGCGCGCAGCCGGGCATCTACTTCAGCGGCGAGCGCGTCGACAAGGTCGGCGCCGACGAGTACATCATCGAGAACGGCATCTTCACCTCCTGCCAGGGCGAGGTGCCGGCGTGGAGCTTCCGCGTCGGCCGCGCCCGGCTGCGGCTCGAGGACTACGCCCACGTCAAGCACGCCAGCATGCGCGCCAAGGCGGTGCCGGTGTTCTACCTGCCCTACATGGTGTGGCCGACCAAGACCGACCGCGCCTCCGGCCTGCTGGTGCCGAAGATCGGCAACTCGGGGACGCGCGGCACCTACCTCGGCCTCGCCTACTACCAGACGCTGGGGCGAAGCCACGACACCACGTTCTACGCCGACCTCTACAGCAGGGAGTACTTCGGCCTCGGCAACGAGCTGCGCTACCACCCCACCGACGGCACCACCGGTGCCTTCCGCGGCTACGTCATCGACGACCCGCTGCGCGAGGACTACCGCTGGAAGGTGCGCTGGGACCACGACACCCGCGACCTGCCGCTCGGCCTGCGCGGCGTGGTGCAGTACGAGGACTTCTCCGACTTCGACTACTTCCGCGACTTCGAGCGCGGCCTCATCACCAAGACCAAGAACCAGATCTACTCCGACGCCTTCGTCAGCGGCAACTGGGGCAACCGTTCGCTCAACATCCTGGTCGACCGGCGACAGACCTTCCTCTCCGCCGACGACATCATCGAGCTGCGGCAGCTGCCGGAGATCGAGTACAAGCAACGGCCGACGCGCCTCTTCGGCTCTCCGGTGTACCTCTCTCTCGACAGCGCCGCGCACTACCTCGACGTCGACCGCGGCGTCGTGCAGTCGAGCTACGCGCGCTTCCACTTGCAGCCGACGCTGAAGGTGCCGATCGCGCCGGCGCCCTGGCTGTCGCTGACCTTGAACGGCGGCGGCAACCTCACCTGGTACGGCAACTCGGTGGATCCGGCGTCGGGCGCGCGCAACACCTTCACCGGCGAAGACCTCAGCCGCACGCTGCCCTTCGGCGGCGCCGAGGTCATCGGGCCGTCGTTCTCGCGCATCTTCGAGCGTGGCATCGGTCCCTTCGGCAAGCTCAAGCACATCGTCGAGCCGCGCTTCGCCTGGTCCTACTACGGCGCCTTCGACGACCAGGACCGGGTGCCGATCTTCGACGAGGTCGACCCGCTGCAGGCGCGCGGCCTCAACGTCGGGCGCATCTCGCTGATCAACCGCGTGCTCGCCAAGCCGGCCGATCCGACCAAGGGCGGCGGCGCGCGCGAGATCCTCTCGCTCGAGATCTCGCGCGGCTACAGCTTCGACGCCAGCCAGCCGCTGGAGAGCGGCGAAGGGCAGCAGGCCTCGTTCGGGCCGCTGCGGGCGACCTTGCGCTCCTACCCGACGCCCGCCTTCGGTCTCCGCCTCGACGCCGACTACAGCGTGCTCTTCGGACAGGTCACCGGCATCCAGGCGAGCGGCAACTTCGCCTTCGGCCGCCAGCGTTTCGATTTCACCTGGACGCCGCGCTGGCAGGCGATCAGCGGCGAGGTGCTCAGCAACCAGGGCACCTTCGGCACCACCCTGTCGCCGTTCGGTGCCGGCAAGCTCAACCTGAGCTCGTACGTGACCTACGATTTCGAGCGCAGCCTGCTGCGCGACCAGCGCCACCTCGTCACCTGGCTCGGCAGCTGCTACGCCTTCCACCTCGAGCTGCACGAGTCGACCCTCGGCGATCTCCGCCGCCGCGACTACCTGTTCTCGATCGACCTCAAGAACGTGGGCACGTTCATCGATCTCAACGGCGGCGAAACCCAAGGTCTCTAATACGGGAGCATCGATGAAAGGCCTCGTTCTCGCGGGGGGCAAGGGCACGCGCCTGCGCCCGATCACCTACACCTCGGCGAAGCAGCTGGTACCGGTGGCCAACAAGCCGGTGCTGTTCTACGGCATCGAGGCGATCGTCGCCGCCGGCATCGAGGACATCGGCGTCATCGTCGGCGACACCAAGGACGAGATCATGGCGGCGCTCGGCGACGGCAGCCGCTTCGGCGCCCGCATCACGTACATCCCGCAGGACGCGCCGCTCGGCCTCGCCCACGCGGTGAAGGTGGCGGCGCCCTACCTCGGCGGCGATCCGTTCGTGATGTATCTCGGCGACAACCTCATCGCCGGCGGCATCACCAGCCTGGTCGAGGAGTTCCGCCGCGGCGAGTGCAACGCCATGATCCTGCTCGCCGAGGTGCCCAACCCCGAGCAGTTCGGCGTCGCCGAGCTCAACGGCGGCGGCGCCGTGCACCGGCTGATCGAGAAGCCGAAGGTGCCGCCGTCGAACCTGGCGCTCGTCGGCGTCTACATGTTCGACCAGCACATCTTCGAGTCGGTGGAGCGCATCCGCCCCTCCGGCCGCGGCGAGCTCGAGATCACCGACGCCATCCAGGACCTGATCGACCGCCAGCTCGTCGTCCACCCGCACCGCGTGCAGGGGTGGTGGAAGGACACCGGCAAGCTGGAGGACATGCTGGAGGCCAACCACATCGTGCTCGAGCGCATCGAGTCGCCGCGCCACGGCGAGGTGGGCACGCGTAGCCGCGTCGAGGGGCGCGTGCAGCTGGGCGAGGGCGTCGAGCTCGTCGACTCGGTGGTGCGGGGCCCGGTCATCCTCGGCGCCGGCAGCCGGCTCGAGCACGCCTTCGTCGGCCCCTACACCTCGATCGGCGACGGCTGCGTGCTGTCGCGCTGCGAGATCGAGAACTCGATCGTGCTCGCCAACTGCGAGATCCGCGACGTCCCGCTGCGCATCGACGGCTCGCTGATCGGGCGCAACACCAAGATCGTGAAGACCGACTTCAAGCCCAAGGCTTATCGCTTCATGCTGGGCGACAACTGTGAGGTTGGCGTCCAGTGACGGATCGAGATCGCTTCGTCGCTGCGCTCCTCGCGATGACGATTGGCCCTCGTCATCGCGAGGCCCGCGGAGCGGGCCGCGGCGATCTCGATGGTGCGGGCTTGCGGTAATCCACGCGGAGCGATGCGCTCCTTAGTCTTCGGCGGCCGCGGCATGCTGGGCGGCGCGGTGGTGGAGGAGGCGGGGCGGCGCGGCTGGCCGGTGCTCGGCCCTGGCCACGCGGAGGCCGACGTCACCGACGCCGCCGCGGTCGACTCGGCGGTGCGCGGCTTCGCGCCCGAAGCGATCTTCAACTGCGCCGCCTTCACCGCCGTCGACGCCTGCGAGGAGCAGCGCGACCGCGCCTTCGCGACCAACGGCGAAGCGGTGGGCACGCTCGCGGCGGCGGCGCGCGAGGCCGGCGCCGCGCTTGTCCACGTCTCCACCGACTACGTCTTCGACGGCGCCGCGAGCGAGCCGTACGCCGAAGACCACCCGACGGCGCCGCTCTCGGTCTACGGCGCCAGCAAGCTTCGCGGCGAGGAGCGCGCCCTCGCCTACGACGGCTCGCTCGTCGTGCGCACGAGCTGGCTCTTCGGCCCCGGCGGCCCCAACTTCGCCGCCACCATGGTGCGCCTGATCGACGAAGGCAAGGTGCCGCTTCGCGTCGTCGCCGATCAGGTCGGCTGCCCGACCTACGCGCCGTTCCTCGCGACCGCGCTCTGCGACCTCGCCGCCTTGGGCGCGCGCGGCATCGTTCACTACCGCAACCGCGAGCCGGTGTCGTGGTGGCAGTTCACCACCGAGATCGTCCGTCTCCTCGACGAGCGCGTCGAGGTGAAGCCGATCGCGACCGCCGACTTCCCGCGTCCCGCTCGCCGTCCCGCCTACTCGGTGCTCGCCGTCGACCGCTGCGAAGCGTTGCTCGGCCGCCGCGTCGAGCCGTGGAGGGACGGCCTCTCTGTCTACCTCACCGGGTTGCGCTCAAGCGCCGTCGCCCGCAACCACTAGCCGCTTTCGATCCCGATCAGAGGAGTCCCTTCCATGCGCGTGCTCATCACCGGCGTCACCGGCTTCGCCGGCTCCCACCTGGCGGAATACCTGCTCGAGAACCAGCCCGACGTCGAGGTCTGGGGCATCTACCGCTGGCGCAGCCGGCGCGAGAACCTCGAGGGCGTGTGGGGCCGCCTGCGCATGATCGAGTGCGACCTGCGCGACTACACCTCGGTGCACTACGCGCTCCAGCAGGCGCGGCCCGACGCCATCTTCCACCTCGCGGCGCAGAGCTTCGTGCCGTCGAGCTGGAGGGCGCCCAACGACACCCTGGTCACCAACATCACCGGGCAGACCAACCTCTTCGAGGCGGTGCGCTTCCTCGCCCTCGACCCGGTGATCCAGATCGCCTGCTCGTCGGAGGAGTACGGCTTGGTGCACCCCGACGAGGTGCCCATCCGCGAGGACAACCCGCTGCGCCCGCTGTCCCCCTACGCGGTGTCGAAGGTGGCGCAGGACATGATGGCGTACCAGTACTTCCAGAGCTACGGCCTGAAGACGGTGCGCACGCGCGGCTTCAACCACACCGGGCCGCGGCGTGGCGACGTCTTCGTCACCTCCAACTTCGCCAAGCAGATCGCCTCGATCGAGGCGGGGCTGCAGGAGCCGGTGATCAAGGTCGGCAACCTCGAGGCGGTGCGCGACTTCACCGACGTGCGCGACATGGTGCGCGCCTACTGGCTGGCAGTGACCAAGGGCAAGCCGGGCGAGGTCTACAACCTCGCCACCGGCAGCGGCATCACCATCCAGGAGCTGCTCGACCGCCTGCTCAGCCTGTCGAAGGCGCAGGTGCGTGTCGAGCAGGACCCCGAGCGCATGCGGCCGTCGGACGTGGTACGCCTGATCGGCGACAGCTCGAAGTTCCGCGCCGACACCGGCTGGGCGCCCGAGGTGCCGTTCGACAAGACGCTGGCCGACCTGCTCGAGTACTGGCGGGAGCGCCTCGAGCGTTGATGCATCCCATGGCTCGCGCGCCACGGCATTTCTGATGCGCGTCCTCGTCACCGGCATCTCCGGCTTCGTGGGCCAGCACCTCGCCCGCGCGTTGCTCGCGCGCGGCCACGAGGTGGCCGGGACCTATCTCGAGGAGGGGTTCGCGCTGCCGGGCATGCCCGCGGGGCGGGTGGCGCTCTTCCATCTCGACCTCCGCGCCGAGCGCGCCCGCGTCGACGCCGACCTCGCCGCCGCGGTCGCCGCCGCGCGGCCGGAGCGCATCGTCCACCTCGCGGGGCTCGCCCACGTCGGCAAGTCGTGGCAGGACATCCCGGGCTACTACCAGGTCAACGTGCTGGGCACCGAGGCGGTGCTCGACGCGGTGGCGCGCGCCGAGGCCGGCGCGCCGGTGCTCCTCGCTTCGAGCGCCGAGGTGTACGGCGTGGTCCCGGAGGGCGAGCAGCCGATCGCCGAGTCGCGGCCCGCCGCGCCGGTGAGCCCGTACGCGCTCACCAAGGCGGCGGCGGAGCGGCTGGTGCTCGCCCGCGGCGGCATCGTGGTCCGGCAGTTCAACTTCATCGGTCCGGGGCAGACGGCGCACTTCGCGCTGCCCACCTTCGCGCGCCAGCTGGCGGCGATCGAGGCCGGGCGCCAGCCGCCGCAGCTCGCCGTTGGCAACCTCGAGGCGCGGCGCGACTTCGTGCACGTCGGCGACGGCGCCGAGGCGCTCGTGCAGCTCGTCGAGCTCGGCGAGCCGGGCGGCGTCTACAACGTGGCGCGCGGCCAGGCCGCGTCGATTCGCGAGGCGCTCGACCTGCTGCTCGCCGCGGCGGGCATCGAGGTCGAGACCGTGCTCGACGAGCGCTACCTGCGGCAAGCCGACATCGCGCTGCTCTCCGGCAGCGCCGAGCCGCTGCGGCGGCTGGGCTGGTCACCGCAGCGCAGCACCGCCGACGCGGTGGCGGACCTCTGGCAGTGGACGCGCGAGCAGGTGGCGGCGGAGGTGGCGCGGTGAGAGTGCTCGTCACCGGCGGCACCGGCTTCCTCGGACGCGCCGTCGTGCGCCGCCTCGCCGAGGCCGGCCACCAGCTCACTTTGCTGGTGCGCTCGACCGCCTCGCGCGAAGGTTTCCCCGCCGGCGTCGACTTCGCGACCGGCGACGTCACCGATCGCGCCACCGTGGTGGCGGCGACGCGCGGGCACGAGGCGATCGTCCACGCGGCGGCGCTCGTCAAGCTGGTGGCGCCCGCGGCGGAGTTCGACCGCGTCAACGTCAGCGGCCTCGAGAACGTGCTGTGGGCGGCGGCGGAGGCCGGCGTCGCGCGGCTCGTCTACGTGTCGAGCTTCATCGCCCTCGGTCCCACCGAGAACGGGCCCGGCGGCGAGCTCGACGAGACGGCGGAGGCGCCTCTGGATAAGAAAAATCCAGAGCGGCCGTGGATCAACGACTACGAGCGCACCAAGACCCTCGCCGACCGCCGCGCCCGCGAGGCGATCGCCGCCGGCGCACCGGTGGTCGTGGTCTACCCGGGCGTCATCTACGGTCCCGGGGTGATGACCGAGGGCAACCTCGTCGTGCGCGGCATCGTCGAGGCGCTGCACAAGCGGCTGCCCGCCCTGGTGGGCGATCGCGGGCGGCGCTGGAGCTACGTCCACGTCGAGGACGTCGCCGCGGGCGTGCAGGCCGCCCTCGAGCGCGCGCCCACCGGCGGCCGCTACGTGCTCGGCGGCGACAACGTCAGCCTGGGCGATTTCTACGCCACGCTCGAGCAGCTCTCCGGCGTGCGCGTGCCGACGCGTTGGCTGCCGAAAGGGCTCGCCAAGGCGATGGGTGTCCTGATGCGCGGCTGGTCGCGGCTCTTCGGCGGCACGCCGAAGCTCACCCCCGACCTCGTCGAGGTCTGCCACCACGACTGGGCCTACCGCTCCGACACCGCGGTGCGCACGCTCGGCTACGCGCCGCGCTCGCTGCGCCAGGGGATGAGCGAGACGATCGCCTGGCTGGAGGAGAGCGGGCAGTGGCGGAGGCGGCAGTCGTGAGCATTGGGTCGGGTGGGGGCGCCCCCTGCCCCTGGAGGGGCAGGGGGACGGGGGGTCAGGGGTGGAACTGAACGCAGGGGAGGGGGTCGGGTGGGGGGCGGCAGCGGGCTCCGCCCGCGGGGGGGGCCTGACGCGCGGCGAGTTGCTGCGCAAGCTCGTCCACATGGCGGTGGGCGGCTTCGCGTTCCTCCTGCGCTTTCTCGGGCCGCTCTGGTCGGCGGTGGTCGCCCTCGGGGCGGTGCTCTTCAACGTGCTCGTGCTGCCGCGCTTCGGCGGCAAGAAGCTCTGGCGCGAGGCGGAGACGGCGCGCGGCGGCTCGTGGGGGATCATCCTCTACCCGGTCGCCGTGCTGCTCTTGATCCTCGTCTTCCACCGGCGGCTCGAGGTGGCGGCGGCGGTGTGGGGCGTGCTCGCCTTCGGCGACGGCATGGCCTCGCTCGCCGGCATGGCGCTCGGCCGCAAGAAGCTGCCGTGGAACCCGAGGAAGAGCTGGGTGGGCAGCTTCGCCTACGTGCTCTTCGGCACCGCTGGCGCCGCCGGCCTGCTGCTGTGGACGGCGCCCGGCCGCTACGTGGTCGGCTTCGCGCTGATCGCAGGATTGGCCACGGCGCTGCTCGGCGCCGCGATCGAGTCGATCCCGCAGGAGCTCGACGACAACATCTCCGTGCCGCTCCTCGCCGGCTTGTTGTTGTTTTGCATCCTGCTCACCGAGGGGCGATGGGAGGCGGTGGTCGCCGACGGTCTGTTGCCGCGGCTCGCGGTGGGCGCGGCGGTCAACGCGGCGCTCGCCGGCCTCGCCTATTCCATCCGTGGCGTCGACCGCTCGGGCGCCGTGATGGGGTGGGTGCTCGGCACCGTCCTTTGGGGGGCGCTCGGCTGGCAGGGTTGGCTGCTGCTCTTAGCCTTCTTCGTCATCGGCACTGCCTGTACGAAGCTTGGCTACAAGCGAAAGGCGGCGGCGAAGCTGGCGCAGGAGAAGGGGGGTCGCCGCAGCGCGCGCCACGCCATCGCCAACGGCGGCGTGGCTGCCCTCGCCGGGCTCTTCGCCGCGTCGACGCCCTACCCGCAGGTGTTCGCGCTGGCCGTCGCCGGCGCGCTCGCCACCGCCGCCGCCGACACGGCGGGCAGCGAGATCGGGCAGCTGTGGGGGCGGCGCACCTTCCTCGTCACCACCCTGCGGCCGGTGCCGCGCGGCACGCAGGGCGCGATCTCGGTCGAAGGCACGCTTGCCGGCGTTGTCGCCTCGGTCGTCGTGGCGGTGCTCGGCGCCTGGGGCGGGCTCTATCCCTGGCTCGGCGCCGTCGTCGTCGTGGTCGCCGCCTTCCTCGGCTCGCTGCTCGAGAGCGTCGTCGGCGCCACGATCGAGCGCCGCGGCCTGCTCGACAACGAGGCGGTCAACTTCCTCAACACCCTGATCGGCGCCCTCGTCGCGGCGGCGCTGTCTACACTGTTGTGAATCATCGATGAGCACCACTCCTACGTTGACCAGCGCCGCACCTTCCACCGGCGCCGCGGCGCCGGCGCCCCGCTCGAAGCTCGCGCTCTACACGCAGCTGGCGCGGCCGTTCACGCTGCTGCCGCCGCTGCTCGGCATCGTCTCGGGCGCCGTCTGCGCCTGGGGGTCGGTGCACAACCCCGACCCGGCGCGCCAGCTCACCTGGTCGGTGATCGCGACCGTCGCGCTCGGCTCGCTGTGCGCCAGCTTCATGAATGCGGCGTCGAACGCGCTCAACCAGATCTACGACCTCGAGATCGACCGCATCAACAAGCCGACGCGGCCGCTCGTCACCGGCGAGCTGTCGCTGCGCGAAGTGTGGATCTTCACCTGGGTGCTCTACGCGCTGGCGCTGGTGCCCACCTGGCTGGTGGTGGTCTTCCCGTACACCAGCTGGGGCGAGAAGCTGCGCGCGCCCCTTCCCGCCCATCAGACGTTCTTCATCTACCTCGTCGGCCTCGTCGCCACCTTCGTCTACTCGGCGCCGGCGCTGGGGCGCACCAAGGCGCACGGCATGTGGGCCAACTTCACCATCGCCGTGCCGCGCGGCATGCTGCTCAAGGTCGCCGGCTGGGCGATGGTCGCCACCATCGGCTACACCGAGCCCTGGTTCATCGGCGCCGTCATCGCCCTCTTCCTGATGGGCGCCGCCTCCACCAAGGACTTCGCCGACATCGAGGGCGACCGCGCCGGCGGGTGCCGCACGCCGCCCATCCTCTACGGCGTGCGCAAGGCGGCATGGATCATCTCGCCGTTCTTCATCTTCCCCTGGCTGCTCATCCCGCTCGGCGCCTGGATGAAGGACCCGCTGCAGCCGGAGCACACGATCCTCACCGGCGACCCCATCCTGCTCACCATCCTCGGTGTCGTGCTCACCCTGTGGGGCATCTACACCGTCTACCTCATCCTGCGCGACCCCGACTCGCTGGCGAAGGTGGAGAACCACCCGTCGTGGACGCACATGTACCTGATGATGATGGCGGCGCAGGTGGGGTTCGCGCTGGCGTACGTGGTGCGGTTGTAGCGGCTCGCCGCCGCGCTCGCGCACGCCGGAGACGGCTTACAATGTCGAGCGTGCGCGACGACGACCACGACGAGCTCGACGGCTTCGAAGATCCCGACGACCTCGGCCCGCTCGACGAGGGCGACGAGCCGGTGCCCGCCGATCTGGTGGCCGCCGACCCGGCGGTGACGCCGCCGCACGGCGACCGGCTGGCGGCGGCGTCCGACTACGCGGCCGAGGCGGAGGAGGCGTTCGACGCCGACCGCGTCGAGGCGCCGCCGATGCGCATGGTCCGCTTCTACGACCGGCTGCGCCGGCGCATCGTCGCCACGCTCGAGAAGCGCGGCGGCCGCTTGGGCCTCGCCACCGTCGAGGCGCTGCTGGTGGTGCCCGACATGTTCGTGCTGCTGGTGCGGCTCGCCCTCGACCCGCAGGTGCCGGCGGCGACGCGCGGGCTGATCGCCGGCTCGCTCGCCTACTTCCTGCTCCCCTTCGACCTGCTGCCCGAGGCCTTCGTCGGCGCCTTCGGCTTCATGGACGACCTGGTGCTCGCGGCGGCGGTGCTGACGCAGGCGCTGGGACCCGAGCTCGAGACGCGTGCCCGCCGCTACTGGAGCGGCCGCGACGAGCTGCGCGTGGTGCTGCGCGACGTCGTCGGCGCCGCGCAGTCGCTCCTCGGCGAGAACCTGCACGGCCGCCTGCAGCGCGTGCTGGCGCGCCGCGGGGTCGTCCTGCCGCGGCCGAACGACCCGCGCCGGGGTGAGCGCGCCTACGAAGGGTTCGAGGGCGATCCCGGCTCCGACCTCGCGTAGCAGCGTGGTGCGCGGCGGCGCCGGCGAAGCGAGCGGAGCTGCGGCGTCCGCCGACGGCGACGGCCCGCGAAACGTAGAAGGGCCGGCGATGACCGGCGAACGGCGACGGCGGTGGAGCTGGTGGCTCGCGCTCGGCGCGGTGCTGCTCGTTGCGGCGGCGCTACGGATCCCTGCGGTGCGCGCGGGCTACCCGTACCTCGCCTACGTCGACGAAGGGCACGTGATGCGGCCGGCGATGAAACAGATCGCCACCGGCCGCTGGGAGCCCGCCGAGAACCACTACCCGCAGCTCGCATCCCGCGCCATCACCATCGCCGCGCACGCGACGGCGCTCGCCGTCGATCCGTTCCGCAGCACGCCGCTGCTGGCGCCGGCGCAGAAGCCAGGCTACTTCTGGGACGTCATCAAACCCGCGGAGCTGCTGCTCGTCGCCCGTGGCTTGACGGTTCTCTTGAGTCTCGCCGTCGTCCTCATGGCCGGGCTCTACGCGCGGCGGCTGGCGGGCGACGCGGCCGGCGTGGTGGCGGCGACGGCCGCGGCGCTGGTGCCGGCGCTCGTCGTGCGTGGCTCGATCGTCATCGTCGACGCCTACACCACCTTCTTCACGCTCGCCGCGCTGTTCCTGGTGTCGACGGTCGAAGAGCCGCGGCAATGGCGGCGCGTCGTCCTCGCCGGCGCGTGCTGCGGGCTCGCGGCGGTAGCGAAGTACCCGGCGGGGATGGTGGGGCTCGCGGTGGTGCTGCGGTTGCTGCTCATGCCGTGGAGCTGGGGTCGCCGAGTCGGCTACGCCGCGCTGGCCGGCGCGGCCGGTCTCGTCGCGGCGGTTGCGGCGATGCCGTCGCTGATCACCAAGGGCGACACGATCCTGAAGCGCATGCTCGTCGAGCACGCCGGGTACAGCGTCAACCAGACGGGCTCCTACTGGCACCAGGCGGTGCGGCGCGCCGAGTGGGATCTGCCGTTCGAAGGTCCCGAGATCGGGTACGTGTTCCTGTTCCTCGGGATCGCGGGCATCGGCGTCGCCGTCGCCGTGCGGCGCTGGCGGCGCGACGGCGTCGCCTGGGCGCTGTTCGTCGCGCTGATGGTGGGCTTCCACGCCAGCTACGCCTTCCAGGTCTTCCGCCACCTGCTGCCCGTCGTGGCGCTGGGTTGCGTCGCCGTCGGAGTGCTCTTCGCGTGGCTCGGCGAGCGGCTGCGGCGGCCGCAGCTCGTCGCGGCGCTCGCCGTCGCGCTGCTCGTCGCGCTCTTCGCCGTCGAGGACTTCGATTACGTGGTAGAGCGCGCGCGCTTGCGCGACACGCGCACGCAGGCGATTGACTGGCTGGTGCGTCACCGCGAGCCGGCGCACAAGGTGCTGGTGCTCGGCGAGGCGCCGATGCACCCCGACGAGCTGCTGCGGCTGGGACCGCGCATCCTGGTCCAAAGGTGGGAGCAGGCGCGGCTGGCGGTGATGCGCGCCGAGCCGCGTTTCCTGCTCGTTCCCGATCTCTGGCAGAACGGACAACCCCTCATCCCGGCCGAGCAGCGCCCGCCGTTGCTCGCGGCCTATCAAATCCGCGCCACCTTCGGCGACCGGACCGGTCCCGTGCACGGCGCCTTCTTCCTCGACAACCGGCTGCGCGTCTTCGTGCTCGAACGAAAGATTGGGGTGCGGCGCGCACGCGCCGAGATGCCGGAGCAGCGCCCGCAGCCGAGCCCTTCGCCGTGAACACGGACGCCGCCGTGCCGCGCCCGACGAGCTGGGCGTGGCCGCTGGCCCTCGGCGCCGCTCTGCTCGTCGCCTTCGCGCTGCGAGCGCCGGCCGTCCGCGCCGGCTACCCCTACATCGCCTACGTCGACGAGGGCTACGTGCTGCAGCCGGCGGCGAAGCTGACCGCCACCGGCCATTGGGCGCCGGCGGAGAACAACTATCCGCAGCTGCCCTCGCTCGCCATCGCGGCCGCTGCGCGTATGGCCGCGCTGCTCGTCGATCCGTTCCGCAGCGCGCCGCTGCTGGCGAAGGTAGGAAGCAGCCCCTTCTACGAGGTGGTGCTGCCGGCAGAGCTACTGCTCGTCTCCCGCGGCCTCAGCGTCCTGCTCAGCCTCGGCATCGTCGCGGTGGCCGGCCTCTACGCGCGCCGGCTGGCCGGCGACGTCGCCGGCGTCGTGGCAGCTGCCGCGGCCGCGCTGCTGCCGGCGCTGGTGCTGCGCGGCGCGATCGTCATCGTCGACCTCTATGCCGCCTTCTTCGCCCTCGCAGCGCTGGCGCTCGTCTCGGCGGTGCGCGGGCCGCGGCAGCTCGGCCGCGTTGCGCTCGCCGGCGCCTGCTGCGGGCTGGCGGCGGTGAGCAAGTACCCGGCAGGGCTGTGCGGTCTTGCGGTCGTGCTCATGCTGCTCACGCTGCCGTGGAGCTGGCGGCAGCGCCTGCGCGCCGTTGCGGTCGCGGCGGCCGCGGGGACGGCGGCGGCGGCGATCGCGATGCCGAGTCTGGTGCTGGCGCCCGCCGGCGTGCTGAAGCAGCTCCGCTTCCAGCACGAAAACTATGGAACCCTTCGGACCGGCTCGTACTGGCAACAGCTCGTGGGCCGCGCGGAGTGGGACCTGTCTTTCGCAGGTCCGGAGGTCGGCTTCATCTTCCTCGCGCTCACGATCGCCGGGCTCGTCCTCGCCTGGCGCGAGCAACCGTGGCGTCGCGACGCCGCGGCCTGGACGCTGCTCGCGGCGCTGATGGCGGTCGTCTACGCCGGCTACTCCTTCCGCGCCTTCCGCAACTTCCTGCCCCTCGCGGCGCTCTCCTGCGTCGCCGCGGGGTTGCCCTTCGCGCGACTCGCGGACCGCTGGCGACGGCCCGTGCCGGCGGCGACGGCAGGCGTTCTCCTCGTGCTCGCGCTCTTCGGCGCCGGCGACGTGCGGCACGCCGTCGCGCGGGCCGGCCTCGTCGACAGTCGCACGCAGGCCGTCGACTGGCTGGTGCGTCACCGCGGGCGGGAGCCGTTGACCGTCGTCGCCGAGACGCCGCTCCACCCCGACGAGCTCGCCCGGCTCGGACGCACCGTGTCGCGGCCGTGGGCGCAGGCGCGGAACATGGCCCGCAACGCCCGCCCGCGGTTCCTGTTGGTGCCCGACCTGCTGCGCGCCGACGGCACGCCGATGGTCTCGGCAAGCGAGCGCGAGCTGCTGGAGAAGCGGTACCAACCGCACGCCGTCTTCGGCAACGTCTCGGGGCCGGGCGACGTCCCCTACTTCTTCGACAACCGGATGCGGCTCGTCGTCTACGAACGGCGACCCGACGCCCGTGGCCGACGTCGTGGTGGGTATTGACTCCGGAATCGGTTCCGGGGTTTAGCCTGTGCGCGTGCGCCCCGTCCCGCCAGCCGAGCTCGAGCCGGAGCCGACGACCGCTCGCGAGCTGCGCCCGGTCGAGCTCGCCAAGCTCGCGGGCGTCTCGACGGACACGCTGCGCCACTACGAGCGGGTAGGCGTGCTGCCGGCGCCGCGGCGACTTGCCAACGGCTATCGCAGCTATTCGGCCGCGGACCTCGAGCGGGTGCAGGTGGTGCGCGCCGCGCTCGCCATCGGCTTCACCCTCGAGGAGCTGCGTCCGCTCTTGCGGGCCCGTGACCGCGGCCGGCCGCCGTGCGGTGAGGTGCGCGCCCTGGCGGCCGAGAAGCTCGAGGCCGCGCAGGCGCAGCTCGTCGAGCTCGAGGCCCACGTGCGGGCGCTGCGCGCGCTGCTGCTCGCTTGGGACGAGAAGCTCCTCGGCGTCGCTCCCGGCGAGGCGGTCCGCCTGCTCGAGAACCTGCCGGCGCCGCAAGCGCGCCCGCGCCGTCCTTCGCGTCCGCCTCGTCACCACCGGAAGGGAAGGTCATGAGTCACCGCCAACTTCTGCTCGTCGTCCCGCTTCTCGCCCTGGCGATGTCCGGCACGCCCGTCGCCGCGCAAGCGCCCACACAATGTCCCGATCACGCCGCTCACATGGCGGCTGCTGCGAGCGACACACCCGAGTCGCGGCACAAGCACGACCTCGACGCTCGCGGCGACGCCTTCATGGGGTTCGACCAGCAGGCGACCGTCCATCACTTCCGATTGGCGCCGGAGGGCGGCAGCATCGAGGTGACGGTGCGGGATCCGCGCGACGAGCGCAGCCGCGATGCGGTGCGGCGTCACCTGCGTCAGGTCGCGGCAGCCTTCGCCGCCGGCGACTTCAGCATCCCCGCGGCCGTTCACGCGCGGCAACCGCCCGGCGTCGACGGAATGCGTGCCGCCGCCGCCGCCGTGAGCTACTCGTTCGAGGAGCTCGCCGACGGCGGCCGCATCACCATCCGCGCGACGACGCCGATGGCGGTCGGCGCCGTTCACGACTTCCTGCGCTTCCAGATCACCGACCACCAGACCGGCGACCCGATCGACGTTCCCGCCGCTGCCGCGTGCGCGAGCGTCGGCGGCGCCGATTCGGTGCTCCAGGCCGGCCAGACGCTGGTCCTTGGCGAGCTGCACGGCACTCGCGAGAGCCCCGCTTTCGCCACCGCCCTCGCCTGCGCTGCGCTGCAGAAGGGTCTCGCGGTCACCCTGGCGCTGGAGCTGCCGCGAGAGGAGCAGAAGGCGGTCGACGATTACCTCGCGGCCGCCGACGAGGCGACGGCCGGCACGCCGGCTTGCGGCAGCAACCCTCGTGGAAGGACGCGATGCAATTCGGCATCACCAGCGCGGCTCGGCTCGAGCTGCTGGATTGGTCGCGCGCACGGCGCCGCGCCGGTGCCGCGCTCCGCGTGGTCCTCTTCGACATTGCACCGGCGGTGCAACGCGGCGCCGCCGACCGCGAGCGACGGATGGCGGAGGCGCTGGTGGCCGCCCGTCGCGCCGCCCCGACGGATCTTCTCCTGGTGCTGGTGGGCAACCTGCACGCGCGTCGCACGGCGGGCACGCCGTTCGACCCGCGGCTCGAGCCGATGGCGCTGCTGATGGCGAGAGCGCTGCCGTCCTCGCCGCTGCTGACCTTCGATGCCTCCTACCCTGCCGGCGAGGCATGGATCTGCCAGCCCGAACCGTCCGGCTGCGGCGCGGTACGGGTCCGCGGCGACGGAGCGCCGGGCGCCGCGTTCGAGCTCGTCATTCGCAAGACGGCCGAGGGTGCCTACGATGGCGTCTACCGCCTGCCCTCGCTCACCGTCTCGCCGCCCGCTTTCACTTCCTGAGACGCCGCGCTCGCAGCTCGTCCACGAGCGACGCCACCGGCGCGAACTCGTCGTCGGGGAAGTTCTCGGCGTTGTCCCAGAACTCGCCGAGGCCGCCGGCGCCCCATCCTTCGTAGAGCGTCACCTTGATCATCAGCTGCAGCTTGTCGCAGGCGGCGACGAACCGCGCCTCGCGCGTCGCCTTGCCGCGGTACTCGCCGTAGAGCGCGGTGGCGCGGTCGCCGAGCGGCGCCAACATCTCCGCGAGCGCCGCCTCCTCGGCCGCGTGCTTGGCGCCGTCGGGCAGGTAGCGGGCGGCGGTGCGCGGCAGGTCGCCCAGCCGCACCTCGGCGAGGTCGTGGACGACGGCGAGCTCGAGCGCGCGCAGCGCGTCGAGGTCCGCGACCTGTGGCCCCAGCGCCCACACCAGCAGCACGACGTGGAAGCCGTGCTCGCTGACGCTCTCCGGCTCGGGCACACCGCGCAGCGCCCAACCGCTGCGCGGCACGCGGTCGAGGATCTGCAGCTCGAGCAGCGAATCGAGGAGCGAAGCGTGGCGAAGCATGCGCGCGAGTCTATGGCCAAGCGCGCGGCCGGGCCGGCGGCGCTAGGATGGTCCAAACGCACCGATACGCGAGAACGGAGGGTGGGGCGATGTTCAAGGAGTTCCGTGAGTTCGCCGTGCGCGGCAACGTGGTCGACTTGGCAGTGGGCCTCATCATCGGCGCCGCCTTCGGCGCCATCGTCAAATCGGTCGTCGACGACGTGCTGATGCCGCCGCTCGGCCTGTTCATGGGCGGCGTGGACTTCGCCAACCAGTTCGTGCTGCTCAAGGCAGGCACGCCGGCCGGCCCCTACGCCAGCCTCGAGCAGGCGAAGGAAGCGGGCGCCGTCACCGTCAACTACGGCGCCTTCCTCAACAACGTGGTGAGCTTCCTCCTCGTCGCCTTCGCCGTCTTCCTCGTCGTGCGCGTGATCAACCGCCTGCGGCGCCAGGAGCCCCCTGCCGATCCGACGACGAAGACCTGCCCGTTCTGCGCCAGCGACATCCCGAAGGCGGCGGTGCGCTGCCCGCACTGCACCTCCGAGCTGCCGCGCGCCGCCTGAGCGGCGCACGACCTCGATGACCTGTGGTCGATAAAAGAAAGGGAGAGCGGCCACCGCGCCGTGCTGCCATGAGCGCTCTGCCAGAGGAGTGGACTCTCAAGGGATTCCTGACTCACTTCCGCGACGTCAACCGCCACCAGCCCGACCACGCGTTCGCGTGGGTGCTCGGCGCGGGCGCCTCGCGCGAGTCAGGGATTCCCACCGGCGGCGAGCTCGTAGGCCAGTGGCTCGCCGAGCTGCACGAGCGGCACTGCGCCGACGGGACCGGGTTGGAGACGTGGGCCACCGCGGCCAACCTCGGCATCGATGGCTTCGACTACGCGGAGGCGCCCTCGTTCTACTCGCGCGTCTTCGAGCGACGTTACGGCGGCTACCCCGACGAGGCCTACGCCTTCCTCGAGTCGGTGATGTCGGAGAGGGACCCCAGCCCCGGTTACTCGATCCTGGCCAAGATCATGGAGGACACCCGCCACAAGGTGGTGGTGACGACGAACTTCGACAACCTGGTTGCCGATGCGCTGTCGATCTACACCCGCGTCTTTCCGCTCGTCTGCGGCCACGAGTCGCTGACTCACTTCGTGCGGCCTCAGCTGCGCCGGCCGCTGGTGTGCAAGATCCACCGCGACCTCCTGCTCGGTCCGCAGAACGATCCCGCCAGTCTGCAGCAACTGAACGAGGCGTGGGCTAAGACGTTGCGGACCCTGTTCGGTCACTACACGCCGCTGGTGATCGGCTACGGCGGCAACGACGACACCTTCATGGGCCTCCTGGAGGCGCTCGAGCCCGGTGAGATCAAGGGACGCATGCTCTGGTGCTACCAGTCGGGACGGCCGCCCGGTCAACGGATCCGCGACGTCGTCAGCCGCCACCGCGGTGCGTTGGTAGGGGCTCCGAGCTTCGACTGGCTGATGGTCCTGCTCGGTGAGGAGCTGGGGATCAAGCCGCAGGACCAGGAGATCGAGCTGCGCGCTGCGGCACGGGCTACCGCTTACCGCAAGCGGATGGAGGAGCTGCGGACTGTAATCAGTCCGGCCGTGCCGACTGCCGCAGCCGACACCGCCGCCAAGGCCGTGGCGGCCGCCCTGGAGTCGACCCTGGACAAGGCGGAAGGGTGGTGGTCTTGGCAGCTGAAGGCCGACCGCGAGCCGGATCTCGACAAGCGCGAGGAGATCTACCGCGAGGGCATTCGTGCGCTGCCGAAGAGCGCGGAACTGCACGGCAACTTCGCCTTGTTCATGCGCCACGTTCGGGGGCGCCAAGAGGAGGCCGAGCGCCTGTATCGCACGGCGCTCGAGCTGGACCCGTCAAAGGCGAACACCACCGGGAATTTTGCCAACTTCATGACGGATGTGCGCCGGGACCATGACGAGGCAGAACGGCTCTATCGGAAGGCGCTGGAGCTGGGCCCGACCAACGCGATCAACACCGGGAACTTCGCGACCTTCATGACGGATGCACGCGGGGACCATGACGAGGCAGAACGGCTCTATCGGAAGGCACTGGAGCTGGATCCGACCGACGCGACCAACACCGGGAACTTCGCGAGCTTCATGACGGAGGTACGCCGGAGCCACGACGAGGCAGAACGGCTCTATCGAAAGGCACTGGAGCTGGACCCGACCCACGCGAACAACCATGCCAACTTCGCGAGTTTTCTTCTCGAGCGATCGAGGTGGGTGGAGGCGGATGTTGCGCTCCAATCGGCCTGGGAGCTCACTCGGGGACAGCGAGATCAAGCGGCCGGAGCTGTTGCTCTCTATCGGGGCTTGGCGGAGCGAGCTCGGAATCAGTCCGATGCACGCGCCCTGGGACGGCTCAAAACGCTGCTGGCACGCGGCTTTTTCAGGGGCATTTGGTCCTTCGTGGACGTGCTGGCCGCCATGCGCCCCAATCTTTCCGACCAGGACTTCGCGCTCTACTCGGCGCTCAAAGCCGCCATCCTCGATGAGGAAAAGGTTCCGGACCTCGCACCCTTCCCTCGCTGGCGTGAGATCGTGCCGCTTTCCCTCGACGCTTCTTGGGACTAGGAACGTCGGGCCTTCAGGCGCCCGCCAGAGCCGCCGCCCTCGAAGCGACTGGTGCCTCTCGGCGTAGCGGCCACACTGCGGCGAGCACCAGCCAGAGTGCGAACAGCATCACCATGGGGAAGAAGATCCGCGCCCACGTCCAGCCGAAGCCGATGACGAGCGGCGGCGCGGCGCCGTGGGCGACGACGCCGATGAGGCCGAGCCAGGCGATCCATGGCGAGGCGAGCGTTCGCTCGCGCGCGGTGGCCAGGATGAAGCCCGCGAGCGCGACGCCGAAGACGGGGTAGAGGATGAATGCCAGCACCAGGTGGATGGTGAGCACCGGCGTCGGTTCGCCGGCGACGAGATGGCCCTGGTCGACGTAGGAGGCGGTGTGGAAGACCATCTCCACCGCCTGCAGCACGGTGCCAATGATCGCGATGCGACGCCAGCGCTGCGTGCGCTCCCGCAGCACGCTGCCGCGGCCGTAGAGCGCAAGCCCGGCCAGCAACGCTAGAAACCCGCCGAGGACGAGCACGTGCGAGATCACCCACTTGGGGTGGGCGAGCATCTGAGCCATGGAGCCGCCGGGATGCTGCGGGCCGCCGGTGAGGATGCAGGCGGCGGCGAGCAGGAAGCAGCCGCGCCAGAGGCTGTGACGAAGGTCGGGCATGGTGTGTCTCCTTCGGGTGTTGTCGTGTGTTCGTCTAGATCAGCGCAGAAAGCGGCAGCGACGATTCACTCGCCGCGCCGCAGCCGCCTGCGCCACCCCGCCCGAGCGCTATAGTCCCGGAAGACACGCGAGCTCACACATGCCAGGCCCGGCGAGCGAGGTGACGGTGGCGCTCGCGGCGTGGAGCGCCGGCGACCGCGAGGCGCTCGCGCGCGTCCTGCCGCAGATCTACGACGAGCTGCGCGCGCTCGCCGCGCAGCACCTGCGCAAGGAGCGCGCCGGCCACACGCTGCAGCCGACGGCGCTGGTCAACGAGGCGTTCCTCCGCCTCTCCGGCCGCGACCGCGTGCACGTGCAGGCGCGGGTGCAGTTCCTCGCCGTCGCCGCTCAGGCGATGCGCCGTGTGCTCGTCGACCATGCGCGGCGGCGCCACGCCGGCAAGCGCGGCGGCCACGACGAACGGGTGCCGCTCACCGAGGTCGCCGGCGGCGAGCTCGCCGCGGCGCCGCAGCTCGACGTCGTCGACCTCGACGAGGCGCTGGTGCGGCTCGCCGCGCTCGACCCGCGGCAGGCGCAGGTGGTGGAGCTCAAGTTCTTCGCCGGCATGGAGGTGGAGGAGATCGCGGCGGCGCTCGACGTCTCGGCCTCGACGGTGCGGCGGGAGTGGCGGATGGCGCGCGCCTGGCTGCGCCGAGAGCTCGAGCGCGGCGCGCCGCCCACCGAGTCGTGATCGCCAGACACGCGCGGCGGGGCGGCGAAGATGGCGGAGTGCGTCGCTGACACTTGCGGGCGTTCGTCGCGACGGCGAAGCGGTCGAGCGTCACGCTGACGCTGCGCTGCAAGCGCCGGGAGGCTGGGAGCACCGTGAAATACTCGCTCGCGGCTGCCCGCCCGCCTCGCGGCGAATCGCTCCACCGCCCATGACTGATCCCCGGCCCGGCTCGCTTCCGCGGATCTCCGTCGTCGTGCCGGTGTTCGACGAAGAGCCCAACCTCGCGGCGCTGGTGCAGGAGATCGGCGCCGCGTTCGCCGGCCTCGACTACGAGCTGCTCATCGTCGACGACGGCAGCCGCGACGGGACGGCGGCGACGCTCGCCCGTCTCGCCGCCGCCGAGCCGCGCCTCCGCGCGCTGCGGCACGACCGCAACTACGGCCAGTCGGCCGCGCTCGCCACCGGCTTTGCCGCCGCTCGCGGCGAGCTCCTCGTGACGCTCGACGGCGACCTGCAGAACGACCCCGCCGACGCGCCGCGCCTGCTGGCCGAGCTCGAGCGCGGCTTCGATGTCGTCTCCGGAGTGCGACGCCGACGGCAGGACAGCTGGGTGCGCCGCGTCTCCTCGCGCATCGCCAACGGCGTGCGCCGGCGCGTGCTCGACGACGGCATCACCGACGTCGGTTGCTCGATGAAGGCCTACCGCACGCGCGTGCTCAAGCGGCTGCCGCCCTTCCACGGCATGCACCGCTTCCTGCCGGCGCTGACGCGCATGGAGGGAGCGCGCGTCACCGAGATGCCGGTCGAGCACCGGCCGCGCCGCTTCGGCAAGAGCAAGTACGGCATCGGCAACCGGCTCTGGCGCGGCATCGCCGACCTGCTCGGCGTGTGGTGGCTGCAACGCCGCTGGGTCGCCGTCGGCGCGGTCGAGGAGATCGCGGCGTCCACGTCCGCAGCGTCGGCGCCGCCCTCGGCTTCGCCGGCGAGTGATCGCGGTTGGAAGCGCGACGATCTGTAGGACCGCCCGCGCGCTCGTCGAGGCGCCTGCCCGTGGCTTGACACCCCTCTGCCCATTGATATCCTGCGCCCGGTTTTCGCGGCCAGCTCGAGCCTCGCACAGATCACTCACGGCAACGGGAGCGTTCGTTGGCGCAGGTCTTCCCGCAATGGGCGAACCGGGTTCCCTTGATCGCCGGCGTCGCCACCGTCGCTATCGCCGCCTTCGCCACCTTCGCCATCTGGTATTGGTTCTCTCCCGAGTTCACCGACGCCGGGTATCGCCCCGACCAGCCGGTGCCCTTCAGCCATCGCCAGCACGCCGGCGACTTCCAGATCAGCTGCCTCTACTGCCATAGCAACGTCGAGCGCGCCTCGGTCGCCTCGGTGCCGTCGACGCAGCTGTGCATGAACTGCCACGCGCTGGCAGGGCGCGACAAGGCGAGCCTCGAGCCGCTGCGGCAGAGCGCGTCGAGCGGCCAGCCGATGATGTGGGTGCGCGTCCACCGGCTGCCCGATTACGCCTACTTCCCGCACGCGCCGCACGTGAAGGCCGGCGTCGGCTGCAGCAGCTGCCACGGTAACGTGAAGGCGATGGAGAAGATCCAGCAGGTCGAGCCGCTGTCGATGGCGTGGTGCCTCGACTGCCACCGCGACCCCGGCAAGTCCCTGCGCGCTCCCGAGGAGCTGCTCGACACCGCGTGGCAGGCGCCGACAGACCAGCAAACGCGGGCGGCGAAGTGGATCTCCGAGCGGCACCTGGCGCCGCCGGTCGACTGCACCGCCTGCCACCGTTGAGCGACGAGCGATGACGAGCGAGCGCACCGACCTCGAGCCGGCCAGCGGCGCCAGCGCGCCGACCGAGAAGGCGTACTGGCGCAGCGTCGAGCGGCTGCTCGCCTCGCCGGCGGTGCAGGAAGAGCTGCAGCGCGAGCTCGACTCCGAGTTCGCTCACGGCGCCCTCGACGCGCCCGACGAGATGAGCCGCCGCAGCGTGCTACAGCTGCTCGCCGCCTCGTTCGGCCTCGCCGGCCTCACCGCGTGCCGGCGGCCGGTCGACCACATCGTGCCCTACGCGAAGATGCCCGAGGACGTCGTGCCCGGCATCCCGCAGCGCTACGCGACGACGCTGCCGCACGGCACCGAGGCGCTCGGCGTCGTCGTCGAGAGCCACGAGGGGCGGCCGACGAAGATCGAGGGCAACCCGCGCCACCCCGCCTCGCACGGCGCCGCCAGCGCCTGGGCGCAGGCGTCGGTGCTCGACCTCTACGACCCCGACCGCGCCGACAAGGTGCGCGAAGGCGAAGAGGCGCGCGACTGGGAAGCGTTCGCGAAGTGGTGGGCCGAGCGCGCGACCGCGCTCGCTGCCGACGGTGGTGCCAAGCTCGCCGTGGTGGCGGCGCCGTTCGCCTCGCCGACCTTGGCGCGGCTCGCCCGCGAGCTGTTCGCGCTCTACCCGGCGATGCGCTGGGTGAGCTGGGACCCGCTCTCGGAGGAGGCGCTCTTCGCCGGCAACGGCGGCATGCGGCCGGTCTACCACCTCGACCGCGCCAAGGTCGCGGTGGCCATCGACTGCGACCTGCTGCTCACCGAGGCGAACGCGGTCCACCACAACTGGACCTTCGCCGAGGCGCGGCGGCCAGAAAGCGCAGCCCAGCGTCCCAACGGCATGCTGCGCCTCTACGCCGTCGAGGGCGTGCTGTCGCTCACGGGAGCCAACGCTGACCACCGACTGGCGCTGCGGCCGCGGCACGTGCCGGCGTTCGTCGCCGCGCTGGCGAAGGAGCTGGGCGTCGCGGCGCCGGGGCTGCCGGCGGTGCACGTGCTGCCGGCGCCGGTCGCGGCGCGCGCCGCGGTGATGGCGCGCGACCTGCGCGCGGCGGGCGGCGCCGGTCTCGTCGCCGTCGGGCGGCGCCATTCGGCGGCGGTGCACGCGGCGGCGCTCGCCATCAACCGCTCGCTGGGCAGCGCCGGCGCCGCCGGCGGCTCGAGCGCGGTGGCGCTCCATCCGCTCGACGACGTGGCGACGAGCAGCGTCGAGGAGCTGCGCGAGCTGGTGACGGCGATGGCGGCCGGTCAGGTCGACACGCTGGTCGTCCTCGGCGGCAACCCGGTCCACGACGCGCCGGCCGATCTGCGCTTCGGCGAGGCTCTGGCGAAGGTGCCGAACACGGCGTGCTTGAGCCCCTACCGCCACGAGACCGGCCGCGTCTGCAAGTGGCACGTTCCCGAGGCGCACGCGCTCGAGGCGTGGGGCGACGCGCGCGCCGTCGACGGCACGGCGTCGGTCGTCCAGCCGCTCATCGCGCCGCTGCTCAACGGCGTCGGCCGCGCCGAGCTGCTCGGCTTGATGTCCACCGGCGCCCCAAAGAGCGGCCACGAGCTCGTGCTGGCCACCTGGGCGGCGGGAACGGGCGACCAGGTCGCGTGGCGGCGGATCCTTCACGACGGCGTTGCGCCGGCGGGCGCGCTCGCCGGCAACGGGCCGGTGCGGCACGTGCGCGGCGCGGCGCGGCCCGCGGCGGCTGCGGCAGCCGCGGCCGGCGGTGCGACCGCGACCACCGAAGGCGCGAGGGCGGCTGACGGTGTAGCGACCACGGGCACCGCTGCCGCCTCGCCCGCGCCGACTCCCGCTGCATCGACGGTCGCCGCCGCCGCGCCTGCGGCGCCAACCACTCCTAGCGCTGCCGTCCCCTCCGGCGACCAGAACACCGAAGTCACCACCGAAGGCGTCGGCGGCGGCCCGGTCGCGGCCGAGGCCATGGAGCACGAGCAGGCTGCGGCGCCGGCCGGCGAGATGGACCTCGTCATCCTCCCCTCGCCCAACGTCTGGGACGGCGCCTCCGCCAACAACGCCTGGGCGCAGGAGCTGCCGCACCCGCTCTCCAAGCTCACCTGGGACAACGCCGCCTACCTCGCGCTCTCGACGGCCAACGAGCTGGGCGTGAAGACCGGCGACCGCGTGCTGGTCGTCGCCAACGGCAACCGCGCCGGCCTGCCGGTGGTGGTGCTGCCCGGCATGCCCGACCGCACCGTCGCCGTCGAGCTCGGCTACGGCCGCCAGGGCCTCGGCCGCGTCGCCGACGGCGTCGGCGGCGACGCCTACCCGCTGCGCAGCAGCACCGCGCTTTGGGGCACCTCGGGCTGCGAGGTCCACAAGACCTGGTTCCCCTCCGGCGAACGGCACCAGCTCGGCATGACCCAGACGCATCACGAGATCGCCGACCGGCCGCTGGTGCGCGAGGCGAGCCTCGAGGAGTACCGCAAGAAGCCCGACTTCGCCAAGGAAGCGGACGCCGAGCACGAGGAGGCGATCCCGCTGTGGTCCGATCCCGTCTCCTGGGATGAAGGGCCGCAGTGGGCGATGGCGATCGACCTCTCGGCCTGCACCGGCTGCAACGCCTGCATCGTCGCCTGCCAGGCGGAGAACAACGTGCCGGTCGTCGGCCGCGAGATGATCACCCGCGCGCGCGAGATGCACTGGCTGCGCGTCGACCGCTACTTTGCGGGCGAGCCGGAATCGTCCGAGCCCGAGGTCGTCTTCCAGCCGGTGCCCTGCATGCACTGCGAGAACGCGCCCTGCGAGCAGGTCTGCCCGGTGGCGGCGACGGTGCACGACCACAACGGCCTCAACGCCATGGTCTACAACCGCTGCATCGGCACGCGGTACTGCTCGAACAACTGCCCGTACAAGGTGCGCCGCTTCAACTTCTTCAACTACACCAAGGACACGCCGGAGCTGATGAAGCTGGCGATGAACCCCGACGTCACCGTGCGCTCGCGCGGGGTGATGGAGAAGTGCACCTACTGCGTGCAGCGCACCACCGAGGCGCGCCAGGCCGCCAAGATCGCCGGCCGCAAGGTGGCCGACGGCGAGATCCAGACCGCCTGCCAGCAGACCTGCCCGACGCAAGCCATCGTCTTCGGCGACAAGACCGACGCCAAGAGCCGCGTCATGCAGCGCAAGGGGCTGCCGCGCGATTACGTGCTCTTGGGCGAGCTCAACAACCGCCCGCGCACGAGCTACCAGGCGAAGGTGCGCAACCCGAACCCGGAGTGGGTGTGAGGAGCGCTTCGCTTCGCGCCGCTGCTGTTGGCGCTCGCGCTCGCGGGCTGCCGCGGTTGTCCCTCGTCGCGCCCGCCGATCCACCTCAACCCCAACATGGACTATCAGCCGAAGGTGAAGCCGCAGGCCGAGAGCGCCTTCTTCGCCGACGGCGCCGGCATGCGCACGCCGGTGGCCGGCACGGTGGCCGTCGGCGCCCTCCACGAGGACAGCGCTTGGGCGACCGGCAAGGACGCCGCCGGCGGCTGGGTCTCCACGATCCCCGGCCATGCCGACGCCGCCGTGCTCGCCCGCGGCGAGCAGCGCTTCGGCATCTTCTGCGGCCCCTGCCACGGCCCGACGGGGGACGGCAAGGGGATGCTCTTCCAGCGCGCCCAGGTGCAGTCGGCGAACCTGATGGAAGCCCGCTTCCGCACCATGCCCGCCGGCCAGCTCTACGACGAGATGACCAACGGCTTCGGCCTGATGCCCGCCTACGGCCCGTTCATCCCGGTGGCGGACCGCTGGGCGATCCTCGCCTACCTGCGCAAGCTGCAGGCGGAGACGCCGGTGCCCGAGAGTGCAGCTGCGGCGCCCGCCGACGCGACCGCTGCCGCGCCGGCTCCCGCCACTGACGCCGCCCAACCCGCGCCCGCCGCTGCGCAGAGCCCCGCGCCGAGCGCTCCGGGAGCCGCGCCTTGAACAAGCGCAAGCTCCTCCTCGGCGTCGTGGCGCTCGTCGTCGGCCTCGCCGTCGTCGGCTGGCTGGCGCGCGCCTTCGACGCCAAGCTCGCCTACCACCCGCCGACGCGCGTCACCACCGACCAGGACACGCCGCGCGAGCAAGCCCTGCGCGCGCAGGCGGCCGCAAAGGAAGAGACCGCCAAGGCGCAAAAGTACGAGGAAGCCGAGTACCGCGCCTTCCCCAAGGTCGGCAGCCGCGTGGCCATCTGGATGGTGGCGCAGCTCCACCTCCTCTTCGCCGCGTTCGTGCTGGCAGTGCCGCTCTTCGCGCTCATCATCGAGTACATCGGCTACCGCACCAAGGACCCGCGCTACGACGCGCTCGCCTACGAGTTCACCAAGCTGCTGTCGACCTCGTTCTCGTTGACGGCGACCTTCGGCGCCGCGCTCACCTTCATGCTCATCGCGCTCTACCCGAAGTTCACCAACTACCTGATGAGCGTCTTCTCGCCGACCTTCCTGCCCTACGTGCTGCTCTTCTTCTTCGAGGCCGGCTTCCTCTACTCCTACTACTACGGCTGGCACAGCTTCAGTAAGCGCGTGCACCTCCTGCTCGGCGTCGGGCTCAACCTCGTCGGCACGGCGATCATGTTCATCGCCAACGCCTGGCTGACCTTCATGATGACGCCCAACGGCGTCTCCGAGACGGGGGCGAGGATCAGCACCTGGGAGGCGGTCCAGAACTACACCTGGATGCCGATCAACATCCACCGCATCATCGCCAACGTCGCCTTCGGCGGCGCGGTGGCGGCGGCGTACGCGGCCTTCCAGTTCCTGCGCGCCAAGACGCCGGAAGAGCGCGCCCACTACGACTGGATGGGCTACATCGGCAACTTCGTCGCCATCAGCGCCCTGCTGCCGCTGCCCTTCGCCGGCTACTGGCTGGCCTCCGAGATCTACGCCTTCTCGCAGACGATGGGCCTGATCATGATGGGCGGCGCCTTCTCCTGGCTGTTCATCATCCAGGCGGTGCTCATCGGCTGCCTCTTCCTCGGCGCCAACTACTACCTTTGGCTCGGCATGGGCCGCATCGAAGGCGCCGAGCGATTCCGCCCGTTCATCAAGTACCTGCTGGCCATCGTCACCGTCTGCTTCATGGTGTGGGCGACGCCGCGCTCGATCATCGCCACCGTCGAGGAAGTGCAGAACATGGGCGGCGCCTCGCACCCGCTGCTCGGCTTCCTCGGCGTGATGTCGGCGAAGAACACCGCCGTCAACATCCTCATCCTCACCACCTACGTGAGCTTCCTGCTCTACCGGCGGAGCGGCAAGATCGCGACCGTGCCGTGGGCGAAGCTCGGCAACCTCATCCAGTTCGCCATCTTCGCGGCGGCGGCGTCGATCGTCATCTTCTTCGGCATCTACGGCTACTTCGTGGAAGCGGCGGTGCGCATCAAGTTCTCGATCCCGCAGGTGCTGTCGGTGCTCTTCGCCATGATCGCCGTCACCGTCGTCGACGTGCTGATGATGCGCGGCGCGCGGACGACGACGGTGCGCTGGGGGACGATCCCCAACCACGCGCAGTACGTGCTCATCTTCCTCGCCGTCACCTTCACCTGGATGATGGGCCTGATGGGCTACGTGCGCTCGGGCCTGCGCCAGCACTGGCACGTCTACGGCGTCATCCGCGACAACTCGCCGGACGCCTTCACGCCGACGCTCGGCTTCGCCACCCGCGTGGTGTCGGCGACGGTGCTGCTCTTCTTCCTCCTCATCGGCCTCGTCTTCTGGCTCGCCAGCCTGGCGGGGAAGAAGTCGCACCACGACGATCTGGTCACCGCCTACACGCCGACTCCCGAGCCCTCGCCCGACGCCGCGGCCGGCCTGGTGCCGCCCGGCGGCGGCTCGCTGCCGGCGCCGGCCCACTCCGCGGAGGCCGACGCGTGAAAGTGCCGATCGTCGTCAAGATCGGCGCGCTGACGCTGGCGTCGACGGCGTTCTACACCTACGTCGGCCAGCTGGTGCCGCAGAAGGAAGTGCAGCCGCCGGCGGAGACCAAGATGTCGGCGTCGATGACGACGGCCGACCTGGTGGCCACCGGCAAGACGCTCCTCGAGGGGAAGGGGAGCTGCATGACCTGCCACACCATCGGCAAGGCGAGCGGCCCCTTCCGCTTCCCCGACCTCGGCGGCATCGGCGGCCGGGCGGCGACGCAGGAGCCCGGCCTCGACGCGCTCAACTACCTGGCGAAGAGCCTCTATCACCCCAACGACTTCATCGTGGCCGGGTTCAGCCCCGGCATGCCGGCGATCAACAAGCCGCCGATCGGGCTCACCGACGACGAGATCCGCGCCGTCATCGCCTATCTCGAGTCGCTCGGCGGCACGGCGACGGTGACGATGCAGACGGCGATCCCCTTCGCCGCGGGCGGCGGTGCGCCGGCGCCTGGTGCGGCGGCGGCGGCGGACGGCGAGGCGGTCGCGGCGGCACCGGCCGAGGGCGCGGCCGCCCCGGCAGCGGGCGCGGCGCCGGCCGCATCGGGCGCGACGCGCCCGGCGGAGGCGCTGGTGACTCAATACGCGTGCGCCGACTGCCACGCTGAAGGGAAGCAGAAGCCTAGCCTCGACACGCTCGAGGCGCGCGGTGAGCCGGCGCTGCTCGCCGCTCTTGCCGCGCACCCGCCGACGCCCGCCAAGTTCGAGCAGGCGATCACGCTCGCCGAGGCGCGGGCGCTGGCCCGCTTCCTGGCCACCCAGGGCGGAGGTGGCGCGTGATCTGGAGCGTCGTCGCGGCGGCGGTGGCGGCGCTCGTCGTGCTGCGGCTCCTCGACGGCCGCGTCTTCCGCGTGCCGCTGCTCGCCTGGCTCCTCGCCTGCTTCGTCGGCATCGCGGTGGTGCTGCGCTGGGGCTTCGACGTCCCCATCCCGGCCTCGGTGCTCAACCTCTACCTGGCGATCATCGGCGGCGCGCTCCTGGTCTACGCCACGACCGACCGCGAGCGCTTGCAGGAGGTGACGCGTCCGCTCGTCGCCTTCATGACCGAGCGCCGCTTCCTCGTGCCGCTGATCCTCGTCGCGCTCGCCATCCCCGCCGCGGTGGCGGCGAATGTCTACCGCGACCTGACGGCGCCGCCGGTGCCGCCGTTCTTCGGCCGCACCGTCCACCCGGCGCCGCCCAACCAGATCACCGTCCACGACAAAGTTCTCGACCTCACCACGCTGGAGAACCCGCACCGCGCGCTCGAGCGCACGAACCCGCCGCTTTACCGCCAGAAGGTGGAAGCCGGGCGCAAGGTCTACTACGAGAACTGCTTTTACTGCCACGGCGACCTGATGCGCGGCGAGGGCATGTTCGCGCACGCGCTGCTGCCGGTGCCGACCAACTTCCAGGACCCCGGCACCATCGCCCAGCTGCAGGAGGACTATCTCTTCTGGCGTATCGCCAAGGGCGGCCCGGGGCTGCCCGAAGAGGGCGGGCCGTGGTCCTCGGCGATGCCCGCCTGGGACCAGTTCCTCCAGGAAGAGGAGATGTGGGACGTCATCCTCTTCCTCTACGACTTCACCGGCAACCGCCCGCGCGCGCGCCACGCGGTGGAGGCGACGTCGACCCATGAGTAGCAGCCGCGGCCGCCGCTCCTGGCCGTTCGTGGCCGGCGCCATCGGTGCCGCCGCTCTGGCCCTGCTCGCTCCTCGCCGCGCCCGACCGCGCGCAGGAGCAACCCGGCGAGTCTGCCGGGGGCTCGGGTCCCACCACCGCCGGCCCCCAGCAGGCGCAGCCGCAGGGCGGCGCCGCCGTCTACACCAAGTACTGCGCGCAGTGCCACGGCGACAAGGGGGACGGGCTCGGCATCGCGGCGCCTTTCCTGCGCCCGGCGCCGCGCGACTTCACCTCCGCCAAGTACCAGATCCGCTCGACCGCCACCGGCAACCTGCCGACGGCCGACGACCTCAAGCAGGTGATCCGCCGCGGCCTCCCCGGCACCGCCATGCCGGCGTTCGAGGAGGTTTCCGACGTCGAGGACCAGCTCGACGCGCTGGTCGCGCACCTGCAGTCGTTCTCGCCGCGGTTCAAGGCCGGGCGCGCGCCGGAGCTGATCGCGCTCCCCGACGACCCCGGCTACAAGCCCGACCAGGTGGAGGCGGCGCGCAAGGTCTACACCTCGATCGGCTGCGCCCGCTGTCACGGCGACGAGGGGCGCGGCGACGGACCGTCGGCGCCGACGATGAAGGACGACTGGGGCCAGTTCGTGCGGCCGGCGGACCTGTCGCAGCCGTGGACCTTCAACGGCGGCAGCAAGCGCACCGACATCTTCCGCTCCATCAGCACCGGCCTCAACGGCACCCCGATGGCGGGCTTCGCCAGCGCGCTCAGCGAGGAGCAGCGCTGGCAGCTCGTCGACTTCATCACCTCGTTGGCGGGCGGCGACACCGAGACGGTGCCCTACGCCAACCTCGTCGTCGCCAAGCAGGTCGAGGGCGAGCTCGACCTGGCGCAGGGGCGGAAGCTGTTCGAGGGCGCCGAGCCGGCGCTCTTCCCGCTGCTCGGGCAAATCATCCAGCCCGGCCGCGACTTCCAGCCCGCGACCGTCGCCGTCGAGGCGCGTGCCGTCTACAACCGCGACGAGGTGGCGATCCTCGTGACCTGGCACGACATGGCGGCCGACCGCGCCGGCAACAACGGTCCCGACTTCGAGCTGCCCGAGCAGGAGGAGCACCCGGGTCTCGAGCCGAAAGTCTCCAGCGGCGGTCAGGCGCCTTCTACGACGACGGATCCGTTTGCGGAGGAAGAAGCGGATCCGTTCGCCGGCGAGGAGGCCGCTCCGTCGCGCCTACGAGCGCGGCGAGCGCCGATCCCTTCGCCGAGGACCAGGTGGCCGCGGCGACGCCGGCTGCAACGCCCGCGCAAGGCGGCACAAGACGACTTCTGGGGGGAGGACGGTGGGGGAGCAGAGGGGGCGGCGGCGGCGGCGGGGGACCAGGCAGCGGGCCAGTTCTCCGACGCCGTCGCCGTGCAGTTCCCGCGGCAGCTCCCCAATGGCGTCCGCCGCCCGTACTTCATCTTCGGCGACCCGCTGGACCCGGTCGAGCTCTGGTTCGTCGACCTGGCGAGCCCGAACAAGGTCGAGCTGTGGGAGGGGAAGGGCAGCGCCGACCTGCAGCCCGGCGAGGGGGTGACGCCGGAGACCCGCGCCTCCTTCGACAAGGGCGAGTGGTCGGTGATCCTGAAGCGCAAGCGCGACGCCGGCCGCGGCATCGCCTTCCCCGACGACACCTTCGTCCCCGTCGCCTTCTCGGTGTGGGACGGATTCCTCAAGGATCGCGGCAACAAGCGCGCGCTCACCACCTGGTACCACCTCTACGTGCCGCCGGCCGAGCGGCCGTCGCCGTGGATCGCCATGGCCAAGGCAGCGGGCGTCGTGCTGCTCGTCGAGGTGGTGGTGATCGCACTGGCCCGCCGCCGCGCCCATCGCCGCCGTACCGACGCCGTGGCCGCGGGCGCCGCCGCGCGCGCCGCCTAGCCTTTCCGAGACCGGAGACCGACCATGTACAACAACATCTTCGTCCCCGTCGACAACTCGCGGCACAGCAACCGCGCCATCGAGACCGGCGTCGAGCTGGGCAAGCGATTCGGCGCCGGCCTCGTGGGCTGCCACGTCTACGCCGCCAAGATGCACGACTACCGGTTCAAGCAGATGGAGTTCACGCTCCCCGAGGAGTACCTGGTCGAGCAGGAGCTGCACCGCCAGCGCAAGATCCACGACTCGCTCATCACCATGGGGCTCGAGCTCATCTCCGACTGCTACCTGGAGTCGATGAAGGCGCTGTGCGAGCGCGAGGGCGTGCCGTTCGAAGGCAAGATGATGGACGGCAAGCACAACACCGAGCTGGTGCGCGACATCCGCGAGAGCGGCTACGACCTGGTGATCCTCGGCGTGCTCGGCATCGGCCGCACCCGCGACAGCCAGGTGGGCTCGGTGTGCGCGCGGGTGGCGCAGGAGAGCAGCCGCGACGTGTGGGTAGTCAAGCACCTGCCCGAGGCCGGCGAGGCCGAGCGCGACACCGTGCTGGTCGGCGTCGACGGCAGCCCGAAGAGCTTCGGCGCGCTCTCGACCGCGCTCGAGCTCTGCAAGCGATTCGGCAAGAAGCTCGAGGTGATCGCCGTCTACGACCCCTACCTGCACTACGCGGTGTTCAAGGGCGTCGTCGAGGTGCTCACCGAGAAGGCCTCGAAGGTGTTCCGCTTCGAGGAGCAGAACCAGCTGCACGAGGAGATCATCGACACCGGCCTGGCGGCGATCTACCAGTCGCACCTGAACGTCGCCGAGCAGATGGCGCGCGAGGCGGGCGTCGAGTGCACCAAGACGCTGCTCGACGGCAAGGCGTTCCAGAAGGTGCTCGACCACGCGCGCAAGACGAAGCCGTGGGTGCTGGTGGTGGGGCGGCTGGGCGTGCACAGCCCGGCGGAGGCGACGGGTCTGGGCAGCAACACCGAGAACCTGCTGCGGCTCGCGCCCTGCGACGTGCTGCTGACGACGGCCGAGGTGACGCCGGAGCTCGACGTGCGGGCAGAGGAGAGCATTCACTGGACGCCCGAGGCGCTGGCGCGCATGGAGCGCGTGCCGCCGGCCGTGCTCGGCATCGCGCGCACGGCGATCCTGCGGCTGGCGCTCGAGCAGGGGCACAGCGTGGTGTCGTCGGACCTCGTCACCGAGGCGATGGAGCGCTTCATGCCCAAGCGCGCCGCCGAGCGCAACCTGCAGCTCGCCGAGGCGCTGGTGCTGTCGCGCGCCGAGCGCGGCGAGGCGGTCAAGGTCTGCAAGGCCTGCGGCGTCACCGCCCGCACGGCGCAGGCGGTGCAGTTGCCAGGTCTGCGGCGGCGAGGAGTTCGAGACCCTCGACGCCGAGGTGATCGCGCGCATCATCGCCGAGGAGGGCGGCGCCGAGGAGGAGACGACCTACGACGGCCGCAAGGTGCGCTGGACCCAGGAGGCGCGGGAAGCGCTGCGCGCCATCGACGACCGCTACCAGCGCCGGCGCGCCAAGGCCCGCATCGAGAAGGCGGCGCACGGCGGGCGCACGGAGCTCGTGACGCTCGAGCTGGCGAAGCGATTCATCGAGGAGGAGACCGGCATCCTTTTCGCCGCGCCGGCGAAGGCGGCGACGAACGGAAGCGCCAACGGACACTCCAACGGCGACGCGCATGCGAACGGCAATGGCAGCGTCCACGCGAACGGCAACGGCAACGGCAATGGGAACGGCCACGCAAACGGGAACGGCGCGGCGGACGATCACGCAGCCGCAGACGCGTCGCAGGCGAAGCTGGTGGCGCGCGACGGCAAGGGCGTGGCCCTGCTCTCCAACCGCACCTGGACGACAGACGCCATCGAGCGCATCGTGCGCGTGCCGGCCGGCTTCATGCGCGACCGCACGCAGGAACGGATCGAGGCCCTCGCCACCGGCGCGGGGGTCGAGACGATCGACCTGCCGCTCGTCGAGGAAGGCATCCAGCTCGGCGTGCGCGCGATGGAAGAGATGATCGCGCAGCAGGCCGCGGCCCCGGCCGCAGAGACGGCCGCGCCGGCACCGGCGGCGTCGAGCTGCCCGTTCGCGCGCGTCGCGGCGGCGCAGCCGGAAGCGTTGCGCGGCCTCTTCCCGCTCGACGAGGTCAGCGTCGTCAGCGAGCTCGAACGGCAACGCCGCGAGCTCGGCGGCGAACGCGCCTAAGACGACCGGAGGCACCCGTCATCGCGAGGCCGCGACGCGGCCGTGGCGATCTCGATCTGGAACGCGCCTCTGCGCGTGCAGCATCGAGATGGCTTCGTCACTGCGCTCCTCGCCATGACGGTGTGCGAAGGGCGGCCTGCTACGATCGTTCGCACTCGTGGTCGCTTATCGCTTCTGTCGGCCCGACGACATCCCGCTGCTGGTGTCGGCGGTGAACCACTGCTACGGCGCGCACTTTCCCGCAGCGCCGCCGCTCACCGTCGACGGCTTCCGGCGCGAGATGCGCGAGGCGCACTTGTGGCCGAGCAACTGCATGTTGGCCACGGCCGGCGACGAGCCGGTCGCCGTCGTGCTCGGCACCAAGACGCCGGAGGAGGTGCGGGTGAGCCGCATCGGCGTCGCTCCCGGCCACCAGCGCCGCGGCCACGGGCGGCATCTCCTCGAGTCGCTGGGCAGCAAGCTCGCCGTGCTGGGGCCGCCGCGGCTCGTCGCCGACGTGCCCGCCGACCTCGCGGACGCCATGGCCTTCTTCGCCGCGCTCGGTTGGCGCGAGGAGCCACGTTCGAACGGGGCCGGCGCGAACCTCGCGGCCGAGCCGAGCACTCGCGCCGCACACGTGCGCTTCGTCACCGAGGCGCGGCCGGCTTGACGAAGCGATGAAGACCTACCGCGACATCGCCGGCGACGGCGGCTCGCAGATCGTCGCCCAGGTGGTGGCGGCGCGGCAGGCGATGACGCGCTCGCTCGCCGGCGTGCGCCACCTCGTCGCCGTAGCTTCCGGCAAGGGCGGCGTCGGCAAGAGCACGGTCACCCTCGGTCTCGCCCGCGCTCTTCTCGCCGAGGGAAGACGGGTGGCCATCCTCGACTGCGACCTCAACGGCCCGACGCAGGCGCGGATGGCGGGGCTCGACGGCGCGCCCTGGGTGCTCGGCGCCGACGGGCTCGAGCCGACGCGGCGGGAGGACGGTCTCGGCGTCGTCTCGATGGGCAGCATCCTCGCCGCCGACGCGGCGCTGCGCTTCGACGTCGTCTCGCGTGGCGACGAGCAGGTCTGGCGGGGCACGCGCGAGCTCACCGTGCTCGGCCAGCTGCTCGCCGGCGTGCGCTGGGGCGAGCTCGACGCGCTGCTGCTCGACCTGCCGCCCGGCGCGGAGCGCACGCTGCAGGTCGCGCAGCTCCTCGGACCGCGCGCCGCCTTCGTGCTCGTCACCGTACCGTCGGCGGTGGCGCGACAGGTGGTCGCGCGCTCGCTCGACGCGCTCAACGGCGGCGACGGCGCCGGCGAGCTCGGCCGCGCCGTCGGCTACGTCGAGAACATGGCCGGCTACTGGTGCCGCGAGTGCGGCGAGGTGCGGCCGCTCTTCCCGGCCGACGGCGCGTCGCTGCCGCTGCCGCTGCTCGCGTCGATCCCCTTCGATCCCGACCTCGCCGCTGCCTGCGACCGCGGCGCGGCGCCGCCGCTCGACTCGCCGGCCGGCGCAGCGCTGCGCGGCGCGGCGCGCCGGCTGCTCGCCACTGCCCTGGAGAGCCGCATGAAGTTCCTCTGCATCGCCTGCGACGAGCCGATGAAGCTCGCCGAGTCGACGCCGCCCGCCGATGGCGCCGGCTTCACCGCCACCTTCCGCTGCCCGCGCTGCGGTCGCGGCATCGCGATGCTCACCAACGCCTGGGAGACCGAAGCCGTCGCCTCGCTGGGCGTCAAGCTCGCCAACGGCCGCGAGAGCCGCTGTCCGGTGGGAGCGATGTTGGCCGGCAGGCCGGACACCGCAGCGCCCGAGGGCCTTACCTGGACCGCCGCCGCCCTCGTACGGCTCGAGCGCATCCCCGAGATGGTGCGGCCGATGGCCCGCGAGAGCATCGAGCGCTTCGCCAAGGGGCAGGGCAGAGGCGTGGTCGACGAGGCGCTGCTCGACCAGGCGCGCGCGGCGCTGCCGCTCTGAAACAGCGCGCGGCTAGGCGGCGCGCCGCGCACTCAGTCCGATGAGCTTGGCGCTGATCGGGGGGTGCGAGGTGGAAGAAAGAGCGGGCGGCCTTCGCCGGCTGAGGACGGGTCCGGCCGCCCGCGGTGCAGGATCGGATCGGTGGTTGACGTGACGCCACGGCGCCAGCTCAGAAACCCGTGCCGAACGACACGAACGGTTCCTGGTAGCGGCGCGCCGAGCGGCCCCACACCCACTGGTTGTAGCCGGCCTCGACGTACCAGCGCTGGTGGCGGTCGAGGGGCACGATCAGCGAGGCGCCGAGGCGGCCCATGCTGGCGTCGTTGAAGTTGTTGGTGGCGCTGAAGCCGAAGCGGTCGTCCGGCTGGCGCGGCGAGTGGTTGCCGACGCTCTGCACGTAGACGCCGGCGAGCTTGGCGTGGATGCCGTACCAGGGCAGCGGCACCCCGAGGTCGGCGTAGAGCGGCACCTGGTCGGCGGGCGCGCCGGCGCGCCAGGTGTAGCCGGTCTCGACGCTGGCCCAGCCGCGCCCCTGCCAGAGCGAGCGGCTGGCGAGGAACGACAGCGTGTAGTCCTCCTTGAGCAGGCCGCGCCACTCCGGGCTCACCTCGCGGAACGAGCCGTCGCTGTTGAAGTTGTGGCGGTTGTAGGTGCCCGGCTCGTCGTAGAAGGCGGGCGAGCGGTAGGTGAAGCCGATCGCCAGCGGCATGTTGGTGTCCTGGCGGAAGCCGTACTTGAGGCCGAACCAGGCGTCCGACGGCCCTTCGTTCTTCTCCAGGTTGTCGGGCCGCCCCTCGTAGCCGTCGAGGTAGGTCAGCGTCCAGTTGGCGGCCAGCCCCTTCCACAGCCCCGCCTCGCCGCTCAGGTAGGCGTAGCGGAAGTCGTGGTCCTGCTGGTTGCTAAGGATCTGTCCCTTGCGCCCCCACGAGCTCTGCGCCTGCTTGCGGCTGGCGCCGAGCTGCAGCGAGCCGCTGCCGGGCCGGGGCACCCAGGCGCCGCCGGCAAACACGGGCTCGGCGAGCAGGGCGGCGGCGAGGACGAGGAAGGTGGCGATCGAGCGCGCGCGCATGAGGAACCTCCTGGGTGTGACGAGGCGGGTGTCGTCGCGGCGGAGAGCAACGGCCGTGCCGTGCATCGCACCTGTGGAGGCTCGCTGTAAGTGACTGACTTGTTGTAGCTTGCTGGAGCGTCCGTAGCCGACGACGGAACCGGCGATTCGAACTTCTTATGAGGCACACCGGCACTTCATAATTCGTTGACAGGGACACGCTCTGTCGCTTAGCCTCGCCGTCATCCATGGAGCCAGGCACTGAGAGCGAGCTGCCCCGCCGGCGCCGTCTGCCGGCGCCGACGCTGCCGGTCCTCCTGCTCCTCCTCCTCGGCGCCGTCAACGCCCTCGCCGTCGCCGGCGTCGTCAGCGCTCGGCGGAGCGCCCGCGAGGCGGCGCTCCAGGACCTGCGCCTGCAGACCGAGGGGCACGCGCGGGCGCTCGAAGCGGTGCTGGCGGGGCTGCGGCGCGACCTGCTCTCGCTGGTGCGTACACCCGCGTTGCAACAGCTCGTCGCTGCCGGCGCCGGGGTCGACGCGCGTGCCACCGCAGCACGCGCCGCCGCCGAGCAAACGCTCGTGGTGTTCCTGCAAGCGCACCCGGCCGTCCGCGCTGCCGCCCTGCGCGACAACCGCGGCGCGCCGCTGGTGCTCGCGGCCTACCGCGGCTCGGCCGTGGAGCTGCTCCCGGCCGCTTCAGACCCGCCGGCGCCGATCGCTGATCCCGACCTCTTGGTGGCGCCCTTCCCGGTCGCCTCGCGGGCGCGCGAGCACGGCCTGCTCGAAGCCTGGGTCGACCGCCGCATCCTGCTTGACCGCGGCGGCGCCCGGCATCGGTGCCGGCCTCGACCTGCGCACCGCCGGTGAGGAGCCGCCGTCGCAGCCGGGCGAGCGCCTGGTGGCCGCCGCGCTCGTGCGCGACCCGCTCTGGTCGCCGCCGGTCTCGTGGACGCTGGTGCGTGACGAGCGGGAGAGCCGCATCCTCGGCTCGGTGGCCGAGCTCGCCGCCCGCTACCGGCGCACGGCGCTGCTCAACCTGGCGGTGATGGCGCTGACACTGGTACTCGGCGTGCTCGCTTTCCAGCAGGCACAGCGGTCGAGCGCGCTGCGGGCGGAGAACCGCCAGCAGGCCCGGCTGCGCGAGCTCGAGCGGCAGATCCTCCACGCCGAGCGGCTGGCCAGCGTCGGCCGCCTCGCCGCCGGCGTGGCGCACGAGGTGAACAACCCGCTCGAGGGCGTCTTCAACTATCTCTCCCTGCTCGAGGACGACCTCGAGAAGGGAGAGCTCGAGAGCTCGCGGCGCGGCGTGGCGCGCATCCGCGAAGGGCTCGTCCGCGTCGCCGCGGTGATGCGGCAGATGCTGTCGCTCTCCGATCCCGGCCGGGTGGAGAAGGCGCCGCTCGACCTGCGCGAGCCGATCGCGCGCGCCGTCGAGTTCGTCGGCTCGCACCGCTCGCTGCGCGGGGTGGCGATCCGGCTCGAGCTGCCGCCCGCGCCGGTGCCGGTCGAAGGCAACGCCGTCACGCTCGGCCAGCTCTTCCTCAACGTGCTGCTCAACGCCGGGCAGGTGCAGAGCGGGCGTGGTGAGATCGACGTGCGGTTGCAGGCCGAAAACGGACGCGCCGTCGTGCGCGTCGCCGACCGCGGTCCGGGCCTCTCGGCGGAAGCGCAGGAGCGCCTCTTCGAGCCGTTCTTCTCGACCCGTGGCTCGATCGGCCTCGGGCTCGCGGTCTGCGCCGGCATCGTTCGCGACCACGGCGGCAGCATCCGCGCGCACAACCGCGATGGCGGCGGCGCCGAGGTCGTCGTCGAGCTGCCGCTGCGGGAGGCGCCGCGATGATCAAGAGCGACAACGGAGGAATGCGATGGCGGTGAACGGCACGCTGCTGGTGGTCGAGGACGAGGTCTACGTGCGCGACTCGCTCGCCAGCGTGCTCGAGCGGCGCGGCTACGCGGTGTCGACGGCAGGCAGCGTCGAGGAGGTGCTGGCGCGGCGGCAGCACGAAGGCGTCGACCTCGTGCTCACCGACTTGAAGCTGCCCGGCGAGAGCGGCCTCGCGCTGGTGCAGCGGCTGCAGCCCGACGGGCCGCCGGTCGTCGTGCTCACCGGGCACGGCACCGTCACCTCCGCCGTCGAGTGCGTCAAGGCGGGCGCCGCGGATTACCTATTGAAGCCGGTCGATCCCGACGAGCTGGCGCTGGTGGTGCAGCGGGCGCTCGCCAACCGGCGCTTGGCGCGCGAGGTGCGCTACCTCCGCGCCGAGCGCGTCGAGCGCGGCGCCGCCGCCGAGCCCGTCGGCGTGCTCGGCGGGCTGGCGCGAGGTGGTGGCGATGCTGCGCGTGGCGGCGCCGGTCCCCACGCCGGTGCTCCTCGTCGGCGAGTCGGGGACCGGCAAAGAGGAAGCGGCGCGGCTGCTGCACCGCCTGTCGCCGCGCGCCGACGCGCCCTTCGTCACCGTCAACTGCGCCGCCATTCCGCTCGAGCTGTTCGAGAGCGAGTTCTTCGGTCACCGCCGCGGCGCCTTCACCGGCGCCATCGCCGACCGCGAGGGCCGCTTCCAGGTGGCGCACGGCGGCACCCTGCTGCTCGACGAGGTCGACGCGCTGCCGGCGATGGCGCAGGCGAAGATCCTGCGCGTGCTGCAGGACGGCACCTTCGAGCGGGTGGGGGAGAGCCGCCCCACCACCGTCGACGTGCGTCTCGTCTGCGCCAGCAACGCCGACCTCACGGCGGCGGTGGCAGCGGGCCGCTTCCGCGCCGACCTCTACTACCGGATCAACGTGATGACCCTGCGCGTGCCGCCGCTGCGCGAGCGCCGCGAGGACATCGCGCCGCTGGCGCAGACCTTCCTCGCCGAGCTCGCCGGCCGCTTCGGCAAGCCGATCCGCGGCATCGCGCCGGCGACACTGCGCCGGCTCGAGGACTACTCCTGGCCGGGCAACGTGCGCGAGCTGCGCAACGTCATCGAGCGCGGCGTGCTGCTCGAACAGAGCAACGAGCTGCAGCTCGCGAGCCTGCTCTTCCCGGCCACGGCGGCGCCGCTACCGGCCGCCGAGGACGGCGCCGACCTGCAGCTGCGCTCCAACTTGAAGCGCGTCGAGCGGCGCCTCCTCGAGCGCGCCCTCGCCGAGTCGGGCGGCAGCAAACGGCAGGCGGCGAAGCTGCTCGGCATCGACGAGCGCAACCTCGGCTACTTCCTGAAGAAGCACGGCCTGCGTTGAGCCGCGCGGAGCGCTAGCGGAGCTTCCAGAGGTCGAGCTGCTCGTCGGTTCCCGAAGCGAGCCACTTGCCGTCGGGGCTGAAGGCGAGGGCGCGGGTCATGCCGACGGAGAGATGGAAGCGCGCCGCGAGCTCGGCCGTGTCGACGCGCCACAGACGCGGCGCCGAGAGCGGCTCCACTAGATCGGGGTGCTCGATGCCGTCGTCCACACCCGCTGTGGCGAGCGTCGTGCCGTCCGGGCTGAAGAGCGCCTCCATGGTGCCGCTCTTATGGCCGGGTAGCGAGCCGAGCTGGCGCCCGTTCGGCAGCTCGAAGAGCTCGACGACGCCGCTCTTCTGGCACGAGGCGACGAGCCGGCCGTCGGGGCTCAGTGCCATGCAGAGCCCGGGCGTTGCATCGCGCACCGACGCCAGTCGCTCGCCGGCCGGCACCGACCACAGCTCGATGCGGCCGTCGCGATGACGCGTGGCGAGCGTGCCGTCGGCGCTGAAGCCGACGTAGGGCAGCAGCGACCAGCGATCGGGGATGGTGAGACGCAAGCTGCGGTCGGCGAGCTGCCAGACCCAGACCGAGGTCCATCCGGCCGAGGCGAGCCAGCGGCCGTCGGGGCTGAACGCCACCCGCTGCACGCCGCGCCCGCCCAGGTTGGGGTCGGCCGGGTGCGACCGGATCGTCCGGCTGCGGCCACGAAGCGACCAGCTTGCCGTCGGCGGCTCGCCACAGCTTGACCAGGTTGTCCTGGCTGCCCGAGGCGAGCAGCTGCCCGTCGGGGCTCCAGGCGACGCTCCACACCGGGTTGTCGTACTCGATCGCCAACGTGCGCAGCCGTTGCAGGTCGGGCAGGCGCAGGAGCGAGATCTCGCCCGCGACCTCGCGATTGCCGTTGGCCACCGCCAGCGTCTCGCCGTCGGGGCTGATGGCCAGCGACGTGATCGGGCTGTGCAGACGCTCAGTGTGGGCAGCGCGCCGCTCGCCGTAGCCGAGGGTCCGCGCCAGCCACGGGGCCCCCGCAAATGCGGCCGCGCCGAGCAGGAACCCGAGCGCGAACAACCACCGGCGAGACATGGACGGTGGCGCCGCGGCCTCGGCCGACCCCTACCGCGGCTCGGTGCGGCCCGGGAAGCGCTCGCGCAGGTGGCGGTCGGCGCGCGCGAAGTCGAAGCAGTCGAGGTCGAAGCCCGGCCGCCACACCTCCGCCTCGGCGAGACCGTGGCCTTGGAGCCGCACCGTCTCGACGGCATCCGCGATCACCTGCTCGCAGGCCTGCACGTAGGAAGCGTTGTCGCCCGGCACCACCGGCCGCCGCTCGACGGAGGCGAGGAAGACGATCTCGCGCTCGTCACCGCCGGCAACGCCGGCGCGGCCGAAGCGCTCGGGCGCGGTGGGCGGGAAGAAGCGCCGTTCGACGAAGACGTCGGCGGTCAGCGCGTCCTCGACGGTGCCGATCTTCAGGTGGCCGGCCACGTCGTTGAAGAACCAGGGCGGCCAGTACCAGCGGTCCTTCCACGCCAGCCGCACGTGCGCCGGCAGCTCGTCGAAGGTGACGCCGCCCCACTCGCGCTCGACCTCGGCTCGGCGCGCCCGTACGTCGTGGTCGTGCTCCTCGTAGTAGGCGGCGAAGGAGCGCCGGTGGATGGGCAGCGTCAGCAGGACGTAGCGGACGAGCATGGGAGGGCTAGGCGGCCCAGTCTGCCACAGGCCCGCGCTGGCGCCGGCGCTTCGCGCCGGGATGGGTCCCTATTCCCAGAACTCGTCGCTGCCCGCCGAGGCCGCCTTCGTCGACTCGCCGCGCAGCCAGGCGTCGAACTCCGCCGCCGGGTGGACGGTGACGAAGCCGCGCATCGTCGAGTGGCCGATGCCGCACAGCTGGGCGCAGGCGATCTCGTAGTTGTACTGCGGGTTGCCGGTGCGCTCGCGGATCTCGGTGGTCGTCACCGTGGGCACGAACCAGAGCGGGATGGAGAGGCCGGGGACGGCGTCCTGCTTCACCCGGAACTCGTTGAGCATGAAGCTGTGGATGACGTCCTTGGCGCGCAACCGCACGATCACCGGCCGGTTCTGCGGCAGGTGCATCTGGTTGACGGTGGTGACGTCGTCCTTGGCGGCGGGGTCGGTGCGGTCGAGGCCGAGCGGGTTGGTCTGCACGTCGATCAGCTCCGGCTTGCTGCGGCCGAAGATGCCGTCGTTGCCGGCGTAGTGGATGTTCCAGGCGAACTGCTCGCCGGTCACCTGCACCTCGAGCGCCTGCTCCTCGGGTGGGAACTTGTCGACGCGCTGCGACCAGAGCGGCACCGAGTAGCCGAAGAGCAGCGCCAGCTCGGCGACGACGACGCCCCACTCCACCCAGCGCGTGGCGTGGGTGCGCAGGCCGGCGTACTCCGCCACCGGGTTCTTCTTGGCGCGGAAGCGCACCAGCATGTAGATGAAGAAGGCGCTCCAGCCGACGAACATGAGGAACATCAGGATGTGCACCCAGCTCGTCACGGCGTCGATGTCGGCGGCGTGGGCGGAAGTGGCGTGCGGGAGCCCGAGCCAGTTGTCCATGTCGGTGTCCGTCCCCTCAGCGTGGAGTCGGTGAAGCGAGATCGTGATCGTCGACAGCAGGCGCCGCGCCCGCAGTAAGGCCACCACCACGGGTCGACGCGTTGCCGGCGGCGGCCGCGCGCAACGCCTTGCGCCGCACCATGAAGACCATGCCGACGCCGCCGCCGAGCAGCAGATAGGTGAGGCCGAGCAGGAAGACGATCGACAGCTTGGTCCCCTCGACGACGGGATCCTGGGCGGCGCCCCAGCAGACGCTGCAGGCGAGCATCTGGGTCGTGATCAGGAAACCGATGTCACCACGGGCTCACCTTCTTCGTCTTGCGCAGGAACCAGACCTCGTAGACGACGAGGCCGACCGCCGCCGCGAACGAGCCGCCGGCGAGCGCCAAGAAGCTGCCGCTGCCGGTCGCCTGCCGCTGCTCCCAGGCCCACAGCCCGAGCCAGAGCGCGAGGAGGACGGCGGCACTGATGAAGATCACGTGGAAAGCCTTGAGCGACACCGGGTCCTCACGCGCGAGTCACTTCGCGGGGTTGATCTCGTTGAGCTCGGTGACGACCGGTCCGAACAGCACGCCGAAGAAGAAGAACACCGTCGCCAGCATCAAGATCAGGATCAGCTTGCGCTCGGAGATCAGGTGCATGAAGTAGCAGGCGACGAGCGAGCCCTTCACCATCGCGATGGCGAGCGCCACCAGGATCGCCGCCGGCACCGGCATGTGCAGGTAGCGCACGCCGACGGTGACCAGCGTCAGCACCATCAGCGCGCCGAACACCATCAGGTAGGTGCGGACGTGCTTCTTGAGGTCGACGTGATCGTGGCTGGCAGCGGCGTCCATGGTCACCTCTCCGCGGCGCCGGTCAGTGCGCCGCCGGCGGCCCGAAGTTGAGCAGGTAGAGCACGGGGAACAGGAAGATCCACACCAGGTCGACGAAGTGCCAGAAGAGACCGGCCGTCTCCACCCGGTTGGCGAACTGCTGCGGGTCGGTCGCCATCATCTTGGCGCCCGGGAAGCCGAAGTAGAAGTTGACGATCATGCCGCCCAGCACGTGCAGCGCGTGCAGGCCGGTGAAGGTGAAGTAGCAGGCCATGAAGGTGCTGTACGCCGGCGGCGCGCCGTGCTCGAACTTGGCCGAGTACTCGATGTACTTGACCACCATGAAGACGGCGCCGAGCGCCACCGTGCTGCCCATGAAGAGGCGGAACTTGCCGAGGTTGCGCTCCATCGCCGCCACCCAGGCCATCACCATGGTCACCGAGGAGGTGATGAGCACCACGGTGTTGAGGGTGGCCATCGGCACCGACAGCAGCTCGCTGCCCTTGCCGAACGCCGGGTTGCCGGTGCGCAGCAGGATGTAGCCGGCGAACAGCGAGCCGAACAGCATCACCTCGGAGGCGAGGAAGAGCCAGATCCCCAGCTTGACGTTGTTGAGGCCGGTGTCCGGCCGCGTCTCGACGGTGTACGGAATGGCGCTCGACATCGTGACTCCTAAGCCTGCACGGGGTGGGGAGTGCCCGGGATCGGCGACGCCGTCTCCGGGCCCGGCTCGAACTGCGGGTAGAAGTCGCTGCCGTGGCCGGGGACGCTGTACTCGTACGGCCCGCGGTAGACGACCGGCTCGACGGCGAAGTTGCCGTGCGGCGGCGGCGACGGGGCCGCCCACTCGAGGGTGGTGGCGTCCCAGGCGTTGGCCGGCGCCTCGGCGCCGCGCTTCCTGCTGATGAAGAAGTTGATGATGAAGGGGATCTGCGCCAGCGCCAGGCCCCACGCCGAGAACGAGATCACCTTGTGCCACCACAGCACGTGCGCGGTGTGGGTGTAGACGGCGCCGCCGTCGTAGAGCCGCCGCTGCATGCCGGCGAGGCCCTGGATGAACATCGGCATGAAGACGCCGTTGATGAACAGCAGGCTGGGCCAGAAGTGCAGGTGCGCCAGCTTGGTCGACAGGTAGCGCCCGGTCGCCTTCGGGTACCAGTAGTAGACGCCGGCGAAGAGCGCGAACAGCGTCCCCGGCGCCACCACGTAGTGGAAGTGGGCGATGACGTAGTAGGTGTCGTGGAAGTGGATGTCGGGGCTCGACAGGCCGAGCGGCAGGCCGGTCAAGCCGCCGATGCCGAACATGGGCAGGAAGGCGAGCGCGAACAGCATCGCCGGGGTGAAGCGGATCGAGCCTCCCCACAGCGACAGGATGAGGCAGGTGAGGATGATCACCGAGGGGATCGAGATGATCATCGTCGTCGTCTGGAAGAAGGTCGACATCACCGTGCCCATGCCGGTCATGAACATGTGGTGCGCCCAGACGACGAACGACAGCGCGCCGATGGCGAGCACGGAGAGGACCAGCGGCCGGTAGCCCCACAGCGGCTTGCGGGTGTTGTTGGCGATCACCTCGGCGACGATGCCCATCGCCGGCAGGATCAGCACGTAGACCTCGGGGTGGGCGAGGAACCAGAAGAGGTGCTGCCAGAGCAGCGGGCTGCCGCCGCCGGAGATCTGCAGCACCTCGCCCGACACCACCAGGCCCGACGGCATGAAGAAGCTGGTGTTGGCGACGCGGTCCATCAGCTGCATGATGCCGGCCGCCTGCAGGGCGGGGAACGCGAGCAGCAGCAGGAAGGCGGTGACGAACTGCGCCCAGACGAAGAAGGGGAGCCGCCAGAAGCTGAGCCCCGGCGCCCGCAGCTGGATGATGGTGGTGATGAAGTTGACCGCGCCGAGCAGCGACGAGGTGATCAGGAACAACATGCCGATGATCCACAACGTCTGCCCGGTGGGGATGATGTTCGACAGCGGCGGATAGGAGGTCCAACCGCCCTGCGCCGCGCCGCCGGGAGCGAAGAAGCTGCCGAGCATCACCACGCCGCCCCAGAAGTAGGCGTGGTACGAGAGCATGTTGAGCCGCGGGAAGGACATGTCGGGGGCGCCGATCTGCAGCGGCACGACGAAGTTGCCGAAGCCGCCGACGGCGAGCGGCACGACGCCGAGGAACACCATGATGGTGCCGTGCATGGCGCCGAGCTGGTTGTAGAACTCGGGCAGCATCGAGCCGCCCGGCATGCGCGTCTCGCCGAGCAGCTTGCCGAGGAAGGGCAGCGCCTTGCCGGGGAACGCCAGGTTCCAGCGCATCAGCCACATCAGGCTGAAGCCGAAGAGCAGGAACAGCAGGCCGGTGACGGCGTACTGGATGCCGATCGTCTTGTGGTCGACGGAGAAGACGTACTTGCGCCAGAAACCGAGCTCATGGTGCTCGTGACCGTGCGGGTCGTGCCCGTGGGCGTGGGCCGCGCCGGTCTCGGGGTGTGCGTGCGTGGCAGCGTCGGTCATCGTGCGGAGCTCCTTGACGGGGGGCTCAAACGTTCTCGAAAGCCAGCGACTCGGCGAGCCGCGGATCGTTCACCGGCACCAGCGCCTCCCGCCGCAGCGTCCAGGCCAGGGCGGCGACGAAGGCGGAGCCGAGGGCGAGGAAGGTCAGCACGTCGAGCAGGTGCAGCCGGGGGCCCTCATGGTACAGCCCGGGCATGATCAGCCAGTAGAGGTCGAGCCACTGCATGAGCAGCAGCCAGAGCGAGGAGACGAGCAGCCCGACCGGGTGCCGCTTGACGTCGCGCAGCAGCAGGAAGAAGAAGGGCAGCACGAAGTGGCCGATGGCGAGCGCGCGCGTCGCCGGCAGCCAGCCGTGGCCGAGCCGCTCGGCGAACCAGTTGGTCTCCTCGGGCATGTTGGCGTACCACTGCAGCATGAACTGCGAGAAGGCGATGTAGGCCCAGAAGACGACGAAGGCGAACATCAGCTTGCCGAGGTCGTGGAAGTGGTCCATGGTGACCACGCCCCCGAGCATGCCGCGCTTCTGCAGCAGCAGCGCCAGCACGATGAGGAGGGCGAAGCACGACATCGCCAGGCCGGCGAAGAGGTAGCCGCCGAACACCGTCGAGTACCAGCGCGGCGCCAGCGACATGATCCAGTCGAAGGCGGCGAAGGTGAGGGTGAGCGCGAAGACGACCGTCGCCGGCGCCGACACCGACTGCATGCGCCGCGTGAGCTGCAGGGCGCCCATGCGGTCCTGCCGCTCCGACTGGCGCCAGAACCACCAGCCGAGGAAGGCCCAGAGCACCAGGTAGATCGCCGAGCGGATGAGGAAGGGGCCGGGCGTGAGCCACGGCGCCTTGTGCGCGAGGACGTGGTCGTGGGCTGCGTCGGCGCTCGCCCACGGGTAGACGAAGCGCACGCCGAAGGCGATCGGTACGAAGAGCACGGCGAGCACCGGCAGCGTGGCCCCGACCGCCTCGGCGAGCCGCCGCACGACGACGCTCCAACCGGCGCGCGTCAGGTGCTGGATGAGCACGAAGAAGAGGCCGCCGAGCCCCAGCATGGCGAAGTAGGTCCAGTTGAGCAGGTAGGAGCGGTAGAGCTGCGCCTCCTGCCCGCGGCCGACGACGAAGGTGACGGCGAGCAGCAGCAAGGCGAGGACGCCGCCGACGAGCGGCAGGCGCGCGCCCCAGCCTTCGCGCGGCAGCGCCACCTGCGCCTGGTCGAGGCTCGGCCGCGCGTGCGGATCGTGCCCGTGGGGCATGCCGGTGTGGTCGCCGCCGGTCTGGTGGTCGGAGTGCGCCGCGCTCACTTGCCGTCCTCCACCAGCTCGACGGCGCTGGCGCCGGCGCGCTCGAGCAGCCGCACCGTCTCGCCGCGGTCGAACTTGGCGTCGGCCGCCTCGATGGAGATGAAGAAGCGGTCGTCGGTCGCCCGCTCGAAGCGCTTGCTGTTGAAGAGCGGGTGCCAGTGCTGGGGCAGCTTCGACAGGCCGAGGAAACCGAGCACCGCGCCGGCCGCGCCGCCGAGCACCCCGCACTCGAACATGATCGGCACGAAGGCCGGCCAGCTGAAGAACGGCTTGCCGGAGACGACGAGCGGGTAGGCCTTCGTCGCCACCCACCACTGGAGCCCCATCCCCGCCGCTGCGCCGCCGAGGCCGAGGGCGAGCACGGCGAGCGGTACCATCGACCGCTTGAGGCCCATGGCGCGCTCGAGGCCGTGGATCGGGAACGGGCTGTGCGCGTCCCACTTCTCGAAGCCGGCGTCGCGCACGCGCTCGGCGGCGCGGTAGAGCGACGCCGGCGAATCGAACTCCGCCAGCACTCCCCAGAGTCCCCCGGTCGAGCTCGCCGCGGCCGCGCTCACGCCCGCGCTCACGCCCGCGCTCCTTCTTCCTGCCGGTAGGGCACCGACGGCGGCGTCACGTGCGGCTGGGCGTGCGCCTGCGGCAGCACGCCCTTCACCTCGGCCATCGCCACCATCGGCAGGAAGCGCACGAACAGCGTGAAGAGGGTGAAGAAGAGCCCGAAGCTGCCGATCAGGGTCGAGATGTCCCAGATCGTCGGCCGGAAGTAGTCCCAGTTGGCGGGCATGAAGTCGCGGTGCAGCGAGGTGACGATGATGACGAAGCGCTCGAACCACATGCCGATGTTGATGAAGATCGAGGCGATGAACAGCGTCGGCATGTGCACGCGGAGCTTCTTGAACCAGAAGAGCTGCGGCACCACCACGTTGCAGGTCACCATCGTCCAGTAGGCCCAGGCGTAGGGGCCCATCGCGCGGTTCTTGAAGGTGAAGAACTCGTAGAGGTTGCCGCTGTACCAGGCGACGAAGAACTCGGTGGCGTAGGCGTAGCCGACGATCGAGCCGGTGGCGAGGATGAGCCGCGCCATGCGGTCGAAGTGGAGCATGTTGATGATGTGCTCCATCTTGAACGCCACGCGGCAGATCGACATCAGCGTGATCACCATCGCGAGCCCCGAGAAGATGGCGCCGGCGACGAAGTAGGGCGGGAAGATCGTGGTGTGCCAGCCGGGCAGCTGCGAGGTGGCGAAGTCGAACGACACCACCGAGTGCACCGACAGCACCAGCGGCGTGGCGAGGCCGGCGAGCAGCAGGTAGGCGCGCTCGTAGTGATGCCACTGCCGGTGGCTGCCGCGCCAGCCGAGGGCGAAAGCCCCGTAGAGCTTTTGCCCCAGGCTGCCCGGCTTGCCGCGGTCGCGCATCGTCGCCAGGTCGGGGATCAGGCCGACGTACCAGAAGAGCAGCGACACCGTGCCGTAGATGGAGACCGCGAAGACGTCCCACATCAGCGGGCTGCGGAACTGCGGCCACATCGCCATCTGGTTGGGGACGGGCATCATCCAGTAGTCCAGCCAGGGCCGGCCGGTGTGGATGGTGGGGAAGAGCAGGGCGCAGGCGACGGCGAACAGGGTCATCGCCTCGGCGGCACGGTTGATCGAGGTGCGCCAGCGCTGGCGGACGAGGAAGAGCACCGCCGAGATCAGCGTGCCGGCGTGGCCGATGCCGACCCAGAAGACGAAGTTGGTGATGTCCCAGGCCCAGGCCACCGGGATCTGGTTGCCCCAGATGCCGATCCCCTCCCAGAACAGCCAGGCCACGGCGACGCCGAGCAACGCCAGCATCGACAGCGAGATGCCGAGGACGATCCACCAGCCGAGCGGCGGCTTCCACTCGATCGGGCGGGCTACCGCCTCGGTGATGGAGTGAAAATCCGGGGCGCCGAGGATGAGCGGGGGGCGGTGGTCGATCGGATCGACGTCAGGATGGTGTCCGACGTCATGAAGGACGGCCTCTGCCATTCAGCTCCCCCGCGGCTGGTGCCCGGCTCGATCGCTGTCCCGACTGATTGCCCTGCGCTTTGGCGCCCGCTTCTTAGCAAAGGGGCGGAGGGCGGTCAAGTGGAGGGCGGGCGCGGCGCCTCGGCCGCGAGGCCCGGCTCACGACCCATGCGACAGCCCCAGCGGAGCGGTCGACCACGGTTCGCCTCGCACCGCCCTCAGCGGCCGGTATCTTTCAGCGCGTCCCTGTAGAGCTCGTCGATCGCGATGCGGGCGGCGACCGAGACGAGCTCGATCACCTGGCCGGCGCTCGCCTCGCTGACGCTCCAGGCGCCGGTGGGCTCCCAGCGGTGAACGGCGACCTGCGGCCGCGGTGGGAAACGATCATCACCTCGCGCACGGTGGAGAGCTGTTGGTAGTGGCGCAGCTTCTCGCCGCGGTCGTAGTCCTCGGTCGAGTGGCTGGTGATCTCCACGAGCAGAACCGGGTTCACCACGGCCAGCGGGTCCTCGCCGTGCGCGCTGCATCGGGTCCGCAGACGACCGTGCGTCCGGGTAGGTCGAAAGCCCGCTCGCTGGGACGCGGACCCGCAGATCGGACGTGTAGACGCAGGCAGCCGGCGGGAGCTGGTTGCCGAGCAGCTCGATCGCCACGCCGCCAACCAAGCGTGCTCCGGTGTGCCTCCCGCGAGTGCGTACATCTCGCCGTCGAGGTACTCGTGCTTGGTGGGGCTGTCCCGCTCGAGCAAGAGGTACTGCTCGTAGGTGTAATGCACCCCGCGGAGCGGCGGTGACCACGTCTCGATGGTAACCCTATGCTTGCCCGCGCGACCCGGAGGGCACTACCACGCTCGCCGACGTCTCAGGCGTCGGCCTGCGATGCCGGGAGCCAGCGGCTCCCTGCCCCCAAACGCCGGCGCGCGGCCACTGCCTTGGATCGCCGCCTCCATCAGCTCGGGCGTCACTACCGGCGACGCCCTGGCGGCGGGCGAAGGCCTCGACGCCGCGCTCGACCTTGCCGCGGATGAAGGCGATGGGGATGCGCTCGAGGCGGGCGCGGGCGGCCGGGCTCCACACCAGCGGACGCTCGTCGAGCGGCACGCCGGTGGGCACGTAGGTGCAGCCGGGGTCCTCGGCCAGCACGTCGCCGGTGTGGGCGTAGGCGCGGCAGCGGCAGCCGCCGCACAGCTCGCGGAACTCGCAGGCGCCGCAGCGGCCGCCGAGGAGCGCGGGGTCGCGCAGAGACTGCAGGAGCGCCGACTCGCGCCAGACGCGGGCGAAGCCGCCGTCGTCGCGGACGTTGCCGGCGACGGCGGTCATGTAGGGGCAGGGGGTGACGTCGCCCTCCGGCGTGATCCGGCAGTAGTCGACCCCTGCCATGCAGCCGCCGCTGTCGAGCCCCGCCTCGCCTTCCTCGTAGGCGATGCGCTTGAAGTGCGGCGCGCACTTGGCGCGCACGAGCATCGGCCGGTACTGCTGCTGCAGCGCGACGAGGCGGCGCAGCATCGCCTCGCCGCGCAGCGGCGAGAGCTCGTGCATGGTCTCGCCGCGGCCGGTCTTGACCAGGAAGTAGAGGTTGAACGACCAGGCGCCCAGCCGCTGCGCCAGCTCGAGCAGCGGCTCGACCTCGTCGTAGTTCTCCTCCATCACCGTCGTCTGCACCAGCACCTCGAGGCCGCGCGCGCGGCAGACCTCGAGGGCGCGCACCGAAGCGGCGAAGGCGCCGCGGCCGCCGCGGAAGCCGTCGTGGCGCTCGGCGTCGATCGAGTCGAGGCTTATGGCGACGCCGCGCACGCCGCACTCGACCATCTTGGCGGCGACGGCGTCGGTGACCAGCACGCCGTTGGTGCCCATCACCACCCAGAGGCCGGCGGCGGAGGCGGCGCTGGCGATGTCGTAGACGTCGCGCCGCAGCAGCGGCTCGCCGCCGGTCAGGATCACCATCTCCGTGCCGAGGGCGGTCAGCTCGCCGAGCACCGCCAGGCATTCCTCGGTCGACAGCTCCTGCGCCGCCGCCTTGCCCGCCTCCATGTAGCAGTGCGGACAGCGCAGATTGCAGCGCTTCGTCAGGTTCCAGGAGACGAGCGAGGGGCGGAAGGGCTGCATCGCGTCGGCAGAGGAGGAGCCGAGATCCTAGCAGCGGCGGCGGGCATGGCTGGGCGTGCAGCGTTTGCTACGCTGGACTCGTCATGCGCGCCCTGGTCGTCGCCGCATTCGTTGCCACGGTCGTTTCCGCGAGCCCGCTGGCGCAGGCCGCCGAGTCGCCTGGATCACGCCCGGCCGACGAGGCGCTCGACGGCGCGATCTGCATCGCACCTTTCCGAGCCGCGACGCCAGCCTCTGAGCCCAACATGTCGCAGACAACCTGGGCGACCGTCGCGCGACTCGGTCTTCCGTTTCCACGTCAACGGCGAAGCTCCGGGCGACGGTGCGCGCGGGCGAGATGGCCGCCGTCCGCGACCTGCCCACGGCGCGGCGGGCGCGTGTGCGAGTGACGCTCGACGGCCGGCCCTTCGAGACCTTCTCGCTCGACCTCGGCAAGACCACCGACCATCGGATCTGCCTCTGGCTCTATCCCGGCTACTGGCACTGGATCGACAACGGCTGGACCGAGGCGCTGGGCTGCAAGTGCCCGAAGACAGCCGCGAGCGCGAGCGCGTTCGTTGCCACCACGCTCGAGCAAGCGACGGATGAGGCCGCCGAGGGGCCGGCGCTCGTCCTCGACGTCGATCCGCACTTCCGAATGCGCGTTCGCGTCGACGAGGTAGTAAGCGGCGACTCACCGGTCGAGGCCGGCCGGGAGCTGGCGCTGCTCATCCACAGCCCGACACTGACCTACGGCGGCCAGGATCCAACCGGCAAGACGTACGCCTACCGCATGCGAGTGACGACTGAAGGCGACGGCCGGTCGACTTACCGGCTGCTGTCCGCCGCGTCGCAGCCGTTGCCCCGATAGCCGCAGCTCCGCCAGCCGCGCGCCGACCAGCCATGCGACTGCTCCGCCAGCTCTTCGCCAACAACCGCGCCTGGGCGGAAGAGATGACGCGCGAGGATCCCGACTTCTTCGCGCGGCTGACGGCGCAGCAAGCGCCGGGTTACCTGTGGATCGGCTGCTCGGACAGCCGCGTGCCGGCGAACCAGATCGTCGGCCTCTTGCCGGGCGAGATGTTCGTCCACCGCAACGTCGCCAACCTGGTCGTCCACACCGACCTCAACTGCCTGTCGAGCATCCAGTTCGCCGTCGACGTGCTGCGCGTGCGCCACGTCGTCGTCTGCGGCCACTACGGCTGCGGCGGCGTGCTCGCCGCCTTGCGCCACGAGAAGCTCGGGCTGGTCGACAACTGGCTGCGCCACGTGCAGGACGTCATGCACCGCAGCGTCGAGCACCTGGCGCCGCTCGCCGACGAGACGGCGCGCCACGCGCGCCTGTGCGAGCTCAACGTCATCGAGCAGGTCGTCAACGTCAGCCAGACGACCGTGGTGAGGGACGTCTGGGCCCGCGGCCAGGAGCTCGCCGTCCACGGCTGGATCTACGACGTCGCCGACGGCCTGCTCCGCGACCTCGGCATCTGCATCACCGGCGAAGCCGAGCTCCCCGAGGCGGCCGAAGCGGCGCGCGCCAGCCTCCGCGGCTGAGCCGTCGCGCTGCTCAGCGTTCGGCAGACTCGGCCTGCAGCCGTCGCCGCAGCTTCGACAACCAGTCCGCCGCCTTCATGTCCTCGGCCAGCAGGTACCGCGAGATCAGCCAGTCGAGACGAGCGAGCACCGCGGGAGCGGGCACGTAGCCCATGCCGAGGATGCGATAAGGAGCGCCCTCGAGCTCCCGCATCTCGGCGGCCCGTCCCTGCCGCTCGTAGACGAGAGCGAGGCGCCCGAGATAGGTGCGCAGCGACAAGCTGCAGCGATCCTTCTCGGCGGCCGGTTGGTCGCGAGCGGATGGTCCGAGGGCGAGCAGGATCTCCGCCGCGGCTGCGCCCTGCAGCGCCTCCGCGCGACCGATGTCGCCGCGCTGGAAGCTGAGCAGGCCGAGCTCGTCGAAAGTCTCGGCCCACCGCACGTCGCCGCGGTCGAAACCACGAGCCGCCGCGAGCGCCTCGCAAAGGCTCTTCAGGGCACCGTCGAGATCGCCTTGCTCGATGGCCGCGTACCCGCGCCGGTAGGCTTGATTCCAGCGCGCCTCGACGGTTCCGTTGCTCTCCTCGGGCAGGGACGAGTCGAGCATCGCAGCGCATTCGAGAGGCAGCCACCGCGCGTTCGCCTCGGCCGCCGGGCTCGCCGCGGCACTGGACGGCCAGAGTGCCGCCTGCAGCGTAGCCAGGAGGATGGTGATCGCTTGTTTGCTCATATCAAAGCGGGATGTGAGTTCAGCGTCCGCTGCAAGAGGGGTTAGGCGTCGTGCCTGGGGCGCTCGGCTGAAGCCTCTCCCCGGAGTAGCCCCGCGACGCTAATGTCTTCGTCGATATCGGGCCAATGAATGCCAATCCCTCTACCGATGAGCTGCCAATGGGCACGAGCGGCGGAACTCAGCCTTGAGAAGCCTCGGAAACCACACGATGGGCACGAAGATGGAGCGACCATCGGCAAGGTCGACACGCAGTTGGTCCTCTGTGACTTGGACGTCGGTAGCCAGCGGGGTGGTGTCAACGGCGGTAGAACTCATGCCATTGCTCCAGTAGGTAAGCCTGATTGTCTTCGACGATCCTCTGGATTGTCCTCAGCTCGTGCGCTCGGAAGCCTCCCGAGGCGGCGAGTGCCACAGGATCCAGCCAAAACTTCGCCTCGTTGTCGTCGCGCGCGACATGGATATGTGGAGGTTCGTTGCCCTCGTTCGCGAAGAAGAAGAAGCGGTACGGTCCCTCGCGAAGTCTGGTAGGTGTCACGGGCTGAGCCTAGCAGCTCTGATTCGAGCGGTGGCTGTACCACGAATTCGCCGAAGGACGCCTGACGGGATATGAGTTCAGCGTCCGCCGCAACGAGGGGTTTTAGGCGGCTCTCACTCGGGTGCGCCGACGTTCTTGACCAAGAGGTGCATCTCCTTGCCGATAGCCATCCTGCAGTAGAACTGTAGCCTCATCAACTGGACCGACTCATCCCTTGTGAGGCGGTGCTTACCCCGATGAACGATGGCGGAGCGCGTGTCGTAGAGAGCCTTCATATCGCGAAGTATGCGAGAGCGCTCATCGTGGCTGCCAGCCAGAAGATACGCACAGCGATTCGCGAGAAGTTCGGCAATTCCAACGACATCGGAGGTCGGCTTGTTACCGAGCAGAATCTCGATTGCCACAGTGGCCTGAACAAACTGCAGCAGCTCGTTCCTACCGCATTCGCTGTCGAAGTACCATTGGGCCGCCCTTCGGACAGCATTCTGCTCATGTGCAGTAGTAAGCGCGGGTCGGAGTCGCCTCTGAAAGTAGTCCATCCATTGTGGCCACTTTGGGCCCTGAAAGTCCGCAACCTCCACCCATTGAAGCGTCCGGAGCTTCTCCGAATAGTCGCTCGCGAGCATGTGCGAGCCGAGGAGATAGTTGCCGGTGGCGTCGGTCCGGTAGGTGAAGAAGGGACTCTCGGTTGGCGGGATTGGGTATGTGGTCTTGGACTCGACGGCTGTAGAAGAGAGGAGAAGGCCCGCGAGAGAGCGCAGGAAGAAGGAGGCTTCCTCGATCGGGCGAGTGGAGACCAAATCTTCGATGAAGCCGCTAAGTGTCATCTTCAGGTAGTACCGATTGTGTGCCCAACTGCGAGGTCCGACATCGCGGTCAGTAAGCCGGGGCGTGATCGGCTCCTCATCCGGTAGGACGGGAAACGCGTTGACAAAGTCCTGCCCGGGCGCGATCAGGCTCGCGTCGTCGGTGAGCGGGTATTCGCGAGTGGTGTCATGGTCCTCCTCGTTTGCCTGGAGGGAAAGAGGGAAGAAGAGTGTGTAGCGCCAGGGCAAAGAACTGAAGGCCGCCAAGAGGTGTTTGGCGAGCAAGGGGACGTCTGAGTATCCAGGGAGGTCGACGAGCTTGGCGGAAGTCTTGGGCTCAAATGGGAATTCGCGAAGTACTCTGGCCGTAAGCAGCCCATCGATGAATGACGAGAATGGGTTATCCGAGACCCATTCGGCGAACTGAGCGCGGGTTTTGGTAGGTAGTGCGTTGTTGCCCTCATGGAGTCCTGCGAGCGAAGCCGAGCGCACGAACTGGCCGTGATCGACAATGGCCTTGGGTAACTCGGCCTCAAGAATGGCGAGAAGCCGCGCTTCGCATTCGGGGTTCAGTACTGTTGGCATATCAACGACGGTTCAGAGCCGCTCTAACGGAGTATGAGTTCACCGGCAATATTCGAGCGAATGCCCGGGTATTATTTCCTTCACTAGTGACGAGGCCCAAGTGCGAGCTTTCTGCGATGGAGGGCGACCCACTGGCCAAGTGCCACCCCATCTTTGAGGATAAGGCGATATCGGTTCTCGGGGATCTGCGCCTCTTTAACGACGCCAGAAGAGAAGCGGCCCGCGGTGGCGAGCATCAATGACGAGAAGTGGCGGTTCGCCCAGAGGGAGCGCTGCAGGTCGTGAATTCCGATAACGGCTTTTTGCTTGACTTCGACTGCTACTAATAGTGGTTCGCCAGGAACAAGCTCTCCGCGAGCGATGATGTCACGCCCTCCATCGTGGGATCGTGGTGTTACCTGGATTTGCATGCCTAGAGAACGCAGGAGCTCCGCTACGAGTTCCTCGAGCTGACGCCAATGAACGGACCGAAGATCGGGTACTTGAGAGTTGAGATCGCGTACAAACTCCGGCAGTTTCGAGGCGAGTTCGACCTCCTGCTGGAGCTGACGCTGAGGAGTCCAGGACGGCGCCAGTAAAAGGGAGCGGTGCAGGGAGTCTGGTGCATGCTCGGTGCGGCGAAGTTGACGGAGCCAATCCTCGATGGGAACGTAGCGGCGAGTGTCCTGTGGCCCCCAGAAGCGCACCCACGGCGCATGTCCTGGAGCTTCCTCGCCTAGTCCACAGTGATCTGTGATGCCTTCGAACCAATGCCATGCGCCGCTCGCGTGATGACGGTAGAAGCACTCGAGGTCGAATGCCAATGCCGCATCGACGGGCGGAAGTTCCTTGAGAGGCAAAGCAGGGTCGTACGTAAAGGTTCGGTAATTGTCATAGCCCAAGGTCATGAGGAGGTGCGGGCGGTTCGCGAAGAACACAGGCTCGGCCGGTGGTGTTCGTAAGTCGGCCTCGTCATCGCTGAGTGCCCAATACTCATGAAGCTGCTCGAGCAGCTTCGAGACTTCAGCGATCTCTTCTGGAGTAACGATCATTGTTGCAGGGAGGCGCCATTCTTAGAGAGCGCTGGTGCAAGTGTCGCCAACTCTACATTCGACGACACGTTCTGGCTCGTTGCACCGTCAATAGCGACCTTGCTCTGCTCAGGCGCCGCCCGGATGCGGCACGTAGTAGGTTGAATAGGGGCGCCGCGGCACCCGCACGGAGTGGCGAGCGGCCACGTCCGAGAGATCGACGGTCACAGCTGCCGGGCAGGCGACGGCGCGCCACAACGACAGCAGCAAACCGACTGGGCAGGCGGAAAGCTGCCGCTAGTGTCGAGGGTGCAACGGACGCCCGCGCGCCACTGCTGTCGCCGCCAGTCGCCCGCTACTTCCGCACTTCGTAGTCCGTCTGCTGCACCTTGATCGCCGGCACTTTGCGGGCCCAGTAGTCGGACCAGGTGATGCCGAAGAGGGTGAGCAGGAAGAGCACTGCGGAGATCACCGTCAGCCGCACCATGGCGGTGCTGTATTTGACGTGCATGAAGAAGAGCACGACCAGCGTCGCCTTGGTGATGGCGACGGCGATGGCGACGACGTCGTTCCAGGGGTCGCCGAGGTGCTGGAAAGCGACCCAGACGGTGAGCGCGGTGAGCACGAGCAGGGCCGTGAAGACGGCGAGGTAGACGCGCACCGGGATGACTTGGTGGGCGAGCGGGTAATCGCCGGGTTTGTCGATGTGCAGGCGCGGCATGGCGTCAATTCCTTCCCAGGAGATACAACAGCGGGAAGAGGAAGATCCACACGATGTCGACGAAGTGCCAGTAGAGACCGAACAGCTCCACCGGGTGCGCGTACTCGGGGGTGAACTTGCCGCGCCAGGCCTGCGGGATGTAGACGAGCAGGATGCCGGCGCCGATGATCATGTGGAGGGCGTGCATCCCCGTCATCGCGAAGTAGAGGCAGAAGAAGAGCTGCACGTGCGGCGCCTCGGCGCCCGCCTGCGGCATCGAGAAGTGCGCGCCGGGCACCAGGTGGTGGTGGAACTTCTCTGCGTACTCGAAGTACTTGACCACCAGGAACGCGAGGCCGAGCAGCAGCGTCAGCGTCAGCCAGCCGGTGAGCTGCTTGCGGCGGCCGGTCTGCGCCGCCCACACCGCCATCGCCATGGTGAGCGAGGAGGTGATGAGCACGGCGGTGTTGACGCCGCCGAGCAGGACGTTGAGCTCGTGGCTGCCGAGGTGGAAGGCCTGCGGCCAGAGGAAGCGGTAGACGATGTAGGCGGTGAAGAGGCCGCCGAAGAACATCGCCTCCTGCGCCACGAAGGCCCACATCCCGAGCGTCGAGGCGTCGCGCTGCTGCTCGAGGCTGTCGAAGTGGTGCGCCAGCACGCCGCCGTGCGTGTCGTGCGCGTGCGCCGGGTGCGAGTCGGACGGCAGGACGCCGCCGTGCGGCCGGGCGTCAGCAGCCGCCATGGGCCGTCCTCCTCCGCCGCGCGCTCACGCGCCGCTCCTCAAGCCGCAACTTGCTTCTCCTCGCCGCGGACGTAGTCGTAGGCCTCGTGGTCGACCGCCGGCGGCGTGTCGAAGTTGAAGGTGGGCGGCGGCGAGCTGGTCTCCCACTCGAGCCCCACCGCGCCCCACGGGTTGGCGCCCGCCTTCTTGCCGTAGCGCATCGACCACACCAGGTAGACCATGGGCAGGAAGTAGCCGACGCCGAGCACCGTCGCCCCCGCCGTCGACAGCACGTTGAGCACTTGGAACTCCGGCGGGTAGGCGTGGTAGCGGCGCGGCATGCCGAGGTAGCCGAGCACGAACTGGGGGAAGAAGGTGAGGTTGAAGCCGACGAACACCAGGATCGCCGAGATCCGCCCCCAGAACTCGGGGTAGAGCCGGCCGGTCATCTTCGGCCACCAGTAGTGGAGGCCGCCGAGGTAGCCCATCAGCGTGCCGCCCACCATGATGTAGTGGAAGTGCGCCACCACGAAGTAGGTGTCGTGCACGTGCACGTCGAAGCCCATGGTGGCGAGGAAGACTCCCGTCAGGCCGCCGATGGTGAACAGGCCGAGGAAGCCGATGGCGTAGAGCATCGGCGTCTGCCACGACACCGAGCCGCGGTAGAGCGTCGCCGCCCAGTTGAAGACCTTGATCGCCGAGGGCACGGCGACCAGCATGGTGATCACCGAGAAGAGGGTGCCGGCGAAGGCGGTCTGGCTGGAGACGAAGAGGTGGTGCCCCCAGACCAGGAAGCCGAGCACCGCGATCGCCATCGACGAGAAGGCGACGAAGGAGTAGCCGAACACCCGCTTGCGGGCGAAGGCGGCGATCAGCTCGCTGACGACGCCCATCGCCGGCAGGATCATGATGTAGACCGCCGGGTGCGAGTAGAACCAGAAGAGGTGCTGGAAGAGCACCGGGTCGCCGCCCAGGTTGGGGTCGAAGATGCCGAGGTGGAGCGAGCGCTCGAGCATCAGCATCACCAGCGTGATCGCCAGCACCGGGGTGGCGAGCATGATGATGACGCTGGTGGCGTAGGTCGCCCACACGAAGAGCGGCAGCCGGAACCAGGTGAGCCCCGGCGCCCGCATGCGGTGGACGGTGACGATGAAGTTGAGCGCCGTCAGGATCGACGAGAAGCCGGCGGTGAAGCCGGCGAGGGCGACGAGCGTCACCGGCGAGTTGGAGAAGCGGGTCGAGAAGGGCGGGTAGAAGGTCCAGCCGGTGTCGGCGCCGCCCTGGATGAGCGCGTAGGTGCCGAGCCCGCCGGCGACCATGTAGACGTACCAGGAGAGCAGGTTGATCTTGGGGAAGGCGAGGTCCTTGGCGCCCAGCATCAGCGGCAGCAGGAAGTTTCCGAGCACCGCCGGCACCACCGGGATGAGGAAGAAGAAGATCATCACCACGCCGTGCATGGTGAACAGCCGGTTGTAGGTGTCGGAGGTGACGAGGTCGCCCTGCGGGGTGAGCAGCTCGAGGCGGATGAGGCCGGCGAAGATGCCGCCGACGGCGAAGAAGAGCGTCACCGACGCGAGGTAGAGCAGGGCGATCCGCTTGTGGTCCTTGGTCAGCAGCCAGCTCTTCACGCCGTAGGCGGCGTTGAGGTAGTTCGGCCGCAGGGTGCGCGTGGCGACGGCGGCGCTCATGGATGGACTCCTTCCGTGCCGGCGGCCGGCGCTGCAGCGACCGGCGCAACGGCCGCGGCCGGCGCCACTGGGGCTGCCGGCGTCGCCGCGCGGCCGGCGTCGCTCAGGCTCCTGATGTAGGCGACCAGCTTGAAGAGGTTCTCCTCGCTGATCTGCCCCTTGTAGGTCGGCATGATCGGCTGGTAGCCGGCGACGAGCTCCGCCGGCGGCTCGAGGATCGAGCGGCGCAGGTAGGTGGCGTCGGCGACCACCGTCTGCCCGTTGGCGAGCTGCACCGGCTGGCCGTAGACGCCGCGCAGCGACGGCGCGCGGCCGCCGCCGGCCTCGACGTGGCAGGTGTTGCAGCCGATCGAGGCGAAGAGGTCGGCGCCCGCCTCCGCCGGCGGCTTGTCGGCCGCGGCGCCGCCGGCGAGCCAGCGCTCGTAGTCCTCGGGGGTGAGCACGGTCACCCAGCCCACCATCCCCGAGTGCTGGGTGCCGCAGTACTCGGCGCAGAAGAGGTGGTAGGTGCCGGGCTTCGTGGGCTCGAACCAGAGCGTCGTGTAGCGCCCGGGCACGACGTCCATCTTGGTGCGGAAGGCCGGCACGTAGAGGCTGTGGAGGACGTCCTCGGAGATCATCTCGACCTTCACCGGCTGGCCCGTGGGCACGTGCAGGGTGTTGATCTCGCGCTGCCCGTCGGGATGCTGGAAGCGCCACATCCACTGCTTGCCGGTGGCGGTGAGCTCGAGCGCGTCGGGCGGCGGCAGGGCCAGCAGGAAGAAGACGCGCGCGCCCCAGAAGAAGAGGAAGAGGACGATGCCGAGCGGGATGATCGTCCAGGTCACCTCCAGCAGCATGCTGGCGTGGAAGCTGCCGCCCACCTCGTCGGGCGAGCGCCGGCGGTAGCGGACCGCGCAGTAGACGACCGAGGCGGCGATGAGCAGCGAGAAGAAGGCGCTCATCGCCACCAGGAAGACGTAGAGCGCGTCGACCTGGCCGGCGGTCGTCGAGGCCGCCTCGGGGAAGAGCGGGAACTCCGAGCCCATGACTAGCGGGCACCCTCCGCGGCGAGACGGCCCGCGGCGCTCCTGCCGCAGCATGTAGGCGATGAAGCCGCCGAGCGCCAGTATCGTGACGATGGCGGCGATGCGCAGCAGGCGCATGGTGAGCGCCGTGTATTTGCCGGTCGAGGCGTCGTAGTGGAAGCAGTAGAGGAGCACCTGGTCGGCCATGGTGCCGAGGCGGCCGCCGGAGGTCTCGACGAGCGCGAGCCGCAGGTCCTTGGGCGCCGGCTCGCTGGTGTAGAGGTAGCGCGCGATCTTGCCCTGCGGCGTCACCAGCACCAGCGTCGAGGCGTGCACGAACTGGCCGCGCGCCTGGTCGAAGGTGTAGCGGAAGCCGAGGGCGCGGGTCATGGCGGCGATCGTCGGCGCGTCGGCGGTCAGGAAGTGCCAGCCGGCCTCGCCGCCGGTGCGGCCGAAGGTGCGCAGCGCGTCGACCTTCTTGCGCCGCGCGCTCTCGGGCGTGTCCTTGGGGTCGAAGCTGAAGACGATCAGCTCGTAGTCGTCCTTGGCGCCGAAGGTGAGCACCTTGAGCGAGCGCGCCAGGCCGTCGAGGGCGAGCGGGCAGAGCATCGGGCAGTTGTAGTAGACCGGCATGACGATCGCCGGCTTCTTGCCGAAGTAGTCGCCGAGGCGCACGGGCTTGCCGTTCTCGTCGCGGAAGGGCAGGTCGAGCGGCAGCTGCGCGCCCATCTTCTGGTCGATGCCGACGTCGCGCAGCGCCGCCGGCAGCGCCGAGGCCGCGGGGTCGTCGGCGTGCGCCGGCGGCGGCGAGCGCACGCGAGCAGCGCGCAGGAGGCGAGCAGGCGCGCCGCCCTCACCGTCGCACCTCCGGCGGCGTCGCATCGGGCTCGGCGCCCGGCGTGCCGGCGGCGGCGCCGCCCGTCGAGGCACCTGGTGCGGCGTGCGCCGGTCCGGTGGCGGCTCCGGCTGCGGTCTCGGCACCGGCCGCGGTCGGCATCGGCGCCGCCGCGGACGCCTCGGCCGGCGCCGGCGGCCGCGTCGGCAAGCCGCGCTCGGCGACGATCTCGATGGCGCGATCGATGGAGATGTGGGCGACGCCGCTCGCCTGGTCGACCCAGCCGTAGCTCGACAGCCGCTCCTTCTCGGCCGTGCGCACTTCGTCGAGCTCGCGCTCCGGCCGCGCCAGCAGCTGCGGCCCGCCGACGGCGGCGGGCGGCGGCATCACCGGCGCCGTCTCGGCGCCCTTGGCGCGCCAGGTGACGAAGCCGCGCAGCAGGAAGAAGACGAGGACGCCCGAGACGACGGCGATCAGCAGCAGCGAGACGCCCATCCAGATCAGCTGGTGGTACTGGATCTCGCGGTCGAACTCCACCGACTCGTGCGGCGGCTCGTACGGCGCCTCGTGCGCGTGCTGCACGGCGGGGTCGAGGGCCGTCTCGCCGTGGTGGATGCCGGGCCGGCGCTCACTCATTGTGCGAGCACCTCGGCGAGGTAGGGGTCGTTCACCGGCAGCAGCGGCCGGTCGGCGAGGGCGCGCAGGTAGAACCACACCCAGATGCCGCCGAGGCCGACGATCGCCGCGAGGTCGATCCACAGCTTGAGCCACATGCTGCCGTGACCGTTGCCGTGGAGCGCCTGCAGCGTCGGCGCGACGTTCCAGAAGTAGTCGAGCCAGCGCATGGCGAGCATCCAGATCGCCACCTTGACCAGCACCGCGCCGCGCCGCTTGACGTCGGCCGAGAGCAGGATGAGGAACGGCAGCACGAAGTGGCCGAGCAGCAGGATCGCCGAGACGATCCCCCAGCCGCCGTGCGCGCGGCGCAGGTAGAAGGGGATCTCCTCCGGCAGGTTGCCCGCCCAGATGAGCAGGAACTGCGAGAAGGACAGGTACGCCCACAGCATGGTGAAGGCGAAGAACAGCTTGCCGTAGTCGTGGAAGTGCTGCGGCCGCAGCGCGCCGCGCATCGGCTCGCGCTGGCGCAGCCAGTTGGCGACGACGACCGTGAAGGTGAGGCCCGAGAGCCCCAGCCCGGCGAAGTACCAGAGCCCGTAGAGGCTCGACTGCCAGTGCGGGTCGAGCGACATCAGCCAGTCGATCGAGGCGAAGCTGCCGGTCAGCGCGAGCAGCAGGAAGCCGGCGGCGGAGATGCCTTGCATGCGGCGGAAGAGCGCCGGGTCGCCGCTCTCGTCCTGCCGGCGCGACAGCCGCGTCGAGCCACCAGGCGAGCCCGATCCAGACCAGGAAGTAGAAGGCCGCGCGCACCACGAAGAAGGTGACGTTGAGGTACGGCTCCTTCTGGCTGAGGATCTTGTCGGCGCGCACCACCTCGGTGTGGCTCCACTCGTAGAGGTCGTGGATGCCGAAGAGCACGGGGAGGAAGAGCACGAGCAGCAGCGGCAGCGTGCGCGCCCCGGCCTCGAACGGCCGCCGCACCATCAACCCCCAGGCGCCGCGCGAGAGGTGGTGGAGCATGGTGAGGCCGAGGCAGCCGAGGGCGACGCTCAGCCAGAGCAGCCAGGCCACCAGCCAGGCCTGGAAGAAGTGCTGGCGGTCGACGAAGAAGCCGATCGCGGTCACCACCAGCCCGACGACGCCGGCGATGAGGAACGGCGTCTGCAGCCGGCGCAGCTCGGGCGGCGGCGCGAAGTCGGTGGAAGTGCGGGCGGTGGGTTCCATGGGCTGCGTCGTCGGTCGCTGGGCGCTCAGTGCGGCTGCCCCTCGGCGGGCGGGCTCACCTGCGGAGTCGCGGCGGCGGGAGCGCCGGCGCCTACGTCGATCGAGGGGCCTACCGAGGCGCCGCTCGGCGAGGCGCCGACCTCGGATCCTGCGGGTGGCGCGCTCGGCGCGCCGTGGCCGTGAGCCTCGGTCCCCGCGGCTGCGCCAGGCTTCACGCCCGCCTCGACGGCGGCGCGGTCGGCGGGCGTGAGGTCGGCGAGGTGCGCCCGCTGCGACAGCTGCAGCGCGCGCAGGTAGGCGGCGATCGCCCAGCGGTCCTCGGGCGGGATGGCCACCGCGTAGCTCGGCATGACGCCGAAGCCGTGCGTCATCACGTCGACGTAGTAGCCGACCGGCGAGTCGCGCAGGCGGTCCTCGTGGAACGACGGCGGCTGCTTGAAGCCGCGGCGCGCCACCATCCCCTGCCCGTCGCCGAGGCGGCCGTGGCAGGGGGAGCAGAAGATGTCGTAGCGCTGGTGGCCGCGCTGCAGCAGCTGCTTGGTGGCGGGCATCGGCAGCTCGGCGACGGCGGCGCCGGCCGCGTCCTTGCCGGTGTGGAAGACGGTGTCGGCGGCGAGATGGCCGCGCGCCACCGTGCCCTCGGGAAGGTGGCGCGAGGCCATGCCGTCGGCGAAGAAGGCGGAGGCCTCGAGCGGCTCGTATTTCGGCTGATCGTGCATGTCCTGGCGGCAGCCGAGGGCGAGCAGGAGAGGGTGGTGGCCAGTGCCGAGCGAGATCGCCACGGCGGCTTCGCCGCCTCGCGATGACGGCATTTGTCGGCGCGGCCGGCATGCCGATCCCCGTCATCGCTAGCGGCGCGCAGCGCCGCGAAGCGATCTCGATCGTGCGCGCGCCGCTAATACTCCACCTCCGACACCTCCGCAGGCCCCAGCTCGGCGAGGAACTGGCGGGTGCCTTCGAGGTGGAAGCGCGGGTCGACCGCCTCGATGCAGAGGAAGTAGCGGTCGCGCGACGCGGCCGAGAAGCGCGGCACGTTGAACACCGGGTGGTAAGGCGTCGGCAGCCCGTTGAGCGCCAGCATCCCCAGCACCGCCGTCAGCGACGCGAAGAGGATGGTCATCTCGAAGGTCACCGGCACGAACGCCGGCCAGGAGAGGATCGGCTTGCCGCCGATGTTGAGCGGGTAGGCGAAGGCGTTGACGTAGACCTGCAGCCCGAGCCCGCTCAGGCAGCCGAGGATGCCGCCGCCGAGCACCATCATCGGCAGCTTCGAGTGGTGGTGCCCCAGGGCGTGCACCAGCTCCTCGATCGGGTACGGCGCGTAGGCGTCCATGCGGCGGTAGCCGGCCTTGCGCGCCCGCTCCGCGGCGGCGATGAGCGCGCCCGGCGTCTCGAACTCCGCCATCAGGCCGTAGAGGCGGCCGCCGCTGTCCTGCGAGCTCACGGCGCCGCGCCTCCGGGCGCCGCCTCGCCCTCAGCCGTCTCCTTCCGCTGCGCCTCCGGCACCAGCGTGCGCATCTCGAAGATCGAGATCATCGGCATGAAGCGCACGAAGAGGAAGAGCAGCGTGAGGAACAGACCGATGGTGCCGACGAAGATCCCCCAGTCCCAGATCGTCCCGTGGTAGATCCCCCACGAGGAGGGCAGGAAGTCGCGGTGCAGCGACACCGGGATGATGATCATCCGCTCGAGCCACATGCCGACGTTGATGAACATGCAGACGATCCACGCCCTCACCGGCGAGATGCGCACCGAGCGGAACCACAGCGCCTGCGGCGCGATGACGTTGCACAGGAGCAGCGCGAAGTAGTGCCACTTGTAGGGACCGAAGAACCGGTTCCACATCATGAACGTCTCGTACTGGTTGGCGCTGTACCAGGCGGTGAACGCCTCGATGCCGTAGCCGTACGCGACGATGAGGCCGGTGGCGAGCATCACCTTGCTCATGTTGTCGAGGTGGCGCTCGGTGATGAAGTCGTGGAGGCCGAAGGCGCGCCGCAGCGGCAGCGTGCAGGTCATCACCATGGCGAAGCCGGCGTAGATGGCGCCGGCGACGAAGTAGGGCGGGAAGATGGTGGCGTGCCAGCCGGGGATGATGCCCACCGCGAAGTCGAAGGACACGATGGTGTGCACCGAGAGCACCAGCGGCGTCGCCAGGCCGGCGAGCAGCAGCGAGGCCACCTCGTGCTCGTGCCAGTGCTTGGCCGAGTTGCGCCAGCCCATCGCCGCCATGCCGTAGATCACCTTGGCGATGCGCTTCTCCGAGCGGTCGCGCAGGGTGGCGAGGTCGGGGATCATGCCGACGTACCAGAAGAGCAGCGACACGGTGGCGTAGGTCGAGACGGCGAAGACGTCCCAGATCAGCGGGCTCCTGAACTGCGGCCACATCCCCATGGTGTTGGGGTAGGGCAGCAGCCAGTAGGCGAGCCACGGCCGGCCGGTGTGGATGAGCGGGAACATGCCGGCGCAGGCGACGGCGAAGATCGTCATCGCCTCGGCGAAGCGGTTGATCGAGGTGCGCCACTCCTGGCGCAGCAGCAGCAGGATGGCCGAGATCAGCGTGCCGGCGTGGCCGATGCCGATCCACCAGACGAAGTTGATGATGTCGAAGCCCCAGCCCACCGGCTGGTTGACGCCCCAGATGCCGGTGCCCTCCCAGAACAGCTTCCCCATCGACGCGAAGAGCACCATCATCAGGGTGAAGGAGAGGGCGAAGGCGGGGTAGAACCAGCGCGGCGTGCCGGAGAGGACGACCGAGCTGATCTTGTCGGTCACCGACGCGGCGGTGTGGCCGGGGGCGAGCACCGGCGCACGCTCGATGATGCCGGGGCGGTGGTAGCCGCCCTTCTCGAGGATCGACTCCTCGAACTCCGGATCGGCCACCGCGGAGCGCGCGCCGTCGAGGTCTTCGCGGTCGCCGCGCGCCATCAGGCCTTCTCCAGCCTTTCGGACGTCTCGAGATCCGGGTTGGGGTTCGAGAGCCGGCCCATGTAGGTCGTGCGCGGCCGCGTGTTGAGGTCCTCGAGCATGCCGTAGGAGAGCGGCTCGTTCTTCCAGGCCGTCACCCGCGCCTGCGCGTCGTTCAAGTCGCCGAAGACGATCGCCTCGGTGGGGCAGGCCTGGGCGCAGGCCGGCACCACCTCGCCGTCGCGCACCCGGCGGTCCTCGCGCTCGGCGTGGATGCGGCCGGCGTTGATGCGCTGCACGCAGTAGGTGCACTTCTCCATCACGCCGCGGAAGCGCACCGTGACGTTGGGGTTCCTCTGCAGCTTGATCGACTCGGTCGTCCAGTCGGCGAACTTGTAGAAGTTGAACCGCCGCACCTTGTAGGGGCAGTTGTTGCCGCAGTAGCGGGTGCCCACGCAGCGGTTGTAGGTCATCTCGTTGAGCCCCTCGAAGCTGTGGGTGGTGGCCGCCACCGGACAGACCACCTCGCAGGGGGCGTTCTCGCAGTGCATGCACGGCACCGGCTGGTTGAGCACCGCGCTCGGCGCGTCGTAGTCGCCGGCGTAGTACTGGTCGATGCGCAGCCAGTGCATCTCGCGGCCGCGGTAGACCTGCTCCTTGCCGACCACCGGGATGTTGTTCTCGGCCTGGCAGGCGACGACGCAGGCGTTGCAGCCGGTGCAGGCGGAGAGGTTGATCGACATCCCCCACTTGTGCCCCTCGTAGGGCCACTTGGGGTAGAGCGTCATGTCGGGGGCCGGCGCGTGCTCCGCGTGACGAACGAACTCCGGGTCGCGCTGGTACTCCGCCAGCGTGGCCTGGCGGACGAGCGGGCGGTTCTCCATCAGGAAGTGGCCCTGCGTCGAGGCCATCTCGTAGCGCTCGCCCGTCGCCGTGGCCGTGGCGCCTCGCCGGCTCCAGTAGCCGCCGCTGCTGCGCAGGCGATAGGCGTCGAAGCCGACGCCGTTGCCCACCTTGCCGACGCGGGTGCGACCCTGGCCGAGGTGCAGCGTGAGCACGCCGTCGGCCTGGCCGGGGAGCACCCAGACCGGCCCCTCGACGGCGGCGCCGTCGACCTCGATCCGCAGCATGGCGGCGCGGCGGCCGGGGAGGCCGTCGTGGGTGCCGTCGTCGACGCGCAGCTCGCGGGCCGTGCGCGGCGAGACGAGGATCGGGTTGTCCCACACCACCTTGCTGAACGGCCGCGGCAGCTCCTGCAGCCAGGCGTTGTTGGCGTAGCGGCCGTCGCCGACGGAAGGATCGGGGCGGAAGGCGAGGGTGAGCCCGTCGCGCTTGGCGGCGGCGTCGCCGAGCGTGCGCCGCGGCGGCGGTCACGGCGCCGGCGTTGACGGCGCCGCTCGCGGCGGGCGCGGCGCTGTTGGGGACGAAGCCGTCGTGCACCGCCTTGCGCCACTGCGGCTCGCCGCCGAGCCGCGCTGCCAGAACGCCTGCACCATCTCGTGCGCGCCGGTGCCCGGCCGGCCCTCGAAGACGGCGAGGAGCTCGTGCGCGCTGCGGCCGCCGTAGAGCGGCTCGATGAGCGGCTGCTGGAGTGTCACCGTGCCGTCGTAAGCCCGTGGGTCGCCCCAGGTCTCGAGATAGTGCGCGGCGTTGACGTGCCAGTGGCAGTAGCGCGCCGTCTCGTCGTCGTAGAGGCCCCAGTGGACGCGCAGCCGCGCCTTGTCGGAGAGCAGCGCGTCGGCCACCTTCAGCGCCGGCGGCGCGTCGTAGACCGGGTTGCAGTCGAGGATGAGCAGCGCCTCCACGGCGCCGGCGCGCAGCTCGGCGACGAGCGCCTCGAGGTCGGCGAGCGGATCGCTCGGCTTCGCCGCCACCGGCTCGCTGTGCAGCACCGTCGAGCCGACGTTGCCCAGGTGCTGGTTGATGGCGTGGGCGAGCACGTGCAGCTCGGGCGCGGCAGCCTGGCCGGCGGCGACGACGCTGCTGCCGCGGTGGGCGAGCAGGTCCTTGGCGAGCGCGGGGAGCAGGCGAGCTGCGTGCTCATTGCTCCAGCCCGCGGGCGCCGCGGCGCCGGGGACGCCGAGCGCCGCCGCCAGCGCCGCTGCGAACGCGCCGACCTCCGCCGGCGGCAGCGCCAGCCGATGATCGGCCAACGTCGAGGTCGGGCTCGGCGTGCACTCGACTGCGTAGAGCCGATTCATCGTCCCCGGCTGCGTGCCCGCGGGCGCGCTCTCCCACACGCGGCGGCCGCGCGCGAAGTCGCGCGAGTAGCGCACGGCGCCGGGGCCGTAGCCGAGCAGGTCGCAGTCGAGCGCGACGACCACCTGCGCCCGTGTGAGGTCGTAGCGCACGTCGACGTCGCGGCCGAAAGCGGCGCGGCGCGCCGAGCACGGCGCTGCGGTCGCCGGCCGGCTCCCACTGGTACCAGCGCGCCTGCGGGAACTTGGCGAGCACCGCCGCGATCTGCGCCGCCAGCGTGGGCGAGGTGACGACGCCGGAGAGGATGCGCAGCCCGGCGCCGCCGCTGCCTTCCTGCCGCGCCAGCTCGAGCGTCAACGCCTCGACGAGCGCCTCCCAGGTGCGGATGCGGCGGCCGTTGGTGACCGTCTTGCTGCGGTCGGGGTCGTAGAGGCCGAGCACCGAGGCTTGGGCGTGAACGTCGGTGCTGCCCAGGCTCGCGGGGTGCTCGGGGTTGCCCTCGATCTTCGTCGGCCGCCCCATGTGGCTGGTGGCGAGCACGCCGAGGGCATAGCCGCCGATCGGCGCCGCGGTGGCGAACTGCAGCGGCACGCCGGGGACGATCTCCTCCGGCTGCTTGACGTAGGGAACGATCTTCTCGAGCGGCTGCTTGGTGCACGCCGCCGCGCCGCCGAGGGCCAGCGAGCCGCCCATCAGCTGCAGGAAGCGGCGGCGGTCGACGCCCGAGGCCGAGCGGCACCGCCTGGCGCGGGAACTCGTTCTCGATCGCTTCCTGGAACGCCGGGCTCTGCGCCAGCTCGTCGAGCGTGCGCCAGAGCTTCGGCGCGGGCGCTTCGCTCGCGGAGCCGCAGCCGCAGGAACCGTCGGCGCAGCTTTGTTTCTTGGTCTCGCTCACTGATGACTTCTCAGCGGTGGCACACCGAGCAACTGGTCTTGCTGGTGATCCTGTATTCCTTCACCAGCGCGGCCCGCTGCGCCGAGCTCAACGTGCTCGGCTCCCAGTTGGGGTTGAAGACCTCTTCGCGCGGCCGTACGAACTTCGCCGGATCGCGATGGCAGGCGAGGCACCACTCCATCTTCAGGCTCGACGCCTTCCAGGTGAGCGGCATGCGGCCGATCTCGCCGTGGCAGGTGGTGCAGCCGATCCCCTTTGCCACGTGGATGCTGTGGTTGAAGTAGACGAAGTCGGGGAGGTCGTAGACGCGTGTCCACTGCAGCGGCGTGCCGTCGCGGAAGCTCGCCCGCACCGGCTCGAGGATCGGCGAGTCGGCGAACAGCACCGAGTGGCAGCCCATGCAGGTGGACGTCGGCGGGATGCCTGCGAACGCGCTCTTCTCGACCGACGTGTGGCAGTAGCGGCAGTCGATCCCTTCCTCGCCGACGTGGTGGTCGTGCGAGAAGGGCACCGGCTGCTCGACCACCTGCCGCTCGCGCGTCACCGCCGGCGAGCGGTCGAGCGCCATCGCCACCCAGCCCGCGAAGCCGACGAAGAAGAGCAGCCCGAAGATGCTGACCCGCGAGATCGTGTTCGTGCTGGGGTGGAAGATCTGCGCCATCGCTCTCCCTGACTACCACCACCCGAGTCGGTCCGACGGTCCGACCCGGAACCTCGCTCGCCGTGCGCTGAGCCCGCGAAAAAGCGGCGCCCACCATAACAGCGTTGCCGCGCACGCACGCGCCTTGTGACGATCGTCACAAAGCGGTCGGAACGTATCACGGGCTCGCCGGTGAGCGTCAATCGCGCGAGCAATGTCGAGGTCGGCGAGGCGTATGAGATGCGTGCGCCGACGACGGTGGATGCTCCCTTCTGCCGCGGAGGTGCCTGCTATGCTGCGCGACCGATGCCCGAGAGCACTTTGACGGCGACGGCGAGCGTGCGGCTGCGCGACCTCGTCGGCCTCACCAAGTCGGGCATCACCGCCATGGTGGCGCTCTCGGCAGCGGTCGGCATGCTGCTCGCCTCCGACGAATCCGCGCTGGTGCCGCCGGCTCTCTGGCTGCACACACTCCTCGGCACGGCGCTCGTCGCGGCGTCCGCATCGGCGCTCAACCAGGTCGTCGAGCGCGAGGCCGACGGCCTGATGCGGCGCACGGCACAGCGTCCGCTGCCGGCCGGGCGGCTGCAGCCGGACTTGGCGCTCGCCTGGGCGGGGCTGCTCGGCGTCGGCGGGTTGCTCGAGCTCGCGCTCGGCGCCAACCTGCTCGCGGCGGCGCTCGCGGCGGCAACGCTCCTCGGCTACGTCGGCGTCTACACGCCGCTCAAGCGCGTGAGCTCGCTCGCCACCATCGTCGGCGCGGTGCCCGGCGCGGTGCCGCCGATGATCGGCTGGGCGGCTGTGCGCGGCTCGCTCGGCCCCGGCGCCTGGGCGCTCTTCGCGCTGCTCTTTTTCTGGCAGATGCCGCACTTCCTCTCCATCGCCTGGATCTACCGCGCCGACTACGCGCGCGGCGGTTTCCCGATGCTGTCGGTGAACGACGAAGACGGCCTGCGCACCTCGCGCCAGGCGCTGCTCTATTGCGCGGCGCTGGTGCCGGTGAGCCTGTTGCCGGCGGCGATCGGCCTCGCCGGCGCGCTCTACTTCGTCGGCGCGCTGCTCGCCGGCGCCTGGTTCTTCACCGCCAGCGCCGCCTTCGCCCTCGACCGCAGCGCCGGCGCCGCGAAGCGGTTGATGCTGGTGTCGGTCTTCTACTTGCCCGCGGTGCTCGGCGCGCTGGCGGCCGACCGGCTGCTGGGCTGATTCGGGAAGCCCTCTGATGGCGATGGCGCCGCCGCCGGTGCGTTGGCTGCCCGCCGTGCTGGCGGCGCTGCTGTTGATGATGACGATCGGCCTCGGGCTCGTCTGGTGGTCGGGTCGCAAGCCGGCGCCGGCGCTGCCGGTGATGAGCACGCTGCCGGCCTTCACCCTCACTGACCGCAGCGGCGCCACCGTGACGCCGGCGACGCTCGCCGGCCGCCCGTGGATTGCCGACCTCGTCTTCACCCGCTGCCAGCTTTCCTGTCCGCGCATGACGGCGCGCATGGCGTCGCTCGGTTCGCGATTGCCGCCGGGTGTGCGGCGCGTCAGCGTTTCGGTCGACCCGCAGAACGACACACCGGCGGTGTTGAACGAGTACGCGAAGCTGCACCAGGCTGAGGCGCCCGATTGGCTCTTCTTGACTGGCGACGAAGCCGAGATGCGTCGCCTCGCCGTCGAAGGGCTCAAGCTCGGCGTGGCGCCCGCCGATCCCAGCGATCCGCGGGCGGCGCAGGAGCCGGTGACGCACAGCACTCGCTTTGTGCTCGTCGACGGCGCTGGCCGAGTGCGCGGCTACTACGACGCTTTCGACGACGGCGCGTTGGGGAAGCTGATGCGCGATGCGGCGTGGCTGGCGGCCAACGACGGCGCCGCCGCCGGGGCCGCGGGGTGACCGTCCGCGACCTGCCGGCGCTCAACGCGCTGCTCAACGCGGCGAGCGCGGTCGCGCTCATCATCGGCTTTTGGCTCATCCGCCGCGGCCGCTGGCGCGCGCACCGGGCGGCGATGGTGACCGCGCTCGTCCTCTCCGCCGCGTTCCTAACCTCGTATCTGATCTACCACGCGCAAGTAGGGAGCGTGCGCTTCCAAGGCACCGGCGGGGTGCGCACTCTCTACCTGAGCATCCTCGCCACGCACACCGTGCTCGCCGCGGCGGTGCCGGTGCTCGCCATCCTCACCTTGTCGCGCGCGCTACGGCGTCGCTTCGACCGCCACGCCGCGCTGGCGCGCTGGACGTTGCCGATCTGGCTCTACGTCTCGGTGACGGGCGTCGTCGTTTACTGGATGCTCTACCAGCTATAGGCGAGGGCGAGCTCTCGGGTGCGGGGAGTCCCGCATGGCCGCGTTTGCCGCATTTCCGTTAGACTGGGCGCGTTCCATTTGAATCAGCGGCGTATCGTATGGCCGCGATGCGCGCCCGAGCTCTGGCTCTGAAGGCGCACTCTCAGCGGTCGACTTGATGGTGCGCACCGCTGCCTGCCGCGCGACGACGACACAGTCGAACGCGCGGGCAAGCGCCGTTGCCTCGGGGTGACCAGCATGACGTCGCGAGACTCGACCGAGCAGACGCTCAAGGCGTACGCCAAGGCGGGAGAGTGGGCCAAGGCGGCCCGGGCCGCGGCCCAGCTCGGGGACGAGCAGAAGCTGGTCGAATACACGCTGCTCGGGTCGCTCGGCAAGGTGCCGCCGGGATTCGAGCGCCTGCGGCCCTATGAGGCGGCCCAGCGGCTGGCAACGCAGAGTCACTACGCGGCGGCCGCGTCGCTGTTCGAGTACGCGCAGGACTTCGTGAGCGCCGGCCGCGCCTTCAGCGCCGCCGGGAACCAGGCCGATGCCGCGCGCTGCTTCGAGCGCGCTGGCGAATGGCTGCAGGCGGCGCGCGGCTACGCCGCGTTGGGCAAGACGACCGAGGCATTGCATGCCCTCGACCGCGGCGAGCGAGCGCTCGCGGTGGAGATCGGCGACGAGCGCGAGGTTCCCGACTTGAGCGAGCTCCGCCTGCTGCGGGCCGAGCTGCTGCTGGAGCGTGGCAGGCAGAGCCAGGCAGCCTCGCTGCTGCGCTCCCTGCCGCCGAGCGCCCGCGTCGCCGCCTTGCTCGAACGGGCCGGCTGCCAGCTCGAGGCTGTCCAGAGCTATCTCGCGGCTGGCGAGAGCGCGAAGGCCCAGGCGGTCACCAACCGAGCGGCCAACCCCGAGCGGCTGGTCGCGGAGGTCCATCTCCGCAACGGACAGATGGGTGGAGGCCGGGCATCAGTTCGCGCGCCTGGGGCTCGCCCGCGAAGCCGCCGAGGCCTACGAAGCGGGGCAGCAGTGGGGCTACGCGGCGTATCGCTGGGAGGCCGCCGAGAAGCCGAAGCTCGCCGCCGCGGCCTACGAGAAGGCCGGCGAGCTCGCCCACGCGGCGCGGTGCTACGCGGCGGCGGGGATGACCACCGACGCTCTGCGCATCTATCTCCGCGCCGGGGACATTGCCGCCGCCGCTGACCTCCACGTGCGGTCCCGCCGGTTCCTCGACGCCGCCGCGCTCTTCCTCGAACGCGGCCAAAAGGGGCGCGCCGCCGCGATCCTGATGCAGTTGCAGTCGACCGACGCGGAGTTCGCCATGGGCACGGTGCTGCTCGCTCCGCTGCTGCTGGAGGAGGGTTTCGCCGCCGACGCCCTCGAGCGCGTGCGCCGCATCCCGCTCAAGGCCGCGGCGAGCGACGTCGACGTGATCGCCCTCGAGCGTACCTACTGGGAGGGCCGCGCCCTCGAAGCGCTGCAGCGGAGCGAGGAGGCGAAGGCGTGCTACTCGCGCATCGCCGCGGCCGAGCCCGGTTATCGGGACGTGCGCGCGCGCCTGGCGCCGCCTCTCGTCGCGCCGCCAGTGAACGTGCCGCAGGCGCAGGCGATGCCAAACGAGGACGTGCTGAGGGTCGGCAGCCGCGTCGCCGGCCGCTACGACATCCTCTGCGAGCTCGGCCGCGGCGGTATGGGGCGGGTCTTCAAGGCGCACGACCTCGAGCTCGGCGAGACGGTGGCGATCAAGAGCATCCTCTCCCTCGGCGAGGAAGGCTCCGGCGAGGAGGCGCGGCTGCTCCGGGAGCTGCAGATCTGCCGCCGCATCAGCCACCCCAACGTGGTGCGGGTCTACGACCTCGGGCACTTCGCCGGCGGCATCTTCATCACCATGGAGTACCTGGACGGCCGGCGCCTCGACCAACTCGTCGCCGAAGAGTCGCCGCTGTCGTTCGCCAGGATCCGCGAGCTGCTCGGCGACCTCGCTGCCGGCCTCCGCGAGGCGCACTCGCTGGGTGTCGTCCATCGCGACCTCAAGCCGAGCAACGTCGTGATCACCGCGAGGTGCCTCAAGATCCTCGACTTCGGCATCGCGGCGACGGCGAGCGCGCAGGCGCGCCTGACCCAGGTCGGCTTCGTCATGGGCTCGCCGATGTACATGGCGCCCGATCAGATCCTCGGCCACGGGCCGGACGCGCGCTCCGACCTCTACTCGTTGGGGTTGCTCGCCTACTGCATGATCGCCGGCCGCGATCCGTTCGACGCGCTCGAGCCCTACGCGCTGGTGCACAAGCAGCTGCGGGAAATGCCGGCTGACGTGCGCCTCTATCGGCCCGAGACGCCCGCAGCTTGGCTGGCGCTGCTCGCGCGGCTGCTGGCCAAGAAGCGCGAAGATCGCCTGCAGTCGGCGCAGGAGCTGCTCGACGCGCTGGCCGAGCTCCCCGTGGACGTCCCCGCTGCGGGGGGCGCCGGCTCGGGCGTCCCGGCACCGCCGGTCGTGCCGGAGTAAACGAGCTCGTCCTCGCGGCCGTCGCGGTCGGGCTGGCGGCGGTGCGCCGGGTGCTACTGTCATTGCGATGAGCGCCCCTGGACCGCTGGACGTCCTCGCCGAAGCCGAGCGCACGGTGCGCGAGCAGGGGCGCGCCGCGCTCTGCCAGGTGGTGCGCGTCGAGGGCTCGACTCCCGGCAAGGTGGGGTGGAAGCTGCTCGTGCGCGCCGACGGCAGCGCCTACGGCAACCTCGGCGGCGGCGCCTTCGAGGCGATGGTGGCGGCGGACGCCCGCGAGCTGCTCGCCGCGGCGACGCCGGGCTCCGACCTCAAGCGCTACTACCTGACTGAGAAAGCAGTGCAGGGCGAGCCCACGGGCATGGTGTGCGGCGGCCTCATGGAGGTGCTGCTCGAGGTGCTGCACGCGCCTCCGCTCGTCGTCGTCTGCGGCGGCGGCCCGGTGGGGCAGGCGGTGGCGCGCGCGGCCGCGCTCGCCGGCTTCGAGTCGGCGGTGGCGGAAGACCGCCCGCGGTTTCGCGAGCCGGCGCTCTTCCCGGCGGCGACGCGGCCGGTCGAGGTGTCGCGCGACTACCGCGAGGACTTCCTAGCGCCGTTCGCCGGCCGCGAGCTCTACGTGGCGATCGTCTCGCGCTGCTGGGAAACCGACGCCGCGGCGCTGGCAGCTGTCGTGCGCCAGGCGCCGCCGCGCCTCGCCTACCTCGGCCTCATGGGCAGCCGCCGCAAGATCGCCCGCGTCCGCCGCGAGGTCGAGAAGCAGGGTTTGTCGCTCACCGACCTCACCCTCGACGGCGTTAACGTGCGCGCCCCCATCGGCCTCCCCATCGGCGGCGATACCCCCGGCGAGATCGCCATCTCCATCCTCGCCGAGATGATCCAGGTGCGCACTGCGCTCGCGGCTGCGGCCGGTGCGCGGAACGAGGATCAGCGCTCGAGCGCCTGAGCCGACGGAACACCTGGCGAGCTGTCGCTCAGCGCGCGGGCGAACAGCGCCACGTGGTACCGGCCGTAGCGGATCGCTGAAAACGGGCCGCCCGGAGCCCGCCGTCACCGCGTCCCTTCAAATATCTGAATCGACGATTCCGAAATGTCCGGAAAGCCGGACCGGGCAGATGACAGCTCATCGCGACAAGACTAGTCAGGTCAATAGCTTGCACGTTTCAATGATCGTGGCAAGGCTCGTGCTAGGTCGGGCGGCGGCGTACCTCGTGTAGATGTGTGATCAGGCGTCCGCCGATATTCGGCGGTCGAGACCCCCGCAAGGAGGACTTAGGAAATGCGTAGAGTTGCGCTCGTCGCCTGCGCCCTCGCTCTGCTGGCGCTGCCAGCGCTGGGCCAGGGGAATCCGACCGGCAAGCTCTCGGGCCGCGTGACCTCGGAAGGGGTGCCGCTGCCCGACGTGACGGTCACCGTGACCTCGCCCAGTCTCCAGGGCGAACGTACCGCGACCACCTCCGAGGGTGGTGACTACCTCTTCCCGTCGCTGCCCGCTGGCGACTACACCGTCTTCTTCAAGCATGAGGGGATGGTGGAGGTCAGGCAGGAGCTGCGGATCTCGGCCGCCCAGGCGCGCCAGCTCGACGCCGTGATGTCGGGCGCGCAGCTGACCGAGGAGATCATGGTCACCACCACCGGCGAGTCCTTGCAGAACGTCTCGACGACTCCGCAGGCCGCCACCACCTTCGGCAAGACCCTCGTCGACCTGCTGCCGGCCGGGCGTAGCCTCACCCAGATCGTCGCCCTCTCGCCCGGCGTGCAGCCGAACGGCCCGAGCAAGAACTCGGAGACCGGCCTCAGCAACATCACCGTCTCGGGTGCGCCCACCTACGAGAATCTCTTCCTGATCAACGGCGTGGTGCTCAACGAGAACGTCCGCGGCCAGGCGTTCGACCTCTTCATCGAGGACGCCATCGAGGAGACCACGACGGCCAGCGGCGGCGTGTCCGCCGAGTTCGGGCGCTTCTCCGGCGGCGTCATCAACGTGCTCACCAAGTCGGGCGGCAACGAGCTCCACGGCTCGGCGCGCGTCACCCTCAACAACCAGTCGTGGGAGGAGAAGCGCCTCGACCCGACGACCAACCGGGACGCCGCGCAGCTCGACAAGAACGTGCCCACCTACGAGCTCACGTTGGGCGGCCCGATCATGAAGGACCGCCTCTGGTTCTTCCTCGCCGGGCGCGACCGGAACCTGGAGGAGATCCGTAACACCACCACGACCAGCATCTCCTACCCCTTCTTCGAGGACCAGCAGCGCTACGAGGGCAAGCTCACCGCCACCATCACCCCGCGCCACTCGCTGCTCGCCAACTACAGCGAGATCAACGAGACCGAGACCAACGTCTTCGGCGCCGTCTTCGACTTGGCCAGCGTCGGCCAGCGCCAGGTGCCGCAGGAGCTCTGGGCGCTCAACTACACCGGCACCTTCGGCAGCAACTTCCTGCTCACCGGGCAGTACTCCGAGCGCCAGTTCACCTTCATCGGCTCGGGCTCGAAGTTCACCGACAACATCGCCGGCACCTGGGTCCAGGACCGCACGCGCGGTCCGCGCTACAACAGCCCGGTCTTCTGCGGCGTCTGCAAGCCCGAAGAGCGCGACAACACCAACGCCTTGCTGAAGGGCTCCTACTTCCTCACCACCGACAACATGGGCTCGCACGACCTGGTGGCCGGCTACGACACCTTCGAGGACATCCGTCTCTCCGACAACCACCAGTCGGGAAGCGACTTCGTCGTCCTCGGCACCACCGCGGCGATCAATGGCCAGAACGTCACTCCGATCTTCAACCCCGGCTCGACGCTCATCCAGTACTGGCCCATCATCAACGAGAGCCAGGGGACGAGCTTCAAGACCAACTCCTACTTCGTCAACGACAGCTGGCGCGTCAGCGACCGCTTGAGCGTGAACCTCGGGCTGCGCTACGACATCAACGACGGCAAGAACGCCTTCGGCCAGACGGTGGCCGACGACTCGTCGATCTCCCCCCGCTTGGCGGCGAGCTACGACCTGCGCGGCAACGGCGACTTCACCCTCTACGGCAGCTACGGCCAGTACGTGGCGGCGCTCGCCAACAGCATCGCCGACAGCAGCTCGCCGGCCGGCGTGCCGTGGGCCTTCCAGTGGGCCTACACCGGGCCGGCGATCAGCGGCGTCAGCACGGACGTGGCCCTGCAGCGCATCTTCGACTGGTTCGCCACCAACAACGGCGGGCTGCCGACGGTCGCCAACCCGGTCGGCGGCGGCCAGCTCCCGCTGCAAGCCGCCGCGCTCCGTGGCGTCAATCAGCAGATCCGCGGCACCCTGGATTCTCCGAACGTGACGGAGTACACGGTGGGCGCCAGCGCCCGGCTGGGCGTCCGCGGCCTCGTCCGCGCCGACGTCGTCTACCGCGACTGGGGCAACTTCTACCACCAGCGCACCGACACCTCGACCGGCCAGGTGCGGGGTCAGCTCGGCAACGTGGTGCAGAACTTCGACCTCACCCTGGTGGAGAACAACGACGACCTGTACGAGCGCGAGTACATGGGCCTGCACACCCAGTTCCGCTATCGGGCGAGCGACCGGCTCGACCTCGGCGGCAACTACACGCTGTCGAAGACGGAAGGCAACTTCAACGGCGAGAACCAGGGCAGCGGTCCGCTGGCCGGGGGCTTCGGCAACTACCCCGAGTACTTCGACCTGGCGTGGAACGCCCCCAAGGGTTCGCTCAGCCTCGACCAGCGCCATCGTCTGAATTTCTACGGCGTCTACCGGATCCTCGACGGCGAGCGCCACAACCTGAGCGTCTCGCTGCTGCAGAGCTACGCCAGCGGTCACCCCTACGAGGCGGCGGGCAACATCACGCTCGCCAACCCCGCCGGCGGCAGCTACGTGACGAATCCCGGTTACCTGACGCCGCCGGTGCGGGTCACCTACTTCTTCACCGATCGCGGCGAGCTCACCACTCCGGACATCACCACCACCGACTTGTCGTTCAACTACGACGTGAACCTGGGTTCCATCAACCTGTTCCTCAAGCCGGAAGTGATCAACGTCTTCAACAACGACGACATCGACACCACCGACATCCGCTACTTCAACACCTCGGTGCTGACGGCGGACACTGCCGCCGCCTGCCCGGGCTCGCCGACCGGACGGTGCCTCGCCTTCAACCCCTTCACCGAGACGCCGGTGGAAGGGGTGCACTGGGTCAAGGGCTCGCAGTTCGGCAAGGCGACGAACCCGCTCGCCTTCCAGCAGCCGCGCACCTACCGCCTCGCCGTCGGCCTGCGCTTCTAGCGCCGGCCCGCAGACGCATCCTCTTCGCGGGGCCCGGATCTCCGGGCCCCGCTCGCTTGACCCCCGTTTGGGAGACCGACGGCGAGCTATCTCGCGCCGCGCCGGCGAACAGCGCGACGGCGATGGCGGCGATGGTCGCCGGCCAGAGCTGCAGGACGAAGCGCGTGAAGGTGGTGATGACGAGCAGGCGCGTGTCGGTGTCCTGGCCGGCGCAGCTGGCGACGTAGGCGGCGAGCTGCAGGCAGGCGACGGCGGCGAAGGGACGCAGGCGCGGCACGCACAGCAGCACCGGCAGCGCGAGGAGCAGGAGCGAGAGGCCGTACCACTCGGGCGCGACGATTTCTTCGGCGACGAGGCGCAGTGTGGCGAAGAGTCGCTTCAGCGTGGGCAGGCCTTTGTCGTAGCTCTGCAGCAGGTGGTGGTGGACGATGCGCCACCAGGTGTAGGCGACGACGAGCGTCGGTGGCAGGAGCAGCGCGGCTAGGCCTGGTGCGTCGGGACGGCGGCCGCGCCAGAACAAGCGGGTGAGCTGCACCGCGACGAGGAGCACGGCGAGAGTGAGCCCTTCCTGCTTGCTCGCCGCCGCGAGCGCCGCGCACAAGCCGAGTTGCCAATTGCCTTCGCGCGACGGCGGTGCAACCAGCGCCGGCAGCGCCGCGGCGAGCGCCAGCGTCGGTAGCCAATCGGCGGCGCCCGCCATCAAGTTGCCGATGGCGAACGCAGCGCAGCCGAACGCGACCAACGCGACGACGGCGTGTCGGCGCTGCGTCCGCACCTGTTCCTGCACGAGCAGCTCGCGCACCGCGACGAGGACGAGGAGGAGCAACAGCGGCGACCAGAGGAGCAGCGCCGGCTCGCGCCAGCCGGTGAGCATCGCCGTGGTGGCGAGCAGCTCGGGGTAGAGGTTGGGGTAGTCGGGATGGAAGACCCAACCGTTCGGCTGCGCCAGGAACGTGTAGTCGACGTGGCCGGCGAGCAGGAAGCGGTGGCCCTTGAGGCCCCAGTGATAGATGAAGTCGGGAATGGCGATCCAGCCGGTCCAGGCGAGCGCGGCGAAGGCGATCACGGCGAGCAGCGCGAGCGCATCGCCCCAGCCCGGAGGCGCGCTTGGCTGCGCCGGCCAGCGGCGCGCGAGGAAGAGTCCAACCGTCGCGGCGACGATGAGCGGCGCCAGCACGAGAGCAGGACTCCAGCGCCAGTCGAGCAGGTCGTACAGGCTCAGCTCGAGGTGGAGCAGCAGGCAGCCGCCGACGAAGCCGAGCAAGAGCCGCTGCGGACGCGTCACGGCAGCCGGTAGAGCCCGCACCAGCGCTCGCCGCGCTCCAGCCGCGCGCCCGGCGGCGCCGTGCGCGAGCTGGCGACCACCAGCGAGCCGGCAGGCGTTCCTTCGCGCGCGTGGACGACGTCGCGGTGGGGCAGGAAGTACGCCGTCCATCGCCAGCGGTAGAAGTCGTTGCCGGCATCCCAAAGCAGCAACGGCTCACCCGGCGCGAGCAACTTGTCGGCGAGCTCGACGCAACGCCGCAAGCGCTCCGTGGGCTTGGTGTCGAGCCGCCAGTACGCCGACGTCGGCTGGTGGAGATGCCCGCCGAGCCAATCGTGGCGCGCGCCGTGCGCCTCGAAGAGCATCGCGCCTGCCGCCCACAGCACGAGCGCCGCGAGCGCCACGTCGACAGCGCGGCGACGCAGTGGGTGCGGAGCGTCGTTCGACGGCAGAGTCGACGAGTGTCATTGCTAGAGCAGTCTCGGCGCGGCGCGCGAACGATATCGCGGCGCCGGCGCCAGCACGCCATGGGCAGTACGATCCACGCGCCCCGTGCAACGTGGCACCACGTTGCCGCGCTCACCTAAGGTCGGCTCGCGCAGCCACGTCGCGCTCGCACAGCTCCTTCGCGCTGGCAGCCTCGCCGCGCCGCCGACCTCACTTCGCCGGCGGGTATGCCAGCACCGCCTCGAGCGCCGCGTCGCGGCCGGCGCGGAAGTCGGCCCAGGTCGGCGGCACGTAGACCTCGGGCGCCAGCCACATCCGCTCGTCGCGCGGCCACGAGCCCTGCCAGTAGAGGTGCGAGACGTTCGCCATCAGCTTGCTGTACGGCAGCACCACCGGGTCCTCTTCGCCGATGAAGTTCGGGCTCGAGCCGGTGGGCTCGCCGACGAAGATCGCGTCGGTGAAGCGTTCGAAGTAGGTCGCCATGTTCTGCGCCGCGGAGTAGGTGCGCTGGCCGATGATGACGAACAGCTTCCCCGGCTGGTTGACCTTGCGATTGGCGAGCAGCGCCCGCAACAGCGGCTGGCCGACGAAGGTGTTGCCGCCGTTGTTCCAGCGCATGTCGACGACCAGCTTGTCGACCTCGTGCCCGTCGATGAAGGCGAAGAGCCGCGACACGAACTTCTCGATCGGCTCGCTCTCGTCAGGAACGACCTGGTTGTAGGCGAAGTAGACGGTCTTCTTCTCCGGCAGGTATTCGAACCAGTAAGGCTTCTCCATGTTGCGGAGATAGAGCGGCGGGTGGGGCAGCGTCGAGGCGTACCTCACCCACGCCGGCGGGTTGGGCTTGACGTTCCAGATGTTCGGTTGCGTCTTGTCGGCGGTGACCACCGCCGTTCGCGTCGCGCCGCCGCGGTCGCGGACGGTGAGCGTCAAAGCGTCCGCGCGCGCGGCGATGCCCAGCGCGTCAAGCAGCGTCGAGTGCCGCATCGCGTACGCGGTCTGGAGCCTCGTCACGCGCGCGTTGCCGCGGTCGCGGTTGAGATAGGGCGTCATCGCCGTCAGCACTTCCGAGGGCGGGTGGCCGTCGATCGCCAGCACCTCTGCGCCCACGAGATCGGCGTACTTCGGGTCGGCGGAGACGATGCCCGGTCCCTCCTCGAACCAGAGGAACTGCAGCGGCACCGCGGTGCCGAAGAACGGGTTGTCGCCGAATGCCCACAGCGCCGTGTGGCCGTCGTCGAGGAAGACCATCAGCCGCATCAGCCCGAGGACCACCTGCCAGTCGGTGAGCTGCGGAATTTGCTCGTGGAGCTCGCGCACCTTGGCGTCGAATTGCTCCGGCGTCACCGTGCGGCGGACGAGGAATCCCTTGCGCCGCACCTCGGCGGCGAGAATGGCAAGGTCGTGGCGCCATCCTTCGTCGCGCGAGAGCCTCGACACGTCCTCGACGCCGAGGAGCTTCTTGAAGCGCGGCTCGTCGCGCAGCGACGCCAGCGCGTCGTCGCTGCGGGCACGCTCGAGCGACGCGAAGCCCATGGCGAAGGCGCGTTCGAGCCACTGCATCGCCAGCGCCTCGTTGCCGAGGAGCGCGTAGCTGCAGGCGATGCGGTAGGCGCCGGCAGCCGGACCCGCCGCCGGCGCACCGAGCTCCATGGCGCGCTCGTAGGCGGTGATGGCGCCGCGGTAGTCCTTGGCGAGGTAACGCGCGTTGGCGAGGCCGCTCCAGAAGTAGGGGTTGACCGGGTTCGTGCGAACGACCTGCTCCCAGAGCGCCGCGGCCTCCGGCCACTGCGCTGCGTCGCCCTTGGCGCGCGCCTGGCGCAGGGTCTCGACGAAGGCGGCAACGTCCTCGCCAGCGACGGCCGCGGCGGTCGCCGTGATTGTGGGTCCGACGGCGACGAGGCAGGAGATCGACAGCAGGACCATCGAGCAAACGCTGCGCATGCGTGCCTCCTGGGGTGGGCGGGGTGTCGGCAGCTCTAGGTACGAACGTGCTGCGCGGCGGGTTGCCGCCGCCGCGCCCTGGGCCGCCGCGCGGCTCGGCGAGCGGCGGGCGGTATGCTCCGCGGCCATGCCGCAAACCGCGCTCGCTGCGCCGCCGCCGGGCGTCCGCGCGCTCCTCGCCGAGTGGGGGAGGTCGGCCGACGACCCGCGGCTCGAGGTCGATCCCGGCGACGAGATGCTGGCCTTTCTGCGCGACCTGCACGGCGGCGACCCCGAGCAGGCGCTCTGCGCTTACTACCGCAGCGGCGCTTCGATCGCGGCGGTGCTGTTGCAGGTGCTGCGCTGGCGCTTCGGCGACGCCTCGCGCGTGTCGTCGCTGCTCGATTTTGCGAGCGGCTACGGGCGTGTCACCCGCTTCCTGCTCGGCGAGGTGCCGGCTGCTGCGGTGACCGCCGCCGACGTGCTGCCGGGCGCGGTCGCCTTCCAGCGCCGCACCTTCGGCGTGCGAGCCCTCACCTCCACGCCGCGCCCCGAAGACCTGGGCGTGCATGGGCCGTTCGACGCCATCTTCGTCACCTCGCTCTTCACGCACCTGCCGGAGCACCGCTTCGCGGCGTGGCTGGCGGCGCTCCTCGCGCGGCTCGCGCCCGGCGGCGCGCTCGCCTTCAGCACGCACGCCCTCGCGCTGCTTCCTCCCGAGCAGCGCGCGGCGGGCGGCTGCGTCTTCCAGCCGCACAGCGAGATCGCCGACCTGGCGGTCGAGGACTACGGCTCCACTTGGGTCGACGAGGACTTCGTGCGCGCCGCGCTCGCTGCCGCCGGCCGGCCGGTCGCCGCGAAGCGCTTCGCGCGCGCCCTCTGCAACCACCAGGACCTCTGGGTGGTGGTCGATGCGCCGGCCGGCGAAGGTGCGAGCGCCGCCTTCGCCGAATTCGTGCTGCAGAGCGAGCCCGAGGTGGTGATCGAAGACTGCGAGCTCGCGACCGCCAACATCGCGCTCACCGGCTGGGCGCACGCGCGTCACGGCACGGTCGTCCGCATCGAAGCGACGCTCGACGGCCGCGAGCTCGGCGTCGCCGCCGTCGAGCATCCGCGCGGCGATGTCGCCGCTGCGCTCGGCCCAGCCGCCGCGCGCAGCGGCTGGTCGCTTCAGCTGGCGCTGCCCTCTACCGCCACGCCGCTCGAGTCGGTGCTCCTGCTGCGCACCGTCGACGCCGGCGGCGGGCGCCATCCGATCTGGGTTGGGCGCCCGCTCGCGCTCGCGCTTCAGGCGAAGAGCCTGCAGGCGCGCGAAGCGCGCGCGTCGCTCCATCTCCTCCGCGGCGAGCTGGCCGCGCACCGCGCCTGGGCGGAGCACGAGATCGGCACCCTGCGCACCACTATCGCCGCCATGCGCGCGAGCCGCTTCTGGAAGCTGCGCGACACCTGGTTCCGCCTCAAGCGGACGCTGCGGCTGACCGACGAGACGTAGCGTGGCCGGGCGCGTTCGAAAAGGCCGGCGCGAGACGGGGCACTAGCGGTGGCCCCGGGGTGGACGCCCGCCGCGCTGTTGCCCGCGGCGCTGGTGCTGGTGTGGGGAGCGGCGCTGCTCGCCGCGCTGCGCCGCTGGTTCGACCCGGTGCCGCACCGCGCCGCCGCGATCTTCGCGCTGCTGCTCCTGCTGCTGCTCGGGCCGGCGCTCGTCGGCGGCAAGGTGCAGCTGCCGCTGGGGAACCTCGTCGGCTTCGCGCCGTTTCATCAGTTCAAGCCGCCCACGCCGCCGACACATGCGCTGCAGGGCGACCTCGTGCACCAGATGGCGCCGTGGATGGCGCAGGTGCGGCGCGCGCTCGACGACGGGCGCTGGCCGCTGTGGAACGAGCACGCCGGCGCCGGCATGCCGCTGATGGCCGATCCGCAGTCGCAGGTCTTCCAGCCGTTCCTAGCTGTCACGGCGCCGCTGTCGCTCGCCGCCGCCTTCGGCGCCATCGCGGCGCTGCGCGTCCTCGTCGCGCTCGTCGGCGCTTTCCTGCTGCTGCGGCGTCAAGGGCTCGGCGAAGCGGCGGCGCTCGTCGGCAGCCTCGGCTACGGGCTCTGCGGCGGATTGATCCTCTGGGTCGGGTGGCCGCTTGCCAACGTCGTCGCCTGGACGCCGCTCGCACTCTACGCCGTCGTGCGCTGCCATCAGGTCGGCGGCCGGCGCGACGCGGCGCTGCTCGCCGCGGTGACGACGGCGCTACTCCTCGGCGGTCACCCGGAGACGATCGTGCAGACGGGGCTGCTGCTCGGGCTCGTGGTGCTGGCGTTGGCGTGGGAGCGGCGCCGCGGCGGCGCGCCGGTGTTGCCCTTCCTGCAGCGCTGCGTCGGCGCCGCGCTCGTCGCCGGGCTGCTGGTGGCGCCGCTGCTCCTCCTCCAACAGCGCTATCTGCCGCAGACCGAACGCGCCGGCGCGCTGCAGATCCACCTCGCGCCGCCGACACCGGCGCAGCTGTGGACGAAGTGGCAGGAGCCGGAGATCTGGCGGCAGTGGCGGGCGCGCGTCGAGCCGCAGCTGCTGTCGACGCTGGCGTTGCGCGCCTGGGGCGACCACGAGCAGTTCTGGGGCGAGTCCAACGTCGTCGAGCAGGCCTCGCCTTCGGTGGGCGCGGCGATCGGCGTGCTGGCGCTCGCTGCCGTAGCACGGCGCGCGCGGCGACGGCGCGGCGAGGCGGCACGGTCATGGATGCCGCAGGAAGGGCTGCTCGCCGCGTTCGCCGGCGTCTCGCTGCTGCTCGTCGCCAAGCCGCCGCTGGTCAACCGCTGGCTCGGGCAGCTGCCACTGTTCGGCCCCTCGTCGGTGCACGAGAACCACCGGCTGATGCTGCTCGTCGCGCTCGTTGCCTGCTATCTGGCTGCGTGCGAAGTGGAGCGCTGGCGACGCCGCGATCGCGACGTTGCGGCGCTCGTCGCCGGCGTCGTCGTCGTCGTCGCGCTCGTCGTTTGGGCGTACGTCGGACATCCGCCGCCGGGCGCGGACGAGCTAGGACCCACGCAGACTGCTCTGCTGTGGAAGCAGCTCGCGGCCGCCGCGGCGATCGTCGGCGTCGTGCTCCTCGCCGGCGGCGAGCGCTGGCCGCGCGCGCGTGTCGTTGCTCCGTGGGCGCTCGCGGCCGTCGTCGCCGCCGAGCTCTTCGCCCTCCACGCCATGGCGCTGACGCCGGGGCCGAAGCGGCTCTTCTATCCGTGGACGCGCGGCTTGCGCTTCCTGCAGCGCAACCTGCAGGGCGAGCGGATGGTCGGCATCGGCAACGTCTTCCCGCCCAACTTCGCCCAGTTCTACGGTCTGCCCGACGCGCGCATCGACGGGCCGGCGCGGCCGCGCCCGTACCTCGAGCTCGTCGACGCGTTGCGCGAAGGCCCGCAGACGCTCGCCACCTCCGCGCACCTCGGCCAGCCGGGCGCGCGGCTCTACGACCTGCTGGGTGTGCGCTACCTGTTGGCGCCGCCGAAACACCACCTGTTCCTTCCCACCGTCTATCGTGACGACCGGCTGTGGATCTACGAGCATCCGCGCCGGCTGCCGCGCCTCTTCCTGCCGCCGGCGGCGATGGTGCCGCAGCCCGGCCAGTGGGTGCAGTGGGTGCGGCGCTCGCGCGACTTCGCGGCGCGGGTGCTGGTGTCGGAGCCGCCGCCCGGACGCGACGGCACGCGCTGGCGGGCGAAGCGGGCGGGGCGCGGAGCGGTCGACGCCACGCGCCGCGAGCCCGGCCGCTGGTCGGCGGCGAGCCGGGCGCCGGAGCTGCGGCTGCTTGCCGGCAGCATCTACCAAGACGGCGGCTGGCGGCTGCTGGTCGACAGTCGGCCGCAGCGCACCGTGCTCACCAACGGGCCGTTGATCGGCGCCTGGCTGCCCGCCGGCGAGCACGCGCTCGAGCTGCTCTACCGGCCGCCGGGGTTCCTTCTCGGCTGTCTGCTCGCGGGGCTGGCGCTCGCCGGCGGCTGCGCATGGCTGTTGCCGCCGCCGCGCGCGCGGCCAGTCCCTCCTTAGCGCTTCGCCCTCGAGATCGTCACGGCCCTGCGCGTGATCGGGCTCACGGCGACGCCAGCGCCGCCCGCCGCGACGCTAGCGAGGGCTCGTGCCGTCGTCGCGCGCGAGGCCGAGCGCCGACTTGAGGCGCCACCAAGCGTCGCGAAGCCGCCAGAAGCGGCTGGCGCGCATGCGGTCGAGCTCGCTCACGAGCACCGCCTCGGAGGCAGCGGCAGCTCGGGTGGCGGTCCTCGCGGCGATCGCCTCGGCTTCGGCGCGCTTGCGCTGCTCGTGCTCCTCGTCGAGACGTAGGCCGAGCTCGGTGCCTTCGACGGAGCCGAGGTGGATCAGGTGCGCGAGGCCGTTCCGGCTCACCGCCTGAACGGAGATCATCGCCGCGCCGTCGAGCGCGCGCGTCGCCCTGGTGTCGACGGTCACCACCCAACCCGCGCGCAGATCGGTTTCGCCGAAGAACGCGGCGACGTCGGGACGGGAATGCTCGACCGCGCAGCTCGCGACCTTGGCGCCGTCGATGCGGACCTCCACCGCGTCGAGACCGGGACCGTAGAGGTCGTGCGCCCAGCCGTGGAGCGCGATCGCACGACCGCCGTTCGAGCGCGCCGCTGCTTCGAGGTAACCGATCGGCTCGGCGACCTGCGGCGGCGGCTGCGTAGGACCCGTGCGGCCCACGGCGTAGTAGTCCTGGAACGACGATAGCGCCCGCGGCAGGCGAACGCACGCTTCGAGGCCCGCCGCCAGCCACGGCGCGGCGGACGAACGACTCGTCGACCCAAGTGGTGCCGTAACCGTGAAGGTCGGGGATCTCCGAGTCAGACTCGAAGTGGATGCCGCCACTTCTCGCTAGCTCGGCTGGAGTGAGCGGCGCTTTGCCGAACAGCGGCCGCAACGAGACATCGTGAACGCTGAATAGCAGCAGCCCATCCGGCCGCAGCAGCGCCACGAGCCGTCGCAGCCAAGCCTCGAACGTCGCGGGCGGCAGATGGCTGAACAGCGACGAGGTCACGATGCAGTCGAAGGTCTCGTCGCACGCAAGCTCTGTCGGTTCTTTGCTCGACACCAAGCCGTTGACCCCGAAGCGCTCGCGCTGGAACTCCACCGCGGCCGGAAAGAGATCGGAGACCCACAGCTGCTCGGGCGCCTGCCGCTGCACGAGGAACCGCGTGATACGTCCGTAGCCGCTCGCGAAGTCGAGCAGCCGGATTGAGGATCGCCTTTCGCCGAACCACCATTGCAGCAGCGTCTCGATGGCGCGCGCCGCCGAATGCCCAGTGCGGAAGTAGTCGACGACGGCGCGCTCGCGATGGCCGTGCCGGCGCTCGACGAAGAAGCGCAGCATCGAATCGTCGGCATGGATGGCCGTGCACGGCAGCGGCGCGCCGTGCAGCACGTCGGCCTGGAAGGCGGCGAGCAGCCGGCTGTCGCCGGGGTCGAAGGAGGAGGTCATCGAGTCAGGGTCAGATCCGTTGTCGCTGTGCAGCGGGCACGCCGGGCCGCGTCGCCGCGTGCCAGATCGAGATCCCTCGTCGCTGCGCTCGTCGGGATACGTCCGCGCATACGCGCGGACTACGCTTCGACCTCTTCCTCCAGCGCGCCGACGATCCCCGCCTTCTTCGCGTAGTAGCGGAACGACCGGAACGTCATCCCCAGCAGCTCGGCAGCCCGCGTCTGCACGCCGCCGCAGCGGTCGAGCGCCTGACGCATCAGCTCGGCGCGCAGCGTCTCGAGATGCGCCTCGAGGTCGAGGCCCTCCGCCGGCAGCCGCGCCGCCTCGCTCGACGGCGGCGTCGGCTCGCGCAGGTAGGGCGGCAGGTCGGGCACGTCGATGACGTCGCCGGCGGTCAACGCCAGGCTGCGCTCGACGAGGTTCTCGAGCTCGCGCACGTTGCCGGGCCAGCGGTAGGCCTCGAGCAGCGCCAGCGCGGCGAGGCTGATGCGCTTGGGCGGCGTCCCCAGCTCGACGCTGTACTTGCGGACGAAGAAGTCCACGAGCAGCGGGATGTCCTCGCGGCGCTCGCGCAGCGCCGGCAGCCGCACCGGGATGACGTTGATGCGGTAGTAGAGGTCCTCGCGGAAGGTGCCGGCGGCGATCATCTCGGAGAGGTCGCGGTTGGTGGCGGCGATGATGCGCACGTCCACCGCCTCCTCCTCGTTGCTGCCCACCTTGCGCACCACCTTGTGCTGCAGCACGCGCAGCAGCTTCACCTGCATCGGCGGCGTCATCTCGCCGATCTCGTCGAGGAAGAGGGTGCCGCGGTGCGCCTCGTGGAAGAGGCCCTTCTTCTCCCGGACCGCACCGGTGAAGGCGCCGCGCTCGTGGCCGAAGAGCTCGCTCTCGAGCAGGTTCTCCGGCATGGCGCCGCAGTTGATCGACAGGAACTTGTGCTTGGCGCGTGAGCTGGCGAAATGAATCGCCTTGGCGATCAGCTCCTTGCCGGTGCCGCTGTCGCCGTGGACGAGCACCGTCGAGGAGGTGCGGGCGACGCGCTCGACGAGGCCGAAGACTTCCTGCATCGGGCGGCTCTTGCCGATGATGTTGGAGAAGGTGTACTTCTGCTCCAGCTCGCGGCGGAGCCAGACGTTCTCCTCCACCAGGCGCGTCTTCTCGAGCGCCTTTTGCACCAGCACCTTGAGCTCTTCGACGTCGAAGGGCTTGGAGACGTAGTCGTAGGCGCCCAGCCGCATCGCCTCGATCGCCGACTTGGTCGAGGTGTAGGCGGTCATCATGATCACCGACGCCTGGGGATGGTGTTCCTTGAGCTCGCGCAGCAGGTCGAGGCCCGAGCCGTCGGGCATGTGGATGTCGCACATCACGAGGTCGAAGCCGTCGCCCATGGCGAGCCGCTCGCGAGCCCCCGCCACCGACGGCGCGGTGGCGACGCGGTAGCCCTCCTGCTGGAAGAGCAGGGCGAGGAACTCGAGCAGGCTCGACTCGTCGTCGACGATGAGTAGCTGCGGCGTCATCGTGGCGGCCTCACGGCGCCACCGCCGAGACGACGAAGGCGGCGCTGTCGGTGGTGGTGATCGCTCCCGCGACCGGCAGCTCGGCGGTGATGGCGGTGCCGGCGCCGGGCGCCGTCTCGACGACGACGCGCCCGCCGTGCTCCTGCACGATGCGGTAGACGATGGCCATGCCGAGGCCGCTGCCCTGGTCGAAGAACGACTTGAAGGGCTGGAACAGCTTGGCGCGCTCCTCGGCCCCCATGCCGCGGCCGGAGTCGGCGACGCGCAGCTGGTAGACGTCGCCGGTCAGCCTGCCGCCGATGGCCAGGGTGCCGCCGTTCGGCATGGCTTTCAGGGCGTTGCGGACGAGGTTCCAGAAGATCTGGCTCACCTGGTCGGGGTCGGCGAGGAGGCGCGCGCTCGGCGGCTCGAGGCTGACGGCGAGCCGGTGCCGCGGCTGCAGCTCGGGGCTGTTCTTCAGCAGCTCGACGTGCTCGGCGAGCAGCCGCGCGACGTCGAACCAGACGCTCGCGCGCTCCTTCGGCCGCGCGAACTGGAGGAAGCTCTTGATCGTGCGGTCGAGGCGCTGGCTCTCGCGCAGCACGATCTGCAGCAGCTTGCTCTTCTGCGGATCGTCCTCGGCGGCGGGGGAGAGCAGCTGCACCGAGCCGGAGATGGCGGCGAGCGGGTTGCCGATCTCGTGCGCGATGCCGGCGGCGAGCTCGCCCACCGCCGCCATGCGGTCTTTCATCCGCAGCTCGGCCTGCAGGGCGCGCCACTCGGTGAGGTCCTGGAAGACGACGATGTAGCCGCCGAGGCTGCCATGGGCGTCGTTGAGCGGCGTGACGGTGAAGCCGAACCAGCTCTTGCCGTGCGGGCCGCCCTCTTCGTTCTCGGCGCGCACCCAGCGGCTCTTGCGGCTCTCGGCGGTGAGCTCGTCCCAGCGCGCGGCGGGGAAGAGGCGCGCCTCGCCGATGTGGGAGCCCACCAGCCCCTCGGCGTCGAGGCGCAGCAACTCGGCGCCGGCGCGGTTGACGCTGGTGACCGCGCCCTCGCGGTCGGTGGTGATGAGCCCCGACGAGATCGACTGCACGACGTCGTGGTAGACGACCTGCAGGTCGGCGAGGTTCTCGCGCTTCTCCTCGAGCTCGCGCTCGGCGAGGGTGGCGTTCTTCGCCAGGTAGGAGGTGAAGAAGGCGACGCCGTAGAAGCCGAGCAGGTGGATGGCGAGCTTGTAGAGAAGGAGGACGACCGAGCTCTGGTCGACGTCGACGCCGGCGGGGAGCCAGCCGTAGTGGAGGCCGAGCAGCGTCGTCGCGTAGAGCAGGTAGGCGACGTTGGCGACCAGCATCGCCGCCCGCCGCCGCAGCAGCGCCGCCGCCACGCTGATGACGATCAGGTAGAGCATCGAGAACGGGCTGGCGCTGCCGCCCGACCAGCAGACGAGGGCGGTGATGAGCAGCAGGTCGCCGAGGAACTGCACGTAGGCCTGCGCCGCGGCGAGCACGCGCGCGCCGAGGAGGGCCAGATAGATGAGCGAGAAGCCGTAGGCGAGGCCGAGGAGCAGGAAGATGAAGCGCGGCGCGATGAAGAGGCCCGGCTCCTTGGGCAGCAGGGCGACGAGGAAGTAGAGGAGGAAGACGCTCGTCACCACCACCAGCCGGATGGCGACCAGCCACTTGAGCTGGCGGCGCAGCAGCCCGGGGTCGCGGGCGCCGGGGAGATGCAAGAGCGGCCGCCGGCCGAGAGGAACGCCGCCGCGAGCCAAGCTCGCCGCCGGGCCTTGCCCGACTTCCGTGTCCTGCGCTACTCCTGCCGCTCCCCCGACCCCCTGCCCCTCCATCCGGGAGACAGAGCGCAGGGGGCGTTCCCGCCCACTCGTGGTGCCCATGGGCGGCCGGGCTCGCCTACCCGATCTTCTGCAGGATCGAGTACATCGGCAGGTACATGGCGGCGACGATGAAGCCGATGATGCCGCCGAGCACGGTGATCAGCAGCGGCTCGATCAGCTTCATCATGCCGGCCACGGCGGTGTCGACTTCGTCCTCGTAGAAGTCGGCGATCTTCGACAGCATCTGGTCGAGGGCGCCGGTCTGCTCGCCGACGCCGATCATCTGCACCACCATGCTCGGGAAGACCTTGGTCTGGCCGAGCGGCTCGGCGAGCGTCTTGCCCTCTTCCACCGCCTTGCGCACCGCCATGATGGCGTCCTCGACGATGGTGTTGCCGGCGGTCTTGGCGGTGATCTCTAGACCGTCGAGGATCGGCACGCCGGACGAGGTCAAGGTCGACAGCGTGCGACAGAAGCGCGCGATGGCGATCTTGCGCAGCAGCATGCCGATGACGGGGATCTTGAGCAGCGAGGCGTCGACGATCCGGGTGAACCTCGGCTGTGTCTTGTAGGCGCGCCACATGGCGATGCCGCCCAAGATGAGCACGATCACCACGTAGATCGAGAAGCGGGCGAGGAAGTTCGACACCCCGATGACGACACGGGTGGGCAGCGGCAGCTCGCTGCCGAGGCCGGCGAACAGCTGGGCAAACACCGGGATCACTTTCCAGAGGATGATCCACACCACACCGATGGCGATGGTGATGACGGCGGCCGGATAGATGAGCGCCGACTTGACCTGGCTCTTGAGCTTGACCGACTTCTCGATGTAGGTCGAGAGGCGCTGCAGGATGATGTCCAGGATACCGCCCGCCTCGCCGGCGGCGATCATGTTGACGTAGAGGGCGTCGAACGCCTTGGGGTGCTTGCGCATGGCGTCGGCGAGCGAGGCGCCCTGCTCGACGTCGGAGCGCGTCTTCTGGATGATCTCGCGGAAGGTGCGCTGCTCCTCCTGGTCGCCGAGGATCTCCAGACACTGCACGAGCGGCAGGCCGGCGTCGAGCATCACCGAGAATTGGCGGGTGAAGAGGGCGACGCGCTTGCTGGAGACGCCCTGCGGCAGCCGCGGCAGGATGGCGATCTCGCGCCCCTTCTCCTTGATGCTGGTGATCTGGATGTTCTGGCGGCGCAGCACCGCCTCGGCGGCGTTGCGGTTGTCGGCGAGGAGGACGCCCTCCTGCACCGCTCCCGTGCGCGATTTGCCTTTCCAGATGAAGTTCGGCATCGGCGGGACTCCTTAACCTTTACCTTTCGGGAGCGGCGGCGGTCGTCGTCGGCGTGGTGCCGCCGACGGTGAGGCCGAGCGCGGAGGGGCCGCGGGCGATGATCTCCTGCAGCTCGTCGGGGTGCGACGAGCGCGCCATCGCGGTCTGCAGGCTGATCAGGCGGCGGAAGTAGAGCGAGGCCAGCGACTGGTTCATCGTCTGCATCCCGAACTTCGCCTGGCCGGTCTGCATCATGCCGTAGATCTGGTGGATCTTGTCCTCGCGGATGAGGTTGCGGATGGCCGAGTTGGGGATGAGGATCTCCATCGCCATCGCGCGCCCCTTGCCGGTCGCCTTGGGCAGCAGCGTCTGGCAGAGGATGCCCTCCAGCACGAAGGAGAGCTGGACGCGGATCTGCGACTGCTGGTGGGCGGGGAAGATGTCGACGATGCGGTTGATCGTCTGCGCCGCCGAGTTGGTGTGCAGGGTGGCGAAGGTCAGGTGGCCGGTCTCGGCGATGCGTAGCGCCGACTCGACGGTCTCGAAGTCGCGCATCTCGCCGATGAGGACGACGTCGGGGTCTTCGCGCAGCGCCGAGCGCAGGGCGTTGCCGAAGCTGTGGGTGTCGGCGTGGAGCTCGCGCTGGTTGACGATGCACTTCTTGTGGGAGTGCAGGTACTCGACGGGGTCCTCGATGGTGATGATGTGCTCGGACCGCTCGCGGTTGACCTTGTCGAGCATGGCGGCGAGGGTCGTCGATTTCCCTGACCCGGTGGGGCCGGTGACGAGGACGAGGCCGCGCGGCTTCTCGCAGATCTTCTCGACGATGGTGGGCAGGCCGAGGTCGCGGAAGGAGCGGATCTCGTAGGGGATCTGGCGGAAGGCGGCGGCGATGGCGCCGCGCTGGTGGAAGACGTTGGCGCGGAAGCGGGCGAGGCCCTTGATGCCGAAGGAGAAGTCGATCTCGAGGTTTTCCTCGAGGCGGTGCTTTTGGTTGTCGGTGAGGATGGAGTAGGCGATCTGCTTGGTTTCGCTGGGCGTCAGCGGCGGGTAGTTGAGGGGCTTGAGCTTGCCGTCGTGGCGGATCTGCGGGGGGGAGTTGGTGGTGAGGTGGAGGTCGGAGGCGCCCTGCTCCACCATGGACTTGAGCAGCTCGTTGAGGGTCGGCGGCATTCCAGCTCCACTCCCTTCGAGGAGATGCCACGAGAGAGCCGCTGCAGCGACCTCTCGCGATGTGACGTTTTTTGTCGGCTGGCAGTGTAGCACAGGGGTTTGAGTGCCGGCTGTGACATGGGGGGAGCCGTGCGCGGCGCGTGGGCTTGCGGCGATGGCGTCGCTATGGCTGGTTGGCTGTCGTGCCGCTCATTGCCGGGATGCGCGCCGCCCTTCGTTCGTGATGACTCGCGGCACGGGAGTGGTCGCCGGATGAAGAACGAGCCGGTGCGCTGCGATCGCCCTGCTATCGTGCCGCGCGATGGCCGACGAGCCTCAGGATCCGCATCAGGAGGAGGTGCTCGGCAAGGCTTACGACGCGCGGCTGATGCGGCGGCTCGTCGGGTATGTGCGGCCTTACCGCGGGCAGATGGCGGTGGCCGTTGTGCTCGTCGTGTTGTCGTCGATTCTCGAGTTGGTGGGGCCGCTTGCTACGGCTGTGGCGCTCGATCTTTTCGTGCGGCCGCTCGGCGGCGGCCCGCTCACCGGCGTCTCGCGGTGGGTGGCCGGCGTGCTGGCGCGGAACGGGCATCCAGCTCGACGCCGGCTGAGGGGCTCGCCTGGTGCGGTGGCGTCTTTCTTGTCGCGCTGTTGCTGACCTTCGGCGTGCTCTATTGCCAGTCGTACGTGATGCAGCTGATGGGGCAGCGCATCATGCGGGACCTGCGGCGCGAGGTGTTCGCTCACCTGCAGCGGTTGCAGGTGTCGTTCTTCGATCGCAATCCGGTGGGGCGGCTGGTCACCCGCGCCACGACCGACGTCGACGCGTTGAACGAGCTGTTCACTGCCGGGCTGGTGTCGATCTTCGGCGACGTCGTCACCCTCCTCGGCATCGTCGTCGTGCTCTTCGCGCTCGACTGGCGGCTGGCGCTCGTCACCTTCTCGATCCTGCCGCTGCTGCTGCTCATCACGCTGTGGTTCAAGGCGCGGTCGCGCGACATGTATCGGCAGGTGCGGATTTGGATCGCCCGCATCAACGCCTTCCTGCAGGAGCACGTGAGCGGCATGACGGTGGTGCAGCTCTTCGGGCGCGAGGAGACGGCGCACGAGGAGTTCCGGCAGATCAACCGCAAGCACCGCGACGTCAACGTGCAGACGATCTTCTATTACGCGGTGTACTACCCGGCGGTCGAGCTCACCACCGCGCTCGGACTGGGGCTCATCATCTGGTACGGCGGCGCCAAGGTGCTCGCCGGAGCGGTGTCGATCGGCGCGCTCGTCGCCTTCTTCCAATACGCGCAGCGCTTCTACGAGCCGATCTCCGACCTCTCCGACAAGTACAACATCCTGCAGGCGGCCATGGCGTCCTCGGAGCGCATCTTCAAGCTGCTCGACGCGCCGGTCGAGATCGCGGCGCCCGAGCAGCCCTACCGGCCGGCGGTCGTGGCGCTGCCGCTCGACGAGACGCTCGCCGCGGTGCCGCCGGGGCCGCGCCCACGGACGATGCGCGGCGAGGTCGTGTTCGACCACGTCGGGTTCGAGTACAAGCTGGGCGAGGCGGTGCTGCGCGACGTCTCGTTCCGCATCGAGCCGGGGCAGTCGGTGGCGGTGGTGGGTCACACCGGGGCCGGCAAGAGCACGCTGGCGAGCCTGCTGCTGCGCTTCTACGACCCGACGCGCGGCCGCGTCGAGGTGGACGGTGTCGACGCGCGGCTGTGGGACCTGCAGGAGCTGCGGCGCAGCATCGCCATGGTGCTGCAGGACGTCTTCCTCTTCGCCGGCAACGTCGCCGACAATGTCTCGCTGGGCGATCCCGCGATCAGCCGTGAGCGGCTGCGCTGGGCGGCCGGCGAGGCGCGCGCTCTCGACTTCGTCGAGCGGCTGCCTCAGGGCTTCGAGACCGAGGTACAGGAGCGCGGCGCCGGCCTGTCGGTGGGGCAGAAGCAGCTGATCTCTTTTGCCCGCGCGCTCGCCTTCGATCCGGCCATCCTCATCCTCGACGAGGCGACCTCCTCGGTCGACACGGAGACGGAGCAGCGCATCCAGGAGGCGCTCGACCGGCTGCTGGTCGGGCGGACCAGCCTGGTGATCGCACACCGGCTGTCGACGGTGCAGCGCTGCGACCGCATCCTGGTGATGCACAAGGGGGAGCTGCGCGAGCAGGGCACGCACCAGGAGCTGCTGGCGCGGCGCGGGATCTACTATCGGCTCTACCTGCTGCAGTACCGCGACCAGCTGGTGGGAACGGCGCCGGAGGGGCCGGTGCGCGACGTGCCGCTGCCCAGGACTGAGCCGGCGACTCCCGGGCGCTAGCCGCTCGTTTCCGGCTGCCCTTCCAGATTCGCGTCGAGATAGTCGAGCAGCGCCGGATCGACGTCCGGGTCGACCTTGCGGCCGAAGTGGCGGCCGCTCTCCACCAGCGCGCGACCGTCGGCCAGCCGCAGCGTGCCGGGGCGGCCGGCACGATCGAAGACCGGGGTGATCCACCGGCGGTGGTCGTTGCAGAAGCGCAGCGAGGAGTCGGCGACCAGCACCGTCTGCACGAACGCCTCGTCGGAGCAGACGGTGCCCTGAAAGTAGCGCACGAGGTCGGGCTCGTCGCGGTTCGCCGCCGCTACCCGCTCCGCGCAGACGCGGCGGAGGGTCGTCCACTGCGAGCCCCGGTAGACGGTGCGGCCAGCGAGCGCCGGCACGTGCCGTTGTCTCACCCCGAGCCGCGGCCCGTAGGTGAGGTGGACCTGGAACCACGGCTGCCAGCCGTTGAGCTTGCGCAGCACGCGCAACAGCAGCAGCAGGCGCGGGTGGTCGGTGTAGCGATAGCCGTAGCGCACCTTGCCCTGCCGCCGGCGCCCGTCCTCGAACGGCTCGGTGATCGGCCACCAGGTCATGTAGCCGTCGTAGTCGCTCGTCCGCAGCTCGGCTTCCGTGCGCGCCAGCGGCTGCAGCGGATAGTCGGCGCCGGAGAGATACACGAGCCAGTCGTACGCTTCGCCACGCTCGGCGAGCAGCTCGACGGCGGTGAAATAGGGCTCGAGGAGCGACCAGTAGCCGCGGCGGCCCTGTCGTGCGTGGCGGAAGTCGAGGACGTCGAGCGCGCGTAGCCGTTCCGGGTCGAGCGCCGGCTGCGTCGGGCAGTGGCCGACGACGAGCGCCGCATTCGGGCTGCCTTCGCGCAGCCGCTGCAGCAGGCGGAAGACCTGCTCGGGCTGGCGGTGCGACTGGACGAAATAAGCGACGCGCATGGTGCTCAGGGGGCCGAGACGGTGGCGGCGCCGCCGTCCGACGAGCGTAGCTCGCCGAAGCGCGAGAGATAGTCGAGATAGTGGTCGGTCGTGCGCTCGAGCGAAGTCGCGGCGCGCACGGCGGCGAGCTGCTCGAGCGCTCGCTGCCAGTCGGCACCGCCCACGCGGCGCTCGAGCGCCGCGATGGAAGCGAGCACCGACTCGCGGTCGGGCTCGGTGTAGAACGGGTAGTCGTCGCCCAGGTGCTCGCGCGCCGCCTCGTCGCGGCTGGTGAGCAGCACGGCGTTGCAGGCGCCGGCAGTCGACACCTTGTTGTTGGGCTTGTAGAGCCGCTCGCGCGTAGTGCCGCGCACCGACAGGTGGGCGTTGAGCTCGGGCGCGCGGCCGAACCAGTCGTCGAACACCGTCGTCACGCCGGGCAGCGGTTCGCCGAATGGGAACGAGCGGGGGTCGCCGAGGAAGCCGAGGCGCAGCCGGTCGTCGGGCACGGTGCGCGGCGAGTAGCGCTCGTCCCAGTGCTGCGGGATGAGCACGGCGCCGGGCCGGCCGCGCCCGAAGTCCTCGAGCTGGCGGCGGCTGCGGAAGATGATGCCGTCCCACAGCGCCGCGTAGCGGATGCCGCGCCTGAAGACGACGGTGTCCTGCACGTCGACGACGAGGGCGTTGCCGGCCCGCCGCGCCCGCCAGAGGTCGAGGAGGTCGATGCGCTTGACGAACACCAGCACCGCGTCGCGCAGCGCGCCGAGCTCGCGCGCGAAGATCGAGCGCGCGGCGATGCCGCGTCGCTGCAGTGCCACCGCCATCTGGTCGGCAGCGATGTCCGTCGACCCCTTCTGGTAATACTTGACGAAGGCCACTTCGCGCGGCGAAGCGCGACGGCGCCGAGGGCGGAGGAGTGGTGTCACGGAAGAGCGGACGCTATCCCACTTGCCGCTGCAGCGACGCGCCGCCGTCGACAGCGCGTTACACTAGCTTCGCCCCGCGACACTCCACGAGGTGATCCATGCGCAAGCGATCGGTCGCGTCGAGCGCCTGTCTTTCTCTCGCTTGTCTCCTCGCCGCGCTCCCTGCGGTCGCGCAGGAACCCGCTCCGGCGGCGACGGCTAGCGCGCCGGCGCCCACACCGCCCGCTGCGCCCGCCGGTCCGCAGTTCGCCGACGAGCACCTGACCCCGGGCGACCGCGAGCTCCTCGGCCGCGCGGCGCAGCTCGTCTCACGCTGGGCGATGGTGCAGCGCGTCGTGCTGGCGGTGAAGGCGCGGCAGCAGGCGCCGCTGGCGGCCGAGCGGGTGCAGGCGATCGACCAGGCGTGGCAGCGCGGCCAGGATCCGGAAGGTCTCGCCACCGCGCTGGCGAAGAACGAGTGCGCGCAGGCCTTGCAGACGCTCGTCTCCGCGAACCTCGGCTACGCCGAGGCGTTCGTCACCGACGACCAGGGCGCGATCGTCTGCATGACCCAACGCACCAGCGACTTCTGGCAGGGCGACGAGGAGCACTGGACCCGCGCTTGGGCGGGCGGCGGCGGCGCGGTGTTCGTCTCGAAGAGCGAGCCCGATTCCAGCACCGGGCTCGATCTCGTCCACATCGCGGTGCCGGTCAAGAGCGCCGGCCGCACCGTCGGCGTGCTCGTCGCCGGCAAGATCGCGGCGCCGGCCAACGGCACCGAATAGCGCCGGGCCGGCCGCGTCCCATCGCGCCGTTCGCCGCCGGTCCGGCCCCGCCGCTTCGGCGGCGCACCGGCCCGGATCTGCGCCCTGTGTTATCATCGCCGGCAGTTTTCACAACTTCTTGGTTCCGATGGTGGCTGCAGTCCCCCTGGCCCCCGGCCCGTTGCCGGCTCCGGTCTTCTTCCCCCAAGCGAAGGCCTTCCCCTTCCCCGCCTGATTGCCGGATTACCGTGGAGAGAGGAAGATGAAGAGGCTGTACGTGGGCAACCTTCCGTTCAGCGCCACCGAGGATGAAGTCCGCGACCTGTTCGAGCAGCACGGCCGCGTCCACTCCTGCTCGCTGATCAACGACCGGGAGACCGGGCAGCCGCGCGGCTTCGGGTTCGTCGAGATGGACGAGGAGGATGCCGACTCCGCCGTCGAGGCCCTCAACGGCTACACGCTCGGCGGGCGCGCGCTGAAGGTCAACGAGGCGCGTCCGCGCGAGCCGCGCGGCGGCGGCGGCGGCGGTGGCGGCGGTCCCCGCCGCAGCTGGTAAGCCGGCGGCAGGCGATCCGCGCGAGCTCGCGCTCGGGATACGCGACGCCTGCCGCGCCGCGCTCGCCGAGGCGCACGAGGAGGCGCTGCTCGCCGGGCTGTGCGGCGACGGCGCGTGGGAAGCGGCGCTCGGCGCGCTGTCGCGGCTCAGCGCTGACGAGCTGTTGCAGCGGGCGGCGGCTCGGACGTCGGGTCGCTGATAGCCGCTGCGGTTGTTTCCGCAGACAGCGGCGCCGTCGTTCCGCTTTCCACTGACGGCGGCTGCGGCGCGCGGGTCTCGGGAGCGATGCCCGGCGGCTCGACGGCGCCGCGCCGCTGCAGCGTGCGCGCCTCGAGGCCGCACACCAGGGCCCACAGGCCGCCGATGATCCAGCCGGCGACGACGTCGGTCGGGTAATGGACGCCGAGGATGACGCGGGTCAAACCGACGAGCGCGACCAGCGTCGCGGCGGCGGCGAGCACGTAGAGCCGCACTCGGCGCGCCGCGATGGCGCGCGCGGCGACGACGGCGAGCGACAGGTAGACCGCCGCCGAGAGCAGCGCGTGGCCGCTCGGGAAGCTCGGGCTGTCGACGTCCACCAGCGGCGGCACGACCTGCGGCCGCGCGCGCGCGAAGAGCTGCTTCAGGACGCCGTTGAGCGCCATGCCGCCGGCGCCCGCGGCGAGCACCGCGAGGGCAGTCGCCGGCTTGCGCAGCAGCAGCAGGAAGCCCGTCGTGGCCGCGATGACCAGCGCGAGCACGGCGTGGCTGCCGAGCGCCGTGACGTCGCGCGCCGCGTGGACGAGGAGCGCCGGCCCACGTAGCTGTTCCGGCGCGCCAGGCACGCGCAGCGCGCGCAGCGCCGCCTCGTCGAGAGCATGGCTTTCGCCGTGCAGCGCCGCCCAGGCGAGAGCGGCGAAGAGCCAAGCTCCGGCGAGCGCCAGCAGCGCCAACAGGAGCGCGCGATGCTCGGGCGCGAGCAGCGGCGATCGCGGGCGGCGAGGCGACATGGCGCCGATTGTGACGCACGGGAAGTGCCACTCGCGCGCGCGCCGCGGAGCACCGCGACTGTCTCGCGTGCCTCGCTGCTCGCGCGACGTAGGATGCGCGCTCGATGTCGATCGAGCCCGAAGACGGTTTGCGTCGCGACCTGCTGCTGCTCGCGCTCGGCGCCGCGCTGCTCTTCCTTCCCGGCCTCGGGCGCCGCGACGTCTGGAACCCCGACGAGGCGCGCTACGCCGAGGTGGCGCGCGAGATGCGCGACGCCGGCTCGTGGGCCGTGCCGCGGTTGAACGGCGCCGTCTACACGCAGAAGCCGCCGCTCTTCTTCTGGCTCGTCGCCGCGAGCTCGCTGCTGACCGGCGAGGTCGATGAGACGGCGGTGCGCATCCCCTCGGCGCTCGCCGGCATCGGCGCCGTGCTGCTCGTCTACCGGCTCGGGCGGCGCCTCCACGGGCGACGCGCCGGCCTGCTCGCTGCACTCGTCTTCGCCACCGCGTTCAAGGTGATGTGGCAAGCGCGCTTCGGGCAGATCGACATGCTGCTCGCCTTCCTGGTGGCGCTGCAGCTCTGGTTCTTCGTGCGGGGCTACACCGAGCGCCGGCCTCGTTGCTACTGGCTGATGTACCTAGCGGGCGGCCTCGCCGTGCTGGCGAAGGGGCCGGCGGGCGTCTTGCCGCCGCTGCTCGCGATCGTCGTCTTCCTGCTCTGGAACGGCGAGCGCGACGAGCTGCGGCGGCTGCGGCTCGGCCGCGGCCTGCTGCTCGTCGCGGCGGTGGTGCTCGCGTGGCTCGTGCCGGCGGGGCTCGCCGGTGGCCAGGCCTACCTCGATCAGATCGTGCTGCGCCAGAACGTGACGCGCTACGCCAACCCCTGGCACCACCGCCTGCCCTGGTACTACTACCTGACCGTCATCCCACCCGAGTTCCTGCCCTGGTCGCTCCTGCTGCCGACGGCGTTCGTGGCGGCGCGCGGGCTCGGCGGACGGGCGCGCGACGGCTTCCGCCTCGCCGTCTGCTGGGCGGTGGTGACGGTCGTCTTCTTCAGCCTCTCGCCCGCCAAGCGCGACGTCTACGTGCTCACCATGTACGCGGCGATGGCGCTGCTCGTCGGCGCCGGCCTTGATCGCCTCGCCGCGCTTTGGCCGGCGCGCCGGAAGTGGGCGACGTGGCCGTTTGCTGCCTTCGCTTTTCTCGTGCTGCTCGTCATCGTGGCGCTGCCGGTCGCCGGACGTCGCCGCGAGGAGGCGGCGGTGCTCGGCGGCGATCCCTTCGTGTGGACGGTGACCGCGGCGTTCCTGCCGCTCCTCTTCGGCGCCGTCTTCGCCTGGTGGTCGGCGCGGCACGGGAGGATCGGCCGCGCCGTCGCCGGCGTCGCCGCCGGCATGGCGGCGCTCGAGCTCGCCCTCGCCTTCGTGCTGCTGCCGCGCTTCGACGTCGTCAAGTCGGCGCGCGCGCTGTCGGGCGAGCTGGTCGAGCGCATGCAGCCGGGCGACGTCTACGGCATCTATCCGCGGCTCGACTCCACCTTCCTCTTCTACTCGCGCCGCTACGCCGTCGAGCTCGCCGACGAGGCGGCGCTACGCGCCTTCGCGGCGCGGCCTGGGCGCGTGTGGGTGCTGGCGCAGCGCGACGACTGGAACAAGCTCGCGCCGCCGCCGCCGCTCGTCGAAGTGGCGCGCGACGCCGACTCGCACCACGGCTACCTGCTGCTCGCGAACACGCGTGCTAACTTTTCCGAGGTCGAAAGGAGCGCGAGCCAATGGCGAAGAAACTCTACGTCGGCAACCTCCCCTACAGCGCCACCGAGGACGAGCTCCGCCAGCTCTTCGAGCAGCACGGCACCGTCCATTCGGTGAGCATCATCAGCGACCGCGAGACCGGCCAACCACGAGGCTTCGCCTTCGTCGAGATGGACGATGCCGGTGCCGACGCCGCCATCCACGCGCTCGAGCAGCAGCAGTTCGGCGGCCGCACGCTGCGCGTCAACGAGGCGCGGCCGAGAGAGGCGCGAGGGCCGCGGCGCGACTGGTAGCGCGTCGACATCGACGCCTCGAGACACGGCCGGTGCGTGGCAGTCGCACCGGCCGTCGTGTTTCTACCCCCTCGCTTTCTCCTTCTTCTCTTCCAGCTCCTCCAGCGTGCGCGGCCAGTCCTCCTTCATCAGCCGTGACAGCACGCGGTCGGCGAGGAGGCGGCCGCCGGTCTGACAGGTGGGGCAGTAGTTCGCCTCGTTCGCCGCGTAGAGGATGCGCTGCACGGGCGTGCCGCACACCGGGCAGGGCTGGCCGTATCGGCCGTGCACGGCCATCTGCGGCCGAAAGGCGGTGACCTTCTCGGGGAAGCCTTCGCCGGTCTCGGCGCGGAGGCGCGCGATCCATTCGCCGAGCACTTCCTTCGTCGCTGCGAGCAGCGCAGCGCTCTCCTCGGGCGCGAGGTCGGTCGTGCGTTTGAACGGCGACAGCCGCGCTCGGTGGAGGATCTCGTCGGAATAGGCGTTGCCGATGCCGGAGAGGATGCGCGGGTCGGTGAGCGCGCGCTTCAGCGTGTGGGTCTCGGCGGCGAGCGCCGCGTGGAACGCCTCGGGCGTTGCGTCGAGGACCTCGAGACCGCCGCGGTCATGCGCCGCGAGTCCGGCGTCGCCCGCGACGAGGTAAAGCGAGGCGCGCTTCTTGGCGCTCGCCTCGGTGAGCAGCAGCGTGCCGGTGGGGAAGTCGAAGGCGGCGAGCCCGACCTTCTTCGGCACCGCCAGTGGTGCGCCGCCCGGCTTCGGCGGATGCCAGCGGAGACGGCCGGCGATCATCAGGTGGAGGACGAGGAAGAGGTCCTCCTCGAGCGCAAACACGATCCGCTTGCCCAACCGCCGCAGCCCGACGACGCGGCGCCCGAACGCGGCCGAGAGCGGCGGCGTCACCGAGCGCAGCAGGAACGGGCTCGCCAGCCGTACACGATCGAGAGGCTGCGCGAGCACGCGCGGCGCCAGCGCGTCGAGGTAGACGACGATGTCGGGCAGCTCCGGCATCGCGTCAAGCCTAAGCCGAGCCGCCTCGCCGGCTGGCTATACTGCGCCGTTCCTCTGAAAAGCAGTCGTCGAAGGAGCATGCCATGAGCCGGGAGCTTCGCCTCGCCATCGCTATCGTGGTTGCCTGCCTGGCGTCCCGGGCGCATGCGGCGGAGCCTTATCTCGTCAAGGACATCAATCCCACCACCGATTCGGCGGATGCGTGGCCCAACAACTTCGCCACCTTCGCTGGCCGGGCGGTCTTTGCCGCCGAGAAGGACGGTGATCGGGAGCTGTGGAGCAGCGACGGCACCGAGGCGGGCACGATTCAGCTGGTGGACGCCTGCGCCGAAGACTGCTCCTCCGATCCGCGTCTCCTGGCCAGCACGCCCATCGGCGTCTTCTACTTCGTGGCGCAAGGGAGCAGCGAGCGCGAGCTGTGGCTGACGCGCGGCGCCGCCGGCGACCCGGTGCGGCTGGCGGCAGGCCTCGCCCTGCCGCAAAGCATCCGCGCCGCCTGGGTCCCTGAGCTGGGGCGCCTGTTCTTCACCGCCACCACCGCGGCGCACGGGCGCGAGCTCTGGTCCTCCGACGGTACCGTCGCCGGCACGCGGCTCGTCGACATTCGCCCGGGACCTATCCCCTCCGGGCCGTTGGGCTTGGTGGCTTTCAAAGGCAAGCTCTTCTTCTTCGCCTACGGCGACGACAAGGGTTACGCGCTGTGGACGAGCGACGGCACCGCGGGCGGCACCCGGCTGATCAAGAGACCCACCTCCACCGGCGGCATCCTGGGGCCGCTCGTCGCTCTCGACCGCAGCCTGGTGTTCTTCGCCGGGGCCGCCGGGAAGGGATCAGAGCTGTGGCGCAGCGACGGCACTCCGGCAGGCACCTACTTCTTCGCCGACACGGTCAAGGGTCCCGGCTCGCCGAGCTTCCTCAGCTACCAGGCCCTGCCCTCGAAGTTGTACCTGGCCCTCGAAACGCCGAAGGACGGGCAGGAGCTGTGGGTCACCGACGGCACCCCGAAAGGCACTCGGGCGCTCACCGCCTTCGCCCGGCGGGACGCGTTCATGTTCCACTCGACCCCTCTCTACCTGTTTCCCGGCGCCTTTGGCGGACGTTTCGTCTTCAGCGCGGATGACGGCTCCCACGGCGCCGAACCTTGGATCACCGACGGCTCGGTGAAGGGCACTCGCCTGCTCAACGACATCTGCCCCGGCGCTTGCGGCAGCCTGTCGTTGATCGTCGGGCAGGCCGGCGAGCGGTTGCTGCTCAACGCCACCGACGGGCAGCACGGCTTCGAGCTCTGGTCGACGGACGGCAGCACCGCGGGCACGCGGCTCGTCGGCGACCTCTGCCCCGGCGACTGCTCGTCCTTTCCCCTCGGTTACGACGCGATCGGCGGCCGTCGGTTCTTCCTCGCCCGCCCCGCTGACGGTTCGACCGACGACACCTTCGAGCTCTGGGCGAGCGATGGCACCCTGGCCGGAACGGAGCGCCTCACCGATTTCGACAGCCAGCAGTTCTCGTCCATCGAAAGGGTGGCCACCGGGACGAGGATGTTCTTCACGGCGCCCGACCCGCAGCACGGCCGGGAGCTATGGGTCAGCGACGGTACGCTCGCCGGCACGCACCTCGTGCGCGACATCGCCGACGAGGACCTCGGCGGCTCGTTCCCCAGCGCGTTTCAGGCCGCCGGCAGCCGTCTCTACTTCGCTGCCGACGATGGCGACGGCGAGAGCGCGCAGCTGTGGCACACCGACGGCACCGAGCAAGGAACGTTGCGCATCGATGACGCATACAGCCCGCGGCCTCCGTCCTTCGACGTCTATAGCGCAGCGATCGGGACGGACCTGGTGTACACGCGCCGCGACGTCGCCGGCAACTCAGTGTGGCGGACCGACGGCACCGCGCAGGGGACGATCCAGCTCTCTCCCTCGATGGGCCGGATCTATGCCATGGCCGCCGCGGGCGGCATGGTCTTCTTCTCCCTGCGCAATCAGGCCTACGAGTACGCGCTCTGGAAGACCGACGGCACTGCCGCCGGGACGCAGGAAGTCGTTGCTTTCACCGGCGGCTCTGACGGTTGGCAGCCCGACGAGCTCACGCCGTTCGGCAACGGCATCATCTTCCGTGCCGGCTCCCTCGACCACGGCATCGAGCCGTGGCGGAGCGACGGCACTGCGGCGGGGACGAGCGAGATCGGCGAGCTCGAGCCGGGTAACGGTTACCAGACCCTCCACGGCTTCCAGACGATCGGCGGAGTGACGTACTTCTTCACGTCAGGCGACCCCGGTCTGGCCGCCTTGGAGCTGTGGCGCACCGACGGCACGGCGGCGGGCACCGTGCCGGTGGTGCAGCTCGGTGGGCTCTCCGACACGTATGGCCCGATCTGGATCGCGCAGCTCGGCGCCCAGCTCCTGGTCTTCCTACCGCGGGGACTCTGGGTCACCGACAGCACGCAGGCGGGCACCCGCCAGATCTCGACGGTGTATCGCTACTCCTCGCAGCCGGCTTCCGAGGGACCCGCCGTGTTCGGCGGCCGCGTCTACTTCGGGGCGTTCGATCCAGTCTCCCAGCGCCTCTTGCTCTACGTGAGCGACGGGACGGCTGAAGGCACCGCGCCGATGCTCGACGCCGAGGGTTTGCCGATCGAGAACGCGAGCTCCGTGCGCGTCTTCGGCGGTCGGCTCACGTTCGCGGCGGCCCATGGCGGCGAGAGCGCTCTCTGGCAGTCGGACGGCACGCCGGCCGGGACGGCTCCCATCTTCCGCCTCGGACCCACGTCTTTCGCCCTACACGAGATGGCGGTGGCAGGGTCGCGTCTCTACTTCTCCGCCCGGGACCGCGACCACGGCGAGGAGCTCTGGGCGCTGCCGGCAGAGCCGTAGGTCAGCGTTCGCCACCGGCCTCGTGTCGCGCGCTACGCTTCCGGCGATGAGCGAGCCCACGTTCAGCCTCTACCGTCCGCACCCGTGGCACGGGCTGCCGGTCGGCCCCGAGCCGCCGGCGCGCGTGCACGTCTACGTCGAGATCACGCCGTTCGACACCTTGAAGTACGAGGTCGACAAGGAGAGCGGCTACCTGCGGCTCGACCGTCCGCAGCCCAGCTCCTCCATCCCACCGGTGCCGTACGGCTTCATCCCGCGCACCTACTGCGGGCCGCGGGTGTCGGCGCTCTCGGCCGGCTCGACGCGCGGCGACGGCGACCCGCTCGATGCCTGCGTCATCTCCGAGCGGCCGATCAACCGCGCCGAGGTGCTGCTCGTCGCCCGCGTCGTCGGCGGCATCCGCACCACCGACCGCGACGAGGCCGACGACAAGATGATCGCCGTGCTCGCCAACGACATGGTGTGGGGCCACGTGGAGGACGTGAGCGAGCTGCCGGCTGCCCTCGTCGACCGGCTGCGCCACTACTTCGGCACCTACAAGATGCGCACGCCGGGCGCTCCCAACGTCATCGCCGTCCACGAGGTCTACGGCCGCGAGCGCGCGCAGCAGGTGGTCGAGGCGTCGATGGCCGACTACCGCGAGCACTTTCCGAGCGCGGGCTGAGCCATCGTGGCGACGACTTTCTTCTGGGACTTCTTCGGCCCGCGGGCGGAGGGCACGGCGCGCCACTTCCTGCGCCACCTCGACGAGATGCTGGCCCGCGACGGCGTGGCCGGCTGCACCACCGGCGTCGACCAGTCGGGCGCCGCGCAGTGGACCGTCTCCTGCCGCGCGCCGGCCGAAGCCGGCGATGCTCTGCGCCGCGCGCTGCGCCCGCGGCGCGAGCGAGACGAACCGTGACCGACTTGCCGGCCACGCCGCCGGTTCCTGCGCCGCCGGTGCCGCCTTGGTTCCGCGCCGTCGTCTGGGACAGCCTGCTCGGCGGCCTTTGCCAGCTGCTGCCGCTTCCCTTCGTCGACGACATCGCGCTCGGCAGGGTCCGCCGGCGGATGGTGGAAGGCATTGCGCGTCGCAACGGTGTCACGCTCACCTCGACGCAAGTCGCTCAGCTCGCCGGCGGCGGCCGCGGCGGCTCGCTGCCGCGCTTTCTCTGGAAAGCGTTGCTCTATCCGTTCAAGGAGATCCTGCGCAAGATCTTCTACTTCCTCGCCATCAAGGACGCCGCCGACAGCTTCTCGCTGCTCTTCCACCAGGGTTACCTCCTCCAGCGCGCGCTCGCCGGCGGCGCCCTCGGGCGCGGCGGACCGATCGACGAGTGGCCCGTGCAATGGGTGATGGGTGCCGTCCACGGCACGCTGACCGCCGTCGACACGCGTCCGCTGCGCCGCCTCCTGCGCGGCGCCCTGCGCAACAGCGAGCGCCTCTTCGGCGCCACGTTGCGCTGGCTGGGGACGCGGCTGCGCGGCCGCTCGGCAGCAGGCGAGGTCGCCGCGGTGGCCGAGGAAGCCGTCACGCGGCCGGCGCTCGGCTCGCCGGAAGCGGAGCAGCTGCTCGACCGCATGCTGCTCGTCCTCTGGGGCGAGAAGGGCTACCTCGAGCGCCTCGACGCCGAGCTCGACCGCCGGCTGCAGCCGGGCTGAGCTCGTCAGCCCCGAGACGGCTCGCCTTCGACAATCCGACCTTTGACAATCCGATCGAGTCGGCCGTAGCGTAGTAGTACCGCCATGAGCCGCGAGGCGCGACGCCATCGCCGCTACGACGTCGCCGACGTCCACGGCAGCCTGCTGCTGTCGCTCGACGCCCGCGTCCTCAACATGAGCCTGACCGGCATGTTGATCGAAACCGGCTCGGTGCTCAAGGTAGGCAGCGACTACTGGCTGCGCCTCTCCGGCGACGGCGTACCGCTGCGCTTCAAGATCAAGGTCCAGTGGTGCCGGCTGGTGCGCAACGAGAAAGGCGCAGCGGGCGACGTCCGCGCCGTCTACCAGGCCGGTCTCGACTTCCGCGACGGCCTCGACGAGAACGCGCGGCAGATCCTCGACTTCCTCGAGAAGCACATCGTCGTCGAGCTGGACCGCCGGCTCACCGGTCGATTCGGTCTCGCCTCCCTGAGCACCGCGGCGATCGCCATCCGCCACGACTTCGAGGCGCGGCGCCTGAGCCTCGGCGGCATGATGGTGGAGACGGTGTGGGAGCCGGCGCTCGACTCGACGGTGGACCTCGAGGTGCAAACCGGCGGCACGGTGGTGCGCACGCGCGGCCGCGTGCGCTCGGTGCTGCCGGCCATCGGCGATCCCCACGGGCCGCCCGTCTTCGCCGTCGGGCTCGAGTTCCTCGGCCTTGACGCCGAGGACCAGCGCTCGCTCGCGGCGCTGCTCGAGACGCTGCTCGAGTAGGCGCGTGCCGCCTGCGGCATTGCCCTGAGCGGCTTGACAGCCGCCGCGGCGCGACGCTATCTTGTTAGCAGCCACCCGCGGTGAGTGCTAATCGGCGCTCGATTTCCGCGGCTGGTCCAACCCCCGCAACACGGGCCTTGTCAGCAAGTTAGGCAAACCCGTCAGCAAGGAGGCGACCATCGTGAACATTCGTCCGTTGCAGGATCGCGTGCTTGTCAAGCGCATCGAGCAGGAGGAGCAGGTACGCGGCGGGATCATCATTCCCGACACCGCCAAGGAGAAGCCGCAGCAGGCCGAGGTGATCGCCGTCGGTCCCGGCAAGGTCAACGACGAGGGCAAGCGCTCGCCGGTCGACGTCAAGCAGGGCGACAAGATCCTCATCGGCAAGTACTCGGGCAGCGAGATCCGCATCGACGAGGAGGACTACGTGATCCTCCGCGAGGACGAGATCCTCGCCGTCGTCGCCTGATCGCAGCCGGCACGCCCACGACTCGAGACCTATCCAGGAGACACAGGAACCATGGCTAAGCAGATCATCTACTCCGGCGACGCGCGGGCTGCCATCCTGCGCGGCGTCAACAAGCTCGCCGACGCGGTCAAGGTGACCCTCGGCCCCAAGGGCCGCAACGTCGTCATCGAGAAGAAGTTCGGCTCCCCCACCATCACCAAGGACGGCGTCACCGTCGCCAAGGAGATCGAGCTCGGCGACCCGCTCGAGAACATGGGCGCCCAGATGGTGCGCGAGGTGGCCAGCAAGACCTCCGACGTCGCCGGCGACGGCACCACCACCGCCACCGTGCTCGCCCAGGCGATCTATCGCGAGGGCAGCAAGAACGTCACCGCCGGCGCCAACCCGATGGAGCTCAAGCGCGGCATCGACCTCGCCGTCAAGGCGGCGGTCGACGCGATCGACAAGCTCGCCAAGCCGGTCGAGGGCAAGGAGATCGCGCACGTCGGCACCATCTCCGCCAACAACGACGAGGAGATCGGCGGCATCATCGCCGAGGCGATGGAGAAGGTCGGCAAGGACGGCGTCATCACCGTCGAGGAGAACCGCGGCATCGAGACCACCCTCGAGGTGGTCGAGGGCATGCAGTTCGACCGCGGCTACCTGTCGCCCTACTTCGTCACCGACCCCGAGCGCATGGAGGCGGTGCTCGAGAACGCCAAGATCCTGCTCTACGAGAAGAAGATCACCTCGATGAAGGACCTGCTGCCGACGCTCGAGCAGGTCGCCAAGCAGGGCCGGCCGCTGCTCATCATCGCCGAGGACGTCGAGGGCGAGGCGCTGGCCACCCTGGTCGTCAACAAGCTGCGCGGCACGCTGCAGGTGGCGGCGGTCAAGGCGCCCGGCTTCGGCGACCGCCGCAAGGCGATGCTCGAGGACATCGCCATCCTCTCCGGCGGCAAGCTCATCTCCGACGACCTCGGCATCAAGCTCGAGAACGTCAAGTGGGACGACCTGGGCGACGCCAAGAAGGTCGTCATCACCAAGGACGAGACGACGATCGTCACCGACAGCGACGACCCCAAGCGCCGCGAGGCGATCGCCGGCCGCGTCAAGCAGATCCGCAACCAGATCGAGGAGACGACCTCCGACTACGACCGCGAGAAGCTCCAGGAGCGGCTCGCCAAGCTGGTCGGCGGCGTCGCCGTGATCAAGGTCGGCGCGGCCACCGAGACCGAGATGAAGGAGCGCAAGGCGCGCGTCGAGGACGCCATGCACGCCACCAAGGCGGCCGTCGAGGAGGGCATCGTCCCCGGCGGCGGCATCGCCCTGCTGCGCGCCATCAAGGCGGTCGACGCGATCAAGGCCGAGGGCGACGTCAAGGTCGGCGTCTCCATCGTCCGCCGCGCCCTCGAGGAGCCGTCGCGTCAGATCATCAACAACGCCGGCGAGGAGGGCTCGGTGATCGTCCGCCAGCTCATCGCCCAGGATGGCCCCAACGGCTACAACGCGGCCACCGGCCAGATGGAAGACCTCGTCAAGGCGGGCGTCATCGACCCCGCCAAGGTGGCGAAGACGGCGCTGCTCAACGCTGCCTCCATCGCCGGCCTCATGCTCACCACCGAGGCGCTCATCGCCGAGATCAAGGAGAAAGAGGAGAAGGCTCCCGCGGGCGCCGGCGGCGGCGGTATGGGCGGCATGTACTAGTCCGAAAACGGCGAAGGACGGGCCTCGGGCCCGCCCTTCGTGACGTTGCCTCGAGAAACGCGGCCGGTCTTCCGGCCGCGTTTCCTTTCGGCGGCTGTTCTTTGCCGCCTGATGGACGTTCTTACATGGCTACTTACAAAACCGATGTGTGAGTGTGCGAGCGGAGTAGGCCAAATCCTTCACGACTAACGTCTCCGTATTCTGTAGGATTATGCCGACAAGGCGGCATGGTCATTGCTGCAGGACGTCGCCAGTGAATCAGTAGAGCCGGGGTCCCGAGCTGAAACAGTCGCAGGGAGACGCCGAGGCTCGGGACCCCGGCGCGTTCCAGAGATCTCTCACTGTCGAAGCCGTGTATGCCCTCAGGGCCGGCGAGCGCCGGCCCGCTTTTTAGTGCGCCAGGCATGGCGCGCAGCGCCAGGCATGGCGCCTGGAGCTGTCAACCGAGGAGGGAAACCGAATCGGGAAGTGACTTGGGGGTGGAAGTCCCCTGCGGGCCCTGATGACGGGAACCGCTAGCCGAACAGCAAGGGCGTCCGCCGCGAGGCGGAGTCTGAAGGAAGCTGCAGGCAAAGCCCCGGCCCGAGGAACACGAAGCGCATAGAGGCGTCGCAGTAGGTGGGCGAGAGGGCGAAAAGACTCGAAGCCCGAAGTCATCCGGACCGAGGCGGCGTAGATGCGACGGGTGGATGGGGCGAAGGTCACGCGTCTTACCCTGGGAGAGCTGTCGATCTGCCGAGAGGCTAGGGCACCGCCGCGAGGCGGACCGAAGGGTCGCCAGCAGTCAGCCGAGGCCGGAGTAGCTGGCGGCGCGCGCCGGCGAAGGGCCGAACGAGAGAGGCCGAAGTGGAGCGGTCCATTCGCTGATCGAGGGAGCGGCCGAATTCGTGGACGAGAGGCCACAGCAGGACGTGGAGAAGGGCCGGCGGAACCGGTCCGCGGCCACGCCTGCGCCGCAAGCGGTCACGGCATGGAACGAGATCTCCACCGAGCGGCCGCCGATGGTGATGGAGGAGGTGCTGCGCCGGGAGAACTTGCTGCGGGCCTACCAGCGGGTCAAGAGCAACGGAGGCGCCCCGGGCATCGACGGCATGAGTGCCGAAGAGCTCGGCCCGCATCTGGTGCGCCGCTGGGAAGCCATTCGTGAGGAGCTGTTGGCGGGGCGGTACCGTCCCGCGCCGGTGCGTCCGGTGGAGATTGCGAAGCCGAGCGGCGGGGTGCGGCGTTTGGGGATTCCGACGGTCGTGGACCGTCTGATCCAGCAGGCGCTCCTGCAGGTCTTGCAGCCTCACTTCGACGCGACCTTCTCGGAAGAGAGCTTCGGTTTTCGACCGCAGAGGAGCGCCCATCAGGCCGTGGTGCGTGCGCGAGCGCACATTGCGGCGGGTTACAGCTGGGTGGTGGACATAGACCTCAAGGACTTCTTCGACCGCGTCAACCACGACGTGCTGATGGCGCGTCTGGCGCGGCGGATCGAGGATCGGCGCATCCTGCATCTGATTCGCCTCTACCTACAGGCCGGGCTGCTGGAAGGCGGCCTGGTGTCGCCGCGCGTCGAGGGCACGCCGCAAGGCGGGCCGCTGTCGCCGCTGCTGTCCAACGTCCTGCTCGACGAGCTGGACCGCGAGCTGCAGCGGCGAGGCCATCGCTTCGTCCGCTATGCCGACGACTGCAACGTCTACGTGCGGTCACGGCGTGCAGGCGAACGGGTGCTCGACGCCCTCGAGCGCTTCCTCGCGAAGCGTCTGCGGCTGGAGGTGAACCGGGTCAAGAGCGCGGTAGATCGCCCTTGGCGGCGGAAGTTTCTGGGCTACACCGTGACCGTGCAAAAGCGCGAAGTGAAGCTGCGGGTGTCTCCCGAGGCGGTCCGCCGCCTCAAAGAGAAGCTGCGGCGGCTGTTTCGCAGCGGGCGCGGGCGTAGTCTCGGCAGAGTCATCCAGCAGCTCGGGCCGGTGCTCACCGGCTGGCTCGAGTACTTTCGCCTGGCGGAGGTGGTGGCTTGCTTCGAGGAGCTGGACAAGTGGCTACGGCGGAAGCTGCGCTGCATCCTGTGGCGCCAGTGGAAGCGGCCACGAACCAGAGCCAAGGAGCTGGCCAAGCGCGGACTCGATCGCGAGCGCGCCCGCATCGCCGCCGGCAACGGTCACGGTCCGTGGTGGAACGCGGGAGCGGCCCATATGCACCTGACCGTGCCGACGCGCTTCCTCACCCAGCTCGGGCTCCCGAGCCTTCTCCAGATCCATCGACGGCTGCAGAGCCAATCTCGAACCGCCGTATACGGAACCGTACGTACGGTGGTGTGAGAGGACGGGGCCCGCGGGTCACCGCGGGTCCCTCCTACTCGATTCTGCCGCCTGCGAGGCTGAGGCCAAGCGCGCGCGCAGGCTGCGGCGCAGGAGATCGAAGGGCCGCCGCAGCCGCTGGCCGAGCCGGCCCCAGCGGCCGGCGGGCTTGCCGTAGACGCGGTCGAGCTGCGCCGGCGAGAGCGCGACGGCCTGCCACGCCGCCGACCACCAGCCGGCGAGCCGCGAGCCCGGATGCAGCGGCCGCGCGAGCTCCTGCAGCTTGAGCGCTTCGGCGTAGCGCTCATCGAGGGCGCCGGCGAGGAGGTGGCGCAGCAGCAGCGCCGGTGGCTCATCAGCGGCGAGCTCGTCGAGCCGTCCTGCGGCCAGCGCGTCGCAGAGGTCGGCAGCGGCGCGTGCCTCGGCCGCGCCGACGCTGCGCTCGACGAGCGGCAGCGTCGCTGCGAGCAGCGACGGTCCTTCGCCGGTCGCGATGCCGAGGTCGAGCAGGTCGCCGAGCAGCCGCAGCTGCGGATAGGCCCCGGGGCGGAAACCGTGTTGCGCGAGCCCGTGCGCGAGCGCGTGCGCGGCGAGCGCGGCTGGCGTCGGCAGCCAGGCGCGATCGCCGCCGTCGCGCCACGGTTCCAGCAGCCCGGCCGCGTGGAGGTCGTCGAAGGTGGCGAACCGCCTCGGCGAGCGCACGCCGGACGCCGAAGTCTCGACGCCGGGAAGGTGCCGATGGACCTCGACCATGCCCAGCCGCGGGTGGACGAGCGGCGGCGCGTGATGCGCGTACTCCTCGCCCATGCCGGGTTGAAAGCCCCGGTGCACGAGCTCCGCAACGAGCGGCGGCTCGGTATCTTCGGGAACCAGAACGTCCACGTCGCCAACCTGCCGGCTGCCGGCTGCAACCGCGCCGGCCTCGGCGAGCGCAACGCCCTTGAGCAGGCAGACGGGCAGCCCGTGCGCACGAGCCGCCGCGGCGACTGCGAGCGCCGCCTCGCGCGCCCGCAGCTGCGACACGGCCGCCGTCCGGCTCGCGCGCGCGAGCGCCGCGGTAGCCTCGGCGTGGTCGGCGAGCTCCGCCGCATCGCGCGTGCGCGCTCCGATGCGGGGGGCGAGGCCAAGCCGACCGGCAAGCTCGACGGCTCCGGGCACGTCGACATCCGGCGCGTAGCTCGCGTTGACAGGCCCGAAGGCGCGCAGCAACGCCCACCGTAGCTCGCGCGTCAGCTCGACCGGCGGCGGGCGAAAGCGAAAAGCGCTCAAGGAGCCAGCCTAGCCAAACGCACCGACGCCCCGGCGGCGATGCCGACCGGGGCGTCTTTCCAACTTGCGGAGCGCGTTCGCCGCGCCTCCGCGCTCCCTCCGCGCACGCTCGCAGCGCGCGGGCTGCGCCACCGCCTGGAGCGGCGCTTCGACGACGGGCTCGGGCTCCTCCTCGAACGCGGCGCCCACCAGCGCCCGCGCCGCCAGCGGCACTCCCAGCGAGCGCGCGAGCAGCGAGAGCTGGATCTGCCCCCGTCCTGCACCCGCCCAGCCCTGGAGCTCGGGGAACAAGTGCCCGAGCACCGCCAGCCCGCGCCCCACCTGCGACAGCAGCCCCAGCCGCGCCGCGTGCTCGAGCACCAGCTCGCGACCCTCGTGCTCGGGCCACAGCAAAAGCAGCAGCGCCAAGTGATGCCAGAGCGGCGGATCCGGATGCGCCAGCGGATCGCCGAGCCGCGCCGCCAGGAGCGTCAGCATCAGCTCGCGGCGCGGCACGCGCCACGTCTGCGTGCCGTCGTTCCAGCGCCGGCTGTTGTGGCGCACGAGATCGGCGAGCTGACCCAGCGGCAATACGCCGAGCATGCCGCCGCGCGCGCGCAGGTGAAGCGGCAGCCCGCCGTTGCCGGCGTCGGTGGCGCTCGCCGTCGCCGCCAGCGGCAGCCGCAGCGGGAACGCTCCCAGGCTGCCGTAGAGCCCGGCGAGGAGCCCGGCGTCGCCGAGCAGCAGCGCGTCGTTCGTCGACTCGCCCGACAGGCCCACCCGCTCGGCGAGCAGCGTGAGCAGCCGCGCGTTGTACGTCGCGGTGCCCTCGCTCATCGCCAGCTGCCGGCTCAACGTCAACGGCAGCGTCTCGTCGCTCCAGCTGCGGGCGGCGATCACCAGCGACGGCCGCAGCAACCGCTCGGCGACGCCGCGCCGGCGCGCTGCGGCACACAGGCCGTCGAGGCCTAACGCCGCCGGCGATTCGCCGTCGGCTGCGCGAGCGGCAGCTCGCACGACCTCCCGCAGAGCGGTGAAGCGCGAGTGGGCACTCATTCAGGGGACGGTTAGTGTAGCGCGTTCAAAGGCCGTGGGAACACGAATTTTTCACAGGCTGTGGAAAACCGTCGCCCGGCGCCGGTAGCGGTCTGCGCCGCAGCGCGGCGAACGACGCCGCAGCCCGGCGAGTGGCCCCGCGGGCGGTCTCGCCTCAGCCGCGTTCCGACCGCCGCACCGGCTCCGGAAAGGCCACCACCTGCGCCGGCTGCCCGGTGTCGTCGAGGCCGTCGCCGCTGCCGCTCGCCATCCCGAGATCGCTGCGCAGCGCCTGCCGCTGCTCGGCCGACTTCTCGACCAGACGCGCCTGGACGCCGCTGCGCCGCAGCGCCAAGATCACCACCCCCTCGATCGCCAGCACCGACAACCCGAGCGTGGGGTTGCGGGTGAGCGCCACCACCATGGCCAGCGCGCAGAAGACGATCACCGTGGCGTAGATCCAGGCGACGACGCGGCGGCGGTCGCGGCGGTGCAGCAGCAGGTGGTGGATGTGGTTGCGGTCGGCGCGGAACATGGCCAGCAGCCGGTCCGCCAGCCGGCCGTGCGGCCGCGCCAGGAAGCGCACGCCCATGACCAGCAGCGTGTCGATCACCGGCACGCCGAGCGCTACCAGCGGCACCAGGATGGCGATCGCCGCCGGCGCCTTGAGCGAGCTGTGCACGGTCATCGCGGCGAGCAGGAAACCCAGCGTCAGCGACCCCGAGTCGCCCATGAAGATGCGCGCCGGCGCCCAGTTGTGGCGCAGGAAGCCGACGCAGGCGCCGGTGATCGCCGCCATCAGGATGACGGTGCCGACGTTGCCGAGAAACAGGGCGTAGGCGAGCAGGCTGGCGGCGATGATCGCCACCACGCCGGCGGCGAGCCCGTCGAGGCCGTCGAGCAGGTTCACCGCGTTGGTGACGCCGACGATCCACAGCACGGTGATGACCGGGCCGAAGGGACCGAGGTGGAGCCAGCCGCTGCCGGGCAGCGACAGCGACTGGAACTGCCACCCGACGTTGACGAGCAGCAGCGCCGCCAAGGTCTCGACGCCGAACTTCTTCCACGTCGAGACGCCCAGCAGGTCGTCGACGACGCCGACGAAGAAAACGAGCGCCGCCGCCATGGCCAGCGCGATGAGCTCGCTGCGGTGGATGACGCCCGACAGCTGCTCCCACTCGGCGAGCGCCGTGCCGGCGGCGGCGAAGGCGACGCCGCCGACGATGGCGAGGCCGCCGAGGCGCGGAATCACCGCCTCCTGCTGCTTGCGGCCGCCTGGGTAGTCGACGGCGCGCACGGTGGTCGCGAGGCGCGCCACCAACGGCACGGCGAGGTTGCTGACCAACCCGGCGCCCACCGCGGCGGCGGCGGCGAGCAGCAGCATGACGGTGATGGGGACGGTGAGCATCAGCCGGTCGCTCCAGCGACGCCTCGCTCGAGGACGTCACAGAAGGAGGAGAGGAGTTGCTGCTGCGACAGCTCGGCGTCCAGAGCGGCACGGGCGCGGGCGCCGCGCACGGCGAGCTCGGCCTCGGGCGCGGCCGCGATGGTGCGCAGCGCCGCGACGGCGGCTGCGACGTCGCCGTGCTCCACCTGCCAGCCGAGGTCGAAGCGCTCGACCAGCTCGCCGACGTGCGACCGGCGCGGCCCGAGGTAGAGCACCGGCCGCGCTGCAGCCATGGCGCCGTACACCTTGCAGGGGTGAACGATGCCCACCATGTCGGATCCCATGCTCACCAAATGCACATCAGCAGCGGAAAGACTGTAGCGGAGATCTTGCAGCGGCTGGTAGGGGAGGAGGAGCACGCGCTCCAGCCGGTCGCGCTGGACCGCCTCCTCGACCGCCGCCCGCTGTCCCCCTTCCCCGATGAACACGAAGACGAGCCGCGGGTCTTCCCGCAGCTCGCGCGCCGCCTGCAGGATGGTGTCGACCGGGTGCACCGGCGACAGGTTGCCCGAGTACATGACGACGCGCTTGCCCTGGAGGCCGTGACGGGTGCGGAACGGATTCTCCGCGTGCGGCACCGGCGCGACGTGCTCCTCGTGCGCCCACGGCGGCAGTACGGCGAGGTTGCCGTCGAGCTGCCAGCGCCCGCGCACGCGCTCGGCCATGAACGGGTCGAGCGCGACGACGGACTGCGGCGCGGCGCGCCGCGGCTGCGGTTGGCGCGCTCGAGCAGGCGCGCCGACAGCGCGCGCGGGCGCACGGCGCCGGTGACGATCGCCTGGTCGGGGTTCAAGTCCATCAGCCACACCGCGTGCGGCGCGCGCCGTAGCCGCGCCAGCCATAGCCCAGCGAGCGGAGCCATCGGCGGCGAGGTACTGACGAGGATGCGCGCCGGGCGCGGCGCGAAAAGGCCGCGGAGAAACGCGCGGGCGAGAAAGAAGAGCCCGCCGGCGGCGCGCGCGCGCGAGGCTGCCCTTACCTAACGACCCCCAGCCGAGGCGGCGCACGTCCACGCCGTCGAGACGCTCGCGCGCGCAGTAGCGGGCTGACGGATCGGCGTAGCCGCGCGCCGAGGTGATCACGCGCGCCGTCCAGCCACGGCGCACCATCTCGCGCGCCGCATCGTGCAGGTGCTGCACCCACCGCCGCGGGGTCCGGCGGATAGACCTGCGAGAGGACGAGAAGACAGGGCGTCGCCATCACCTGCGCTTCACCGCCACGAAACAGAGGCTGGCGGCGCGATAGACCGACGCGAGCACTTTCTCGCGCGCCGAGCCGCGGAAGTGGCGGCGCGGCGCGAGGAATGGCGTCGCCGCGACCACACCGTCGAGGGCGCGGAGCGCGAGCCGCCAGAACCGTGGATACCCCCCCATCGTGCCCAGGGCCCGCAGGGTGTCGTAGGAAGGCCACAGCCGCGTGAGCTCGAGGCCGGCGGCGTCGAGCACTTCCGCCAGTCCCCACGCGGTGTGGTGGAAGTACGAAGCGTGGAACGGCTCGCCTTGCGCAACGGCACCGAAGCAGGCGCCGCCCGGCGCCAGCACGCGCGCCACCTCCGCCACGGCGACAAAGGGATTCGCCAAGTGCTCGAGCACGGCGTAGGACAGCACGAGCTCGAACGAGCCCGGGCGAAACGGCACAGCGTGCGCATCGGCGAGCAGGTCGGCCCGTGGCGAGTCGACGTCGACGCCTATGTAGCGCAACCCCAGGTGCGCGGCCGGCGCGGCCTGGTCGCGAGGCCCACAGCCGAGGTCGAGGAGGCGCGTCCCGGGACGGCAGCGCTCGATGACGGCGGAGAAGAGTCCGGAAGCATCGCGTGCGCCGCGCGGACCCGAATAGGCCGCGGGCGGCGGTCCGATGGTGCAGCGCTCGACGATGCCGGCTCCCACGCCCGGCGCGCTGACCGTGAACCGCCGCGCCCGCCGTGCGCGCGGCCTCAGGTCGAGCGGCGTCTGGCGGCGCGACGAGAACCCGCAGGCGACGCAGGAGACGTCGTCCACGCCGATCTCCAAGCTCCCCTCGCAGTCGGGGCAGGCGAGGACGTCGACCCAGGACAGCAGGTCGAACGCGGTCGCGCCGCTCATCGCACCCGTTCGAGCAGCTGCGAGGCGCGGGCGGCTCCCACCCAGCCGAGCAGCGCGGCGGCGGCGCGGTAGAGCCGGAAGTCGTTGCCGCGCGATCGCACCGGCGTCGAGGCCCGGCGTGCGAGATCGAAGAGCGTGCGCGACTCTTCGCCGAGGCCCGAAGCCCCGCACTGGCGAGCGAGCAGAAACAGCTCGCGTGCGAAGTGGCGCATCTCGGGGCTCTCGCGCTCGACACCGCCGCGCACTGCGTGGCCGTAGATGAGCGCATGCGCGCGCGCTTTCTCGCGGTTGCGCGCAGGATCGGTGGCCGAGCCCCGGCTCAGCCGATGGTCGCCGTGGTCGCGCACCTCGCAGACGAAGTCTCGCACGTAGCAGAGGCGCACGCCGAGCGCCGCCACCCGGCAGTCGTGCTCCCAGTCCTCCTCGAGGCGCAGGTCGCTCCACGGGCCGGCGCGCTCGAGCAACGCCGCGCGGTAGAGCGGGTTGGGCGTGTCCCACCAGCGCTCGCGCAGCATCGAGGGGAACATCCGATCGACCTCGTCGCCCGACCCCTTCCACGGCCCGTCGACGGCAACGCCGTCGGCGCCGCGGAACCGCGTCATGCCGTAGGCGACGCCGCACTCCGGCCGCGCGCGTAGTGCGGCGACCTGCCGCTCGAGCTTGCCGGCCAGCAGCAGGTCGTCGCTGTCGAGGTACTGGACGTACTCGCCGCGCGCCAGCTGCCGCCCCGCCTCGCGCGCCGCTCCGGGGCCTGCATTCGGCTGATGGACGGCGCGCACGATTGCGGCGCCGCCCCTGCCGTCGTGCGTGCGCGCCAGCTCGTCGGCGACGGCCGGCGTGTCGTCGCTCGAGCCGTCGTCGACGACGATCACCTCGAGCGGCCGATGGCTCTGCGCGAGCGCGCTCGCTGCCGCTTCGCGCAGCCCGGCAGGCCGGTTGAAGACCGGGACGATGACCGACACGAGGCCAGGCTCGAATCGGCTCACGCCGCCCTCGCGCGCAGGTAGTGGCGTGACCAGAGCTCGAGAAGCAGCAGCCGCCAGCCGAGGTGGCCGAGGATCGACAGCTGCCGCGGGAACGGATAGCCGCCGCGGCCGGCGAAGAAGCGCTCCATGGCTGGCCGCAACCCCAGCCGCTCGGCGAAACCCTCGCGCGCCAGCACCGTCTCGCGCGCAAAGGCCTGGAACTGCGGCACCTCCTCGAGCCAAGACGCGGCGATCGAGCCGCCCACCTTGGGACGCTGCGCGACGTCGGCCGGCAGCGCGCCCGAGCGCTCGGCGACGCACCGCAGTAGGTGCTTGTTGCGCCCGTCTCGCAGCAGCCATTCGCGCGGCGTGCGGAAGGCGATCTCGGCGATGCGGCGATCGAGGTAGGGCGCGCGCGCCTCGAGCGACACCGACATGCTCGCCTTGTCGACCTTCATCACGTAGTTGTTGGGCAGCTGGCGCGTCGCCTCGAAGCGGCGCACGGTCTCGAAGAGGTCGCCGTCGACCTCGGCGGCGATCTCGCGCAGCACGGAGCGGAAGCGCGGGTAGAGCGTGCCCCAGCGGCGCGACGCGTAGCGGCGGTAGAGCTGGAACCAGCTCCATTCGCTCGCCGGCTCCGCAGTCGCCTCGAAAATCGGATAGCCGGCGAACAGCTCGTCGGCGCCCTCGCCCACCAGCGCCACTTTGAGACCGAGCTCGCGGCAGCGACGGTAGAGGATGCGCGTCGTCACCGTGCCCCAGTCGGCGAACAGGTCGTCGAACACCCACGCCGCCGAGGTCACCTCGGCTGCCACCTCGTCTGGGCGGATGGCGACCGAGAGGTGTCGCGAGCCGAGATGGCGCGCCACGCGCTCCGCCCATGGGCGCTCGTCGTGGCTCGACTCGGCGAAGCCCATGCTCACCGTCGTCACCTCGCCGCGGCGCGCCGCCAGCGCCGTCACCAGGCTCGAGTCGACGCCGCCCGAGAGCAACACGCCCACCGGTACGTCGGCGACCAGGTGCTCGGCGACCACTTGCTCGAGCGTGACGGCGAGCTCCTCGGCGCGTTCGGTCTCGCCGCGCCGGTCGGCCGGGTCTGGCAGCGGCGGCGAGAAGTGGCGGCGGCGCTCGACGACGCGGCCCTCGCGCAGGCCCACGATCTCGCCGGGCGCGAGCTTGGTGACGCCCTCGAGGATGGTGTCGTGCTCGTCGAAGACGAAGCCCAGCTCGAGGAACTGGCGCAGGCCGTCGTGCCGCAGCCGCGCCGAGAAGCCCGGCAATGCCAGGAACGCCTTCACCTCCGACGCGAAGGCGATACCGGCGCCGCCGGGCAACGGTGCCAGGTAGAGCGGCTTCATCCCCAGCGCATCGCGCGCCAGCCACACCGTGTTGGAGGCGCGCTCGTGGAAGGCGACCGCGAACATGCCGCAGTAGCGGGCGAACGCCTCCTGCCGCCAGGCGACGAAGGCGCGCAGCATCACCTCGACGTCGCCGCGGGTGGAGAAGGTTACCCCCTCTGCCTGGAGCTCGCGCCGGAGCGCCGCGAAGTTGTAGAGCTCGCCGTTGAAGATCATGCTCACGCCGGCGACAGGATCGGCCATCGGCTGGCCGCTCGCGGGCGTGAGGTCGAGGATGGCGAGCCGCTGAAACCCGAGCCCGACTCCAGCCCCGACGTCGATGCTCTCGCCTTCGTCGTCAGGGCCGCGATGCGCGATCGCTCGTCGCATCGCGGTCAGCGAGCTCGGGTCAGCGGAGCGTCCTGGCTTCAGCGACCAGCCGGCAATGCCACACATGGTTCGATTTGCGCGCCGTTCAGGCGATGCCTTCGAGCCGGGCGCCGTTCTCTCGCGGCACGGCGACGACGTACTGGACATCGTAGAGCCCGCGAATCCGCGGCGCGAAGCTGGGGTCCAGCGGCCCGACGCCCGAGGGATGAAGGTGGTGGTCGACGCACCCCAGGCAAGTGTAGTCAGCCGCCGCGAGGAGGGTGAGCACCCGTGTGGCGACGGCTGCGCCGTGAAGCTCGATGACCCACGCCGGGCGCCTGCGGCGCAGCAGCAGCTCGGCCCCCTGCAGCACCAGGGCCTCGGCACCTTCGACGTCGACCTTGAGCAGGTCGGGCGACGGCAACGCGCCGCTTTCGACGAGGGTGTCGAGGCGGTGACAAGGGACCGTCTGCGAGACCGGAGGCAGGCGGAGGTTCCGCCGCCCCTCGGCGGCCCCGCCGCCGGCGACCTTGTCGAGCGTGCCGGAAGTCGACTGCATGTCATCCACCTGGAAAGCCACCGTGCCGTCCTCGTCGCTGACGGCGGCTGGCACTACCGTGGTGCGCTCGCCAACCCCGCCCAGCCGGAGGTTCTCTCGTAAGAGCGCGACGTTCTCCGGCCACGGCTCGAAAGCGACGACGTGCTCCAGCTTACGTAGGGAGTGCAGGTACCGGGTGTAGAGACCGATGTTGGCGCCGACGTCGAACACGGTGCAGCCCGGCGTCGTCAAGGTGTCGAGCGCCCGGAAAGGGAATCGCTCGGTGACCAACGGGTCGCGCAGCCAGAGCGCGCGATGCCGCCGCGGCCGCATCCGCAGACGTCCGATGCCGGCGAGCTCGATGGTGAACGGCCAGTCGGGCACGCACTTCAGCAGCACGCGCCCCAGCAAAGGGTGCTGCCTGGCGCGCATCGCCAACGGCTGAAGCAGCTTGCCGACGCGACGCAGGTTTCTCCCCGTGGTGGTCATGGTCGGGAGCTGCCGAGGAGAGGCTCGAGTCGAGCCCCCAGGTGCTGTCCCACGACTCGGTGGCCTCTGGCACTCAGGTGGAGCCCATCGAGATAAAGGGATTCGCGGCGCGGATCCCGGCGGAACACGGGCAGCGCCTCGACCAGGAGGATGCCGTTGCGAGAGCAGAAGCGACGCAGCCGGGCCTCGATGCCATCGAAACGGTGCGCGAAGAGCTCCGTCTCGTCGGGCGTCGTCAGCAGGACGAAACGGGCGCCGATGGCGGCCGCCTGGTCGCGAATGGCGATCAGGCTCGCGAAGGCGGGGATCGTCGCGTCGTCGGGGTGCTGTCGTAGGTACTCCACCTTGCTTCGCGGCTCGGCGTCGTTGAGGGTGGCGGGGAACCGGCGCCGGCGGACGTCATGCAGGAGCAGATAGGCCGCACGCAGCAGGCCCTGGTGGGCGCGGCGGTACAGCGCCGAGCGGTTGAGGTAGACGTTCTTCGCCGCCACCAGCCGCTGCCCGAAGGTCGGCGGCGGCGGCGACGTGTGCCGCTCGACGGCGAGCTGATCGAAGTCGTTCATGTAGAACTGGGTGACGACGAGTACCGGCCGCATCCCGATGCCATCTTCGCGGAACGCCGCCAGCTCGTGGCCGCTGTCATACGAGAAGAGCGCGAGATTGACGACGTCATAGCGCGGCCCGAGCCTGGCGTCGAGGTCGTCTTGCAGCACCGCGGGGTAGATCGAAGCCTGGTCGACGCCTAGGCCGAAGGTCACCGAATCCCCCAACAGCAGGATGGTCCGGCGGCTGGAGTGCGGGTCGTGGTCGCGGTCGCGATAACCCTGGGCATTGAAGCGATAGCGCACGGTGCCATAGCGCTCGGCAACGTGACCACCGCGTCCGGCCGCATCTTGAAGCGGTTCCCGGTGATCACCACGTAGTCGTAGAGCGAGCCGCTCCCGCCTCCGAGGTGATCCCATAGGCGGCACAAGAGCTCGCCGGCGACGAGCCCGCAGAAGAGGAAGACGGCTAGCCGACCCCATCGGCGCGACCGGCGAGCCGGGCGCTGCGCCGCAGGGTCGCTGTCGACGGCTTTTGCCTCGCCGTTCATTCGAAGGCAGCGTGCGCGGGCCGAGGCAGCGAATGATCCGTCAGCTCGATGACCAAGGTTTGCGGGTCTTCCCAGCGGAGCTCGGCGTCATGAGCCGCGATGCGTTCGCGCCAGTACCTCTCGTCGGTCAGCCGCCGGTTGTCAGGGATCTCGTCGAGGTGGACGATCGCAAAGCGCATTCCGAAGCTCCTGGCGAGGGTGGAGGTCGCGGCGAGGTCACCTGCCAGGTAGGCGTTGCGAAGCGCCACGTAGGGTCGGGGATAGTAGCCGCTGTAGCCGTTCGCCACGGGATTCCAGGTCAGCTGCGTGCGCCAGACGCGGCGCAGCTCGTCGCGGACCCGCTCCGGGCGCGGAATCGGGAACTCGACTACCGGTCCATGAAGTTGCGCGGCTTGCATGTACTGGTATGCGGCGGGAAAGCTCTCCGGCTGGTCGATGGGCGACCAGCCGAACCGAGCTGGGACGAGCTCGGGGCCCAGCAATGCCATGCCGCAAGCGAGGACGACGGCATGTCGCCAACGCCGGTGCAGCCTGCGCGCGGCCAGCGAGGCGGCGATGGCCACCGACAGCGAAGACCCGAGCAGGGCGAACATGAAGAAGCGGCTCGAAACGCCGAGCCCGCTCATCCCTGGTACCACGCGGGCGGCCTGGCTGAACACGATCGGCAGGCAGAGCACGGCGCTGACGATCGCCTGAGCCGTCACCGCCCGTCGCAGGCGCCGCCTGGGGCTCTCACGTCGCACCGCGCCGCGCTGCCGATGCCAGGCGAGCGCGCACAACGCGGCGCCGACCGCGAGCAGCAGGAGCGGTCGGGTGTAGCCTCGAATTCGTACCGGGATCGAACCGACCATGATGGACTCGCGGTCGCGCCAGGTCACCAGCTCGCCGAGATAGAGAGCGGCGCCGACTGCGATCGTGCCGACGGCCAGGAGAGCTCGTCGCCACGGCGGCCAGGGCCGGGGAACGGCTCGGCGGTAGTGGTGGACGAGAAGGGCGACCAGAGCCCCGGCGGCGAGCAGCCCGGGGAAAAGAGCGTTCTCGTTGCGATACCAGCCGTGCAGGGTTTCCGGGAAGTAGCGATTCGATAGGCTCGGCGTCACGAAGCTGACGAGCGTCGCGCCCCACATCTGAATGACTTCTCCGCCTCGGCGGTAGCCCTTCGCCGATTGCCCGAGGTAGGGGAGGAAGAGGGCCAGCAGGGTGGCCAGACAGGCCGTGGCGACCGCCGCCATCGGCAGCAGGGTGCGGCGGTCGGTCAGGTGGCGAATCAAGCGCTGGCGCTCGAGAACGACGAACATCAGCAGCGGCACGTGAATCATGTAGGCGAAGTAGGTGCCGCCGCTCAGGTGCACGACGTAGACGAGGTAGAAGGCGATTCCCCGCCGCCAGCTCGGCGCTTCGAGAAACCGCCAGCCCAGCAGCAGCACGAAGGGCAGCGCGGGAATCCACAGCACCTGCATGTGCTCCAGGTGCATCCAGCGAAACGGTGCGAAGGCGAAGGCCAAGGCGCCGAGGAAGGCCGCAACTGGACGCAGGCCGCAGCGACGGATGAGCCAGTACGCTCCGACGGCGGCAAGCGGGAAGGACAAGAGGACGATGAGGTTGTAAGCCGCCGTCGTCGACAGCCCGAGGGCGTTGGCGGCGACGCCGAACAGACTGGGCCCCAGCAGATGGTCCGACAATGCCGTGACGTGTGGAGTCGGATAGAAGAACGGCGCATCCCAGAAGGCGGGCATGCCGAGACGAAGCTGGTGCCCTCCCCAGGCCATGAGAAAGAGGCAGAGCAGCGGGTCGAACAGGTTCGGAACCAAGTGGTCCGCGAACATGGTGAAGAACGGACGCAGAGCCAGCAGGCCGATGACCAAGGCGGCGGAGAAGACGAGCGCTGTCTCCACGAATGCTCTTCCGCGGATGACCCGAGTGGGGGCGGACATGGCTCGCGTCAACGGCTCGATGGGGTCACTGGTAGCATCGCGAGCGAGGCCGATCCGTGCCGCGCGTGCTGTTCGTAAACCCCGGGCTCTACTCCATCGGCGGCATGCAGGCGTGGCTCGAGGCCTTGATGCCCGACCTCGAGGAGAGGGGCTGGGAATGCTGGCTGGCCCTGCCGGATGGGCCGTTCAACGACGCCCGGGCCTACCTCCAGAACTACCCCTGGCATCGCGTCGAGCTGCTCGACAACCGAACCGGCACGCGGCTGGGCGGTCTGAAGGCGATCGAACGGGCGCTCGCCAAGCTGCACCCTGACGTCGTGCTGGTGGCGAACATCGTCGGCGTCTACGAGCTCGCGGAACGGCGGCGATACGGGCAGGCCTGGACGCCGCGGATAGCGATGTGCACGCACTCGAACGACGAGGGGATACTCGGCGACCTGTCGCGCTACGCGCAGGTCATCGACGGGTTCGTGGCGCCCAACCGCTTGATCGAGGTCGCTGCGGTCGAGCTCGCGGGCTATCCCAGGGAGCGGGTCGCCTATGCGCCGTACGGGATCGAGGTGCCGGCTGCGATCACAGCGCTCCCGGCGAGAGCCGTCGGAACGCTCGACATCGTTTTCTGCGCGCGTCTCGAGCAGACTCAAAAGCGCCTCTTGGACCTTCCGGGCATCGCCGAACGGCTGGCGGCGCTGGGGGCCGATTTCCGCCTCGAGGTGATCGGCAACGGTCCGGACGAGGGGCTGTTGCAGGCAGCCGTAGAGTCGAGCGCGGTCAGCGACCGCTTCGTCTTTCGCGGCGCCGTCCCTCCGGCCAGGCTGCTCGGCGAGGAGCTGCGTCCCGGTCGCATCCTGCTCGTCACCTCGGTCTGGGAGAACGGCCCGCTGGTGCTGTTCCAGGCGATGGCGCGCGGCATGGCAGCGGTCTGCTCGCGGTATGTCGGCAGCGGGCTCGAAGGCGCGCTCCGAGACGGCGAGAACTGTCGCACCTTCGAGGTCGGGGGGCTCGACCAGGCAGCGGCTGCCCTCGTCTCGCTACGCGACCCTGTCGAGCGGACGCGACTTGCCATGGCCGGACGGCGGATGGTGGGGGAGCGTTACTCCCGCCGCCAGTCCGCCACAGCATGGGATCGGGCGCTGCGGGAAATCGCGACCCGCCCCTTGCGGCCCATTCGCGTCGCGCCGGAACCCCTCGCTCGCGCGGGCCGCCTCGACCGCTGGTTGGGGCCGCGCCTGGCCGACTCCGCGCGCGAGCTTCTGGGGCGCCGCGCACGAGCGGCCGATCCAGGCGACGAATGGCCGCATACCCGATCGCCCGCCGGTGACCCGGCAACGTTCCTCGAGCGGCTGGCGCGACTCGACCGGCGGCGCGGGGACGTAGCTGCGCCGGCGGCCGCTGCGGCCAACGCACCATGACCGGCTTCGGTTTCCTCACCGACGCCTTCGACGAGGAGTCGGCCCTCCGTGCGCGTCTCCTCGCGCGCTCGTTGCGGCGTCGCGATCCCGGTACTCCCATCGGCTTGCTGGCCTGGGTACCGTTGAAGGCTCCCGGGCCCGAGTTCGACGTCGTCGTCGACTGCCAGCGCGCCGATCCCTACCAGGGACGGTACCGGACCTTCAACAAGCTGATCGGCGTCGGCTGGCACAGTCCGTTCGCGCGCGGCTTGTTTCTCGACAACGACACCGTCGTCGTCGCCCCGTTGCGGGAGTGGGTGGAGCGGAGCTTCGCCGGCCTCCCGTTCGGGCTCAACATGGCGCGCCTCCACCGCGACAGTCCCCACCCGGGCCTCAACCACGTCGACCCCGGCGCCGTCGCCGCCGAGTACGACCTCGAAACCGTGCTCGACCCCGACGGTGGCGGCCACTACTACTTCGAGCTGCCCGCTTGTCGCGAATTCTTCCGCGAGGCGATCGATCTCGCGATTTGCCAACCCGAGCTCTACGAGCGACTGGTGGGCAATGGCTTCATGAGCGACGAGGTTGCGACCGCCTGCGTGGCCAACCGCCACGGCCTGAGCATGCCGGTCCAGCCAGGCTTGGTGCAGTGCATCCTCCCTGAGCTCGCCGGCGGTCTGTACATCGATCCCGGTACGCTGCTGGCGCGCGACGCCGACCCTGAACGGGCGCCCTGGAAAGGCGATCGCCGGATCGTCCATTTCTGCGCCGACGGCAAGTGGACCCCTCTCTATGCCGGCCTCGTACGCGTCTCCCTGGGCGTACGCTACTCGCGGCCGGCCACCAGCCGCGCCGCACGCTTGCTGGCTCGACTGGCGAGTCGCCGGGGCTAGCAGGCTGCGAAAGACGCGCTGCGCCGGACCGCGATCTTCGCGCTGGAGTAGCATCCCAGGCGGTCGGGTCGCTTGACGGCGCCACGGATCGAACGTAACTCATGGAGAGCAGACTGCTTGCCGGTCGTGTCGCCTTCGTCACCGGAGGAACGCGGGGAATCGGCGCCGCGATCTGTCGGCGGCTTGCCGCCAACGGCGCCGCGGTGGCCGTCAACTATCGCCGCAGCCGCGCCCTCGCCGAGGCGCTGGTTGCCGAGATCGGCGCCAGTGGCGGCTCCGCGGTGTTGGCGGAGGCGGATGTCACGGACATCGCAAGGGCGACCAAGGCCCTTGCCGCCGCCGCCAAGACCCTGGGGCCGGTGAATGTACTCGTGCACAACGCCTGGCCGGGCTGGAAAGGAGGCGCGATCGACGACCTGCCATGGGCCACCTACCAGTGGTACGTCGACCAGATGCTACGCCCCGCCGTCGAGATCACGCGGGCCGCGCTGGCGCCCATGCGTGCGGCACGCTGGGGGCGCATCGTCCTCCTCGGTAGCACCTCGATGTATGAGCTCAACCATGGACACACTCCCTACATCGCTGCCAAGGGTGCCATGCTCGCGTTGACGCGCGGATTGGCGCGCGATCTAGGAGCCGACGGCATCACTGTGAACATGGTGAGCCCGAGCCTGGTTTGGACTGGCGACGGTCCTGCTCCCACCGAGTTCGAGCACGCCCATCGCCCCCGCAGTGCCCTTGGCCGACTGCCGACCGCGGCTGACGTCGCCGGTGCCGTGGTCTTTCTCGCCAGCCCGCTCGCCGATGCGGTCACCGGGGCACAGCTGCCGGTGAGCGCTGGTTCCCCGATGCACGTCGGCTAGTTGCCGCCGTCGCTGCTCGGCAGCCGCGCGCGCTCAGCGCGTGTCGAGCTCGTTGCGCCGTCGGCTGCGCGCCCACCCGCCGGCCGCGGAGCGCGGCGCCAGCAGCCGGTAGAGGCCTAGGAGTAGGCGGTAAAGCCGTGTGCCCATGCGATCTTATCGTCGCGAGTCAGCTGCCCCGGGTTGCGGAAGATCCGTTCACCGACGACCAGCAGGTCGATGTCGGTGTGCACGAAGCACTCCCACGCCTCGACGGCGGTGCGCACGATCGGTTGGCCGGCGACGTTGAAGCTGGTGTTGATGAGGATCGGCACCCCGGTTAGCTGGTTGAACGCGGTGAGCAGGGAGTGGAGCCCGGGGTGGGTGCGCCGTTCCACGGTCTGCAGGCGGGCCGAGTAGTCGACGTGCACGACGCTCGCGATCTCGCTGCGCGCGGCATCGAGGCGCTCGCGCATGCCGCCGTTCTCCGCCGCGGCCGGATGGCGCCGATCGGCGCGCAGGTTGGCGACGAACTGCATGTAGCGGCTGGGCCGCGAGGTGTCGAACCAGTCCCCGACGTTTTCCTCTAGGACGACGGGGGCGAACGGTCGGAAGCTCTCGCGGAACTTCACCGCCTGATTGAGGCGCGACTGCATGTTCGGCTGACGGGCGTCGGCGAGGATCGAGCGGGCGCCGAGCGCCCGCGCGCCGAGCTCCATGCGATCACTGCACCAGGCGACGATCTTCCCCGCCGCGAGCTCGGCCGCGACGTGGGCGAACAGATCTCCGTTCGCCGCCATCTCGAAGACGGCAGCGGCGGCGGGCGGCTCCCCTGGCTCGGATCCCAGGTAGTAGCCCCGGGGGTCGACCTTGACGCCGTCGAGCAGACCGGCCGCCTGTTGGTGGAGCAGCGCCGCCCCCAGTCCCGATCCCATGTCGCCGGCGACCGGTGAGTTGTGGACCTCGTCGTAGAGGCCGGCGGCCCGCAGCTTCCCGGCCGCAACGCAGTTCTGCGCGCAGCCACCGGTGAACAGGAGCTCCTTCTCGCCGGTGAGCGAGCGCGCGTAGGCCGCCTGCTTGAAGACCTCCTCTTCGAAGATCTGCTGTAAGGAGGCGGCGACGTCGGCGTGCTCCTGGCCGAGCGAATCGCCGGCGCGGCGCCGCGGCACGCCGAGGGCGCGCTCGACGACGGCGATGCCGGCAACCATGCTTGGCGCGGCAAATCGCACCGGGGCGAGCAGGCGCACCGCGCCGCGATCGTCGGTCGCCAGGATGGAGCGCAGCCGGCCGGCATGGCGTGGCGTCCCATACGGCGCCAGCCCCATCACCTTGTACTCGGAGCCGAAGGTGGGGAAGCCCAGATAGTGGGTCACCAGCGTGTAGAAGAGGCCGAGGCCGGGCTCCCAGGGCAGCTCGGCGAGCATCTCGGTGCGCTTGCCGTCGATGCGGCCGATGCTGGCGTTGTAGTCCTCGCCCTTGCCGTCGATGCAGAGGAATGCCGCCGATTCGCAGCTCGAGGTGTAAAAGGCACCGGCGACATGGGCGAGGTGATGCCACGCCGAGCGGATCGCGGCCTGCGGGAAGAGGGTGCGCGCCGGCGCCAGGTAGTCGGCCTCCCAGCGCCTGGGCAGCACTCGGGCGAGGGCCAAGCTCAGCCGCGAGGAGTTGCGGCCGGTGTTGTCGAAGAACCGTGATTGCAGATGTTTTTCCGCGAAGACCACGGTCGTCACGTCGGCGGCCGACAGCCCGCCGAGCGACAGACAGTCGGCGATGGCGCGATACGGAAAGCCGCCGTCGTGTTTGCGGCGCGAGTAGCGCTCCTCCTGCGCCGCGGCGACGATCCGGCCGTCCACCACCAACGCGGCGTTCGCGTCGTGGCCGAGAAAGCCGCCGATGCCGAGGGTGACCTCGCGACGTTGCATCGAAGCCGGCCTCGCCGCTCCTCGCTCGACGGCAGCCATCATTCCAGCGGCCTGCCCTGGCGGCCGCGAAGGAGCCGCTGCTGCCACTTGGGCAGCCGCGAATAACACTTCTCCGCGGACTTGCGGGCGACGTGAGCGGGGGCGCGGAGCAGGGCGCGGGCCGCGTAGGCGCCGCGTTCGAGCGCGGGTCGCCCAGCCTCCACCGCCCCGTCCCAGCACAGCTCGGCAAGCTTGCGGTCGAGAGCGCCCTGCACGCGCCCGGCGACGAACGGCCGCGCATTCTCGAGGCCTCTCACGATCGCTCGGCGCCAGTCTGGAAAGTTGGCATAGAGGTCCGCCGACGCCGAGCCCGGGACGCGCCGGAACACCGACATCGTTGCGGCCAGATAGGCGACGCTTCCCTTCCCGGCGAGCATGACTTTCAGCGGGAGGTCGTACACCCGCGCCCGCTCGTCCAGCAGCGCGCCTACCGCGCCGTCGCTGAGACTGTGCCGGAAGAACAGGCTTGAGGTGTGAAGGTCGCAGTCGCGGGCGACGAAGGTCTCGGGCGCGTTGATGGGAGCGAACGGCAGCTGGGGGATCGGCTGTCGCTTCTCGCCTTCCGTCGTCAGCTGCTCCACTCGGTGCCCGCAGAGGGAGAGATGGTCTCTGCCCGCCAGCTCGGCGAGCTGCCGGTGCAGCTTTTCGGGCGCGCACCAGTAGTCGTCCCCTTCGAGCAGCGCCACGTACTGTCCCTTGGCCGCCGAGAGGGTGGTGACGAAGTTCCGCAACAGCCCGACCCGCTGGGAGTGGTAGATGCCGCGGAGCTTGTCCGCCGCCCGGCGTTCCCAGCCCTCGACGATCTCCCGCGTCCGGTCCAGCGAGCAGTCGACGCCCACCAACACCTCGATGTCGAAGTCGAGGTTCTGCGCCAGGATGGAGCGCAGCGCGTCCTCGATCCACCGCTCGTGCTGGTAGGTGGTTACGACGACGCTGACGACCGGCGGCATGATGTGGGAGCCGCTTGCAGGAGAGCCCCCCGCATCGGCAAGTGCTCGCCGCGCGCTGGGATCACGGTGTTCCGTCCTGAATTCGCTTGCCCTGGCAGGAGATTCCCACCGTCTCTCGGATTGAAGGCCTCGCCGGCAGCGGTCCAGCGCTCCTGAACTTCGTCCTGCCTCGGAAATGCGGCAACTCGCGGCCGCGCCGCGCTACGAGGGTCGACGGGTCTCACGCGGTCATCGCCGCGGCAGTGTAGCTAGCGCGAGCGAACTCTCGGCAGCCGTTCGAGACGATGCTCTCCGGGCCCGGAAGTACGCAGGACGCAGCCGCCGGCCAATCTCTCGGGTCAGCAGGCGGAGTAGACCGCGGACGGAGCCGCACTCCTGGAGCAGCGCTCGGCGCTGCTCTACCAGCTGCAGACATACGTTGCGGTAGAGGGGGCCGTGCTTGCGCGACACGTACTCGATGACCGGCAGGGAGTGGTCGAACGTGCTGGCGATCATCGATCCCGCGCGCACGCGGTATTCGAAGAAGATCTCGGGCACATACGAGAACTCCCAGCCGTTGAAGTAAGCGCCCAGCCAGAAGTCCCAGTCCTCGAGGCCCATCACCGGCATGCCAGCGTCGAAGCCGCCGTTCCCCTCCCACACCTCCTTGCGGAACGCCGCACAAGCGTCGATGAAGTTCCAAGTCAGCAGCCGATAGAGGTCGAAAGGCCCGACCACCCAACGGCCCCTTCGTTCACCGATGTACTCGGCATCTCCGTACACTACGCCGACGCGCGGCAGCTCCTGGAACACCCGCAGCGCGTGCTCCACGCACCCCGCGCGGAGGCGATTGTCGGCGTCGAGCGGGACTACGATGCGGGAGCGTGCCGCCGTGATCCCGGTGTTGCGCGCGGCAGCCAACCCTCCGTTCTGCTGACGTAGAACGGAGATGCCTTGGCGCTCGACCCGCGCCAAGGCCTCGATGGTGGCCGCCTCGGTCGATCCATCGTCGACGACAAGAATCTCGACATCAGGACGTCCCATCTCCAGCACGCTCCCCACCGCTGCGGGGAGGAACTGGCCCAAGTTGAAGCACGGGATCACGACAGTGAGCGCGGGGTCGGGCATGGTCGAATCGCTCACCGTCGAAACGCGAAGACGTTCAACTGCAGGTCCATATCGTAGTGACACTCACGAAGCACGAAGGGCTGCGGAGACGGCGATGGAGACTGTACGTGCAGTCGAAAGCCGGCACCCTGGAGAATGCTCACGAGGGTCGACAGGGTCTGAGGACGGTCGGCGAAAGAGTGGTACTCGACGAAGAGGTTCTCGACTCGATCCAGGCGATCGGCGCAGTCCGAGAGGACGGCGGTCTCGCTGCCTTCGATGTCGAGCTTCAAGAAGTCGACCCGTTGGTCCAGGCAGTCCTTCAGTCGCACCGTTCGCACCGCGATGGGAGCCTTTCCAGGCTGCCGATGGGCCATCGTCCCGGCGTAGGAGTCCTCGGTATAGAAATCAACGGTGCTTTCCGAATCCCAAACCGCTCTGTCGACCAGCGTGACGCCGCACAGCCCCATGGTGCCCGTGTTCTGTTGCAGGACGCCGAAGAGGCCCGGGTCGGGCTCGAAAGCGAGAAGCCTGCTTTGGGGGTAGAGCCGCTTGAGGTAGAGAACGCTCACGCCGATGTTGGCGCCGCAATCGATGATGAAGGGCGACTCGGAATCGGCGATGAAGCGGTAGATTTGGCGCTCGAAGATCTCTTCGTACATCTCCACGAACGAGAGAGAATCGACGAGGGCGAACGGCGGGCCGAACACGTCCGTCGAGCTCGCGAGGTGGCGCGGCACCGACCGCAAACGCCGCAGCTCGTCCCGACATCGCTCACCCGCACGGTCGGCGGCGCTCCGACCATCGCCTCCGCGGCGGTGGAGGAGGTCCCGGGCAACGCCTCTCAGCAAGTTGCGCACCGCGATGCTCCCGATGGTCGTCGCGGCGCCGCGAACCCATGACCTGAGTGTCTCGCCATCGGCATCTCCAGGCCTCAGCGGATAGGCGCTGCCGTATCGAGGTCGTGATGGGTCGCCAGCTCGCCGGGATCGAGAGCGACCACTTCCCAGCTGCCACTCTCGATGTACGTACAGGCCATGGACTCCCACACGTAATCCCGCTCCTGTCCGTACATGACGACCTCGAACGGGCAAACGCCATTCAGAATCTCGATCGGGATGCTGCCACTCCTCTCGTGGAAGTTCACTTTGAGCGCGTAGCGGCCTTGATAGAGACGAACGTCGGGAATGGTGCAGGTCAGCTCGTGGATGCCGGGCTGGCGCAGCATCGGGAGTTGCGAGTCGAAGGTCCAGAGATGAGCGATGGGGCGGTCGACGGCGTCGACGACTTGGAAAGATACCACCGAGCCTGCCAGGGCTCTCGGAGTGGCAATCCTAAAGACTACCGACATCGGCCGCCGGTTATGCTGGATGTTCCCCGGCGCGGTGGTAAGAATCCTTATCGAGGTTATCCGAGGAGCGTCAGCTGAAGGCTCGCGCGCGTACTCCAGCTCGTTGAGCGCTTTCGCCGACAGGTAGTCATGTATGACTTGGTCCCGCGGCCCGTCGGCGGCGAGCTCTCCGCCGCGCAGCAAGATGCAACGCTCGGCGATGGTCGAGACGGCCTGCATGTTGTGGCTCACCAGCAGGACGCTGCGTCCTTCGCGAGTCACTTCGCCCATCTTGCCCAGGCACTTCTTCTGAAACTCGGCGTCGCCGACGGCGAGAACTTCGTCGACGAGGAGAATCTCCGTTTCCAGATGGGCGGCGACGGCGAAGGCCAGGCGGACGTGCATGCCGCTGCTATAGCGCTTCACCGGCGTGTCGATGTGGCTCTCGACGCCGGAAAAGGCGACGATCTCGTCGAACTTCCGCGCAATCTCGGCCTTGCGCATTCCCAGGATGGCGCCGTTGAGAAAAACGTTCTCGCGGCCGGAGAGCTCCGGGTGAAAGCCCGTCCCCACTTCCAGCAGCGATCCGATCCGCCCCCGCAGTCGCACCACGCCAGAGGTCGGGGCGGTGATCCGCGACATGATCTTGAGCAAGGTGCTCTTTCCAGCGCCGTTGTTCCCGATGACGCCGACCACCTCTCCAGGCCGCACTTGAAAGGTGACGTCCTTGAGGGCCCAGATGCGATCGGGCCGACGAGGCGACGAGGGCGCGCCGTCGACCCGTTGTAGCGGATCGGGACGGCCGCGCCAGCGGGCGAACCAGCGGGCGACATCACCTCTCAACGTGTCGGCGCCGATCGCGCCGAGCTGGTACTGCTTCGACAGCCGCTCGACGGAGATGGCTAGCTCAGGCATGGCCGGAAGTCGACAAGGGGAGCCGGCGCGGGATCCTGGATGCCGATCGACTGGTGCTCACACAACGTCCATGACCGTCCGCTCTGCTCGATTGGAGAGCAGCACCCCGGTGATGAGCACCGCCATCATGAAGGTGAAGCTGTACGAGAGCCCTCGCGGGCTCGCCGTCCCGGTCCCCAGGAACGCAAAGCGAAACGCTTCCACGACGGCGGTCAGCGGATTGGCCTGGATGAACGGCCGGAACCGCTGGGGAATGGTCGACACCGGATAGATCACCGGCGTCGCGTACATGAGCAGCTGCACGGCGAACACCACGAGGTGCTGGAGGTCACGATAGCGCGTGGTAAGGGCAGCGACGATCATCCCCGAGCCCAGGCCGAGCCCCGCCATGATGACGACCAAGAACGGCAGAAGCAACAGCTGGCCACCGGGCATCGGCACTCGGCCGGCGAGGACGTAATAGAGAAGAAACACCAGGAAGAGGCCGAGCTGAATGCCGAAGGCGATGAGATTGGAGATGAGGCTCGCTATCGGTACTGCGAGGCGCGGGAAGTAGACCTTGCCGAACAGGGCGGCGTTGAGCGTGAATGTACCAGCGGCCTTAGTCAGACAGGCTGCGAAGTAGCTCCAGATCACCGTGCCCGACATGTAGAACAGGAAGGCGGGCACTCCGTCAGTCGGTAGGTTGGCGATACGCCCGAAGACGAAGGTGAAGGTGATAGTGGTCAGCAAGGGCTGCAGGAGGAACCATAGTGGCCCAAGGATTGTCTGGCTGTAGACGGCGACGAAGTCGCGGCGTACGAACAGCGCGATGAGATCGCGCGCGCGCCACAGCTCCGCGAGCCGAAGATCCCACCAGCGGTGACGCGGCTCGACGACCAGCGTCCAATCGGCGGCCTGGGGCGCGATCTCCTGGCGCGCCATTACGGTTGCCCGAGGGCTTGCTCAGCGGCGGCCGCGGCGCCGCCGCCGTGGCCTTGTCGAGCGGAGGTTCGCTCGAGTACGGTGACCGGAGCGCGGGTCCCCAGCAGCGTCGAGACGCCGAGCGTCGAGACCACCAGCAGCGCGATCAGCAGCGGCAGGTAGATCACGCCCGAGCCTGCGGCGGTTCCATAAGTAGGCAGCAAGCCCGGCGAGGACCACGAGCCGATCGCGAAGTCGATGAGGGCGACGCCGATGGCGGCGGCAGGATGATCAAACGCGGGAAATAGACCTTGCTCACCAGATGTTGCGAGCCAACCAGCGAGTCGGCGGCTCCCGACACGGCAGCGGAGAAGAAGGTCCACGGCAACACCCCGGCCATGGCGAAGACCGGATGGGGCGCCCCTTCGGAGGGCATCTTCGCTACCTTGCCGAACACGACGCTGAAGATGCCCACTGCCAGCAAGGGGCGGAAGATGGCCCAGCCGGCGCCGAGGATCGTCTGTTTGTAGCGGACCCTGACATCGCGCCCGATCAGGACCCAAGGGAGCTCGCGATAGGCGGAGAGCTCGCGAAAGTCGAGCCACTGAAACCGGCGCCGCGGCTCGACGACGGTGAGACGAGCGTGCCCGAAGAACGGCTGGTCCTTCGGCGCTCCTTCGGCGTTCTCCGTGGCGGCGATCTCACTCATCGGCTGGCTCTCTGCCAGACGGTCACCGGAGCCGACGTCCCCAGCTGGCCTCGGCATGCCGCGCACGGCGTCCACCTGCCATCGCCGAGAATCTGCCTCGTCGCGATGGCAAGGTCGGTGTTGGCTCGCGCCTGCGAGGCCTCCACGGGTACGCCGCTCGTCGCCAGCGCGAGGATGACGTCACAGCTCTTCACCCGGGCGTCGTCACCATTCCAGGCGCCACTCTGGAGCAGTGAGTCGACCACGACCTGATGGTGCAAACGCTCGCGCTCCACGACCGCCTCGAGCCGGAACAGGTTCCAGTCCGGGCTGCTGCCGAGCATGCAGACGACGAGCGGCAGGGATCGACCTTCGACGCGCTGGCGCAGGAATCCGGCGAATCCCCAGGGCTCCGGTGCGCGGGTGGCGCGGAAACTGCCGGCGAGACCCAGGCCGGCGAGTACGACGATCGCGAGACGGGACGCGGTGCGGCCTGTAGGGCTCGTGTTGCGCTCCCAGGCCGCGACGCGGATCGCCGACCAGACGAAGATCGGCCCGAGGGCCGGAACGAAATAGCGCGGCTCGAAGACCGGGGGAATCGAGACCACGACACCGGCGGTGATCGACGAGAGCAGGGCGATCACCCCAGGTCCGCTGGCGACCTTCCGGCCGGCGCCTCGACCCAGCCACAGCACGGTGCCCAGCGCGCCGATGCCTGCCCACCCCAGGGTGCCCAGGAGAAGGCGGAAGGGCCGCGTCCAGGTCGCTCCGGTATCCACGCAGGGGGCAAAGGTGGCAGCGTACCTCGCGAATTGCAGAGCCGCCCCTCCGTTGCGGACATACCAGGGCCCGGCCACCAGTGCTGCAACGGCGCCGACCAAGACGGCGGCGCGAAGCGCGGCGGCCGCGCCCTCACGCTTGCGAATGGCGAGGATGACCCACAAAACGGGCAACGCCAGGAACAGAACCGCCGTGAGCTTCACCAGCAAGGCCAGTCCGATCGCCAGCCCGGCAGCGAGCTCGAGCAGTCGGGAGGAACGGAGCCTTCGCTCGTCGACCAGCCACAGACCGAGCGCCACGCAAGCGGCGAGCGAAACCTCGACGAGCGGTCGCGCGGCCCCAGTCACCAGTGGAGTCGAGGCGGCAAGCAAGCCCATCGCATAGACGCCGGCAGCCGCAGCGCCCCGCCGGGCTGCCCAGATTCCCGCCGTGGCGAGCAGCAGGCACCACGGTGCCAGAGTTCCCCAGAGCAAGACGGCGTGCGGCGCATCGCTCCCCATCGCCAGAGCCCCGAGCGCCAACCAGCCAACGTAGAGCGGCGGCTTCGGGGCCTCGAACATCAAGCTCCAAGCCAGTCGCAGCGGCGCCAGCCCGCGAGCCTCGACTTGGTGCGCGTGGAAAAAGCCGCGCGCCAAGTAATGCGCGTCGTCGTACTCGATACCGCCGGTACGCACGGCGACGGTTGCCAGTGCCGCGACGGCGATGGCCAGTGCGACCCAGGTCGCCACCGATCGGAGTCGCGCCGGCTGCGCTACACGGTTGGCCGAGGCGAGCTCCAGCACCGTTCTCTCGCCGAGCTGGCCGATCATCGCGGAGCACCGCTGGCAAAGAGCGAATAGTTGCCGTCGACACTGCCGTCGCGGACGAGACGAACCGCGAAGCCGAGGTCCGCCAGCCGCCGCGAGCATTCCTGCCACTGCGCCCAGCCATGGGCGGCGAGCAGCACCGCGGGCCGATACTTGGCCAGGGTCGCGCTGGCGCCATCGAGGACTCGCGACTCGGCACCCTCGACGTCGATCTTGACCAGACGCGGGGGCGGGAGCTCACCTCGAGCGACGAGGTCGTCGATACAGACCAAGTCGACGACGTCGCCGTCTTCCGCCAAGGCACCCATCGAAGGGTCCTTCCCGCATGCGAACCGCTCGCTACCGGTCTTTTCCCCTACCGCCGCGGCGACGACTGTCACGTTGGACGCGCGGTTGTAGTCGAGATGCCGCGCCAGCAGATCGAGGTTGCGCGCCAGCGGCTCGAACGCGACGACCCGCCCGCTGGGGCCGACGAGCCGCGAAGCCAGCAGCGTGTAGAAACCCACGTGAGCGCCGATGTCGAAGACCACGTCGCCTGCGGCGAGCTGGCGACTGAAGAGACGCTGGCTCCGCCGCTCATAGATTCCCAGCCAACAGCCGAGGGTGGAGGAACCGGGCACCCAAGTTGCGCCGCGGAGGGGGCCCGTCAGCACGCGCAGCGGACGATCCCGGGGCACCATCCGAAACGGCGCCCGGACCAGCCGCGCGAAGCGACCCATCGGCGCCGAGGTCTTCTCCAGCCACATCGCCGCCACCGTCACGACTGAGCCGGCGGCTTCTCGACGAACGCGGTGAGACCGTTGTAGGCGCGCAGTCGATAGCCCTTTGTCGAGAGGAACCGGATCGCCGCCGCGTTGTCGGGATTCCCGGCGTCGAAACCGTGGATTTCCAAGGCGATGAGCCGGGGTTGAAACTGCTCGAAATCCAGCGATTCGAGGACTTCCAGCTCCATGCCCTCGACGTCGACGTTGAGGAAATCGAACTGCGCGGGCGCGCCGTGTTGGCGCAGGATGTCGGTGAGCGAACGAGACTGGAGCGCGACGCGCTCGACCACCTCGGCGCTCTGTGACCAGCGTTCCACGAAGGACGGATTGGCCGTGCTCAGCTCGTCCTGCGCGAAGACCACGAACTCGCGTTCGACGCCGGGCTTCCCTACCAGTGAGCAAACCGCGACGTCGCCTGGCCGCCCTCGACGCATGCGCTCGACGGCCGCCGGGTTGGCGTCGACGTTGATGCCGCGCCAGCCCGCGAAATAAAGGGTGAGCGTGTTGGAAAGCCTTACCGGGTGGTTGCAGCCGACGTCGACGTAGAAGCCCTTGTGCAAGTGCGAGTCGAGGAGCCTCGCGGCGATGATGTCTTCCGCGAGATAGCCGAACGCGAGGGAGGCTTCGGGGATGATCCATCTCCTCCAGGCCCGGCTGGCCGCCGATCGCGCTCTCCACCACCAGTAGGAGTGATCAGCCATGAGGCATCAGGACGGCCCGAAGGCGCGTGTGGAGCAGGACGGCACGCCGGTAACCGACCAGCCGGCCGGCCCACCGCATCCACCATTGCCGCTCCTCGTCCTTGGGCGCGAACGCCGGGTCGAGGCGGCGGATCTTCGCGGCCTCGCGCTCGAAGCGGGCCCTGTCGAAGCGACAGAGCACGCGCAGCTCCTTGTAGCGGTACTGCGCGAGCCTCGCGAGGCGGGCCTCGCTGAGCTCGCCGCTGCGCCGCAACTCGCATTCCAGCCAATCCAGTACCTCGTAGAACGAGATCGCCGTGGCCAGTGAGTCGAAGCCCTTGGATGCCTGGTCGGGGTGTTGTCGCCAGGTGTAGGCCGGTCGTTCCCGGCGCCCGATGCGGCCTCCGCGCAGGGCAGCCCCGAGGAAGAACCTCCAGTCGTCGAGCCTCGTTGACGGCTCGGGCCACTCGAGGCCCTGCAGGTAGCTCCGCCGGTAGAGCGCGGCGCCGGTGGGCACGGCCTCGCCGGCGAGCAGGCTGTCGATGCCACGATCCAGCGCCGGCGGGGCGAACGCGGCGCCGGCCGGCGCTCCCACGGGTGCCATGCGGTAGCCCGAGACCAGGATGTCGAGCCGCCGCTCGGCGGCCATCCCCAGCTCTTCGCGAAGGGCACCGGGCTCGAGGTCGTCATCCTGATCGAGGAACTTCACGAAGGTGCCGCCGGCCGTGTGCAACCCCAGGTTCCGCGCGGCGCTTCTGCCCCTCGCGTCCCTCACCGCCAGAGCGCGTACGGGGCCGCCGATCGCATCGGCGACGGCAAGCGAGTCGTCCGCCGAGTGATCGTCGACGGCGAGGACTTCTCCCTGAATGCCGCCCTCGAGCTCGCGCAGGCACGAACCGATCGACGCGGCAAGGAACCGCGAGCCGTTGTGCAACGGCATGACGATCGAGACGTCGAGGGGGCTCGCGGTCATTCGCTCACTTGCGTCCGTGGCTCGGCTTTGCCGGCGGACCTCGTGCGCTGCAACACCACACGATCGAGCACCAGCCGGTCCATGCCGGTGCGCAGGAAGCAGTCGAGCGCTTCGCCCGGCGTGTTGACGATCGGCTCGTTCTCGTTGAACGAGGTATTGAGCACGATGGGCACGCCGGTCTGCTTCTCGAAGGCGCGGATCAGCCGCCAGTAGCGCGGGTTGCTGCGCTCCGACACCGTCTGCAGCCGGCCCGTGCCGTCGACGTGGGTGACGGCGGGGATCGCGGCGCGCTTCTCGGGTCGGATCGGGTAGACCTTGAGCATGAAGGGGTCGGGGTAGCTGATGGTGAACCAGTCGCCGGTGCGCTCCTCGAGGATCGACGGCGCGAAGGGGCGGAAGGACTCGCGGCGCTTGATCTTCCGGTTGAGTAGCTCCTTCATGTCGCCGCGCCGCGGGTCGGCGAGGATCGAGCGGTTGCCCAGCGCGCGCGGGCCCCACTCCGAACGCCCCTGGTACCAGCCGACGACCTCGCCGTGCGGCGATCGCCTCCGCGGTCCCGCGCACGAGCTCGTCCTCGGTCGCGGCGGTCGACACGCTCACCTCGCCATAGACGCCGTCCCTGCCGCTGCGATTCCGGCAGCGCCGCTGCCACGGCGGCGCGCACGGCCGCATCGTCGAAGGCCGGGCCCCAGGCGCTGTGATCCATCACGAAGCCGGAGCGCGGCTGCTCGAAGGCGACGTGGTGCGCATAGAGCGCGGCGCCGAGCGAGGTGCCGGCGTCGCCTGCCGCGGCCTGGATGAACAGCTCCTCGACGCCGGTGCGCTCGAAGAGCTTGCCGTTGGCGAGCGAGTTGAGCGCGCAGCCGCCGGCGAGCGCCAGCTTGCGGCTGCCGCACAGCGACAGCACGCGCCGCACGAGGACGAAGAAGCGTTCCTCGTAGACCTGCTGCAGCGACGCCGCGAGGTCGCGAGTGGCGCTGCTCGAGCTCGTCGCTGGGCTGGCGGCGCGGGCCGAGCAGCTGCTCGAGCGCCGGCGTGAAGAGCACCCCCAGCTCGGGCGCCCCGTCTTCCCAGGTCATCTGCACGCCGTCGCGGAGGTGGCGGAAGTAGCGCAGGTCGAGGCGGAAGGTGCCGTCCTTCGCGGGCCGGACGATCGTGCCGAGCGCCGTCGCGAAGCGCGGCTCGCCGTAGGCCGCGAGCCCCATCACCTTGTACTCGTCGCCGAAGCCGAGGAAGCCGAGGTACTGGGTGATCGCGGTGTAGAAGATGCCCGAGCGAATGTGGGAAGAGGACGCGGTCGAGCACCTCGATCCGGTTGCCTTTGCCGCGCGCGAGCATGGTCGAGACGAAATCGCCGAAGCCGTCGACGGAGAGCAGCGCCGCCTCTTCAAAGGGCGAGCAGAAGAACGCCGAGGCGAGGTGGGCGAGGTGGTGCTCGACAGGTACGACCCGTGCGCCGTCGACACGCGGCAGCTCCTGCCGCACGCGTTGCTGGAGGTTCGACACCTGTCCCAGGTTGCGCGCTCGGCCGGCGGCGCGGCCCAGGCTCCGCGGGTGCGATAGCGCGAGCCGCGCCTTCTTCCACAGGTAGGCGCGCGGCTGCCGCGCCACCGCCACGGCGTCGATGCCAGCACCGTCGCTTGCCGCGAGCTCGCCGGCCGCCCAGCGCAGCGCCTCGGCGGGGAAACCGGCCCAGTGTTTGACGCGGCGGAAGCGCTCCTCCTCGGCGCCGGCGATGAAACCGCCGTCGGCGACCGCGGCGGCCGCGGCGTCGGCGTGGTACGTGGAGAGCCCGAGGATGCGCAAGGTCACGGCGCGGCCCTCGGCGAGGCGAGCGCGGATTCGCCGGAGCTCGTCCCGCTCGCTGTCTCGGCGTCCGTCGCCTTTGCTACTGCTGCCTCCGCGCACAGCTCGCTCAGCCGCGCATCCACGACCAGCCGGAACCAGAACGCCTGCAGGAAGTGGAAGAGGAAGCCGTTCGCGCCGTCGAGGATGCCGAGCAGCACGAAGTAGCGGTAGATGAAATAGAGGAACGGCCGCCAGTAGAGCGGCAGCCGGTACCAGAGGCGCTTCTGCCAGACGATGCGCTCGTCGGGCGTGCCCAGCGGGCGGCCGGCGATCTTGAAGTCGAGTCCTTCGCTGCGCCGCCGATGCTCCTCGCGCGCGAACGCCTCGGCGTAGCGCAGGTGCTTGCCGAGATAGAAGAGGATGGCGTCCTCCTTGCGGTTCCACTCTTCGAGGGCGCGGCGCAGCGTGCCCACCTCGCCGCGCACGTAGACGCGCGTGTCCTGCTCGACGGGGTCGAGCTCGCCGCAGCCGCGACGGAACAGCTTGAGCATCCGCTTGCTGCCGTAGCCGCCGAAGCGGATCGGCTTGCCGCGGAAGACCTGGCGGCGGCGCAGGTAGAAGCCGTTCTCGCGGACGTCGGGCCGTGCGAGCAAGGTCTCGATCTCGGCCCGCAGCTCGGGCGTCACGAGCTGGTCGGCTTCGAGCAGCAGCACCCACTCGTGGCGTATCGACAGGTTGTCGAGGCCCCACTGGAAGATCCACGGGATGATGCGGCCGTGCTCGTAGGCGAGCGTAGTCACCTCGGCGCCGTGCGCGCGCGCGATCTCCACTGTGCGGTCGCTGCTCTCGGAATCGATGACGCAAATCTGGTCCGCCCAGCCGACGATCGCGCCGAGGGTGCGCGGCAGGTTGGCCTCCTCGTCGCGAGTCGTCATCAGCACGGTGAGCGGGACGCGGCTCATCGAGAGGTCACTAGGCGCGGCGCGCCGCGGAAGCGATGGGGCGCGTGGACGCCGTGGCGCGCGCGGCGGCGATCGCGCACTCGTAGACGAAACGCGTCGACGCGGCGATGGCGGGCCAGGAGAAACGGTCGGCGGCGAGGCGGCGGCCGCGCTCGCCCATCTCGCGCGCCAGATCGGGTTGCGCGAGGAGGCGGGCAGCGGCTTCACCGAAAGCCTGCGGCGTCCGCGCGCACACGATGCCGGCGGCGGCCTCTTCGACCGCGTCGGCAAGACCGACGCCGGGGCTGAGCACCACCGGCACGCCGGCCGCCATCGCTTCGAGGGCGGCCATGCCGAAGTTCTCGGAGATCGACGGCATCACCAGCACGCGCGCCGCGGCGAGCAGGGCCTGCTTGGCCGAGCCGCGAACCTCGCCGAGGAACGACACGCGATCGGCGACGCCGAGCTCGGCGGCCAGCGCCTCGAGACGCGGACGCAAACCTTCTTCGTCGTTGCCGGCCATCGCGAGCCGGGCGTCGGGCACGTCGAGGAGCGCGCGGATGGCGATGTCGATACCCTTCTTCCAGCTCAAACGGCCGAGGTAGAGCACGAGTGGCCGGCCGTCGGAAGGCAGCGCCGGCAGTGCGGCGGTCGCGGTGCCTTCGCCCGCGGCCGGCTCGTCAGCCGACAGCCCGTTGGGCACCACCTCGACGTACGCGGCCTCGGGGCCGAGGGCAGCGAGCTCGCGCGCCTCGAGGTCGCTCGAGACGACGACGGCCGCCGCCTCGCGCACGGTCTTGCGCTCGAACAGAGCGAGCCAGAGAGTCTTGCGCAGGCGGCCGCGCGCGGCGATGAGATCGCGCACCAGCATGCCGCGCGGCGACAGCACATAGGGCACGCCCGCGATGCGCGTGGCGCGCGCCGCTGCCAGCGTCGGCCAGAGGAACACCGAGTGCAGGTGAACGATGTCGAAGCCGCTGATCGAGGCGTGCAGCGCGCGCGCCATCGCTGGCGAGCGGGCAAGCCGCCGCGGCCAGGCGACCGGGAAGTACCACACCTCGACGCCGTCGCGGCGCACCGGTTCCGCGACCGCCACGTCGAGCACGTCGGGTCCGTCGACGTTCGTCGTGTAGACGCTGACGCGATCGCCGGCCTGGGCCTGCGCCCTCGCGAGACCGTGCACAGAGCGCATCGGGCCGCCGTAGCGCCAAGCGGGAACGTACGTGGGGATGACGTGGAGGACGTTCACGCCAGCGCCCCCAGCGCGCGCAGCGCGGCCAGCGTGCCGTCGACGGCGCGCTCGACCGAGTAGCTGGTGACGATCCGCGAGCGCGCCCGCTCGCCCATCCGCTGCCGCCGCTCCTCGTCATCGCCGAGCATCGCCGTCAGCCGCGCCGCGAGCTCCTCGGCGCTGCCCGAGCGGTAGACGTAGCCGGTGACGCCGGGCTCGACGAGGTCCTCCGCGCAGCCCACGCCGTCGCTCACCACGGCGGGTAGACCGCACGCCATCGCCTCGTTGACGACCAGGCCCCAGGTCTCCGAGTGCGACGGCAGCACCAGGAAGTCGGCGGCGGCGTAGGCCGCCGGCATCTCGCTCTGATTGAGGAAACCGGTGAAGCTCACCGGTAACCCGTCACGCGCAGCCACGGCGCGCAGCTCCTCTCCGAGCGGCCCCTCGCCGGCGACGAGCAGATGCAGCCGGGGCGCGCCGGTGACGGCGACGCGCAATGCGGCGAACAGCTCGGGCACGTTCTTGACGCGCACGAGCTTGCCGGCGAAGAGCGCGCAAACGGCGTTGGCAGGAACGCCCCATTTCGCGCGCAACTCCCCGCGGCGCGAGGCCGCTTCGGCGTGCTGCCGCGCCAGCCGATCGTTGTCGACGAAGTGCGGGCAGTCGAAGAGCTTCCTCTCGGGTACGCCACTGCGCCGATAGAAGCGCCGGTTCGACTTGCCGACGACCAGGAACGCGTCGAAGAAGGGCAGAAACGCACGGTGGACGAGCCGCGTCAACGCGCCGCGCGGCCGCAGGTCGTTGGAGTCGCCGCGCACGAGCAGCGGCAGCCTCGATCGCCGCGCGGCGAACGCCGCCTGTACCAGCGCGAGCGAGTTCCAACCGGTGACGATGAGGGCGTCGAAGCACTGGGCCCGCAGCCAGTCGGCCACGCGCCGCAGCCGAATGCCGAAGAACATCGACAGCCGCGGCCGGGAGTTGCGCCGCCCGAGCTCGGTGTACCGGTAGCCGTCGAGCAGCGGTAGGTCCCACACGAAGGCGGTGCCGAAGCCCTCGCCCTGGGCCTCGGGATCGGGGATCCAGCCATAGCCGACGTGCACGTCCACTCGCGGATCGGTGGCGAGGGCGACGAACCAGGGTACCTGGTATTGGATCGGGTGGGTGGAGACAACGCCGAGGTGGGTCGGCTGACGCGGTGCCGCCATCGCTCGGGCAGGTCAGAATGTGGAGCTGCCAGGCGCCACGGCAGGCTGCCGCACCGGCATCAGTCGCCCTCGTCCCGGCTCCGATCTCGCCGCCGCCGTTGCCGCCGCGCGCTCGGCGCGCGCGGCTTCCACCGCGCGCATCCGGCGTGCGCTAATCGCGAAGCCGATGAAGGCGCCGAGCACGAGCAGCACGAAGGGGTCGCCATACACCTGGTGCGAGGTCATGAAGACGACGGCATGCGAGGGGATGAACGCCACCAGGCCGTAGGTCAAGACCGCCTCGCTTACCGGCCTGGTGCGCGCTTCACGCACGATCATGGCGATGATCCGCAGCAGGCTGGAGCCCAGCCAGACCAGGCAGAACAGGCCGGGCAGCCCGAGCTCGGCCAGCACGCGGCCGAGCCCACCCTCGGCCGGTGCCGAAGCGATGATGCTCTCGGCGCCGCCGAAGTACTGCGAGCCCTGGCCGGTCGTGCCGGCACCGCTGCCGAGGAAGCCGGTGACGGAAACAATGGCGCTCATGCTGCCGGTCGTCATCGCCTCGAGCCGGTCGCCGGCCTCTCCGAAAACCGAAGCGCTGCGGTTCAAGTAGGGGGTCAATGCGCTCTGCTTGCTATCGGTGAGCAGGAACGGAACGGACACCAGCACCAGTACGACGAACATCGAGGACATCAGCGAGGTGGCGCGCGAAACGGCGCGGCGGGAGCGCACGAGCAGGAACAGATAAACCAGCGTGTAGAGGGCGAACTGGGCCAGCATCTTGCGGCGCCCGCCGAGGATTATGGCAAGCAGGAACATCGGCACCAGCGAGGCGTAGAGGATCTGCGCGCGCCGTGAGCTGGCGATGGAGGCGAGCGTCAGCGACAGGCAAGCCGCGGCTCCGGCATGGAACGCCGCCACTTCGGAGCTGCGCATGATGCCGCACAACATGGAAATCCGGCCGCCGACGCCGTACACGCTGTCGAGCCCGATCGATTCGAAGACTGCCGGCGAGTAGCCGAGGAACTGCAGGAACACGGTGAGGGACATCGCCGCGGCAGCGGCGACGTAGAAGCGTAGCCAGCGCCGCGTGTCGGCCCAGGACCGGCTGAGCTGGAAAAAGGCGATGATCGCCGCCAGCGGGCTGAGGTAACCGAGCATGCCGATACCGGCGAGAGTGAGGCTGCTGTAGCGCACGACCGTGGCGATGCTCTGCAGGACCACCAGCGCGACGAAGCAGGCCATCGAGTTGCGCAGAGACGGGAACCAACGGACCAGCTGCGAACCGTCGAGACGCTGGCCGCGGATGAAGCCGCCGATGATGGCGGCGCCGAAGATCGCGGCGACGAACACCACCAGCGCCACCGGCTGTCCCGGCGTGATCTTCCGCAGCGGGTCTTGGAGGAAGCCGGCCACGATGCACAGGAACAACCCGTGCCGCCAGTTCATGATCGCTGCAAGCACCGCAAAGACGGCAAAGCCCAGTAGGAACACGATCATGGGGAAACCAGCCTGGGGCCGCGAGCCTTGAGCGCTAGCGCCCAGGACATGCCGACGAGCTCCGCGCAGAGCGTCGGGACGATCCACCACGGATGGGTCAAATGGTGGCGGGTGCGAACGGCTCGCCAGGGCCGTCCCAGGAATGCGCGCCAGCGCCCGGGCAGCGAGCGCGCGCAGAGCAGGTAGTAGTACTCGCCGACGGCGTGTGCCGGACGCGCAGTCCGCAGGTGGTCGCCGTAGGAACGCGTGCCGCCGCCTCCGGCGCGCAGGTGTCGAACCGAGGCCGCGGGCGCGAAGACGATGCCGCCATGGGCGCGGACGCGGCGGCAGAAGTCCGCCTCGTAGCGATAGGCGACCTGTACGAAGTTCTCGTCGAAGCCACCGCAAGCGATGGCAGAGGGCCGCTGCACCGAGAAGTTGCAGCCGATGACCTCGTCGACTCGCTGCCGCAACGAGGAACGGAACGCGAAGCGCGCGCCGGCAAGCGGCTCGGGCTCCTCTCCCGGCTGCAGCACCTGGCCGGCGACGACGGCGATCCCGGGCTCGCGGTGGGCCTCGGCATGGCGGGCCACCAGATCGCGGACGGGAATCACGTCGTCGTCCAGGAACAGCACGACGTCGGACGTCGCCTCGCGCAGTCCGAGATTCATGGCGCGCGGTATCGACGGCTCGGTCATGCGCAACCAGCGGATGCGCCCGCTCGCCGCCATGCCGGCGAGCCGTTGCTCGACCTCGGCAGGATGGCGCGGCGACTGGTCCACCACCATGACCTCGTCGGCCGCCGGCTGCAGCTCGAGCACGTGGTCGACGGTGTCGACGAGCGTCTGGTGCCGCTCGAAGGTGGGAATGACGATGGTGAGGGTGCTAGCGATCAGGGCTGTTCCTCGTCGTCGTCAAGACCGCCTGACCGGCGCGGACCCAAGCGCGCAGGAGAAAGGGATAGCGGCGCAACGCCGAGCCGAGATAGGAGAGCGATGCCGGGTGTCGCTGGCGACGCAGGCCCTCGCCGATGTGGTACAGGCCCAGCGCCTCGGTGCGCCGCCGGCGGCGCCCGCGCGCGGCGTCGAGCTGTCGCGACAGCGATTCGGCGCGCTCGAGACAGTCGGCGTCCGAGGCGCCGGCGAGCCGCCGCGCCAATGCCTCGGTGGCCGCAGCACCGAGCGCCATCTGCACGTCGCGGACGGCGAAGGAGAGCGAGCGCACGTCGAGGTTGGTGGTGAGCAGCGCGGCGCCCACCATCAGGAAGGGCCCGTGCTGCGCCAGGCGCAGCCAGAGGTCCCAGTCCTGGGCAACGCCGAACGCCGCCCGATAGCCGCCCACGCGCTGGTAGAGCTCGGCGGGAAACATCGCCGAGCCGTGCTGGCTGGGGCCGGCGACGACGCGCAGCGCGCCCCCACCGTCGCGCTCGAACATCGGCACCGGACGGTCCGCCGTGCCGCCCCGCCCGCGCTCGACGCGAAGCGTTTCGCCGCGCGGCGCCAGCTGCTCGGTCCAGCAGGAGACCAGGGCGAGCTCGGGATGGGCGGCGAAGGCATCCAGCTGCCGGCGCAGACGGTCGGGATGGGAGACCTCGTCTGCGTCCTGGCGGGCGATGAAGCGGCCCCGCGCTTCGCCGCAGCCGCGGATGAGGGCGGCGGTGAGACCGTGCGCCTGCTGCCGGAACACTCGCACCCGCTCGTCCTGGGCCGCGAAGGCCGCGAGGATCTCGGGCGTGCGGTCGGTGGAGCCGTCGTCGACGACGACCAGCTCGAGGCGGACACCGCGCTGCGCGAGGATGCTGCGCAGGGCCGCCTCCAGCCGCGCCTCGCCATCGCGGACGCCGACGACGACGGAGACGTCGGGTGCCGAGGAGTGCAGCCGTGGAGCTTGCGTGGCGGCGCTCACGAGAGCGGCTTCATGGGGGCAGCGGAGAGAGCGCGGCGCGTGCGCCAACCGAGCACGCGCAGGTCGCCTTCGATGCGTACCCACGCCGGCGGCGGGCTCGCGGCGGCGAGCAGAGGCGCGAGCCTTCGCGCGTGATGCGGCGGCAGGCCGGCGACGAATGCGGCGTCCGAACGTAACGCCTGCGCGGCGCGCCAGAGCCGCCACCAGTGCTGCCGAAGGGCCGCCGAGCGCCGGGCGAGCGGCCTTCCGGCCCTGGCGAGCGAGCCCAGCGGCACCAGCACCGCCTCGACCTGCTTCCAGCCCTCGATCGCGGCGCGGCCGCTCACCGACCGCTCACGGCGCCGATAGGAGATGCCGATCGCGGGGACGTGGACGACGGGCCGTCCCTGCTCGAGCAGGCGCAGGATGAGGTCGGTGTCGGAGGCGCAGCTCCAGCGCTCGTCCCAGCCGCCGAGGGCGAGCAGCTCCTCGCGGCGCGTCAGGAAGGCATCCGAGTGCCACAGCTGGTGGTCGTCGAAGCTCATCGCCAGCCAATCGTGGCCGGGGCGAACGTTCCGTTGCGCCGGATCGACGCCGTGCGAGGCGAACGCGCGCTCGCCGTCCCACGCCGCCACCGGCCGCAGCTCCTCGTCGCACTCGACGGTGCGGCAGAAGGCAGCGGCGGTCGCCGGATCGTCGAGCTCGGGCGCCATCGCGGCGAGGAAGTCCGGCGCCGCCGCGTCGTCGGCGTCGAGCTTGGTCACCAGCTCGCCGCGCGCCGCGCGCAGGGCTGCGTTCCAGTTTTCCGTCATGCCGCGGTTGGTGTCGCTGCGCACCAGTCGGAAGCGCGGATCGCGAGCTGCCCAGCCGGCGGCGATCCGCGGCGTCTCGTCGGTGCTGCCGTCGTCGGCGATCACCGCCTCGAAGTCGCGCCAGGTCTGCGCCGCGAGCGAGCCCAATGCGGTCTCGAGGTAGCGGCCGTCGTTCCAGGCCGGAACGAGCACGCTGACGCGTGGGGGAGTCGACGTCGCGGGAGAGCTCATCCGACCAGGCTCAGGGCTTCGTCACGGCTGTTGCGCTCGGTGTCGGCCGCTGCCTCCCGCCACGGCAGCGACACGCCGTGGGCGGCGAGGATCTGCAGCGCCAACCGCCGCGAGCGCTCGCCGTGCGAGAGCGCCGTGGCGTCCTCGGCGAGCGCCTCGGCGAGCGGCACGTAGAAGCCGGTCTTCTTGCGACCGAACAGCTCGTCGGGTAGCTCGGGCGCGGCGGCTCGCACGGCCGTCACCTTTCCGTGCTGGCGTGCCGGCGCGAAGCCGACGCGCTGAGCATGCCGGTGCAGCACGGCATCGACGAGGGGGACGCGCAGCTCGACCGACCAGGCCATCGACGCCCAGTCGGAGTCGCGGAGGAGCTGGTGGCGCAGGTAGCGGGCGGTCTCCAGTCGGTGCACGGCGAGCCAGGAGCTCGTCTGATCCGTCGTCGTCGCCAGAGCGCCGGCGACTCGGCGAGCGCATCGGCGGCGTCGCCGAGCGGGTCGTAGCGGCGCAGCGCCTCTGCTGCCGCCTCGCTCGCCGAGGAGCGCCGGCAGCTCTTCGGGAAGGAACAGGCCGCGCCGCAGCAGGTAGGCGCCCGGCAGCGACGGGCCGTAGCGCAGCAGCCCGACCATCTTGCGCCGCCCCATGTCGCCGTCAGCCGCGGCCACAGCGCCGGCAGCCCGGGCAGCGTGCGCAGCGCGCGCGCCGACGCGCACCATCCGCGGCACGTCGTTGAACGACGGATAGCCGCCGAGCAGCTCGTCGCCGCCGAGCCCGGAGAGCACCACCTTGAATCCCGCTTCGTGGGCGGCGCGCGAGATGAGGAAGGTGTTGAAGCCGTCGATGCTCGGCTGGTCCATGGCGGCGAGGGCGGCGGGCCACAGGGCGCGCAGCTCCTCGCCGCCGAGCTCGACCTCGCGATGCCGGGTCCCCAGCGCCGCCGCCACGCGGGCGGCGATCGGGCCTTCGTCGGCGTTCGTGCCGCGCTGAGCTCCGGAAGCGCACGGTGAGCGTCGTCAGGTCGGGAGTCGTGCCGCCTCGCGAGCGCTGCCACCAGCCCGGAGTCGAGGCCGGAGGAGAGGAACACGGCGACCGGGACGTCGGCCACCAGGTGCGCCGCCACCGAGTCGGCGAGGGCCTCGGCGAGCGGTATGGCGCGGCCGCCCGCTTCGTCGCTCTCTGCCGGCGCGAACGAGTATCGAACGGGCTCGCCGACGCGCCCGTCCTCGATCCGCAGGTAGTGGCCGGCGGGAAGCTGGCGGATGCTCTGCCGCAGCGTCAACGGCTCGGGCACGGAGCCCCAGAGCAGGAAGCCGGCGACCGCCGCGAGATCGACCGCGGACGAGACGCCGCCGCCCGCCCGTAGCGACTTCACCTGCGAGGCGAAGCGCAGCACGCCGCCCTCTACGGAGTAGTAGAGCGGCTTGATGCCGAACGGATCGCGGGCGAGGACGAGGGTCTTGCGCGACGTCGTCCCAGAGCGCGAAGGCGAACATGCCGCGCAGCTGCGGCAGCATCGCCACGCCGTCGCGGGCGTAGAGCGCGAGCAGCACCTCGGTGTCGCTCTCGCTCTTGAAGCGCACGCCTTGGGCGGCGAGCTCGGCGCGCAGGGAGCGGAAGTTGTAGATCTCGCCGTTGAAGGTGACGTGGTAGCGGCCGTCGGCGGAGCGCCATCGGCTGCGAGCCGGCGGGCGAGAGGTCGAGGATGGCGAGCCGGTTGTTGGCGAGCCCGACGCGGCCGTCGCTCGACAGCCAGAGCCCGGCGGCGTCGGGGCCGCGGGCGTGCTGGTGCTCGCGCGTGCGCAGCAGCTCGTCGCGGTCGAGCACCGATGCTGTCGGGAGGAGGCGAAGGGCGCCGTTGATGCCGCACATGGCTAAGCGGGCCCCTCGCCCATCAAAGTCTCGAGGTGCGGGCGCAGGCCGGCTGCGAACAGCTCGGGGCGGAAGCGCGCGTGCCAGCGCTCGCGGCCGGCCGCTCCCAGCGCCGCCGTGCCGGCCGCGTCGGCGAGCATCTCGTCGAGGGTGCGGGTCAGCGGCTCGACGCCCGGCGCGACGAGCCGGCCGGTCGACCCGTCGACGACGATCTCGGCGGCCGCCGAGCCGGCGAGCGCCACGCACGGCTTGCCCGCCCGCATCGCCTCCAGGTAGACGAGACCGAATCCCTCACCCTCGCTGGGCATGGTGAAGACGGCGCAGCGCCGGTAGACCGCAGCGAGCGTCGGCTCGTCGAGAAAGCCGGTGAACACGACCCGTTCGGCGATGCCGAGCTCGCGGGCGCGCGCCTCCAGGCGCGGCCGGTCGCGCCCCTCGCCGACGATGACGAGGCGCAGGTGCGGGTGCGCGGTCGCCAGCTGGGTCATCGCCTGCAAGAGCTCCTCGTGCCCTTTGTAGCGGTCGCCTTCCATGCGGCCGACGATGAGCAGGAACCCCTCGCCGACGCGCGCGAGCGTTGCCGCGTCGGCGGCGAGGTCGCCGTTGCCCTCGGCGCTCATGGCGAGGTGGAGCGGCACGACCGGCGGAGCTTGCGGGTTGTGCGCGCGCAGTCTCTCGATCGTGTGCTGCGAGCAGGCGAGGCGCACGGCGGCGCCGGCCAGCGCGCGGCGGCGGCCGCCGGTGAGCGGCCTCCATACCTCGATGCCGTAGACGTAGAGCAGATAGCGCGCGAGCCAGCGCTTCGGCAGCACGCCCTGGATGCGGGCGACGCCGAGGAAGTCATAGACCTGGTGGCGGAAGCCTTCGAGGAACTGCGCCTTCCACACCGCGCGGCCGAGCGCCGCGCGGTCGCCGTCGAAGGCGCGCCCCGCGACGCCCGCCGGCAGGTCGGAAGCACAGCCGAGGGTGAACAAGCAGAGGTCGACGTCCCGTTCCTCCGCCCACGCGCGCACGGCGCCGAGCAGCAGGCGACCGGCGGTGGCGATGCCGCCGCCGTGCGGCGACAGGCCGACGGACACGAACAGCAGACGGCGCTTGCTGCGCGAGCGGGCAGGCTCCGCCCCCGTCGGTGTCCGGGCACCTGCTGAGGGTGTCACCTTCGACTGTCCTTCCCGCCCCACCCGTCCGGCCGGCGCCGTCGCCGGCCCTGCATCCGAATCGGTGCGCGTCGCGCACGTGCTGGAAACCGAGCTCGCGAAAGGCGATGTCAGATCCGTGCGTAGCCGGCGGCTTGCGGTCGAGTCCCGGCGGCACGCGGCGGCGGCGCATGCGCGCCCGCGCGGCGCAGCGACGCCGGCACCAGCGCGTCGCGCGGGATCTCGGCCGCCACCGACTTGCGCAGCAGCGTGAGGCTCACCACCAGCCGGTACTTCCCCTTCTCGCGCTCCACCAGGCCGCGGTAGCCGCGCAGCGGACCGTCGACGATCTCGACCTCGTCGCCGGGGCCGAGGTAGGGGTGCGGCACGAGCGGCGCGCCGCTCGTCTGCAGCAGCCACAGCGAGCGCAGCTGGGTCGCCAGCTCGTCGGGCTCCGGCGCCCGGATGACGTTGACGATGACGTTGCTGCGCAGCGCCAGCAGGCGGTCGTCGAGGTCGCCGTGGAAGAAGACGTAGCCGGAGAAGAGCGGCGAATAGGAAGTGCGCCAGCGGTCGCCGGCGCGCAGCCGGCGTTCGCTCTGCGGCAGGTAATAGGGGACCTGCCAGTGCAGCAAGTGGCGAGCGAGCGCCTTTTCCTGCCGCGCCAGCGTGTAGGCAACCCACCACGGATCGACGGTGTCGGGTGCGGCGCCATCCGGATGGCCGAACAGGTCGGGCGGCCAGATCTCCGGCTCTCGCTTCAGTAGGGGCACGTCGATCCGCTCGCTTCCGTTCCGCCCATTCCGTGTGCGGCGATTGTACCAGCCGCTCGCGCCGTAGAGGCTGAGCCTTCAAAGGTTTGCGAGCCGCCGCCGGGCTCGTCGTCTCGGCTGTTGGCCTGCCACGGTGGGAACGGCGGCAGGCGAGGCGGAATTCCCCTGCTAGAGGTAGCCCTCGGCCGCCAGGTGCCGCAGCACCGCCTCGGCGGCTTCGAGGGGGCTCTGCACGGCGGCGTCGACGACGACTTCGGCGTCGGCCGGCCCCTCGTAGGGGTCGGACACGCCGGTGAAGCCGGGGATGAGGCCCGCCCGCGCCTGCGCGTAGAGCCCCTTGGCGTCGCGCGCCTCGCAGACCTCGAGCGGCGTTGCCACGTGCACGAGCACGAAGCCGCCGAGCGGCGCGATCAGCTCGCGCACGTCCTTGCGCACGGCGTCGTAGGGCGCGATCGGCGCGCACAGGGCGATGCCGCCGTTCTTGGTGATCTCGGAGGCGACGAAGCCGATGCGGTGGACGTTGAGGTCGCGGTGCTCCTTGGAGAAGCCGAGCTCGGAGGAGAGGTGCTTGCGCACCAGGTCGCCGTCGAGGAGCGTCACCGGCCGGCCGCCGAGCTCGAGCAGCTTCACCTGCAGCACCCGCGCGATGGTCGACTTGCCGGCGCCCGAGAGACCGGTGAAGAAGACCGTGAAGCCGGCCTCGACGCGCGGCGGATGCGTGCGCCGCAGCTCGGCCGCCACTTCCGGAAAGGTGAACCACTCGGGGATCTCGGCGCCTGCCGCGAGCCGGCGCCGCAGCTCGCTGCCCGAGAGCTGCAGCGTGCGCGTTCCCGCCGGCACCTCGTCCTCGGGGCGATAGCGGTCCTCGTCGGCGACGTAGACCATCTCGCGGAAGGGCACCATCTCGATGCCGATCTCGGCGGCGTGGCGCGCCACCAGCTCCTGCGCCGCGTAGGGCCCGTAGAACGGCTTGCCGTTGCGGTCGGCGCCCGGCCCGGCGTGGTCGCGGCCGACAATGAAATGGGTGCAGCCGTAGTTGCGGCGCACGATGGCGTGCAGCAGCGCCTCGCGCGGCCCCGCCATGCGCATGGCGAGCGGCAGCAGCGCCAGCCGCGCCAGCCCCGCCGGATAGCGGCCGAGCAGCGCCTGATAGCAGCGCACGCGCGTGTAGTGGTCGAGGTCGCCGGGCCGCGTCATCCCCACCGCGGGGTGGAGGAGCAGGTGCGCCTCCTGCTCACGCGCCGCTCGCAGCGTCAGCTCGAAGTGGGCGCGGTGCATCGGGTTGCGGGTCTGGAAGGCGACGACGCGCGTCCAACCCAGGCGCGAGAAAGCCTCGCGCGTCTGGCGCGGCGTCTCGCGCAGCTCGACGAAGTCGTAGCGCGGCGGCAGCTGCAGCACCTCGACCGGCCCGGCGAGCGAGACGTTGTTGGTGCGGTGGAGGAGGTGGTGGACGCCGGGGTGGTCGGCATCGAGCGTGCCGTAGACCGCCTCCGCCTCGCGCTCGCGGTCGTGCTCCCACGCCTCCTCGACGGCGAGCACGGCGAGCGGCAGGCCCTCGGGGTCGCGCAGCACCAGCGCGCCGGCCCGAACGGCGGCCTCGGCGGTCGCGGCAGTCACGTCGAGGGTTACTGGTATCGGCCAGAGCGTGCCTTCCATTTGGCCTGGCGCCGCTGGCAGGCGCATCGTCGCGGCGACGGACTCGGCCGCGGCGCGGCCCTGGAAGCCGGCGAGCGGTGAGAAGGCGCCGTCCGCCAGCATCTCGAGGTCGCACAGCTGGCGCGGCGTGAGGTCCCACGACGGCAGCTCGCGCAGCCGCTCGCGCAGCTCCGCCGCGCGCGCCGGCGCACAGACCAGGCTGACGAGGTCATTTGCCGCCGTGCCGTCGGCGGCCCGCTGGCCGTGCGCCGCGAGCCGTCGGTGCCGGCAGCCTGCATCGCCTCGCCCGCGGTCACTACCAATCCCCGGAGCCGCCGCCGAAGCTGAGCGACACCGAGCCGAGCACCTCGCGCACCTCGCGCGGCGTGCCGCCGCCGGCGGGCTCGAATTCGGTCTCGCGGCCGCCGATCCGCACGTTGAGGGCGCGCACCGCGAAGTCGAGCGTGACGCCGCGTGCGGTGACGCTCTCGTGACGCGCCGTGGTGCCGAAGTAGTCGTCGTCGCCGTCCTCGTAGAAGAGCGTGACGCCGCCGTCGCCGATCGCCGTGCGCACCGCGGCGCCGACACGCTGTTCCTCGACGTAGCTGCCGAGGGAGAGCCCCGAGTAGCGGAGGCCGCGCAGGCCGTACAGCTGATAGCGGACGCGCCAGCCCGGCTTGAAGACGAGCGACGCCTGGCCATTGCCGGCCGTGTAGCCGGGGAAGGCGCTGTCGTCGGCCTCGAGGTCGCGCTGCTCGTACTGGGCGGTCGCATCGAGGCGGTTGCCGCGTAGCGACATCTCGGCGTACCAGGACGAGCCCTCGTTCGAGCGCACGCCGTCAGCGGCGAGGAACTCGGTCTGCTCGCGTAGCGCCCCGGCGCCGAGGTGGCCGCGCTCGCCGCGCAGCAGGTAACGCAGGCCGGCGCGCGCGGTCGAGGAGTCGCGGTCGAGCAGGAGCGCCGGGTCGATCGGCGCGAGATCCGAGGTCGCCTCGATGCGCGTGCGCGTCGACGTCGCCGCGCCGAACACGGCAATCGAGCCGAAGAGACGGACCTGTGCGCTGGCGGCCAGCTCGTCGCTGCGCGTGGGCTCGCGCAGCAGCAGGTCGGAGCTCAAGAACCGCACCTCTTCGTTGCGGCGGGCGGTGATCTCGCCCTGGACGCGGCTGCCCCAGCCGAAGAGGCCGAGGCCGTAATGGCCGACCGCCGTGCCGCGGTCTTCCTGGCGCTGCCACCAGGCGTACTCGGGGAGCGCGTGTGCCGCCGCGATGGCGTTGCTGCCGAGCTTGAGGTAGGCGCGCAGGCCGGCGCCGCCGGTGATGGTGAGGTCGCTCTCGCGCTCGTTGCCGTTCTGGTCGAGCTCGCGCACGTAGCTGATGTCGCGCAAGCCGATCCAGGGTGAGACGCGCACCTTGCCGAGGCGCCAGGGCGCCTTGTCCATCGCCTGTTCGAGCTGCTGCTTGCGGTTGGGGAGCAGGTCGAGGCCGCTGCCGGCGTCGCGATACTGCGCCAGCGCCGGAGCCGCGAGGAGCAGCGCGAGGAGAAACAACGGCAAGGCGTGACGCGCGAGCGAGTGGCGCGCCTGCGGCCGCGGCGTCCCGAAACGAGCGCGGCGGCGCTCGGCGGGGGAATGGAGAACGGCGTCTGTCATCGGGAGCGGCGGGACGCTATCACGGCGCTCCGCCGCCGCCGCCGTAGCCGAGCGCGCGCAGCGAGGCGTCGAGCTCGGCGCTCGCGACGTGCGGCTCGGTCGCCGCGGCGCGCGTGCGCAGCAGCGGCGACGCGGCGCGGCGCAGCACCGACATCGGCGGCTCCTCGGCGGGGCCGCCGGCCAGCCGCTCGGCGAGCTCGCGCTGAGCGCCCGCGTGTACCACCAGCCGTCGCGCAGCACGCCGACGGCGATCGGGCGGGTGGTGACGTCGCGGGCGGAGCGGCGGCGGCCGTCGCGCCACCAGAAGTAGTGCTCCTCGGCGCGCAGGCTCGCGGTCGGCGAGAACGAGTCGCGGCGAGGCGGTCGCGGGCGCCGTCGCGGAGCAGCGGGACCAGCGAACGGCCGTCGAAGTCGGCGCCGCGGCCGCCGGCGAGCGCCAGCAGCGTCGGCGCCACGTCGACGAGCGACACCGGCGTCTCGACTGCGCGCGCCTCGACGCCGGGACCGGCGACGAGCAGCGGCACCGCCAGCAGCTCGCGCCGCAGCGCGCCGCCGTGGTGCGTCGGTCCGAGCGCGGGATCGAGCCCCTCGCCGTGGTCGGAGAGCAGCACGACGTAGGTCGGTCGATCGGCGAGCGCGCGGCGAGCGGTGGCGAGCAGACGCCCGACCGCGCCGTCGAGGCGTCGCACCTCGGCGCGGTAGTAGCCGGCGAGCGCGGACCAGTCCTCGTCGCTGCAGCGCCGCTGCCCTTGCAGACACTCGAGATTGCGCTCGGCAACGAGCGCATGCCGAGCGCCGGTCGCCGGGCGCGCCCACGAGTGCGCCTTGTAGTAGTCGTGCACCGCGTAGGTGTGGGCGAAGAGAAAGAGCGGCTCGCTGTTCTCGGGGCGAGCGCGCCGGCCGGCGAGGAAGGCTTCGGCGCGCGCGAAGCGGTCGCTGTTGCCTTCCGGTCCCGGCTTGCCGCCGCGCGGCAGCGCGGGCAGCGGCGTCGCGCCGGCGCTCGTGCGGTCGTCGTAGTGGCGGAAGCCGCGCCCGAAGCCGTAGCTCGCGTCGAGGAAGCCACCGTCGGTGAACGCCGCCGTCTCGTACCCGCGCGCCGCGAGCAACGCCGCGAGGTGCGGCACCTCGCCGGCGATCGTCGTCTTCTTGTGGATGGCGCCGTGCCGCGTCGGATAGACCCCGGTCAGGAGCGAAGCGTGCGAGGGCAGCGTCCACGCGGCCGGCGCCAGCGCGTACGTAAAGCGGGCGCTCTTCGCGGCGAAGGCGTCGATCGCCGGCAGCGCCGGCGCCGCCGGGTCGTAAGCGCGCAACGCATCGCTGCGCAGCGTGTCGACGGAGACGACAACGAGGTTGGGCGCCGGCGCCTGCTCGCCGCAGGCGACGAGCGCGAGCGCGGCGGAGAGGGGCGAGGGCGCGGGAACGGATCCGATGACGCATCGAGATCAGCAGCGCGTCAAGGCGAGGCAGCGATAGACCGGCTAACCCAGCGGTTCAGGCGCCGGCGTCTTCGCGTCGCGTTCGAGGTCGCGGATGATCTCGAGCTCGGCGATGGGCTCGAAGTCCTTCGGCCGGCCGGCCGCCCGCTTGACTGTGATCAGCGTTTCGAGATCCAGACACGCGGCAACGAAAGCCGTACAGGTCGGTCTCGACCGTGCGCGGCAGGAGCCGCTCGTAACTACCGCCGCCGGCGACCTCGCCGAGGAGATCGAAGTCGCCAAGAGTCGGTTGTCAGTGTGAAGTTCAGGCCGCTGTTGAACGGTAGGTCGATCGAAGCGGAACGGGAGCCCTGGCGGCGCTCCGCGCAAGTAGGGCCGCAGCGGAGCGAGCGCTGCCGTCAGACCGCTCGATGTTGTCGGTAGTCCGGCTGTAAACGACGTCGAGGTCACCGGTCAGCGTGCCGAGCCGTGCGCGTACGCGGCCACTCCGCCGATGACGATGAAGTCGACCCGTCCTTCCGCGAGGACTCCAGCAGAGCCCCGAATTCCACGGTCACCGGGACGCGTTGTACCGCGCGCCGCATCTCCATGGCAAAATCGTAGAGCTTCTGCAAGTCCTCGACGCGCTGCGCCGGCGTCTTCTTGAGCCGCTCGATGAGCAGCGTGCGGTCGACGTCGCGCTTGTAGAGCTCGATGATGAGGTCGATGCTCGAGACCTCGCCGGCGACGGGCTCGACCGTGCTCAACTCTGGCGGTCCGGCTGGGGTCGCCGTTTCGTTTCTCACGAGATGATTGTACGGCCGCGTTGAACCGTCGTGCGTATCGTGCCTCGTGACCGCGGCGGCGGAGCGGGGAGCGACTCTAGAATCGCCGTACCGATGAGCGACGACACCGCCGCCGCTGCTCGACTTGCGGGGCTTCCTCGCGCTGCTGCGCCGCGAGGGCGAGCTGGTGGCGATCGACGCGCCCGTCGATCCATACCTCGAAGTCGCCGAGATCCACCGCCGCGTCATCGCTGGCGGCGGGCCGGCGCTGCTCTTCCGCCGGCCCGCCGCCGACACGGAGCTGCGCCGCGGGCTGCAGGGCGAGCCGGTGGCGCTGGTGGCGGGACACGATCCGGTGGCGGCGCCGCCGCCGCCCGAGGCGGCCGACTACGAGCTGCCGCTCGTCACCAACCTGTTCGGCACCCAGCGTCGCGTCGAGCTCGCCTTCGGCCGCCGCCCGGAGCGCCTGCTGCGGCGCCTCGTCGAGGCGACGGAGACGCTGCTGCCGCCTTCGCCAGGCAAGCTGTGGGAGGCGCGCGACCTCGTCGGCGCTGCGTTGCGCGTCGGCTTCCGCCGCGCGCGTAGCGGCCCCATCGCCGAGCTGGTGACGCGCGACGTCGACCTCGGCCGTCTGCCGGTGACCACCTCGTGGCCGGGCGACGGCGGACCGTTCCTGACCCTGCCGCTCGTCTACACCGAGCATCCAGGCGAAGGCCCGGCGGCGCACGCGCGCGGCGCCGCGCCGAAGAGCAATCTCGGCATCTACCGCATGCAGCTGCACGGCCCGAAGAGCGCTGGCATGCACTGGCAGATCGGCAAGGGCGGCGGCTTCCACTACGCCGCCGCCGAAGCTCGCGGCGAGGCGCTGCCGGTGACGGTGTTCCTCGGCGGCCCGCCGGCGCTGCTCCTCGCGGCCGTCGCGCCGCTGCCCGAGAACGTCCCCGAGCTGCTGCTCGCCTCGCTCGTCGCCGGCGCGCGGTTGCCGCGCATGCACGGTCACGGTCCGCACCCGCTCCTCGCCGGCGCCGAGATCGCGCTCTCCGGCAGCGTGCCGCCGCACGCGCGCCGCCCCGAGGGGCCGTTCGGCGACCACTACGGCTACTACTCGCTGCGCCACGACTATCCGGTGTTCGAGGTGGAATCGATGGCGCGCCGCCGCGACGCCATCCTGCCCGCCACCGTCGTCGGCAAGCCGCGGCAGGAGGACTTCTTCCTCGGCGACTTCCTGCAGGAGCTGCTGTCGCCGCTCTTCCCGCTGGCGATGCCGGGCGTGCGCGACCTCTGGTCGTACGGCGAGACCGGCTACCACTCGCTCGCCGCCGCCGTCGTGCGCGAGCGCTACGGCCGCGAGGCGATGGTCTCCGCCTTCCGCATTCTCGGCGAGGGGCAGCTCGCGCTCACCAAGATGCTGCTGCTCACCGACCGCCCCGTCGACCTGCGCGACTTCCGCGCCACCCTCGAGCACGTGCTGGCGCGCACGCGCACCGAGACCGACCTCTTCGTCTTCGGCAACCTGTCGATGGACACCCTCGACTACAGCGGCCCGCGCGTGAACGAGGGCTCGAAGGGAGTGTGGCTCGGTCTCGGCGAGCCGGTGCGCGAGCTGCCGCGCGCGCTCGCGGGCGGCGCTGCCGCGATCGACAGCGCGAGCGCCGCTGCCGGCGCGCTGCCAGCCGGCGTCACCGAGGCGCATGTCTTCTGCGCCGGCTGCCTCGTCCTCGGCGCCGATTCGCGGCTGCCGCGCGCCGGCGAAGCCGACGTCGACGAGGTGATGCGCCGCATCGCCGCGCACCCTGCGTTCGCCGACTGGCCGTTGCTGGTGCTGAGCGACGAGCCGCGGCGCGCCGCCGCTTCGCCGATCAACTTCCTGTGGACGACCTTCACCCGCTTCGAGCCGGCGGCCGACCTGCACGCCGCCGCGGCGCGGGTGGTGCGCAACCAGCTCTCCTACACCGCGCCGGTGCTGCTCGACGCGCGCACCAAGCGCGGCTTCCCCGCCGAGCTCACCGCCTCGCCGACGGTGGCGGCGCAGGTCGCACGGCGGTGGAGCGAGTACTTCCCGAGCGGCCGCGTCGCCATGGGCGATGCGGAACGCGCCGGGCTGGACTAGTTCTGGCGATTCGGACGGCGGCCGCCGAGGCCGCCCTACCACGCGCACGCTGGGGTCGGCGGGTAGGGCGGGCTCCGCGCCCGCCGTCTTTCTGGCTCAGCGGGTGCGCGCCAGCGTCTTCGCCACCTGCTCGAGCAGCGTGTCGGGGCCGAACGGCTTGGCGATGAAACGGCTGCCGCGCAGCGGTCGGCCCTGACGCGCGATGGCGTCCTGCGCGTGGCCTGACATGAGCAGCGTGCGCGCGCTGGGGCAGAGGGCCGACACGCGGCGCGCCACCTCGACACCGCTCTTGTCGGGGAGGACGACGTCGCAGAGCAGCAGGTCGAACGGCCGGTCGCGGGCGCCGGCGATGGCGAGCGCGGCGTCGCCGTCCTCCGCCTCGACGACGTCGTAGCCGGCGCTTCGCAGTAGCGTCGCCACCAGCTTGCGCACGGCTTCGTCGTCTTCGACGATGAGAACCGACTCGCCGCCCGGCCGCGCCATCACCGGGATCGCGCCGCTGTCGTTGGTCGCCGCAGCGTCGCCGTGCGCCGGCGGCAGCAGCACCTCGAAGGTGGTGCCGGCGCCCGACGCGCTGGTGACGCGGATGTCGCCGCCGCTCTGGCGCACGGCGCCGTAGACCGAGGCGAGGCCGAGGCCGGTGCCCTTGCCGCGCTCCTTGGTGGTGAAGAAGGGCTCGAAGAGGTGGCCCAGCACCTCGGCCGACATGCCGACGCCGGTGTCGCGCACCTGCAGCCGCACCCACGGCTCGTCGCCCTCGCCGTCGGCCGCGATCGGCCCCGGCGGTCCGACGAGACTCGTCGTCAGCGTCAGCTCGCCGCCGTGCGGCATGGCGTCGCGCGCATTGACGGCGAGGTTGACGATCACCTGCTCGAGCTGCGCCGGGTCGATCGACACCCACGGCAGCGCGGGCGCCAGCTCGACGCCGAGCCGCACGTCCTCGCCGAGGGTGCCGCGCAGCAGCCGCTGCAGCCGCGTGACCTCGGCGTTGACGTCGACGAGCCGCGGCCGCACCACCTGGCGGCGCGAGAAGGAGAGCAGCTGGTGGGTGAGCGCGGCGGCGCGCTCGCCGGCCGCCGTGACCTCGTCGAGGAACACACGCGCATCGCCTTCGGCGGCGACGACGCCCGCGAGCAGCGCGCCGTAGCCACGGATGACGGTGAGCAGGTTGTTGAGGTCGTGGGCGACGCCGCCGGCGAGGCGGCCGAGCGCCTCCATCTTCTGCACCTCCTGCAGCCGCTGCTCGAGGGCACGGCGCGCGGACTGGTCACGCACCACCGCCTGCACCAGGTCCTGCCCGCCGGCGGCAAACGCGGAAGCGGAGACGTCGGCGGGGAAGGTCGAGCCGTCGCGCCGGCGCAGCGTCAGCTCGAGCACCGTCGTGCCCTCGCGCGCCAGGCTCGCCAGCGCGGCGCGCACGCGCACTCGCTCTTCCGGCGCGTGCAGGGCGTCGAGGCGGAGGCCGAGCAGCTCCTCGCTCTCGTAGCCCAGCTGCTCGCGGGCGCGCGGGTTGGCGTCGAGCACGACGCCGTCGGTGTCGAAGAGCAGGATGCCGTCGGCCGAGTGGCGAAAGAGGCTCTGGTAGCGCGAGGCGCGGGCGCGCACCTCGACCGAACGGCGCGCGAAGCGCAGCAGGCCGGCGAGCGCCTCGCCCAGCCGCTCGTCGCGCGGCAGCGTGTCGTGCGCGACGGAAGCCAGAAGGCGGCGCGGGAAGGCGCCGGCGACCGTGGGCTCCGCGAGCAGCACCAGCCAGGCGTCGCCCTCGTGGATGGCGGGATCGTCGATCAACGCGAGCGCGCCGTTGCCCACCAGCGCGGCGTCGAGCAGCACGACGTCGAACGAATGGTGGCGTAGCGTGCGCAGCGCCTCGGCGACGGAGTGCAGCCACTCGACGTCGACGTCAGCTTCTTCGTCGGCGAGCGCGGCGCGAACGGCCCGTGAGGCTTCGTCGTCGTCGACGACGACGAGCACCCGCAGCGAGCGTCCCTCCCCCTCTCGCGGCCCTTCGGTCGGCGGCTCCCACGCGCGCAGCGGCTCGATCATGCGGCAACAAACTTTCTCGGCCTGGTGAATGAGTACGCCAAGCCGTTCGCAAGGTTGCCGGCGATGACGTAGGCGGTGCGCGTGCGGCGCGGGTGGCGGCCGTGATGCCGCGGGCGGCGCGTGATCGCGCCATCGCTCACGGCGCGCGATGCGCGCTCCATCGCGACACGCGACACGAGGCCGACTCAGCTATGGCGGCGACCGGGCGCGTCCATGGCAGGCCGGTGGCCTGGGCCGAATCGACGTTGTGGCGGGCTTAGCGTCTGCGTTGACGACGGTGAGCTGCGAGCGAGCTCGCGGCTCTGAAGGTGGGAGGTGCCGTGATGTTCGAGTCCTACGTTTCCGCGAACGAACGCCCGCTGTCGCGCTTCGCGGCGGGCATGCTGTGGGTCTTTGGCGTGGCCTTGCCTGCGATCACGCTCGGCATCGAGCTGTCGACGCGCATCTGCACCGACACGCTGTTCGATCCGGTGCCGACGCCGCTGCACGTGCTGTTGGTGGCGCTGGTGCCGCTCGCCTACGGCTTCGCGCTGGTGGCGCTCCAGCAGGACGCGCCGGTGCGCCTGCGCAGCGCCCGCGCCTGGCGTGCGCTCACCTTCGCCAACGGCGTTGCCCTCGGTGTCGCCGTCTATTACGCGCTGGTGTTTCTGCCGCTGGTGCCGATCTCGGTGATCGCCATCATCTACGGCCTCGGGCTGCTGTCGCTGGCGCCGCTCTTCGCGACGATCTCGGGCCTGCGTCTTTGGCGGGCGCTGCGGAAGCGCCGGCCGGCGCCGACGCGCGCCGGTCTTTGGGGACTGGCGAGCGGCGCTGCAGCGCTGCTGCTCGTCGCCGTGCCGCCGGCGGTGACGCGCTTCGCGCTGTCGCGCGCGGTCGAAGGGCGGCCGGCCGAGCGCGCGCGCTACGTGACGTTGCTGCGCACCCTCGGCAGCCGCGATGCACTCTTGCGCGCCTGCTACGAGCGCACCGGTCAGCTCGGCGACCTCGCCAGCTTCATCCTCGACGCTCGTTCGGTGAGCCCGCAGTCGGCGCGCGAGGTCTACTACCGCGTCACCGGCGAGCCCTTCAACAGCGTGCCGGCGCCGCGGCTGCGCAGTCTCGACGGCGAGCGGCTCGACGACAACTGGGACGTCGACCAGGGCGGCGCCGCGGTGGGCGGCGTGCTGCGCGGCCTGTCGCTCACCGCCTCGCGGCTCGACGGCTCGCTCGACGCCGACGCCGCGCTCGGCTACCTCGAGTGGACCTTCGAGCTGCGCAACGATTCGCCGGTCGCGCGCGAAGGGCGCGCCGTCGTCGCGCTGCCGCCCGGCGGCGTGGTGACGCGCGCCACGCTGTGGATCAACGGCGAGGAGCGCGAGGCGGCCTTCGGCAGCCGCGCCGCCGTGCGCGCCGCCTACGAGAACGTGGTGTTCGCGCGCCGCGACCCGCTGCTGGTGACGACCGCCGGCCCCGACCGCGTGCTCGTGCAGTGCTTCCCGGTGCCCGCCGAAGGGGTGATGAAAGTGCGCATCGGGATCACCGCGCCGCTGCTGCTGGAGGAGATCCACCGCGCGCGGCTGGCGCTGCCGCACCTCGTCGAACGCAACTTCGCCGTCGCGCCCGAGCTGCGCCACGCGTTGTGGGTGGAGACCGAGGACGCCGCCATGGAGCTGGTGGACTCGCTCGAGCCGCCGTCCGCCGCGCGGCCGCCGCCGACGACCGCCCGCGCCGCCACCGCCTCCGGCGCCGCTGGGAAGGGCGCGCCCGGTGCTCGCCAACATGCGCAGCGGCGCCGTGGCCACCGTGCAAGCGGCGATCGGCGATCCGGAGCTGCCGACCCACGCCGTGCGCGTGTACCGCGCGGCGGATGCGATGTCGAGCTGGACCGTCGACCCGGTGGATGCGGCGTTCGACGTGGTGCAGACGCTGGAGCTGGCGGAGCACGCTCCGGTCGGCGAGACGGTCGTCGTGATCGACGGCTCGCGCGGATTGGCCGAAGAGGCCGCCGCGCTGCGCCACGTGCTCGCCGAGCTGCCGGGGCCGCGGGCGAGAGTGATCCTCGCCAGCGACGAGCCGGTCGAGGTGGCGCCGGACGCGCTCTCGCGCCGGCGCTTCCGCGGCGGCACCGACAACGTGCCGGCGCTCGTCCAGGCGTGGGACCGCGCGGCGCGGTCGCCGTTCGGTTTCGTCGTCTGGGTGCACGGGCCGCAGCCGGTGGCGCTCGGCCGCGTCGACGAGCTGCTGCAGCGCTGCGAGCGGCGACCCGATGGGCCGAAGCTGGTGGCGCTCGCCGCGACGCCGGGGCCGAACCGGATCCTCGAGAGCCTCGACGGCTGCCCGTTCGTCGTGGCAGCGGCTCGGCGCGGCCCCCTCGCCGCCGACTTGAGCACGCTGCTGAAGGAAGGGCTCGTCAACGGCACGGCCGACGGCGCGGCGGACGGAGCCGCGCTCGTGCGGCGACTCGAGCGCGTGCCGGCGGGTAGCGCGCGAGCCGACGTGCACGCGACTTCAATGCACCTGGCGCGGCTGTGGGCGCGCCGCGAGTCGGATCGCCTGGCGCTGGATCGCAAGAGCGCCGACGCGGCGCGCGAGCTGGCGGTCCGCTACGCCGTCGTCACGCCGCGCTCGGGAGCGGTGGTGCTGGAGACGGCGGTGCAGTACGAACAGGCCGGGCTGACGCCGGGCGCGGCGGGCGAGGTGCCGACGATTCCCGAGCCGTCGACGGTGGCGTTGATGGTGGTGGTCGCGGCGCTGCTCGCCGGCGCCGCTTGGCGGCGAAGGAGGATGCAGTGGCGCGCCGTCGTCTCCTGATCCTGCTCGTCGTCCAGGCGGCAGCGCTCTGGCCGGTGTGGCGCTGGGCTGCGCTGCGGGTCGCTGACGGTGACGCGGACGAGATCGTCGCGCTGGCGGCGTGCGCCGCGGCGCTGCTCATCGCGCCACGACGATCGCGTGAGCCGCACGACATCGCCGCGCCATCGCTGCTCACGCTGCCGGCGCTGCTCACGTTGGCGTACGCGGCGAGCGTGCTCGCCGCGCCGCCGGTGTTGCGGGCGGCGATCGCGAGCTGCGCGCTGCTCGCTACCTGGTGCGCCTGGCGATGGGGCGCGCGACCGCATCCGGCGGCGATGGGGTTGGCGGTGCTGGCGCTGCCGGCGCTGCCGACGGCGCAGTTCATGCTCGGCTATCCGCTGCGCGTCGTCGCGGGCGAGGTGGCGGCGCGGCTCCTCGCGCTCGCCGGCTTCGCCGTCGAGCGCGACGGCGTGTCGCTGCGCGCAGGCGAGCGTCTCGTCGCCATCGACGCTCCCTGCAGCGGCGTCAACATGTTGTGGACGGCGCTGCTGCTGGCGCTGGTGCTGGCGGCGCTCGCCGGTCTGTCGTGGCCGCGCACGGCGCTCCTCGCCGCCGCGGCGGCAACGCTGGCCGTCGCCGGCAACGGGCTGCGCGCGGCGTCGCTCTTCCTCGTCGAGACCGGCGCCGTGCCGGTGCCGCCGCGCCTCGACGCCGACGCGGTGCACGCGGCGCTCGGCGTCGTCGCCTTTGCGCTCATCGCGACGCCGCTACTTTGGACGTGCAGACAATGGCAGGGCGCGACGACGTCATGAACCGCTTCGGCACCCATCGGCTTCCTGATCGCCTGCGCCCTCGCCGCGCTGGCGCCGCTGCGCCCGCAGGTGCGTGCTGCCGACGACTCGGCGATCTTCCCGGGCTGGCCGCCGACATTCGACCGCGAGGCGCTCCGCCCGCGCCCGCTCGCCGCGCGCGAGCGCCGCTTCGCGGCAGGCTTTCCCGGCCGCATCGCCACCTTCGGCGACGGCCGGCGCCTCTACGTCGTGCGCTGGGTGACGCGCGCGACGCGGCAGCTGCACCCGGCAGCCGATTGCTACCGCGGCGCCGGCTACGCCATCGAGCCGCGGCCGCTGCTGCGCGACGCGCAAGGTCGAGCGTGGGGCGCCTTCATCGCCAGCCGCGGCTCCACCCGCCTCCACGTGCGCGAGCGCATCGTCGCGGCGGAGCGGCGGCGCCGCCTTCACCGACGCTTCGAGCTGGTACTGGTCCGCGCTGCTCGGCCGCAGCGACGGCCCGTGGTGGGCGTGGACGGTGATCGAGAACGAAGCCGTCGCAGCACGCGTGGCGCCGCGCTCGCTCAGGCCGGCTTCGCCGGGGTGAGCAGCCGCGTGCCGCCGAAGGCGCCGAGCGCGACGACAGCGAACACCACGAGCTCGCCGGCGCGCGCCGGGATGGGGAAGCCGGTGACGTTGATGCCCAGCGCGAACAGCACGAACACGACGGCGCCGACGAGGACGCCGAGCCCCAGCTTGCCGAGGAACGAAGCCCAGGCGCCGCGGCGAGGAGCGCCGGCGCGCAGCAGACCGCCGACGAGCCCGCCGAGCAGGACGGCGAGGAGCGACTTCCAGGGGAAGTCGAACGTCACCTTGTCGCTGCCCTGGGTGAAGCCGGCGCCGCGGGCGGTCACCGTGGCCTCGCCGGTGGACCTGGAGTGGATCGCGGCGGTGGCCGTGCCGTCGGCGTCGAGCGCCAGCTTCCCGGGCTCGACCACGCCGTGGTCCCACTTGAGCAACGCGCGCCGGGCGCCGCCGGCGGCGAGGCCGCGGGCGCTCACTTGCACCTCGGCCTTCTCCAGCCCCCAGCCCTCGATGTGGCGAGGGCTCACGTCGACGACCAGTGCGGGTTGCAGCGGCAGGGTCAGCTTCACGGCTTCGTTCGACAGCCGCGAGAAGACCTGCACGTCGACGGCGCGGTCGGTGGAGTCGCTGGCGATGGCGATGGGGGGAAAGGGTGGCGCCGTCGACTTGACGCTGAGCGTCTCCGGTGTGGCCGTCGCGCCGAGGACCTGAAAGAGGATCTCTTCCGAGAGCTGCGATGCGCGGCCGCCGATGTCGAGGACGCCGACGTTGATCGTCCCCTCGAACTGCTCCCGGTCGCGGTTGAATCGCAACGGCGGACCGCCGAACGCCACCGCCACGAGCGTCAGCTCGGCCTTGTCGGTGGAGAGCGTTTGGAAGGCGCCGGGGAACGTCACCCACGATCCGCGCGTCTGACTCCGCACTTGCGCGGCAATCGCCGACTTCGCCTCCGCCTCGACCTTGGGCTCGAGCGGCACGTAGAGCAGCTCGCCGAGGCGCATGGTGCGCGGCTGCACCCGCACCTCGCCGATCCACGGTGCACGATCTCCGGCCTGCGGGCTCGGCGATACGGCGGGCTCCGGCGTTGCGGCGGGCCCCGGTGTTGCGGCCGCCTCGGCTCCCGCGACCGCGTCGCGGACGGCGTCCGCATCGATCATCGCCGCCGGAAGCCGCGAGATGAGGCGGCGCAGCGCCGACACGTTGGGCGTCGGCGACGGTGACGGCGTCGGCTCCTGTGCCAATGCTGACGTCGACAGCAGTGCGACGATCGCCGCGGTGAGCGCGTGGCTGACGGATCGGCCCATGGTCCCACCCTCCTGCATCGCACGAACGCGGCGATGACACGGTTCCCATCTAATTAGACGGACCTGCGGGTCCGCCTTCCCCTTTTGCGTCAGCGCGGCGGCGGGAACAGCTCCCCGACGAGCACGGTCGCGTAGCTTCCCGGCGGCAGGACGAAGGTGATCTCAAGCGCGTCGTCGTCGAGGCGCCGGTGCGCGAGCTCGCCTACGCGCACGCGCAGCGGGCGGCGGCCGCCGGGGAGGAGGTGGGCGCGGAGCCGCGGCAGCTCGGGGATCCACGGTACGCCCCAACGCGCTGCGACGGTGCGCTCGTGCGCGAGCGGCTCGCCGCGCGGCGGGCGCATCTTGTGGCCGACGAGCGGGCCGGTGGGGCTGAGCTCGAACGCGGCGGCACGCGCGGTGAGGCGGTCGTCGTTCGGCAGCGCCGGCGAGCCGACGTGCAGCAGCGCGCCGCTCGCGTGGACGAGCGCGAGGTCGCCGGGCAGCAGCCCGTGCGGCGCGGCCGCCCGCGTGCGCAGCACTTCGTTGAAGAGCGCCGATTGCAGCGCCGAGAGGTAGAGCCGCTGCTGTCGGCGGCCGCCGTCGACCTTCTCGCCGCGCAGCAGACGCGCGCCGCGCTCCGCATTGCCCGCATCGCGGCCGAAACGCTGCTCGCCGAAGTCGTTGGGCATGCCATGGCGCTCGATCTCCGCCAGGCGATCGACCGCCGCGGCGGCGGCCGCGTCGTCGACGTCGCGCACGATCAAGCGAAAGCGGTTGCCGACGAGCTCGCCGAGCCGCAGCCGCTCGCCGTGCGCGGCGGCGCGCAGCACGCGCCAGTCTTCGCCGGCGAGCGTTGCCGCGCGCGCCGCGCTGATCCCCGGCACCGAGAGCCACTGCCGCGTCACCGCCTCGCGGTCCTTGCGTCCCGCCCAGCCGACTTGGCCGGCGTCGACGCCCGCCGCGTCCGCGAGCTCGGCCGCCACCTCTTCGGTCGTGCGCAGCCGCTTCTCGACCTCGACCCACGCGTGCTCGCCGACACCGCTCGGCGCGTAGAGCGGCAGCTCCTCGACGACGAAGTCTTCGGGGGTTGCCTTGATACGCGGCACGGCGCGAGGCTACCGCGGCGCAAGCGAGCCAGTGGCGCGTGCCGCATCGAGATCCCTCCTCTACGCTTCTCGGATAGCCCGCGCGTGCGCGCGGGCTAGAATGCGCGCGGCCTTCGGGCCTCCACGCACATGCCCATCGCCGCCGCCGACAAGTGGGAGCAGATCGCGCTGCTCTCGGAGGGGAGCCTCGCCGAGGTGCCCTACGCGCAGTTGCTGCTGGCGATGTCGCGCGTCAGCCGCAGCGGCGTGCTCGAGCTGCACCGCAAGCCGGTGGAGAAGCGGATCATCTTCGACGCCGCCGCGCCGGTCGACTGCCGCTCGAACCTCGTGCACGAGACGTTCGGCCGCTTCCTCGTTTCGGTCGGCAAGCTCGGCGACGAGGAGCTGCGCGTCGCGCTCGGCGAGTCGCTCGCCCGCGAGGTGCCCATCGGCGAGGTGCTGCTCGAGCGCGGCAAGATCGACGCCGGCGAGCTCTACAAGCTGCTGCAGCAGTGCCTCGCCCGCAAGCTGCTCGACGGCTTCACCTGGCGCGAGGGCACGTTCCGCGTGTCCGACGAGATGGCCGACGTCGACTCGACGCTCAAGGTCAAGGTGCCGCAGCTCATCTTGACCGGCGTGCTCAAGCTGACGCCGCTCGAGGAGGTGACGCGCGGGCTGCGGCCACTCTTCACCGAGGCGCTGGCGTTGCACGACTCGCCGCTCGTCGCCGAGGACGAGCTGCAGGTGCGCGGGCCCGCCGCCGAGGTGATGGCCGCGCTACGCGAGCGGCCGCTGCGTATGGACGAGCTGGCGGTGAAGCTGCCGCAGCTGCCGGCGAACGACCTCGGGCGCGTCGTCTACGCGCTGTCGCTGCTCGACCTCGTGGGGCCGGCGAGCCGGGCGCCGGCGAGGCGACAGCCGATCGCCGCGACGCCGGCGGCAGCCGCCGCTAGCCCCGAGGCAGCGCCGCGCGTCGACGCGTCGGTCCGCACGGTGCCCATCGAGACCAAGGCCATCCAACGGCCGGCGGCGCTCTCCGAGGGCGAGGTCGAGCGCGCGCGCAACCGCATCCTGCAGGCGTACCTCTCGTATCGGCGGCGCGACGCGTTCGACCTGCTCGGCGTGCGCGAGGGCGCCGAGGCGCTCGAGGTCGAGGAGGCGTGGCTCCGCTTCGCCCAGCTCTACGCGCCGTGGCCGTTCGTCGCCTACCTGCCGCCCGACCTGCTCGACAAGGCGCGGGCGCTCTTCCTCGCCGGCACCGAGGCCTACAACGAGCTGCGCGACGGCGAGCGCCGCGCGATGCTCGTGCACCGCCGCCAGCTCGCGCAGGCGCAGCGCGGCAACCAGCCGCGCGGCACCACCATCAAGACCGAGCTCCTCGACCCCGAGGCGCAGTTCAAGAAGGGCATGGAGCTGCTCGCGGCCGGCCAGGAGAAGAAGGCGCTCGAGTTGTTGCAGTACGCGGCGGATCTCGACGCGCAGAACCCGATCTATCGCGCCGAGACGGCCATTTGCCGCTTCCGCGCGACGGGTGAGACCGCGAAACCGCTCGAGGAGCTCGACGAGGCGGTGCGCGCCGACCCACGTTGCGGTCTCGCCTGGTACTACATGGGCACGATCCAGGGGCACGCCGGCCAGCGGGCGGAAGCCGAGGAGAGCCTGCGCAAGGCGATCAAGCTGATGGCGCCCGACCGCCGGCCGATCGATGCGCTCAAAGAGCTGACGACGAAGAAACGGTAGGGTGCGCTCTGCGCACCGTGCGAGCCTTGGCGGTCGCGCAGATGGTGCGCAGAGCGCACCCTACCCGGTCAACCACGCCCTCACAGCGCTCGGCGCCTGTGCAGGCCACCGCCCATACGTAGGGCGGCCTCGGCACCGCTGCCGGGGCTTAGACTTCGTTGCGCGCCTCGATAGGCGCCGAGGTCCTCCGTTGCTCACCATCGCCGTCCTGCTCGCCGTTGCGGCGGCTCCCGCCGCGGCCCCCGATGTCGCGCCCACCTGGCGCACGCTCGGTCCCGGTGTCGACTACGCCGCCATCGCGATCTCGCCGCGGCCGGCGATCGGCGACGGCCGGCTCCACGTCGTGCGCGTCGACCCGGCGCGAGCGACGCTACGGGCGCGGCTAGCGTCCGAGGCCGGCGGCGGATCGCGCACGGCGCGGCAATGGGCCGAAGGACCGCGCATCGCGGCGGTGATCAATGCCGGGATGTACGCCACCGACTTCAGCACCCACGTCGGTTATCTGCGCGTCGGCGAACGCGTGCACACGCGGAATTGGGCGAGCAAGTACCAGTCGGTCCTGCTGCTCGGTGCGCGCCGCCCCGGTCTGCCGGCGGCCACCATCCGCGACACGCAGCCAGGCGACAAGGCTGCCGCGTTCGTCGACTACGACACCGTGATCCAGAACCTGCGCCTCATCCGCGACCCGGGCGTCAACGTGTGGAGCAAGAACGGCCGCCGCTGGAGCGAGGCCGCGATCGCGCTCGATCGCGAGGGGCGCATCCTCCTGCTCTTCTGCCGCTCGCCGTTCACCATGTACGACTTCAACGCGCTGCTCAAGCGGCTTCCGCTGGGCGTCGTGCGCGCCATGCACGTCGAGGGCGGGCCGGAAGCGAGCCTCTCCGTCCGCGGCCCCGGCATCGAGCTCGACTTGGCCGGCAGCTACGAGACCGGCTTCGAGGAGAGCGACGGCAACGATCACCAGTGGCCGTTGCCGAACGTCGTGGTGGTCGAGGTGAAGCCGCAATGACGCGGACGGCATAGAGCGCGCCCGCCGCTGCGGTGCGCAAACCGCCCCTCGACCATGCGCCGCGGAAGCTGTCCTCAGATCGGCTCGCGCCGAGCGCGACCTGCAGGTTACCCAGCGAGCCACGCCGCGAGACGCGCGCGCTGCTCGTCGCTCGCTCGCGGATCGACCGCCAGCCGCCAGGTCTCGCCCGGGTCTTCGCCGAGCACGGCTTCGAGCTTCACCAGTCGTTCGCGGCGGGCGACGAGCACGCTGACGCGGTCGCCGGGGCGGTAGGCAGCGAGGCGCTCGGCGAGGCGGTCGGGTGGGACGCGGAAGTCGTCGAGCGCCAGCAGCTCGTCGTCGACCGAGATGCCGGCGTCGAAGGCCGGCGTGCCGCGCCGTACCTCGACGACGACGAGGCGGCCGTTGTCGAGCCGCGTCGCGGCGCCGAGCCAACCCGGCTTCTCGGCCGGCGGCACGGCCGCTGCCGTGACGGTCGTCGCTGCCGTGACGGCGGGCGCCGCCGCCGGCAGGCTCCGGCGTCGCCGGCCGCACGGCGGCCGCCGTCGCCGAGGCCGCGTCGGCCACCGGCGGGTCAACCGCCGCCACCTGCGGCACGGGACGCTCGCCCGCGTGCGGCGGCGATACGGGCTCGGGCGCCGGTGGCGGTCCGGCGCCGGCGCGCTCGGCCTCGGGATCGGGCGGCGCCGGTCGCGCCGGCGCCGCCACCACGCCCTCGTCGACGACGCGCAGCCCGTACCACTCGAGCGCCGGCGAGAGGTCGAGCTCGTCGGTGCTGCGCAACGCACGGTCGAAGAACGGCGTCAGGTCCTCGCCCGCCACCTCCGACGCCAGCGCTTCGATCTCGGCGCCGGTGAAGCCGCGCTCGCCTTCGCCGGCGAAGCGCTCCCACGCCACGCGCAGCACGTCGTCGAGGCTCTTCGCGCCGTCGGTCGCGCGCCGGATGCGCGCGTCGAGCAGGAACGCCACCACCGCGCCCTTGGTGTAGTAGCTGATGGCGCTGTTGGGCGTGTTCTCGTCGGGCTGGTAGTACTTGATCCAGGTGTCGAACGACGCCGCCTCGAGCGTCTGCACGCGGCGGCCCGGGCGTGCGCTGCGCCGCGCGCACCGTCTTCGAGAGGTCGCGCAGGTACTCCTCGCGCGTCGACAGGCCGGCGCGGTGCACCAGCAGGTCGTCGTAGTACGAGGTGATCCCTTCCGCCACCCACAGGCTCTTGGTGTAGATCTCCTCGTCGTAGTCGAACGGGCCGAGCTCCGCGCGGCCGCAGCCGCTTCACGTTCCAGGCGTGGAAGTGCTCGTGCGCGGCGAGCCCCAGCCACTCGAGGTAGCTCTCGCGGCGCCGCATCTTCCAGCGGCTGGTCATCAGCACCGTCGAGTCCTTGTGCTCGAGGCCGCCGCTCGCGCCGGTGATGCAGGTTGAGGAAGAGGAAGCGGCGATAGGGCGCGCCGCCCCACAAGCGGAACGCCGCGCGCACGAGGCGCTCGGTGTCGGCGGCGGCGCGCGGGCCGTTCCACACGCCGTCCTCGCCCTCGTCGACGAGCAGGTGCGGCACGCCGTCGACCTCGAAGCGGTAGACCGTCGGGCGAGCCGCAGTAGATCGGCGAGTCGACGAGGGTGTCGAAGTCGGGCGCGAAGAAGAGGTGCGGACCGCCCTGCGGCGAGGTGGGCAGCGCGGTGTGCGCTTCGCGCCAGCTCGACGGCAGCACGACGGCCACCTCGTGCACGCGCGGGCGCTCCTCGGCGAGGGTGAGGAAGGTCGCGGCGCCGTTGAGCAGCGCGAAGTCGCGGTCGACGAAGTTGGTGCGCACGCTCATCTCGCGGCCGTAGACGCGGTACATCAGGTGGACGCGCGGCGCGCCCCAGGTGGTGACGCGCCAGCGGTTCTTGCGCACCTTCTCGATCGGCAGCGGGTTGCCGCCGGCGCTCTCGGCGCGCAGCGCCTCGACGTGGCGCGAGTAGTCGCGCACCTTGTACGAGCCCGGCGTCCACACCGGTAAGAAGAGCTCGACCTGCGGCGCTGCCGCCGGTGGGCAGCGAAGCGTCGACCTCGACGTAGTGGGTCGCGGGCGCCGGGAAGGTGAGCGTGTAGCGGATCGGCTCGCCGGCGGTGTGGGTGGGAGCGCCCGAGTCCATCGCGGTGGCGGCCGCGAACTTATCCCAAGGCGGGCCGCGGGTTATCGCAAGGCGGCTTCGGCGGGCATCGCGGCGGCGGCGACCCGCGCTCGCTGCCGGCGCCAGGCGAGCCAGGCCGCGACGAGGTGCCCGCCGTAGCCGACGAGGAAGAGCACCGACGTCGTCACGTGCACGATCACCCACGCCTGCCGCCAGCCCTCGGCGACCGCCGTCTGCAGCAGGTAGCCGGAGACGACCATCGGCGCCACCGACAGCAGCAGCACGAGACCGCTGCGCCGGCGCTGCGGCACGCCCTTCTTCCAGTGGCTCCAGACGTGGTTGCGCCAGATGACGCCGATGGTGAAGACGAGGAGCGGCGCGCCGAGGACGTGCAGGTGCTGCACGCTCGGCTGCAGCGGATGACCGACGGCGGAGTAGGCATCGGCCGGCGGCAGCAGGTAGCGCATCCACGCGTAGACGAGGCCGGTGCCGCCGACGAGCAGCGTCGAGAGGTGAACCGACCAGGACTCCCAGCGCTTCACGGGCGCTCTCCCTTCTCATGCGAGGGCGGCTGCGCGCGCGGGTGGCGGCCGGCCGCGGCGGTGGCGGGCCGTCGCGGCGGCGCTCGGCGCCGGCAGCTCCGCCACGGCGCGGTGGATGGCGAGCACGCGGCGCGCTGCGGCGGTCGTCGCCTGCGCGGTGAGCGTGGCGCCGGTGACCGGCCGGATGGCGCGCTTGAGCTGCAGCTCGGCGTCGAGCGCGCGCGCTCCTCGAACTGCTCGTACCAGGGTCGCGCGGGCAGGTAGTCGGGCGGCTCGTCGAACGACAGCACCTCGAGGCGCGCGCACGCGCGACTCGCGAGTCGACGACGACCATCAGCGTCTCCTGCAGCGTGCGCACGCGGTGGACGTCGAAGTAGGCGGTGCCGCCGGGCTGGCCGTCGCAGGTCGCGCGGTAGGCAGTGACGAGGGCGCTCTGGAGCGGCTCGCCGGCGAGCTGACGCCGGCGCGCTCGCACCTGCGCCGGCGTGAGGTAGATCGTCTAGCGCGCGACCGTGCAGCCCGGGAAGGCGAGGTCGAGCGCCTGCTGCTGCGTCATCAGCACGCGCGCGCCGGCGCTCGCCGCGCCGCCCGCGACCATCGTCGCGGCGACGGCGAAGGCGAAGAAAGGCGTCGCCCGCGCCACGACGCGGCGCGGTGGCCGGTCGGCGGCGCGGGCACGAGCCGCAGCCAGGTCGGGTCTAGAAGACGTAGCCGACCCCCAGGTTGAACTGGTCGACGCCCGTTCCCGCCTCGTTGTCGAAGTCCTGGAAGTCGAGCTTGAAGACGAGCTGCCGCTGCGGCAGCCAGGAGAGCGCCGTAGGTGAGGATCTCCTGGTCGTTGGCGGGGTTGCGCCGGAAGCCCGCGGCACTTCGTGCTGGGTGTCGATCTGCTCCCAGCGCACGAACGGGATGAGCTGCGTGCGCGCCGTCGCCGCGCTGGCTGAAGCACGTCGTAGCCGAGCTCGGCGTACTGCCCGCGCATCTCCTCGCCGATCGACGCGGCGCCGGAGAGGCCGAGGGCGGCGTTGAGCCGCGGCACGTCGCCTAGCGAGGCGCGGGCGGCGAGCGCGCGCATCTGCAGGCCGCGCCACCGCCACTCGCCGTGCAGCTCGTAGATGCGGGTCGAGACCTCGACGTCGCGGCCGGCGAAGCGCAGGTCCTGCCCCGACTTGCCGAGGTAGGCGCCGCCGCCGAGCCGCAGCCCTTCGACCGGCGTCGCCTCGAGCTTGCTCACCCACGCCAGGTCCTCGGCCTTCGCCTCGATGCCGCCCTGGCGGCCGCCGCGCAGGCCGGCGGCGGTGAAGCCGGCGGCGTTGAAGCCGTTGACGAGGTAGGAGCGGTAGCTGAACGGCGCCGACGTCGCCGAAGACGCCCGCCCCGTTCTCGTGCCAGGTGGTGGGCAGGAGGACGCGCTCGAGCGTCGGGCGGTTGGTGCCCAGGAACACGGTCGGCTCGTGCAGCTCGTTGACGAAGCCCATCGGCAGCAGCAGGTGCCCGAAGCGGAAGCCCAGCTCGGGACGCCAGGCGTAGTCGAGGTAGGCGAACTCGAGGAAGGTGTCGCGGCCGCCGTGCTCGAACTCGATCTCCGAGTTGAACAACCATTTGTCGTCGAACTTGTAGCCGAGGTAGACGATGGCGCGCAGCGCGTCGGCGCGGTCGATGCGGCCCGAGGCGGCGCCGTCGTCGCGGCGGTCGTCGACCCGCTGGTAGACGACCTCGCCGTAGCCGCCGATGGAGAGCCCCTGGCCGGCGCGGTAGACCTTCGAGGCGGCGGGGCCGAAGCCGGCCTCGGCGCGCTCGGCGGTCGGATGGCGGTCTCGCCGAGCTTGAGCCGCTCGATCTCGGCGGCGAGCACGTCGATGCGGCGCGCGAGCTCGGTGCTGTCGATCGACCGGCGGGGCGGGGCTGGTTGCGCGGCGCTGGGCTGCGTCGGCACTTGCGGCGCCTGCTGAGCGCGCAACGCCTCGAGAGCTTGGCGCAGCTCCACGACCTCGCGCTCGAGCCGCTCGACGCGGGCTCTCGTCGGCCGACGCCGAGCTGTCGGTCGATTGCGCCTTCGCCGGCGCCGCGGCAGTGAGCAGAAGAAAGATCAGCGACGCCATGACCGACGCGCGACGCCCATCGCAGAAGACGCGGCGCAGCGCCGCTCGACGTCTCGCCGTGACACTCCCGAACCATCGGACATACACTCTCCTCGCTGCTCGCCCGCCGGCGCGCCAACGCCCGCGGGCGGGTGGTCAGGGGGCAGTGGACCCGCGCTGCCAGGCGAACCGGTCCACTGCTCCTTCGTTTCTCCGTGCGGCGCGTACGTCGCGCCGCCGTTGTGCGCCGCGTCCCGCGGCACTTCGTCGAACGTCATCGCCCTCGCCGGGAACGAGCGCCCGCGCGCGCCCCGCGAGCCCGGCGCTGCCGCGCAGCCGCAGCGCACCGTCGCGCGCTCCGCTCGATCACCAGCACCGCACCTCGGGATGTGCGGCCGCCCACGCCAGCGCCGCATCAGGCCCCATCACATAAAGCCCGGTCGACAAGCAGTCCGCCCGCAGCCCGCTCGGCGCCCACACCGTCAACGAGCCGAAGTCCGCCGCCGGCCGACCGGTGCGCGGATCGAGCAAATGCCCGATGCGACGGCCTTCGACGACCAAGCCGCGCTCGCCGTTGCCGCTCGTCGAGAGCGAGCCGCCCGCGAGGTCGATCGCCACCACCGCGCGCTGGCGATCGGCAGGATCGGCAACCGTGGCGGTCCAGTCCGCGTCGCCGAGCACGGCGGCCTGCCCTCCGAGATCGAGCCACGCGGCGGTGACGCGCGGCGTCGCGCGCAGCGCGGCAAGAGCGGCGTCGAGACCGGCGCCCTTGCCCCAGGCTCCCTCCTCCAGCCGAGTCGCGGCGTAACGCCGGACGGCGCGCCGCCCTTGCAGCTCGACCATCGCTGCGCGCGCGCCAGGCAACGCCACAGCAAGCTCCGCGCTGCTCGCCACCCGTCCGCTGCCGCGCAAGTCCCAAAGATCGACCAGCCCGCCGACCGCAGGATCGAAAGCCCCGCCAGTCGCCGCCGCGCAGTCCAACGCACGCCCGCAGCTCGCCTGCCAACGGCGCGGAGAGCATCACCGTCTCCCCCGCATCCGCCGTGTTCAACCGCGCCAGCTCGCTGTCGTCGCTCCAAGTAGAAAGCCGCGCCTCTGCCGCCTCGAGCGCCTCCGACCGCCGCCTCGGCGCCCGCGCGAGCCGCCGCCTAGTCGCGCCCCTCGACCCTAATCGCTAGCCGAGTCCCCATTACGTAGACCTGCCGCTCGACCGACGCAAGGCGCCGGTCGGAGCGCCGCCGCGTGCCGCAGCCACTGCGCCGAAAGATGCCGACAGCAGCAACGCGACCGCGGTAGCGGCGACCGCCCGAGGGGGCGACGGCTTGCAGAAAGCGATGGTTGCACGGCGGCTGAGATGGAGTCGCAGCTTGTTGAGACAAAATCTCAATAGCTGATGAGAGATTCTGGACAGTTTCAGTCCTGTATGTCAACTAGATGGCCGCGGCGGTCCTAAGCAACGACAGCCCATCGTCTTGGGCTCACCGCCGGTGGCACAACAGATCTGGCGTGGGTGCGACTTCACGTCGTGGCGCCAAACGGCTCTTGCGTTCGCTGCGGGGGCCTGGGGGCGATGCGGCGGGGGCCTCCGGAGGACGCACGCGGTCGGCCGTTGTCAGGCAGCGGATGGCGCCCCGCGCCCGGAGGCGAGCGAGCATCCTTCGCCCGAATACCTCGATAATGCGAGCGTGCCCCCGCGGCAGCGCCCCCAGGTCCCTGCAGCGAACGCCGCGGGCACATCCCTCTCTCCTCCGCGGCCGCTACGAGCCAACGCCGCCCGTCCGTCCGCGGCAAATCGCACGAAGGCGCGCCGTCGTCCGCCACCGGCATCGGGCCGATCGCGCTCCGCGTCGACGACGCAGAGGAACCCTAACGGCTCCTCGCCGGTATTGCGGAACTGGTGCGGATCGCCCGGCGCCACGCGCACGAAGTCGCCCGGCCGCAAGGCGTGCACGGCGTCGCCGAGCAGCACCTCGCCGCTGCCGCGCAGCACGACGACCGCGTGCTCGTGCTGGTGCCGCTCGTGCGAGGAGCGACCGCCGGGTGCGAGCTCGAAGTAGCGCAGCTCGAACGACGAGGGCTGCTCCGGTCCGCCGGCGAGCAGCTGGCGCGTCACTCCTGACCAGCTGCCGTCGGCCCGCTTGTAGGGCAATGTGTCGATCCCGGACCAGCCGCCGCTCTCGTCGCTGTGGACGACGCGCGAGCCCGGAGCCGCGTCCGCGAGCACATCGTCAGTCCGCAGTGCGCCCGCGCTCATTTGGTCCGCTGTTGGCTCTGGCATAACGTGCGGTTCGCTCACCGCTCGTCACGCTAACACGCGCTCCCCAGGTCGCCCGCGCACTACCGCGGCGCGACGGCGCGGCGCCCTGGCGGGCGCGAGCGACAGCCAAGTTACGACCGATGACCCGCACCGTCGCCATCCCGCTCTGGCTGCTCGTGCTGCTGCTCGTCTTCGCGGCGTGGGCGGCGCTCGATCGGCCTCTCCTCCCTTCGGTGCGCTGGTTCCTGCGCTCGCGCGCCAACCGCGTGCTCGAAGAGATGCAGAGCCGCTTCCAGATCGAGATCCGGCCCTTCCAGCTGACGCGCCGCCGCGTCGTCATCGACCGCCTCGTCTACGACGCGCAGGTGCTCGAAGCGGCGCAGGCGTTCGCGTCGGAAGAAGGGATGCCGCGCGAGGTGGCGATGGCGAAGGTCGAGCGCTACGCGCGCGAGATCGTGCCCGCCTTCAACGCCTACTTCTACTTCCGGCTCGGCTACTGGGTGTCGCGCTCGCTGGCGCGCGTGCTCTACCGCGTGCGCGTCGGCTTCCTCGACGAGACGGCGCTGGCGAAAGTGCCGCGCGAGGCCGCCGTCGTCTTCGTCATCAACCACCGCAGCAACATGGACTACCTGCTGGTGGCCCACCTCGCCGCCTCGCGCACGGCGCTGTCGTACGCGGTGGGGGAGTGGGCGCGCATCTGGCCGCTCGAGAGCCTGCTCAAGGCGATGGGCGCCTACTTCGTGCGGCGGCGCTCGCGCAATGTGCTCTACCGCCGCGTGCTCGAGCGCTACGTGCAGATGGCGACGGCAGCCGGTGTGCCGCAGGCGATGTTCCCCGAGGGCGGGCTGTCGCGCGACGGCCGGCTCGGCGCGCCCAAGCTCGGGCTGCTCGACTACATGGTCAAGGCGTTCGATCCTGGTCTCTCCGCAGGCGGCGAGCGCGACGTCGTCTTCGTGCCGGTGGCGGTCAACTACGACCGCGTGCTCGAGGACCGCACGCTGCTGCTCGACGTGGTGCCTGATGCGCAGCGGCCCGGCAAGGTGGGCGCCGTCTCGAACCCTCCGCGCCGGCCGGGTACGGCCGGCGCATCGTCAACTTGGCGCGCTTCGTCGGCGGCCAGCTGTGGCTCGTCCTCACCGGCCGCTGGCACCGCTTCGGCTACGCGTGCGTGAGCTTCGGCACGCCGCTCTCGCTTGCCGAATGGTGCAAGGCGCGTGGGGTCGATCCGCGGGCGCTGCCGCGCGAGCAGCGCTTCGCGCGCATCGAGGAGCTGGCGGGCGCGCTGATGGAGCGCATCGGCGCGGTCATCCCGGTGGTGCCAGTGGCGCTCGTCGCCACGGTGCTGCGCGAGCAGCCGCAGCGCTGGTTCTCGCCGCTCGAGCTCGCCGCCGAGGCGTATGCGTTGCTCCACCGGCTGGAGGCGGCCGGCGCCCACGTCTACCAACCGCGCCAGGACTTCGACTACGCGCTCGAGGTCGGCCTGCGCATGCTGCGCCTGCGCCGGCTGGTGATCGAGAACGAGCAGGGCATGCTGCAGCTGGTGCCGGAAGAGGAGACGACGGTGGCGTACTACGCCAACTCCATCGCGCACCTGCTTCCGGCGGCGGAGGCGGTCGGCGCGACGGCAGCCGCTGCGTCATAGCAGCTGCTGCAGCGTTCGGCATCGAGATCGCTTCGTCGCTGCGCTCCTCGCGATGACACAGCCGCCGTCATCGCGAGCGCAGCGAAGCGATCTCGATCTCGGCGCGCCACCAGCCTCACGTAGGATCGCTTACGCGTGGAGCTCGGCCCGCTCTTCCTCCAGCTCGGCATCGCGCTCGGCCTCGGGCTGCTCGTCGGCCTGCAGCGCGAGCGGAAGGAGGGCGACATCGCGGGCATCCGCACGTTCCCGCTGGTGACGCTCGCGGGCGCGATCTGCGGCATGCTGGCGCTCCACTTCGGCGGGCTCGTGCTCGGCGGCGCCTTCGTCGCGATCGCGGTGCTCGTCCTCGTCGGCAACCTGGCGAAGATCAAGGCCGGGCACCCCGACCCGGGGATCACCACCGAGGTCGCGTTGATGCTGATGTTCGCCGTCGGCGCGCTGCTCGCCGTCGGGCCGCCGCAGATCGCCGTCGCCGTCGGCGCGGCCACCGCCGTGCTGCTGCAGCTCAAGGAGCAGCTGCACGGCTTCGCGGCGAAGGTCAGCGAGGCCGACCTGCGGGCGGTGATGCAGTTCGTGGTGATCACGCTGATCGTGCTGCCGATCCTGCCCAACCGCACCTTCGGCCCCTACCAGGTGCTCAACCCGCGGCAGGTGTGGTGGATGGTGGTGCTCATCGTCGGCATCTCGCTCGCCGGCTACGTCGGACAGAAGCTGCTCGGCCCGCGCGCCGGGACCTTGCTGGGCGGCGCGCTCGGCGGATTGGTGTCGAGCACCGCTACCACGGTCACCTACGCCCGCCGCACCAAGGCCGGGGCGACGACTGCAGACGTGGCGGCGCAGGTGATCCTCATCGCCGGCGCCATCGTCTACCTGCGCGTGCTGGTCGAGCTCGGCATCGTGGCCCCGGCGCTGCTGCGGCGGGCGCTGGCGCCGCTCGGCGTGATGCTGGTGCTGATGGCGGTGCTGGCACTGTCGCGGAGGCGCCGCGACGCCGAGGAGAGCGCCGCGGACGACGGCGCCGAGCCTCCCGAGCAGAGCAATCCCACCGAGCTGCGCGCCGCCTTGATCTTCGGCGCGCTCTACGCGCTCGTGGTGCTGGCGGTAGCGTGGGCCAAGGCGCGGCTCGGCAGTGCCGGGCTGTATGCGGTGGCGGCGGTGTCTGGTCTCGTCGACCTCGACGCCATCGCGCTGTCGACCGCGCAGCTCGTGCGCGGCGACAAGCTCGCGGCCGACGCCGCCTGGCGGGTGGTGCTCCTCGCCTCGCTGAGCAACGTCGCCTTCAAAGGGGCCATCGTCACCGCGGCCGGCGGCCGGTCGCTCGCGCGCCGCGTGCTGCCGCTCTGGGGCCTGGTGCTGCTCGTCGGCGCTGCACTGCTCGTGCTCTGGCCCGGCGAAGCGGCGCCGTTCCGGCTCGGTTGACGGCGCGTACGGCTGCGTCTCGCCGCGCTCCGCCACGACGAGCCGCGGCCGCGGCAGGCCCTCGCCATCTCGCACGCTCGCGGCGTGCCGCTTTGCGGCATAATCCGCCCCCCACACGAACGGCTGGAGCACCGACATGGCCGACCTCGTCACCGCCACCAACGACGCCATCGCCGCCGCGAGCCCGGCGCTCTTCGAGCTGCTCTCGCCGCTCGGTCGCCGCGCCTTCTTTCCGCCCGACATCCCGTTCCAGGCGGCGCAGGCGCGCGGCAAGACCTACAACGCCACCATCGGCCAGATCACCGACGGCTACGGCCAGGCGGTGCCGGTGCCGGCGCTCGCCGAGACGCTGTCGGGGCTTCAGGCCGCGCCGCGCAACCGTGCGCTGCTCTACTCGCCCGTCGAAGGCATCCCCGAGGTGCGCCGTGCGTGGCGGGTGTGGCAGCGGCGCAGCGTCGCGGACGAGCTGCCCTCGACATTGCCGCTGGTGGTGGCGGGGCTGACGCACGGGCTCGCTGTCGCGGCCGACCTCTTCGGCGGTGAGGGTCGAGCGATCTCCATCGCGACACCTTTCTGGGGCAACTACCGCCAGACCTTCGTGCTGCGCACGGGCGCGCGCGTGTTTTCGGCGCCGGCCTATCGCGACTACCGCTTCAACCCGATGGCGTGGACCGAAGCGCTCGCCGACCTGCCCGCCGCCGAGCCTGCGGTCGTGCTGCTCAACATCCCCAGCAACCCGGGCGGCTACAGCCCGACGCGCGCCGAGCGCGACCGGCTGGTGGCGAGCCTCTTCGCCGAGGCCGACCGCCGGCCGCTGCTCGTGCTCTGCGACGATGCCTACACCGGCCTCGTCTACGAGGACGAAGTGCCGCGCGAGTCGCCGTTCTGGGAGCTCGTCGGCCTGCACCCGAACCTGGTGCCGGTGAAGATCGACGGCGCCACCAAGGAGTACTCGTTCTTCGGCGGCCGCGTCGGCTTCCTCACCTTCCCCTTCGAGCCCGGCTCGGAGGTGGCGGCGGCGCTCGAGAGCAAGGTCAAAGGCCTCGTGCGCGCGGTGATGGGCTCGCCGGTGGCGACGACGCAGATGCTGCTGCTGCAGGCGCTCGAGGCGCCCGACGCCGAGGCGCAGGTGGAGGCGATCCGGCTGCTCCTCGCCGAGCGCTACCGCGCGCTGCAGGCGGCGCTGCAGAAAGTCGACGACCGGCTGCTGCGGCCGCTGCCCTTCAACTCCGGCTGCTTCGCGCTGGTCGAGCTGCCCGAAGGGTTGGGCGCCGTCGCCGACGAGGTGCGCCACCACCTGCTCGACCACCACGACACCGGCGTCGTGTCGGTGGGGCAGCGCTACCTGCGCGTCGCCTTCTGCTCGGTGGCGGCAGCCGCCATCCCCGAGCTCGTCGGCCGCATGGAACGCGGCGTCGCCGAGCTCGCCGCCGAGCGCGCGCGGAGCTGAGGCGCGGTCGAGACGACCGCCCTCAACCACCGGTGAGCCCGGCGGCGCCGAGCTTTGCCGCGGCTGGCGCGTCATGCTGCCTTCCCTTGTAAACAGAGTTTCAAGGTCGGTCACTCCACGCGCTGATCCAAACTCGCAGCGGGGCGTATTAAAGTAGCAGGGTAGTAGCGTGACGACAGGTTTTCTCTCCCTTTCGCCTTGTGGAGTTTGGGTGAATGTCCGCCGACAGCGAGCTAGTGAAATGTGGCAGCGATGCCGAGGATCGCGCCGGGGACGTCGTTTTCATCCACGGCCTTGACGGCCATCCCCTGCACACCTGGACGAACGCCGTAACCGGCTTCAATTGGCCGGAAGGTCTGGCGGCCAGCCTTCCCGGCATCGGAGTCTGGTCGCTTGGCTACGCCGTGGCGTCATCATCGTGGCGTGGCACTGCGATGCCGCTCGTCGAGAGGTCCATCAATGCACTCGCTCTGCTGGACGCTCACGGCATCGGATCGCGACCGCTTGCTTTTATCTGCCACAGCATGGGTGGGCTGGTAGCGAAAAACATGATCCGCCAGGCGCTCGACAGCGGCGACGCACGGTGGAGCGCCTTGGCCGAGAACACGACAGCCATCGTTTTCCTCGCCACGCCGCATTCGGGCTCGGGTCTCGCGGATTGGTGCAAGCGCTTCACGCTGGTGCTGCGCTCGACCGTCGCGATCGACGACTTGGCGGCTCACGAGCCGCAGCTTCGGAACCTGAACGTATGGTTTCGCAACAAGCTGGGGACGCTGCCGATTGCCGTGCAGGTCTACTACGAAAAACTGTCCACCAGCGGCGTACTGGTAGTGGACGAGACGAGTGCCGATCCGGGCGTCGCCGGTGTCGTGCCGATCCCTCTGGACGCGGACCACGCGGGGATCTGTAAGCCCGCATCAGCGCGGAGCCTCGCATTCCGTCGCGTCTCGACGATGTTGGCGGCGCAGCTCGCGCCGCAGCATGACGAGGGCGTCGATTTGGATGGCGAGCCGGTCGGAAACGAGAAGCCGATAGCGGTAGGCGGCGGGCGTAGCGCTGACGACGGAGTGCCGATCCACGACGCCGACGACGCCTGGGATGGCGAGGACTGCAAGGCTCCTCTAAGTCGCCTCGAAACGATTGCGTTGGCGCTTAGACCGTCAGCATCGGCGACCGATCTCACGCAGTTGTTGTCGGAGTTTCTGCGCGTTGCGCAGGGCTTGAGCCGGCAGCTGGCAGCGCTCGCCGAGGCATGTCCCGAGCGACTGGAGCTCGAGCCGATCCTCCTCTCCATTCGCCATCTGAGCTTCGACGTGCTGAGCAAAGTGAGGTCGTTGGTTCTTGACGCTACGCACGTTGGCGATTTCTTTCAGGAGATCCAGCAACAGCTCCGCGGGCTCTTGGTGCACACCGAGCCCGCGATGCAACGGTTCGCCGCCGCTCGCGAGGCGACGTGGCAATCCGAAGCCGAGGCGTTCCTGCTCGACGAGCCCGCCGAGGCGGAAGCGGAGGCCGCAGAGATCGACGCGCTCATCCGCGACCTCTGCTCGACCGACGTCCTCGATCAATCGGAGGCCGTGGCAAGGCTCGTCGGCCCCATCCGCGACGGCTTTCTGGCGCGCGTTGCTGAGCTCCCTTTGATCCAGCGCGAGTTCCTCATCCTGGGACTCTGGGCCAACGCCGACAGCCTGATCATCGACGGTCGCAGCCGCGCGCGCCGGGTCATCGAGTTCGCGCGCGCGAACACTATCGACCCTCTCCTGCGTGAGGCTTGGGAGCTGTTGCTCGAGGCTTTCTCGCGTACGACCGAAGGTTCCATCGGCATCCAGGGTTTTCAGCGCGTGGCCTCGCGGCTGGGCGAGCGCGACGTCCGCACTCTGGGCAGGTGCTTGATGCTTCACCCCAGGGAAGACGTCAGAGCATTGGCGCTGGGACTGATCGCGCCGGCCGATTGCTGGGCGGTGGTGGTGAATCCCGAAGTGCCGCTGAATTGGCTGGGAGCCATATGGAGCTATCTGAAGCCCCGCATGGCTCCCGGTGGCCTCAAGATCTTCTTCGTCTGTGCGGCGGACCGACTGGCGGGAGCCATACCGTCGCATCACCTGTCGTGCGCGGTCGACCTCGTCCGCGGGTTCTTCGAGGTCAATGAATTCCACGAGGACGAGTGCTTTCGACGGCTCGACCACCTTCGTAAGCACGTGCACGAGCAGGCGCGGGCCAGTGGTCTTCTCCTCGACTTCGATGCCGAGTTCGCCGGTCGCCTGGGCGATTTTCTGAGGAAGGGGCCGAGCCTGCTGACGTTGTCAGAGACGTGGCGAGGCGTGCCACTTCCCATTCAGCGAGTGGTGGCGCGACGGGGTCTTTTCCTCAAGTTTTTCATCTGTCACCCGGTGGACAAGATCGCGTTCGAGAGTCTGCCCCACCTGGCGATCCGGGAATCGATCGTCGATCTGGTGTCGCTGCCGCGAGTGAACAGCCGGCTGTTGACGGAGCTCACCAAGTCGCGACGGCTGATGGCGCCGGAAGAAGTGCGCTACGCGATCGTCAAGAATCCGAAAGCCAGCACGCTGGTGGTGGGAAGCTTGATCCGAACGCTCCGGCGCGACCACTTGAAGCAGCTGGCCGTCAGTCGTGAATGCAGTGGCGCGGCGCGCGAATTCGCCCGGAGAGTGCTGGACGGAAAGGGTGGCGTATGAGCGGTCGCGCTCGTCGGCCGTGGTGCCGCGCCGCTACATCAGCGACTTGACGTAACCGCCGTCGACGGTGATCGCCTGGCCGGTGACGTACGACGCCGCCGGGGAGCAGAGGAAGGCGACGATCTCGGCGATCTCGTGCGGCTCGGCGAGGCGGCCCATGGGCACCGCGGCGGCCCACTCGGCGAGGACTTCCTCGGCCTTCTTGCCGGTGCGTAGCGAGGCGGCCTGGGCGAGCTCTTCCTGGCGGTCGGTGCGGGTGTAGCCGGGGAGCACGCTGTTGACCGTGATGCCCTCGCGCGCCACTTCCTGCGACAGGGTCTTCAGGTAGCCGACGACGGCGGGCCGCAGCGCGTTCGACAGCGCGAGGTTGGCGATCGGCTGGCGCGCCGACACCGAGTTGAGCGCCACGATGCGTCCCCAGCCGCGCTTGCGCATGCCCGGCACGACGAGCGAGCAGAGGCGCGGCACGAAGAGTAGGCACAGGTTGAGGGCGTCCTGCCAGTCCTGCTCCTCGAGGTCGACGGCGCGTTTGGCGGGCGGGCCGCCGCCGTTGGCGACCAGCACGTCGACGGGGCCGACGGTGCCCTCGGTCTGCTGCACGAGGCGCTTCAACGACTCCGCCGAGCGCACGTCGACGACGATGGCCTCGACCTCCGCGCCCTCGGCGGCGAGCTCGTTGTGGGCGCGCTCGAGCTTGGCGCCGCCGCGGCTGGCGATGACGACCTTCGCCCCGCGGCGAGCCAGCGCCCGCGCCGTCGCGAACCCCATCCCGCTGCTGGCGCCGGTGAGCAGCGCCACCTTTCCTTCCAGGCTCCACTTGCTCATGTGATGCGTATCCTATCGCCGTCGTGCGCATCGACGCCCGCTCGCTGGGCCTCTTCCGCATCGGAATCGCGGCCGTGCTGCTGTGCGACCTCGTCTCGCGCGCGGCCGACCTGCGCGCGCACTACAGCGATTGGGGCGTGCTGCCGCGGTGGGCGACGGCGACGTGGCTCGGGTGGGGCGCGTGGCTCTCGCCCTACATGTGGCGCGGCGAAGCGTGGTGGGCGGCGCTCTGCATGCTCGTCACCGCAGCGGCGGCGGTCGGGCTCCTCGTGGGGTGGAGGAGCCGCGTGATGGCAGCGGTGTGCTTCGTGCTCGCCGCCGGCCTGCACGCGCGCAACCCCGCGGTCGTGCACGGCGGCGACAACGTGCTGCGCGTGCTGCTCTTCTGGATGCCGTTCCTGCCTCTGCCGGGTGCATGGGCGCTCGGCGCGGGCCGCGTCGCGAAGGAGGCGGTGCTCGACTCGGTCGGCGTGCTGGCGATCCGTCTGCAGCTCTGCCTCGTCTACTGGACGACGGCGCTGTTCAAGCTCAACGCGGCGTGGCTCACCGATCGCGATGCGATCCTCACCACGTTCTACTACGACCAGTTCGTCACCTCGTGGGGGAAGGTGCTGCGCCGCTTCCCAACGGTGATGCGGGCGATGGCGCCGGCGACGGTGGCGCTCGAGCTGGTCGGGCCGCTGCTCGTCTGGCTGCCGTGGGCGACGGCGGCGATCCGCACCGCTGTGGTGCTCGCGTTCGTCGCCTTTCACCTGCTGGGGCTGGGGCCGGCGCTCACGCTCGGCACGTTCCCGTGGGTCTGCGCCGTTGCGTGGACGTTGTTCCTGCCGAGCGAGGTGTGGCGGCGATTCGATAGCCGCTCGCGCGCGGCGACGCCGGCGGCGTCTGCGGCTGCAGGATCGCCCGACGCGGATGCCGAGATGCCGAGCGGGCGCGAGGTCGACCCGCGGCACTTACGGCGCGGGCGCGCCGGGAAGCTGGTCGTGGCCGCTGTGTTCGTCTACCTCGCGGTGCTCGCCGCCGCCGAGGTGTGGCCGAGCCGCTTGCCGCTTCCCCCGGCGCTGCAAGCGCCGGCCAACCTCGTCGGCATCCGCCAGGGCTGGAACATGTTCGTTCGGCCGCCGCGCGACGATGGGTGGCTGATCGCCGCCGGCAGGCTCGCCGACGGGCGGGTGTATGACGTCTGGCGCGACGCGCCGCTCGACGCCAGCAAGCCGACATCGGTCGCGGCGACCTTCGGCAACATGCGCTGGATCAAGTACCTCTCGCAGCTCAACGAGCGCGAGTACGTTCATCACCGCCGCCTTTTCGGCGGCTACCTTTGCCGCCGCTGGAACGAAGGGCACGCCGGCGCCGACCGGCTCACCGGCCTGCAGCTCTACTTCGTGCTCGAGCGGACGCTCCCCGGCGGCGGCGAAGCGGAGCCGCAGCCGATGCTCCTCTGGCAGCAGCCCTGTCCGGCGCCGCCTCGCGATTAGCGAGCGCAGCGCCGACCGCGCCGACTAGCCGATGCGGTTTCCTTCCTCGTCATACACGTAGACGCCCTTGCCGGTCTTGCGCCCGAGCCGCCCGGCCTTGACGTACTGCGCCAGCAGGTTGGCGGGCCGATACGTCTCGCCGAGCGTCGCGTGGAGGTGCTGGAGGATCGAGTAGCGGACGTCGAGCCCGACGAGGTCGACCATCTCGAAGGGGCCCATCGGGTGGTTCAAGCCGAGCTTCAGCGCCTTGTCGATGTCCTCGGCGCTGGCGACGCCGGTCTCGAGCATGCGGAAGGCCTCGTTGCCGATGAGGGCGTTGATGCGCGAGGTGACGAAGCCGGGCGCCTCGCGCACGACGACGACCTCCTTGCCCATGCGCGCCGCCACCTCGCCCATGGCGGCGAGCGTCGGCTCGCTGGTCTCGATGCCGCGCACCAGCTCGACGAGCTTCATCAGGTGCACGGGGTTGAAGAAGTGCATGCCGGCGAAGCGGTCGGCGCGGCCCGAGGCGGCGGCGATCTCGGTGATCGACAGACCCGAGGTGTTGGAGGCGAAGAGGGCGTCGGCGGGACAGCTCTTCGCCACCGCGGCGAAGGTCTCGACCTTGAGCTCCATGCGCTCGGGCACCGCCTCGATGACGAGGTCGGCGTCGCGCACCGCGGCGGCGAGGTCGGTCTCGAAGGTGAGACGCCCGAGCGCCGCCTCGGCGTCCGCCGGCTGCACCTTGCCGATCTTCACGCCCTTCTCGAGCGTGCGCTCGACGTTCTGCCGCGCCTTGTCGAGCATCGCCTCGGCGACGTCGTAGAGCCGCGTCGTGAAGCCGCCCTGCGCCGAGACCTGGGCGATGCCCCGCCCCATGGTGCCCGCGCCGAGCACCGCGATGGTCGAGATCGATTTCATGTGGGTCCCTCTAAGAAACGGGAATCGGGTGCATGCCGGTCGACTTCTCGGCGAGGGTGCGCAGCTCGTCGGCGATGGCGAGGGTGTTGCGCGCGGCGTCGGCGGCGAGCTCCTGCAGCTCGGCGGTGTCGCACAGCTTCTCGAGGATGTCGCGCGCCAGCTCGTGGTGCTTGATCTCCTCGGGCTGGATGACGTCGCGGTAGAGACGCGCCGTCGCCTCGTCGCCGGCGGTCTCGCACAGCGTGATGAACTGCGCGTTGCGTACCTTGGCGATCGCCTCGCGGGCGAAGGGGCCGGCGGCGACGCGCTCGACGGTCGAGCGCAGGCCGCGCAGGTAGTGGTAGAGCGGGCTGTACCCCTCGGCGAGCGGCGCGAAGGCGCCGAGGTCTTCGCCGAGCTCGGCGAGCCGGCCGCAGATGAGCGCGTAGTGCTTCATCTCGTCGCCGCACTGCTCGGCGAGCAGCAGCTTGACGTCGATTTCGGGAGTCGTCGGCATCCAGAGGCCGGCGAGCTCGCTCGCCTCGAGCTCGCTCTTCAAGGCGAGGCGCAGCAGCGTCCTCACCTCGACCTCGCCCTCGGACTCCGACTCCAGGGTCTCCTGCTCGCCGAGCCGGGCGAACAGCGCCTCCATCTCGGCGAGCAACCCGGCGATGAACTCTTTGCCGTCCATGCGACGTTTCACCTCGCCGCGATTCTATGCCGCGCGTGTATGCTGGCCCCACCGTGCAACGGCACACGCGGTGGGCCTCGGCGGCGGTGAGCCTGGCGCTCGCGATGGCGGCGGCGGCGCCGCTCGACGCGCGCGAACGGACGAGCGGCGACGCCACGGCGGTCGTCACGCCGGCGATCCCCGAGGCGCTGCTCGCGCAGCTCCTGCTGCTCGCCGACGACGCCTGCGAGGTGCGCTACGTGCCGGGGACGCTCGACCGCGCCGCCCACGTCGAGACCTGGCTGCGCGGCCTCGCCCTCGGCTCGGCGCGCCGCACGCGCCACCCGGCGCGGCTCGCCGGTCTGGTGCTCGGCCGTGACGAGTGGACGCAGGCGCGGCTGCCCTGCCCGTACGGCATGCCTTGCCGCGCCGGCGTGCGGGTGGTGGCGTTGCCGGCGGCCGGCGACGCCGGAACCGTGGAGCTGTGGCAGGGCTTGCTGGGCGGGCTGCCGGCGCTCGCCGGCATGCCGCTCATGGGTACGCCGGAGGAGGCGGCGAGCCTGGCGCCCGCCGACGCGCTCGCCGGCCTAGTGGCGGCGCGCGACCTGGTGACGGCGGCCGGGCTCGCCGGCGACGAGCCGTGGGTCACCGACCTGCTCGCCCACGCGATCACCGTCGACGCGGCGCGGCTCGAGCGCTCGGGACGCGCCGAAGACCTCGACGGCTTCTGGCACACGGTGCGCGTTCGTTACGGGCCGCAAGGCGCGCCCGCGACGGAGCCCATGGCGGCAGAGCTCGCGCGCCAGGCGCGGCTCTACTTCGCGGCGCATGCGCTGCTCGGAGCCGAGGGACGGTTCCCGCTGCGCGCGGTGCAGAAGCTGCAGGCAAAGGGCGGCGGCGTGGTCCGCGCCGTCGACCTGCGGGCTACGTGGTCGACGGCGCTGAGCGGCATCGAGACTCCGTAGGGTTCGCTCTGCGCACCGGAGCGCTGTGGTGCGCAGAGCGCACCCTACGCGGCCGCGGGCAGCGCTCGATTGGCGCCGTGGATAAGATCGCCGCGGCACGGCAAAGGCCGCGGGGGTGAGCCATGGCGCGAGCGAAGAAGACGACGACGAGCGACGCGCCCGGCGACACTGACGCGAGCTCGCCTGCGGAGACGGCCTCGACATCGGAGCCGGCCGCGGCGCCTGCCGCCTCACCCGCGCAGCCCGCCACGCTGACCATCCGCGACGGCGTCGCCTGGCTCGTCTTCGACGTTCCCGGCAAGCGCGTCAACACGCTGTCGACGGCGTTGATGGCGTGGTTCGAGGAGCGGCTCGCCGAGGTGGCGAAGGAACCGCTACGCGGCCTCGTGCTGCGCTCCGGCAAGCCCGACACCTTCATCGCCGGCGCCGACATCGAGGAGATCGAGCAGCTCACCGGCCGCGCCGATCTGGGTCGAAGAGAACAAGTGCGCGCGCTGCTGCGCCGCGGGCACGCGCTGTTCGGCCGGCTGGCGGCGCTGCCGTTCCCCACCGTCGCCGCCATTCACGGCGCGTGCATGGGCGGCGGCCTCGAGCTCTCGCTCTGCTGCGACTGGCGCATCGCCAGCGATCACGAGAAGACGAAGCTCGGGCTGCCCGAAGTGCAGCTCGGCATCATCCCCGGCCTCGGCGGCACGCAGCGGCTGCCGCGGCTCGTCGGCGTGCCGGCGGCGCTCGACATCATCCTCACCGGCCGCCAGGTGTCGGCGTCGCGCGCGCGCAAGATCGGCCTCGTCGACGACACCTGCCATCCGGCCATCCTCGACCGCGTGGCGGTCGCGTTCCTCGGCCGCGGCAAGCGCCGTGGCGGCGGCGCCGCGAAGCAAGGCCTCGGCGGCCGCGTCGCCGAGCTCGTCGCCCGCTCGCCGCTCGGGGGCAAGCTCGTCTACGACAAGGCGCGCGCGGGCGTGATCGAGAAGACCGGCGGCCACTATCCGGCGCCGCTGCGCGCCGTCGACGTGGTGGAGAAGGGGCTCAAGCTGCCGCTCGAGCAGGCGCTGCAGGTCGAGGCCGAGGCGTTCGTCGAGCTGGTGGTGAGCGAGACGGCGAAGAGCCTCATCGGCATCTTCTTCATGAAGAACCGCGTCGAGGGGCGGGCGAGCGAGCTCGCCAAGGCGGCGCGGCCGGTGCCACGCGTCGGCGTGCTCGGCGCCGGGTTGATGGGCGCCGGCATCGCGCAGGTGCTCGCGCACCGCGGCACGCCGGTGGTGCTCAAGGACAAGGACCTCGCCTCGCTCGCGCGCGGCATGAAGTACTGCGCCGACCGCGAGGCCGAGCTGGTGGCGCGCCGGCGCGAGACCGACGACGAGCGCAAGCGGGCGCTGGCGCGCCTCCACCCGACGATCGAGTACGAGCCCTTCCGCCACCTCGACTTCGTCGTCGAGGCGGTGTTCGAGGACCTCGGCGGTCAAGCACGGGGTGATCCGCGAGACCGAGGCGGCGATGCCCCCTCCGGATGGACAACCGGACGATCTTCGCGTCGAACACTTCGACGATCCCCATCGCCGAGCTGGCGCAGGCGAGCGCGCGGCCGGCGCAGGTGGTGGGCATGCACTTCTTCTCGCCGGTGCACAAGATGCCGCTCGTCGAGGTGATCCGCCACCCGGGCACGGCGCCGGAGGTGGTGGCGACGACGGTGGCGCTCGGCAAGGCGATGGGGAAGACGGTGATCGTCGTCGACGACGGCCCGGGCTTCTTCACCAGCCGCGTGCTCGGGCCGTTCCTCAACGAGGCGGTGTGGTGTCTCGTCGAGGGCGCGTCGATCGAGGAGGTCGACCGCGCGCTCAAGGAGTGGGGTTGGCCGGCCGGCGGGCTGCAGCTGCTCGACGAGGTGGGCATCGACGTCGCCTACCACGCCGGGCAGGTGCTGCTGTCGCGGCTCGGCGACCGCATCGACCCGCCGGCGGCGTTCCAGAAGATGATCGACGCCGGCCGCAAAGGGCGGAAGTCGGGCCTCGGCTTCTACCGCTACGACGGCAAGAAGAAAGAGCCCGATCCGCAGGTCTACGAGCTGCATCGGCTGGACGCCGCGGCCGGTTCCGGCGGGCGACATCGCCGAGCGCTGCTGGCTGCAGATGCTCAACGAGGTGGTGCGCACGATCGAAGAGGGGATCGTCCGCGATCCCGACGTCGTCGACATCGGCGTCATCTTCGGCCTCGGCTTCCCGCCCTTCCGCGGCGGCATCCTGCGCGAAGCCGACCGCATCGGCCTCGACTTGATCGTGGAGCGCCTCGACACCTACGCCGCCAACCACGGCAAGCGCCTGCAGCCGGCGCCGCTGCTACGCGAGATGGCAGCACGCGGCGAGCGCTTCCACGGCTGAGCCGCGGTGTACGGGTGCTAGATTGACTCCATGGCGAGAGCGTTCACCCTGGAGTACTGGCAGGACGAGGGCTGGTACGTCGGCCGGCTCAAGGAAGTGCCGGGCGTTTTCAGCCAGGGCGAAAGCCTCGAAGAGCTCCAGGAGAACATCCGCGACGCCCACCACCTGCTACTTGAGGATGACGCCGAGCATTAGTTCCCGCGCGCGATGAGCGAGCGGCGTGACGCGGTCATCGTCGGGGGCGGCATCTCGGGGCTCGTGGCGGGGTTCCACCTCGCGCGCGCCGGTCTTGCGGTAACCCTGCTCGAGGGGAGCGAGCGGGTTGGGGGCGCGCTCGAGACGCGGCGCGAGGGCGATTGGCTGGTGGAGCTGGGACCGAACACGGTCGCGGAGCGGCCGGCGTTGGCGGAGCTCGTCGAGCAGTGCGGGCTGGGCGCGGAGCGGCTGCCGGCGTCGCCGGCGGCGGCACGACGGTATCTGTGGCGCGGCGGTGCGCTGCACGCGCTGCCGCAGTCGCCGCCGCAGCTGCTGCGTTCGCCGCTGCTGTCGGCGCGCGGCAAACTGGCGCTTGCGCGCGAGCCGTGGGCGCGGCGCGCGCCGGCGGAACGCGAGGAGTCAGTTGCCGACTTCGTGCGGCGGCGCTTCGGCACGGAGGCGCTCGAGGTGTTCGCGGCGCCGTTCGTGGCCGGCATCTACGCCGGCGATCCGGAGCGGCTGTCGGCGCGCTGGACGCTGCCGCGCGTCGTCGCTTTCGAGGAGAGCCACGGCAGCGTGCTGCGCGGCGCGCGTGCTGCGCGGCGCGCCGGCGGTCCCGGCTTGCGGCAGCCGGTGGTGAGCTTCCGCGGCGGGCTGGCGACGCTCGCCGAGCGGCTCGCGTCCGCCATCCCCGACGTGCGGCGCGGCGCGCGCGTCGAGGCCGTGCGGCGCGACGGCGAGGGCTTCGTCGTCGAGAGCGCCGCCGGCGCGTTCTCCACGCCGCGGCTCGTCATCGCCACGCCGGCGCCGCAGGCCGCCTGCCTGCTCTTTCCGGGGACCGACGGCAAGAGCGCAGCCTTCGCCGAGATCCCCTACGCGCCGCTCACGGTGCTCGCCCTCGGCTACGCGCGCGCCGACGTCGCCCACCCGCTCGACGGCTTCGGCTTCCTCGCCGCGCCGGGCTCGGGCCTGCGCCTCCTCGGCTGCCTCTTCGCCTCGACCATCTTTCCGGGCCGCGCGCCGGCCGGCCACGTGCTGCTGACCTGCTTCCTCGGCGGCCGCACCCATCCGGAGCTCGTCGAGCGCGACGACGCCGAGCTGCTGCGCATCGCGCGCGAAGACCTCGCGCGCACCCTCGGTGCCCGCGGCGAGCCCGCCTTCACGTTGCTGCGCCGCTGGCAGCGCGCCATCCCGCAATACGAGCTCGGCCACCAGCGCTTCGTCTCGCTAGCCGGCGAGCTGGAAACCTCGCTCCCCGGTCTTCGCTTCGCCGGCAACTGGCTCCACGGCGCCGGCGTCGGCGACTGCGTCGAGCGCGCCGCTACCGTGGCGCGCACGCTGGTCGATTAGCCGCCGCCCGCGCCGAGCACGAACTGCACGGGCGCCGAGAGGTCGGCGCCGGTCGTCACGTCGATGAGGAAGCGCTGCCCGTCGGCGCTTGCGATGTACGGCGACGCACCCTTCAAGATCGAGCGCCGGATGCGCGTCAGGAACAGCGCTTTCGGCGGCCCGGCGCTGAAGGTCTCGCCCTGCGGGTCGATCGTGACCGCCATCAGCCGCAGGTCGGGGGCGAGGTAGAAGAGCTCGCGGCCGTCGCGGCGCCACTGCGGCAGGTAGCCGCCGGCCGTCGACACCTGCCACTTCGCCGTGCCCGGCGGCATCGTCTGCACGTAGACCTCGTTGCGCCCCGACTCGTCGGAGACGTAGGCGAGGAAGCGGGCGTCGGGCGAGAAGCGGGGCTGCAGCTCGTCGGCCTCGTTCTGCAGCAGCGGGCGCGGCGTTCCCTGCGGCATCGCCAGCACCCAGACGTCGCCCTTGGTGCGCGGGTCGCGGCGGGTGAAGGCGAGCTGGTGGCCGTCGCGCGTCCAGTCCTCGGGGAAGTCCCACAGCGCGGAGCGCAGGAGCGGCGTCTCCTCGCCCGAGCCGTCGGCCGACTTGACGTAGAGGTTGTAGCGGCCTTCGCGGTCGGAGGTGAAGGCGATGCGCCGACCGTCGGGGCTCCACACCGGGTAGATGTCGTTCCAGCGGTTGAAGGTGAGCCGCGACGAGCCGGCGCCGGCGAGGTCCATCAGCCACAGCCCCGACACTGTCGAGCCCGTCTCGGTGACGCTGCGCGCGATGCGCCGGCCGTCGGGCGAGAGCGCCAGCACGCTGCCGACGCCCGCCTCGCCGAGCGGCTCCTGCTCGCGCCCTTCGCGGTCGAACCAGGTGAGGCGCGTCAGCTCGCTGCCGCCGCGGCGGTAGGCGACGGTGCCGCCGGCGGCGACGGAGAAGGCGCGCAGGCCGTCGATGTCGGGATCGCGCCAGATCCCCTCCGCGATGGCCGTCGGCTCGCCCATGAGGCGACGGCGCGCCGGATCGAAGCGCTGGGCGAGGAGGCTGTCGCCGCGCACGAAGACGAGCAGGCCGGGCGGCGCGTAGACAGCGCCCGAGTCGGAGGCGGCGAGCCGCTCGCCGTGCGGGCCGTCGATCGCGGCGGACTCGAGATAGAGCCGCTCGCGCTCGCCCGAGAGCACGAGGTAGACGACGTGCTCGCCGTCGGGCAGGCAGGTGGGCCAGCGGTGCGACGACTCGGCGTGCTTCGGGTCGAGGCGCGTCACCGCCGTCGGCGAGCCACCTTCCGCCGGAATCCGGTACAACCCGTCGCCGGGGTTGGGCGCGAAGACGATGACGCCGTCCTTCGTCCAACAGCCGCCGCGCGAGTCGGAGATCTCGGCGAGCGTGCGCGGCGGGCCGCCGGCGACCTCGATGCGCAGCAACCGGCGGCGCCCGAAGAAGCCGAGCGACGTGCCGTCGGGCGACCAGAACGGCAGCGAGGCGTCGTCGGTGCCGGGCAGCTGCCGCGCCTCGGTCTCCTCGAGCGAGCGCACGAAGAGACGCGAGACGCCGTCGCTGCCCCAGCCGACGAAAGCGATGCTTCGCCCATCGGGGGAGAGCGCCAGCGGACCGCTGCTCGCGATCTCGGCCGGCGGCAGCATCGCGAGGTGCAGCGGCCGTCCCGCGACCGTGGCGCTGCTGCTGCGACCGCGCACCGCGACCCACAGCAGCGACAGGCCCGCGACGAGCAGCAGCGTCGCCGCCGCCGCCCAACCGGCGCGCTTGACGGTGCGCCGCTTCGCCGTCGCGGCCGCCTGCGTCGGCGTCGTGTTGCTGGCGATCTCCTCGAGCGCCAGCCGCACGTCGTGCGCCGACTGCCAGCGATCGTCGGGGTCCTTCGCCAGGCAGGTGCGCACCAGCCGCTCGAGCGCCGGCGGCGCCAGCGGCTGCAGCGAAGTGATCGGCGCCGGCTGCCGCTCGAGCACGGCGGCGATGACGCTCGCCTGGCTGCCGCCCTCGAAGGCGCGGATGCCGGTCGTCATCTCGTAGACCACGGCGCCGAGCGCGAAGAGGTCGGCGCGCGGATCGACCGTCCGCCCTTCGAGCTGCTCGGGAGCCATGTAGTGGATGGTGCCGACGAGCACGCCGACGCCGGTGAGCGGCGTGTGAGTCGGCTGCCCGCCCGGCGTCGTCAGCTGCGGTGGCTGCGCCGCCAGCTGCTGCGCCATCGGCGGCGCCACGCGCGCGATGCCGAAGTCGAGCAGCTTGGCGCCGCCCTTGGTGAGCATCACGTTGGCGGGCTTCAGGTCGCGATGGATGATCCCCTGCCGGTGCGCGTGCTCGAGCGCCGCGGCGACGTCGGCGGCGATGCGCAGCACCTGGTCGGCGGGCAGCGGCCCGCGCTGGAGCCGCCGCGCCAGCGTCTCGCCCTCGAGGTGCTCCATCACCAGGTACTCGACGCCGTCCTGGTTGCCGACGTCGAAGAGAGCGCAGATGTTGCGGTGGTTGAGCGACGAGATCGCGCGCGCCTCGCGCTCGAGCCGGGCGCGGCGGTCGGGATCGGCGGCGAAGGCGCGCGGCAGCACCTTCACCGCGACGACGCGGTCGAGGCGGGTGTCGCGGGCGCGATACACCTCGCCCATGCCGCCCATCCCGACCAGCGTGGTGAGCTCGTACGGCCCGAGCCGGGTCCCGTTCGCCAAGGTCATGTCGGTGTGCGGGGCAGTATACGCGCCCGTTGCATACGCCCGCGCCGTGGCACCTCGCTTGCTCTCCATCCCAGTCCGGGCACTTCTGCCCGCGCAACGGGAGGACCGCACCATGGAGATGGATTCCCTGCAGAAGCTCTACGAAGAACAGCTCAAGGACCTACATAGCGCCGAGCGCCAGATCATCCAGGCGCTGCCGAAGATGATCAAGGCGGCCGAGGACGAGGAGCTCGCCGCCGCGCTGGAGGAGCACCTCGAGATCACCCGCGGCCAGCTCGAGCGCTTGGACAGCATCTTTGCCGACCTCGGCAAGAAGGGGAACGGCAAGCGCTGCAAGGGCATGGCGGGGATCCTCGAGGAGGGCAAGGAGCTGCTCGAGAAGGACATCGATCCCGACGTGCTCGACGCCGGCATCATCGGCGCCGCGCAGCACGTCGAGCACTACGAGATGGCCGGCTACGGCACGGTGGCCGAGTACGCGCGGCTGCTCGGCGACAAGAGGGCCGAGAAGCTCCTGCGCCAGACGCTCGACGAGGAGAAGGAAGCCGACAAGAAGCTGACGGAGCTCGCCGAGCGCCGCGTCAACCAGGAGGCGACGGCGTAGCCCGAGATCCGCAGGTATCGCGCCGCGCGAGCGCGGCGCGAGGTTGGTAGGGACCGCGCCGCGCAAGCGCGGCGCTAGGTCCAGCAGGTAGCGCGCCGCGAAAGCGCGGCGCGTGGTCCGCTCAGCCGGCGGCGAGCGCGGCGCGCGCTGCGTCGCCGGCGGGCGTGAGCTCGAAGAGGTGCGCCGGCGGGCGCTTCTCGTCGAGCGCGAGCAGGCGTACGCGCAGCGGCGCGCGGCCGCCGACGAGGTCCTTGGCGATCGTCTCGGCGGGGACGAGCTTGCTGCCCGGTTTCCACGCCGCGATCTCGACCATGCGGGCGAGGCGGCCGTTGGTCAGGCGGTACTCGATGCGCACGGGCCGGCGCGTGTCGGCGCGCACGACGTAGTGCACGCGCGGGTAGGGCAGGTCCTTCGACTTGGCGCGCAGGACGAAGGTGACGAGCTCGGTTCGCGCCGGCGCGCTGGCGGATGACGTCTTCGATGTCGAAGTCGCGCGAGAAGGCGAGGCCGACGAGCTCCTGCAGGCTGATGCCGGCGGCGACGCGGCTGGCGGTGCCGAGCTTCACCGGCCGCGCGCCGCGGGCGAGCAGCCACGTGCCTTCGGGCCGCTGCAGGAACGCCTTGCCGCGCTGCTTGGGGTCGAGGAAGCGGACGAGCGAGTAGCCGCCGTCGCGCGAGATCTCGAAGCTCGTGGCGCCGGAGCCGGCGAGCGGCTCGACGCGCACCTGCGAACGGAACGCCGCCGGCAGCGCGCGGCCGAGGTCGGCGGCGGCGAGCAGCTCGCGGTCGGCGGCGGTCGGCGGCGCCGCCGCGGCGGGAGCGGCGAGGCTCAGCGCCAATGCGGCGGCGGCGAGCAGCAGCGCGAGCCAGCGCAGGCTGGTGCGGACGGGTCGGCGGTGGTCACACATGGTCGTTCGTCGGCGCAACGGCGCGCATCAGGACAGTTACAACAAGCCCGCGGTGCTGCGGGATTCCGCGATCGCTCGCAGTTTCGGCTCAAACGGCGGTCAACGCCTCGGCGACGCGCAGCCGCGTGGCGCGGGCGATGGGCACCGCGGCGGCGACGGCGAGGACGACGAGCATCAAGAGCAGCGTGCCGGCGAACGCCGACGGCACGAAGGCCAGCTCGACGTCGATGGGGTCGACGGCGCCGGGCGGCGGCGGCATCTGCAGGTGCGAGGCGTTGATGGCGAGCGTGGCGAGCCAGCCGAGCAGCGAGCCGAGCGCGCCGCCGAGGAGGCCGAGCCAGAGCGCTTCGAGGAGGACGATGGCCGCCACCTGCGCGCGGCTGGTGCCGATGGCGCGCAGCGTGCCGAGCTCGCGCGTGCGTTCGAGCACCGCCATGAGCAGCGTGTTCGAGGCGCTCAGCACCACCAGCACCAGGATCACCGAGCCGAGGAACCAGAAGATCCCGAGGTAGAGGTTGCGCACCTGCTCGTAGAAGGGCGCGCGCGCCTTCCAGTCGACGACGGCGAGCGGCGGGCGGTGGCCGGCGACGGCGCGCTCGACGGCGTCGCTTGCCGCGCGCGAGCGGCACGTCGTCGCGCAGCATCACCAGCAAGTCGGACACGCTCTCCGTCTGCAGCAGCCGCTGCGCCGTCGCCAGGTGCAGCTTGGCGAAGCGGGTGTCGAGGTCCTGCACGCCGGTGGTGAGGATGCCGGCGACGCGCACGTCGAGCGCGTTGAGCGAGCCGTCGGGCGTCAGCGCGAGCAGGGTGATCGAGTCGCCGGGCCCGACGCCGAGGCTCGCCGCGAGGCCGCGGGCGAGCAGCGCCGCGTCGTCGCCTTCGGCCGGCGGCGCGTCGGGCAGCGGCGCGCCGGCGCGCAGCTTGGCGGTGAAGCCCATGGCGCGCTCGCGCTCGGGCTCGGCGCCGACGGCGACGAACGAGGCGCTCTTGCCGCCCGGCGTCGACGCCATGCCCATCAGGTGCACGTTGGCGCCGGCGGCTCGGACCTCCGGCAGCGCTTCGACGCGCGCGCGCAGCGCCGTCCAGTCGGCGAGCGCGTCGCTCACCGGGCGGTCGAGCTGCCCCGCGCCGCCCGCGGTCGCCGCGCTCGCCGCCGCGATCTCGAGGTGACCGAGGCCGCCGCGCACCAGCGCCTGCTCGAGGCCGCGGAAGTTGAAGACGATGAAGCCGGCGGTGAGGAGCAGCGCCATCGTCCCGGTGGCGACCACCAGCAGCGAGATGAGCGTGCGCCGGCGATTGCGCGCCAGGTTGCGCAGCGCCATCGCGAGCCACCTCATCGCCGGCACCTCATCGCGCCGCACCGGGTTGTTCGCCAGCGCCGTCGCCGCTCGTGCCGCTGGCTGCTGTCGTCGCCGTCCCAACGTTGGCGCCGCGCTCGTCGGCCACCACGACGCCGTCGCGCAGCCGCACCCGCCGCGGCAGCCGCGCCAGCACCGCGGGATCGTGAGTGGCGACGAGCAGCGTCGCGCCGCTCTCGGCGTTCCAGCGCAGCAGCAGGTCGAGCACCAGCTCGCCGTTCGCCGAGTCGAGGTTGCCGGTGGGCTCGTCGGCGAGCACGGCCAGCGGCTCGTGCACGAGGGCGCGCGCGATGGCGACGCGCTGCCGCTCGCCGCCCGAGAGCTGGTCGGGCCGGTGCGCGCCGCGCTCGGCGAGGCCCACCGCCGCGAGCGCCGCCTCCGCCCGTCGCCGGCGCTCCGCCGCGCGCGACGCCGGCGATCCAGAGCGGGTATTCGACGTTCTCGCGCGCCGACAGCACCGGCACCAGGTTGAAGGTCTGGAAGATGAAGCCGAGCTGGTCGCGGCGCAGCCGCGTGCGCTCGCCCTCGCCGAGCGCGCCGAGGTCGCGGCCGTCGATCAGCACCGCGCCGTCGTCGGGCACGTCGAGCCCGCCGAAGAGGTTGAGCAGCGTCGTCTTGCCGCTGCCCGACGGGCCGGCGAGCGCCACCACCTCGCCGCGCGCGACCTCGAGGTCGACGCCGCGCAGGGCCGGCACCGGCACCTTGCCCAGGCGGTAGTGCTTCACCAGGCCGCGCGCGGCGAAGAGCGGCGGCGAGGCGGTTGTCGGAGCCGCGGTCATGCAGGTGCCGCGCGCGACATCAGCTCGCGACCGCCGAGCGGATGGCCACCAGCTCGGCGACGTTCTCGGGCGTGACGAGGCCGACGAGCCGCCCATCGTGCCCCACCGGCACCAGCGCGCAGCCGCTCGTGCGCATCACCTCGACCGCGCGCTCGAGCGGCTCGCTCTCGTCGATCAGCGGGCAGCTCGGCCGCATCGCGTCGCGCACGTGCGCCGCGAGGCCCTTGCCGGCGAGCGCCTTGACCAGGTCGCTGCGCGTCAGCACGCCGACGACCGGCTCCTCGGCGGTGCCGAGGGCGGTGACCGGGAAGTCGTGCTGCGCTCCCGCCAGCAGCTCGCCGGCGGCGGACTGCAGGGTGTCGTCGACGCCGAGCACCCGGAAGCGCCGCTGCATGCCGGCGGAGACCAGCAGCCCCTCGAGGGCGGAGCGGCTCTCGGTGTCGCGCAACTCGCCGGCGGCGGCGATCCAGACGAAGAGCGCGATGAGCACCAGCATCGGCGCCGGCAGCAGCAGCCCCGCCAACGCCATCAACATGGCGAAGCCGCGGCCGATCGAGGCCGCTGCGCGCGTGGCGCGCACGTGCCCGATGCGGGTGGCGAGGAGGGCGCGCAGCACGCGGCCGCCGTCCATCGGGAAAGCGGGGATCAAATTGAAGAGCACGAGATAGATGTTGAAGCCCGCGAGCATGGCGAGGAAGTGGTCGAGGTGGAAGCCCGGAGTGTCGACGGCGCGCATGGCCTGCACGGCCTCGTCCCAGCCGACGCCGGTGAACAGCAGCGCCGCGATGACGACGTTGACCAGCGGCCCGGCGATGGCGATCAGCAGCTCCTGCATCGGCTTCTGCGGCATGCGCTCGAGCGCCGCCACGCCGCCGATGGGGAGCAGCGTGATGTCGCGCGTGCCGATCCCGAACCGCCTCGCCGTCAACGCATGCCCGAGCTCGTGCAGCACGACGCAGAAGAAGACCGCCAGCATGAAGACCGCCGACTCGAGCCCGCTCTCCGCGGTACCGCCCTTGCGCACGCCGCTGGCGACGATCCAGACGAGCAGGATGAGGAACGTCCAGTGCACCCGGATGGGGATGCCGGCGATGCGGGCGATGGTGAAGGAGCCGGGAAGCATGCTCGATGCGTATGCAGGCGTGCTGCCGACTTCAGACCGGCGCGAGCGAGGCCGTGGGCAGGAAGCGCGGCGGCCGGCGCACCTTGGTCGCCTGCTCGAAGGCGTAGGCGAGGCGGATGAGCGTCGGCTCGCTCCAGGCGCGGCCCATGAACGAGATGCCGAGCGGCAGGCCGCGCGCCCAGCCCGCCGGCACGGTGACGTTGGGGTAGCCCGAGACGGCGCACAGCCGCGAGCTGCCGCCGGTGCCGGAGTCGCCGTTGACGAGGTCGATGAGCCAGGCCGGGCCGCCGCTCGTCGCCACGATGGCGTCGAGCTTGTGCTTGTCGAAGGCGGCGTCGAGCCCTTCCTTGCGCGCGAGGCGCAGGCAGGCGGCACGCGCGTCGAGGTAGGCCTTGTCGGTGAGCGGCCCCTTCTTCTGCGCTAGGACGAAGATGTCCTGGCCGAAGTAGGGCAGCACGGTGTCTTTGTGCGCGTCGTTGAAGGCGATCGCCTCGGCGAGCGACTTGACCGGCGCGCGCTCGCCGAGCTCGGCGAGGTAGCGGTCGAGGTCGGCCTTGAACTCGTAGAGCAGCACCTCGTACTCGGGCTCGCCGATCTTCGAGGTGTCGATCTCGACCGGGTCGACGATCGTCGCGCCTTGCGCCTTCATCGCCGCGATCGCTTCGGCGACGCACGCCTGCACGAACGGGTCGTCGGCGAGCGAGCCCGGGCGCAGCACGCCGATGCGCGCGCCGCGCAGGCCGTCGCGGTCGAGGAAGCGCGTGTAGTCGGCCTCGGCCTTGCCGCGGCTCGCGGCGGTCGCCTCGTCGCGCTCGTCGACGCCGGCCATGGCGCCGAGCAGCGCCGCGGCGTCGGCGACGGTGCGCGTCATCGGGCCGGCGGTGTCCTGGCTGTGGGCGATGGGGATGATGCCGGCGCGGCTCAGCAGGCCGACGGTCGGCTTGAAGCCGACGATGCCGCAGCGCGAGGCGGGCGAGACGATCGAGCCGTCGGTCTCGCTGCCGACGGCGCCGGCGCAGAGGTTCGCCGACGCCGCCACCGCCGAGCCCGAGCTCGAGCCCGACGGGTTGCGGTCGAGCGCGTAGGGGTTGCGGCACTGGCCGCCGCGGCTGCTCCAGCCGCTCGAGGAGCGTTCGGAGCGGAAGTTGGCCCACTCGGAGAGGTTGGCCTTGCCGAGGAAGACGGCGCCGGCCGCGCGCAGCCGCGCGGCGACGAAGGCGTCGCGCGCCGGGATGGAGCCGGCGAGGGCGAGCGAGCCAGCGGTCGTCGTCGTGCGGTCGGCCGTGCCGACGTTGTCCTTGAGCAGGATGGGGATGCCGTGGAGCGGCCCGCGCGTCCCCTTCTCGCGCCGCTCGCGGTCGAGCGCCTCGGCGACGGCGGGCGCGTCGGGGTCGAGCTCGATGACGGCGCGCAGCTCGGGGCCCTGCGCGTTGAGCTCGTGGATGCGAGCCGTGTAGGCGGCGACGAGGGAGCGGGCGGTGAAGCGGCCTGCGCTCAGGCCTTCCTGCAACTCGGCGATGGTGAGCTCCTCGAGCTCGAAGGGCGCCGGCGTCGTGGGCGGCGCCATCGGCGCCGTGGCCGCTGCGGCGCCATCGGCGAGCGTCGCGGCGCCGCCGGCGAGCAGCGCGCCGCCCGCGAGACCCGACTTGACGAAGGCCCGTCGCGACAGCGCTCGCGGATCGCTCGGCTCGTCCACCGTCACGCTCCTTTCCGTCGTTGGGCGCGACGATCATAGGCGAGGCGCAGGGCGCGAACGCAGCTGCGGGGCTGCAAAAACAGCGAGAGAGCGGCGCTGTCGCCGCTCACTCGCTCGGCCCGGTGTTCGAGCCGCTCTCTCAGCTGTCATCGCGAGGCCGCGAAGCGGCCGTGGCGATCTCGATCTTCAACGCGCCTGTTGCGCGTGCCGGATCGAGATTGCTTCGTCGCTTCGCTCCTCGCAATGACGGGGTGTACCGTCCTCGCAAGCAGGTTGATCAGTCGCCGTCGTGCTCGCCCTTGATCGTCACCGCGACGATCGAGCCGTCGGCCTGGCGGTTGCCGCGGCCTTCGACGCGGGGGTTGAGGCCGGCGGCGAGGGAGCCGCTGATGTCGGCGAGCGAGAAGAGGTCGCCGCGGGCGTTCCACTGCGTCTGGCCGTTGACGGTGATGCGCTGGCCGTTGACGAGGGTGATGGTGTTGCCGTTCACCGACTGCACGGCCGCCTCGAACTGCTGGCCGGCGCGCGGCGCCTGCGGGGTCGGGGTCGGCTGCGGCTGGCCGGGCGTGGGCGTCGGCTGGGGCTGGCCGTTGCCGCCGCGGCCGCGATTGCGTCCGCGGTTGCGGCGCTGGCGGTCGTTGTCGCCGTCGTCGTCGCCGCCGCGGCCGCTGCCGCTGTTGCCGCTCGCCGTGCCGTCGTCGTTGCCGCCGCGGTTGCCGCCGTTGTCGTCGGCGCTACCATCGTCGTCGCTGCCGTGGCGCTTGGCGGTGTCGTCGCCGGCTACGGCGCCCAGGTCGTCGGACACAACCATCGCCTTCGAGTCGTCGAAGCCGAAGGAAGGCTCGCTGGGGCTGTTCGAGCCCTGCGAGCAAGCGCCCAGCGCGAAAGTGGCGAGGGCGACGGTGGTGAGGAGCAGTAGCGGTCGATGCGTGGCCATGGGATCTCCTTCCGGTTCAGGCGAAGGCCCGCAGGCCGCTCGCCGATTCTGCTGTTCACCGAGTTGAGACAGTCGAGGGGGGCGACGGGAACAGTTCGGCGAGAGATCGGTCTCGCGCGCATTGCGTTGCTGCTGTCGCTGGCGCTTGCGGTCGCCGCCGGCGCGGGGGCGCAGACTTTCGACGAGGCGCTGCGACTCCACACCGAGGGACAGTCGCGTGAGGCGCTCACGGCCTACCGCGCGGTGGCTCGCTCGACGGCGCCGGCCGAGGACCGCGCGGCGGCGCTCAACAACGCTTGCGTGCTTGCCGGCGAGCTCGGCGAGCACGCCGCGGCGCTCGCCGATTGCGAGATGGCGCTGCGGCTGCGCCGCACGCTCGGCGACGACGCGGCGGTGGCGGAGACCGCCAATAACCTCGGGCTCGCGCTCGAAACGTTGGGCCGCGCGCGCGAGGCGGAGGCGAGCTACCGCGAGGCGCTGGCGCTGAACCGCCGGCTCGGCGATGAGGAGTCAGTGGTCGTCAACCTCGGCAACCTCGGCGCGCTCGCGCTCGGCGTCGGGCGCTACTCGGAGGCGATGCGGCTTTATCGCGAGGCTGCTGCGATCGCCGCCGCGGCGCGCGAGGCACCGTGGGCCGGCGAGCAGCTGCGCATCGCCCGCATCAACGAAGGGGTGGTGCTCGAGAAGGTGGGGGAGTACCGGCAGGCGGTGGCGCTCTACAAGCAGCTGCTCGCCGAGGACGACGGTGACGGCGGCGATCCGCGGCAACGCCCAGGGCTGCTCGTCAACGCCGGCGTCATCTACCGCAACCTCGACGACGCGGTGAGCGCGCTCGCAGCGTTCGACGAGGCGGCGGCGATCTATCGCCACCTCGGCGACGTGTCGGGGCTCTCCAACGCCGAGCTCAACCGCGCGCTGGCGCTGCACCTGAACCTCGGCCGCCCGCGCGCCGCCGAGGCCGCCTACCGCGAAGCGCTGGCGCTCGCCGAGCGGAGCGGCGACCGCACCGAGCAGGTGCAGGACCTCTTCTACCTCGGCCGGCTGCTGCTCGACGAGGCGCGGCGTGGCGGCGACGGCGGCAAGCTCGCCGAAGCGGAGGCGCTCTTCCGTCGCTGCCTCGCGGTGGCGCAGAGCAGCGGCTCAGCGGAGGGACGTTGGTCGGCGCTCGAAGGGCTGGGACGGATCGCCGCCGCGCGCGGCGATCTCGACGGCGCGCTGCGGCAGCTCGAGGCCGCGCTCGTCGAGATCGAGCGCGTGCGCGCCGGGTTGGTGCAGGCACCCTGGCGCGCCGGCTACTTCGGCGACAAGCGCGCCGTGTACGCCGCCACCGTCGACGTGATGGCGCGGCTTGCCGCCGCGCAGCCGAACGGCGGCTTCGCCGAGCGCGCCTTCGCCGTCGTCCAGCGCGCCAAGGCGCGCGACCTCCTCGACATGCTGGGCCCCGGCCGCCAGCCGGCGCCGCCGCGCACGGCTGCCGAAGTCGGCGCATGGCTCGGCGGCGATGTCGCCATCGAGTACTTCGTCGGCGAGGGGCGACTGCATCGCTGGATGCTGCACGATGGCCGTGTCGAGCTCGCCGACCTCGGCGAGGCGGCGACGGTGCTGGAGGCGGTGACACGCGTGCATCGCGCCCTCGCCGGCGGACGCGAGCCGGACGCGCGCGATCTCGCTCGGCTCGCCGGCACGCTGCTGCCGTCGCCGCTGCCGCTGCCGGAGCGCGGCGGCGAGCTACGCATCGCGCCCGACGGCTTGCTCCACTACCTGCCGTTCGAGCTGCTGCCGGCCGGCGGCGGCAAGCCGCTGGTCGAGCTCGCCACCGTCTCCTACCTGCCGAGCAGCTCGACGTTGCTGCGAATGGCGGGCGGCGCGCGCGATCGCGCGAGCGCTTTGCAGCTCGCCGCTTTCGCCGCACCCGACGTCCCGGCCGCCGACCGCGAGGTGCGTGCCATCGCCGAGCTGCTCGGTGGATCGCGGCTCCTCTACACCGGCGACGCCGCCAGCGAGGCGAGCTTCCGCGCCGCCGTTGCGCGCCGGCCGGCCGTGCTTCATCTCGCCACTCACGCGGTGGTGGAGGAGCCACCCGGCCGCGGCGCCGCGATCCGCCTGCACGCCGTGGGAGGCGACGACGGCCGCCTCACTCCGCCAGAGATCGCCGCGACCGGCGCGGCGACGCGCTTGAGCGTGCTTGCCGCCTGCCGCACCGCCCTCGTCTCGCCGCTCGATGAAGGGCGCACGCTCGCCTCGCTCACCGGCTCGTTCCTCGCCGCCGGCAGCCCCGCCGTCGTGGCCACGCTGTGGGACGTCGGCGACGAGGCGACCGCCGCCTTCATGCCGCAGCTCTACGCGCAGCTCGCCCGCGGTCTCGCGCCGGCCGAGGCGTTGCGCGGCGCCAAGCAGCGGCTGCGCGCGGACGCGCGTTGGAACCAGCCGGCGCTCTGGTCCGCCTACGTGCTGGTGGGCGACGGCGGACCGGTCGTCGACCTGCCCGCCTGGCGCCGCGGCCTCGGCGGCGCGATGGGCGGGCGCGCGCTCGTCGCGGCGGCGGCGCTCGCGCTGCTCGCGATCGCCGCCTTCGCATGGGCGCTGCGGCCGCGCCGAGGTTGAGTCATCTTGCCGGGCGCGACGAGGCGCCGGCCGGTGTCACGCATTCGTCGCGCGACGCGAAGGTCGCGCCGCGCGAGGCTCATTCGAACTCGATCTCGCCTGCCTCGAAGCTGACCGCGAGCCGGCGGTTCTTCTTCGCCAGCAGCCAGCTCCCCGCGCGGTCGATGGTGACGGCCGAGCTGGTGCCGATGGGCGCCGACGGGTTGGTGGGCATCGCCACGTCGAGGATCCGCCCCGGCACCGAGTTGAGGGTGCCGTTGGGCGCCTGGAAGGTCACGACGAGCAGCCCCGGCGCTGAGGTCTCGACGCGGAACGTCGACTTGCCGTAGCGGGGGTCCATTGTCACCTGCGGCGGCCCGCCCTGCGCAGCGGGATTCCAGCGCAAGGTGATACGGCCGCCGAAGATGGCGAAGGGCTCCTTCGTCTCGACGCCCATCTCCGCGGTCTCGCCGGGCTCGACCTCGTCGCCCTCGGCTTCCAGCGCGTACGGCGCCTTCGGCGCGCGCACGCGCAGCTCGGCTTCGATCGGCTCGATCGTCAGCGGCGCGCCCGCGGCGTCGGTCAGGCCCGTCGCGGCAGGATCGATCTCGACTTGGTAGACGCTGCCCGGCGCGACGCCGCGGTCGAGGCGCATGAAGATCACCGCGAGCGGTCCGTCGCTGGCGTTGATCCCCGCCGAGCGCGAGCTGAAGTCGAGGCCGACGCTCTGCGCGTCGACGCCGTTGGTGGCGCGGGCGGTGGAGACCGCGTCGTTGTTGCGGCTGAAGACGACGGCGCGCAGGAAGGTGAGCGGCCGCGCCGGCTGCGTCACCGCGTCTGCGGTGAGGCCGAGCGCCTTCGAGGGCGCCTTGCGCACGCGCACGGTGATGCGTCCCTGGCGCAGCGGCCGCGCCGCGTAGGTGCGGACGACGAGCGCGACGAGGCCGCCGGGCTGACCGATGGCGTCGTTGAGGCGCAGCTTCAAGCCGTCGTCGTCGCCGCCACCACCACCGTCATCATCGCCGCCGCCACCGCTGCCGCCACTGCCGCTGTCGTCATCGCCGCCGCTCTTCTGAATGCCATGCGAGCTCCAAGCGTTGCCGGGCCCGGACAGCGTCAACAGCAACGCGCATAGCGCCAGCACGGCGAGTAGCCCGCGATTGATTCCGCGGCTGCGCGGCTGACCGCACACCCGCTCCACGACGTCGCCGCTCGCCTGCGGCTCGCGGCTCTGGTTCGTCCTTATCGTCATCGTTCCGTTCATCGCGTTCCCTCCGTTGCGGCCGGCTCGGGCAGCGCGCGGATGCGGAAGCGCGCCTGCGCCGACCTCGCGAGGACCTTGCCGTCGGGCGCCTCCGCCTCGACGGTCCAGTCGTAGCTCACCGCCCGGTGCAACGTCGCGACGACGGCGGGCGGGATCGCCGCCGGCGGCGCCATTGCTCGATCGTCCCAGAGCGGATCTCCGTCCACAGCGATCAACCTCACTCGATAGCGTGCGGCGCCCTCGACCGGCCGCCAGCGCAGCTCGCGCGGCGGCTCGGCGATCTCGCCGATAGGAGCTTGCACGTCGACCTCGCCGCCGCGCACCACCCCGCCGCGCGGTGGCTCGGGCAGCCCCGGCGGGCGGTCGTAGGCGGTGAACAAGGCGAGGCCCGCAGCAACGACGAGCGCCGCCGCGGCGGCGAGCCGCGTCCATGAGGGCGCAGCCGACCGTCTGCGCAGTGGAACGACGCGACCCCCGGGCGGCATTCCGCCGGCGGGCTCGGCCGCCATGGGCGCAGCGGCGGCTGCGGATCTCGTGTCCTCGCGCGACGGCGGCGGAGGCGCCGTCGCGCCGCCCGCCGTCGTGCCACGCAAACGCGCCACCACCCACTCGACGTCCTCGGCCGCGGCGCCCGCCTCGCCTTCGTCGAAGGCGCGCGCCAGCTCGCGCTCGGCACGGCAGGCGGGGCAGCCGTCGGCGTGCGCTTCCAACGTCCGCCGCTGCTCCGGCGTCAACGCCGCCAGCTCGTCGGCGAGGAACGCCTCCGGCGGCGGACAGCCCGCGGCACCATCGGCGTAGGCGTCGCGCAGCCAGTCGGACAGTGAGCGGCTCACCAGAGGCCTCCTTCGCTCGCCAGCCACTGGCCGAATCGGCGCTCGAGCTTGCGGCGGCCGCCGACGATGTACGCCTTGGCGCCTGACCGGTTGTCGAGCGCGAGCAGCTCGGTGATGGCGGGCAACGTCATCCCCTCCACGTAGTGCAGGTAGAGGACTTTCGCCTCGAGCGGCTCGAGGTCGTCGCGCATCGCTTCGCGAAACGCGGCGAGCACCTGCTCGCGGCCGGTCGTAGTCTCGGCGTCCGGCTGCGGGTCGACGGGCTCGGTGGGGAGATCGTCGAGACCTTCGGCGCGCCGGCGCCGCGCCGCTTCACCGCGGTTGATGGCGACGCGGCGGGCAACGGTGTAGAGCCAGGTCGAGAAGCGGCTCTCGCCGCGGAACGAGCCCAGCCGTTCGTGTACGCGCAGGAAGACTTCCTGTGCGAGATCGGCTGCCTCTTCTCGATTGCCGCAGAAGCGCAGACACCAACCCGCGACCTTGGCGTGGTAGCGGCAGAAGAGGGCGTCGAGTGCTTCGGTGGCACCTGCCGCGCCGTCGCCCGCCTCGCGCGAGCGCGCGATGAGCTGCTCGTCGCTGAGGTCGTCGAGGTGCATCGAGGGCGCGGCTCCGCGCCGGGAGGATAGCGGAGCCCCGACGCGGCGTCAGACGAGCGCATGCCGAGTGAGACAGCTCACACGCCCAGCCGGAACAAGCCGCCCCCCTGCTGCCGGCGGCCGCCTGCGACTAGGCCATTTGCCGCCAGCGCCATCTGCTTCGACCAGCGAAAAGCCGAGCTGCGACGCGTAGCGAGCGCTCGTGGTCGTCGGGCGGGGGTGGGCGCGTCAGGCTTCTCATCGGAGAGAACGGTGTAAACCACCTTGCCACTCGTTTTCCCCGATCTTTCCGGGGCCAGTGTTGGCGTCGGTTAACGGAAGCGCCGTCGCCTCGCTACGCGTGGCGACGCGGCGCGCCGCCGAGGTTGCTCAGGCTGACGGGCGAGCGGAATCGGATTGGCAGCCGGAGGCGTCGGTTAAATATCCACGACGAATCCAAGTGACTGCAATAAGCCAGGCTTGCCCGCCGGCACAACGTCGATGCCGTGTGGCGGTGACGCAATTCTGCGCTCGAGAGCAGCGAAAGCGTTGGGGAGAATGCCGACAAAGCGAGGGTGCAAGTACAGAACTGGATCGCCGGCGTAGCGGAATCCGGCATTGGGGACAGCGAGCACACCCGCATAGGTGGGTGAGTCGTTACCTGGTCTCATGAACAGTCCGTCCCATCGCAGCTCGTTGTGCGAGCGGCGACTGGGCAAGCTGACCACTGTACAGCTCCTGCCGAACAGGGCTCTATCGAAGCTGTCCGAGCGCGCTGGCAGACGACCGCCGGCCACTGCGAGCAGCACTGGGTAAGGCTCGCTACGCACCTGGCGGCGCTTGCGCCGCACGACCGAGCGGATGCGCTCCTCCGAGTCATCCCATCCTCCGACAACGGGGCCAGCGACGATCGCCTCTGCATCCGCTTTCCTTGGAATGAACGTAACGTCCACTGTTCCGCATTCGATCTCGACTTCAGCATCGCGCCAGTCATCGGCATGTAAAGGAGCATCTTTTGGAACAAGCTCGCGAAAGGCACGTTTAAAGGCTTGTTTAGACTCTCCAGGACCAAGGTCCGGAAGCTCGCCGAGTAGTACCGCCCAATCCGACGGGAGGGCCTCGCGAACGAACGGTAAGAGCGCGTCCGCGCGCTGTCGTTCCTGGGCCATCCCGCGGTCGTATTGGGGCGATACTGCTTCGACGATCACGTGGCAATCAGGAAACCGTGCCCGATAGTCGGGCCTGAATCCTCGGGCATTGGCAACTTCAACCTCGAGATCTGCCCCCAGCTCCTGCAGCGCTCTCCCGACGATCAGCTCGAAGAACGTGCTAGACCAGTGCGACGCCAGTCGCGTTGCAAGATGCTCGGCTATAGCAAGCGGTAATTTGGCCAGCTGCTCATTGAGGAATCGACGGACGGCTTGCGCCGTTGGCAATGTCGATCGGCGCAGCCAAGCGAGATCGTCCTCATTATCGCGAGCCCAGGTGGGATCTTCGACCAGCGGTTCAGGAAACCAATTCATGGCTCAAGACTAGCTGCTGGCGACCGTTGTCAGGTGGAAGTTGCTGCCGTTCTCGCGGCGCCTGTTAATGCTGCCCTCTAGCGCCGCGGCCCACTCCGGCGGCGGTCTTGAGGGCCGCTGTTATCGCTTCGCATGAGCGGCGACGAGCGGCCTGTGGCGAGCCGGCGGAGGCCGCGGATGGTGACGACGCGCGCTACGCCGGCTGCGGTAGGTACTCGGTGAAGAACCGCGCCACCGGTCCCCGGGGCGTCTCGAAGAGGGCCGTGCCGACGAGAGTCACCGGCTCGCTCATGAAGCCGCCGCGCTGCGGCCCCAGGTCGACAGTCTGAAGGTGGCCTCGCCGCCGGGCGGGATCGTGCGGTTCAGACCGAAGGCCTCGCTGTAGAGCCGGTAGGCGCCGGTGCCCTGCGTGCGCAGCTCCATGCGCTTCAACGTGACGGGCACCGACAGCGGGTTCGTGATGTGGACCACGTAGTTCAGCGGTATCGGTCCGCAAAACGCCAGGGTATCGAAGCTGGTCGATTCCTGGGCGAGCTGGATCTCGGGCGCGGTCCCGGTGTTGCTGGCCGTCGGCCCGCTCGACGCGCAGGCGACGAGCAGCACCGCAAGACGGCGGCCGATTTACGTCTGAAACGCAGCGCAACACGAGGCTCGTTCGGCGAGAATCGTCACATGCGGCTTCTCCACCTGGCGCCGGTCTCGAAGGAGCGGGCGATCCGCCGCGTCGGGATCTCCGGGCGGCGCGGTCGCGTGGCCGACGAGACCGGGACCGTCCTCGTTTTGCCGCGCGCGGTGTTCGCGATGCCGGTCGTTCCCAGCTTCTGGACCTCGCACCAGTGGCTGCGCGAGCTGCGCCGCTGGCACGACGAGCGGATGGTGGCCGTCCACTTCCGGCTGCCCGACGACGAGCCGGTGCACGTCGGACGCTTCGGCGAAGCGCATCGCCTGCTGCCTGCGGCCGCCGCGGCGCGCTGGGTGATGGACCATCCCGACGGCGCGCAGGTCGTCGTCGCCCGCAGCATCGCGCGCCGCGACGTGGTGTCGGTGCGTGCGACGCCGCAGCTCGTCGGCTGGACCGGCAAGCCCGACGGCGACGGCATGGGCTCCTGCGTCTGCGCCGTCTGCTTGCCGCCAGGCACGCGTGAGCTGATGCGCCGCGTGCGCGGCGCCTTCCGTACCGCCGTCGAGCGCACGCGTCGCGCTACCGAGGAAGCGGAGCTGCGCGATGCGCTATCGAACCTCCAGATGCCACTCGAGCGGGCGCGCGGACGCTTCCCGGTGGCGCCGGTGCTCGCCTTCGCGGATAACGAAAGCACGCACGTGCGGACGACGGTGGCGGAGCTGCTCGGCCTCTATCGCCGTCGCGAGGCGGAGGCGCCGATCCTCGCGCTCGTCGCCGACCGAGACGACGGCGTGCGCGACGCCGCGCTGTGGTCGCTCATCCACACGAGCGGTGCCCGGCGCGCCGCCGAGCTGCTGCGTAGCGCCTCGGCCGAGGTGATCGCCAGCTTTGACGAGCTCGTCGAGCTCGACGCGAGCGGTCCGACCCGCAAGCGCCGTCGCCGCTGATTGACCGCGGAGCCCGTGACATGGGTCGCGGCTGCGAAAGGCGGCAGGCACGGCGGCGTTGGAGAGAACGCCGGTTGTGCGTAGAGTGGGCGCACCATCTCGAGGAGACGAATGCAGTGAGGCACGCACCGGTCCTGCGCCCGCACTTCTTCCCGTTCGTCGCTGCCGCGGCGCTGCTCGCCACGCCGGCGCTCGCTGCCGCAGCGCCGCCGCCGGATCACCCCGTCATCCGGCCGATGGAAGGGTTCATTCCCAGCGGCCAACCGAAGACGGAGGAGCACGGCCGCCTCAGCGTGCGCTACACCGAGGGCGGCAAGGTCGTCAGCCGCAACATCGAGGGCAAGCGCTGGTACCGCCAGTACCGGCGACCACCGGGCAGCGGCGAATCGGTGAGCGACGTGCAGATCGTCGCCAACTACGAGCGCGAGGCGCTCGCCGCCGGCGGCTCGGTGCACGCCAAGACCGGCAATCGCCTCGTCTTCAGCCTGCCGCGCAAGGACGGCGGCCGCACGTGGTGCGCGCTGTGGAGCGGCAAGGATCAGGTCACGCTAGACATCGTCGACGAGGCAGAGCTCGACCCCTCGCTCGCGTTCGGCGCCGAGGAGATGCTCGCCGCCATCGCCCGTGACGGCCGCGTCGCCGTCTACGGGCTGCTCTTCGCCACCGACCGCGCCGACCTGCAGCCGGGGAGCGGGCCGGTGCTCGACGAGGTGGCGAGGCTCCTGGCGCTCGATCCCAAGCTGCGGGTGGAGGTGCAGGGGCACACCGATTCGACCGGCACCGCCGAGCGCAACCGCGAGCTGTCGCGGCAGCGGGCGGAGACGGTGGTGCGGGCGCTCGGCCTCTACGGCGTGGCGCCGGCGCGGCTGGTGGCGAAGGGCTACGGGCCCGATCGTCCGGTCGGCGACAACGCGACCGAGGAGGGGCGCAAGAAGAACCGTCGCGTGGAGCTCGTCAAGCTCCCGTGACCCACGAGCCGCCGGCGCCTCTTCCTCGGGGCCCCTTTCTCCCCGGCGAGGGGAGAGGGGTTGGGGAGAGAGGGGTGGCAGACAAACCCAGTCTTCTCTCGGGTGGGGGTGTTCCTATCCCTATAAGAGTCGCCGCGGCGGGATGAGCACGTTGGCGAGCAGGATGCCGGTGGCGAGCGCGATGGCGACGAGCGTCGTGGCGAAGGCCGTCTGCACGCCCGACAGCACGTCGCGCTCGAGCAGCGCGGCGAGGCTGCGGATCCCCAGGCTCCCCGGCACGAGAACGATCAGGCCGGGCACCTGCATCACTGCCGCCGGGCAGTGGCGCATCCGCGCGTACAGGTTGCCCCCCATCCCCACCAGGAGGGCGCCGATGAAGGCGCCGAGCTGCGGCCCCAGCAACCAGCCGCCCAGGCGCACGCCCTGGATGGCGAGCACGCCGGCGAGCAGCACCCAGCCGACGTCGCTGGGCCGCGCTCGCAGCAGCACGGTGAAGGAGAGCCCTGCGGCCACCAGCGCCGCCCAGCGCCACAGCTCGCCGAGCGGCTCCGGTGCCACGGCCGCGGGGTGCCCGCCGGCGATGCGCGCGCCGAGCTCGGATCCCACCGCCACGCCCAGCGCGATGGCGAAGAAGAGCGCCACCGCGCCGGCGAGCCGCGCGCTGCCCGACACCAGCTGCCGGCTCGCGAGCTCACTGATCGCGACCGTCAGGGTGAGTCCCGGCACCAGCACGATCAGCCCGGCGAGCGTCACCAGGAAGGCCGAGAGCGGCGGCAGCGCCGCTGCCGCGAGGGTGGCGGTGAGCGAGGCGAGGACCGCCGCCAGCGGCTCGAAGAGCCGGCCGATCGCGGTGGCCCGGGCGGCGACCGACGCCAGGACGCCGGTGAGCAGCCCCACCAGCGTCGCCGCCGCGACCTCGCGCACGCCGCCGCCGAGGAACTGCGCCGCGGCGCCCGAGGCGAGAGCGAACGAGACCGTGGTCAGCGCCGGGCCGTAGCGCACGCCGGCGCGGTCGAAGCGCTGCAGCTCAGCGGCGGCCTCGCGCGGGCCGAGCGCGCCGGCCGCCAGCCTGGCCAGCAGCTGGTCGAGGTCGGACATGCGCTCCAGGTTCACCTCGCCCGGCTGGACGCGCTCGAGGATGGTGCGGCGGGCGCCGTGCTCGTCGCCGAAGGAGGCGAAGAGCGCCGTCGGGGTGGAGAAGAACTGCCCGACGAGACCCAGGCGGCGCGCCGCCGCCTCCATCCCTTCCTCGATGCGGTTCGCCGGGCTGCCGGCGCAGTGCAGGGCGCGCCCGAGCTGCATCACCACGTCCGGAGCATCGGCCCCGGGCGCTGCGGCCAGCTGCGGCGGCGGCGCGACGAGGGCGCCGAAGGGAGTGTCGTCGACGGCCACGAGCTCGCTCGCCGGGACTCTGCTCTCAGCGCGACGCGGTGACGGCGTCCCAGCGGCGGTCGAGCGCCGCCTCGAGCTTCTTGCGCTCGACCTCGGGCAGCTCCTCGCGGCGCGCGCCGATGTCGCGGCCGAGCGCGGCGAGCTCCTGCGGCTCGAGAGCGCCCGCGATCCGCTGCTGCAGCTCGTAGTAGGCCGGCGATGCCTCGCCGCACAGCTCGTGGAGGAAGGCGTAGCTCTGCCGGTGCACGGGGCAGGGGCCGTGGCGGCGGATCGCTTCCTGGTGCTCGGCGGTGGCGTATCCCTTGTGCCGCGCGAAGCCGTACGCCGGGTAGGCGCCGTCGAGCTCGACCATCAGCCGATCGCGGTACACCTTGGCGACGATCGACGCGGCGGCGATCGAGAAGTTGATGCCGTCGCCCTTGTTGAACGGGTTCTGCGGCATCGGCAGGCCCGGCACCTGCCGCGCGTCGACGAGCACGTGCTGCGGCACCATCGGCAGCGCCTCGACGGCGCGCCGCATGGCGAGCAGCGCTGCGTGGTAGATGTTGATGCGGTCGATCTCCTCGACCTCGGCGGCGGCGATCGCCACGCCCTCCGCCTTCTCGTGGATCTCCACCGCCAACCGCTCGCGGGTCTCGCGGTCGAGCTTCTTGCTGTCGTCGACGCCGTCGATCTCGACGCCGGGCGGGAAGACGACCGCCGCCGCCACCACCGGCCCAGCGAGCGGGCCGACGCCGAC